>JAEZYS010000023.1 GCA_023418925.1 Bacillota bacterium
CATTGAATTCTGGTATAACAGGACTCGTGTTCATGGAAGTCTCAATTTCAGGACTCCTGATGCTGTTCACAAGGCCGCTTTGACTGCATAATTTCTCGCTTTTTTTGTGTCTACTTTATTGACATAGGTCCAGTATCTATAAGTTTTCCGTTATAAACACATTGGGTTACTACCGTGACCATTTCGGGAAAATTAAAATTGATGACGCTGAAGCAGACATCGTAAGGTTCATTTATGATAGTTTTATTGAGGGTGCTTCCTTTGAACAAATTGCAGAGGCACTTGCTGAAGAACGTATCAAAACGCCTAAAGAACTATATAAATGGCGAACGGGTACTATTCGTAATATTCTGTCAAATGAGAAATATTGCGGTGACGCTCTTATGCAAAAGACGTACACCAAAAATTTTCTTACGCATAAATCCGTCAAAAACAAAAATTTTCTGCCGATGTACTTTACTGAAAACCATCACGATGCAATAATAAGCAGAGAAAAGTGGAACAAGACACAGGAATTGCTGCGTTCATACAACGAGCGCAGACGATTAGCGAATAAAGTCCCTCTTAAAATCGTTCCGAAGCGTGTTATTGCAACAAAATCCAAGAACGGCGTAATACAAGGCTTTTATTTGCTTAACGCTTCTTGGACAAAATTCGAACGAGCGCAGTTTCTGAATATTCTGCGCTCACTAAACAATATTGAAAACGAAAGGTGAAATAATTATAGCTATCGAATTTAAAAATCTTAATCTTGAGGTACTTGACATCACTACAAACGCAACCCCTGACATTTATATCAATGTCAATGGAATTACATTTACGAAACGTGTTCTTGACGATTTAGGCTATCCGCAATTCGTTCAATACGCCGTGGACAAGGATAACAAGGTTTTCGCTATCCGTGCTTGTAAAGGAAACGAAAGCCGTGCTGTGCCGTTTTCTAAGCCAAAGGGCGAACAGAAGAACACGCTAAGTACCTCAAATAGGAATATTACAGAAATAGTTAGGGCGATAATGGGCAATGATTGGAAAAGTGATTGCCGTTACAGGGTTCAAGGTTATTACATCGCAAATGAGAAAACCATTATATTTGAACTCACTGAGGGAACTGAGTGTAATTATAGACCGAGTAATGACGGCGAGTAATGCATAGTTATTAAGCAATATACGCTATTAACTTTATTCTGTAAAAACACAAAACCGCCATCGAAGAAATTCAATGGCGGTAAGTTTTTACTAAATAAACACCAAACAAACACCAAAACGACATTTGAGATGGTATAAAGCCCGTAAAACAGGCATTTGCGTAAAGTATTCTTTAACGCTTTGAGAACTGTGGAGCACGACGAGCAGCCTTTAAGCCGTACTTCTTTCTTTCCTTCATTCTTGGGTCACGTGTAAGGAATCCAGCCTTCTTAAGAACAGGACGTGTTTCTGCATTGTACTGAAGAAGTGCTCTTGAAAGACCATGTCTGATTGCACCAGCCTGACCTGTAACACCACCGCCTGCAACAGTGCAGACAATATCAAACTTATCCATTGTATCTGTAACAGCGAGAGGCTGTCTAACTATAAGCTTAAGTGTTTCAAGGCCAAAATAATCATCAATATTTCTGCCATTAATTGTTATATTACCACTTCCTGGGTAAACTCTTACTCTGGCAACTGAATGTTTTCTTCTGCCAGTACCGTAAAAATACTGCTGTTTTGATTCGTACATCTAAGCCGCCTCCTTATATCTCATAATTTTCTGGCTTCTGTGCTGCATGCTCATGTGTATCGCCAGCATATGTTCTGAGGCGCTTTAAAGCAGCTCTGCCAAGAGTGTTGTTTGGGAGCATTCCGTTTACTGCAATTTCCATTGCTCTTTCAGGTTGATTCTGCATCATATCGCTGTACTTGATTTCCTTAAGTCCACCAATCCAGCCTGTGTGCCACTTGAATGTTTTCTGTTCAAGTTTCTTACCAGTAAGCACTGCCTCTGCACAGTTGATAATGATTACATGATCTCCGCAATCTGCATGTGGAGCAAATGTTGGCTTATGCTTGCCGCGAAGGATAGCAGCAGCCTGAGCAGCTACTCTTCCGAGAGACTTGCCTGAAGCATCAAGCACATACCATTTACGGCTTATTTCATTAGCCTTTGGCATATAAGTTGACATAGTCATTCTCCTTGTAAATCAAATTAATTTGTCCGACTCATTTGCAAATACATTGCAACTCGTTTACTCATACTGCAAATTATGGTCTGACGCAACGATATTTATTATATCTCTTTATCTTAAGCATGTCAAGAGCAAAAATGCCGTTTCTTAAATATATATCCCACAATCTCTTTAATTCTCTTGATTTTGCTCATTATCTCGATGTTTCTTAAAAATCATTCTATTTTTATAAAAACAATATTTGCAAAATTTTGTAGCATTATTGACAAAATAAAAATAATATGACATAATATAAACAACATTATAAGGGGTGGGATTATTATGGGTAATTATGACTTCTCCAAAATAAGAGATATGGTTGAATTATTCGGTATGCCTCAGGATGTGGCGGAATCCATGATAAGATCATTTGAGCAAGGTGTTAAGAACGGAGTTATTTCTGATAAAAGGGCAAAAAAACTTCAAAAAGACATGAACTGGTCAGTAAATAAGTTTGCTAAATCAGCTGATGAATATATAGATGTGTTTAAAAAAATAGAATGTGATTTTAACAATTTTGATATTTCTGTTGATTCGGAGGATTTTCTTATACAAACTCGGAAATTAAGAAAAAACATTGAATTGCATAGAAACACTAATCAAAATATAAAAGATGAAATTTTAAATGAAGTAGCTATTGAACATGATAATTCTGAACAAATTGAAATTGTAAAGAAAAATGTAAATCGTCTTATTAAAGATTCTATTGAATGTGTTTTTGATTATGATGGAAAAGTTCCTGTAAGTCTGGGGATGTCTAAATTCGGGGGAAGGCCGCATGTTTATAAGGATTTTAAATGGCCTTATACTGATGATTCAGAACCTTTGACCTTTTTTTTTCAGATTAACTGTGCTGAAATAAGTAAGTATGATAAGGATTCACTTTTGCCTGACGAGGGTATTCTTTACTTCTTTTACAACTTTAAAGGAGACGGAAGCATGACAGGTGGAATGGAAAATGAATATAAAGTAATGTATTATCCTGAAACTCATTCTGTTTTTCCAAGAGAGTATCCTGATGATTATCGTGAAAATTGTATTTTTGGCGAACTTGCTTTGACTTATAAACTAAGGGAAAGTGTACCAAACTTTGAGGAGTTTAATCTTTTTTTCAATACTGATAAGGATTATGTTGATGAAGATGATTATTTCTCTGTTGTTAAGAAATATTTCCCTGATGCAGAAAATGATGAAAGTGTAACAAAACTGTTGGGGTATGCAGATTGTACCCAGCAGGAGAACTTGTCCGACTGTGAATTGGAATACAGATTAAGAAAAAATATCAAGACCAATTATTCTCAATTTACAAAGGAACAGTATATTGAGTTTATTAAATCCTCGAAGGAATGGGTGTTGTTGTTTCAGCTGGATTCTATACTCAATGAAGATATGTTTCTTACTTTTGGTGATGGAGGCAGAGTATACTATTATATAATGAAAAAGGACTTGCTGAACCGTGATTTCAGTAAGTGTATTATATGTGAACAATGTTATTAAATAATCATATATTTAATTTAGGTACCCAGTTGTGAGACTGATGGTACCATTTTTATTGTAAAAAATCAAGTTTTATAATATTTATGATTGTGTTTATTATATAGCTAGGAAATTTATTTTTTCTGAAAATACCTCTTTACAAAAAACCTTTGTTCTGTTATAATATAAACATACGTTTGATTTGTGCGATTTGACATAACAATATTGTGGAAAATACTTTTCACGCAGCTATTTATTTCTTTGGGCAAAATAAGAACATGAATTTAGAATCGAAGAATCAGAATAAATAGTATTAAGGAATGGAGATTAATATGGAACTGATGGAAAAGCTAAAGATATTATCTGACTCTGCTAAGTTTGATGCTTCATGTTGCTCAAGTGGAGTTGATCGTTCCGGTTCTAATGATGGTATTGGCAGTGCAGCTTCAATCGGACTTTGTCATAGCTTTGCATCTGATGGAAGATGTATTTCTCTGCTTAAAGTTCTGCTTACAAATTATTGTGAGTATGATTGTAAGTATTGTGTAAACAGAAGAAGTAACGATGTTCCGAGGGCAAGATTCACTCCTGATGAACTTGCAGATATTACAATAAATTTTTATAAGAGAAACTATATTGAGGGGCTTTTTTTAAGTTCAGGCATCATAAAAAATCCTGATTATACCTGCGAACAGCTTATTGAAACTCTTTCTATTCTCAGAAATAAATATAAATTCAATGGCTATATTCATGCAAAGGCTATCCCAGGTACAGACGGCGAACTTATTTCAAGACTTGGTATGCTTGCTGACAGAATGAGCGTTAATATTGAGCTTCCTTCACAGCAGAGCCTTGCTGCATTGGCACCTGATAAATCCAAACACTCGATTTTGTTGCCTATGAATCAGATTACAACTAAAATCAAAGAAAATTCCACTGAAATTGTCAAATACAAGCATGCGCAAAAATTTGCTCCTGCTGGTCAAAGTACACAGATGATTATTGGTGCGACTCCTGACAGTGATTTTCAGATATTACGATTGTCAGAGGCCTTGTATAAGAAATATAGCCTGAAAAGAGTGTATTATTCCGCATATATTCCTGTTGGCGACCAGAAGCTTTTGCCTTCTTCTGATACTAAACCGCCCCTTTTAAGGGAGCACAGGCTTTATCAGGCAGACTGGCTTTTAAGATTTTATGGCTTTGAAGCAAAAGAAATTCTTGATGACAAGAATCAGAATTTTAATCCATATCTTGACCCGAAGTGTAATTGGGCAATCCATAATATGAATTTGTTTCCTGTTGAAGTCAACCGTGCTCCATATGAAATGCTGCTCAGAGTTCCGGGAATAGGCGTTATTTCTGCAAGAAAAATCATGACTGCAAGAAAAGTTGGTATACTTGATTATAGTGACCTGAAAAAGCTCGGAGTTGTTCTGAAAAGGGCAGTGTATTTTATTCTTTGCAACGGAAAGCAGATGGATGGTCTGAAGTTTACTGAAACTGCAGTAATGAGGCAGCTTATGTCTGCAAGCGTTGTAAAAGGTATTGAGCAGAACGGTTTGTATCTTAAAGATGATTATGAACAGATGTCCTTGTTTACAAATGAGAATACGCAGCCAACTATGGAGGATTATGCAAAATGTCTGACGGGACAGATTTAATTTATTTATATGATGGGACATATGAAGGATTGCTGTGCTGTGTCTTTGAAAGTTATTACAGCAGAAAGATTCCGTCCGAAATAGTTTCAGCACAGTCAGAACAATGCACTTTGTTTTCAGTTGTAAATGTTGAAACAGACTCGGAAAAGGCTGATAGAGTTTCCCGGTCGGTTCGAGATAAAATCTGTGAGGATGCTCTCGAGTTGATTAAGCTGTCCTTTCTGACTTGCCACCCACAAAAGGAAATTCTTATTCTGCGGTTTTTGTATATGGGGTTTAGATATGGCGACAAAGTTTTGAAAATGCTTTCGTATGATACCGTCTATGAACTTAATAAGGCTGTCAATCATCTTAAACGTGAAAGTCACAGATATAAGCAGTTCATAAGATTTTCCGAATACAATAACGTTATGACAGCGCAGATAGAGCCTCTTAATATTGTGCTTCCGATGATTTCTGCTCATTTTTCTGACAGATTCCGCAGGGAGTCATTTATGATTTATGACAAAACCCATGGCATGGCACTCATTCACTATGATTTTAAAACCGAGATAATTCCGGTCGATAATCTTACTATGCCTGCTGCTGATGAAAACGAGAAAATGTACAGGAACTTGTGGAAATCATTTTATGATACTATTGGTATTGAAGAAAGATACAATCCAAAATGCAGAATGACTCTAATGCCGAAAAGATATTGGAAGTATATGACGGAATTTGCAGATTTATATGCTGCTGAAAATGCTGTTATTGAGGATAGATATAATGCTGCTATTGAGGACAGCTATCAGAATTAACAATATAAATATAAGAATTTCCTTTTTTGCCAATACGGATTACAATGCCCATATGGGAAAGAATGTTCAAAGCAAGCTGTGCATCAGAAATATGTATTTTTGCTTGTGCGGAGAAATCCTTTGCTGTAAATTCTTCAGAAAGACCATTTGGGATAAAAATAAGCCAATCGCTTTTATCGCATAAATGTATTTCATCTACCAGTTCAAGAGGAATACGGTCATATCTTGTGTATCCTTTTCTTCTGCCTCTTTTAAGTCCAGCGGTTTCAGGTGAACATCGGTATTCATCCATATCAATAAGTATAAGACACAGATTGAAATTATCATCATTGAGAAAAGGCTTTATTTTATATAATTCAGGAAATACATCGTAAATGGTACCGGTATGCGGAGATTTTCTTCTGCGTCCGGCTTCACCTGTTTCTGAATTTAAAGAAATCAGCCACTTGTTATGAGGAATAGGGTAGACAACAGTTACTTTTGCTACTGTAAGAAATTCTTTCAGTTTGTTTCGAAGCTTGTCAAATCCTCCTGTCTGAATTTCAATAATACCATTTTCTCCGACTATATCAGCAACAAATTTGCCAGTCCTTTGTTCGTGATTATCATCATAAGGTTCAAAGTAGCTTTTAAGTACAGCATGAATTGTTTTCTCTCCATATGTACCTATACCGTTATATTTATGTTCACTGTTTATTATTTTACTGCATACAGTGTAAAAAAGTTCTTTATCCATATTTCTGCTTATAATCATTTTCCTTTCATGAGTTACTCAAATTATAACATTATAATATTATAAAATCAAATGGTCGGTATTTTCACTTACCGACCATTTGACTTAACCTATAAATAACAGAATATTAGGAGAATAATTAGAAATTATTATCCTTGTTATTATTGTTTTTATTATTCTGGTTATTCTGGTTGTTCTGATTATTCTGGTTGTTCTGATTATTCTGGTTGTTCTTATTCTGGTTGTTTTGATTATTTTTATTCATAGTAATTATCACTCCTTTACGTAACTTATTATTTCAAACCTTTAAATTATTATTCAAAATTATAATTAGTCATGTTATGTAAATTATAGTTATTTTGTTAAATATGCTCAATTAAAAATAATAAAATTATCTGATAAATAGAAAAAAACTTGTAATTATCATTGAATTATGATATTATTTTTATATAAAATAATGTGAAGGACTTGAAAATAAATATGAAGTATGTTGTTCTGTTATGCGATGGTATGGCTGACTATCCTGTTGAGGAGCTTGGTGGAGAAACTCCGATGAGTAAATCCGTTACTCCAAATATGGATAAGCTTGCAAAGGATTCTGTTATAGGCCTTGTTAAGACAGTTGCCGATGGAATGAAACCAGGTTCAGATGTTGCTAATTTATCTGTTCTTGGATACGATCCGGCTGTTTGTTATACAGGTCGTTCTCCGCTTGAGGCTGGTTCAATCGGAATTGATATGAAATCTGATGATGTTTCATTCAGATGTAATCTTGTTACAGTTTCTGATGAAGATGATTTTTCACAGAAAACACTTGTAGATTATTGTGCTGATGATATTTCAACAGCTGAAGCTGATATCCTTGTAAAGTATCTTGCTGAACATTTTGATAATGATGAATTTACATTATATAGTGGTGTCAGTTACAGGCATTGTCTTATCTGGCATAAGGGAACACTTGATGTAGGAACTCTTACTCCTCCTCATGATATCACAGGAAGAAAGGTTACTGAATATATTCCTGCACATCAAAATGCTAAAAAAATTTATGATATGATGAAAAAGAGCGTTGAGCTTTTAAAGAATCATCCAGTTAACCTAGACAGAATAAAGAGAGGACTTCGTCCTGCAAACTGTGTATGGTTCTGGGGCGAAGGTGTCAGAGCACAGCTTAAGGATTTCAAGGAATATTACGGATTAAATGGTTCAATGATTTCTGCAGTAGACCTTCTTAAAGGTATTGGCAAGTTTGCAAATATGCACGTTGTAGATGTTGAAGGTGCTACTGGTTACATAGATACAAACTTCAAGGGCAAGGCAGATGCTGCAATCAAGGAACTTGCAGACGGGCAGGATTTTGTTTATATTCATGTTGAAGCACCTGATGAATGTGGACATAGAAATGAAATTGAAAACAAGGTTAAGGCTATTGAAATAATTGATAAGGACATTCTTGGACGTATGCTTCCAGAACTTGAAAAGTATGATGATTACAAGATCATTATTCTGCCAGACCATGCGACACCTCTTGCGTTAAAGACACATACAAATGATATGGTTCCATTCCTCATTTATACAAAGGGTGTAAAGGTGTGCGGCAAGGATACATTCAATGAAAAAACAGCAGCTGAAACCGGTGTTGTCATTGAAAAGGGTCCTGAAATAATGAAGTATTTTATTAATCTTCATAAATAAACTGAAAGCAAAGATAAAGATTAAGTTTAGCATTCAATCTTTAAAAAAGCCCCCTGAATTCATAAGAATCCAGAGGGCTTTTTTTAGAATTACACTTTCGTATAAAATTCAGGTTTCCATTAATATGGGATTATGCTGAGGAGAACACCGGCAGCTACTGCTGAACCGATAACACCTGCAACGTTTGGTCCCATAGCATGCATGAGAAGGAAGTTTGTTGGATTTTCCTGTGAGCCAACCTTTTGTGATACTCTGGCAGCCATTGGAACAGCAGAAACACCTGCTGAACCGATAAGTGGGTTAACCTTACCACCAGTAACAAGGCACATTAGCTTTCCGAAGAGAACACCTGTAGCAGTACCAATTCCAAAAGCAAAAACACCAAGTAAAATTACACCGCCGAATTTTGGGTTAATAATCTTATCCGCAGTTGTTGTAGCACCAACAGAAACACCAAGGAATATTGTGATGATGTTCATAAGCTCATTCTGAGCTGTTTTGCAGATTCTGTCTACAACGCCGCTTTCCTTGAAGAGGTTACCGAGCATAAGCATACCAACGAGTGGAGCAGCTGATGGAACAAGAAGCGAAATAATAATTGTAACAGCGATAGGGAAGATAATCTTTTCTGTCTGTGAGACAGTTCTGAGCTGAGTCATTACAACTGCACGCTCTTTCTTTGTTGTAAGAAGCTTCATTATCGGAGGCTGAATAATCGGAACGAGCGCCATGTAAGTATATGCTGCAAGAGCAATAGTACCTGTATCAACGTCAAAACCGCCCTTAGCTAAAAGTTTACTTGATACATAAATAGCAGTCGGGCCGTCAGCACCACCAATGATAGAAATTGCACCTGCTTCCTGAGGGGTGAATCCAAGGAATGCAGCGCCAATAAATGTAAGGAAGATACCAGCCTGTGCAGCAGCTCCAAGAAGGAAGCTCTTTGGATTAGCAATAAGCGGACCGAAGTCGGTCATACAACCAATGCCAAGGAAGATAAGTGGCGGGAATATCTGAAGCTTAACTCCAAGATAAAGCAGGTCAAGAAGGCCGCCTTCATGAAGAATTTTTCCGAAATCGATTGAATTGCCATTACTTATATCGAATAATTCAGGGTGGTACATTCCTGTAAGAGGAAGGTTTGTTAGAAGCATTCCGAATGCAATCGGAAGAAGTAAAAGTGGTTCAAATTTATGCTTAATTGCAAGATACATAAAAATGAATGAGATGAGAATCATTACACATGATTGCCATGTGAGGTTATACAAACCTGATGTCATCCATAGATCCTTGAGTGTTTCAAGAAAGTTAGATATCATTGATAATACAGCTCCCTTTTAAATTTGACTTGTACTTTGGCAGATTCCAGCCAATCCCCAGGTTGTTCTTCTTTGATGTCTGCCAGATTTTTTTATACTGCGAATTGCGTAAACTGTGTCTCCGTCTGACATTGCAGCAACTGCTGCAGCAATAACAGCTGCTATCTCGTCATCTATTCCGTCATAGACTGCTCTTGATTGAACAGGTGAATCAGCATTTTTTTTTTGTGCTGATTTTGTTACATCAACTTTTTCTTTTTTTGTTGAATCATTCTTGATAAAATCAAAAAATTTACCAAGAAGCCAAACAAACAGAATAAGAATAATGAGTCCCAAGAACACTACAGTAAGTCCTGTTATTACAACAGAAAAGACATAGCCGATATCCATTTGCATTCCCATGATTAAAAACTCCTTTTAAATCAATATCTAGTTTATTATACTATATTTGTATCCACAAAGCAAGATGTTTTTTGTAAAATCTCCATAAAATATATTTTTTGAACATTATTACATATTATAGTACATTATGTGTGTTAACATATTAACTGGTTTATGTTATAATTTCCTTAATATTTAGAAATATGAAAAAAGATATAATTATATTTATACAGAAACAAAGTGAGAGGATGTAATGCTTTGAATTTAAATATTATGAAAGATATCATTGACGTAACCTCAGAGAATCTGAATCCTGGTTTGATTGAAACACTTTTTGAAAAGCTTGTATCATTTCTTCCTACAATATTTTTGGCGGTCCTTATATTTATTATTGGAACACTCCTTAATAAAATTGTACTGAAAATACTTACAAGGGGATTGAAGAAAAGCAAGCTTGATAAAACTGTGCATGGATTTCTCAGATCAATGGTAAGGGTTGTGCTTTATGCATTCACCTTAATTATTACCTTGTCAATACTGCAAATTCCTATGAGTTCTATAATAGCTGTAATTGGTGCAGCAGGACTTGCGGTAGGTCTTGCACTCCAGGATAGTTTATCAAATATTGCAGGAGGATTCATACTACTTTTTGCAAAGCCATTTAAGGTTGGCGACTATATTGAAGTTAATGGCATTTCAGGAGTTGTTGATGATATTACAATTTTAAGTACCAAGATTACAACCGCAGATAATAAGGTAATTTTCATTCAGAATGGTACTGTTTCAAGTGCAACTATTGTAAACTATACTCAGGAAGAACGCAGAAGAGTGGACTTTTCTTTTGGAATATCATATGATAATGACTTCAGAAAAGCAATTACAATAATACAGAATGTTGTAGACAAGCATAATCTTATTTTGAAGGAACCTGAACCTACTATCCGATTAAATGAACTTGCTCAAAGTTCAATGAATATTATAACAAGAGTGTGGGTTAACTCAAATGACTACTGGACAGTATATTATGATATAATTGAACAGGTCAAGCTTGAATTTGATATGAATGATATTATAATTCCGTATAATCAGCTTGATGTACATGTTGTCAGCGATAAAAAGCAGTAAAATAAAAGCACATATGCAGTGAATGTTGCATATGTGCTTACAGTATAAACCGCTGGTTAATTAAGTAATCAGCGGTTTTCTTAATTATATTGTGGATTCAACAAGGGCAGCCATGTCATAAAGGCCTGCCTTTTTTCCATTGAGGAAAACAGCAGCCCTGACAGAACCAACTCCGAATACTTCCTTTGAAGTAGCTGAATGTGAAAGTGTAATAACTTCATCTCTTCCTGCAAAGATTACATCATGTTCACCGACAATAGTTCCACCTCTGATAGAGTGGATACCAATTTCACTTTTTTCACGTCTTTTGCGCTGTGAGTGTCTGTCGTAAACATAATTATATTTATTGTCAAGTGTTTCATTAACTGCATTAGCAAGCATTATTGCAGTTCCGCTTGGAGCATCTATCTTTTGGTTGTGGTGTTTTTCAACTATTTCAATATCAAACTGTTCACCTAGAAGTTCAGCAGCAGTTTTAGCAAGATTAATCAAAAGATTTATTCCCAAGGAAAGATTGAATGTAAAGAAAACAGGAATCTGATCAGCTGCTTTCTTAATCTTTGAAATTTGTTCTTCATTATATCCTGTTGTCGCAAAAACAACAGCTGTTCCTGTTGAAAGGCAGTAATCAAGTACACTTTCAAGTACAGACGGATGAGAAAAGTCTATAATTACATCTGGCTTTTCCATCATTAGGTGTGGTGCAGAATATATAGGAAAATCAGAGTAAGCTTCTGTATTGATATCAATTCCGGCAATAGTCTTGCAATCGTTTCTGTCAGCAATTATTGAAGCAATAACCTTGCCCATCTTACCGTTTGCGCCGCAAATTGCAATGTTGGTCATTTTATCATTCCTTTCAGGTATGAAAAAGTACAAAGTACATAATATTTTATGCACTTTGTACCCAGTCAATTACTTAATCAAACCTAATTTTCTCATAGAATCGGCAATAATCTTCTTTTTGCTGTCATCTGTTTCAATAAGAGGAAGTCTTAAGGTACCTGCATTCATTCCCATGATGTTCATTGCTTCCTTTATAGGAATAGGATTTACATCACAGAAAAGGTTGTCGATCATTTCAAGGTACTTAAGCTGGAGCTTTCCTGCTTCAGCAAAGTTATTATCAAGACAAAGCTGGCATATTTCATGTGTTTCCTTTGGCATAATGTTAGAAAGAACAGAAATAACACCCTTTGCGCCAACTGACATCATAGGTACTGTGAGCGCATCATCACCGCTGTAAACATAGAGGTCGTCACCGCAAGCTTCAATTATCTTTGCAGCATAAGTAACACTTCCGCCTGCTTCCTTGACCCCTACAATATTAGGGTGCTTTGACAATTCAACAAATGTATCAATTGAAATATTTATGTTTGTTCTAGGAGGAATGTTATACAAAATTACAGGGATGTTTACACTGTCAGCAATTGCTGTAAAATGTGCAATAAGTCCCTTTTGTGACGTCTTATTATAATAAGGAGTAACAACAAGAACACAGTCAGCACCAAGCTTTTCAGCTTCCTGTGAAAGCTTTATTGCGTAGTTTGTATCATTACTGCCTGTTCCTGCCATAACAGGAATTCTGTGATTTACTCTTTCAACAGCGAATCTGATACATTCGATATGTTCTTCATCCGTCATGGTTGAAGCTTCACCGGTAGTTCCACATACAAGGATGCAGTCTGTGCCGTTTTCAACCTGAAAATCTATGTTCTTGCCAAACTGTTCATAGTTAATTGAACCGTCAGCATTCATTGGGGTGACGATAGCAATGCCGGCACCTGTAAATACAGTCTTTTTCATAGAAATCTCCATTCCCTTCTGTTGTTTGTTACGGTTTTGCAAAGCAAAATTCTACTTTTTTATTTGTACAAAAGGAACTAATAACTATGTGAAAAGTATTTTCACGCTAATTATCATTTCAATTAGTCAAAATAACCCTTTGCTGCAAGAAGTTCAGCCATAAGAACTGCACCGCCTGCTGCTCCTCTTAATGTGTTATGTGAAAGGCAAACAAATTTATAGTCATACTGTGTATCTTCACGAAGTCTTCCGATAGATACAGCCATACCGTTTTCAAGCATTCTGTCAAGCTTAGCCTGTGGACGGTTATCTTCTTCAAAGTAGTTAAGGAACTGCTTTGGTGCTGATGGAAGGTCAAGTTCCTGTGGAACGCCTCTGAAGTTCTTCCATGCTGTAAGCATTTGCTCCTTAGTAGGCTTCATCTTAAACTTAACAAATACAGCAGCTGTGTGTCCGTCTGTAACAGGTACTCTTAAGCACTGAGCTGTGATTGAAGGTTCTGTAGCATTGACAATCTTGTCACCATCAATTTTACCCCAGATCTTGAGTGGTTCCTGTTCGGACTTTTCTTCTTCACCGCCGATATATGGAATAACGTTATCAATGATTTCAGGCATTGTTTCAAATGTCTTACCTGCACCGCTGATAGCCTGGTATGTGCATACGAGAGCTCTTTCAACGCCGAATTCATCCATAAGTGGGTGAAGAGCAGGAACATAGCTCTGGAGTGAGCAGTTTGACTTAACTGCAATAAAACCCTTCTCTGTTCCGAGACGATTTCTCTGAGCCTTGATGATTTCAATGTGTTCAGGATTGAGTTCCGGAACAACCATAGGAACATCAGGTGTGTTTCTGTGAGCAGAGTTGTTTGATACTACAGGGCATTCAGCCTTTGCATATCTTTCTTCAAGAGCCTTGATCTCATCTTTCTTCATATCAACAGCGCAGAATACAAAATCAACTGCAGAAGCAACCTTTTCAATATCTGCTGTTGCATCGAGGACAATCATATCTTTCAGGTTTGCAGGAATAGGGGAGGTCATTGCCCATTTTGAGCCTACTGCATCCTCATATTTTTTGCCTGCACTTCTTGGTGAAGCTGCAAGAACCTTAACATTAAACCATGGGTGTTCAGCAAGGAGGAGTGCAAAGCGTTGCCCTACCATACCTGTAGCGCCTATGATACCTACATTGTACTGTTTCATTTTGATAACTCCTTTACATTTTTTTAGAAAAATAAAAAAATCGGTTGCAAACCGATTCATCATAATATATAATAGAAATACTGACATTATGTCAAACATATTGCCGATAGCACTCCATCATACAAATGATGACAATTGCATGCCTGTTTAACATACAATCAGGATTGAATCTGCCAATTTCAAACCTTCGGCGGTATTGCCTTTTGCGGCTGCATAAAACATGGCAAGTCTGTCAGCCGGTACTAATCGTTACCGCACCTCTATCTAGGTTAACTTAAATATATCACGCCTATATTATTTTGTCAATAGCTTTTCATAATTTATTATACGCAGAAATATATGCTTGCTATACAAATAATATTCAATAAATAAATTGGTAGATTTACGAAAGGAAACTAAAATAATGCTCAAATCTGATTTTTACTATGATCTACCTCAGAAACTGATTGCGCAGACGCCTGTTTATCCGAGAAACGCCTCAAGAATGATGGCAGTTGACAGAACAACGGGAGAAATTGAACACAGCCATTTCTATAACTTATGCAATTACCTTCATAAAGGTGATTTGCTTATACTTAATGATTCCCGTGTTCTTCCTGCACGTCTTTACGGCGAAAAGGAGGGAACAGGTGCATTCATAGAATTTCTTCTCCTTGAACAGAAAGGGGACAAGCTCTGGGAAATCCTTGTCCGTCCTGGTAAAAAAGCAAAGCCTGGTTCACGTTTTTCTTTTGGAAACGGACGGCTTAAAGCAGAAATCATTGAAACTGTAAATGAGGGCAATCGTATTGCAAAATTTGAATGTGAAGGAAACTTTTTTACTGCTCTTGAGGATGTCGGACAGATGCCTTTGCCGCCGTATATTACTGAAAAGCTTGAAGATAAGGAAAGATACCAGACAGTATATTCAAGGGAGCTTGGCTCTTCTGCTGCTCCGACAGCAGGGCTTCATTTTACAGAGGAAATGCTTGCAGAGCTTCAGGAAAAGGGTATTAAAATCGGCTATGTAACTCTTCATGTAGGTCTTGGAACATTTCGTCCTGTCAAGGAGGATAATATTCTTGACCATAAAATGCACAGCGAGCATTATCATCTCCCAAAGGAAACAGCGGAACTTATAAATGAAACAAAAGCAAATGGCGGAAGAGTTATTTCTGTGGGGACAACTTCATGCAGAACACTTGAAAGTGTTGCTACTTTCTATGATAAGATTGAGGAGCATGACGGATACACAGATATTTTCATTTATCCGGGATATAAATTCAAGCTTATAGACGGACTTATAACAAATTTCCATCTTCCTGAAAGTACACTGATTATGCTTGTATCGGCATTTATGGGATATGAAAACACAATGAACGCATATAAAACGGCTGTTGCAGAAAAGTACAGATTTTTTAGCTTCGGTGATTCTATGTTTATTGCTGACCATGGTTTTGATAATAAATAACTGTAATATATATTTAGGAGTAATTTCATGTATACACTTATAAAAAAAGAAGGAAAGGCAAGACGAGGAAGTTTTGAAACCGTTCACGGAACATTCCAGACGCCTTGCTTTATGAATGTAGGAACTGCCGCTGCAATCAAGGGGGGAGTATCTTCACTTGACCTTGCTGAATTAAAATGCCAGGTTGAACTCTGCAACACATACCATCTTCATCTGCGTCCTTCTGATAAGGTTATCAGAGAAATGGGCGGACTTCACAAATTTATGAACTGGAAAAAGCCAATTCTTACAGACAGCGGTGGATTTCAAGTATTTTCTCTTGCCAAGCTGCGTAAAATAAAGGAAGAAGGCGTGTACTTCAATTCACATATTGACGGACGTAAAATTTTCATGGGTCCTGAGGAAAGTATGCAGATTCAGTCAAATCTTGCCTCAACAATAGCTATGGCATTTGATGAGTGTGTTGAAAATCCTGCAACACATGAATATTCAGAACACTCATGTGAAAGAACAACAAGATGGCTTTACAGATGCAAGGAGGAGATGGAAAGGCTTAATTCTCTTCATGATACTATTAATAAAAAGCAGATGCTTTTTGGAATCAATCAGGGATGTACATTTGATGATCTCAGAATCAAACATATGCAGGAAATTGCAAAGCTTGATCTTGACGGATATGCAATAGGCGGACTTGCGGTAGGCGAACCTGCTGAGGAAATGTACAGGGTAATTGAAGCTGTTGAGCCATTTATGCCTGAGAAAAAGATAAGATATCTTATGGGCGTGGGAACACCAACAAACATTATTGAAGCAGTAGCAAGAGGAGTGGATTTGTTTGACTGCGTAATGCCAAGCAGAAACGCGCGCCATGCTACAATTTTCACATGGAGCGGAGTTATGCACATAACAAACAAATGTTATGAGATTGATGATTCTCCTATTGATACGGAATGTGATTGTCCGACTTGCAGGAATTTCTCGAGGTCATATATCAGGCATTTGTTCAAGGCAAACGAACAGCTTGCAGGACGACTTGCAGTTATGCACAATTTGTATTTTTACAATACTCTTATGGAAAAAATCAGGGACGCTCTTGATAACGGTACATTTGACCAGTTCAGAGCAAAATACTCTGCTCTTCTTTCAACAAGATTGTAAGAGACAGCGGGGATGTAGAAAAATAATCGGGCATTTATTTTTATAGACGAGGTGCTTTTATGTCGATTATTGAAATTCTCATCCTTGCAATAGGTGTATCTATGGATGCATTTGCGGTTTCGGTTATTAACGGTCTTTCAATAAAGAAAGGCTTTAATTCTGTATATATCTCCAACCCCTTTACTTTCGGACTATTTCAAGGAACAATGATAACAATGGGTTTTGCTGTCGGTCAGCTTTTTGCTTCCTTTATAGAACAGTATGATCATGTTATTGCGTTTGTTCTGCTTGCTGCAATAGGCGGGAAAATGATTTATGATTCTCTTCATGAGGATTATAATAATGAGGAGAACAACAGAAAATTAAGCTTTGGTATGCTTATGTTTCAGGGAGTTGCTACAAGCATTGACGCTCTTGCAGTTGGAGTCAGCCTTTCTGTAATAAGAGTAAATATTGTTTTTTCTGCAGCAGTTATTGCATCTGTTACAGCTCTGATAAGCCTTGCTGGTGTGATAATAGGAAGACGATTTGGCAATATATTAGGTGCTAAATCTGAAATAGCAGGAGGAATAATACTTATCTTTATCGGATTGAAAATATTCATCAGTCATATCGCAGCATAGGCGTTCAAAGTTTGAATGTTTCCCTGAGATTATATTTTCTATAACAAATTGGTATATCTGTAATACTAAATCTGGTTGAAATGATAAACCTATTGTGATATAATTACATTATTAGTGTATTATTGTTGGAAGGCTCTAGGAAATGATAAAATTATTAATTTTTGATCTTGACGGAACATTGATTAACTCAATAGACGACCTTGCAGACTCAGTAAATCATGCTCTTACTGAAAATGACTTCCCTGTACATGAACTTAATAAATTTAATATGTTTGTCGGAAATGGTGTTCAGAAGCTTATTGAACGTGCTTTGCCTGATAATTGCAGAGATAGTGAGACAATTTTAAAGGTTAAGAGCAGGTTTGATTTCTACTACAATCAGAATTACTGTAATAAGACAAAACCTTACGATGGAATAAATCAACTTCTCGAAAAACTCTGGCAGAATGGTATAATGACAGCAGTTGCTTCAAATAAGCCTGATAATTTTACTAAGAAAATAGTCAGTGCGTTCTGGAAAGACAAATTTACATATGTATACGGAAACAGAGAGGGTGTAGCAAAAAAACCTGACCCTGAATGTGTATATATAATTATGAATGAACTTTCTGTAACTACTGAAGAAGTCATTTTTATTGGGGATTCAAACGTTGATATTATTACTGCAAAAAATGCAGGATTAAAATCAATCGGATGCCTATGGGGCTTCAGAACAAGAAAAGAACTAGAGGATAGCGGTGCAGATTTCATTGCCTCACATCCTCTTGATATAATAACTTACATTGACAGCATGAACAAATAATTTTTTGCGACAGAAATAAAAGGAACAAGTATTGACTTAAAAATATCTGTATTGAAAGGAATGGTTAAAGCTATGAATTACAGCGTTAAAGAAGTTGCAGAGAGACTTAAGGCTCTCAGAGAAATTCTTGGGGTATCAGTTGAAGAAATCTGTGCAAAGACAGGCGTTTCAAAGGAAGACTATACTCTTATTGAACAGGGAGAAAAGGATTTCTCAGTTACATTCATTTACAAGTGCGCAGAAATTTTCGGCGTAGATATTATTGAAATTCTTACAGGAGAAAACCCTAAGCTTAAGAAATACTGTGTTGTAAGAAAGGGTACAGGACTTCCTGTCAAAAGACGTGAAGGTTTTGAATATCAGCACCTTGCATATCTGTTCAAGGATAAGAATATTGAGCCATTCCTCGTAATAGCTCCTTACAGTGAAGATGAACAGGAAAAACCTATTTCTCTTTCCGTTCATGAAGGACAGGAATTTGACTATATTCTTTCAGGAACACTGAAAATAGTTATCGGAGAAAAAATCAAGGTTCTTAAGGCTGGCGATTCTGTAATATATGATTCATCAACCCCTCATGGCATGATTGCTGCTGAAGGTGAGAAATGTGAGTTTTTGGCAATACTGATCAAGAAGTAATGTGCACGGAGTTAAAGATTGATAGATAAATCTTTCAATCTACAAGTTTTGTTTCTTTTGCAACAGCAATGTTGTCACCTCGATTTGTTTACGCAAATCACAAAACTCTGAAAGGTATGGTTATACAAATGAAGGATTTTTATAAAAAGTACGTCAATGAAAGTTTTGACAGTAACGGAATATTGAATAAATTTGAGATAAACGTTCCGGATAATTACAATTTTGGATATGATGTTATTGATGCAATTGCTAAGGAAGAACCTGAAAAGCTTGCAATGATCTGGATTAATGAAGCAGGAGAGGAGCATAGATTCACATATTCTGACCTTATGAAAAAATCCAATCAGGTTGCTAATATGCTTCTTGCTCACGGTATTAAAAAGGGCGACAAGGTAATGGCAGTTCTGAAAAGACATTATCAGTTCTGGTTTCTTACAATTGCTCTGTGCAAGATAGGTGCTGTTCTTATTCCGGCAACAAACCAGCTTATGAAAAAGGATTATACCTACCGTTTTGAGGCTGCTGAAGTAAAATATGTATTTGCTACAATTGATGGTGAAGTTACTAAACATATTGAAGATGCAATCGAGGAATATGATGGTATCAAAGAAAAGTTTATTGTAAGAGGCAAGAAGGATGGATGGATCTGCTTTGATGAAGAATTTCAGAAATATCCTGAAACACTTGAACGTATTCCTAATAAGGTTGACGACGATATGCTTCTGTACTTCACATCAGGTACAACAGGCTACCCTAAGATGGTTCTTCACAGTAACTATTATTCAACTGCACACATAGTAACTGCAAAGCATTGGCATCACCTTGATGAAACAAGCCTTCATCTTACAATTTCCGATACAGGTTGGGGCAAATGCATGTGGGGGAAAATGTATGGTCAGTTCTTCTGCGGTGCCTGTATTTTTGTGTATGACTTTGACAGATTCCATTCTGCAGATATATTAAAGAAAATTCAGGATTACAAGATTACTTCTTTCTGTGCACCTCCGACAATGTTCAGAATGTTCATTAAGGAAGGCGTTGAAAATTATGATTTATCAAATCTTAAGTATTCAACAATAGCAGGTGAGGCGCTCAATCCAGAGGTATACAACAGATGGCTTGAATACACAGGACTTAAGCTTATGGAGGGATTTGGCCAGACTGAATCTGTACTTCTTGTTGCAAACTTATTCGGTATGACACCTAAGCCTGGATCTATGGGCAGACCTGTTCCGTTGTATGATGTTGATATTGTTGATGAAAACGGAGCATCCTTGCCTGCAGGTGAAACAGGAGAAATTGTTGTTCATACAAAAAATAATAAACATGTTGGTTTATTTAAGGAATACTATAAGAATCCGGAGGCTACAGCTTCATCATGGCATGATGATTTATATCATACAGGAGATACTGCATGGAGAGATGAAGATGGGCATTTCTGGTATGTAGGAAGAATGGATGATGTTATTAAGGCTTCTGGATATCGTATCGGACCTTTTGAAATTGAAAGCGTTCTTATGGAACACCCTTCAGTTCTTGAGGTTGCAGTTACAGGTGCAACAGATCCGATCAGAGGTCAGGTTGTAAAGGCTACAATCGTTCTTACAAAACAGTATAAGGATAAGGGAGATGAAGCTCTTGTCAAGGAGCTTCAGGAATATGTAAAGAAGAGTACCGCTCCTTATAAGTATCCTAGAATTATTGAATTTGTTGATGAACTTCCAAAAACAATAAGTGGTAAAATCAAACGTAACGAAATCAGAGCTAAAGATAACAAGTAAAATAAAAAAATCCCCTGTACTTTAAATAATCCGCTCCCTGTCAAGTAGACAGACTAAAAAACAAAAGAATATTTAGTATGTGAATTCCACCCTCTTGAGCAGCAGGGTGGAATTTTTCACGCCACATTGGCGTAATGAAATTCCATAGGT
>JAEZYS010000018.1 GCA_023418925.1 Bacillota bacterium
TTTTTTCAATTTTTATTCACTTGGCTTGGTTTCTCTTTGCTTTCGCTTTCCCGTTTTTGAGGTCCCCCTCTGTGGGTCAGCTTGTTTATTATATTACTTTTTTCTTTCATTGTCAACAGGTTTTTTCTTATTCAGCGGTTTGCTGACTTTTTTTAATAACTTAACTTTATCTTTTATTAGGTTTGTACAAATGATTTGTTATATTGTGTAAAATTGTGCGATTTGCCTGCTTAAAACACAGACAAGCCGCACTGTTTTAATGATATTTATTGATACTATATAATTATTCGGTTGCTGCAAAGATAAAATAGCTTGTTAATCCATTTGCAAATGAGGAATGTGTATAAGGAAGACGTGATATCTTAAGAGAATTACTGTGATCAAGATTTGCTACATCACAATTCAGTATATTTGACAGCTTAAGAAATGTGCATATACATAAAGGAGAATCCATATTGGCATTATCCATCTTAGTTATACGGTCAAAATCTTCATTCAGTATTGCATCAAGCGTTTCCTCATCGTGAAGTTGTGTATCCTCAGGATTAAGGTAGTGTGAGAAGTCTACAGAAAAAACAAACAGACAATTTTTTTCTTCTGAAAGCCCTGACAAGGTTTCAGATATATCATCGGAGGCATTATTGCCTGCTGTTCCTGACACAAGCAGACAAGAAACTGATGCCTCGGGAAGATAATACTTTACAAAAGGAATCAGCCCTGCTGCGGAATGGTCTGTCTGAAGCATATCATCATTTTCTGCTGCTCCAAGCTTTGAAATGAAACGCTGTGAAAAGTCTGTATCGTTTTTCAGTATGCCGTTTGGTGCAGACCAGTCAGACAACGTTGTGCATAGCTTATCATTTTCAGGATCATGCATTGTAGCAACAATTACAACTGTTTCAATATCGGGATTGTTTTCTGAGGCAGTCTTAAAAAAATCTGCAATCATATTCCCTGCAAGAAGGTGGTGCGGCACTACACCGCACCTTATCAACTTTTTAGTATCATAGCATTCCGAATTAAGGGTAAACTGATTAAAGTCGTTTTTATTATAGTGTCTGCATTCAAGCAAATTTCTGGAGCTGACATAATTTCTGTCAGCAGTAACACTACTTTCTGTAGTTATTTCACTTGATTCCTGAACAGATGTAATGTCATCAGATTTACTATTACTACTGCACGAACAGCAGTAAATACAAATTAACGCCACTGAAAGAAAAGTACTAATTGCTCTTCTCACTTTAATTAACAACAATCGTTCCACGCTCCGAGCTTCCCCATTTATTTTTTGAGTTGTAGACAAATGCTTCTTCTGTTATATATTCTCCGGAATTGACAAGACGGATGTAATACACAATTTCATTGGTGTCATGGGCATATATTTTTACCCGCTGCCCACTTCTGTCCGCATAATAATCAGTTGAATCAAGTTCAACAAATCTTGCCCCTGACGGAATCGTGTCTTCAATAGTGTAATACTTTCTATCGACACTGCTTGTTGTAATTGTAACCTTGACAAGTTCACCCGGCTTCCAATCTCCATTTACTGATGTATAAGTCTTGCTTACATTAATAGTCGGCTTGGTTTCAATATCAGCAAGGTGCCCAGTATAATATGCAGTAGCACTGACACTTCCCGAAGTAACCTTGATATTTGAATTCTTGAACTGCTCCTCACCGAATGTAAGTGATGTTCCGAAATATGTGTCTATATCAAGTGTCTGTTTTTTACCGTCGAATGTGTATTGAATCTTTGCTTTATCTTCATCCTTAGGTTCATAGTTTCTCAGATATGTCATAAGTTCAAGAGCATATGTCTGATCGTATTTCTTGTTATTAAGAAGGAAACGTGCCATTAATTCAGACTCACGGAGATTAAGCTTTGATGCTGTAAGCAATGCAAGCCTTGTTGTATCCCCTGATGTTTCTGCACTTCTTCCTACAAAAGCATATACCTCTGCGGGTTTACCGCTCTCATATATATTTATGTTGCCAGTGAACTGAGTGTAATATTTCAGTGAATTCTGATAGTCGCCAAGATATGCAAGCGCTGCACAAAGCATAAGCTTATCATTATCTGAAAAACCCTGCGGGTCAGAGAGAAGGGTATTTACATCATTGAGTACCGGCTCAGAAAGTGCTGCAAGACCTAAATAACATGCTGCAACATCACTGGAATCAATATTAGGATTTGAAAGTGCATTATAGAATAAGCTTTTAGCCTCTTCCCTGCTGACAAGTTCAGGTGCTGCCGCACAAATAAGTGCAGTTAATTCATAGCTTTGCTCAGAATAAGGCAGTAAATTTGCAGCCCCATCACCAAGATATACATTATTACTAAGATATGTTTCTTCATCGATATATCCAAGCTGCATGGAAGCATAGCTTTGTGCAATGTTAATATCAAGGCGCTGACTTCTTGATGAAGCAAGGTCATTGAGAACCTGACTATAAAGGATAAACTTATTATTATAGAAGTTAATCCTTACTGGCCAACGCTGCGGAGCAATATTGATTGACTCTTCCGACAAATCAAATGTCTTTAATACAGGTGTTTCAAGAACAGCGTCAACTACTTCAAATGGCAGTTCTATTGCATCAAAGTTATTTCCGCTTTTTGCAGTAAAGAGGACTTTATAGCTACCCTTTGGAAGCTTGCCAAATTCAAGAGGCTTTCCTGACGAAGCAGTACGGGTTATATCAGTATTATCGCCGGTTACATGAGCCGTAATATTTGCATTAGCTGATGCCTCACCGTTGCATACAGCAGAGAAGTTGATGTCATCACCGACAATGTACTGCGGCAGAATTATTGGATTGATAAACATCGGCTGAGTTACAATAACAGGAACTTTTGTTGAGCCTGCATAAAGTTTATCACTATAATAACCTGCTGACTGAACAGTTGCACGCCATGTTGTAAGGTTATCAGGTAAAGAAACAGTAAATTCTGTTGTGCCGTCAGAGTCCGTCAAAGCTTCCATAAACGCAGCCGTGTCCTTGAAATCTCTTCTTGCGGGATCATCGCCTCCGCCGCCTCTTTCTGCACCGCCGTTAAATTCAGACGTGTGTTCTACAAAACTGCAGTACGCCACTACATCAGGTATAAAATATGTTGAGTAAATATCATTCAGTGCATCTGCATTCTGTGGAGCTATTGCAAATGCTGCTTCGTCTACTACACTGATAGATACAGGAACTCCAGATATAACCTTTCCGTTAATATCACATGCTTTGACCTTTACCTTTGCAGTATCTCCGGGAGCATACTTCTCCTTGTCAGGAGTTACTGTAAGCTTGATTTCACGTTCTGACGGATCAAAGCTGTAATAATACCAACTGCCTCTTATAGGATATACATGCTTTCCGTCAAAGTATGCACCGGTGATATTAACATTAGGGATATATTCATCAGTCATGGTATGACTAAATTCAGAAGTATCAGAAACATTAAGTGATAAGAATTCATATCCGCTTACTGTATAGAAAATACGTCCTTCAAAGTTATCAACCTTTTGACCATTTTTATTAAGTGCAAGATTTATAGTCTGGTTCTCTGTGAAAACACTCTTATCTGTATTAAAGTTATAATAGGATCCACTATAGTAATTGTAATAGTAGTCTGAACCATGCCATAAGTAAACTGTGTCCTCAACCAGCTGGCCTTCTGTGTCATTCCAGCTTAAATCCATCCAGTATGTTCCGTCATCTTTTACAGGAAGATCTGCAAAATTCCCCTTGCCGTTGACGGTATTGATTTTATAACTTGATATCATTTCTGTGTTGGTTACATATTCGTACTTTTTAAGTGTCTTTTTCTCTACATAATTGTAGTAGCTTCCGACCTCGACTTTTTCTTCCCAGCTATGATATAGAATAGCGTTTACTTCTGTATTTACAGGAGCACCACGGAACTTGTCATAGTCACCCCATTCAATTTTCTCATTCTTTTCAACAAGATTTTTATCAATTATTGACGTTGTTACTTCAAGGTTTCCTACATCGCCTTTTCTGGTGAAATCTGATTCAAGCATTATATCACGGCGAAATGCACGGAAGCTTGCATACGTATACAGATAATTATTATCAACGCCACTCTGTGAAAAACTAATACTTGATTCATAAGGATACCAGCTGTTGCTGTCCTGTAATGTAACAGATGATTCTGCATAACCTTTGGAATCAGTAACAATTTCAGTTGGATCTGCAATATCACCTTCATATCCGTTTACTGAAAACTTAAGTCCTTCTGCTGGGGTTCCGTCATAAAATGAGATATTAATCCCAGCCTTGACAGGATTTTTTTGTGGCATCCATGCATTTTCAGGTACGTCAGGAACGCATAAATATGTAGGCTTTACATAGTCATCTATAGAAACATACTTGCCGCTTATATATGTATCACCGCTCATAAGAGCTATGCTTCTTCCCCATGTGTTCTTCAGATTCTTGAAAGAAAACTCTGCAGTAAAAGTACCGTTTCTGCTTACAGTAACTGGAACATCACTGCAATCCAGATCTTCATAACCAAATCTTAAGCGTAGGTTCTCTGGAACAGGTTTCACATCCTTGTTTCTTGGAAGAATAAGTCCCCAAACCTTGACTGTGTCTGTTGTAAGATATTCTTCACGGTCTGTATAGACATAAGTGAAGTAATCCGCACGCATGTCAGATTCGTTCTCACGGTAATCAAACAAATCTATGTAGGTATCATTTCCGCTTGTTATCTTAAGCATTGCTGTGCCGCTTTCATCTTCGGATATTTCCATCAATGCAGTACCTTTAGCGTCTGTTTTGGCAGTCTTGTTCTTGCCATTCAGATTAATATTAATATCAGCAGATGAAACAGCTTCACCTGTTTCAGTATTGTTTACAAAGAAAACTGCCTGACTTGGAAGAACACCTGAATATACTGAAACCGTACTGATCTGAATAAGTCTCTGTATGTGAAATGTTCTGTCACCTAATGTTGTTGTAATATCAGCAATATACCATCCTTTTTCAAGATTATCAGGTAGGAGCAGAAATGCTTTTGTATAATATTCGTCACCATCTTCTATCTGCAATTCTGTGGTTACATTATACACTTGGGAAAGACCCTTTGTATCAAATTTATATTCCTGTTCCCATGTTGCATTATTGTTATAGTCGTTGAGTGCGTTGTAATAATCTTCAGCATTATTATACTGATAGAGATTTACAGTAAAATCATTTCCATAAAGTTCAGGAGAACTATACATTTCAACCAATGCCTGATCTCCGGGCAAAAAAGTTTCAGAAATTTTGTTTGCTGAATAACAATAGATATAATTTTCATCACTCTGCGTTTTGAAACGGAATTCCATGTCATTTTCAAGAGCAGTGCCATCCAGTGATGGCATTCCGCTTCTTATCTTGACTGTATATACTGTCTCCTTTTTAAGACTTTCATCAGGAACAAATACTAAAGTGGAGCGATATGACTTAAACTCTCCTTTGACTTCAGGGCTGATTTCAAAATACTTGTCAGTTTCTTTTAAATCAGGAGAAGCTGAAAATATAATTTCAATTCCGGTATTAACAGGAACGCTATCACTTTTATCTGCCGGAAGAACTTCCTTTATATTAAACGAATCTATAGTCTGAAACGCCCAGCTATATTCAAAATTTCCGTTTTTATCTCTTAATTCAAGATTTACTATACTTCCCCTAGCAAAACTTTTTTCACATGTGAGTTCAAAGGAACACTTTTCTATTTTTGTAACCTCAAATGGTGTATCAGGGTTTATAGCAAGTCTTGCTTTAAGATCCTCTGCTTTCATATCCTTTGCTGAAGTAATTTTGAATTTTGTATCTGTTTCTATACAGTTTCCGACAACTTTTTCTGCAACTACTTCAGTAATTTCTAGGTTTTCAGGCAACTCACGATTTAACCCTATAGGAGAAATCTGCTTAGAATCACCTTGTGAGAACTGTGATGGATTCCCTGACTGCTTTATTCTGTTAATAATCCTAGGCAAAAAGAATATACTTGCAGCAGAAAGTATTACAAGAAAAACTGCCACTAAAATAATTATCAAAGGCTTATTAACTTTACCTTTGCCTTTTTCGTTTGGATTTGATTTTATGTCCATTACCTTACCCCCGAAATAATAATTGTTACAAAGTAAATTATATTAAAAATTTTTATTATTGTACATATCACAATAATTACAAATTATCACAATTAGGTAACATTCAGTTAAAATTTAATAAAAGCGGCAACAAGATTACCTCAACTTAAAAGTTAGACAACCCTATTGCCGCTTTATAATATATTTAATATACATCTGAATTTATGTTACGATAATTGTTTATGTTACTTATCTCCCATTAACTTAACCATAACAGCCTTCTGTGCATGGAGACGGTTTTCAGCTTCTTCGAAAATTTCATCTGCATGAGCTTCAAAAACCTTTGTAGTAATTTCTTCTTCACGATGTGCAGGCAAGCAATGCTGAACCATAGCATCAGGCTTTGCAACAGCCATAATCTCATCATTAATCTGATAACCATTGAATGCGGCGCGACGCTTTTCAGCTTCACCTTCCTGGCCCATTGATGCCCATACGTCTGTTATAACTACATCTGCATCCTTTGCAGCCTGTGCAGGTGAATCAGTAAGTTCAAAGCAATCAAAATTCTTGGCGAAATCAAGGACTTCCTTTGCAGGATGATATCCATCAGGACAAGCAACAGAAACAGCCATTCCTACCTTTAAGCCACCAACGATAAGTGAGTTTGCCATGTTGTTGCCATCGCCGATAAAGCACATCTTAAGACCGTCAAACTGTCCCTTGAATTCACGGATAGTCATAAGGTCAGCAAGAACCTGACATGGATGACTGAAATCTGTAAGACCATTAATAATTGGAATATTACCGAACTCAGCAAGATCCTCTACTTCTTTCTGCTCAAAGGTACGGATCATAATTCCATCAATATAACGTGAAAGAACACGAGCTGTATCCTGTACAGGTTCGCCACGTCCTATCTGAAGATCGTTTGACGAAAGGAACAATGGGTATCCACCAAGCTGGTACATACCTGTTTCAAAAGATACACGTGTACGTGTAGAAGCCTTTTGAAATATCATCCCGAGTGTCTTGCCCTGAAGATAAGGGTGTGGGATATTGTGCTTGAGTTCATACTTAAGCTGATCAGCAAGGTTAAGAATATCAATAATTTCTTCCTTTGAAAGATCAAGCAGTTTTAATAAGTGTTTCATTGTGTTACCTCCATTTTCTCTACTGTTTTAGTCATAAATTTATCTATAATGCCATTAACCCGTTCGCTGTAAACCTCTTATGCAAGCAATTCTTTAAGTACTGCAATGCCTTTATCAATTTCATCATATGTGATTGTAAGAGGCGGAAGCATCCTTAGCTTTTCCTTTGCTGTAAGAAGTAATAATCCCTTGTCAAGACCAGCCTTGCAGACATCACCTGCAGTTTTGTTCTTAAGAGTTATACCAATCATAAGTCCAAGTCCGCTGACACTTTCAACTTCATCTATCTTTAAAAGTTCAGAACGGATATATTCGCTCTTTTTACTTACTTCATCAAGGAAGCCTTCTGTATTCAACTTCTTTATCACAACATTACCGCCAGCACATGCAACAGGGTTTCCTCCGAAAGTTGAACCGTGTGTTCCCGCTGTGAAAACATCCGCACACTTTTCCCCAGCAAGGCAAGCACCCATTGGAATACCGCCGGCAATTCCCTTTGCAAGTGTTGTTATATCAGGCTTTACGCCATAATGTTCAGATGCAAGGAATTTTCCTGTACGCCCAACACCTGACTGAACTTCATCAGCTACTGTAAGAACGTCCTTTTCTGCACAAAGCTTAAATATTTCATCAATGAATTCCTTGTCAAGAGCAATTACTCCACCTTCACCCTGAACAAATTCAAGCATAACAGCACAAACTGTATCATCAAGCTTTTCTCGTAAATCAGCAATATTGTTTGCTTCAACGTTTATAAAGCCCTCAAGGAATGGAAAGAAGTAGTTGTGGAACGAATCCTGACCTGTAGCTGAAAGTGTAGCCATTGTTCTTCCGTGGAAGCTGTTTACAAGAGTGATTATATTGTGACGTCCCTTGCCGTACTTATCAAAGGAGTATTTCCTTGCAAGCTTTATTGCAGCCTCATTTGCTTCTGCACCTGAATTGCCGAAGAATACTTTCTTGTAGCCTGTTGCATTGCAAAGTCCCTCTGCAAAATCAGCCTGAACCTGTGTATAGTAATAGTTGGATGTGTGCTGGATTGACCTTACCTGTGCGCATACTGCATCTGCCCATTCCTCATCGCAGTAACCAAGAGATGTTGTTCCAATACCGCTGCCGAAATCTATATATTGTTTTCCATCCTCATCAACAGCAGTACGTCCGCTGCCTGATTTAGGAACAATGTCATAACGCTTATATGAACCCATGACATATTTATTGAATTTATTTACTGTATCTTTATTGTTCATTTCATTATCACCCTTATAAATTTTAATGCCAAGTGTTATTAACATACTGTCCCTAGTGTCACCAGAGCAAAATAGTTAAATTAACAATTATATAAACTGTGTGCCAATGCCCTCATTTGAAAGAAGTTCAATCAATATGGAATGTGGAACTCTTCCGTCTATAATGCAAGTCTTATGAACACCACGTCTGACTGCTTCAACGCAGCAGTCAATCTTAGGAATCATTCCTCCTGAAATAATGCCCTGACGCTTCATGAACGGAACTTCACTTACCTGAACCTCACTTATAAGAGTATCCGGGTCATCCTTATCTTTAAGAAGACCAACTATATCAGTCATAAGAATAAGGTTTTCTGCACCAAGTTCTGCAGCAATTCTTGAGGCTGCTGTATCTGCATTTACATTGTATGTCTGGCCGTTTTCATCACATGCAACTGTAGCAATAACAGGTATATAATTATTGTTGAGTGCGTCAAGGATAGGCTGTGTGTTTACCTTTACAATTTCGCCGACATAGCCAAGATCATCTTCGCCTTCAATCTTATGAGCAACAAGCATCTGTCCGTCAATTCCGCACATTCCGAGAGCCTTGCCCTTGTTCTGTGTAAGATGTGAAACAAGTTCCTTGTTTACCTTTCCTGAAAGAACCATCTTAACAATGTCAACTGTAGCTTCGTCTGTATATCTAAGTCCGTTTACAAATCTGCTTTCAATACCAACCTTTTTAAGCATATCATTGATTTCAGGACCTCCTCCGTGAACTAAAACAACCTTTACTCCAACAAGTGATAAAAGAACTATGTCGCTCATAACTGCATTCTTGAGTTCTTCATTTGTCATTGCATTTCCGCCGTACTTTACTACAACAATTTTATTATTATATTTCTGAATATAAGGAAGTGCATCAATAAGCACTTTTGAACGAATCGTATTTGAAATCTGATCTGTAAACTCCATTTTTATATGCTCCCTTAATAAACTAATAACCTTGGTTATTTAATAAGTTCTACTATTATTTCTGTATGCCATATCGGTCTGTTCCTTTAAAAGTCTGTAAACAGAGTCTGCATTTTCAATTCCGACAATTGAACCGCCGTCACCAAACGAATTTTCATAATTTTCATTGCTTATACCACGACAATCTATTGAAAAATATATGTCAGCTTTTCCTTTACCTGTCTGATACAGCCTTACATCAACAATTTTATCAAGATATTCACTTTTAAACCTTTTACTGGTTATAGAAAGTAACCTCATGTTTGTGATAGCGTATTTGTTAACTCCTGTTATGCCTAATGACTGAAGTATCAGGAACACACCGATTACAATGAATGGCAGCCCAAATAACCCCATAGCGCCACCACCTGAAACCGCCAAAACAGTCCAGAAGATTGAAAAACCGAGCCAGAATATTGAGAAGAAAATAGGATATGCTCTTGCTCTTGACCTATTCTTACCTTTGCCGCACCATAGAATATGTTCTCCTGCAAGCAGGAATTCATTAAACTGACTTTCAATTTCAGAACAAGGTTCTACTGAATATTCAGTCGGATGTATAATCCTGTCATCCGGAAATATTTCCTGACCGCTTAGATAATCTTCTCTTTGTTCAGGATAAATTTGCTGTCTGTTAGGGTATATCTCGCCGTCTTCCATGCGTTGCTTTTCGTACTCTTTAAAATCGTCTAACATAAATATACCTCCTGTCATGAATGTCACACTACATCTGGCTTTTCTTTTAATCTATCAGGAATCACATTGAAAAAATCCGACCTTGTTTTGCACGCTGAAAACAGTTTTATTATTTCATCCGGTTGTCTTGAGAAGATACCAGAAATAAAATATTCATCATACTGACTCCTTATCGGAAATGCAGTTACAGGATTCGTCAGAGAAAAAACAGCACTTCTTCCGCCCCTTGCATCTAACTTTATAAAATGGTCGTCATACCACACAGCATTAAGGCAATGAATAGCATATCCGTCATCATCATTATCATCATTTAGTGTAAGCCTCTGATAGCAGAATCCAGCGGGAATTCCCTGTCCCCTGAGCAATGCTGCGAAAAGATTTGACTTAGCATAGCATATTCCATGTTTATATTTAAGTACATCTGATGCTTTGAATGTAAGCTTCTGTTCTCCTATATCACTTGAATGAGGAGTTTCTTTTTCAACGTAATAGTATGCCTTTTCTACTTTCTCTGCAACAGTCATTTCTTTTGTAAAAAGCTGTTCCGATAAGCTTTTTATATTTTCAGCGGAGAAATCAACATAGTCATTTTCCTCAAGAAATTTATTGATGTCCATAATATCACCCTTAAAATTATGAGCGGTAATCTCCGTTTATCTTAACGTAATCATATGTAAGGTCACAACCCCATGCAACAGCTTCGGCTTTTCCCTGATGAAGAAGTACATGAATCTTGATTTCGTCCTCAAGTAGAATTTCCTTTGCAGTTTCTTCAGAAAAATCTACTCCTGAACCATTCTTACAAACTTTAATTGTTCCCTTTGAAGAACCAAGACTTACATCAACCTTGTTGATATCAAAGTCAGCTTCAGCATAACCGATTGCACATAGAACCCTACCCCAGTTTGCATCAGCACCAAACATTGCAGCCTTGAAAAGACTTGATGTGATAACAGCCTTTGCAACAATTTCCGCTGTTTTTTCGTCCTTAGCGCCAATACATACACATTCAAGAAGCTTTGTTGCGCCTTCGCCGTCCCTTGCAATCTCCCTTGAAAGGTATCTCATAATAGAGTAAAGAGCTGACTTGAATTTATCGTAATCATCATTTTTAGCTGTGATTTCTTCGTTATCGGCAAGTCCGCTTGCCATTACGCATGCCATATCGTTTGTAGATGTATCACCGTCAACGCTTACTCTGTTGAAAGTAACCTTTGTAACTTCTGTAAGAACCTTGTTAAGCATTGTCGAAGAAATATTCACATCGGTTGTTATAAAACAAAGCATTGTTGCCATATTCGGATGAATCATTCCGCTTCCCTTTGCAATACCACCGATATGACAGGTCTTTCCGCCAACTTCAAACTCAACTGCTATTTCCTTTTTCTTTGTATCAGTTGTCATGATTGCTCTTGCGCAGGAATCGCTTCCGTTGCTATTCAGCTTTTCAATAAGGTTTCCGATGTTTTCCTTGATTGGGTTGACGTTAAGTGGCTGACCGATAACTCCTGTTGAAGCAACAATAACATCATCAGCATTTATACCAAGCTTTTCAGCAAGCATATCGCACATCATCTGTGCCTTTTCCTCACCGTCAGCATTGCATGTATTTGCGTTTGTGGAATTCACGATAACGGCCTGAGCAGTTCCGTTTTCTATGTGGCGTTTTGTAACAAGTATAGGAGCACCTTTTACTTTATTCTGTGTATATACAGCAGCTGCTGAACAGACCTTTTCACAGAATATTACCCCTACATCATTCTTATCAGGATTTTTTCCTAGACCTGTGTGCATTCCTGATGCCTTAAACCCAGTAGCCGCACAGACACCGCCTGAAATTATATTCTCTTTCATCAAAAATCATTCCTTTCGGAGATTTGCACTGTCATGAACATCTTTAAAATCAGAATAATAAACTGCAAATCCCAGCGTCTGAAAATACATTTCAGACTTTTTAAATTGAATCTTATTTATTATAAAGTGTAAGCCCCGTTGTTTCGTCAAGTCCCATCATTATATTCATGCACTGAACAGCTGCTCCTGATGCACCCTTGCCAAGATTATCAAGTCTTGCGCAAAGCATAATATGATCATCTGTACCATATATAAATATCTGCATTGTATCTGTATTTTTTAATGTATTTGCAGGAAGGAATCCACTTTCAGTAACACCCTCACCCATAAAAGGTTCAACCTTTACAAGCTTCTGGTTCTTATAATGTTCACTCATGATTTCCCATATTTCATGTGCAGATGTTTTCTTTGCCATTGCTCTGAAATGAAGAGGAACAGAAACAATCATTCCATTATAATATGGATTTATATACGGATTGAATATCGGAGGGTATGACAAGCCTGAAACAGCCATCATTTCCTTGATATGCTTATGAGTTTTTCCAAGTGAATATAATCTTGGTGAATCAAAATCATCCGGTCTGTCAGGTGATTCGTATATTGCAATAGCCTTTTTACCTGCACCGCTGTATCCAGAAACTGCATGGCATATAACAGGATGATAAGGCTGAATAAATTTATTCTGAACAATCGGGTATAAAAGAGCATTAAATCCGCTTGCATAACATCCAGGAACAGCAACTCTTTTAAAATTTTCTATCTTTCTTCTGTGTTCATCAGATAATTCCGGAAAACCATATGCCCATTTTGGATTTGTTCTGTGAGCAGTTGAAGCATCAATTATCTTTGTTTTGCTGTTTTCACATAGAGAAACTGATTCAATTGCAGCTTCATCAGGAAGACAAAGTATTGTATAATCGGATTCATTAATAAGACGCTTTCTCTCTATTGTGCTTTTTCTCAGCTCCTCATCAATTTCAAGAATTTCAATGTCCGTTCTTCCAGCAAGGCGCTCAGAAATTCTTAAACCTGTTGTACCTTCTTTTCCGTCAATAAAAACTTTATACGCCATTGATTTTTCTCCTCCTTATATACACAATAACCGCAACTATTAAATAGCCTGCCATAATAATACCGCCTGCTATTAATCCCCCTAAAGCCAAAATGAACTCCCCAAGTCCGCCAAACATCCGTCCATCCCAGTAATGAAGAACATTATCCATATAAATTACAATTAAAAAAGCTATTCCATATGCCACTGTCGGAATTACACACACAATCAGATAAAAAAGCTTTTTCTTTATTTCAAATTTTTTATCCAACTTTTCTGAAACAAAGTAAAGAAATATACTCCATGCAAGTAAAGGTATTGAAGAAACTATCCATGTCAGAAATGATAACTGAAAACCAACCAAAATTCCAAGAAACATCATGACTGCATTTACACACATCATTAAGACAAGAATCAGAACCTTCTTCATTGCATACCTCCTGTTGTCAACATGGGTGTCTAATAATCAGATTTACTTTGTATACTTTAAGTTCATCCCTGCACCTTCATTTGCAACAGGGCGACAATGAAACCCGAATTGCTCATAAAACTTTTCCTTACCATAAGCAGCAAGAAGTGTAAGCGAAATGCTCTCACCTTTTTCAATGCTGTTGTAAGCATAATCCATAAAATTCTGAACAACCTGCTTGCCGATTCCCAATCCCTGATAATCAGGATGAACCATCACATCAACAAGCATAATGTGATATCCTCCATCACCTATTCCTCTTGACATACCGACTGCCAAACCATCTTCGTTGTGTGCAACAGTAATAAAGCTTGCATTCTTAATTCCATTGTCAAACTGTCTATTAGAAATCAAATTCCAACCGACAAGTTTTCTTAGATTATTATAATCCTTAAAAGTTATTGTTTTATCATATGTAATCATTATTCCGCAGCCTTCAATTTTTCTATTACAAATTCAAGCTGTTTTTTTACAGCTTCAGGGGCAGGTCCGCCGTCAGCTTTTCTCTGCATTACGCATGTGTCAAGACTGATTGCCTCAAAAACGTCATTATCAAATTTATCAGAATATTTCCTGTACTCCACAATAGAAAGCTGTTCAAGAACTGTATTCTTTTCAATACAAAGTGCAACAAGTGTACCTGTAATTTTATAAGCATCTCTGAAAGGAAGTCCCTTCTTTACAAGGTAGTCAGCACAATCAGTTGCATTAATAAAGCCCTTTGCTGCGGCCGCTCTCATGTTAGGTTTGATAACTCTCATGGTTGCAAGCATAGGTATAAAAGTATTTACGCAAAGCTTAACTGTATCTATTGCATCAAATATTGCTTCCTTATCCTCCTGCATATCCTTGTTGTAAGCAAGCGGCAATCCCTTCATCATTGTAAGGAGTGTCATAAGGTCGCCGTAAACTCTGCCTGTCTTTCCTCTGATAAGTTCTGTAATATCAGGGTTTTTCTTCTGTGGCATGATAGATGAGCCTGTAGCATATGCATCATCAAGTTCAATAAACTTGAATTCCCATGAGCACCACATGATTATTTCTTCGCTGAATCTTGAAAGGTGCATCATAAGAATTGACAATGCAGAAGCAAGTTCAAGGCAGAAGTCCCTGTCGGAAACACCGTCAAGGCTGTTCTGTGTAATATCTTCAAAACCAAGCAAATCAGAAACTTGTTTTCTGTTTATCGGATATGTTGTTGAAGCAAGTGCACCACTTCCGAGTGGCATGAAATTCATTCTCTTGTATGTATCTTCAAGTCTGCCGATATCTCTTAAAAACATCTGTGCATAAGCAAGGACGTGATGAGCAAATGTGACAGGCTGTGCTCTCTGCAGGTGAGTATATCCTGGCATAACAGTTTCAGTATGCTGTTCAGCAAGATCTGTAACTGTCTTGACAAGCTCTCTTACAATTTTAATGATATCCTTTGTTTCATCCTTGAGATACATTCTTATGTCAAGAGCAACCTGGTCATTTCTACTTCTTGCTGTATGAAGTCTTTTGCCAGTATCACCAAGTCTGCTTGTAAGCTCCTGTTCAACAAACATATGAATATCTTCAGCATTAGGATCAAAATGAAGCTTTCCGCTGTCAAGATCATCAAGGATACTTTTAAGCCCTGCAATTATCTTTTCACTTTCATGCTTTTCAATAATTCCGCAGTCTCCGAGCATTTCAGCATGAGCCATAGAACCTTTTATATCATGTCTGTACATTCTTGCGTCAAAGGATATAGATGAATTGAAATCATTGACCTTTTCATCGACTTCCTTTGAGAATCTTCCTGCCCACATCTTTGCCATTTATATCTATCCTTTCCGCAGCAGACTGCACTGCAAATGCCGTCTGTCCGTCCGCAATATATTCAAGTTTATTCTGCTGCTGTTGTAGTTTCCGGAGCTTCAGTAGTTGCAGATGATTCCATAGCGGAATCTGAAGCCGATGTTTCTGCTTCACTTTCCTGTGCTTCTGTAAACTGCTGATTAATGACAATGTTATAAGTTTCAATTTCCTTATCAGTAAGCTTTCTGTACTTTACAAAACCAGTATCCGCGCCTAAATTCATATAGATATCTTCGAAAGAAATCTTTGCAAGCTGTGGTCCTGATTTGGTAAAAACCTTAAGGTTTCCGTCATAAATTTCATATTTATCCATCGGATAAGAATATGTTGCGTCGCTGTAAACCTGATGGAAAACCTGGCGGCCATCCTCTGTGAATTCAAATAATCCAACATAATTATTGCCTTCATCATCCTGCATAACGCCTGTTGTTTCATCATCTATCCATACACCTATAATTTTTTGCTGTTTTTCCGCATTTTCACGGTTTTTTGCTGAACTGCATGATGTCAACAGTAATACAATTATAAAACAAATAACCACAGCTGCAGTCATCTTCAAGGATCTATTTAAAGACATATTCAGTCTCCTTTTTCTTGTTAAGTTTTTTCACAGAACGGAGTTTTGAACAAAAAGCTCCGCAATAATCGTAATAATACAGTACTTATAATAATATATGCTTTCCGCTTTTTCACAAATATACATATGACTATGCAAGGTAATGCTGTAAATTACTGCAACGTAAGTTATTGAGTATTAAATTAAAAAATATTTTAACAAACATACGGGCAGAGAGTATATCCTGCCCGTATATCCATTTAAATAATTACTAAAATATTACTTGTTATTTCTCTTTGCGTCGAGCTTTGCCTTAACCTTGATAGGAAGACCAAAGAGGTTGATAAATCCAGCGCTGTCAGCCTGATTGTAAACATGATCCTCATCAAAAGTAGCAACTTCTTCATCATAAAGTGTGTATGGTGAAGTTACGCCGGCATTGATGATATTGCCCTTATAAAGCTTGAGCTTAACATCACCGGTTACAGTTTCCTGTGTCTTTGTCACGAAAGCTGAAAGAGCTTCTCTTACAGGTGTAAACCACTGTCCGTTATAAACGAGATCAGCAAAATCAATAGCAAGCTTCTGCTTCATTCTTTGTGTCATCTTATCGAGAGTGATTGTTTCGAGAACTTCATGAGCATGATAAAGGATTGCTCCACCAGGAGTTTCATAAACACCTCTTGACTTCATACCAACAAGACGGTTTTCAACAAGGTCAGCAAGACCGATACCGTTTGCTCCGCCAAGTTCGTTGAGTTTCTTTACAATATCAACGCCCTTCATCTTTACGCCGTCAACTGCTGTTGGAACTCCCTTTTCAAAGTGGATGGTTACATATGTTGGCTTATCCGGAGCCATTTCAGGAGAAATACCGAGTTCAAGGAATCCAGGCTTATTATACTGTGGTTCATTTGCAGGATCCTCAAGATCAAGACCTTCATGTGAAAGGTGCCAGAGATTCTTATCCTTTGAATAATTTGTTTCCCTGTTTATTTTAAGAGGAATATTATGTGATTCTGCGTAGTCGATTTCTTCATCACGAGACTTGATATCCCATTCTCTCCAAGGAGCGATAATCTTCATGTCAGGTGCAAAAGCCTTGATTGTAAGTTCAAATCTTACCTGGTCATTACCCTTACCAGTACAGCCGTGACAGATAGCGTCAGCGCCTTCTTTAAGAGCAATTTCAGCAATTCTCTTTGCAATGATTGGTCTTGCAAAAGAAGTACCGAGGAGGTATCTGTTTTCATAAACAGCACCAGCCTGAACTGTCGGGAATACGTAATCTTCAATGAATTCATCATTGAGGTCTTCTATATAAAGCTTTGAAGCTCCTGTCTTTATAGCCTTTTCTTCGAGTCCGTCAAGTTCTGTACCCTGACCAACATCTCCTGAAACAGCAATAACTTCGCAGTTATCGTAGTTTTCCTTTAACCATGGAATAATGATTGATGTGTCAAGTCCGCCGGAATATGCAAGAACAACTTTTTTAATACCCTTTGTCATAATAATGACCATTCCTTTCTTGATGTTTTGTGTGATTTTGCTAAGCAAAATTTCGAACGGCAGTTCGAAAAGCACAAAACTCGGAGTTTGAAAGATTTATCTTTCATACTTTTTCCTCCGTTTGTATTCATTAAAGTTAATTAAATCAATTTCTATTATACTCTGCTGCATTCATTTGTCAAGTACTATTTGAATATTTTCTTTATTATTTTAATAATATACAGTAATTTATGTATAAACTTAAATTATATTCATTATTTACTGTATAATCTTATAATCTGACATTTATACCGAAAAGTTTAGTGATTGCAATTGCCTGATCATATGAAACCGTAACACCTTTCAGCTTGTTTATATCAAGATAAGCACCATTTATTGAGCAGTCAGAAAAGTCTGTACCTGCAAGCTCTGCCTTCATAAAATCAGCATTATCAAAGTTGCATTTTCTTACTTCTGTATTCTTGAATCTGCTCTCTGTAAAAGCTGCCTTTGAAAAATTATCCGATACAAGAATACATTTTTTCAAGGATGTAAGCGAAAAGTTTGCATACTGCCCAAAGCATTCCCTTATTTCACAATCAAATAAATCTGACTGTGTGAAGGCTATCCCTGTCATTCTGCAGTTTATTAACTTTACCTTATCAAAGCTGCAGCTTTCCATGCGTATATTTGAAACATCAGAATTTCTGAACACAACAGAGCTGAAATGAACAGAACTGAAAACAGTTCCGTCAAATCTGCCTGCGCTGAAAATGCAGTCTGAAATATCCGTCCCCATGATTTTAAGCTTAGGGACGGATACATTTTCAAATTCAATTCCGTATATGTCCGTATCATTTTCAACTGCATTAATTAAAACATCCGCTGTTGTTTCTTTCATGCCGTTCCTCACTGTTTCTGATAAACTTTGAGAATTTCACCTATATACTGCTTATGAATAGGATCCTTTTCGTTAAGGCTTTGCAATTCAGGAACAAGCTTTGAATTATCCATATCTGCTGCATAAATCTTTCTGCAGACAAGAATAAGTTCTGCCTGTTCGAAAGCAGTTGTTCCGTCTATAAACATAGGAGTCAGTCCTGTTTCCTTTGCCTTGTCGCAATCTCTGCCCGAATTAGCGCCACAGAATTTAAGCTCTTCCCTCTGTTTTTCACCAAAAAAGCATACTGTAAAAAGGCTGTTGTTTTCAATAAACTCATAGGTATAACGTGAAGGTCTGATAACTGTTGTAAAGCAGTTCTTTCTCCACATAACGCCCACAAAGCCCCATGAAGCTGTCATTGTATTATATCTGTTCTCATTTCCTGATGTAACAAGAAACCATTCCTTTGATATTTTGTTGAATGGATTGAAGCTGAGATCATCCAGCTGAATTTCCTTAAATGCCATAATAAATACATTCCTTTCTGATATTTGTTGTAGTTTTGCAAAGTATATTTTCTTTAAAGCTAATATGCTGAAATTATATTATTTTGCCTCCTCCGATAACAATGTCACCGTCATAAAGCACTACTGCCTGCCCCTTTGTGACAGCTCTCTGCGGAGAATCAAAAACTACCTTAAGTCTATCGCCCTCCTGAACAGCTATACATGGCTGGTCAGTCATGTTGTATCTTGTTTTTGCAGTACATTTCACAGGTTCAAAAAGATTTTCCTGTGAAATAATATTAATATCATCAGCATAAAGTTCCCTGCTCATAAGCGATTGCGCATCTCCAAGTGTAACGGTATTGTCATCTGGATTCTTTGCACAGACAAATACAGGCTTTCCGAAAGTCACGCCAAGTCCCTTTCGCTGTCCTACAGTATAGTTTATGATACCCTGATGTGTTCCAATAACATTTCCATCTGTATCAATAAAATTCCCATGCTTGAAATCTTTCCCCGTATGCTTTTTTATAAATGCCGCATAATCTCCGTCAGGAACAAAGCATATATCCTGACTGTCAGGCTTTCTTGCATTTATAAGTCCATTTTCCTCTGCAAGCCGTCTGTTTTCAGGCTTATCTGTTCCCCATAGTGGAAACAACGTCCTTGCAAGCTGATACTGTGTCATATTGTAAAGTACATAAGTCTGGTCTTTTTTTCTGTCCTCAGGACGCACAAGAAGGTATCTTCCCCTGCCTTCGCTGAATTCAATCTTAGCATAATGACCTGTAGCAATGCCATCATAACCCATTTCTTCAGCACGCTTGAGCATTTTATCAAATTTGATATGCCTGTTACATTCTATGCATGGATTAGGTGTTTCTCCATTTATATAACTTTGAGCAAAAGCATCCATTACCTCTTGCATGAACAAATCCTTGAAGTTGAAAACATAATGCTCTATTCCAAGCTTATGACATACTCGCCTTGCATCTTCAACGTCTGACAATGAACAACAGGTTCTTACTCCACATTCATCCTCATCCTCACGCTCAAACAGTTTTAAGGTGCATCCGCAGACATCATACCCCTGCTGTTTCAGCAGTAGTGCCGCAACGGAGCTATCCACACCGCCGCTCATACCAACCAGTATTTTTTTCATTTATTTTAAACAACCTTTCAGTTCATAAGCAACTCTTCAAAGCTTTTTACTGTAATGTCAGCTATTCCCTCAAGCAGTCTGAATTCATCTTCATAGTGTCTGTCATAAATTCCTATTGTATAGAATCCAGCTTTTGAAGCTGATTCTGCCGCATGAACGGAATCCTCAAACACAATTATTTCGTCCTTGTCTAGCCCCAGCATTTCAGCAGATTTATGAAAAATCAGCGGGCTTTCCTTTCCGCACTTCACTTCATCCGAAGTCAGAATAAACTGCATTTTATCATATATCCCTGCATTTTTCAATGCACCCTCAGCAAGGTATTTCAGGTTTGATGTTGCCGCACACATCTTTATGCCCTTATTGTTTTCCTGTTCAATATACTCCTTGACAAAAGGCTTTGTACAGAGCTTATTGAAATAGTTCTCCTTTACAATGCCTAAAATGCTCTCCATAACCTGTTCTGCCGTAAGGTCAAGGTTATATTTTTCCACAAAGTACTCTGATGCAGAAGTAAAATGCATTGTTTTGAGAACAGTAGAAATTGATGGGTCATATGCAATTCCGAGATTTTTAAGGAACTGTCTGTCTGCGTCTGCCCAAAAATCAAGGCTGTCAAGCAATGTCCCGTCAATATCAAAAATAATACCCTTGTATTCTTTATTAATCATACGTCACCCTTGTCAATAATTATTAAGCTCCACTTCCTTTATTATATTATTTTTTTGTGTAAAAATCAACTCTTACGAAAAATGCCATGAGATTTTCCACCATATAAACAAACGGACATCCTGCCCGAATAAGATGGACAGGATGTCTATACAAATTTTAATGCAAGCAAAAGTGTCGAAACTTATATTATTACTATTGTCAAAGTAATCAATGAATGAAAACTGTCATTCTGGATTGCATTTCTTTTTGCAAAGCAGAGTTTCTTGTTTAGTGAACAATTACAGCTTATAATTACAGATAAGAGATTAATAAACACACAAATCAAATTTATCAGGGGGTTTTACTATGGACAATAAAAAAATAGGCAACTTTATCTGTGAACAAAGAAAAATGCACAATATTACACAAAATGAGTTTGCTGCTAAACTAAATGTTTCAGAAGCAGAGATTTCAGAATGGGAAAATGGAATCAGCACACCTGATGTTTCTCTGTTCAGTAAGGTTGCAGATCTGCTTAATGTCACAATTGATGAGCTGATTAACGGAGAAAGAAAAAATGCAGTTGCAAAGAGCCTTAACAGCACTGGAACAAGTTTAGTTCGCAGTAGAAGAAGTAAAGAAGAAAAATGTGAATTAGCAAAAAGAATAGCTCTTTTCTCTGTTACCATGACATTTCTTGCTGGAATTTTAGCAAGCGTAATAGTAGATTTTGCGATCTCTGAAAAACTTACATGGTCTCTTTACCCTATAAGCTCATGTGTTTTTTCATGGCTGACAATATTCCCTTTACTTAAAGGCGGTTTGAAGAAAACATATGCTAGCTTGTTGGTATTCTCTGTTCTTGTAATTCCTTTCCTATATTCACTTCGTTTGATACTGCACGCATCAGATCTGTTCTGGATATTATGTTTACGTACTGCAGTTCCATCGATTATATTCTTATGGATTATATTTGCCATATTCAAGCTTCTGGAAAACAGAAAGCTACTTGCCACAGCCATTACCTTATTTGCTGCTGTCCCTTTCAATTTATTAATCAACTTCATAGTTGCAAAGCAGATTCATACCCCTGTAATTAGCATCTGGAACATAATACCTATTGCAATACTACTCTTTATCGCTTTTACTTTCTTGGCATTCTATAGTTTTATGCACAAAGAAAAGGCATAATAAATACGTCACATATAGAAAAACAGCACCATGTAAAACTACATGGTGCTGTTTTATTATTTACTTGTCATTACACTGCATACAAGCTTAGCATATTCAACAGGGTCTTCAATGGATATGCCCTCAATAAGAAGTGCCTGTGAGTAAAGAATCTTGCTGTAATCTGCAAGCTTATCCTTATCACTTTCATATAGTTCTTTAAGCTTTGCAAAAATCTCATGTGACGGATTTATTTCAAGAACCTTTTCAGCACTTACTTTCTGGTCGGTTGGCATCTGGTTAAGAACCTTTTCCATCTCGAGTGAAATCTGACCTTCATTTGTCAGACATACAGGATGTGTTTTAAGACGTTCAGAAAGCCTTGCTTCCTTAACCTTTCCGCCTAATGAATCCTTGATGAATGCAAACATATCCTTGTTATCCTCAGCAAGCTTCTTAAATTCTTCCTTCTGTTCAGGAGTTTCAATATCAAGGTTTGCATCAGAAACAGACTTGAATTCCTTTTCCTTATACTTCATAAGCATCTTGACTGCAAATTCATCGACGTTATCTGTAAGATAAAGAATTTCATAGCCCTTATCCTTGACAAGTTCAGTCTGTGGCAGGCCGTCAACCTTTGCAACAGTTTCACCGGAAGCAAAGTAAATATACTTCTGGTCTTCCTTCATTCTGCTGACATATTCATCAAGTGTAACAAGCTTTTTCTCAAATGATGATGTGAACATCAGCAAATCTTCAAGCATTTCCTTGTTGGCACCGTAACCGTTGTATACACCAAACTTAACCTGAAGTCCGAAGCTCTTCCAGAATTCCTCGTACTTTTCACGCTCGTTTGAAAGCATCTTCTTGAGTTCATTCTTGATAGACTTTTCAAGTGACTTTGCAATAATCTTGAGCTGTCTGTCATGCTGAAGGATTTCTCTTGATATGTTAAGTGAAAGATCCTGTGAATCAACAAGTCCCTTTACAAATGAGAAGTGATCAGGAAGAAGATCGCCGCATTTATCCATGATAAGAACTCCGCTGCTGAAAAGCTGAAGTCCCTTTTCAAATTCCTTTGTATAGTAATCAAAAGGTGTCTTTGATGGGATATAGAGGAGTGCATCATAAGTTGCTGAACCTTCTGTCTTAATGTGAATATGTCTTAACGGATCGGTATAATCATAATATTTTTCCTTATAGAATTTATTGTATTCCTCATCAGTAATCTCGTTCTTGTTCTTTCTCCAGAGAGGAACCATGCTGTTGAGGGTTTCAGTTTCAATGTAATCTTCATATTCAGGCTCTTTTCCGTCAGTGCCTGTTCCATCTTTAATCTTGCTCTTTTCCATATCCATTTTGATAGGGAAACGGATATAGTCAGAATATTTCTTTACAATGCTCTTGACTTTCCACTGTTCAAGGAAATCATCATAGTTATCATCATCTGTATTATCTTTGAGAGTAAGCTTGATTTCAGTTCCGACATTGTCCTTGTTGGTATCTTCAATTGTGTATCCTTCAACGCCCTCTGATTTCCACAGATAAGCCTTGTCAGAGCCATATGCCTTTGTCTTTACTTCAACTTCCCTCGCAACCATGAAAGCAGAATAGAAGCCTACACCGAACTGACCGATAATGTCAATATCCTCTTTCTTTTCATTCTCATTCTTGAATGCAAATGAACCACTATTTGCAATTGTACCAAGATTGTTTTCTAGTTCTTCCTTTGTCATACCGATACCATTATCGGAAATTGTTATTGTTCTTGCGCCCTTATCAATAGCAAGCTTGATAGCAAAATCATCCTTCTTGATACCAACCTTATCATCGGTAAGTGACTTAAAGTAAAGCTTATCAATAGCATCACTTGCGTTTGAAATAAGCTCACGGAGGAAAATTTCCCTATGAGTATAAATTGAGTGAATCATCATGTCAAGAAGACGTTTAGATTCTGCCTTGAACTGTTTTGTTTCTGCCATATCAATCCCATTCCTTTCCATTGTCTGTTCCGTTTTTGCGTAATGCGTAAAAGAAACAAACAACAGCGTGAAAATTTTTTCACGCTAAACTTTTTATTATAGAATTTGTAATTTTTATTAGCACTTTAATGTTTAAAGTGTTAGCACTCTCTTCGATTAAGTGCTAAAGACAGTATAAAACACTTCCATGATAAATTCAAGTAGAGAAACAAATTATTTACATTTTGTACACATTTGTATAAAATAACATATATTTTATTATGGCAAAAATAAATACTTATATAACTAATAAAAGTAGCTTCCTTAGCTTCATGCCTTATATATAAAAAAAGAACAAGGCCCTGTGTTTTGCAACGAGAACACAGGGCCTTATATGTAAACTCATATTGGAGGATTTTGTGGACGCCGCCACATCACACCAGTATTCCGGCAGTTCAGGACGGCATAGTTATCTTTATAGGCTTCCCATTATTTTTTTAGAGTGCCTTGCGGAAATGTCAGTCAGGAAAATCTGACCAACGTTTCCTAAGCTTTTCACAGATCTGCAGTCTGAATGAAAAACTCCGTGCCTTGAAATCAAGGCTATATGTAAATTGCTTTCGCAAATTAACGGCTGCCCGCCGAGTATCTTTGCAGGCGGACATTTTATATTAATTTAAACTCAAGACTTTCTTTTTCCCTTTTAGGAATAACTATATTATATATTCCAATTGTGTTAATTTTATGAAAGGATATTGAAAAGCAAACAAAATAGGTCATGCTTTTTCGACATAAAGTTGTCATAATGCTTGTTTTATTTATAAACTTGCTTCTTAAACAGTCCGGTGGATTTTCTAAGACAGAACAAAAAATGAAGTTGGCAATAAAAAAAGCCGATACAAAAACTGTACCGGCTTTTATCTTTACTTATAACAATTACTTTGATTCATTAAGCGGCTTATCTGTGATAAGTTCCTTAACTGAAGTTGCAAGACCTGCCATACCCTGAATTTCTGACGGAATAATAATTTTTGTAGCCTTTCCGTCTGCTGCCTTTGCAAAAGCTTCAAGGCTCTTGAGAGCAATAACACTCTGGTTCGGATTTGCATTGTTGAGCTTTACAAGGCTTTCTGCAAGTGCAGTCTGCACCATCTGGATGGATTCAGCTTCACCCTGCGCTTCAAGTATCTTCTGCTGACGAACAGCGTCTGCATGAAGAATCATAGCCTGCTGCTGAGCTTCAGCATGAAGAATTTCCGCCTGCTTATCAGCCTGCGCACGAAGAATCTTTGATTCCTTTTCACCTTCTGCAACAGTGATCTGTGCATTCTTTTCAGCAAGTGCCTGGAGTTCCTTTTCACGACGTTCACGTTCAGCCTTCATCTGCTTCTCCATTGCATCCTGAATTTCACGAGGCGGGAGAATATTTTTAAGTTCAACACGGTTTACCTTGATACCCCATCTGTCAGTTGCCTGATCAAGAATAACAGTAATCTTTGTGTTGATATGGTCACGGGATGTAAGTGTAGCATCAAGTTCAAGGTCACCGATGATATTTCTCAGTGTTGTAGCAGTAAGGTTTTCAATAGCGGAAAGTGGTCTTTCAACTCCATATGTATACTGCTTTGAATCAGTTACCTGAAAAAATATAACTGTGTCTATCTGCATTGTAACGTTATCCTTTGTGATAACAGCCTGAGGTCTGAAATCAACAACCTGCTCCTTAATAGAAACTCTCTTTGCAACTCTGTCTATAATAGGAATAAGGTAATGAGCACCTGTTCCTGCTGACTTTTTATAAGCTCCAAGTCTTTCAACAACATAAACCTGAGCCTGTGGGACGATTTTAATACCTGAAATAATGATGATAAGAATAAATACGATAATACCTATAATCCACGGCATAGCACAAATCTCCTTTAATCGTTATTTTGTTTACTTATAACTGTAAGCCTGGTAGTGCCGATTTCCTTAACAATAACAACAGTATCCTTTTTAATTACACTTCCGTCATCGGATACAGCATTCCAGTCAACTCCGTCAAGCCTTACTCTGCCTTCATTACGGTCGTTATCAATAGTTTCAATAACAACTGCCTGCTTTCCGACATCAAGCTCGGAATTAGTCGGTGTATACTTTGCCGGCATGATCTTTTTGAGCAAAGGTCTTGTAATTGCAATCATCAATGCAGACAATACAACAAATATGATAAGCTGAACTGTACTCGAAGCACCGAGAAGTTCTGCAATTACTGCTCCAAGTGCACCCACTGCAAACCATATAGAGACTAATGTCAGTGTGGCCGCTTCAACAAGAACGCCAACAACCATAACAACAATCCATAAAATCAACATACTGTATTCCCTCCTTCCGTTAATGAAAGGTATTTGCCTTTCAAAAATATAATATCATATATTGCACAGCATTTCAAGTATATTTTTATCGAATATACTTCTCCCACAAAGAAAAATCGACACTATAATTTTATACAGTTTTCCTATTATATATAATCAGCCGCACAGCCTGATTAGCTGCACAGTCTGATTATTGCTTCTGCAAACATTTTAGCATTGAATAGCAATTCGTCTTCAAGGATAAATTCATCTGCTCCGTGCATATGATTGTCACTGTCTTCATATTCAACACCGAAAGCAACTCCGCCTACAGTATTATGAACATAGGTAAGTCCTCCGATTGCAACACAGTATCCCTTTTCACCCTTGATGTCTTCATATACACTTAACAAGGTCTGAATAAAGTTGCTGTTTTCATCAACATAGTGTGGTTCTTCATGAAGTCCTGTTTCAATAGAAATGCCATGAGATTCAACTGAATTTCTGTATGCAGATATAATCTCATCAGAAGTCTTGCTGACAGGAAAACGGATATCTGTATGTGCTGTAAAGCCTTTCTCATTAAGGTCAATAACGCTTAACAACAAAGTAAGAGGACCAGATTTATCATCACAGCACTTAACTCCGCAGCCTGCTCCGTCAGTTTCTCCAAAAGGGTAAAGCTTTGCAAGAGCTTTGACCGTATCAGATGAATCGGATTTATCAAGAGGAAGTTCTGCAAGCAGGGCAATGAGTGCTGTAAGAGCATTTATGCCAAGTTCAGGTTTTGATGCATGAGCACTTTTTCCGCATGTTTCAATCTTAATATTTCCGTCACTTTCGGATAAATTAAACTTAACTGAAATATTAAGCTTTTTTATGCATGACATTACTTCATCAAGCTTAAATCCGCTGACAATTGCTTCAGCCTTTTCAGGAACAGCATTTATAGCAACGCCTGCTTTGAGCATAGTAATTTTCTTTTCTTCTGTATCATTGAACTTCCTGCTTATTGTTGAACGTATCATACCTTTTTCGATGTTAAGAACAGGATAGTTTCCGTCTGGGGTAAACAGGTTTTCAGGCAAGTCTTCCTTTTTTGTATAATACTCAAGGTCACCTGAACCGTTTTCTTCATCACAGCCCATAATCAATCGGAAATTTTTCTTAAGAGGGATGCCCAATTCCTTTATCGCTTTGACAGCATATAATACTGAAACAGCAGGGCCTTTGTCATCAATTGCTCCTCTTCCGATAAGCTTGCCGTCCTTTTCAATAATGTCAAAAGGAGGACAGCTCCAGCCTGTACCCTCAGGAACAACGTCAAGGTGAAAAAGTATTCCCAGTTCAGGTTTGATATCCCTGCTTAGGTAATCTGCTGTTCCACAGTAATTTTCAAAATTTCTTGTATCCAGACCAATATCAGAACATATTTCAAGAGCAGTTGAAAGCACATCTGCATTAGCCTTTCCGAAAGGCATACCCTCCTGCGGCTCACCCTTTACGCTTGGTATTTTCACAAGCTTTCTCAATGTATCTATCATTTCAATTCTGTGATTGTCAATGTAATCCGAAACCTTTACCTTATACATTTAAAACTCTCCTTGTTTTTATTTATTTACCCAATCATTTTAACCATTATAACATATTATGTACTTTCTTTTCAATTATTCCGTATTGATATGAACGTATCAGATGTAAATTTGTCCTTTACATTACTTGTCATGAATGTTATAATAATATGTGCTTTTATTAGAAATAGCTTGTAAACAAGGCTGTTTTCGAAAATTTGAAGGGAGGACATGCTCTGCTTGGAGCATAAAAATAAATAATGTCAATTCGTGTTGGAATGGTATCACTCGGATGTACAAAAAATCAGGTTGATGCCGAAAGAATGTTATACAAAATTCAGGCGGCAGGTTATGAAATAGTAAGCGATGCTGCTCTTGCTGATATCACTATTGTAAATACCTGCGGCTTTATTGAATCAGCAAAACAGGAGGCAATTGAAACTATTCTTGAATTTGCTGAACTGAAAAAAGAGGGCAAAATAAAGAAAATCATCATTACAGGATGTCTTGCTGAACGTTACCGTGAGGAAGTTGCAAAGGAAATTCCTGAAGCTGACGCTGTAATCGGAATTGGCTGCAATGAAGATATTATTGATGTTATCGACCATATTCTTGCAAATGAACATGTTGTACGTTTCGGTGATAAGACATCATTAAGTCTTACAGGGGGACGTGTTCAGACAACACTTTCATTCTTCTCATATCTTAAAATAGCAGAGGGCTGCAGCAACAGATGCACATACTGTGCTATCCCTGGAATAAGAGGACCTTTCAGAAGTGTTCCTATGGAAAATATACTTGACGAAGCTCAGAAGCTTGCTGATATCGGCGTAAAGGAACTTATTCTTATTGCACAGGACACAACAAGATACGGTGAGGATTTATACGGCAAGATTATGCTCCCTGAACTGTTAAGGAAGCTTTGTAAAATAGAAAGCCTTAAATGGATAAGAATACTTTACTGCTACCCTGAAAGAGTTACAGATGAACTTCTTGACGTTATGGCAGCAGAAGAAAAAATCGTCAAGTACATGGACATTCCTATCCAACATTGCGATAAGGATATTCTTAAGAAAATGAACCGTCCCGGCGATGAAGAAACTCTTAGAAAACTTATTGAAAAGATAAGAGAAAAAGTTCCGGGAATCATTTTAAGAACCACACTTATTACTGGTTTCCCTACAGAAACAGAAGAACAGTTTGACCGCCTTGCTGACTTTGTAAAGGATATGCGCTTTGACAGACTTGGCTGCTTTGCATATTCAGCAGAGGAAGATACTCCTGCTGCAAACATGAACGGACAGCTTGAAGATGAAGTAAAACAACACCGTGCTGATATTATCATGGAACAGCAGATGATTATTGCTGATGAGAAGAATCAATCCTATATCGGAAAGACTATTGAAGTTGTAACAGAAGGTTTTGACCGTTACGGAGAATGTTATTTCGGAAGAAGTGCAATGGACGCTCCTGATATTGACGGAAAGATTTTCTTCACAACCGGTGACAAAAAACTATTTCCAGGATTATTTGTGAATGTTAAAATAAACGATACGATGGATTATGACCTGATAGGAGAATTAGCTGATGAATCTGCCGAATAAACTTACTCTTGCAAGAGTTATACTTGTTCCGATTTTTGTTTTCTTTCTGCTGACTGATTTTGTTCCGTTCAGCCCTGTAATTGCACTTGTGATTTTCATTGCCGCTTCAATAACAGATGCCCTTGATGGACATATTGCAAGAAAGAACAATCTTATTACCAACTTTGGAAAATTCCTTGATCCGCTTGCTGACAAGGTGCTTGTTGTTTCTGCTCTGCTTTGCTTTGTGGAGCTTGGCGTTATAAGCTCTGTTCCTGTTATTATCATAGTAGCAAGAGAATTTATGGTTTCAGGATTAAGACTTGTAACAGCAAACGAGGGTGTGGTTGTTCCCGCAGGAATATGGGGAAAACTTAAAACAGCATTCACAATGGTAACGATTGTTATAATACTGGTACTACTATGTATACATCCACTTATTTATTCACTTGTAGGCATTATAATAACAGAAATTCTCATTTGGATTTCAACTGCACTTACAGTTATATCAGGCGGACAATATCTGAAGGCATACTGGAAATATATTGATTCCAGTAAATAAAGCTGGTCAAGCTGAGCACAGCTTGCGGTTTCCAAAGGCGGCGCCTTGGTCGCTAAAGTCAGTCGGTCACTTCGTTCCCGATTTTGCGTTGCAAAACAAGCTGACTTTCTCATACATCGAAAATCCCCCGTAACCCCGCAAATGCACAAAAAATATATAAACCGCAAACGTAAATTTCAGGCCAACCAATCTAATCTGAAATTGCATTTGCGGTTTTCTTTTCTGCCAAAACAACCTTGCCTCTTAATTCAAATACAACAGTGAAGCGTTTTGTATTTGAATTAAGACATGCTATATTTAATTTCAATAAAGTACACTATGTCCCAAACGTGTCACTGGCACGTTTGGGAGGAAAGTTTGTTGAGTTCTCATACAAAGGAGAGCGGTCGTGTTCGCAAGTATGTTGAAAATATACTTTTCTCCTACGAAAAGCTGTCGCTTTTCTTATCTCTTCTCCGTTTCTTTTGATACCTGCGGGCAAAGTTTTAGATTTCGCACTCTGCGGAGTGCGCCAAAGGGCTTTGCCCTTTTGAAACCCACAACCTTGATAAGGTTAAAGCCTGTTCTCGCTTGGCTCGAATTTTTCTACGAAAAACAAGCAGGTTGACGAACTTCTATGTTTATTTATATTTAAAAATAAGGGCTTACGGTAACTATCGTAAGCCCTTTGACTATATATTCAATCTGAAATGCACCGGTATTCCATTGACATATTCGGTCTGGACTTCTCCTTTTATGAGCGGCAGAAAATAATCAAGCGCATCTGCTGTAATGTTATTTCTGTCCTTACTGATCCATTCCTTTGGGAAATATCTTACCTTGTTTGCAACGTCATTTATATCATGTGCGACAATATCAACCCTGTAAGGCTGGCTGCTTATTCTCTTGAAAGCCATCATCTTTCCGCTTTCACCGTCATTGATTGCCGCATTGACAGCCATCATTCCGATTTCTTCGGATTCGTCAATATCAGTAAGCGACGCTATATGAGAACTGCATCTCTGCATAACATTAAGCTCAATTGAACGCACCTTGCAGCCTATTCTTGAACCAACTACCTTTTCAAGATATTTCCCTATTCCGCTCAGATACTTGTGTCCGAATGCATCTGTAAGTTCTGATGAGAAACCACTCTCACTGTAATTGTCATCACTTACGGTAACACCCTCTGAAACTGCAACAATAACAGCCTTGTATTTCTTAAAAGCGTTATTTATATCAGCAAGAAACTTCTCAACCGAAAATTCAACTTCAGGTAGATAAATCATATGCGGTGCTGGTTCACCGTTAGCTCTCAATACACATGTTGAAGCAGTAAGCCAGCCTGCGTCACGTCCCATGATTTCAACTATTGTAACAGACGGAATACTGTAAACCCTACTGTCACGGATGATTTCCTGTATACTTGTTGCAACATATTTAACAGCAGAACCAAATCCCGGAGTGTGGTCAGTTACCATAAGGTCGTTGTCAATTGTCTTCGGAACGCCTATAACCTTAATGTCACATTTGTGTTCCTTGAAATATTTATCAAGCTTCATGACTGTATCCATAGAATCGTTGCCGCCTATATAGAAGAAAGCTTTGATATTGTTAAGTGTGAAAACCTTAAGGATATCTTTGTAATCGCTGTCATCAACAGTATAATCCTTAAGCTTGTACCTGCATGAGCCAAGTACAGTTGACGGAGTTTTCTTTAAAAGTTCTTTATCATGGTCACAGGTAAGTACTTTTTTGAGATCAATAAAATTATTTTTCAGGACACCTTCAATACCGTTGACAGAACCATATATCCTGTCAATTTCGGGACATTTTTCTGCCTGAGCAAAAACGCCCTCAAGTGAAGCATTTATTGCGGCAGTAGGTCCTCCTGACTGAGCAACAGCTATATTATACATTTTGAATTTCTCCCCGTATTTACATATTTAAAATATTATATCATAAAAAAATATATTATACAATTGTCATATTCAACGGTTATAAATTGCTATTGTCGGAATTAATCATAAATTAATACAAAATTCTTTTGTACAGAAAAACTTGAATTAGTATTGACAACTGACTTTAAATCAATTATAATTGATTTAAAGTCAGTTAGCTAATGACATTATATTAATCATATTATATTTACAGCAAAGGAGTGAATGTGCTGATATATTAACCTTCGGGGAAATAATATAAGCACGATATTATGGAAAATAAAGTTGTATTGGTTACAGGAGCATCATCAGGAATGGGAAAGGAAACCTGTATGTTGCTTGCAAAGCATGGTTATATGGTTTATGGCGTTGCACGCAGAAAAGAGCTCCTTTCCGAGCTTGAAGGATATGGCGTAAAGACAATGTTTCTTGACCTGACAGACGACAAGTCAATGCAGGATTGTGTCAAATATATCCTTGACAAAGAGGGAAAAATTGATATACTTATTAATAATGCTGGTTATGGTTCTTTCGGTACTGTTGAAGATGTTCCTCTTGAAGAAGCTCGCAAGCAGGTTGAAGTAAATTTATTCGGTCTTGCAAGAATGGCACAGCTTGTTACTCCATCCATGAGAAAAAATAATTACGGAATAATCGTAAACATAGCTTCAGTCGGCGGACGTATATGGTCACCCTTCGGCGGCTGGTATCATGCTACAAAACACGCCGTTGAGGGCTTGTCACACTGCATGAGAATGGAACTCGAACCATTCGGCATTGATGTTATTATAGTAGAACCTGGAGTTATAAAAACCAACTGGGGAGCTATTGCGAAGAATAACCTTATCAACACCTCTGGAAATGGTGCATATTCAATAACAGCAAGAAAAGCTGCTGCGGAGATCGAAAAATTATATTTAAATAAGCTAGCATCCTCACCTGTAAAGGTAGCTGAATGTATTAAAAAAGCTATTTCTGTCAAAAGACCAAAGCCACGATATTCTACAGGCTTCGGTTCAAAAGCTTGTATTTTTTTACTGAAACTTGTCCCGATTCGTGTTTTTGATAAGTTTATGCTATCACTATAAAAATAAGGATTGATGTATCATATGGCGAAAAGAGCCATGACAAAGGAAGCAAAAGAAGCAAAGGCACAGGCAATACTTGATAAAGCTGAGGACATGTTCCTTAACTCCGAATACAGTAAAATCAAAATGTCTGATATTGCCGCCGCACTCGGTATGTCCAACGGAATATTGTTTGTGTATTTTCCTACAAAGGAGACACTTTTCCTTGCTTTGCTCAAACGTGAATACGAAAAAAGAATAGCAAGACTTCTTGAAATAGCAAAAGAAATAGGTATCAGGGATTTCAGTGATTTAAAGAAAGTCATTCTGACTGAACTTGAGGAAGTTGCCGAATCCAATCCTCTGTTTATACGACTTCAGGCTATGTGTACAGCAATTCTTGAAAAGAATATAACACCGGAAACTATGCTTGAATTCAAGACATCAATGTACAGCAAGGCAATGGCTGCCTGTGAAGTAATTGCAAAGACAGGGATAATCTCAAAGGAAACTATTTTTGAAATTTTCATGACAGAGTTGAGTATTATTACTGGGTGCAGATTATCCTGTGAAATGCCATCTTATATAACCGAAATTATTGAAAAGAATCATCTTGACGGGTTTAGGAAAGATTTCAAAAAAGAAGTGGTTAAAACCATGTCACTATATCTTGATGGATATGAGCTGATGATTAAGGGGAATAAATAAAAATTACGGGTGTAAGGATATTTTATCCATGCACCCGTATCTTACTTCTTTTTATTATTTAAATCCTTGAATACTTCATTACACCGATATGAACCATTGCTTGCTTCCACTAATATTGTGATTATTTAAATCTGATATTTACATGTATATATAAAAGCATTGTTAGCACTCTAATAAAGAAAGTGCTTATTTTTTTATAAAAGCTCTTGACAACAGTAAAAAGCTGAGTATAATATAATTAGCACTCAAAGAAGTGGAGTGCTAACACACAATTCCTTTAAGTGCTAGCAATCAATTTAATAGAAAGGTTGTGATTGAGCTGTTAGACGACAGGAAATTAAAGATACTTGCTGCAGTAGTTGATGAGTACATCATAACGGGTGAGCCTGTCGGTTCCAAAGCAATAGCAGCTCACGCCGGAATAAATGTATCCTCCGCAACAATAAGAAATGATATGTCAATGCTTGAACAGCTTGGATATCTTGAGCAGCCTCATACATCTGCAGGAAGGATCCCGACTTACAACGGATATCGTCTTTATATTGAAGAACTTATGCCGCAGTATTCTCTTAGTACTGATGAAAAGAAAATGCTTGATGAGTATCTTGATATTGATGACCCGTCTGCGGATGCACTTATTGAAAGCGCATCAAGAGCGCTTGCAGAGCTTACGCAATGTGCATCAGTTGTTTCAAATTCTTCTCCCCAGTTCTCGGTAATTACAAAGGTTGAGGTTATTCCAACGGGAAAAAGAATGTATGTCCTTCTTCTCATAACCTCATCAGGCAACATTAAAAATAAAGTGTGCCGACTTGAATTTGACCTTACAAATGAGCAGCTTGAATTCTTCTCACAGTATATGCAGGAAAATCTTCATGGGGTTGCAGTTGAAAATCTGTCAGACGAAATGATGAAAAATCTCTATGAAGCAATGGGAACTTATATGATGACACTCTCCCCTCTTCTCCAGGGAATATGCGAACTAGCACAAGGTTTTCAGGACAGTACTGTTCAGGTCAACGGAGAAAAAAACCTCCTTGCAAGAAGTGATATCGACAGGAATCAGCTTGTTACATTTCTTGAACATAAAAATGAGTTTACTAAACTTCTTGACAACAGTTTCGGTGACTTGCAGGTTATGTTCGGAGAGGACGGAGGCTTCGTTATAAACAACTCAAGCATGATTGTTTCCAAAATCAAAATAGGAGACAAAACAGCAGGTTCACTTGGACTTATCGGTCCTATGCGACTTAATTATTCTAAAATAATTCCTTATCTTGAATATTTCACTAGCAAAATTTCAGAAATTATGAGTGAAGAGGATGAGTAGAATAATACTAATCTCCAACTAAAGCAGCCAAAAATCTTTTAAGATTGGATATTAGTATAAACAAAAAAACAGTACATTTTGAAAGGAGACTTTAATCAGGAATGAGCGATATCGAAAAGGATATGGAAATAGTGGATGAGGTTGCCACTGAAAATGAGAGTGTTATGGAGGATGCTGCAGAAACTGAAACAACAGAGGTTGCATCTAAGGACCAGACTAAAATTGATGAGCTTACAGAACAGCTTACTCAGGAAAAAGATAAGTGTCTTAGAATTGCCGCTGAATATGATAATTTCAGAAAGCGTTCAATTCAGGATAAGCTTTTAGCAGTTGCTGATGCTTCTTCAAAGATAATAACTGAATTCCTTTCTGTTATTGATAACTTTGAAAGAGCTTTGGATTCTGAAACAACTGATGAAAACTATAAAAAGGGCGTAGAAATGATTTTCAATGAGTATAAAACTATTCTTAAAAAGCTTGGTGTTGAGGAAATTGAAGCATTGAATATGCCGTTTGACCCTAATTATCATAATGCAGTAAATCAGGTGCAGGACGATAATTTCGGTGAAAACACTGTATGTCAGGTATTCCAGAAGGGTTACAAAATGGGCTCAAAGGTTATCAGATGTGCAATGGTTGTAGTTGCAAATCCTTAAAATTTAATTAAAAATAAAATATCAGGTGTGAATTTTTGATTCACATATTTTGAAAGGATGAATTTTTATGTCTAAAATTATTGGTATTGACCTTGGTACTACTAACTCTTGCGTTGCTGTTATGGAAGGCGGCAACTCCGTTGTTATTCCTAACTCAGAAGGTGCAAGAACAACTCCTTCAGTTGTAGGTTTCACAAAGACAGGTGAACGTCTTGTTGGTCAGGTTGCAAAGCGTCAGGCTGTTACAAACTCTGAAAGAACCATTTCTTCTATCAAGAGACACATGGGTTCAGATTATAAGGTTTCCATTGATGACAAGAAGTATACTCCACAGGAAATTTCAGCAATGATTCTTCAGAAACTTAAGGCTGATGCCGAAGCTTACCTTGGCGAAAAGGTTACTGAAGCTGTTATCACAGTTCCTGCTTACTTCACAGACTCACAGAGACAGGCAACAAAGGATGCAGGTCAGATTGCAGGCCTTACAGTAAAGAGAATTATAAACGAACCTACTGCTGCTGCTCTTTCTTACGGTATAGATAAGGAAACAGACCAGAAGGTTATGGTTTACGATCTCGGCGGTGGTACATTCGACGTATCAATCATCGAAATGGGCGACGGTGTTACAGAAGTTCTTGCGACAGCCGGTAACAACAAGCTCGGTGGCGATGACTTTGATGAAAGAATCATGAACTGGATGGTTGATGAATTTAAGAAATCTCAGGGTATTGACCTTACATCTGATAAAATGGCTATGCAGAGACTTAAAGAAGCTGCTGAAAAGTCAAAGGTTGAACTTTCATCAACCCCAACATCTATGATTAACCTCCCTTACATCACAGCTGATGCAACAGGTCCGAAGCACCTTGAACTCACACTTACACAGGCTAAGTTCAACGAACTTACTTCAGACCTTGTTCAGGCTACAATGGGACCTGTAAAGCAGGCTCTTGCAGACAGCGGACTTTCAGCTTCAGATCTCCACAAGATTCTTATGGTTGGTGGTTCTTCAAGAATTCCTGCAGTTCAGGAAGCAGTTAAGAGCTTCATGGGCAAGGAACCATTCAAGGGAATTAACCCTGATGAATGTGTTGCACTCGGTGCTGCTCTCCAGGGTGGTGTTCTTGGCGGAGACGTTACAGGACTTCTTCTCCTCGACGTTGCTCCTCTTTCACTCGGTATTGAAACAGCAGGTGGTGTCTGCACAAAGATGATTGAAAGAAACACAACAATCCCTTCAAAGAAATCACAGGTGTTCTCAACATATGCTGACAATCAGACAGCCGTTGATATCAATGTTCTTCAGGGTGAACGTGAATTCGCTAAGGATAACAAGCAACTTGGTATGTTCCGTCTTGACGGTATTGCTCCGGCTCCAAGAGGAATCCCACAGATCGAAGTTACTTTTGATATAGATGCCAACGGTATCGTTAATGTATCCGCTAAGGATCTTGGTACTGGAAAGGAACAGCACATCTCAATCACATCTTCAACAAACATGTCAAAGGATGATATCCAGAAGGCTGTTGATGAGGCTGCTAAGTATGCTGAAGAAGATAAGAAGAATAAAGAGGCTGTTGATGTCAAGAATCAGGCTGATAACATGGTATTCCAGTGTGAAAAGGCTATGACAGATTTCGGCGACAAGGTTTCAGAAGCTGAAAAAGCTCCTATAGTTGATAAAATTGCTGAACTTAAAAAAGCAATTGAAACTAACAACACTGATGAAATGAAGGCTAAGACTGAAGAACTCCAGAAGGTGTTCTATGAGCTTTCATCAAAGGTTTACCAGGCAGCAGGCGCACAGGCTCAGGCTGAAGGACAGCCTCAGGACGGAGCTGACGACAACAACGGCAATAATGATGGCAAGGGCGATTTTGTTGACGCTGATTTCAAGGATGCTAACTAACACAAAATAGATATTAAAAAACTTAATGCAAGGGCAGAATTAAAATTCTGCCCGCGCGTTGTTTATACATTTTTACTAGCGGGCATATACGCATGAATGAAAAGGATGATCAGCAGATTAATTTTATGTATATGACCCCTTAAAGGAGCTTTCATATGGCTGATAAACGAGATTATTATGAGGTGCTGGGTGTACAGAAATCAGCAACTGACGATGAAATAAAAAAAGCATACAGAAAACTTGCCAAGCAATATCACCCTGACCTTAATCCAAATAACAAGGAAGCTGAAAATAAATTCAAGGAAGTAAATGAGGCTTATGAAGTCCTCTCTGACTCTACAAAGAAGGAACGTTATGATCAGTTCGGCCATGCAGGCGTTGACCCGTCATATGGCGGAGGCGGGTACGGCGGCGGCTTTGGTGGTTTCGGCGATATGGGTGATATCAGCGACATTTTCTCAAGCTTTTTCGGGGGAAGCGGCTTTACATCTTCAAGAAGCTCTAACCCGAATGCTCCGAGAAGAGGTCAGGATATCCAGACAAGTATTACAATTGATTTTATGGATGCCTGCAACGGCAAGTCAGTTGATATAAGCGTAAACCGCATGGAACAGTGTTCTGAATGTAACGGCAGTGGTGCGGCAAAGGGAACATCTGCTGAAACCTGTCCTGAATGTCATGGATCAGGTCAGGTCAAAGTAACACAGCGTACGCCTTTCGGTATGATTTCATCTGCAAAGCCTTGTACACGATGCGGAGGAAAAGGAAAGGTCATCAACAATCCTTGTTCTAAGTGTCATGGCAACGGACGTGTTAATACCCCTAAAACTGTTACTGTCAGCATTCCTGCCGGCATTGACAACGGTCAGACATTGCAGGTAAGAGGTCAGGGACATAATGGTGTAAACGGGGGTCCGAGCGGTGACCTTCATATTACAGTTTCAATTCGTCCGGATCCTATTTTTGAACGTGATGGATATGATATCAACACTGAAATCCCGATTACTTTTGCGCAGGCAACTCTTGGTGACGAGATAACAGTTCCTTGCATTGACGGTAAGGTTAAATATACTGTTCCTGAAGGAACCCAGAGCGGGACTATTTTCAGACTTAAGGGCAAGGGCGTTAAGAAACTCAACAGAAATGACCGTGGAGATCAATATGTTCGCGTCAACGTTGAGATTCCTAAAAATCTTTCAAAGAAACAGAAAGATCTTCTTAAGGAATTTGATTCATCAATGGGTGAAGAAAATTACAACAAGAGAAAATCATTCTTTGATAAGATTAGGAACGCATTCAATAGCTGAAATAAATATAAAAAAAGAGCTGTTACATAGTGTAGCAGCTCTTTCTTATTGAAAGTTCACTAACCTTATTCTATCTCCACAGCAAACATTTCCGTCCATGCAGGATAGTATCCACAGCTTCTTGCAACGTTATGCGATGCTATATTCCCAGGCCAAGTTCCGTAGTATGGTATTGCTCCGTGCATGAAAACTTCCATCGTAAGCTTTGAAACCAATGCCGTAGCAAGACCTTTCTGCCTGTATTCAGGAATAACATCAACACCAATCTGCCAGAATCTTTCGCTGTCACTGCTTGCTCCTGCCATACCAAGAATAGTATTGTTATTAACAGCACAGACTGCAAGAACATCCCTGCGATTACCTTTGTCCTCATACATTATTGCATTGCTGAAATTCCTGTGCTTGTACAGCTTTGAATGTATTTCTTCATACTCATAAACTTTTATATTAAATCCACTGCTGCTTGTATCCACACGCTTATAAGGTGTAACAGGCAAGTAGTACTGCGAAATCGATCCGATAGCATGATTGTACTTTTCAAGCTCCTTGTTGATATAGGAAATTGCCTTTCCCTCAAACAATGATATCCCCTGCGTGTTTTTCATAAGCTCCTGAATAAAACCGAAAATCTGCCTGTCAGCAGCAGCAACTGCACCCATTCCCATTGTTGCAATCTTAAAAAATTCCTCACCCTGTCGCAGACATCTTCGTCCCTGTAGTATTGACGGAGCAAAGACCTTGTTTCTGGATTGAAAAAAATCTTCCCTGTCACATCCGTAATCACAGCTAAGCTGCAAAGCTGCCGCATTTCTTATATCATTCCTGAACAAATCCTCACCCCTATATGCGTATAGCTTCACCGTGATGAGTGAAGCTATTTTTTAATTAAACTTTTTGAATACTGTATAGATAATCGTTAAGAATATTCCAGCCGATACTGTCGTATCTAAGCATCTGCTGTGCATATTTCAACGGAAACCACTGTGCTGAATCTACCTCGCATGATAATTTCAGATCATCCTTTTTTACCTTGCATATAAATCCGAGCATAAGGTTTTCATTTTTCTTTGAATAATAACTCCTGATAAAACTGTATGAAATAACGTCAAGACCTATTTCTTCCTTAACTTCACGTACTACTGTGGTTTCAGCAGTTTCCCCTCTCTTGACATATCCGGCAACATTTATATAGCTATCAGAAACATATTTCTGCTTTATAAGGGCAATCTCGCTGTTATCCTCTGAAATGCAAAGGCATAGTACACAAGTATATGAAAAAGGAAAGAACGGACGGGAACAATCAGTGCAGTAAGGAATTTCACCCTCATCACCGCACACTTTAGGGATAAGCTTTTTCCCGCATTTGGGGCAATATTCAAAGGTCATTAAGATATACCTCTCTATATTTTACTGCTTGTCTTTTGATCTCTGCTTTGCTCTGAGGTTATTGTCAAGTATTCTCTTTCTGATTCTGATTGACTTAGGAGTTACTTCGAGAAGTTCATCATCAGCAATAAATTCAAGGCTGTCCTCAAGCGAAAGATTTCTTGGAGGAACAAGACGAAGTGCATCATCAGAACCACTTGCACGTGTATTTGTAAGATGCTTTTTCTTGCATACATTAACTACAAGGTCTTCAACCTTTGGAGATGCGCCGACAATCATTCCCTCGTATACAGGTGTACCTGCACCGATAAAGAGTGCACCTCTTTCCTGTGCGTTGAAAAGTCCGTATGTTACAGCATCTCCTGTTTCAAATGAAATAAGAGAACCGGTATTTCTTCTAGGAATGTCTCCCTTGTATGGCTGGTAACTATGGAATACAGAACTGATAACTCCTTCACCCTTTGTATCAGTAAGGAATTCACTCTTATATCCGAAAAGTCCCCTTGAAGGAACAAGGAATTCTATTCTCATACGGTCTCCGGAAGGATGCATCGAAACAAGTTCGCCCTTTCTTACGCCGATTTTCTCCATAACAGCACCTTGTGAAACCTGTGGAACGTCGATTACAACTGTTTCAACCGGTTCACACTTAACCCCGTCAATTTCTTTCATAAGAACGTGAGGTGTTGAAACTGAAAGCTCATAACCCTCACGACGCATATTTTCAATAAGGATAGAAAGGTGCATTTCTCCTCTGCCAGCAACTCTGAAGCTATCAGTGTTTTCTGTTTCGGAAACACGGAGGGAAACGTCTCTGAGTATTTCTTTAAAAAGTCTTTCACGGATCTGACGGGAAGTAACAAACTTACCTTCTCTGCCTGCGAACGGGCTGTCATTTACAGCAAAAGTCATTTCGACTGTTGGTTCAGAAATCTTTACAAAAGGAATTGGTTCGTAGTTGCTTGTATCACAGAGAGTATCACCGATTGTGATTTTTTCAATACCCGATACCCATACTATATCTCCGAATCTTGCCTGTTCAACAGGAGTTCTATTAAGTCCCTCAATCTGATAGAGAGATACAATCTTACTGTTGTAAGGCTTCTTTGTTTCATGGAAATCACCGACTGTAACAGTTTCGTTTATCTTTGCAACGCCTCTTTCGATACGTCCGATACCGATTCTACCTACATAGTCGTTATAGTCAATTGAAGAAATAAGCATCTGCATAGGACCTTCATCGTCGCCCTCTGGTGCAGGAATATGATTAAGTATTGTTTCAAAAAGCGGAACAAGGTCCTTACCTTCTTCATACTGGCTGAGTGAAGCAGTACCTGCACGTCCTGAGCAGAAAAGAACAGGGCTTTCAATCTGTTCATCATTTGCGTCAAGATCAATAAGAAGCTCAAGAATTTCGTCTCCGATCTGGTCCAGTCTAGCATCAGGACGGTCGATCTTGTTTACAACAACAATAATCTTGAGTCCCATTTCAAGAGCCTTTGAAAGAACGAATCTTGTCTGAGGCATGCATCCTTCAGCGGCATCGACGAGAAGAACAACACCGTCGACCATTTTAAGCACACGCTCAACTTCTCCGCCGAAATCAGCATGGCCAGGAGTGTCGATAATATTAATTTTAACATCATTATATACTACAGAAGTATTCTTGGCAAGGATTGTTATTCCTCTTTCTCTTTCGATATCATTTGAGTCCATTACTCTGTCAGCAACAGCCTGATTCTCTCTGAATGCACCACCCTGTTTAAGCATTTCATCAACAAGTGTGGTTTTACCATGGTCAACGTGAGCTATAATTGCGACATTTCTTAAGTCTTCCCTTTTCATTTAACAATCTTCCTTTCAATTGAAGCGCGTCATGTAAGATATATATTATTTTAAACATCAGCGTGCAAAATATATTAATGATAAACAAAACAATTATAACATAAAAAAACCTTGCAAGCTTTCTTGCAAGGTAATCATGATGGTGGAGGAGGATGGATTCGGACCATCGAAGCTGAAAAGCAACAGATTTACAGTCTGCCCCCTTTGGCCGCTCGGGAACTCCTCCTAATAATAACCATTTTACAACAAGAGTAAAAAATGGAGCTGGTGGACGGACTTGAACCCCCGACCTGCTGATTACAAATCAGCTGCTCTACCAACTGAGCTACACCAGCTTAACATGTTCTCTTGTTTAACAACTTAATTATTATATCATGTCGAATTATGTTTGTCAAGCACTAATTTTAATTTCACATTTTGTTTACAATTTATATTGCTTTAACAAAATGGTCGGGGCGACAGGACTCGAACCTGCGGCATCTTGGTCCCAAACCAAGCACTCTACCAAACTGAGTTACGCCCCGTTGTTGACGATGTATATTTGCAATTCCCTGTAGTAAACATACATTTAAAAGTACACTATAAAACACTTTTAATGATTTGCGTCATCAAACCAGCCGACTGCTATTCCGACGAATTTCTTCATCATTGCCAGACAGCTTTTATATTATACAACACCACAAACTATTTGTCAATACCTTTTCAAAAAATATTTTATAATTATTAAACTAATACAATTATCCCGAAAAAAATACTATATAATAGTAATACTAAAAACTTACAAGAAAGCCCTTTATTCTGTCTGCAATAATCCTGTGTCCCCTATCATTCGGGTGCAGACCATCCTCCATGAACATGTCCCTGCAAAGTGCATTATTGCCGCAAAGTCCACTTATACTATATAAATCAAGGACAGGCATCCCGTAGTATACCGCTACTTCCTTGATTGCATTAACATAATCAATAAGCGAATGTGTCTTTCCAGGCACTTCTTCTGATGGTTTCTCATCATTCATACGATGAGTCGGGGTCATAAATATCACAGGTTTTCCAATATATTTTTCAAGAAGTCCTTCCGCCAGAGCATGAAGTGCTCCATAAAATGTATCAATGGTTCTGTCAGACATTTCTCCAAATGGCGCATCACCATGTGCATAATCGTTGGTTCCGCCCATTACCATTACTATATCAGCGTCTGCCATATCTTTATATCGTACTGAAAAAGCAGGACCTGGGTATGGATCAAACCCAAGCTGGTGGGCAATTTTTGTTCCGGAAATGCCATAGTTTCTTGCTTCTTTCAGTTCACACTCCTTTTTTATAAGTTCAGTAAAAGTATTTTCCTTGCATGAAACAAATTCTCCGTATGTGATACTGTCACCCAGAAAGTTTATTGTCTTGTCCTTCAGTTCCATTTTAATCTCCATTCACTTTTAATATTTATTCTGGATTTTTTAAAATTTCTGTTCTTGTATTTGAGAATGGAATAAATATCTGCGCAAAAAGTATTTTTCAAGCTATCACTCCATAAAATATTTGTCTAACTACTATTATATATCACAGAATTAATTATATCAACTGAATTTTTATTTTCTTATTTGCAGCATGACTATTTTTATTATCACATAATACATTACTACATTCTTATATAAAATATAATCATAACATAATCTTAACACAAGTTTATTAAACTTGTACAATTATGCATATAAAACATGTATATAGATTATTTATTTTACAAGCAAAATTTGCAAAAATAGTTGCAATTGGTCAAAATTGTTGTTATAATTAGAAATATAATTTTTGCTGGGAGTGTAAAACGTTACCTATGAAAACTAAATTTTTCAGCAGGATGATAACAGATGAATTGTCAATGCTGATTCCATGGTCACTTATCCTCGACAGCATTATTTTTCTAGCCACCCTGCCTGTATATAAGTTGGGAATTCAGATTCCGCTTGGTCTCGCTCTCGGTACATTAACTATGATAGTAAATATAATAGTTCTTGGCCTGGCTTGTGAGAGGGCAGTTGAACGTCCTGTTGCTTCAGCAAAACGGTTTATGTTCGGGGCATACATATTAAGAATGTCTATCATAGGCTGTTCGTTTTTACTTGCATTTCATTTGGAATGCATAAATCCGCTGGCAGCAATCATCCCGGTATTCTTTCCTAAAATAATTTATACAGCTTCTGGCTTTATAAAATCGAAAGGAGGATAAACGTATGGATATAGAAGTATCCGGCCCTAAGGTGTCGTTTGTTATACCTATTGGTGATGGCATAGAAATATCAGAAACGCTTGTAACCGGCTGGATTATTATTATTGCCTTGTTTCTGTTGTTGCGATGGATGACTAAGGATATGAAAAAAGTGCCGGAAAAGCGCAGGCAGGTTATTGCTGAGATGGCTGTTCAATTTTTCAACAAGACTGTCAGGGAAATGATGGGCCAGAAAATGATGCATTTTGCTCCTTATGTTGCTACTATATTTATTTTTGCGGTAACCGGAGCTTTGATAAGCATGTTTGGATTCAGAAGTATGACCGTAGATATCAACACAACGGGAACATGGGCGATGATGACATTCGCTTGTATAACTTATTATAAGTTTAAAACAAGTGGTTTCTTCGGATATTTTATCGGATACACACAGCCGGTTCCGGTTATGACACCATTAAATATTATCAGTGAAGCTGCAACACCGGTATCTATGGCACTACGTATGTTCGGTAACATGGGAGGTGGCATGATAATAACATCCCTTATCTATGGAAGTCTTGCTGTTGCCAGCAGTGCGCTTTATAATCTTATAGGTGTTGGTTCAATGGGCTGGACAAGCTATTTCAGTATATTTCAGGTAGGCGTTCCTGCTGTATTATCAATTTACTTTGACCTGTTTTCAGGAATAATTCAGTCATATGTTTTCATTATGCTTACTATGGCATATATAAGTTCAGCTGCTTCATCAGATTAAGAAGTATACAGCTACAAAGTATTATAAGTTAAAATTATTATATTTGGAGGTTTTTTACTATGGAAGGTCAGTCTTACGAACAGACAATGTTAATAGCAAAGGCAATAGTTATGGCAGGTCAGGGAATCGGTGCAGGCCTAGCATTGATTGCAGGTATTGGTCCTGGTATCGGTGAAGGCTACGCAGTAGGTAAGGCAATTGAAACAATAGGCAGACAGCCTGAATCAAAAAGTGATGCACGTTCAACAATGTTTATCGGTTGTGCTATTGCTGAATCAACAGGTATCTACGGTCTTGTTATAGGTCTTATTCTTATATTTGTAAATCCGTTCCTCAAGTTCCTTGAATGACAGGTACGGCATACTAAAATTTGCAGAATCAGGAGGCAAATACGTATATGGAAAACTTTCCATTCCTGTCGTTTGATGCGACAACCATTATCGGCGTATTGCTTAATACATTAATTCTGTTTCTCGTTATCAAGCACTTTCTTTTTGATAAAGTCAATGCAGTTCTTGAAGATAGAAAAGCCAGCGTTGCAAAAACCTATGATGATGCTGACAAGGCGCTTGAAAGTGCCAAAAATCTTGAAACCGAGTATGCTGAGAAGATTTCAACTGCCAAAGAAGAATCTGCCGAAATTATCAAGAATGCCACCAAAAAAGCTCAGTCACGCTCTGATGAAATCATCACAGAGGCAAAGGATGAAGCTCATGGCATAATTGAAAAGGCAAATTCTGAAATAGAAAAGGAAAAGAAACGTGCCGTTAATCAGATTAAAGATGAAATTTCTGACATTGCTATGTCCATTGCCGAAAGGGTTGTTTCCAAAGAAATCAGCCCTAAGGATCATGAACGTATGATTGAAGATTTTATCGCAGAAATCGGTGATGATCAATGACAGGTTCAATAGAAAAAATTTATTCAGATGCACTGTTTGAAATTGCAGAAGAAGATAATTCCGCAAAAAATCTGCTTGATGAGCTTAACAGCCTATCAGACATTTTTAAAGATAATCCCGAGTTTTCCAAGCTGCTTTCCGCTCCGACGGTAAGCATGAATGACAAGATCAGTGTTGTCAAAGACGTTTTCGGCGGAAAGATTTCAGAAACTGCATTGAATTTTATCTGTGTTCTAACAGATAAAAACAGAGCTTCATATCTGCCTAAGATTGCAGACTCTTTCAAAAAGCTTTACAACGAAAAAAACAATATCGTAGAAATAAAGGTTACTACCTGTGTTCCGCTTACTGCTGCACTCAGGGATAAACTTAAAGCAAAGCTTGAATCTGTTTATAACAAAACAGTCATCATGAAGGAATTTGTTGATGAGAAGCTTATCGGCGGTATTGTAATCAATTACGGAAATACCATGATTGACGGATCAGTAAAGTCAAAGCTTGAAAGAATGCAGAAGCAGATCAGGGATTTGATTGCCTGACTGAATTTTCAGCAAAGCAATCAGCCCGTTATCGCAGTATTAACAAGAAAGCTGGTGTAAAAATGGATTTGCGCCCGGATGAAATAACTGGCATAATAAAACAGCAGATCAAGAACTTTAGTTCAAAAATCGAGCTTACCGATATTGGTACCGTTGTTACAGTCGGTGACGGTATTGCCCGTATTCATGGACTTGAGAAGTGTATGTCGGGCGAGCTGCTTGAATTTGACGGCGGCGTTTATGCTATGGCGCTCAACCTCGAACAGGATTTTGTCGGAGCTGTTCTTCTTGGCTCAGACGCAAATATCAAAGAGGGCGACACCGTAAAAAGAACAGGAAAGATTGTTTCTGTTCCTGTCGGAGAGGAACTGATGGGAAGAGTAGTAAACTCTCTCGGTCAGCCAATTGACGGCAAAGGTGCTATCCTTACTAAAGAAACAAGACCTATCGAACAGATTGCTCCAGGTATCATCACCAGAAAGTCCGTTCATAAGCCATTGCAGACAGGTATTAAATCAATCGACTCAATGATTCCAATCGGACGCGGTCAGCGTGAACTTATCATTGGTGACCGTCAGACAGGTAAAACTGCTATCGCTCTTGATACTATTATCAACCAGCGTGGCAAGGATGTTATCTGTATTTACATTGCTATCGGTCAGAAACGTTCTACCGTTGCAAACGTTGTTGACACACTTGAAAAGAACGGCGCAATGGCATACACAATTGTTGTATCCTCATCTGCTTCCGAGCTTGCTCCTTTGCAGTATATTGCTCCTTATTCAGGATGTGCAATGGGCGAATACTTCCTCCATCAGGGAAAAGATGTTCTCTGTGTTTATGATGACCTTTCAAAGCATGCTGTTGCTTACCGTGCACTGTCATTGCTCCTTAAAAGATCACCGGGACGTGAGGCTTATCCTGGAGACGTATTCTATCTACATTCCCGTCTTCTCGAACGTGCATGCAGCCTGAACGAAGATTACGGCGGCGGTTCACTTACTGCCCTCCCTATTATTGAAACACAGGCAGGCGACGTTGCTGCATATATTCCTACAAACGTTATATCTATTACCGACGGTCAGATATTCCTTGAAACAGACCTCTTCAACTCTGGTATAAGACCTGCTGTCAACCCTGGTATCTCCGTATCCCGTGTTGGTGGTGCGGCTCAGATCAAGGCAATGAAGAAGGTTTCGGGATCACTCAAGCTGACATATTCACAGTATAGAGAACTCCAGGCATTCTCCCAGTTCGGTTCAGACCTTGATAAGGATACAAAGGAAAGACTTGCACTCGGCGAACGTGTTGTTGAGGTTCTCAAACAGGGAAGAAATTCTCCTATCACTGTTGAAAATCAGGTAATCATTATTTATGCTGTTACTCATAATTATCTGAAAGATATTCCTATAAACCAGATTTCTGAATTTGAACATGAGCTTTTTGAATATATAGGCAATTCATATCCTGATATTATCAGCTCTATCAAGGAAACAAAGGATCTTACTAAGGAAAATGAAGAAGCTCTCAAGGAGGCTCTTTCTGCATTCGTAAAGAAATTTCTTGCTGAAAGATCATGAAAGGGAGTGTGCTGATTGGCTTCAGGAAATATGAAGGACATAAAGAGGCGTATCAAGAGCGTTGAGTCTACAATGCAGATTACCAAAGCTATGGAACTCGTTGCATCCTCAAAGCTCAGAAAAGCTAAGGAAAAAGCCGACAAAGCACGTCCTTACTTCAATGTCCTGTATGAAACAATGTGCAATATTCATGCCGAAAACAGGGACTTCCTTTCTCTTTTTACCCACAGCCGTGAGGTAAAAACCGCTATGCTTGTAGTTATCGCAGGCGACAGAGGTCTTGCAGGGGGATTTAACTCTAACGTGCTGAAACTTGCTCAGGCAAGAATAAATGAGCTTGAAAAGACAGGCAAGGTAAAAATTCTTGCAATCGGTAAAAAGTCCGCGGAATACTTTGAAAAGCGTGGCTATGATATGGCAGGCTCTTTCATAAACGTTGCGGAAACTCTCAAAATCACTACTGCTACAAAAATTTCGGATAAAATTGTTCATCCCTATACTTCTGATGAAGTTGACAGAGTAGAACTTTTCTATACCGAGTATGTATCTCCTCTTCTACAGCAGGCTGTAACACTTCCTATTCTTCCTGTTGAAATCAAGAGTGATGACATAAAATCTGCAAGGGAACTTCCTATTTATGAACCTTCCCCTGTTGCAGTATTTAACTCAATAGTTCCGCAGTATATTACAGGAATTATGTTTGGTGCAGTAGTTGACAGCTTTGCTTCCGAACAGGCTTCAAGACGCTCTGCTATGGAAAATGCTTCTGACAATGCAAGTGAAATGATAAACAATCTCTCACTCGTTTATAACAGAGCAAGGCAGGCAAGCATTACTCAGGAGATTACAGAAATTGTCAGCGGAGCTACTGCTCAGAACTGACATATTTTACGGAATGTATTATTATATTGTAGTTTTACGTTATGTTTTGTAAAACTATGAGACAATGAGGTGATTTTAGAATGCCGCAGAAAAATATCGGCACAGTTGTTCAGATTATCGGAGCCGTTGTCGACATCAGATTTGACACTGAACATATGCCGAAACTGTTGAATGCGATTGAAATTAAATTTAATGATACCACCCTTGTCTGCGAAGTGGCTCAGCATATCGGTGACGACATTGTAAGATGTATTGCTATGTCCTCAACTGATGGCCTTGTCAGAGGCGTTGAAGCAGTTGACACAGGCAGTGCTATTACCGTTCCTGTAGGAAAGGAAACTCTCGGAAGAATCTTCAATCTTCTCGGTGAACCGGTTGATAATATGCCGGCACCTCCGATTGAAGAAAGGTGGCCTATCCACAGAGAAGCTCCTTCCTATGAAGAGCAGACAGCTTCAAATGAAGTACTCGAAACAGGTATCAAGGTTATCGACCTTATCTGTCCTTACCTGAAGGGTGGTAAAATCGGACTTTTCGGAGGCGCAGGTGTTGGTAAAACAGTTCTTATTCAGGAACTTATCAACAACGTTGCAACCCAGCACGGCGGTATTTCAGTATTCACAGGTGTTGGAGAAAGAACCCGTGAAGGCAATGACCTTTACAACGATATGAAGGAATCAGGAGTTATTGATAAGACTGTTCTCGTTTACGGTCAGATGAATGAACCGCCTGGTGCAAGAATGAGAGTCGGTCTTTCAGGACTTACTATGGCTGAATATTTCAGAGATGTTCAAGGACAGGATGTTCTTCTCTTTATCGATAATATTTTCCGTTTCACACAGGCAGGCTCAGAAGTATCCGCGCTTCTCGGACGTATGCCGTCCGCAGTTGGATATCAGCCTACACTTGCTACTGAAATGGGTGCTTTGCAGGAACGTATTACATCTACAAACAAGGGCTCTATTACATCAGTTCAGGCTGTTTATGTACCTGCCGATGACCTTACTGACCCGGCTCCTGCAACAACCTTTGCTCATCTTGATGCAAAGACAGTTCTTTCAAGAAACATTGCTTCACTCGGTATCTATCCTGCTGTTGACCCACTTGATTCTACATCAAGAATTCTGTCTCCTGAAATCGTAGGAACAGAACACTATGAAGTTGCAAGAGAAGTTCAGCATATTCTCCAGAGATATACCGAACTCCAGGATATCATTGCTATCATGGGTATGGATGAACTTTCTGATGAAGATAAGCTTACCGTTTCAAGAGCAAGAAAGATTCAGAGATTCCTTTCACAACCATTTACTGTTGCAGAACAGTTCACAGGTATGGAAGGTAAATATGTACCTCTAAAGGAAACAATAAGAGGCTTCAAGGAAATTATTGAAGGTTTGCATGATGATCTTCCTGAATCTGCTTTCCTTTTCGTAGGAACAATTGAAGAAGCAATTGAAAAAGCTAAAAATAATGAGAATTAACGGGGGTGCAGAATAATGGCATCACCATACAGGCTTAAAATAGTTACCCCTGAAAAAGTTTTTTTTGACGGTGAAACTACACAGATTATAGTCCGAACCACCGAAGGTGATTTAGGTGTTCTTGCACATCATGCAAGCCTTGTAGCAAGCCTGCCATCAGGACCACTCAAGATTCTCGACGAGGACGGAAAGACATGGCGAATTGCTGCTTTGTCTGTCGGTCTGCTGAAAGTTGGCGGGAACACAGTAAACATACTTGCAAATGCCGTTGAATGGGCTGATGAAATTGACATTGAATGGGCAAAACGTTCTGAAGCAAACGCTCGTGAACGTATGAATTCTAAGACTGATCAGCATGAGCTTGATATAGCTGAGCTTAAACTGAAACGTGCGCTTAACCGTATTAATGTCTATAATATTGCTAATAAGTAAAATAAAGGCTGTCATACTTTTGTATGGCAGCCTTTATTAAATTTCTGTCAGTCTGATAACTCTGTTATGGAAACGCTACATTCATTTTTATGGCTATGCTTTATATTTGACATATGAAAGACGGACCTACTTAAGCATTGCATCCGTAAATCCGTCATAAAACTACTATTAATTTCAAGCTGAATAAATACTTTCTGCAATATACCAGTTTTTAAGCATTGTTTCTGCAATAACCGGATCATACATAAGACCAATATTCTTCTTTATTTCATCTTTACATTCATCAAGAGACAATGCCTTTCTGTATGCCCTGTCAGATACCATTGCATCAATAGAATCGCATACTGCAATAATTCTTGAACCGAGAGGTATTTCATCACCCTTGACTCCATCAGGATAACCTTTTCCGTCATAACGCTCATGATGATGAAGAATTATCTGGCGTATACTTTCATAAAAATCAGACTTGGAGAGGATTTCTGCACCTATGCAAGGGTGCTTTTTCATTTGACACCACTCATCGTCAGAGAGTTTATCAGGTTTGAAAAGAACTGAATCGGATATTCCGATTTTTCCGATATCATGAAGATTAGCAGCAAGATTAATCTGTATTGCCATATCCTGAGTTAATTGTAATACCCCGCAAAGAAGACATGACAATTGAGTTACTCTCCTTGAATGATCACCCGTAAGCGGGTCTCTTACATTCAGGGCCCAGGAGATACATTCAGCAAACTGATGGTTCATAAAGTTGTCAAGACTCTGTTTAACTTCAATATCCATACGACCCTCCAAAATATTATACCCATCAAAACGTCATAAAAAATTGTGTTCAAAAGAATACCCTTCATTTATCAGATTATAACATATATTTATGAATAATTTGTAGAAAAATCCCTGCACTTTGTTAATGTACTAACAATTTATATCGCAGAATATGTATAATTTTATGCATATTTTTTTATAGAATTTTTGTAGTTTTTATTAAGTTAAGCAATATATGGAATATTATAAAATTATATATTTACAGATTTTAAGTTTATTATTGCTACCATAAATATTAAAAGTTTAAATAAAAAAGGCATTGTTCAGAAAATCGAACAATGCCTTAATCTATCTATGGCGTTCCCGAGGTGATTCGAACACCCGACCTGCCGCTTAGGAGGCGGCCGCTCTATCCTGCTGAGCTACGGAAACAATTCTGCATGTGCATAAAAAATAGACTGATATAGCTTTTATTTGTGGACACAATATTTTTATTATATACAATTAGAAATTATATCACAAAAACTCTGCTTTCGCAATAGTATTTTTATAAAATATTTTCTTGTAAATTAGTACAATTTCTGATATAATATTATTATATTTTTTTGTAGACTATAAATTTTTATATGAAAGGACTAATTATTATGATGGAAATAAAAGTAGTAAAAACTACTACTCCGAAGCAGAAACCACTTGATGAGACAAAACTTGGATTCGGTAAAATCTTTACTGACCATATGTTCCTTATGAACTATGATGAGGGACAGGGCTGGCATGATGCAAGAATTGTTCCTTACGGTCCTATACCTCTTGATCCTGCTGCAATGGTTCTTCACTACGGTCAGGCTGACTTTGAAGGCTTGAAGGCCTACAGAACTGCTGACGGTAAGATTCAGCTTTTCCGCCCTGATCAGAATATGGCAAGGCTTAACGTTTCAAATGATCGTCTCTGTATTCCACAGATTGACGAGGCTTTCTGCGTTGAAGCTGTAAAGAGGCTTGTAAGCATTGATAAGGAATGGGTACCAACAGCTGAAGGAACATCACTTTACATCAGACCATTTATTTTTGCAGCTGATCCTATGGTTGGAGTTCATCCTGCAAAGCACCTCATTTTCTGTATCATCCTCTCACCAGTAGGGGCTTATTATGCAAACGGTCTTGCTCCTGTTAAGATTTATGTTGAACAGAATTATGTTCGTGCAGTAACAGGCGGAACAGGCTTTACAAAGGCTGCTGCTAACTATGCTATTTCACTTAAGGCACAGGCTGATGCTGAACTTGAAGGATATTCACAGGTTCTTTGGCTTGATGGTGTAAATCGTAAGTACATCGAAGAAGTAGGCGCTATGAACGTATTCTTTGTTGTAGACGGCGAAGTTATCACTCCAAGCCTTGACAGAAAATCAATCCTCAGCGGTATCACAAGGAAGTCATGTATTGAACTTCTCAGGTCATTAGGCTATAAGGTTACAGAACGTGACATTGAAATTAATGAACTCACAAAGGCATATGATGAAGGCAAGTTTGATGAAGCTTTCGGTACAGGTACTGCTGCTGTTATCTCACCAATTGGTGAACTCAAGTACGGTGACAAGGTTATGTCAATCAACAACGGTAACATCGGATCAATCTCACAAAAACTTTACGATACACTCACAGGTATTCAGTGGGGCAGAATTGAAGATAAGTTCGACTGGACTACACCTGTTGAAGGATGCTGCTGCAAGTAATTTAACATTTCAGACGGCAGGGCTTTTACCCTGCCGTTTTGTTTTTAAAAATGTTGATATCATCAATTTAATGTGGTATAATGTCAAAGAAAATCAGATTTAATAAGGAGTTTTGAAAATGTCAGGATACAACAGCTATGAATCCCCTTTCTGCACCAGATATGCCAGTAAGGAAATGCAGTTCATCTTCTCTGCTGATAAAAAATTTACAACATGGAGAAAGCTCTGGGTTGCACTTGCAAGAGCAGAAATGAAGCTTGGTCTGCCTATAACTGAAAGTCAGGTCAAAGAGCTTGAAGAAAACATTGAAAATATAGACTATGATGTTGCTGCTGAAAGAGAAAAGCAGGTTCGTCACGACGTTATGGCTCATGTATATACCTATGGAAAAGCATGCCCTAATGCAAAGGGTATTATCCACCTCGGAGCAACATCATGCTATGTCGGCGACAACACAGATGTAATTATAATGAGAGATGCAATGAAGGTAGTAAGAAGAAAGCTTATCAACGTTATTGCACAGCTTGCTGATTTTGCTGAAAAGTATAAGGCTATGCCTTGTCTTGCATATACACATCTTCAGCCTGCACAGCTTACAACTGTTGGCAAAAGAGCAACACTCTGGATGAATGAACTGCTCATGGATCTTGAAGAACTTGATTTCAGAATTGCTTCCCTCAAACTTCTCGGTTCAAAAGGTACAACAGGCACACAGGCTTCATTCGTTGAGCTCTTCGACGGTGATAATGAAAAGATAAAGAAGCTTGAAAAGATGATTGCTGATGAAATGGGATTTGACGGCGTTGTTCCTGTTTCAGGTCAGACCTATTCAAGAAAGGTTGACTCATATATAGTATCTGTTCTTAGCGGAATCGCACAGTCAGCTATGAAGTTTGCTAACGACCTCCGTATCCTCCAGAACTTTAAGGAGATGGAAGAGCCATTTGAAAAGAATCAGATTGGTTCATCTGCTATGCCTTACAAGAGAAACCCTATGAGAAGTGAAAGAATTACTGCACTTGCACGTTATGTAATGATTGACACACTTAACCCAGCATTTACAGCAGGTACACAGTGGTTTGAAAGAACACTTGATGACTCTGCTAACAAGAGAATTGCTGTTGCAGAAGGCTTCCTAGCTGTTGACGCTATCCTTAATATTATGTTGAACGTTACATCTGAACTTGTTGTTTATCCAAAGGTTGTCCGTCAGAGAGTAATGAAGGAACTTCCTTTCATGGCTTCTGAAAACATTATGATGAATGCTGTAAAGAAGGGCGGAGATCGTCAGGAACTCCACGAAAAGCTCAGAGAATATGCTATGCAGGCAGGAAAGAAAGTCAAGGAAGAAGGCCTTGAAAATGACCTTATTGAAAGAGTGCTTGCAGACCCTGACTTCAAGATTACAGCTGAAGAAATGGACGCTATCCTCAAGCCTGAAAGCTTCACAGGAAGAAGTGAACAGCAAGTTAATGAGTTCCTTGCTGAATGTATCAAGCCTATACTTGACAGCAATAGGGATATTCTTAACGAAACAGCAGAACTTACGGTTTGATTATATAAAAAAATGCTGTCAGCAAGCTTATTGCCGACAGCATTTTCCTATATATTATTCTACTAAAATGAAATCTCCGTCCTTACCAAAGCCGGTTATTGTGTTCTCATCTTTTAAAATAAACCAATAAGGTGACATCTTTCCATCCGAGTAGTTTTCTTCTTTGGCAAGTACTGTTTCATCAGTAAGACCATGCAAGGTTCTTACAAAGTATGGTTTAACACCAGTCCATCCTGCAACCCATTCCTCTTTAAATTTTATATCAGATTCTGTTTCGTTGCCTTCGTACCATGATGGCTGCCATGAATCAAACACTGCGGATAAGTCTACATCACAAAATTCAAAAGTAGTTTCAGTAACATTGATATAATAAGAACTTGTATCTCCATTTAAGTAATATCTTCCCGTTTTCATTACAGGCTCAACAAAGTTTTCATCATGAGTGCATAATGGCGTTTCATTTTCCGTAGTATACTCTGCAGTATTGCACGAACAAAGGAAAAGCATTGAAGCAAGGCAAAAGGCAATGACTGTTGATTTCAAAATAACACACGCTCCTGATTTATATTTTATTTTAACAGCTGAATAAAGTATAAATCAATCAAAAGCAAAAGTCAATAATTTAGAAATATATTTTACATTATTTACAACAAAATTTTAGTATATGTTCATAACCACCATATGCTTACATAATCGTCTACATTAATATAGAATATTATATTATAGTAAACATCAGACGAAAATCTGCCCTTTTATTTATGTCTCCCTGTTGACTTTATGTGAATATTTTGATATAATATGACTGTTGCTTTAGTGCCATAAAGCATAAATGCGCATAAGCTTTAAAGTGATAAAATATTATAGGGGATAGAAAAATGATTTATGCAATTCTTGTTGTTTATCTTATAATGATGATAGGCATTGGCGTATATTGCCGTAAGAAAACATCATCTGTTTCAGAGTTTGTTCTCGGCGGAAGAAGTCTAGGAGGATGGTTTACCGCTTTTGCTTATGGTACATCTTACTTTTCTGCGGTAGTATTTATCGGATATGCAGGCCAGTTCGGCTGGAACTACGGTGTATCAGCAACATGGGTTGGTATTGGTAATGCTATTCTAGGTTCAGCATTGGTATGGCTTATTCTTGGACGAAGAACACGAACAATGACAAAATCTCTTAACGTTTCTACAATGCCTGAATTCTTTGAAAAAAGATATGATTCTAAATCCCTTAAAACAGTAGCTGCAATCATAGTATTCATTTTCCTTATTCCTTATACAGCATCTGTTTATAACGGACTTTCCCGCCTTTTTGAAATGGCATTCAATATTGACTATAAAATTTGTATCACTGCAATGGCATTGCTTACAGCAGTTTATGTAATTCTCGGCGGTTATATGGCTACTGCAATTACTGACTTTGTACAGGGCATTATAATGCTTGCGGGAATTGTTGCTGTTGTTATATGTGTTGTCGACGGTCAGGGCGGTTTTACAAATTCACTTGCAGAACTTGGCAAAATTGATGTAGGCGGAAAGACAGAACAGCTTAACAGTCTCTTCGGACCTGACCCGATTAATCTTATCGGCGTAATAATCCTTACCTCGCTCGGTACATGGGGACTTCCTCAGATGGTTCAGAAGTTCTATGCTATAAAAGATGATGCTGCAATAAAAAAGGGTACTATAATTTCAACACTTTTTGCTGCTGTTGTTGCAGGTGGTTCGTATTTCATGGGCGGATTCGGCAGACTCTATTGTTCTGCTGACGCTGAAACAGCTACCACAACTGGACGCGCATTAATTCAGACTGCATCAAACGGGAAGCTTGCATTTGACTCGATTGTTCCAGCAATGCTTCAGGATACTCTTCCTGATGTTCTTATAGGAGTAGTTGTTGTTCTCGTTCTTTCAGCTTCAATGTCAACTCTTTCATCTCTCGTACTTACTTCAAGCTCAACACTCACAATCGACCTTATAAAGCCAAATATAAAAAAAGAAATGGATGATAAAAAGCAAGTTTTTGTTATAAGAATTCTTATAGCTGCTTTCATCATAATTTCTGTTCTTATTGCACTTAACCCTAATGCTTACATATCAACACTTATGTCTATTTCATGGGGTGCTCTTGCAGGTGCTTTCCTTGCTCCTTTCATGTATGGTCTTTTCTCAAAGAAGATTACAAAGGCTGCAGTATGGACCAGCTTTATCACAGGCGTTGGTATTACTGTTGTTCATACTTGTATATTTAGCCTTGGATTCTTCCCAGAAGCAACAAAAGCAGCAGCTTCACTGAAAATAAATATGGCTTCACCAATTAATGCTGGTGTTATTGCAATGGTAGCGGGACTTATAGTTGTTCCGATTGTAAGTGCATTAACTAAGGTAAAGGATCCCGAAAAAGTTGAAGAAATATTTACTTGTTACAGTAATCAATAATATATGACAAAATTTTGCGGATAGTCTTGTACTGTCCGCAAAATTGGTATATAATAATATTAACTTTGACCGGTAACTGTTATGTTTCCAGCGTCACATAAAACATCGAAAAGGATGATTAAAATGTTTTTTCAGAAAGATATCGAAACCATGCCCCGTAACAAAATTGAGGAACTTCAGCTAGAACGCTTGAAATGGCTTGTTCAGTATTGTTCGGATAATATTCCGTTCTATTCAAAAAGACTTGCAGATGCAGGTGTTACCGCTGACAAAATCAAGTCTCTTGACGATATAAAATATATTCCTTATACAACAAAAGCTGATATCAGAGATACATATCCATTTGGTCTTTTCGGACAGCCTCTAAAAAAGATTGTAAGAATCCATGCTTCATCTGGTACAACAGGTAAGCCTACAGTTGTAGGATACACAAAAAACGACCTTGAAAATTGGTCTGACTGTATGGCAAGACTTTGCGTAGCAGTAGGCACAACTGACGAGGATATCGTTCAGGTTGCTTTTGGTTACGGTCTTTTTACTGGTGCTCTTGGCTTACATTATGCCCTTGAAAAAATCGGATGTGCCGTTGTTCCTTCTTCAAGCGGCAATACTGAAAAGCAGATTATGCTCATGCAGGACTTCCAGACAACTGCTCTCGTAGCTACTCCTTCATACGCTCAGTACATAGGCGAAATGGCAAAGGAAATGGGCGTTATTGATAAGATTAACCTCAAGCTTGGTCTTTTTGGTTCAGAAGGCTGCACAGAAGAAATGCGTAGTCAGATTGAAAAAACTCTCAACCTTTTCGCTACTGACAACTATGGTATGTCAGAACTTATGGGACCTGGTATTTCAGGTGAGTGCCGTGAAAGAAATGGAATGCATATAAACGAGGACCACTTCCTTGCTGAAATCATTGACTCTGCAACAGGTGAGGTTCTTCCAAAGGGTTCGCAGGGTGAGCTTGTTATCACAACACTCACAAAAGAAGGTATCCCGATGCTCCGTTATAGAACAAAGGATATCTCACAGATTGACTATGAACCATGTAAGTGCGGAAGAACATTTGCCAGAATGTCCAAAATCAAGGGACGTGCTGATGATATGCTTAAAATCAGGGGCGTTAACGTATTCCCTTCACAGATTGAATCTGTTCTTATGGGATTTGAAGAAATTGCTCCTCATTACCAGCTTGTTGTTACAAGAGTAAACTATACTGACAGGCTTGAAGTCAAGGTTGAACTTGCAGACAGCTCTCTCCTTGAAAATTATGCAAAGCTTGAAGATCTCAGAGGAAGTATTCATCATAATCTTAAAACCATTCTTGGTATTGATACAAAGGTTTCCCTTGTTGAACATAAATCACTTGAAAGATTCCAAGGCAAGGCAAAGCGTATTGTTGACTTAAGAAACCAGTAAAATCAAGGCTGCGAAGTAAGGAAGAGCAAACCTTCCTTTTAACGCAGCCTTTATAGTTTAAGGAGTGAAACCATTGGGAAGAATCTATCCCTTGTTTTCTTCAAGTAAGGGCAATTCAATATACATAGGCAGCAAAACAAGCGGCATACTTATTGATGCAGGTGTATCATATACACGTCTTTGCAAGTCTCTTCAGCTTAACGAAATAGAACCGTCTGCCATAAGGGCTGTCTTTGTAACTCACGAACATTCTGACCACATCGGCGGCATTAAAATACTAACAAAAAAGCTGAGAATTCCTGTCTTTGCTCAATCCTATACACTTGAAGGGCTTTATGACAGAGAGTATATCTGCTCATGCGGCGACGAAATGAAAGGCTCAATATGTATTGGGGACATGGAAATCTCGTGCTTTAACACTCCACATGACACACAGGAATCCTGCGGATACAAAATCTATTTTGAAGACGGCAAGTCCTGTGCTGTTTGTACTGACCTCGGACATATTACAGAAGAAGTTGAACAAGCTTTGCTTGGAACAGATGCTGTTCTGCTTGAAGCAAACTATGATGAAAATATGCTCAGAACAGGAATATATCCTGCATATCTGAAGTCAAGAATACGTTCAAAATACGGACATCTTTCCAATTCAGACAGTGGTGCTTTTGCAGCAAGACTTATTGAAAGCGGAACAACACGACTTATTCTAGGACATCTGTCGCAGGAGAATAATACGCCACAGACTGCCGACAATACTGTATGCTCATGCTTGTCAGATTATAAGAGAAATTCTGATTATTTGCTTAGTATTGCTCCCGTCGAAACAAGCGGCGGATTCATTTCATTCTGAAAAGGATTTTATATGCTTAATGTAAATATTATAACCGTTGGAAAGCTTAAAGAGGCTTATCTGCGTGATGCCTGTAACGAATACTCCAAGCGTCTTTCAGCATTTTGCAAGCTGAATATAACTGAGCTTGCTGAAAGCAGACTTTCTGACAATCCATCACAAAAGGAAATTGAAAATGCCCTTTTAAATGAAGCAAAAACCATGACACCCCTGCTTTCAGGAAAAGACTCATTTAATATTGCTATGTGCATTGAGGGAAAACAACTTTCATCCGTTGCGTTTTCAGAAAAGATACAGCAAATAACTGTCGACGGTAAAAGCACACTTAACATTGTTATCGGCAGCTCATTCGGAATATCCGAGGAGATTAAAAAAATGTGTGCGATGAGATTATCAATGTCTGAAATGACATTTCCTCACCAACTTGCAAGAGTAATGCTGCTTGAACAGATTTACCGTGCTTTTCAGATTTCAAACGGCGGAAAGTATCACAAATAAATCGCTTAGATATAAATTGGAGATTGCATACTAATGATACTTAACAACAAAGCAAAAGGAATACTATGTATTTTATCAGCAGCCTTTTTCTTTACATTGATGAATATGTTCATCCGCCTTGCAGGAGATCTTCCATCAATTGAAAAAGCTTTTTTCAGAAACTTCATTGCATTTTTCTTTGCATTTGCAATAATTCTAAAAGATAAAATTTCTGTAAAACCACAGAAAGAAACTTTCATTTTTCTATTTCTTAGAGCAGCAACAGGCACACTCGGTGTTATCTGTAATTTCTATGCAGTTGACCACCTAGCACTTTCTGACGCTTCAATGCTTAATAAAATGTCTCCGTTTTTTGCCCTTGTCCTATCATATTTCTTCCTGAAGGAGAAAATCACACCTGTTCAGGCAGGTGCGGTAATTGTTGCGTTTATTGGCTGTCTGCTTGTAATAAAGCCTTCATTCAGCAATGTTGATCTGATTCCATCAATAATAGGTTTTACAGGTGGGCTTGGTGCAGGAGCAGCATATACATGTGTAAGACATCTAAGCAAAAGGGGTGTCAGGGGTCCTGTAATTGTTTTTTACTTTACAATATTTTCTTCGCTTGTAACATTCCCGCTGATGATGTTAAATTTCAAAATGTTCACACCAATCCAGTTTTTATTCCTCATGCTTACAGGTTTTACTGCGGCTGCAGGACAGTTTTCAATTACTGCTGCATATTCATTTGCGCCTGCAAGTGAGTTATCTGTTTATGATTATTCACAGGTCATTTTCTCTGCAATTATAGGATATTTAGTCTTCACCCAGCTTCCTGACAAATTAAGCTTCCTTGGCTATATTATAATTATTTCAATGGCTGTATTTATGTTCTTCTATAAACCTAAATCAAAACAAGAAAAAGAGACGTGATTGGCTTATCATTTAGGAAATTGAGGATGTTCTTGTAGGTACTAGCATTCCTTATAATTATGAAAACTCAAGATTCTGATTATTACAACATTTCTTAATGCAGCCTGTGGAATATTTGTCCTCAGACTGCTTTTTTAAATATAAAAGTGTATTGTGTGGAAATATTTGTTTACGTGTAGTATTTTTGAATTTATAAATACAAATTGTAAATAAATAATGTTATTTTTGGTTGTCAAAATGCTTGACTTTTTGCAAATGGCATGATATAATACATGGTATAATATATTATAACAGTTTAATATTGTTTTGATATGTTAATAAAATTTAAACTATAATATTAAGGAGTGTTTTATTATGGCAATCAGTCTTCAAAAGGGTCAGAAAATCGACCTTACAAAAACAAATCCTGGTTTAACTAAAATTCTTGTTGGTCTTGGTTGGGATACAAATAAGTATGACGGCGGTGCTGATTTCGACCTCGATTCATCTGCTTTTCTTCTTGATGAAAGCGGAAAAGCTGCTTCCGAACAGGATTTCATATTCTATGGCAATCTCAGAGATGCAAGCGGAAGCGTAGTACATCTTGGTGATAACCTCACAGGTGCAGGCGACGGCGATGACGAGCAGATCAAGATTGACCTTTCTGCAGTTCCTGCAAACATTGCAAAGATTGACTTCACTGTTACTATTTATGATAGTGATGCAAGAAAGCAGAACTTTGGTCAGGTATCAAATGCATTTATCAGAATCGTTGATGAAAATTCAGGAACAGAGCTTATGAGATATGATCTTGGCGAAGATTTCTCAATTGAAACAGCAGTTGTTGTTGCTGAACTTTACAGGAACGGCGCTGAATGGAAGTTCAATGCAATCGGAAGTGGCTTTAACGGTGGACTTGCTGCACTTTGCCAGAACTATGGCCTTAATGCTGGCTAATACTACTCAAAGGACTGTTGAAAATGAACTTTAATGCTGTCGGAACGAGAGAAAACATCTCTGTAATTGACACAAGTGAAAACAAAACCATGCGCATTGATGTGCTTGAATATCAACGCCTCATGGGCAGCTCCAGTATGTACGCTGCGGAGCGCATGTACTATATGGAAAAGAAAAACATGAAGCCAAGACAAGTTGCAGTCTATCTCCAGAACGACTGCGTTAAGGTTGAGCCTGGAGCAATGAGCTATTTTAAGGGCAATATTGAGATGGTTTCTGGAGTTACTCCCGGCAATCTTCTCGGAAGAATGTTCACAGGTGCAGTAACAGGTGAAGGAACAGCCCAGCCTGAATACAGAGGTACTGGAATGGTTGTACTTGAACCATCCTATAAGCATTTTATCGTAATTGAGCTTCAGCCTGGCGAGGAGATTATCACTGATAAGGGAATGTTTTATGCTGCACAGGGCTCTGTAACTGTTGCTCCTGTTGCACAGAGAAATATCTCAAGCGCACTTCTTGGCGGTGAAGGTATTTTCCAGACTCTTTTAAAAGGCCCTGGTCTTGTAGTTCTTGAAAGTGAAGTGCCTATGTGCGAGGTTGACATAATCGAACTTGAAAATGATGTTCTCAAGGTTGACGGAAACTTTGCACTGCTCAGAACAGGAAATATTGACTTCACTGTTGAACGTTCTGCAAAATCCCTTATTGGTTCTGCTGTCAGCGGAGAAGGCCTTGTAAATGTATACAGAGGAACAGGACAGGTTTGGCTTGCCCCTGCGCTTAAGATTTACAATGCACTTTCATTTTCAGGTTACAGCACAACTTCAGTAAATATGAATACAAGCCGCTGATGGCAAGACATTTGAAGTGATAGCGTGAAAATCACTTTTCACGCCGCTATTTGTTCCCTTTCTGCAATAGAAATTTGGCTTTTCAAAATCGGAACAACAGCTGGAAGGAATGATTATTGATATGGCTGTCAATCTTACAAAAGGTCAGAAAATAAGTCTGACTAAGGAGAACTCGGGTCTCAAGAATATTATAGTAGGTCTTGGCTGGGATGAGGCAAAGGCAAAATTCAGCCTTTTTAAAAAGCCTGAACCTATAGATTGTGATGCATCTGCAATCATGTGCAAGCAGGGCGGCAAGTTCTTCGGCAAGGAGGATCTTGTCTATTTCGGAAAATTAAGACATAAAAGCGGAAGTGTAATCCACAAGGGCGACAATCTTACAGGTGCAGGTGACGGCGACGATGAACAGATTGCTGTCAGCCTTGCAAATGTTCCTGCTGAATACACAAGGATTGTTTTTGTAGTAAATATTTTTGAAGCTGAAGTAAGAAAACAGAACTTCGGCATGATTGAAAATGCATTCGTACACGTTTTTGATTCAGATACAGGTAAAGAGCTTTGCAGGTATAATCTATCCGATAATTACAACGGAAAGACTTCTCTAATCTGTGCTGAACTTACTAAGAATGGTTCACAGTGGGACTTCACTGCAGTGGGTGAAGGAACTAACGATTTAAGCATACACACACTGGCTTCAAAGTACATATGATCCAGCAAATCGCTCCGCAGTTTTTTCTGCGGAGCGATTAAGGCAATACCACACAATACGTTTCTGTCGATTTTCAAAACAGGCTCAGTAAAGTATTTTCGCTGTTTCTCAAATCGTCGAAACGTAGCCTGTGGCTTTGTGCTGTATTGCCTAAAAAAGAGGGACATTCTATATATAACTGAAAGGAGGCAATGCTCTCAATCGGGGGCATAATTAATAAATGCAGACAATAAACCCATCACATATTCGGGTTCATATAGATAACAAAGCAGTTTTGCAATATACTCTAGGGGGGCTCCTATACACCCCTGCAATAAGGGGAAATACTGCTGAAATAATACTGAACAGAAAATATACACATCTTCATGCTCTGGCACTTTGCCTTGAGGACAGTATCCAAGAAAGTGCTGTTGAAGATGCTGAAAGGCAGCTTGAAATCACCTTTGCAGAACTTGAAAGAGCTGTTGACAACGACCAAAAGATTGCAATGCACTTCCCCTCCCTTTTTGTAAGGGTAAGAGCACCTGAACAGATTTCACGTGTATATGACCGCATCGGTCAATCCGACCTGCTCACAGGTTTTATTTTGCCTAAGTTTGACAGCACAAATGCAGAGAAATATATCTCTGAACTGAATAAAATCAATGCCTTGAACAACAAGCCTGTTTATGCTATGCCAATCATTGAATCAGGACGTGTGCTTGACATAATGACTAGGCAGCAAGAACTTAAAGCAATAAAATCAGCTGTTGACAGCATATCAGATCTTATCCTGAATATTCGAGTAGGAGGAAATGACTTCTGCAATGTCTATGGACTAAGAAGGCATATTGACCGCACTATATATGACATATCTGTTATCAGAGATGTTCTGACTGATATAATAAATGTGTTCGGAATAGATTATGTCGTATCAGGACCTGTGTGGGAGTATTTCAGCAACGGCACAGATAACCGCTGGGAAACAGGTCTGCGTAACGAACTGCGTATGGACAGACTAAACGGATTTATCGGTAAAACAGCCATTCATCCAAGTCAGCTGCATGTTATTGATGATGAAATGAAAGTAATAAGAAGTGACTATCAGGACGCACTTAACATAGTCAACTGGGACAGCAATACTCTTGGAGTATCAAAAAGCAACGGTGGAAACAGAATGAATGAACAGAAAGTTCACCTTAAATGGGCAGAAAAAACTCTTATACTTGCATCAATTTACGGCATAAGAGAAGATATTGTACAATAATGTAGATAAGCGCAAGCTGTATGTTTCCATCATGGATAAAGATATCTATAACTGTAACAAACAGCTGAAAGGAATAATGATTCTTATGAATATACTTGAGAACAAATCAGACTTTGCCGATAATGAGCTTGTTCAGATAGCCAAAAGAGATAACAACCCAAAACGCAGTTACCTGTTAGTAAACCCATCACAAGGAAAGCATGTTCCGGTATCTCCTGAAAAGCCTCTTACGCTGTTCAAGGAGCTTGCTGATGAACTGAAAAAGAATATCATCGGCGAAAGGACGCTTTTTATTGGCTTTGCTGAAACAGCAACAGCAGTCGGCGCAGGCGTTGCCGCAGAGTTTGCTGACAGCAGATATATCTGCACAACACGTGAAATTATTCCCGACACAGAAATGATTGTTGACTTCAAGGAAGAACATTCCCATGCAGTTCAGCAGACATTGCAATGTGACAACTGGAAAAAGCTCTCCGAGGGTGTTGAACAGATTGTATTTGTTGAAGATGAAGTTTCAACGGGAACAACCATAATGAACTTTATCAGCGCACTTAAAAGCAATAAAAGAATTGGAGCTGATGTAAAGTTTGCTGTATGCTCAATCATAAACGGAATGTCTGACGAACGTCTGAAAGAGCTTTCAAATCAGGGCGTAAATTTCTGCTGGCTTATGAGAATAGCTATTACAGGACATGAGGATAACTTCATTTTCAAGGATACACCTGCTAATTCAGAGCTAATCAGCCATGGATATATTCTTAAAAGACACAGAATAGTACAGAAGATCAACCCAAGAACAGGCTGCAAGACATCTGATTTTATAGCTGAAACAGAAAGCTTTGCAGCAAAAATCGGAGTGATAGCCGATGCAGAAAGCAAGTATATTGCAGTAGTGGGAACAGAAGAATTTATGTATCCAGCAATAAAGACCGCAGAAATTCTGAAACGGGATTTCAATGCTGCTGAAGTTTTTACACATTCAACTACAAGAAGTCCTGTTGAGCCGCACTTTTCAAATAATTACCCGCTTAATTCAAGGTTCAGTCTTACAAGTTTTTATGAGTCAGGACGGCAGACATATATTTATAACACTGATTATTATGACAAGGTTATTATAGTTACAGACGGTGACAATGATGAAGCTGCTGTAAAAGACATAATAGGAGCATTTGATCAATGCACAGAATTTATTATTGTGAGGTGGCAGTATTAATGCGTTCATCGTACCATACAGACGATGTCACACTATTACTTAAAGATATTACAGGCATGGTAGAACCTATGCCTGCAAGTGAGCGTGAAAAGCTTATTCAGGGCGGCAGACATTACAGTGAAATGCTTCCTCTTGAATATAGTCCAAGTGATAAGTATCTTGAAGCTTATCTGAATGCTCTGGAATGCAACGCTGAAAAAACTGCGCAGGCTGTTGCCAATGTTTCTGACCTGATTTATAAGGAAAAGGGTAACGACATTGTTATAGTATCTCTTGCCCGTGCTGGAACACCCATTGGCATCCTTATTAAAAGATTTCTTGAAATGAAACATCATATCTCTGTTCCGCATTATACTATTTCCATTATCCGTGGAATAGGCATTGACAGAAATGCTATGAAGTATATTCTTCAAAGGCATAATGCAAAAGCAATACAGTTTGTTGACGGGTGGACAGGTAAGGGTGCAATCCTAAACACACTTAAAAAAGAACTGACTGATTACAGCAATGTGTCCCCTGAACTTGCAGTACTTGCTGATCCTGCAAACATAACCAAACTTTGCGGAACACATGAGGACTTTCTTATTCCTAGCTCAATCCTTAACTCTACTGTTTCAGGACTAATCAGCAGAACATTTCTCCGTAGTGACATTATCGGAAAAGATGAATTTCATGGTGCAGCCTATTACGAGGAGCTTGAAAATGAGGACCGTTCATATGAGTTTATTGATACAGTAATGAGCAAAGTAACTCCGAAAATGCTGTCTGATACATATTCAGCATCAGAACAGCAGACTGACATAACAGGCATAAGAGAAGCACAGGATATAGCAGAGCATTTTGGTATTTCAGACATTAACCTTGTCAAGCCCAGCATCGGTGAAGCAACAAGAGTCCTGTTAAGGAGAATACCATGGAAACTGCTTATATCAGATAGAATTGATGATAAGAAATGTATTGAGCATTTATTGAGGCTTGCCAAAGAGAAAAATGTAGAAGTTGTATATTACCCTCTCCGTAACTATAAAGCCTGCGGATTGATAAAAAATATTTCTTCAGCCGATATTTAAATAAACGCCGAAAGGAGTGCAGATTATTACTATGACACTATTTGCAACAGATCTTGACAACACACTTATACATAGTTATAAAACAGCTACTGATAAAGATATATGCGTTGAAACAATGCGAACGTCAGATGGAACAAATAAGAAACTTTCGTTTATGACTCCAAAGGCTTATAATCTTCTTAAACAGGCAATGAGAAGTAAGGACTTCACTCTTGTTCCAATTACCACCCGTTCACTTGAACAGTACAGAAGGATACATCTTTTTGATGTCTTTATTCCTTCATATGCACTTGTTTCAAATGGCGGGAATCTGCTTTTGAACGGAAGGGTAAATGAAGTCTGGCATGAGCGTTCAAAGAAACTTATCTTATCTGCAATTCCTGAAATGAAACTTGGAATGAATTTGCTTGAGAATGATCCCCACCGCAGTTTTGAAGTTCGTTTTGTTGATGATATGTTTGTATTTACAAAATCAGAACAGCCAATGCTTTCTGCTAAAAAACTCAGGCAAAACCTGAACAGTGAAAATGTATCTGTTCACTGCAACGGCAGTAAGGTTTATATTATGCCTGCAATGCTTACAAAACAGAATGCAGTAAAAAGACTCACAAAGATGTTTGGCTTTGAAAGGGTTATATGCGCCGGTGACAGTGACTTTGATATTTCCATGCTTAAAAGTGCTGATATCAGCTATGTACCTGACGCTGAACTCCTTAGTAACATCTCCTTAAAAGGAGAAAAACGAATCTGGAAGAACGACAGCATATCATATGCGGAATTTATTCTTGACGATATTATTAATAAGCATAAGTGCTTGGCATAGCTTATTAAGTTAAATTTAACAAAAACATTTCTGTTTTGTTATATATTTTATCTATGAGTGCAATTGACTTTAATGGCCATCAATGCTATAATTTAGTATGTGTTTTAGGCTCTATAAATATATATGGCACATTATTGTCATATATATTTATTTTATTTTATGAGCATTAAATATACCAATCTGCACTCGGATTAACCCACAGAATTAACAGAAAAGGAGAAAAGTATGGTTTTTAAAACATTGGCAAAAAGCTTGCGTCAGTATAAGAAACAAGCATTTCAGGCACCTGCACTTATCGCTTGTGAAGTACTGGTTGAATGTTTCATCCCGCTTATAATGGCACAGCTTATTGACGAAATGAAAGGTGGATCTCTTTCACCGATAATCAAGTATGGCATTATCCTAATAGTTATGGCTCTTGTTTCACTTTTGTTTGGATTCTTCTCAGGAAAAATTTCGGCTATAGCTTCATGCGGATTTGCCAAAAACCTTAGACAGGATCTTTTCTACAAGGTTCAGGATTTTGCATTCCCGGATATAGACAAATTCTCATCCTCATCGCTTGTTACCCGTCTTACAACAGACGTAACAAACGTTCAGAATGCATTCCAGGTTATAATAAGAATTGCTGTCAGAACTCCTCTGATGCTTGTATTCTCAATAATCATGAGCTTTACTATTAACTCAAAAATGGCTCTTATTTTCGCAGCACTTGTTCCTATCCTTGGTATTGGTCTTTTCAGCATTATATTCAAGGTGTTCCCGATTTTTAGAAAAATCTTTAAAAAATATGATGCCTTGAACAATTCTGTTCAGGAAAACGTTTCAGGAATAAGGGATGTCAAGTCATATGTCCGTGAGGATTATGAAAAAGAAAAGTTTGATAAATCCGCTCTTGAAGTAAGAAATGACTTCACAAGAGCTGAAAAGATTATTGCACTCAGCAACCCTATTATGACATTCACCATCTTTGCAGCACTTCTCCTTGTAAGCTACTTTGGTGCAAGGATGATTATCAGTTCAGTAGGAAGTGAACTTACTGCCGGTGAACTTTCTTCTCTAATTGTATATGGAATGCAGTCAATGATTTCAATGATGATGCTTTCAATGGTATTTGTTATGATCTTAATTTCATCTGAATCATCAAAGAGAATTGTTGAAGTTCTTACTCACAGCTCCTCTCTTGCAAGCCCTGAAAATGCAGTCAAGGAAGTCAGCAACGGCAGCATTGAATACAAGGATGTTACTTTCAAGTACTCTGAAAATGCTGAAAAGAATGCTCTTGAAAATATTAACCTTTCCATTAAATCAGGCGAAACAATTGGTATTCTTGGAAGCACAGGTTCTGCAAAAACAACACTTATTCAGCTTATTCCAAGACTTTACGACGTTACAGAAGGTTCTCTCCTTGTTGGCGGACGTGATGTAAGAGAATATGACCTTGAGTCTCTAAGAAATGAGGTTGCTATTGTACTCCAGAAGAATGTACTCTTTGCAGGAACAATCAAGGAAAATCTCCGTTGGGGCAATAAGGAAGCTACAGACGAAGAAATAGAACGTGTATGTAAACTTGCACAGGCAGATGAGTTTATTCAGCAGATGCCTGAAAAGTATGACACATTCATTGAACAGGGTGGTACTAACGTATCAGGCGGTCAGAAACAGCGTCTTTGTATTGCAAGAGCAATACTTAAAAAGCCAAAGATACTAATTTTCGATGACTCTACCTCCGCTGTAGATACAAAGACAGATGCATTCATCAGAAATGCAATGCATAAAGAAATCCCTGATACAACAAAGATTATCATTGCCCAGCGTGTTTCCTCAGTTGAGGATGCCAACAGAATCATTGTTATGGAAAACGGCAGGATAAAAGAAATCGGCTCTCACAAGGAACTCATTGAACTTAACGGTATTTATAAAGAAATGTACGAACTGCAGACAATGGCAAAGGAGGTTAACGATGAAACCTAACATCAGAGCACAAAAATCTCCAGGCGTTCAGGCAAATAAAGGCACTCTTCCAAGACTGGTCAAGTACATTGTAAGCAATTACAAGGCATATACAGTAATTGTTATAATCACAATTATTCTTACCTCTCTTGCAACAGTTACAGCATCTTTCTTCCTTCAGAAAATTATTGATAACTGCATTATCCCTGGTCTGGAAACAGGACTTCAGTCAGTTATGCCCCTGCTTATGAAGTATATTACAATCATGGCAGTTATCTTTGGCGTCGGAGTTATTGTAGCATATATATTCTCAAAATTACTGGCTATCATGACTCAGGGAACACTCTACAACCTCAGGAGAGATATGTTCTCGAAGATGGAATCACTTCCTATCAAATACTTTGATACCCATGCACACGGCGACATCATGAGTACTTACACAAACGATACTGATGCTTTACGTCAGTTTATAGGTCAGAGTATGCCTACAGTAGTGCAGTGTTCTCTCAGCATTATTGCAATGCTTGTAATGATGCTGTACTTCAGCGTATGGCTCACACTTGTTGTTCTTGCAATATGCTTTATTATGATTAGGATTACAGGAACAATCGGTGGAGCAAGTTCAAAGTTTATGATAATGCAGCAGAAATCACTTGCAAAAGAAGAAGGCTTTGTCGAAGAAATGATGAAGGGTCAGAAAGTTGTAAAGGTATTCTGCCACGAAGAGGAAAGCAAGAAAAGCTTTGATGAACTTAATGAAGAGCTTTTTGAAAATGGTGCCAAGGCTAACGCTTATGGTAACATCCTCATGCCTATCCTCGGTAACATGGGAAACATCCTTTATGTTGTTCTTGCAATTGTAGGCGGACTTCTTGTTTACTTTAATGCTCCTAACCTTAGCCTTTCAGGAACAGCAACTATCTCAATTGGTATCATCATTTCATTCCTCGGAACAGCAAGACAGTTATCACAGACTATCGGTCAGGTAGCAATGCATATTCCTATGATTGCTATGGCAGGTGCAGGCGCTGAAAGAATATTCAGCCTTATGGATGAAGAACCTGAATTTGATGATGGCTATGTAACACTTGTATGTGCTGAAAAGGACGAAGACGGAAACATTATCGAAAGTGACAAGTACACAGGTATGTGGGCATGGAAGCATCCTCACCAGGCTGATTCATCTACAACATACACAGAACTTAAAGGTGATATCCGTATGTTCGACGTAGATTTCGGATACAACCCTGATAAAATGGTTCTGCATGATATTTCACTCTATGCAAAGCCTGGTCAGAAGATTGCATTCGTTGGAGCAACAGGTGCAGGAAAAACCACCATCACAAACCTTATCAACCGTTTCTATGATATTGAAGACGGAAAGATAAGATATGACGGTATCAATATAAATAAGATCAGAAAGTCAGATCTCCGTCGTTCACTTGCCATTGTTCTTCAGGATGTAAACCTCTTTACTGGAACAGTTATTGACAATATCAGATACGGAAAGCTTGATGCAACGGATGAAGAATGTATCAATGCTGCAAAGCTTGCAAATGCTCATGACTTCATTACTAGACTTCCTGACGGCTATAATACAATGCTTACAGGAAACGGTTCAAGCCTTTCACAGGGTCAGAGACAGCTTGTTTCAATTGCCCGTGCAGCCGTTGCAAACGCTCCAGCAATGATTCTCGATGAAGCAACATCTTCAATCGACACACATACCGAAGCACTCGTACAGGAAGGCATGGACAGACTAATGCATGGCAGAACAGTATTCGTTATTGCTCATAGACTTTCAACTGTCAAGAACAGCGATGCAATCATGGTTCTCGATCATGGACGCGTAGTTGAAAAAGGTAACCACCAGCAGCTTATCGAACAGCATGGAACATACTATCAGTTATATTCAGGAGCATTTGAACTGGAATAACAATAATAACAAAGCCGTCAGGATTATGTTTCTGACGGCTTTATTTATGGTTTACTGTAAGAAAATCAACAGCCCCCGTAATTTAGCGACTGTTGATTTCATTTTTATTTTGTGAGTTTGAATTTTCCTACCATAGTCTTTAAAGCTACTGCCTGTCCGGAAAGCTCCTCTGATGAAGCCGCACTTTCTTCTGAAGAAGCAGAGTTTGATTGGATTGCCTTTGATATTACTTCAATCTTTTCATTTATATCAAGAATTGCCTGTTCCTGGTCAGTAGTTGCCTTACTTATCTTCTGAACGCTCTCGATCATTTTCTTGGATATTTCATTGACATCCGCCATCTTCTGAGCAGTAAGATTTGCGATAGACTTTCCGTTTTCAACAGCATCAAGCGTCTGCATTATCAGATCACTTGTATTTTTGACGGATTCAGAACTCTTGGATGCAAGATTTCTTACTTCATCAGCAACAACAGCAAATCCCTTTCCGGCTGCTCCTGCTCTTGCTGCTTCAACAGCTGCATTAAGTGAAAGAATGTTTGTCTGGAAGGCAATATCCTCAATTGTCTTTACAATCTTCTCTACTTCTGTTGACTGATAGCTTATCTTGTTCATTGCTTCAAGCATTCTGTTCATATCCTCGTTGCTTTCAACAATCTTGTTTTCTGTTTCCTTAACAAGGTTTATTGTATTAACCGTATTCTTGGCATTTTCAGTAACCATATTGGCAACATCACTGATGTTTGCGGAGATATTTGAAATTGCTGTTGTCTGTTCAACTGAGCTTTGTGCAAGCAGCTGAGATGTGTTTGACATCTGATTTGCACTGGACGAAACCTCATTTGCACTTATGTCAATACCCTTCAATGTTAAATTCAATGAATCAGCTATTTTGTTAAATTGTTCCTTGATCTTATTGAAATCTCCCTCATATTCAATGCTTGTAAGCTCAGCAAAATTTCCGCTGCACATCATGTCAAGATTAGCATTAATATCCTCTATGGTTCTGTTAAGACTTATGATATGTTGTTCAAGGTCATTAAGCAGTCTTCCCGTTTCATCATTTGCTTTAGTTGTCGGCACTTCGGAAGACAAATCGCCATTTGCAAGCAGTGAAAGCCTTTTGCCGCAGTCAATTATAGGTTTTGTAATAGTTTTTGAAAGCATGAAAGAAATTAATAATGCTATTACAAGCATTATCGCAACTGCTAATATCATGCCAATAATCATACGTGTCAAATGCTGTGTAAACTGGTTTTCCTGAAAGAATATGCAGATTCTCCAACCGTTTGTATTCGGTATTAAAGAATAAGAAAACATCTGCCTTACTCCGCCAACCTTGGCAACTTCCACCCCTTTTTCATTTTCGAGCATAATGCTTTTTACTTCTAAAAATTCATCACTGTTAAGGTCAATTGTGTTTTTTTCATCTTGATTTTCTTTAATAAGTTCTCCTTCTCCGCTTACAAGGACAGAACCGCTCGTCTCTAAGAACTTAACATCATCCAGCATTGCCTGGACACCTTCATCCTTGAGAACATAATAAACTACACCAACAACTTCAGAATTTGCTTCTCCGTTTTTCCACAAAGGAGCAGCAACTATGTATACATACTTTTCAGTAATCTTGCTAAATGTAGGATCTGCAATATTAGGCTGACCTGCCAGAGCTTTCTGAACATAACCTCTTTCAAGATAGTTCTTACCATCAAATATGCTGTTGCCATCACTAGCCATTATTATATTTCCACGTTCAAGGCCATGCATTTCAGCCATATCAGTTATAATCTTCTGCTTTTCATCAACGGAAACCTTCAGATCTGAAAGTTTAGGATTACAACCACTTGTCGATGCAACATTAAGGGCGGCATTAAATTCGTTTGAAACTTTTTTAGAAGAGAGAATCGCTATTTTGTCCATTGACATATCAATTACACTTGTTAATGCTCCTCTTGTTAAGAATACCGCAACAAGAAGAAGGATTATCGTTACAATCACAATCTGAACAGAAGTTAATAATACCAACTTAGTTTTTATGCTTTTCATATTTGATTCTCCTTATATAAATCTATATTTTAAGTCAATATTACCATATTACTATTAATATGTCAATTGATTTATTGTTAATTTTAACTATGTTTATGTCCTTTAAACATGACGCATTAAGCAAACGTATATTTACTTTAACATCAAAATAAAAACCTGACAATACTAAACCTTCAGTATTGTCAGGCCATAATCCAATTATGTAAGTACAATATTAGATGAATCTTCTGTTCTTAACGCAATTACTGCTCCTCTTATAAGGAAAGCAACCGGATCGCCAAGTGGACTTCTTAACATGCATGATACTTCTGTTCCCGGAATAAGTCCTAGATCAAACAGCCTTCTTTTCATAGCACCGTTTATATTAACTGACTTTACAACAGCTCTCTCTCCTGCCAAAAGTGTATTTAAAGTTCTTTCCGAATTCATATTTTCACTGCACCTCGAATAATATTAATATAGTAACTGAATAACTTTAGTTCAGAGAAACTTTCTTTCTCAACACATATTATGGCATAACTAAACTTTTGTTACAGACTATTTTTGCCTGAAGGTGCGCTATGATTTTTGAAAAAACTCAATTTCATACATTTAACGGAAATATATCTGCAAAGGACAGTCAATTAACTCCTTCAATGGAGGATTATCTTGAAATGATATATCGTATTCTCAGAACAGAAAAAGTTGTAAGGATAAATCAGCTGGCGGAAAGCCTGAATGTAAAAGCATCATCAGCGTCAAAAATGGTTTCAGGGCTAACCAATCTGGGGTATCTTTACTACGAAAAATACGGGTATGTTTGTCTTTCGGATGACGGAATTGAAATGGGAGAATATCTTTTAAAAAGACACAGCGTTCTCAACAAACTTCTCTGCTATATAAATAAATCAGATGATGAACTTGAACAAGTTGAAAAAATTGAGCATTTCATTAACAGAAAGACCATTGAAAATATAAATGTACTTTTGCAGCAGTTAGGTGTGACTTCATCCTAAACCCCTAAAAACAGATAAAAGCTCCCCGTAAAAAACGGAGAGCTTTTATGTTAAGTATTACTTTACTGTTGTTATATCTGAACCAAACCACTTAATAGAAATTTCAGCAAGTTTTCCATCTGCCTTCATTTCAGAAAGTGTCTTCTGCACTTCATCTCTAAGAGCCTGATCATTTTTTCTGAATCCGACTGCATATTCTTCTCTTTCAAGTCCGTCAGCAAGAACAATATAATCCTTGCCGCCTGTTGTGATTTCATAGTTAGCAACTACTGAATCCATAAATACAGCATCTGCAAGGTCAAGTTCAAGTTGCTGTAAGCATTCAACGTTTGTTGAAAGAGGCGCTACAGTTATATCAAGTCCTGATGCATCAAGGATATCCTTTGCTGAAGAACCGTTTTGAACTGCAACCGTCTTTCCTGCAAGGTCAGCCTGTGAAGCAATGCTGCTGCCGTTCTTTACAACGAAAGCCATTTCATTGTTCATGTAAGGTTCAGAAAGATTCATAGCCTCTGCTCTTGAAGGGTTGATGGACATGCCGTTCCAGATACAGTCGATGTTTCCAGCGTTAAGATCCTGTTCCTTTGTATCCCAGTTGATTGGCTGGAGAACAAGTTCAACACCCATTCTTGAAGCAACTTCCTTAGCTACATCGATATCAAAACCTACAATTTCATCATTTTCATTTGTATATCCCATTGGTTTGAATGTTGCATCAAGTCCGAGAATGAGCTTTCCCGAATCAAGGACCTTTTGTAAAGATTCATCCTCACCTGCAGCAGTTGTTTCTGATGCAGTGGATTCTTCTGTTTCAGAAACAGCGGCTGTTGTAGTTTCATTTATGACTTCATCTGCAGTGTTTGTGGAGCATCCTGTAAGCGCCATAACAGGAAATGCAAGAAGAATAGCAAGATTTTTTAATAAATTTCTTTTCATAATTAGTTTCCTTTCTCAATATATATTCAGTCGTTTCTATTAAATGTAATAATAACATAATACCACAATAACAAGCTAAAGTAAATAGAGCACAAATCATCTTTGTATGAGTGCAACACTTGAGGTATCAGAAAAACACATTTTTATTGCATATATATCAAAATGTTACGAAATTGTAAATTACGAGAAATATGTATTGACTTTTTTGGACAAGTATTGTAAAATAAATAAGTCGCTTGATGATAAAACAATTTCAAAAGCGAAATTAAGTGGGAGCATAGCTCAGCTGGGAGAGCATCTGCCTTACAAGCAGAGGGTCATAGGTTCGAGCCCTATTGTTCCCACCACTTATGGCCTGGTAGTTCAGTTGGTTAGAACGCCGCCCTGTCACGGCGGAGGTCGTGGGTTCGAGTCCCATCCAGGTCGCCATTTGCCTCTGTAGCTCAGTCGGTAGAGCAGGGGACTGAAAATCCCCGTGTCGATGGTTCGATTCCGTCCGGAGGCACCATTATGGTGCAGGTTTAATTGGTGTAATAATGCTGATATAACCTGCATTTTTGCGGATTTAGCTCATCTGGTAGAGCGCCACCTTGCCAAGGTGGAGGTAGCGAGTTCGAGCCTCGTAATCCGCTCCATAAGAAAGCGGCGGAGCAATAGTTCCGGCGCTTTTGTTTTTCTGTAAGAAAACCCTTTCTTTAAAGAAAGGGTTTTGTGATGTTACATAGATGACATTAGCTGTCGGGGGTCCCAGCTTGCAAGGTATCTATGTAACAGAATTATCCCCGCCAAGGCCGAAACTGATTGATAAAGCAGTATTTACCTGATTCATTGCAGGCGGATCGATCTCACCCATGCGCTCTTTTAGCCTTTTTTTATCTATAGTACGAATTTGTTCGAGAAGAACAATGCTGTCTTTTGATAGACCGCAGGACGTCGCATCAAGTTCAATGTGAGTAGGCAGCTTTGCTTTTTCTCGTTGGCTTGTAATAGCTGCAGCAATGACTGTCGGGCTATGTTTATTGCCGACATCATTCTGAACAATCAGCACAGGTCTGACACCGCCCTGTTCCGATCCAATAACAGGACTAAGATCAGCGTAATAAATCTCTCCCCTTTTTACTGACACTTTTAACAACTCCTATTTACAGTAATATCATCACCAAATCAACGGTGTTCAATTATATTGTTGACGTAATGAATTTAAAAAATACATTGCTCAATAAAATTGATAGGGGAATTGTAATACATAATATGCGTTTTTTTTCATGCTGTTAAAAACATCCGCACACCATGCCTGATGCACGGTGTGCGGATGTTTTATTTAACACGTTTTTTTATCATCTTAACCTTGTTTTCTGCGCTCAGGTTGTCAAAAATCTTTTTTCTTAGCTTTGAGACTTCATCTGTAAGCTCGTTCTTATTGTTATATCTGTCAAGACCCTTTGAAAATTCAAATGCTCTTTCGTACATATCCAGACGCAAAAATGATTTTATAAGGCATATGTCCACAAACAAAGTATCTCTCGGATCAGACTCATCTATGATTTTTATAAGTATAGTAACAGAGTTTTCATACCTCTTGCGGATATGCTCATGAATAGCAAGGGAACGCTTCATAACAACGGAATTATCACGCAGAATCATATCGTTATACTTTTCAAAAAGCTCGTCTGCTTCCTTAAATTTATCAAGAATGAACAGACATAACATCATATTTCCCGCAAGAATACCCGCTATATAGGACTTAAGCCTTTTCATTTCAACATTCTCAAACGATTTGACTGCTTCAGACAGCTCACCCCTGAAAATATATGCGTTAGTAAGATTGCACATGCCCTCCGCCGCCTTAGAACCCTTTGTATCGGCTATGCTCTTTTTCAGTTCTTCAACATATTCATCAGAGTAGCCCTGTTCTGCAAGAATTTTCAGTGATTCCTTATAATAATTTTTCTGTCCGAACAAAATATCACTTCACTCTGTATTTCATTTTTATAATCAGACTGATAACCGAATCAGCAAGCAATAAAACAGCAAGCAAACCAAAAATGATCAGATAAATCGGCAGCATCTTGGTGTTAATAATAATCCAAATGAATACCGCTGCAAAAAATACATTTATTACAATCTTATAAAACTTTATAAAAGTAGTAGCATATTCGGTAAGCTCCTGACCCTTCATAGTTTTAAACTTTGCAAATGTGATTCCGTCCATAACAAGCCCTGCTGTTATAAGAAGGAGAACAACTATATATGGCCATCTTAAATGATCAATCATAATAATACCCTTTCCTTTCTGCTATTTGTTGTGGTCTTGAAACTGAACTGAGTTCAGTTAAGCAAAATTTCTGCCTGTATATTTGCAGAAAAGAAACAAATAGCGACGTGAAAAACCTTTTCACGCTAATTCTCCTTTAACTGTTTTATTGAATTGTATCAGCAACTTCAATTGCTTTCTGAAGCTGTGTATCCCTGTCATGGTTTTCTGCCGTCAGATCTGAAAGTGTCACATCCGGAGGCAGTGCAACTTCAAACTGTGGTTTCATTCCAACGCCATTAAAGTCACCGCTTTTTTCTGTCTGGAGAATAGCAACGGATATTCTTACAGCACTTCCGTCTGTAAGCTTGTTTGTAACCTGCATAACGCCCTTACCATAAGTAGTCATGCCAACTGTCTGCGCGCCTGCATTATCCCTCAGTGCAAATGCAAAGAGCTCTCCGCAGCTTGCAGTATTGTTATCAACAAGAACAACCATCGGAAGTTTTACCTGATTTGCCTCTGTAGTTTCAACAATTACTTCGCTGTTATCCTTATGCTTTGCAGTTACAATTTGTCCTGCTCCCAGAAGGTAGTCAACAGTATCACCCATTGCTGACACTCTGTCGCTTGAGTTGCCCCTTAAATCAAGTATCAGTGATGTTGCACCCTGTGACAAGATTGTATCAAGCTGTGACTTGAACTGCTCAGGTGTTTTATCATTAAATGCAGATATTTTTATATACCCTCTTGTATCTATCATATGACTTGTTACAGAAACAATTTCAGTTGTTGATGATATAACATCAATTGAGAAAAACTCAGCAATTCCATCGCTTGTAATACGCTTGATATGTAATTTTACCTTGGTTCCCTCTGCACAATTAAACAGCTTTACAGCGGCATCATATCCGCCTTCAAATGCAATTACGTCAGTATTGTTTACAGCAGTGATAACATCTCCTTGAACTAGTCCCTTATCAGCAGCAGAAGTGTTCTCTGTAACGTCAGTAATTACAATATATCCGCTTTGCTCACGTTCATAATTAAACCCAAGACCTGTTGCGATGCCTGTTTCTTTCGCAGCCAGTGAAGCATATTCTTCTTCTGAATAATATGTTGCATAAGGATCGTCAAGACCAGAAACATATCCTTTTATAATTCCGTCGAGGAGATCTTCTTCATTGAGATCTGTAAAGTAATTAGCCCTTACATACTTATCAAGTTCCGCAAGCTTTGTATAAAAGCCTTCCTTTTCGGAAACGCTCTTTACCTTCTCATTGAAAACACCCAACGAATAATTATAGGTAATAATAAATGTAACAGCCGCAGTAAGTGCCATCAGTCCAATTGTTACACCAAGCGATAATTTTTTATTCATTATAATGAAACCTCTCTGATTAATTGTTTACTGAAACATAGTTCAGCGGGTCTGTATGCTGACCGTTAATTCTCACTTCAAAATGAAGATGGTCGCCGTAAGCATAACCTGTATGTCCTATGTAGCCTAAAACCTGACCTTGTGTGACTTCCTGCCCTGCACTTACTGCAAGACTGCTGCAATGTCCATAAAGCGTGGAAATTTTGTCACCATGGTCAATAACAACATGATAACCGTAACCGTTGCCTGTGTTTGCCGCTGTAATTACTGTTCCGGCTGCTGCCGCTACAATTTCGCTTCCTCCGCAGCCTGGCTTTGTAATGTCTATACCCTTGTGGAAGTTACTCTTCTGTTCCTCAACAATCCACCTGTTGCCATATTTATCTGACATATTTCGTACAGTAGGAACAGGCCATATAAACCCTGTTGCAGAATAGGAAGGTGTTGAAGGAGTATTATCCGGAACATAAGTCTGCCCGTTAGCCTCAGCCTGCTGTCTTCTTAGTTCTTCTTCCTTACGTCTTCGTTCTTCCTCTTCCTTACGTTTCCTTTCAAGTTCCTCCTGCTTTCTTCGAATTTCCTCCTGAAGTGCCTGTTCAACCTGAGCTTCTTCAACTTCTATCTGATCAGAACGCTTTTCGTAATCAGCCCATTTTGCTTCATACATAGCTTTTGTTTCTGCATGATTGTTATACGTTTTCTGAAGCTCGGCAAGATTTTTTTCCTGTTCAGCCTTTTTAGCTTGAAGGTCAGAAAGATCCTGTTCAAGTTCTTTTTTTGAGGTTTCAAGCTCCTGAATCATTGTCTTGAGATCCTCAATCATCTGATTGTCATGCTCAGAAATTCTTTCAACAAGCTCCATTCTTGCAAGCATATCATAGAAATCATTTGAACCTGCAATTACGGATGCAAGACTGTCATTTCCTGAAATATATAAAGCGCGGAGCCTTTTACGGAACTGTTCGATACCCTTGTCAACATCAATCTGTTTCTGCTCTATATCTAAATTGAGCTGTTCAATATCCGTTTCAAGCAAAGCTATCTGCTCCTTGACAACTTCAATTTCCTGCTCCTGAATTTTCATTTTCTCATTATATTCAGCAAGATACTCATCCTGCTCATCAGCTTTACCCTCAATTGCACTCATACTGCTCTCAAGATCTTTACGCTGTTTTGCAAGCTCCTTCTGCTTTGCTTCAAGTTCTGACATTGTATCTGCGGAGATACTATATTCAAGACTATCTGACCAGCAAAAGCATGTAATGCAGATTACTGCTGCCAGACATGAAGCAACAATACGTTTGAATTTGTTTCCCATACTGCTTCGCCTCCGTATCAGACCTTAACGTATTTTCTTGTACTAAGAACTGTACCAACTGCTCCGATTAATGCTCCCGCAGCAATATAGCTTACTGCTGCAAAAGGTGCAATTGAATTGAAAGGAATAAACCCTGATATACCCATGATATTCCAGAGTGTTGAATCAGAAGTAAGTATCTCACAAAGCTTATCATAGCAGCCCCATGTAATGAATGTAGATGCTACACCTGCGATGACACCCATGAGCATACCCTCTACAAAGAAAGGTATCTTAATAAATGCGTTTGTTGCACCAACATACTTCATAATTGCAATTTCACGCTTTCTTATATCAACACTTGCTCTTGTTGCATTTGAGATAATTACAAGACAGATTATAATAAGGGCACCAAGGACTGTTCCCGAAACAATTGTAGTAATATTTTTAAGCCCTGTAAGTATACTGATAAAATCGGTAGGCGCTTTTACTGTTTCTATTCCTTCAATTGCATTTATATCCATAAGTGTCGGACTCATCTTTGAAATGTCACCAACTCGAATTTTGAATGAATCTGGTAACGGGCTTTCCTCACCAATATAATTGAAAAGCTCTTCTGCATTCTGCATATTGGCTTTCAAATCGGCAAACGCCTGCTCTTTGGAATAGAAAACCACTTCTTTTACGTTATCCATACCTTTAAGCTTGATTTCCATTTTCTCAATCATTTCGTCTGTGATATCATCGTCAAGGAAAATAACTACCTCATTCTTTTCTTCAATGCTGCCGATAAAAAGATTGATATTCTCGGTAAACAATACCGCAAATCCAATCATCAGCAATGATACAAGAAGAATACAGAATGACGCAAATGACATTATCCTGTTTGTCCATATATTTCTTAAGCCCTGTTTGAACAGGTAATTAGCACTGCTAAGTTTCACGATTAATCCAAACCTTTCTGACACAGTTAAATGTAGTCATCAAATACAATTTCCCCGTTCTTGATTGTAACGGTTCTCCCGCCGAAATGCCTTACAAGCTCATGCTCATGTGTTACCATCATAACTGTGGTTCCACACTGATTGATAGCCTGGAGCAGTTCAACGATTTCGAGGGATGTCCTTGGGTCAAGGTTACCGGTCGGCTCATCTGCGATAATAAGCTTTGGATCATTTACAAGTGCTCTTGCAAGTGCAACCCTTTGCTGCTCACCGCCCGAAAGCTCTGTCGGATATGATTTTATCTTGTCCTTAAGACCTACAAGGCTTATAACATATGGCACACGGTTTCTTATGTAATTTAAAGGTGCGTCAATGCTCCTCAGAACAAACGCAACATTATCATAAACATTCATTGTATTAATCAGCTTAAAATCCTGGAATACGAAGCCGATAGTACGTCTTAATTTATGTGCCTTACTTATTTTAATCTTGTTGAGGTTAAACCCATTAACCATTATCTGACCACTGTTTGGTTCGATTTCCTTAAGCAGAAGCTTAATGAGCGTACTTTTCCCTGCCCCCGATTCACCAACAACAAACACAAAATCTCCGTCATTTATTCTAAGACTGACATTATTCAAAGCGTCAACGCCGTTTGCATATGTAACGGACACATTCTTTAATTCGACCAAATTCAGCACCGCCTAAACTTAACAAAAGGGCAGAAAAATAAATCTCTGCCCCTATTGTCCAATATTTTCAATTTATAAATCAGAACTTAACTGGATTTGCTGACAGATATTTCTTAACCATAAGTGCAATTTTGAAGATAATAGCATGGTCAAACTCTCTCAGGTCAAGGCCTGTAAGCTTCTTGATTTTTTCAAGTCTGTATACAAGTGTATTTCTATGAACGAAAAGCTTTCTTGAAGTTTCAGAAACGTTGAGGTTGTTTTCAAAGAATCTCTGAATAGTAAACAATGTTTCATGGTCAAGAGATTCAATTGAGCCTCTCTTGAAAACTTCCTGAAGGAAAGTTTCGCAAAGAGTTGTCGGGAGATGGTAGATAAGCCTTGCAATACCGAGGTTATCGTAAGAAACGATAATCTTATCAGTATCAAATACCTTTCCTACTTCAAGAGCAATCTGAGCTTCCTTGAATGAACGGGCAAGATCCTTAACCCCCATTACGGACGTGCCTATTCCGACATTTACTCTTGTATAGAATTCACTTGAAAGTGTATCGGAAATTGAACGTGCAAGCTTTTCAAGATCCTTGGATTCAACGCCTGCCTTTGTTTCCTTTACAAGAACGATATCAGTTTCAGTAATGGTAAATACAAAATCCTTTGTCTTATCAGGGAAAAGGTTCTGAATTACATCATAAGCAGAAACATCGTTTGAGGATACAATTCTTATAAGAAGAACAACTCTTGTAACATCATTGTTGAAATGAAGTTCTCTTGCCTTGACAACAACATCGCCAGGAAGCACGTTATCAAGAACAACATTCTTTACAAAGTTGTTTCTGTCATACTTTTCATCATAATACTGTTTAATTGAAGAAAGCGTAATTGCCATAATATTTACATATTTAGCAGCGTTTTCATCTGTTCCCTGAACAAATACAGCATAATCAGGCTTTATATGAGCACCGAACGGCTTGTATGTATACCCGTCACGAACAAAAACATCATGAGAATCACTAAGATCAAGGGATACAAATTCATTTGTTGTGCCAATTTTAGAAAGTTCACTACAGGCAATAATTGTAGCTGACGAATCGACAACCCCTATCACACAATCCATAGTATCACGCATCTGATGGATTAACCCCTGAAACAGTCTGTTTGACATTTGTTTAGCCATCCTTTCAATAATAAGCCGTAAATACAGTTAACACTTACTGCTTCCATTATATTCTCTTTTTAACAACGCTAAAAAACACCATAAGTTGTCATATTATTAATATACTTATTTTATCACAAGTTTAATCAAATTGTGTGAACAAATTGTTAATACTTGTGCATTATGCTGTGTTTTATAAAAAAAAAGCACTGTAATATCTACAGTGCTGGGTAAATATATAAAATTTATCTTGTTTCTTCAGCAAATCCACTTTCTACAAGATCAACAAGACCTGAAACTGCTGTTTCTTCATCTGAACCGTCAGCAATAATTCTGATCTGTGTTCCCCCAACAATGCCTAGGGAAAGGATACCGAGAAGACTCTTTGCATTTACACGTCTTTCTTCCTTTTCAATCCAGATCGATGATTTGAATTCGTTTGCTTTCTGAATGAAGAATGTAGCAGGACGTGCATGCAAACCAACCTGATTCTGAACCATTACATCTTTAACGAACATAATACTCTCTCCTAACTGATATCTTTATATAATACAATTAATAATGCTGTACGTTTCTATAACATAATTATACATTGCATTTTTTGTATAGTCAACGTAAAAATTGACTAATCTCGCACTTTCAGCAAATTTTCTGCTATTTGAATTAAGAGGACTTAACTATTGTCCTTTATCTTTGTGTATTATCACCACAATTATAATGTATTACCAAGTTTCAACATCTTTTTATATGCAATTAAGACATAAATTTTCAACACTAATAGCAATTTAACGCTTACCTTTATTAATAATATATGTTTCGGGCAAAGATTTGTACATATCCGGCCGTCTTTCCTGTGTTATTTTCAGAGCCTCATTACGACGGAATTCGGCAATATTCTTGTGATGTCCCGTAAGCAGAACCGGTGGGACTTCCATCCCCTCCCACACTTCCGGACGAGTATAATGCGGATACTCAAGCATTCCAGAAAAGTGACTTTCCTCTTCGTAACATTCTGATGATGACAGCACTCCATCGCACATTCTCGCAACAGCATCTATCATAACAAGTGCTGGAAGTTCACCACCTGTCAGTACATAATCACCGATAGAAACCTCTTCATCAACAATTTTGTCAATAACTCTCTGATCTACACCTTCATAATGCCCGCAAATGACAAAAATATTCTGCATAGATGCAAGCTCAACTGCCTTTTTCTGATTAAAAACTGTTCCCTTTGGTGACATATAAATTACATAAGGCTTTTCTTCAAAGTTCTCAGTAACGCCCATAAAACATCTGTAAATAGGCTCTGCCTGCATTACCATGCCCATTCCTCCGCCGTATGGTGTGTCATCAACACGGCGGTGCTTGTCATTTGAATAATCTCTTATCTGATGGCAATATATCTCTAGCTTTTCAGCTTTTCTTGCCCTGCCGATAATGCTTTCAGATAAAACTGTTTCGCACATTTCAGGGAAGAGGGTTGCAACGTCAATCCTCATCGAAAAGCCCCTCCATCTTGTGAATGGTCATCTTTCCGCCTTCAATATCTGTTTCAGCAACGACATCAGGAATAGCAGGAATAAGCCACTCACCCTTTCCGTCAGGTCTTTTGATGTGATATACATCATTTGCGCCTGTAAAGCTAACATCGCAAAGCATCCCGTAAACAGTTCCGTCATCAGCATCAACAACGTCAAGTCCGATAAGGTCCTGAATGAAGAAACATCCTTCTTCAAGTTCTACATCATCCCTGTTCATGTAGAGGATTTTATTTCTAAGCATCTGAGCCTGTTCAACAGTATCAATACCTTTTATTTTCATAACAACAACATTTTTATGAGGTCTTGCAAGTTCAACAGTAACTTCTTTTTCACCCTTATCCAAATAAAGCCTGTCAAAGTCACAGATAAATTCAAGACTGCTACTCCAGGATTCAACCCTGAACTCGCCCTTCAGTCCCTGAGCCGCAACTATTCTTCCGACCTCCAGAAATTTTTTCATTAGTTTTTACTTTCCTTTCCGTAGAAAATAGTCAATTATATAATAGCTTTTTAATAGTGCAAGTGTATTAAGAAGGATATACCCTATTTCATTAATTCATTCTGAAGCTTATTCACAAGCTCAAGTGTATATGGAATAACAAGTCCCATTCTAATTTTATTAAGGATTTGCAAAGCCTCCTGCTTGCGTCCCATCTCTGCATAATTGAGCGCAACTATATATTTAATATGCGCACTTAATCTCTGATGTATAGACGCATCTTTTTCGTTTTTGTCCTCACTTAGCACCCTTAATGCATTGTCACAGCATTCAAGGCTTGCCTGATAATTGCCAATTGTATATTCATATATAGCAATTGCTCTGCAGATTGTATATCCGTTGACAGGACTATGCATATATGTAAGCATGAAATACAATCCCTGCTCATATATCTGTTTAGCCATTGCCATATCGCCTGTCATGCAAAGTGCTTCAAGGCAAACAGGATAATAAGTTGTCAGAGCAAGCGGATTATTCAGAATTGTATATGGAACAATATTTTTATACTGAGTTATAGTCAGGTCATAGTATCCGTTAATATTATTGAAAATACCCTTCTCAATTATATTCATATGGTAGTTATGGGTGTTAATCTTCTGATTCATGAGGTGAAGAAAGCGCAACGAATAGCCCTCATTACGTTCTATCTGCTTTATTTCAGAGCCATCCAATCTGAATATGGTATTGATAACAAAATATCCGACAGCAAAAAGAACAGCTCCAACAATTATAATTATATATGTTTCTATAAGTGTAAACATATACAATACGAAGATAACCAATATTGAAATTATAAAACTTATAAGCAATGATGTTGTTGATCTTATTTTACTTAAAGGATAGTTTGCCCTTTTCTCATAAACATTATATATTCTTTTGAGATCCTGCGCTGTTTCATAAGGTGCTGTTACACCTGGAAATTTGCTCATATCGTCATTCCCTCCCGTCAATAAACCACAAAACCCGCAAAAGCGGGTTTTAAATTATTCAGTCTATTTCGACCATTATTTTCTGGTTTACTCTGCCTGCTCCTGCACGCATAACAGTTCTGATTGCCTTAGCAATCCTTCCCTGTTTGCCGATTACACGTCCCATATCTTCCTGTGCAACATGAAGGTGATAAACTATTACGCCCTCTGCGTCAGGTTCGCTGACATCAACAGAAATAGCATCCTTATCTTCCACAAGACCTGCAACAATAGTTTTTAAAAGTTCTTCCATTTATCTCACAACTCCATTCCGTTATTATGAAAACAGCAAAGCCTTATCTGGAAACGGATCAAGTAGCTTTGCTTTGTTGTTTATTTACTTAAATATTATGACCATGCTTCCTCAGGAAGCATGTCTCTCTTTTTGATGTTTTGTGTAATTTTGAAAAGCACAAAACTCAGATTTTGAAAGATTTATCTTTCAAACTTTTCACCTGATACGGACACCTATAAAAGGTGTCCTCATAAGATGAAGCGGTCAAGAATTACTTAACGCCATTCTTGTCAAAAAGTCTCTTAACTGTCTCTGTTGGCTGAGCGCCATTAGCCATCCACTTCTTAGCCTTTTCAGCATCGATGCTTACAACTGATGGTTCCTTTGTGGAATCATAGTAGCCGATTTCTTCGATAAATCTGCCGTTTCTAGGATATCTAGAATCAGCAACAACTATACGATAGAAAGGAGCCTTCTTTGCACCCATTCTTCTGAGTCTGATTTTAACTGCCATGTATATTCACCTCCGAATAATTACTTTATATATTAATGCTTTATACCTGTAATACAAAGCGTTAATTCAGATTATTTAAAAACACCCGTGATTGAACAAACTCCAAAAATAATTAGAAGCAATGAAATAATACCATAAAATATTCGTGTTCCTGTTCTTCCAATCAAGCGGATAAGACGCTGTGCTTTTGTACTGTCAAAATACCAGTCCCAATTCATTATTGACACAATCAGTATAAATACTCCGACAACAATAAAGAGAATATTAATAAATAAATCCATGTTGATAACCATGCTTTATAAAAGCATGCCTCCCTTTCATAATTCAATCAGCAGGGACAAATTTTCCTATTCCTATTAAGACCAGAATTCCACACGTTATCAATACCATACTCACTATTATATTAAAAACTGATGAACGAAATTTCTTATGTTGCCCGCCATTTATCATCTGTCGTAATGTGGAAATCAAATGTAAAACACCTACTAAAATAAATACCACAGACCATAAAACAGTGTTATTATGTGAAAAATCCATTTGTCACCTTTTTTGTAAAATTACTGCCTCTCTGCCTTATTACATAGGCATTCCAGGGAATCCGCCTCCACCCATCATTCCAGGAGGAAGTCTGAGCTTGTTCTTCTTACCCTTGCCGTTTTTGCCCATTACACCAAACTGCTTCATCATTTTCTGCATTTCTTCAAACTGCTTTAGCAGTCTGTTTACATCTGCAACGGTATTTCCGCTTCCTGCGGCAATACGGCGCTTTCTCTGCGGATTTACGATTGAAGGCTTTGCTCTTTCAGCAGGAGTCATTGAAGTAATTATCGCTTCAACTCTCTTAATCTGATTGTCATCAACGTCAACATCCTTGAGTTTATCGCCAACGCCAGGGAGCATGCCCATAATCTGCTTTAACGGACCCATTTTCTGAATCTGCTTCATCTGGTCAAGCAAATCGTCAAGATCAAAGGAGTTACCCTTGAGTTTTTCAGCAAGCTTTTTTGAGTTATCCTCGTCAAATGAAATCTGTGCCTTTTCAATAAGAGTAAGCACATCGCCCATTCCAAGAATTCTCGAAGCCATTCTTTCAGGATGGAACTGCTCAAAATCATCAAGCTTTTCACCCATACCAACAAACTTGATAGGCTTACCTGTAACGGAAAGTACGGACAGAGCCGCACCGCCCCTTGTATCTGAATCGAGCTTTGACATAAGAACACTGTCAATACCGAGAGCGTCATCAAACGCCTGAGCAACATTAACGGAATCCTGACCTGTCATAGCATCGACAACAAGCATAATTTCATGCGGCTGAGTTTCAGCCTTGATCATTTTCAGCTCGTTCATGAGGTCTTCATCAATATGAAGACGACCGGCTGTATCGAGGATTACAATATCATTTCCGTAATCCTTGGCATGCCTAACAGCTTCCTTTGCAATGGTAACAGGATTAATCTGTCCCATCTCAAAGACTTTTACTCCAGCCTTTTCCGCAACGACCTGAAGCTGATTAATAGCAGCAGGACGATAAACGTCACAGGCAACGAGCAATGGCCTTTTGCCCTGATCCTTAAAGAACTTTGCAAGCTTTGCAGCATGGGTAGTCTTACCAGATCCCTGAAGTCCACACATCATGATAACACATGGCGGCTTGTTAGGTATATTTATTTTGGAGTTATGTCCGCCCATGAGCGAAACAAGCTCCTCATTAACAATCTTGATAACTTGCTGTCCCGGTGTAAGGCTTGAAAGCACCTCTTCACCAACAGCTCTTTCGGAAACACTTGCAACAAACTGCTTTGCAACCTTATAGTTTACGTCCGCTTCAAGAAGGGCAAGTCTTACTTCCCTCATTGCCTCTTTTACATCGGCTTCGCTTAGCTTGCCTCTGCCTTTGAGGCGCTTGAACACAGCATTCAGTTTTTCGGATAATCCTTCAAAAGCCACAGCAACCACCCTTTTTATGAATTTATATCGTCACATTATCAGAAAAGATCCTTGTTTTCCTCTGCAAGTTGCATAAGATACTCGGCACGTTTTACGATACCCTTAGGGTTCCCGTACAAAGAACCTTCCTCCTTGATACCGGCAGCAAGTTCCCCGACCTCTTCTATAATCTTGTAAAATTTCTTAGCTTTTTCAGCAATATGGAGTTTATTCTCCATATCAAACAAGGTTTGTTCCCCACGTTTTATACTGTCACGGACGCCTTGCCTTGTAATCTTTTCGTGCTCTGCAATCTCGGAAAGTGACAAGTCTTCATTATAGTACAGGTCAATAACATCCTTCTGCTTGTCTGTCAGCATTTCTGAATAAAAATCAAGAAGCACAGAGATTTGCAGATCCTTTTCAATATCCACACTGACACCTCCAAAACATTATGTAAAGCAAAAACACTTTACATATTATACATCATTTACATCCCCTTGTCAAGAGTTAAAAATAATTTTTTATAGCATATCATTCCTGTATTAGATAATCTTTGAACTTATGTCATTAAATACATCAGTATATTACAGAAAGCCACTCAAATAATAATAAAACTTACATTAAACGGAGAATAAGTAAGAAATATATATCTTTCTTATGCTAACCACACATAAATCAAAGAGAGGAGGCGTGCTTCCTGCAGAAGCATGATTATAACTATGGTAAAGTTTAAAGAATACCCTGTGATTTTTTTATTCGGAGCATTTCTCTATTCTATTATAGAGATTGCTTTCAGAGGATATACCCATTGGTCAATGGCAATACTCGGCGGGTTATGCCTTTCAATAATGTACAGCCATTTCACAAACCACCCAGAAACATCTATTTTCCGCAAGTGCCTATTCGGTGCATTGACAATAACAGTGCTTGAATTTGTTACAGGCTGTATCGTCAACCTATGGCTTGGCTGGAACGTATGGGACTATTCCGACTTATACCTTAACCTGTTTGGACAGGTATCTCTTCTGTTTTCTATTGCATGGTACCTAATTACAATTCCAGCTGTGTTTTTATGCAGATTTCTTGGAAGAATGTTCAGGCCCAAACCAGTACATGCATAGATATAATTAAAGGCACGAGCGTAAAGCAGGTGCCTTTTTTATACATAAGTTTAACAGCTTAGAATTTTATTGCATTTTCACACCACATTTTGCATTGCTCAATACGTTTACCGTCATCGCCCTGTTCCTTGTCATATGCAAACTGATTAAGCAGCTCACATGGGAACTCACTGCAAAGCCCGCAGTTTTCAAGACTCTTACCTTCACAGCATGATTTTACCGGACATCCGTCACCCCAGAAAGGCTTACCGATATTTACACATCCTGCACAATTCATTTGTTCACGATATTCACATTCACCACAAAGTATTCCGCATCTTGATTCAATCATTATGTCACCTCCTTATGTAAATAATAAAATGTCAGGCTATCTCTTTTTCTTATGGTAGCTGTTGATATCAAACTTTATAAGTTCACAGATAAAGTCAAGCATTTCTGATGTAGCATCCATAACATCGTCAATGGTTTCTTTATCAATATCCACCGGAATGTCGGCTGGGTACCTTGTTTCAATGTAGTACCTGTTAAGGAGTGCACTTTTTGTAATCCACTTTGCAAAGCTCTGATCCATAAGTGCCGCCTGCTTGCAAAGCCATGTAAGGTTGTGTCCGTCAAACTGTCTCCTGTTCTTGTACAGCAGAAAGCCTTTCAACCCTTTTTCTATGCATTGCTGGCAATGAAAAGCTGCAACACTGTACAGCCTTTCATCGTCCATAAGTATCTGTGCAGCAAGCCTGTCCTGATACGCATGGAATATCCAGTCATAATATCTTTTACTGTCAGTGTTATGATTAGCCCTGCTCATAAATCAGTACCCCCGCATTATCTACCTTGTATGCAAAGGAACAGTCATCCTGGACAATATCATTCCATTCAGTGATATTGTATACCAGAATATCACAAGGAACAGGACAATCAGTATTTACAAGTATATCTGTTTCAAGAACTGATGGCATATAACTGTCAGCAACAATAATACACAACTTAAAAGATGTAAGATCACCCATTTTATCTGATTTGCTTGAAACAAGAAAAATTTGAAACGGTGAACAGATTTTAATAATATCGTCAGCCATTTGTCTGATTATTGGATTGTTTTCCATATCAATATTTATGCCCCCTTCAGAAGCACGTCCCCCCTTCCAATACATTAAAACACATTTGTTTTCTATATTATAGTACACATATTTTTTAATGTCAACCATATAAATGAAAAATAATTTAAAGCGGCGATAATGTGTTATAACATTACCGCCGCAAAAGTTGCTGAAAAATTGATTTTACAATGTTTCCAGAAAAGCCTCTACAAATATAGCCGCACTGTTGTTATATATAGCCGGCTCATTTGTTGAAAAACTCATATCACAGTCTTCATAACATCTTGCAGGAGGAGTATCCTGCGGAATACTCCATTTTGCATACTCGTCTTTTCTTTCGGAGTTAGGACCCCCAACAAGCAGTCCCGGAACAGGTTTCTGCTGGTAAGATGTCATTGACGGTCTGTGATGGGGATGCATAACTGAATTTCCACCAATGCCTGTAACAAAGCACATTCCAAGACAATTCTTTCCCAATATGTAATTGAACTGCTCAACAACTGTATCAATATAGTCATCGTTTCCGAGAAGTCTGTTTGCAATGATTAGCACAGCGCAATCCCTCATTGATTTAAGGTTGCTGCCAAGAATATAATCTGTATATCCCTTTGAAACAAAGTATGGGTTTGATTTTGCAAGGGAATCTATATTATCTGCTGCAACACGGAAGCTCGTATTAATTGCAGACATTACATTTATATTTCTTTCACGGTTACAAAGCAAATATGCAAGTGAAGCAAATCCGCCGATATGGCAGTTTGAAAAGCCCGTAAGATTAACCTGCTTGTAAAGCTCAAGTATTTTTTCAACGAAGAAATCATCACCAGTCATGCCATAAAGCTCACAGCTTGCCCAGAGCATATCATCCCTGATATCATCATCAACAAAGTCACCGGCAGCATTAACATGAGTAGATGGCGGGTTTTCAAACTTTACGAATGTCGGATTGTTCATTAGCCATATCCATGAGTTAACTGCAGCGTTTTTCAGCTTTTCAGCATATTCCTTATCATAATTCTTGAAAACAGATGCCGCAAGAGCAGTACATGCTGTAAAGTCTGCTGTTGCATGATGAGATTTTGGGAAAACATAATGCTGACTTTTATCTTCATTAGGAGCAGTGAATTCAAATGCATTGAGCGGTGCAACCTTGTGATAAACCCCGCCATCCTTAGCCTGCATTTTCAAAAGCCAGTCAAGTTCAACCTTTGCCTCTGCAAGTATATCAGGAAAATTAGGATTTTCCGAAACTATTTCTGCTGAATCCCCAAAGCTTTCAGGAAAAAGCTTGAATGCATATAGGAGGTAGCCAAGTGCAAGGCAAGCAGGGGGAACATATCTGCCATAGTTTCCTGAATCATGCCAACCACCTGAAACGTCAATTTTGTGTGAAGTTGAATTCAGCAATGGCATGACATCACAATGACACATATTTGAAGGATAATCTTCATTTCTGTTGCTTAATGTGCATCCGCAGCGATTATAATACAAACCTTTGATAAGTGAATTTTTCACATCAACATAAGGCTTTTCAGAAATTTCAAAAACACATGACTTCTTCATGCCAATTTTAATATAATATTTTCCGGACATATTGAATGAAGAGAAATCAGCTATTCTGACCATATCTCCGGAAGCTTTATCAAGAACAGGTTTGGAAAGAGTTCCGGAATACAATACCCTCTGTGTTTTTGCATTAACAACCGCAAAAGAATCCAGGTTTCCAACATAAGCTGCAGTTTTACGCTTATAGCAAATATATCCTACTTGATTAATATGTATTCGTTGCTTCATATGCAGCCCTCTTTCCATAGTTTTCTTTATTATATTTTACAACATACATGTATACATAAATCAAAGATTTTTTGAGAAATTAATAAAATTTGATTTAACATATTTAATACAATAAATAGATACTTTATAAACTGACAATTATTATTTAATTATTATTTTAAAATGCACAAAAAAAGCCCGCCATAATTGACGGGCTTTTTTTAGCTTTTAAAAGTATTAATTACTTTCTCTTTCTTGTTGCAACAACTGCAGCACCAGCAACAGCCATAGCAGCAACTACAACTGCAACTGTGTTGCCTGTAGCAGGAGCTTCTGTTGTTTCAGCAGCAGCATCTGTAGCTTCTTCAGCAGGAGCAGCTTCTTCTTCAGCAGCAACTTCTTCAGCAGCAGCTTCTGTTGTTTCTTCAGCAACAGTTGTCTCTTCAGCAGCAGCTGTTGTTTCAGCAGCTGTTGTAGCTTCTGTAGCAGCAGCTGTTGTAGCTTCTGTTGCAGCAGCTGTTGTTGTTTCTTCTGCAGAAGCAGATACAGCCATCATTGATACAGACATAGCAAGTGCAGCAACTGCTGCGATAATCTTCTTGAGTTTCATAATAATTGTCCTCCGTTTTAATTAAAATAATATATCTCTTTTTTATGTAACAGTTAGCTCTTCGCAAACCATTATCATCATATTTTGAGTCAATAAGAAGGCACGTTGATTTAATCAACCTCCTCATCAATCCTCAATAATTATATCACTCAATTTCATCTAATGCAATCTTAAATTTCAATAATTATTATCTTGTAATTAATCACTTTTTTAGCATAATATATAATTATCCTTCAAAGTCATACTATCTTACTTATGATTTAAGGCTTTATTGTTAACATTAATGTATAACAGGAAAATTCAGCTATGATGATATGCAACTGATACACTATAAGTGTGATCTCCATGCTAAGTAAATATTAAACCAACGTTGTGTCAGATAAGTAATTGTATGATACAGTATATACTTGGGACTGTCTTTTCACTTCTAAAAGAAAATAATTATGTAAAAAATAAGCCCGCCATATTTCAGGTGGGCTTATAAAGTTCGTAATATGAAAAATTACTTAGCCTTCTTAGCAACGATTGCTGCTGCAGCAAGAGCTACAGGGATAACAGCAAGTGCAACTGAAGCATTACCTGTTGCTGGGTTGTTTTCAGCTGGAGCTTCATCTTCAGCAGGAGCTACTTCTTCAGCAGCTGTTGTTTCTTCAGCAGGAGTTTCGTCAACGATTGCTTCTTCGCCTTCAACGCCTTCAGCTGATGCCATCATGCCGAACATTGAGAGAGCCATTGTGGAAGCTGCAAGAGCAGCAAGAATCTTCTTAAGTTTCATTATAAATTCCTCCATTAAACATGATATTATAGTTTTTACTATGCGATTATTATAGCACATTAATTTTTGCACTACAACCATTATTATAACAGATTTTGCACAAATATTTCGCTTCCTAATGCACATTTTAAACAAATTTTTAAATAATTCACTCTTTGTGTGAAATTTTGGTTACAAATTGGTTTTGTATTTGTCGAAATGCCCAAAAAGAAATTACTATTTTTACACCTAAGCCCTTACATTTATGTAAAATAATTTTAGCTTTCTATAAAGATACCATTAATTTAATTGTAATAAATATAATTGCTGTTATTATGCTATTTCCATTTATATAAATATAATTTAACATATGCTTCACTACTTTATATTTTACATGAATGTTATGTATTTAGTATTACTGCTATATGACAGGGTGGTAAACTTTTAAATTTATGTCTTAAAAATTAGAAGAGCCATCCGTTCTGCATCCGGATGACTCTTCTTTATCAGATGTTAGAAACCGATTTGTTAGTCATTCATGAAACTGTGTTTAACAGTAGTCAGCTTAAATTAGCCTCTCTTCTTAGCAACGATAGCTGCTGCTGCGAGAGCTACAGGGATAACTGCGAGTGCAACTGAAGCGTTACCTGTTTCTGGGTTTTCAGCTGTTGCATCGTCAACAACTGGAGCTTCTTCTTCAGTTACTTCTTCAGTTACTTCTTCAGAAGTTTCGTCTTCAACTACTTCTTCTTCGCCTTCTACGCCTTCACCTGATTCAGCATCTTCAGCTTTTCCATCAGAGAAAGATACAGTCATTGAATCCCAGAACCAAGGTGTTGATGTGTAGAGGTTCATGTATTCGAGGATGTATCTAGCATTAGTTACCTTACCTTCTGATACTGAATCCCAATCAAATGAGAGTGTATTCTCGCCCCAGTCAAATACCTGTGTATCATTGAGGGACATAGTGTACTTGTTGTTGATTGTGAGGCCACCTGTAAAGAGGTTGAATGCCCAGTTGCTGTTTGTTCCAACATAATTTGTGCCTTCAGCATCATAGTAGTCCTTACCATAGAGGTGCTGACCAAATGATGGGTTGTACCAGTAGTCATCCTTCTTCTCTGAGAAGCCTTCACCGAATGCCTTGTCATCATCCTTCTTGAGGTATGAAACAGTATTGTTGTCTCTAGCATCTACGTTTACATAGAGAGCAGATGTTGTGAATGTGAATGTAACATCTTCGTAGCTAGCGATAACATCGTTAAGTACTGGAAGAACGTTCTTGTATCCAACCTTGCCAATCTTGTCGTTAAGATCACCATTGTTGAGTTCGAGGTAATCAATGAGATCGAACTGTGTAGCTGTTGAAGAAGTGCTTGAAATGAGATCATATGAATCATTTGCAGCATTCTTTCCATCAGCATTGATTGCAACGAGGCCTGTTGATACAACTGGTCTAGCGATACCATTAACAGTTGTCATCATTGGGAAGAGGTGTGCCTTTTCACCAGCGTTTGTTGAAGCAATCTGTGGAGCAACATTTACCTGGATAGCATTCTTAAGAGCAACAAGAGCTGTATTTAATGAAGTCTTCTCATCAGCTGTAAGTGCTGTCATGCCTGCTGTTGCAGGTGCGCCAGTAGCTGTAAGAGTTGTACCAGTTACATCTGTGCCTAATACCATTGCGTTTACTGTAGCAATGTCAGCATTAATTAAAGCAAGTTCAGCTGTGTTAGCAGCAGAAACAGCTTCGAACTGTGTGCTGATTGTGCCAGCAGCGATAGCAGCGTTAAACTTCTTCTGTGAGTCATCCTTAACATCGTGCTTTGTAGTAGCAACGATCTGAACTCTTACGCTTGTATCAAATACTGCAGTATCGATACCGCCAGTTGTAGCGCCAGATGCACATGGGATTGTAATTACAGCTGTGTCGCCTGTTACTGAAATCCATGTTGAGTAGTTAGCTGCATCTGTCTTACTGCTGATTTCCTTTGTCCAAACCTGGTTTGTACCATTCTGTGTAACAGTAATTGTGTAAACTGCTTCGCCAGCCTTAAACTTGTTAGCATCAGAATTGTTCATTGTAACCTTAAGGTCTGTTGCAGCTGTGAGGTTAAGGCCTGAAGCAACAGTTGCAATTGTTGCTGTACCATCTTCAATTGTCTTTGTTTCTCTAACGAGATCATATGTAAATGATCCTTCTTCTGCTGATACTGTTGTAGCCATTGCAGATACAGCTACTGCTGCTGCTGAAAGAGCAGCAAGTGTTTTTTTCATGTTCATGAAAAAATCCTCCTTGTTTTGTTTTAATCTTTTCTTTACATGGATGGTCAGGGCCATAATATAAGTATTATAATATTATTTTTTCTCAACTATATATGTAATACCTTAGGCCGTAACGAGTTGTTTATCTTAACATCGTCTTAACCCCCATTGCATTTATAGTACAGCATATTTATAGACAAAGAAAGAAGTGTTTCTTAACGTTTTCTTAACTTTATAATTGATTTGAATATTTGGCTGTATTTTGATTATATATTACACTTGTATTTGCAGTAAAGTGAGTTTTAATACAAAAAGCACCCGGATAAACATTATCCGAGTGCTTTAGAAGTTATAAAATTTAATCCTTTATGCTCTTACATCAAGGACATGTCCAACGTCACCTGCAAAGGTCTGGACATTCTGGGTTGAAACAGACATAGACTCAATCAGTTGTGATGCCATATCTGTGCTGGTATCCATAACCTTTTTCATCATTGATGTGTTTACATTATTCATCAATGTTGCCTGTGTCATGCTTGTTGCCATAGCAGCAATTGAAGTCTGCATATCCATATTTCATCCCTCATTTCAACACTATGTATAATTACTTATTATTCTGTAGTTGTTCAAAACACCTGATAAACTCACTGAGGTTCTCATAACATTCAGCGGCAATTCTTTCAGTATATTCTATTTTATCATTAAGTTCTATTGTACAATCAGTCATTCTCTTCATAATTTCATCAATTTTATCAGCAGAAACCTTACTTGTTTCAGCCAGATTTCTTACTTCCTGAGCAATTACACTAAAGCCTTTTCCACTTTCCTTTGCTCGCGAAGCTTCAATTGATGCGTTAAATCCAAGAATTCTTGTATTCATAGCAATATCCTGAATAACCTTAACAGTGTCCTTAGTTGCATCAACTTCCTGCAAAGATTGCTTAGCAACATTACTAAGCTGTTCAAAGGCTTCATTTAATCCCTTGATCTTTTCAAGATTCTTTTTAGCGATAACACCCGCATTATTAATTTTTTCTTTGATATCAGCATCAGTAAGAATAGTAGCCGAATCTGATGCCGTGTCAAGACAATCCTGATTTGCCTTTATTGAATCTGTTTCTTTTATATAGTTTGTATTTAATACTGCCATGATAACAACTCCCATCTGATACTGACTTTACTATATATTACACCTATTTTGCAAAATTGTCAATTATGTTCTTTGATAACGCATAAAATTTGTATATAATTAACCAAATAGAACCTCTTTTTTTCACTTTTCAATGTATATAGATATAGTATCTTAATTTATAACAAAATAATTATCATTTATAATTAAATCATAGTTGAATTTATTTAATTTTTATTATATAATTAATTGTATTTTTTATTATGCTGAATAATTTTTTAATTTCAGCTTATTTTTTTATGGAGGCAACAATGTACTACTGCTGTGGTAAGACCGATATCGGAAACACTCGCTCTAATAATGAAGATTCTTTTTTAATCAATAAAATTGTCATGACTCAGGCTCAGATAGAAAGTAACATTAGAAGCCCATTTATTGTTGCCGTTGCAGATGGTGTAGCAGGTGAAGCATCTGGTGAAATTGCATCACGTCTTGCACTTGAACTTCTAAGTAACATTAAATATAGTAAGAAAACTGACCTTAACAGAAAAATAATTAACATTCACAATTTCCTCAGGCGATATGGCATCACTCATAATAAATCAATTAATATGCAGACAACTCTATGTGCACTTGCTGTTGACGAGTTTGACAATGCTACGCTGATAAACATCGGTGATTCAAGAATGTACAGATTCCGCGGCGGAAGTATAGAACAGCTTTCCACCGATCAGTCACTTGTACAGCTTTTATATGACCAGGGACACATAACCAAGGAAGAACAATCCTCGCATGCCCACCGCAATATTATATTTCCTGTTCTTGGTCACCTGACAGCTGATCCTACAATTGAAATATCAGAAATTGAAGGTGGAATTTGCTATGGCGACCTCATTATTATATGTACTGATGGTTTGTCAGACTATATTTCAAAAGTAGATTTTGAAGAAATACTTGCACTTCCCCTCGGTATGCCAAAGAGGCTTTCAATGCTTATCGACAAAGCTTTAGCTAACGGAAGCCCAGACAATCTTACTGTCATGGGCATATCCGCTTTTGAAGAATAGCTTTATTTAAGGAAGAAAAAATAAATCAATCCGTAAATAAAGGATGCCGTCACTCCATATAGTATAACTGGCCCTGAAATTATAAAGATTTTTGCACCAAGGCCTAAAACGTATCCTTCTGCTTTGAATTCAAGTGCCGGTGACACTACTGCATTTGCAAACCCTGTTATTGGAACAAGCGTACCTGCACCGCCGTTTTTTGCAATCTTTTCATACCAGCCTAACCCGGTAAGAATTGCACTTATTACTACAAGACAGATTGATGTATATGTTCCAGCAGACTTTTCATCAAGTCCAATTGACTTAAACAATGTCAGAAATGCCTGACCTATGCAACAGATTATACCTCCGATTACAAATGCCTTAGGAATGTCTATCCAGCTTTTTGAGTTGGGTGACGCTTTTTTCACCATGTTCTGATATTGATTTTTACTTACCTTCATATTATTTGCTTTCTTTGTAAGAAAGCGCATCCTCCCTTGTGGTGTTTTTATGAAATTATTATATCATAATTTTTTTGATTAATTCATTTAATGTTAAGGAAGTGGCATTTTGCTTAAGAATATTCTTAGTCCTGCAGAGTGTAAAAAATGTAGAATATGTTGCGGATTTGAGGGCTATGAACTTTGGGAGACACCTATTGTTTCAGATACTCTGAAAAATCAAATTTTAGCGGACCACCCCGAGCAAAAATTTATAAGCAAGGGCAGAAGCTGGCTATTCCGTATGGAGCGTGAAAATGAAAACGAGTTGTATTTTTGCCCTATGCTTGATATGAACACAGGCTGCATGCTTAAAGATGATAAACCCTTCGACTGTAAAATCTGGCCTTACAGAATTATGAATCTGGGAGGAAAGCGTGTAATTACGATTGCATCAATATGTCCATCAATGTACAGCAAACCGTTAAGTCAACTTATTGATGAACTTAATAAAACAGGCCTCGCCGACAAAATTTTTGAGGAAGCTGATAAAAATCCTGATATTGTAAAGGAATACGAGCGAGGTTATCCCATACTTTTAATTGAAAAATAATAAAACGCATACTTTATGGATTTCCATTAAGTATGCGTTGTTTTATAGTATGCTTACCGCGTACAACAGGCCAACCATTCCAATTAAGAAAATAATTGAAATTTTAACTACCCATTGCCATGAAATAAAATTACCGTTACTGAAATAAACTCTTTTATTTATATCCAATTTTACAAGACCATTTGCAGGATTTTTAACATCGTATGTAACAATAACATTCTGGCCCTTAAATACTCTGTCTGATTTTTTTAATAAAATGTTGTCAATTACATATTGCTTTTTATCGACGACATATTTTACACTCATTCGGAGAGTTTTCCACTCAACTCCGCCAAGTTTTTCATTATGTTCAGTGATACACATTACTTCTCCGAACACGTTTTCAGAGTGCTTAAAAACCTGTCTTACCTTACTATATTTCTCAAGCTTTGTCAATATATTTACAATGGACGAAAGTATAACCAGACTGCTTATTAATATCAATATTACGGCAACTATATTCATTATGCATCCCTCCGCATACATTGTACCATATTATTCTATAATATTCAATATATTACTTTAAATAATATGTAAAAAAAGCTGCCCGTTCTGCATCCGGACAGCTTTTTATTTAGATGTTAGAATAACGTAATGTTAATCTTTCATGAAACTATTCAGCCTTAAGCTAAAATTAGCCTCTCTTCTTAGCAACGATTGCTGCTGCAGCAAGAGCTACAGGGATAACAGCAAGTGCAACTGAAGCATTACCTGTTGGTGGGTTAGCAGCTGGAGCTTCGTCTTCAACTGGAGCTTCGTCTTCAACTGGAGCTTCATCGTCAACGATTTCTTCTTCGCCTTCAACGCCTTCACCAGATTCAGCATCTTCAATTTCAACTGCATTTGAGAATGTAACTGTCATTGAATCCCAGAACCAAGGTGTTGATGTGTAGAGGTTCATGTATTCGAGGAGGTATCTAGCGTTAGTTACCTTACCATCTGATACTGAATCCCAATCAAATGAGAGTGTGCTTTCGCCCCAATCAAATACCTGAGTATCGTTGAGTGACATTGTGTACTTGTTGTTTACTGTAAGACCACCTGTGAAGAGGTTGAATGCCCAGCTCTGCTGTGTTCCAATAAATCCTGAACCTTCAGCATCATAGTAGTCCTTACCATAGAGGTGCTGACCGAATGATGGGTTGTACCAGTAATCATCCTTCTTCTCTGTGAAGCCTTCACCGAATTCCTTATCGTCATCCTTCTTAACATAAGAAGCTGTGTTCTTATCTCTTGTATCAATGTTTACATAAAGAGCAGATGTTTTGAATGAGAATGTAACATCATCGTAGTTAGCGATAACATCGTTAAGAACTGGGAGTACATTGTGGTAACCAACCTTACCGATTGCATCATTAAGGTCGCCTCTGTTGAGTTCGAGGTAGTCAATGAGGTCAAATTCCTGGTAGTTCTTTGACTGAGCAGCTGTGATAAGGTCATACTGATCATTCTGAACCTGCTTGCCATCAACATTTGTGATAACGTATGTTGAACCAACTCCGTCTGGTCTAGCAATACCGTTAACTGTTGTCATCATTGGGTAAAGGTGAACCTTTTCGCCAGCGTTTGTTGAAGCAATCTGTGGAGCAACTCGTGTCTGGATTGCATTCTTAAGTACTGTAAGAGCATTAAGTAATGAAGCCTTCTGATCAGCTGTAAGAGTTGTCATACCAGTTGTTGCAGGTGCGCCAGTAGCTGTAAGAGTTGTACCAGTTACATCTGTGCCTAATACCATTCCGTTTACTGTAGCAACGTCAGCAGCAATTAAAGCAAGTTCAGCTGTATTAGCAGCTGAAATAGCTTCAAATTCTGTGCTGATTGTGCCAGCAGCAACAGCAGCGTTGAACTTCTTCTGTGAGTCATCCTTGATGCCGTGCTTTGTCTGAGCAACGATCTGAACTCTTACGTTTGAGTCAAATGCAGCTGCACCATTATCGATACCGCCTGTTGTAGCACCTGTAGCAACTGGAATTGTAACGATAGCGTTATCACCAGCAAATGTGATCCATGTTGAATAGTTAGCCTTATCATTCTTGCTGCCGATTTCCTTTGTCCAAACCTGGCTTGTGCCTGGCTTTGTAACAGTAATTACATAAGTTGTTTCGCCAGTCTTATACTTGTTAACATCAGCATTGTTCATTGTGATCTTAAGATCTGTAGCAGCTGTAAGATCAAGACCTGAAGCAATTGTTGAGATTGTAGCAGTACCATCTTCGATTGTCTTTGTTTCTCTAACGAGGTCATATGTAAATGAACCCTGCTTAGCTTCTTCAGCTGATACTGTTGTAGCCATTGCAGATACAGCTACTGCTGCTGCTGAAAGAGCAGCGATTGTCTTTTTCAAATTCATGAAAAAAATCCTCCTTGTTTTGTTGTTATTTTTATTCTATATATCTCCAATATAATTGGAAACACTTATAATGAATATACGGAATAAGTATCCATCCGTACATCACGCTTTTATTTTATCATTATGCGTTAAAAGTGTCAATGTACACTAACTACAAATTTAAACTTTGCTATTCGTTCACAATGTACATTTTGGCTATTAAATAAACTAATTTCTGATAAATAAATTTATTATTTATTACAATAATGAAAAAATCGTAACAATATTGTAATTTTTAAGTGTAAGTCTTTATAAAAAATGGGGAGGAAACTTCTATCCTCCCCAGATTCTCTATTTTATTATAAAGCCTTTGTTTCATTCTCCTCGAATATCTTTGCAAGAACGTCAGCAGCAGGCATAGCGCCGAGGTCGCCATCCTTTCTTGAACGGAGAGAAATTGTATTTTCTTCTGCTTCCTTATCACCGACAATAAAGAAGTAAGGAATCTTTTCAAGCTGAGCCTGACGAATCTTATACCCAATCTTTTCATTTCTGTTGTCAACAGTAACTCTTATTCCTCTGTCATCAAGCTTTGCACTGATGTCATTAGCATATTCAAGTGCTCTGTCTGTTACAGGAAGAATTCTTACCTGTTCAGGTGAAAGCCAGAGCGGAAGTGCACCTGCATACTTTTCAAGGAGAATTGCAAGCGTACGTTCATAACATCCAAGTGATGTTCTGTGAATGATATATGGCATTCTCTTCTGTCCGTCTGTATCAATATATTCCATGCCGAATTTCTTAGCAAGAAGCATATCTATCTGAATAGTACAGAGTGTATCTTCCTTGCCATATACATTCTTAGCCTGAACGTCAAGCTTAGGACCATAGAAGGCAGCTTCATCCACACCTATATCATACTTGACATTGAGGTCTTCAAGTATCTTATACATAAGCGCCTGTGCTTCATTCCACTGTTCAGCGGTACCTTCATATTTAGCTGTATTGTTAGGATCCCACTGTGAGAATCTGAATGTTACATCTTCAAGGAGACCAAGCTTGCCCATGAAGTATTTGATAAGTTCAAGGCACTGCTTGAATTCTTCTTCAAGTTGTTCAGGACGGAGAATGATATGTCCCTCAGTAATTGTGAACTGTCTTACTCTGATAAGACCGTGCATTTCGCCGCTGTCTTCGTTACGGAAAAGTGTTGATGTTTCGCCAAGACGCATTGGCAAGTCACGGTATGAACGCTGTCTGTTGAGGAACACCTGATACTGGAACGGACATGTCATAGGACGGAGAGCAAAACATTCCTTTGTCTCATCGTTAGGATCACCGAGAACGAACATGCCGTCAAGGTAATGATCCCAGTGTCCTGAAATCTTGTAAAGTTCTCTTTTTGCAAGGAGAGGAGTTTTTGTAAGGAGGTAACCCTTCTTCTGCTCTGTATCTTCAACCCATCTCTGAAGGAGCTGGATAACTCTTGAACCCTTAGGGAGCATGATAGGAAGTCCCTGACCGATGGATTCAACTGTTGTGAAATATTCAAGTTCACGTCCGATTTTGTTATGGTCACGCTTTTTAGCTTCTTCAAGCATAGTAAGGTGAGCTTCAAGCTCTGAAGCCTTAGGGAAAGAAACACCGTAAATTCTTGAAAGCTGCTTGCCCTTTGCGTCGCCTCTCCAGTAAGCACCAGTACAAGCTGTAAGCTTGATTGCCTTAATAACAGCGGTGTTCATAAGATGCGGGCCAGCGCAGAGGTCTGTGAAATCACCCTGCTTGTAGAATGAGATATCCTCGCCCTTGTCAGCATGTTCCTTGCAAAGCTCAACCTTGTAAGGCTCGCCCATTTCTTCAAGCACCTTTATAGCTTCGTCAACAGGAAGTCCGAACTGTTCAAGTTCAATGCCTTCCTTGACAATCTTCTTCATTTCAGCTTCAATCTTTGAAAGGTCATCAGCAGTAAATGCTCTTTCACCGTCAAAATCATAATAGAACCCCGAATCAATAGCAGGGCCGATTGCTAGCTTTGTATTAGGGTAAAGACGTTTTACAGCCTGAGCAAGAACGTGTGATGTTGTGTGCCAGAAAGTCTTTTTACCTTCTTCGCTGTCGAATGTAAGAACTTCAAATGTGCAGTCCTTATCAATATTTGTTCTTATGTCACAAACCTTTCCGTCAATCTTTACGCAGCAAGCAGCCTTGTAAAGACCAGCGCCGATACCCTTTACTATTTCAGCAGCAGACATTGCACCCTCAATTTCTCGAACACTTCCGTCCTTTAATGTAAGCTTAATCATATTATACTCCTCCTGAATTTTCTTCATATTTTCCTGAATATACTTCTTATTTTTATATTTTGAGACAACTAAACTGATACTATATATAATGTACAACATAAAGCGACACTTTTTCTGAATAAAGCCTTAGGTGTCAAACTTTTTTCTGTGTTCATTGTTTAAGTTTTTCTTCTTTTCCAAAGAAGCCTTGCGCAAAATATTATATTCTTCTTCAGAACAGCGTTCTTTACACATCGGCGCATAAGCTTCAGCCATTTCAAATGCCTTTTCTATTTTGGGGCACGGATACTCTTCGCACTGACCGCAGTTTTCAATTTTCCTTTGTGCTGCACATCCAATTACATCATATCTGCACCAGTTGTCCGCTTTGCAGCCATAGCATTTTATCTTGTCACCCTCCATAATAGTATTGTGGAACCCATGTCTGTACCAAAGTTCGGCTGTCTTATGAAGTTCATCATCTGTCTTTGGCATATGTCTCGGACAAACACCACAATCATTTCCGCAGACTGAAATGATTTTTTCACAAGCATTATCAGTCTTCATAAAGGTCGCCGCTGTTTTCTTTGTTAAGAGTTCCTTCCATTTCAATCATCAGGAACTTAGAAAGCTCTTTGACAACCGGTCTGTGTCTTGTACCCTTTGGTACTATTATAAACTCACCCTGGTTTATCGGAATAAGTCCGTTATCAGTATCAAGGTGGAATGAGCCTTCTATTACATAAAACAACTCATCGGAGTGCTCATGAACATGGAAATCAAGAGTTCGGTTTTCTACCTGAACAACGCTTAGAACATTTCCATTGAACCTGCCTATTTTGTCATACACATAAAGTGCGTCAACTGCATTAACTTTTTCAAGAAGATTAACCTTTTCCATTTCAATACCTCCATTTTGATTTATAAATTTAAAAATAAAAACGCCCCCTGATAAACAGCAAATGCCATTTGTCAAGGGACGATAATATCGTGATTCCACCCATGTTCACATACTGCGGAGTGATTTCGGAACAGTATATCTCATTATGCCCTGTAACGGGAGCAACCGCTGTTTATTGGACAGACTCAAAGGTGGTGTGCATTCCTTACAGGTTAATTCCGTTTGCAGCCGATGACGGAAAATCTCTGAAAACCAAATGAAGGATGCCTTCCTTATCAACGTTTTATGAATATAAATATCGTAATTTACATAATAGCACACCTATTAATTTTTGTCAACCGTCTAATTAAACAGCAAAAACGTTTAAATATTATTAATTAGTGTCAAAATTTATAAATTTTCTTGACAAACAAACTGATATATATTAAAATGTATAAGTGATTGCAATATATTTATATATAGATGTATCTGCATTAGAGCAGTCATTGAATATAAATTGCTTATCTTTTTGTTACTTCTATGGTTGAATAGAAGATTTTCATATATTTTTATTTGATTTTCCTGAAAATTAAGAGGGTTAAAATAATATATCGGATTATTATTTATATGACATTTGCCAATAAATGTCTGCTGTTTGGGCAGCAAATTATGCTGGGTAATATAACTGTCATTTTTTAATAGCGTGAAAATTTACTATCGACCTCCGAAGTAATGTTTAACATTATTTTTATAAGGAGGTATATCGTCTTTGAATACGACAACTGCTATTATTATAGCTATATTGACTTTTATTGCCGGTTCTGTAATATGCGGTTTCATAATGTTTCGCTTTGGAATAAAGTACCGTATGCAGCAGGCAGAATCAGCTATCGGATCAGCTGAAAAAGAAGCAGAGCGACTTATTGAAGCTGCTAAAAAAGAAGCAGAAAGTCAGACCAAACTTGCTCTTGTGGAGGCAAAGGACGAAATTCACAAAAACCGTTCCGAACTCGAAAAGGAAATAAAAGAGCGCAGAAATGAAATTTCCCGTCAGGAACGCAGAGTTCAGCAAAAAGAAGAAAATCTTGACAAGAAAAATGATAACATTGAAAAGAAAGAAGAACTTCTCCAGAAAAAGCTGAAGCAGGCAGATGACAAGCTTGAAGAAGCTGATAGAATCAAGAAATCTGAACTGGAAATCCTTGAACGTATATCCCAGTTCACTATGGAACAGGCTAAGGAACATCTCCTTTCAATGCTTGAAAACGAGCTTGTTCATGATAAAGCTCTCAAGATACAACATTATGAACAGCAACTCAAGGATGAATGTGAAGAAAAGGCAAGAGACCTTATTTCACTTGCTATTTCAAAATGTTCTGCTGATCAGGTTTCTGAAACTGCCGTTTCAGTTGTTCCTCTCCCTAACGATGAAATGAAGGGACGTATCATCGGACGTGAGGGACGTAACATCAGAACACTTGAAACCCTTACAGGCGTTGATCTTATTATAGACGATACTCCTGAAGCTATCACTCTTTCCTGCTTCGATCAGGCAAGACGTGAAGTTGCAAGAATTGCTCTTGAAAAACTTATTGCCGACGGCCGAATTCATCCATCGAGAATTGAAGAAATGGTTGACAAGGCAAAACGTGAAGTTGAGCATAAGATTAAGCAGGAAGGTGAACGTGCTGTTCTCGAAACCAACGTTCACGGACTTAACCATGAGCTTGTGAAGCTTATTGGACGTTTAAGATACAGAACATCTTACCGTCAGAATGTTCTTAACCACTCAATTGAAGTTGCTCATCTTGCAGGAATTATGGCAAGCGAGCTTGGAGTTGATGCAAACCTTGCAAGGCGTGCAGGTCTTCTCCACGATATAGGTAAGGCTCTTAGCTATGAAATTGAAGGTTCCCATGTTCAGATTGGTGTTGACGTTTGTCGTAAGTATAAGGAAAGTCCTGATGTTATTCATGCAATTGAAGCACATCACGGCGATGTTGAAATCAAGTCTGTTGTTGCAGCTCTTGTTCAGGCAGCAGATGCTATTTCAGCTGCTAGACCTGGTGCAAGAAGCGAAAACTATGAAAACTACATCAAGCGTCTTCAGAAGCTTGAAGAAATCTGTACCTCTTATGAGGGCGTTGAAAAGTCCTTTGCTATTCAGGCAGGACGTGAAGTGCGCATAATGATTCTTCCTGATCAGATTGATGATGACAAGATGGTTATTGTTGCACGAGATATTGCACAGCGTATTGAAAATGAAATGGATTATCCTGGACAGATAAAGGTTCATCTGATTCGTGAAAGCCGTGCAATTGCATTCGCAAAATAAAAGTTTATTAACAATCAAACCCTGTACAGAATATGTGCAGGGTTTTTGTGAAAAGACATAAATGAGGTGGTCATATGCCAAAAACGATTTTCGGCACTACTGAAAAATCAAACTTTATTCTCAATATGAAATCCACAACACTGCAGAAGTGGATACATGGTGTTCTTGTTTTCTGCATCATCTTCCCTCTTCTCGGAGCAGCAATTCTTTGCGGTTCGGATAAAAGGACGTTTATTTCGGGAGCATTCCTTTATGCAACAGGATTTACATGCATATTGTTCTATTTAATTGTAATGCTTAAAAAAGATGTGCTGTTCAAAGACAATAAGTCTTACATAGCTATAATACTAATGTCCATACTTGGACTTGTATCTTATTACATAGCATTTGGAAAAATTTCTGGTACAGGCTATGAGGCATCTACACCTCTTCTCGGAAACCTTGGTCGTCAGGAAGGATACCTCGCATTGCTTTCATACTTTGGAATATTCCTTCTGGCAACAACGGTTTCTTCACAAAAAACTGTGTTAAACATAATGGATTTACTCGTTGCGGCCGGATTTATACAGGCAGGGGTTGCTGTCCTTCAGCATATTCCGGGATTATCATTTCCGTCTGATTACCGCGACCTTCCCGTAATAGCTTACGAAAACGTAAACCTTTCAAGCGGACTTGCAGACAGTCCCATATTTTTCGGTTCACTTATGACACTTCTCACAGGTATTGCTATCACTGGTGCAATTTATGACAAAAGCATAATGCGGTCCAGAATATACAGCATTGCAGCAGTTTTATTCTTCCTTACTTCACTGTTCACATCATCAATTGTACCTCTCATTGGTATCGGAGCAGTTGTAGTTGTTTTAGTGGTCTTACAGTTTATAAATGCAAAGAACGGCAAACAGCGTACATTTGAATCAAAGCTGTTTAAAACCCCGTCTGCAAGACTTGCAGTTATTATAATAGCTCTCGGTATTACGCTGCTGATTGTAGCACTTACACAGGGCATAAACATTATTGACTACATAGGTACTGACCACAGACGTATGCCGAGGGATAAATCCATTGCATTCTATGACAGTTTCTACAGACTTTACGTCACTGGATCTATGTCTCCTGTAAATACACAGGGACTTTATGAAATTGCATGGAGCAACTCTCTTGAAATAATTAAGAATAATCCACTTTTTGGTATTGGGCCTGACTGTCTTGCAATTGAAAATCTGCTTATGGGTAAACAATTTGACTTCCTTGACAAGAGTTATAATGAATATCTATACATCGCAGCAACAAGAGGAATTCCTGCACTTATAGTTTACCTTACTCTTATCATTTTTTCGATAAAGCGTATGATTACAGGCTTCAAGGCTTTCAAAGCTGACAACAGAAGTTGGTTCAGAGCAGCATTGCCTGTTGCATTGCTTGCATACCTTGTACAAGCGTTTTTCAGTGCAAGCACAATAACAGTTGCACCTTTCTTCTGGCTCCTCCTTGGATTTGTATGGTCAACAAGACTTGACTCTCCAACAGTAAAACCTAAAAAAGCAAAGAATTAAAAAAGAACAGGCTGTCAAGGAATTTGACAGCCTGTAGTAATTATATAAATATGTATTTATCTTGTATTGGAAAGCTTCCATCTGAAAGTTGAAATTCTCTGTGCTTTTGTGTTATCGTATGAAATATTGCTGCAAACAATAGAAAGATCGTTGTATGTATAATCAACTTTAGCAGATTTAGAACCGAAAGCAAGTGATGCCTTAACCGCATCAGCACCATAGTTTCTCTGAATAACTGCTCCAAGCTTGTGGAATTGTCTTTCAAACTCAACAATTTCCTTTGCAAGTATCGGCTTTGTATCACAAAGATTATATATTCCCTGATATGAAGATGTAGTCTGAGTAAGAATACCAAGTACAAAGTCAATAATGTTGTATAAGCAACAGAACGAAAAACCATAATCCCCATAACCATATACAAATGAACATCCATCCTTAGGATCATAAATCTTTGAATGAAGATTCTCAACGTAATTCTTTGTATAGATAGGACACACTCTCATAATAACGCCTGTTGTACTAGGTTTAAGAGCCTTTGAAAAAGCTTTTTCAGTATCGTACTTCATTTTTGCATATGCAGTAGCCGGCTTTTCAAGTGCAGTTTCTCTGATAGGTTCTCTTGTTTTCTGAACAGCATAAATCTGGTATGTACTTAAAACCATAACATCCTTGATGCCTGCGTTTACAGCTGCCTTAAACAAATACTTATCGACATTAGCGCTGGTTTTTTCATGAACCGGTGTTATTATTGCAGGAAGATCATTATCTACAGAACATGCAAGATGAACCAGAGCATCTATCTTACTGCCCTCAATAACACTTGTGATTTTATCTTTATCGTCAATCTGAGCCTGAACAAAACTAAAATTAGGTTTGCCCATAAAAGGACTCGGATCCTTATCGGTTCCGATAACATTATATCCCTTTGCCAAAAGCACTTCTGTCATCTGTGCTCCTATTAATCCTGAGGCCCCAGTTATTAGAACAGTTTTCATATTTTGTCCCTCCGTTCCTATATATTTTTTCTATTTTATATATATAATTATACCATATAACTTAAATATTTCAATAGTTTTTTTCTCCAAATTTGCCTTGCATTTTGTATATATACCACAATTTTTTGGGGAACACCTACTTGTTTTATTAATGAAAATGTGATATAATTTTAAATTATTATGAAAAGAGCAATTCAAATGATAAACCCATACTCCAACTCTGATAACAATAAACGTTACTATACACATAATTTCTACCTGAAACGCAGATTCGGACAAAAGGTTATAAAGATACCTCTTAATGGTGGGTTCAGTTGTCCTAATATTAATGGCGCCAAAGGAACAGGCGGATGTACTTACTGTTCATCATCGGGAAGCGGAGATTTTGCCGGTAAACCCTCCGAAAGTATTTCCAAGCAGTTCAGGTCTGTAAAGGGAATTCTAAACAAGAAGTGGAAAACGGGATTTTATATCCCTTATTTTCAGGCAAATACAAATACCTATGCACCACTGAACCGTTTGAAAGCATTGTATGAGGAGGCACTTGCACAGGATGATGTTGTCGGACTTGCTGTCTCAACCCGACCTGACTGTATATCTGATGTAGCTGCCGATTATCTTGCAGAGCTTTCTGAAAGAACATATCTTACTGTTGAGCTTGGGCTTCAGACTATCCATGATGAAACAGGCAGAAAAATTAACCGCTGTCATACTTATGAAGACTTTCTCAAAGGGTATGAAAGACTACACAGCAGAAAAATAAATGTCTGCGCACATATTATCAACGGGCTTCCAGGAGAAACACATAATATGATGATGCAGACAGCATCCGCACTTTCTCTGCTTGAACTTCACAGTCTGAAAATTCATCTGCTTCATATTATTAAGGGAACAGTTCTTGCAGAGCAGTATAAAAAAGGTGAATTTGCTGCAATGACTTATGATGAATATATAAACACGGTCTGTGACCAGCTGGAGATACTTCCTCCTGACCTTATTATCCAGCGTGTGACAGGTGACGGAGATAAAAATACTCTTATTGCTCCTTTGTGGAGCCTGGATAAGTTAAGTGTCTTGAATGGAATAGACAAAGAACTTGTAAGGCGTAATTCATGGCAGGGAAAATTTTATACAAACAAAAAAGCCACCGAATAAACGGTGACTTTTTGATTTTTAAGCATATTGTCCTTTTGATGTAATAAGCTTCTTTGTCTGTGGAACTGTGAATAAAATAATGGTACCGATAAGCGTAAATACAAGCTCAGGGAGCATATATGTACCATTATAAAGAAAACTATAAAGTAACTCATTATCAGTTGAAAAGGCTTCCCATATCTTCCCTGATGAGTGCCAAATAACTACTCCACTTGTAACGTGAATTGCAAATCTGATAACAATTGCAATAACTGTACCTGCTATGCACCCGCTTATATCCTTTGCCCTGAACATTCCTGAAAACCCAATTACTGTATACGCCAAGATATAGTCAAACATAATACATGATACAAGCATTGCAGGTGTAAGTCCCCAACCAAAGAGCCCGTCTACAACAACACCTTGTCCGAACTGGAGCAGAGAATAAACAAATGCTACAAATAAACCTTTCTTTACACCATGCTTTACGCTGAATACTACTATCGGGAGCATTGACATCAAGGTTATTGAACCGCCCCACGGAAGATTGAATACCTTTATACAGCTTAGTACGAACGCCAATGCAACCATTATTGCACCTTCAACAAGAATTTTTACTTTAGTGTTTTTCATTAAAATATCCTCCAAATTTTATTTGAACAGAATAGAAAAAGCCGCAGGTTTTTTTACCTGCGGCTTGAATATCGAAAAATTCTTTAATGAATTTCCTACGTCGGCATTATCCGAATCAGGTTTATGGGTCGAAGCCAAACTTCCTCTCAGCCCTAACGAGCTCCCCTATTCAGTTCAAATGTAATTTTAACACGAATATGTATTTTTGTCAATCGTTATTAGTAAGAATTTTAGAAATACGAGACATTGATTCATTATATTCTTCCTCGGAAGAATTCTTGAAAATAAGAAGTTCCTTTTCTCTTCCGGGAGCCTGAATTTCAGTCGGAATATCAAAATTAATTCTACTGATATATTCATCCCAGTTGTTGATCTTCCAAGTATCACGGTCACTGTTTCTTTCAATCATTCTCTGTCTGCATACCTCAGGATCAGTCTGCACCCAGATTACAGCGAGCTCTGCACCTTTTTCGGCAAGCTTATTTCTAAGATCATTCATATAGTTGACATCTCTGATTTCTCTTGTAAACGGAGCATTGATAAGAACAAGATCCTCATAATCAAGAGCTTCAAGAGCAATATCAACAATAGCATAATACTCATAATTTCTGATGTTTTCTTCAAAGAAGTCAGAACTGCGGTTATATTCCTCATATGCAACTTCGAATATCTGCTTTGAAAGCACTATAAGCGCATCTTTGTCAAGATAAACAATATGCTTAAGATTTTTAGCAAGCTGTCTTGAAATAAAAGTTTTTCCGCATGCCGGTGGTGATGTTACAAGTATAAGTTTTTTCACTTAAATTGTCCTCTCATTTAATTAATATATAAGGTAAATTTATTACCTATTTTTGATTTATTACAAGGAACAAATTCCCTAACCTTTTAATAATAATATAAACTACGTTAAAAGTCAACAAATATCTCTGTTTTTTATTAATTACATCAGTTTTCACTGTCGGAAAAGCAATAAAAATATCAAATTTAAATATAGCAAACTGACAAGTATATATATTTTATATACTTATAATACAGAAAATCCATAAATATAACAACTATTCTTCTTGAATTTAGTTTTTCTATATGGTAAACTACATGTAAGAAAACGATTACAAAATAGGCAAAAGGAGTGATATTATGTCAGTAACGAATTTAACATCATCAAAGAAACCTTCTTTAATGCATCTTACATGGCCAATTTTCATTGAACTGCTGATGGCATCACTTACAGGAAACGTTGATCAGATAATGATATCTCAGTATGAAGAGCCTGCCTTAGCTACAATAGGTACTGCCAATACAGTTATCCTGTTGTTCATTTTAACTTTCTCGGTTTTCAGTCTTGCAACAACAATACTGATTTCACAGTACATAGGTGCAGAAAAAAAAGAAATCTTAAGCACCATTTATTCTCTTGCAATCGCAGTAAACACTATTCTAGGTGTTGTTGTCAGCGCAATTCTTGTAATATTTGCCGCTCCTATTGCAGAAATTATGAATGTGCTTCCAAGCCAATATGATAATTTCTGTGGATATGTAAGAATCACCGGTGGATTCCTGTTTACTCAGGCCATCTTCTCAACATTTACAGCTATTCTAAAAAGCAACGCTGTAACAAAACCGATTATGATAATATCAGTTTTAATGAACATAGTCAATATCGGGTTGAACTTTGTATTAATGTACGGTATCGGACCTTTCCCTGAGCTTGGAATTAGGGGTGCTGCAATTGCAACAGTTACCAGCCGTATTCTTGCAGTAATTATGATAATAGTATTCTACATAAAAACTATAAGAACTAAGATTTCTATTAAAAAGCTTGTCCCATTCCCGAAAAAAATCCTGATAAGTATGCTGAAAATCGGATTGCCATCAGGCGGCGAGACTGTTTCATACAACTTCACACAAATTATAATTATTGCATGGATAAATGGTTTCGGAGAAGTTCAGTCAACATCAAAATTCTATGTCACTTTATTTGTACTAGTGTCATGTATGTTTTCAAACGCCATTACGCAGGCTTCACAGATACTTGTAGGCTACCATATTGGTGCTAAGAATTATGATGCCGCAAAGAAACAGACAAACAAAACTCTATTTATAGCAATTACTGCATCCGGATTTGTTGCATTTATTCTATGGCTGCTTTCACCTGCTATTATGAATCTTCTGACTGATAATCCTGAAATAGTAGTACTTGTCGGCAAAATACTGCTTATTGACATATTCCTTGAAATGGGCAGAGCAATAAATGTAACAATGGTAAGAGCACTTCAGGCTGCAGGAGACACCATATTTCCAATAATTATTGGCATAATTTCAACATGGGTACTTGCAGTCGGCCTGTCCGCTGGCCTTGGCATTGGTCTTGGAATTGGACTAATAGGTGTATGGATTGCAATGGCATCAGATGAAATTATCCGTGGAATCATCTTTATTTTCAGATGGCGCTCAGACGCATGGAAGAATAAGGACTTCGTAACTTGATTTTTTACAAATCAGGTTCAGTATCATCTGGAAAAACCCTTTTGTTTGACGCTTTCATTACTACTCCAGCTGCTGTTTCTATTTCCTCCGGAACAGCAGCGTCACTGCAATCACCCGCATCTGCAAAAACACCGTTCCAGCCGTTGTTATATGCGCAGATGTATTTCTCATCAAGGCTTCGGCCACTTTTATCATTTAAATACTCAGCCTTGCTGATAATGCATGGTTTTGTTCCGTCAAGAGTATACTCATTAGGAGTAAGTTCAAACGGAAAACCAGCCCAACTGTTATTGCAATAATAGTAATGAATTGAATAAAAGTCCACATAGGCATTAATGTCGCCGCTTTTTCTAAGCATGAAATCCGAAACATAGTTTCCGTTGCGGTTATCGGAATTGTATTTAACTTTTGCCATCCCGACCGTAACAAGAATTTCGGAATTGCTGTGAACAGCGGCGGCATTTTTTGCAAAAAACGCTGTAAGATCACCCCAATGAGCAAACTGCGGCTCAATTTTTTCAGCAATCACATCAGGTTCATCAATAATGTCCACTGAAAGAATATAATCCGCTCCCTGTCAAGTAGACAGACTAAAAAACAAAAGAATATTTAGTATGTGAATTCCACCCTCTTGAGCAGCAGGGTGGAATTTTTCACGCCACATTGGCGTAATGAAATTCCAT
>JAEZYS010000019.1 GCA_023418925.1 Bacillota bacterium
TTTTTTCAATTTTTATTCACTTGGCTTGGTTTCTCTTTGCTTTCGCTTTCCCGTTTTTGAGGTCCCCCTCTGTGGGTCAGCTTGTTTATTATATTACTTTTTTCTTTCATTGTCAACAGGTTTTTTCATTTTCCATGTTTTTATGCATAAACAGGTTTTATTGCAATATACTTTTAGTATCATTACACAATTGCCTTGCTTAAATATGGTATATTAATTTATTTTTTCCTCTTTTTAGCTTTTATTCATACTTATATTATTTTTTCTCTTGAATATTATTATTTTTTATGTTAATATAGTACTATTAAATACTAAAGAAAGGACGTATGATAAATGGCTTCACATTATAGTTTTTCAAAGGTGACCCCTGAAATTATCGCCCTCGCAGCACTTTGTAAGAAAAGTGGCGAAATCACTCCGGAGCTTTACACTAAATATGAAGTAAAGCGAGGATTACGTGATATTAATGGTAAAGGAGTCCTTGCAGGACTTACCGAGATCTCTGAAATCTTATCCTATACTATAGAAGATAATGAAATGATTCCTTGCGAAGGCAAGCTTTTTTACAGAGGTGTAAATATCAACGATCTTGTTAATGGATTCATGAGCGAGAATCGTTTCGGATTTGAAGAAACAACATACCTACTCTTATTCGGTACACTTCCAACCCAACAGGAGCTCACAAATTTCAAGAATATTCTGTCAGACTACCGCAAACTACCGACAACATTTGTCCGTGACATTGTAATGAAATCGCCTAGCAATGATATTATGAATAGTCTTGCGAGAAGTGTACTTACACTATATTCTTATGATGATTTTCCGAACGACACATCTATTCCGAATGTATTGAGGCAGTCAATGGAACTGATTGCACTCTTTCCTCTGCTTGCAGTATATGGTTATCAGGCAAAGAATTACTATCTGGATGGCGAAAGCTTTTTCATTCACCAGCCTGTCCCTGAATACTCTACCGCAGAAAATATTCTCCACTTGCTTCGTCCTGATAGTTCATACACTCAGCTTGAAGCAAAAATACTTGATCTTGCATTGGTTCTTCACGCTGAACATGGCGGCGGAAACAATTCAACATTTACAACACACGTTGTTACTTCTTCAGGTACGGATACTTATTCCGCCATCACTGCAGCACTAAGTTCCCTTAAAGGACCACGTCACGGTGGAGCAAACGTCAAGGTTACAATGATGTTTGAAGATATGAAAAATAACCTTGCCGACTGGAATGATGAAGATGCTGTAAGAGATTATCTTACAAAGCTTCTCCGTAAGGAAGCATTCGATAAGTCAGGACTTATATATGGTATGGGGCATGCGGTATATTCACTTTCAGATCCAAGAGCAACTCTGCTGCGTAATTTCGTAAAGGATTTGTCTGCTGAAAAGGGCTTGGATAAAGAATACACTTTATATAGCATGATTGAAAGGATTGCACCTGAAGTTATAGCAAAAGAAAGACGTATTTATAAAGGTGTATCTGCAAATATTGACTTTTACAGTGGATTTGCATACAGTATGCTTAATCTTCCGCCGGAACTTTACACTCCTTTATTTGCAATTTCAAGAATAGCAGGCTGGTCAGCACACAGAATTGAAGAGCTTGTCAATGATGGCAAGATCATCAGACCTGCATATAAGAATGTTCATCCACATACTGCATATGTTCCTATGTCAGAAAGGCAGTAATTATACTATATATAGCATATCTGGTCGCAAATCCATTTAATCATGGTTTTGCGGCTAATTAATTATGATGTGAAAATCCTAATTAATGAATAGTATAAAAGAAGGAACCACCGACCTGATGATTCCTTCATATTTTATATGGTTATCAGCCTAACGTAAATATCTTGGCGGACTCACTCCTAAACGTTAAATTTCTTTACGTACCAAATATCTGATCATAGACACCACTTCTTTATATTAAATAAATTCGTGTAATGGTCAACGTTATGCCACCGGACTCACTCCTTAAAAATCATATTCCTTCCAAGATTCATGCAAATTCTGCATTTCTAATACATCCCTTCAGAAATTTACTAATCAATACCTTTGGCTTAAGCCATCGGACTCACTCCTGACATTTCAGATTTTTTTAGAATAAGCCTTTGAATTTACCATCGTAATCACACCTAAAATATTTTTTGTTCTGATACCGGCTTCTGCCGTCTTACCTAAACTGTAGGACTCACCCCTTATAATTATTTAAAAATATTCCTGTCGTGAAATGCTTTCTTAATGATTACCATTAATATCACATCCTTTAAGAATTATTTTTAAGCTGAATTTTCTGGTGGTCTCACTCCAAACATTTAAAATACTTTTCGGTAACAGATACCTCTGGTTGCAATCATATACACCACTTCTTCCGATTGATTTTTCAGATTGCAAAACACCACATGTTAATCACCTTTTCGTAATTTATTGTCCGAAATTATAACTAGCTGTGCATCGGTATCACCCTTCAAAGTTTATTTTGATCCTTGCAGCCTTATATATAAAGCCATAAGGCATTTTCAAAGAATATCCGGCATGCACTCATTCAATCTAAAAAAGCCGTAACTGTAAGTACCTATAGGGTGTACTTCAGCTATTCGACTCGTAATTTCTATATTATCTTTAAGAATTTCATTTAACTAAATGTTGTACTTCAGTGAGAGCATTTTTGCTTCTGCACCATTTTATTTCATCTTAAAGACCGGCAATCATACGAGCCTTTGCTGATATTCTTTGACATATACTGCTGTTCACTTAATTCCACTGGACTCGCCGCCTTTCCAAGATTATTATGAATTCCCGCTTAATTCTACCCCTGCTGAATCTTTTGTACAATCTGAGCTACGAATTAATTACGTTCGGGTTCATTTCTCTGGGAACATTAAACTCAGACTTCTTAAACTGTTTCTCAGTCGAACTTCTTCGTTTATTGAGATATTTTGTCTTGTCTGTATGTTTCCTGTTCCTTGTATATAATATACCATGATTTTTATACAATGTCAATAGAAATTTGACAAAACATTATATATTTTTTGTGCAAGATTTTTGTATACTTTGATTATTGACAATACAGCACATATATAGTACAATAAAAATGTTGGGTGTCAATTGTGTTGGTATCCATTACTATGGTATTCGCTGGTTAAATCAGTTTTGCGGCCTTTTAGCTATGTATTGTGAGGCTTTGAATTGCTGCCTTTGGCTTTAGCCGGCACAACCAAATTCAGGAGGTTTTATTATGGCTGATAAAGAAATGGAAATGGCTGCCGACCTTTATACATTAGTTGACGAAGAGGGCGTAGAACAGACATTTGAAATGATTGACGTTATGGAAGTTGATGACGAACGTTACTATGCACTTGTACCTTACTATGAGGATCCGGCAAAGATGGTTGAGGGCGATGATGAGCTTGTTATTCTCAAATCTGATTTTGATGAAAACAATGAAGAAATCCTTGCTTCAATTGATGATGACGATGAATACGAAAAAATTGGAAACATGTTTCTTACAAGACTCCAGGAAATTTATGAGGATGAAGATTAATAATAATTACTCCTTAATTTACTATTGATTTTATATTACACCAGTGATATAATAATGTAAAGAAAACATTCTGCCTTGACCGATGAAGTGTGATTTTTATAATCCAACACATTATATAAGGGATTCAGTCTCCGACAGTGGATTGCAGACCTCCCGCCGCTTATTGCGGATCACGGATGAAGGGAGCGCGAAACTGCTGGGATGTTGCCCACCTGCTTAGTGCGGGTTTTATGCTTCACATGGCGGCAAGGCGGTATATGCATAAAATGAATGTGCGTCGAGAAATCGGCGCACTTTTATTTTTGGACAAGAATATTGAATATGAATTTTCAGATACTAATACAAATCTCCAATTAAAGCAGACAAAAATCAGCTACGGGGTGATGGTATCAGAAAATTCTTTTTTTATATTCTGGGACTTGTAGGCGGAGTTGCTAACGGGCTATTCGGATCAGGCGGAGGAGTAATTCTAGTTCCGATGCTTGAGAAATCAGGCATTGATGTAAAGAAATCACATGCTTCATCACTTGCTATAACCCTACCGCTTTCAATTGTATCTGCAATATTCTACTCAATAAGAAGAAGCTTTGAGTTCAGCGATGCTCTTCCGTTAATACCTTTTGGGCTTGTCGGAGCATTAATAGGTGGACTTCTTCTGAAAAGAATATCAAACTTATGGTTGAAAAGGATATTCGGAATAATGCTGATAATTGCGGGAGGAAGACTGATATTGAGATGATATGGTTATATATTGCAGCCTTTGTAGCAGGAATTTTTGCTTCCCTCGGAGTTGGCGGAGGCATGATTCTTATACTGTTTCTGACTATATTTGAAGGTACTGATCAGATTGCTGCACAGGGAATAAACCTTATTTACTTTATACCAATTGCACTTCTTTCCATAGTAATTCATAAAAAAAACAAGCTTATTGAATTGAAAAAAATAATTCCTGCAATTATCACCGGTGTTGCAGGTGCAATTGCAGGAACATATTTAGCACAGTATATCGGGTCACCTATGCTTTCAAAAATATTTGGCGGTTTCATTCTTCTGATAGGATTAAAGGAAATATTCTATAAGCCTAAACGCCGCTGTTCTTCCGGTAAGCAAGATATGATTCAAGAATAATTGTTGCTGCAACAGCGTCTATGACAGCTTTTCTCTTTTTTCCTCTTACATTGGTTTCATTAAGATAGTTATGTGCTGAAACAGTAGTGCATCTTTCGTCCCACATAACTGTTTCTATATCTGTAAGTTCCGTTAGCTTTTCAGCAAAGAACTGACACTTATCTGCTCTTTCTCCAATGCTGCCATTCATATTTTTAGGATATCCTACTACAATAAGTTCTGCTTTTTCGGATTTTGCATATTCAGCAACCTTTTCAGCACACCTGTCAAAATTATATTCATGAACAACAGTCAAAGGTGAAGCAAGAAATTCACTTTTGTCACACATAGCCAGACCTGTTCTGCTGTCACCAAAATCAACCGCCATTATCTTCATAGGTTTGACCGCCCTTTCTGAGTTTGAAATATATTTTCAGACTCCTACTTCTTGTAATAAGCACCATTCATAACATAATTGTTATCACCATCAGATTTACACCATTCTGAATTTGCAAGTGTTGAAAGCTCCATACCAAGGTGCTCAAAATCATTTTTGTATATTAAGCTAGGCTTAAAATTATCGTCATACTCAATATATGAAACAGCAGTATTGTCAGACCAGCCCATATCATTGATTGCATATAATCCAAGTCCACTTGCATAACAAAGATAATTTCTTATTGCACAGCCGTGAGATACTATAACAATAGTTTTGCCTGCATTTGCCTTGACAATTCTGTCAACGGCATTTTTCATTCTTTCATAAACCTGTACCATGCTCTCACCATTTGTTATCTTGAAATTCTGCATATCAGAAATCCATACGTCATATTCCTTAGAAAAACGAGCGGGAATATCCTTCCATGAAACACCTTCCCAGTCACCGCCGTCAATTTCGATAAGCTCTCTGTCTGTAACTATCTCATGGTTATGGTAATGGTTTACAGCATTTGCTGTTGCAACTGTCCTTTTCAAAGGGCTTGAATATAATCCATCAAATTCTATGTATTTGAATCTCTCTGCAAGACAATCAAGTTGTTTCCAACCCTTTTCACTAAGCTCGGCATCGGTATGTCCCTGAAATATTTCAAGGACATTCCCCATAGCCTCAGCATGCCTCACAAGGTATACTTTTGTTACCAAGGTTTAACTCCTCCTACAATATCGGAAATACTATTTAAATTGTTGTCATATACATACTTTTCAAGTCCGTCTATAATGGTTACAGGTGCCATCGGATCAGAGAACAGCGCTGCACCAATCTGAACAGTCTGTGCACCTGCCATCATCATTTCAACAACATCCTGCCATGTTGAAATTCCACCCATACCGCAAACAGGAATTTTAACTGCATTTGCAACCTGCCATACCATTCTTACGGCAACAGGGAAAATCGCAGGGCCTGAAAGTCCTCCTACATTGTTATGAAGTACAGGACGGCGGGTTTTTATATCAATTCTCATTCCGAGCAAGGTGTTGATAAGTGACACAGCGTCAGCACCTTCTGCCTCAACTGCCTTTGCTATATCTGCTATGTTAGTGACATTTGGTGAAAGCTTTACCATTACTGGCTTTTTTGTAGCCGCACGTACAACCTTTGTAATTCCTGCCGCACCCTCGCATGTTACACCGAAGGCTGCTCCGCCTGCCTTAACATTAGGGCAGGAGATATTTACCTCAATCATGTCTACATCTGTTGCGTCAAGCTTTTCGGCAACTTCACGGTATCCGTCGGCAGTTGAACCTGCCATATTAGCTATGATAACGGTATCCTTTGTTTTAAGGTAAGGTAGTTCATGGGCTATAAAATGGTCAGCACCAGGGTTTTGCAGACCAACGCTGTTAAGCATACCAGATGGAGTTTCTGCAATTCTTGGAGGGAGATTTCCTGTGCGAAGCTTTTCTGTTGTGCCCTTTACAGATATACCACCAAGTATTGAAAGCGGATAGAAATTTTCATATTCCTTACCGTATCCGAAAGCACCTGAAGCAGGAATAATCGGATTCTTGAATTCAACACCCGCAAAATTCACTTTAAGCTTATCAGTCATCAAATAGAACCTCCTCACCATCAAATACAGGACCATCCTTGCAGACATGAGCATAATATTCCTCACCGTCACGAATTGTGCGACATGCACATACAAGACATGCACCTATTCCGCAGCCCATTCTTTCCTCAAGTGAAACCTGACACTTAATTCCATTTTCCTTTGCAATTTCAATTACTTTTCTAAGCATCATATTCGGACCGCAGGCATAAATTATTTCTGGCTTGTTTGAAACAAGGTAATCTTTCAGCGCATCAGTTACAAAACCTTTTTTTCCTGCACTTCCATCATCAGTACATAAAACAGTATCTGCACCAGCATTTTTGAAGTCATCCTGTAAAATTGCTGCAGAGGAATTTCTGAAACCGCATATTACATGAGCCTTGCTTCCGTAATGCTTTGCAACTTCAAGCATTGGAGGTGTTCCTATTCCTCCGCCGATTATTACAGCAGACTTATATCCATCCACATCAAATCCACGCCCACCGAGTGGTGCAACAATATCAATGAGGCTGTTTTCAGCAAGCTGTGCAAGCTCCTTTGTGCCGTTTCCCCTTACCTCAAAAACAATTCTTAGAGTTCCCTTTTCCTTGTTTATTTCACAGATTGAGATAGGACGTCTGAGCATAAAGCCATCAGCTTTTATATTTACAAACTGCCCAGGCAGTGCAATTGACGCAATATCAGGACAGAGTATTGTCATGTCGTATATTTCTTTTGCAAGGGCAGTTTTAGACACTATAAGATATTTACCCTGTGTAAATTTCATATATATTATTCCTTTCTGTTAAAATTGCAAAAAGGGCCGCTATAATACTAAACACCATCAGAACCATGCTTTTTCGTGGTTTTTATGGTGTTTATTATACGGGAAGATTTTTCCCGATTTTAAAGCGTCCCTTTTTACTGATTAAATTTTTGTTATATCGATCATTTCCATGTCGTCAATATCCTTACCCATTGCAAGAATATCAGCAACTGCATTTGCAGTATCTATTGCGGTCAGGCAACAAATTGAACGTTCAACTGTCTTTCTTCGTATTTTAACGCTATCAAATGCAGGTATACGTCCCTTTGCAGAGGTTGAAATAACATAGTCGATTGTTCCGTTGTCAAGCAATGTCATAACATTAGGCTTTTCTTCTGAAACCCTTCTTACAACATTCGTTGCAATCATGTTCTTGTTAAGAACTGAAGCTGTTCCGCTTGTTGCATATAAGTCAAATCCGAGCTTTTCAAACTTTTCAGCAACATAGAGGATTTCCTGCTTGTCAGTATCTCTTACAGTAAGGAGAACTCCACCGCTCTTCTTCATGTTGTAACCAGCCGCAACAAGTCCCTTGAACAATGCATCTTCAAATGTCTTTGCTATGCCAAGACATTCACCTGTTGACTTCATCTCAGGGCCGAGTGCTGTATCAACATCATGGAGCTTTTCAAAGCTGAATACAGGAACCTTTACAGCAATATAATCTGCTTCCTTATAAAGTCCGCTCTGATAGCCCTGTTCCTTAAGGCTTTCACCAAGCATTATCTTTGTTGCAATATCTACCATCGGAACGCCTGTTACCTTTGAGATATATGGAACAGTTCTTGAAGAACGTGGGTTTACTTCGATAACATAAACTTCATTGTTATAAACAACATACTGGATGTTTACCAATCCGATAACCTTCAATTCCATTGAAAGACGTCTTGTATATTCAATGATTGTTTCTCTGATTTTCTTTGTAAGAGTAAGTGCAGGATATACTGAAATCGAGTCACCTGAGTGAACGCCTGCACGTTCAATATGCTCCATAATACCAGGAATTACATAGTCAGTACCATCACATATAGCGTCAACTTCAACTTCCTTACCCATCATATACTTATCTATGAGAACAGGGTTTTCAAGTCCGCCTCTTGAGATAATTTCCATGTATTCAATAATATCCTGATCTGAATGTGCAATGATCATATTCTGACCACCGAGAACATATGACGGACGCATAAGAACAGGGTAACCAAGGTCATTTGCAGCCTTGAGTGCTTCATCTTCATTAATAACAGTATGACCTGCTGGACGAGGAATCTTACACTTGTTAAGGAGTTCATCAAAACGCTCTCTGTCTTCTGCGGCATCAATGCTGTCAGCAGATGTTCCGAGAATATTTACACCCATATCTGAAAGGTGCTTTGTAAGCTTGATAGCTGTCTGACCACCGAACTGAACTACAACGCCGTAAGGCTTTTCAGTTTCAATGATTGCTTCAACATCTTCCTTAGTAAGCGGATCAAAGTAAAGTCTGTCACCTGTATCAAAGTCAGTTGAAACTGTTTCAGGATTGTTGTTGCAGATAACAGCTTCATAACCCAGCTCCTTGAGTGCCCATACGCAGTGTACTGAACAGTAGTCAAATTCAATACCCTGACCGATTCTGATAGGACCTGAACCGAAAACGATAACCTTTTTCTTGCCTTTGTCAGTTCTCTTTATGAACTGCTCTGCTTCATTTTCTTTATCAAAGGTTGAATAGAAGTAAGGAGTTTCAGCCTTGAACTCTCCTGCGCAAGTATCAACCATCTTGAATACAGCTCTTGTTCTCTTAGGACACTTCTGACCGCTTATGCGCTCAATAGTGCTGTCAAGATAACCATACTTCTTTGCAATATCATATTTATCTTCTGTAAGAGTACCTTCAGCAAGATATTTTTCAAGGTTTACAAGATTGAGGAACTTTGAAAGGAACCAGTTGTCAATCTTTGTGATTTCATGGATTTCTTCAACTGTAACACCTCTCTTGAGTGCTTCAAATACAGCAAATGAACGTTCATCATCAACAACATATAGGAGATCTCTGATTTCCTGATCTGACTTCGTAGCAAGCTTTTTGAGGTTCATTGTATCAAGTCCGAGTTCAATTGAACGGACAGCCTTCATCATAGCCTGCTCAAATGATGTACCGATAGCCATGACCTCGCCTGTTGCCTTCATCTGTGTACCAAGAGTTCTCTTTGCATAAACAAATTTATCAAACGCCCACTTAGGGAATTTAACAACAACATAGTCAATTGTAGGTTCAAAACAAGCATAAGTCTTGCCTGTAACTGCATTGATGATTTCATCAAGGCTGTAACCGATAGCAATTCTTGTTGCAACCTTTGCAATAGGATAACCTGTTGCCTTTGACGCAAGAGCCGATGAACGTGATACTCTAGGGTTTACTTCAATAACTGCATATTCAAATGATGTCGGATGAAGAGCAAACTGACAGTTACATCCGCCTTCAACTTTAAGCTCTGAAATGATGTTGAGGGCTGCGGTTCTTAGCATTTGATATTCTTTATCCGAAAGAGTAACAGCAGGAGCAATAACGATACTGTCACCTGTGTGAACTCCAACCGGGTCAAAGTTTTCCATTGAGCAGACAGTAATTACATTTCCCTTGCTGTCTCTGATAACTTCAAACTCGATTTCCTTCCAACCGCTTATACACTTCTCAACAAGAATCTGCGTGATAGGTGAAAGTCTTAATCCGTTTGTAGCAATATCAATGAGTTCTTCTTCACTGTATGCAATACCGCCGCCTGTACCTCCTAGAGTAAAAGCAGGACGTACAATAACAGGATATCCAATTTCATTCTTACAGAAATCAACTGCATCCTCAACTGTTTCAACAACCTTTGACGGAATACATGGTTCACCGATTTTTTCCATTGTATCCTTAAAAGCCTGTCTGTCCTCTGCCTTATGAATAGTTTCCGGATTTGCACCAAGAAGCTTTACATTATGTGAGTCAAGGAAGCCTTCTTCAGCTAACTGCATTGAAAGTGTAAGTCCTGTCTGACCGCCGAGAGTTGAAAGGATTGAGTCAGGCTTTTCAATTTCAATAATCTTCTTTACAACATCAAGTGTAAGAGGTTCAATATAAACTTTATCAGCCATAGCCTTATCTGTCATGATTGTAGCTGGGTTTGAGTTGATAAGAACAACTTCAAGTCCCTCCTGCTTCAAAGCACGGCAAGCCTGTGTACCTGCATAGTCAAACTCTGCAGCCTGACCGATAATAATAGGACCAGAGCCTATAACGAGGACTTTCTTAATATCTGAACGTAATGGCATATTATTTGTCCTCCTTTTCTTTTTTAATCATTGCAATAAATTCATCAAACAAATATGCTGTATCCTGTGGACCACCGCAAGCTTCCGGATGGAACTGAACAGTAAAGCAAGGGAAGTTCTTGTATCTTATGCCCTCACAAGTCTGGTCATTTGAATTCTTATGTGAAACCTCGCCGACAGAGCTGTCAATACTGCTGCTAATTACAGCGTAACCATGGTTTTGTGAAGTAACGAAAGTCATATTATGAGCGATATCATCGACAGGCTGGTTTTCACCCCTGTGACCATATTTAAGCTTTTCAGTCTTTGCACCGTTTGCAAGAGCCATAAGCTGATGTCCGATACAGATACCAAAAGTAGGTATTTTAAGCTCCTTGATCTTTTTTAGATTTTCAATGATTTCAACATTCTCAGCCGGATCTCCAGGTCCGTTTGAAAGCATAATTCCATCAGGGTTTATTTTCTTGATTTCTTCTACAGTTGTATCAGCAGGAACAACTGTAACGTTACAGCCTCTCTTTATTAGCTCACGTCTTATATTGAACTTGTATCCGTAGTCAAAAAGAACAACATCATAAAGTGGATTTTCTGACTTGAATTCCTGCTTCTTGTCAACAGTTACAGACTTTACTGCATCCTTGATTCTGAAAGCATTTATCTCCTTTAAAAGTTCATCTTTTTTCTCATAGACATTTTCAGTAGTAATTACGCCGTTCATAACACCATGTTCTCTGATAATTCTTGTAAGGCATCTTGTATCAATTGAGTGGATACCTACTATATTGTGTTTCTTGAGGAATCCGTCAATGTCCCCTTCGCTTCTGAAGTTTGAAGGAGTATTGCACCATTCTCTGACGATATATCCGCTTACTACGGATGTATCTGATTCATAGTCGTTACTGTTTACACCGTAATTACCTATAAGTGGGAAAGTCTGAGTTACAATATGACCGTAGTAGCTAGGGTCTGTCAATGTTTCAACGTATCCTGTCATACCCGTTGAAAAGACAATTTCACCGATTGATGTTCCCTTTGCCCCAAAGGAATAGCCTTCAAAAACTGTTCCGTCTGCAAGCATAACATATGCTTTGTCGCCAATGTTAAATAAAGACATCTGGTTACCTCCTGTTATTTTATATGTTGGAATATTATTATCACGCTTTGATTACAGGTATATGCGAAGTTATATCCTCTTTCATTCTGATAACTTCCCTGCGTGCTGCTGCTGCAAATTCCTTTTCGTCACAACCTTCTTTCTGATATGCACACATAACGGCTCTTGAAGAGTTTACTATAGCACCAAGACCGTTTTTGTCAAATCCCTTTGCAACGCCTTCTGCACCACCGCCCTGCGCACCATAGCCAGGTACGAGGAAGAATGTGTGCGGAAGCTTTAATCTCATTTCAGCAAGCTGTTCAGGATAAGTTGCTCCTACAACAGCACCTACAGCTGAGTAACCATATTTGCCTATGCTGTCTGCTCCCCACTGTTCACACATCTCGCCCATTGCATTGTAAACTGTACTGCCTTCCTGCATTAGCTTGTCCTGTAATTCTCCTGAAGACTTATTTGAAGTCTTTACAAGAACAAAGATACCTTTATCATCGCTTTTACAGATATCTGTCAGTGGTGCAATACCATCTGTTCCGAGATATCCATTGACCGTAAGAGCATCAGCACTGAAAGCCTCTTCTTCTATACCATCAGCAAGAACTGTCTTACCGAGGTAAGCAGTTGAATAAGCCTGCATTGTCGCGCCGATATCGTTTCTCTTTCCGTCAACGATAACAAACATACCTTTTTCTTTTGCATATTGAATTGTATCATACAAAGCCTTTACACCATAAAAGCCGTACATTTCATAGTAAGCTGACTGCGGTTTCACAGCTGGGACAACATCACATACAGCATCAATAAGTCCCTTGTTGAATTCCAATATAGCTGCAGCTGCCGCCTGCAATGTTTTTCCGTACTGTGAAAAATACTTTTCCTTAATATAAGACGGAACAAAATCCATCTTTGGATCAAGTCCCACAACCGTAGGATTCTGTGTTTCAATAATTTTTTCAATCATTCTGTCAAATGACATCTGCAGCACACTCCTTAATTTAATTCGTATTTTATTTCACCATCAGATAAGGTCATTACAACCTTCCCTCTGAATTTCTCACCCTTGAAAACAGTGTTATGTGATTTTGAATGAAACTTTTCAGGATCAACTGTCCATTCCATATCTGTATCTATAACCGCAAGATTTGCTCTCTGTCCTTTTTCAATCTTTACTGCATCAATTCCAAGAAGCTTTCTTGGATTATATGACATAAGCTCAACTATCTTGTTAAGGCTTATTTTGCCTGTGTGGTAAAGCGATGTCAGAGTTGCAGCCAGTGATGTTTCAAGTCCGACAACACCATTCGGAGCTTTAAGAAAATCTGATTTTTCTTCCTTTGCGTGAGGTGCATGGTCAGTAACAATGCAATCAACTGTTCCATCTGCAACTGCCTGCATTACTGCAAGTCTGTCTTCCTCAGTTCTAAGCGGAGGATTCATTCTGTAATCAGCATCCTTGGCAAGTAACTTCTCTTCTGTAAGCATAAAGTAATGCGGGCATGTTTCGCAGGTTACCTTAATCCCTCTTGCCTTAGCATCCTTTATAATTTCCATGCTTCCTTTTGTGGATACATGGCATATATGAACTCTTGCGTCACAAGACATTGCAAGAGCAATTTCCCTTGCTGTTATGCTGTCCTCCGAAGCCCTGTCCATTCCCTTGACACCAAGCTTTTCGGAAACAACACCCTTGTTTATTATTCCGCCGTTTATAATGTCAAGATCCTCACAATGAGAAACAATCAACATTCCTGTTTTGTTTGATTCTTCGAGAGCTTTTCTCATAAGCTCTGCATTTGCAACAGGTCTGCCGTCATCTGAAAGAAGCTTTACACCAAGTGAAGTATGGTCATATAACTCTCCGCCCTTCATGCCACTTGTAATGCAGCCTGCAGGATAAACATCAACACCTGTACCTTTTGCCTTATCAACGATATACTTTACGATTTCCGGAGTATCAATTGCAGGATTTGTATTCGGCATACATGCTACCCCTGTAACTCCGCCTGCAAGTGCTGCTGCACATCCGGTAAGAATATCCTCTTTGTGTGTCTGCCCCGGATCTCTGAAATGAACATGCATATCAAGAAGTGACGGGATAACTGTAAGTTTTGTTCCATCAATAATTCTGTCAGCGTTTTCGGTTATATTTTCTGAAATATCAGCAATAACTCCATCTTTTATCATAACGTCACATCTTGTGTCCATTTTGGTATCAACTGCCCTGATATTCTTAAATAAAATACTTTTCAATGAAAATCTCCTATTCAACAATAATTACCTGCTCAATGCTGTCAGCCTCTGCCATCATTACCTTGACTGCTTCTTCCCTTGATGTCGGGACATTTTTGCCGACATAATCAGCTCTCATCGGAAGTTCCCTGTGCCCTCTGTCAACAAGAACAGCAAGCTGAATACTCTGTGGTCTTCCCCTGCTCATTACAGCGTCTATAGCCGCTCTGCTGCTTCTTCCCGTATAAATTACATCATCAACAAGAATAACCTTTTTATCCTTGACTGAAAACTGAATATTTGTGTTATCACTTCCGGGTATATGTTTTTCATCATCTCTGTAAGATGTTATGTCAAGCGTACCAACTTCAGGATGTCTTCCCTCAAGTTCATTAAGTTTATCAGCAATTCGGTTTGCAATATGCACCCCACCTGACATGATTCCGATGATACAGATGTCGTCAATGCCTTTATTGCGTTCTACAATTTCGTAAGAGATTCTGGCAATTGCTCTTTTTATAGCATTTTCGTCCATTATAACAGCCTTTTGAACCACATCATCACCTCTTTAAGATATAAAAAAACCTGTCAGCCGTTTTCGACAGACAGGTAGTAATTTTATAGTTATATACTTATAGCTATATACGGCATAAACCGCTTACTTTGACTGCCTTGTCAATCTCACGGGATTAACTTAAAGGTTGTCTTTGCATTGAAGTAAGTATAACATAAACAAGCATTCATGTCAATAATTTTTGACGATTTAAGTCACTTTTAGCAAAGGATACAAACCTGCTGCCCTTTGTTAAAATAATTTTGTAATACTTATTTTTTCAGCTATTTGTTAAGCATAAAAACAGCAAAATTTAATAATGATGCAAATATTAACCATAATAAATATGGCACCTGAAGATAAGCGGCAACCTTATTGATTTTTTTGAATTCTTTTATCATTATTATAACCCATATAATCAGTAATATTATCCATAGAAATGCACCGAAGTATCTTTTTAATCCAAAGAAAATAGGCGTCCATAATACATTTACTATAAGCTGAACAGCATATATTGCAAGAGCTTTTGATTTGTCAGTACTGTCCGAACGATATATTATGTAAGCAGAAACAGCCATAAGTATGTATAGAATTGTCCATACTATTGGGAAAGCAATTGCTGGCGGACTAAATGCAGGACGCACAATGTTCTGGGAATAGTATGCCGCAGCATCTCCACCTAAAAGTGACCCTATATACCCCAGACCAAGCGTCAGCACAAGAATGACAAAAAACGGAACTATTGATTTTATAAGTTTCATAAAAACACACCTCACAAATAATTATTAGTATAATCATATAAAATACATGCTGCTAATATACCGTTAAATTTTTTTCAGAAAAGGGTTGACAACATCTGATCTACATGATATAATATATTTCGTCGTCAGAGATAATATTCTGCGGGTGTAGTTCAATGGTAGAATTCCAGCCTTCCAAGCTGGTTACGTGGGTTCGATTCCCATCACCCGCTCCATTTTTATTTGCGCCTTTAACTCAGCTGGATAGAGTAACTGCCTTCTAAGCAGTAAGCCATTGGTTCGAGTCCAATAAGGCGCGCCAACATTGAGCCGCAGATATGCAAGCTTGTTATTCTGCGGTTTAATTTTAATATATTCTTTTATAATGTGGTGGGTGTAGCTCAGTTGGTTAGAGCGTCGGATTGTGGTCCCGAAGGTCGTGGGTTCGATTCCCATTACCCACCCCACTAAAAACTGCTTGAATTTTTCAGGCAGTTTTTTATTTTATAGATAATTCTTAAGCCCTATAGTTTAAAAATAACCCCACTCCTACGGAGTGGGGTTATTTTACTAAATATCAAAAATTACTTCCCAAGGATTATTTAGCATTGTTTTTAATTAATTCCATTGCGTCTTCAAATGGGATACATTCTGCATATCTATTTGGCCAAATAAATTCATTATAGTATTTATAGCTTATTTCAGCGGACATAAGTTCATTATCAAAAGTCGAGTTTGAATTTGAAGGAATAATCATCTTCAATCCATGTTCAAAACCGCATTTAATTGACGCATCAACACAATAGTCAGTCATCAATCCAGCCAATATCACTTCATCTTCACCTTTTGACTGAAGATATTCAAGCAATCCTGATTCCTTGAAACAACTGTTTACAGATTTATCAAAGATTTTTTCGTTTTCTTCCGGCTTGAATCCATCATAAATCTGAAAGTTATTACTTCCCTTTATCATGCCTTGATCGTCATAATGTCTGCAATAAACTACTTCCATATTGTTTTTTCTTGCCTCTTCAATAAGTTTCTTTACATTTGAAGCAAATACATCAAAGTTATATAGTTTATCTGTTACTATAAGCTTTTGCGTGTCAAGAATTAATAATACCATTTTTCTTCCCCCTGTAATTTACATAAGATGTTTGTATTCTTTGAAAATGCAATGCTGTTAAAGACGTTCATCTCTGCCTTTGAAAACGATACCATTGATTATATATCAGCAAAAGGGTTTTGTCAAGATATGAAAGTGCTTTCTGCCTTATATCATCAGGAACACCATAATATGCTTCTGCAATTGCTCCCGTAATTGCCGCCAGAGTATCACTGTCACCACCCAAAGAAACAGCAGTTCTTATCGCATCTTCAAACGAACATGACTCAAGAAACGCTTTTATTGCCTGCGGAACAGTATCCTGACAGGTTTCATTGAACTTATATGTATCTCTTATTTCATCAATAGTAAAGTCGAGTTTATAGTATTTTTCTGAAAGATAATTAGCAATCTCATTCTTTGTATAGCCTTGTTTTGCTAAAAATACAGCCATTGCAGCAGCCTCTGCACCCTTTATGCCTTCACTATGGTTATGAGATATTCTTGTAATGCTTTTAGAAAGCATTTTTAGTTCATTTTCAGACTCAGCATAAAATCCCGCAGGGCTGATTCTCATAGCTGCACCATTTCCAAAACTGTTGTAAGGCTGAGGATTAATGCTGAATATCCACTTCTGAAACATTCCCCCATAACCACAATAAGGATAGTTTCGTCCGATATCCTGCATATATTTAACGGTCATTTTTTCAAGGTATGTATAGAATTCTTTTTCTTTTTTGCTGTAAATCCTGCTCGTTTCCATGATAGCCTTTGCAACACACAATGTCATAATGCTGTCATCTGTTACTTCACACTTATCAGTAAAAAGTACAAATTCCTTGCTTCTGTAATTATTAAATTCAAATCTTGAGCCGACAATATCCCCAATAATTGCACCTATCATATTATGTTACCTCCTTAATCAAACTCATACGTCCTTATCTAAAGTTTATTGTTTAGGAGTATTATAACATAATCACTACAGAAAGCAACGTTAATTCTTAAGAATTCAGCAGTTACTTTCAACATTGCTCATTTCATTTTTTGCCTTTTTAATTTTTACACCGAATAAACATCTTAAACCTGGTATTAACCTTATAATTTCACAGGTCAGAAATGTCATAACATATTCAATAAATATACTTTGTAAACAAAATGTATTTATACTAATTCTTTCAAACGTGAACAAGCTATATTATTAACATAATGTAAATATTAATCCCCCCTATTGACTCTTCCCTTGCCGGAGGGTTTATGCTTAGTTTATCGAAAAAAAGTAAAGTAAAGGGGTCAAGAAAGGAATGGTAATAAATATGAATGAAATCATAACTGTTACAAACCTCAGAAAGTCATACGGTGATAAGGAGGCATTAAAGAATCTTTCCTTATCTGTATGCAGCGGAGAAGTTTTCGGACTTCTTGGACATAACGGCGCAGGAAAAACAACAGCAATAGAATGTATTCTCGGAGTTAAGGAATCGGACGGAGGAAATGTTTCTGTTCTTGGAATGATTCCTGATAAGGATAGAAAAAAATTGTTTGAAAACGTAGGAGTACAGTTCCAGCAATCCGGTTATCCAGAAAAAATTAAAGTGCATGAAATCTGTGAGGTAAGGTCGTCACTATATAAGAGCACTCTCGACTATAAAAAACTGCTTTCTGATTTCGGTCTTTCTGGGTTTGAAAATAGTTTTGTTGCTGAGCTTTCAGGAGGTGAACGTCAGAAACTGTCTGTTCTGCTTGCTCTTATTCCGAATCCAAAGGTTCTTTTCCTTGATGAACTTACAACCGGTCTTGATACAAAAGCACGTCACGATGTATGGGATCACCTTAAAAAGCTAAAAGAATCTGGAACAACAATTTTACTGACATCTCATTTCATGGATGAAGTTGAAGCATTGTGCGACAGAATCTGTATTCTGAAACAAGGTGAGGTTTATGTAGAGGGTACTGTAAAGGAAGTCATTGCAATGACGCCATATGACAGACTTGAAGAAGCATATCTCTGGCTGACTGAAAACGACTCAATTGAAAATGAGAATGAGGAGGAATAATCATGAAAACATTCTTTGTACTTTTTAAAACAGAAGTAAAACTTATGATGAGAAACGCAGATACTCTGTTTTTCGGAATTGTAATTCCTGTCGGGCTTGCTATTCTGCTCGGATTTATTTACGGAGATAAACCTGCTGAAGAGGGAGCATCATACACTGCATTAGCTCAGTCATTCGGAGCAATAGCAAGTGTAGGTATCTGTGCGACATCACTTATGACACTCCCGCTTACAGTTGCAGGTGAGCGTGACAAAAAAGTTCTTAAGCATTACAAAGTTACCCCTGTACATCCTGGTATGCTGCTTACTGTGCATATTATAATTGATTTTATTGTATCTGTAATATCATCTCTCTGCGTATTTGTTGCGATGGCATTATTTTTCGGATACAGAATGAGCGGAGCTTTTCTACCCTTTGCCGGCTCATATATTCTCGTAGCAGCGGCGATGTTTGGTATTGGTGCTCTTATTGCAAGTCTTTGCAAAACAATAAGGCAATCCAACACAGTAACATCACTTGTGTATTTCCCTATGTTCTTCCTATCTGGGGCAACAGTGCCTTATGAAATCATGCCAAAACCACTTCAGACTGCAATGAATATTCTTCCTCTTACACAAGGCATAAAGCTTTTGAAAGCAACCTCACTCGGATTAGATAATGTAAACTGCCTGGCTCCTATTATTATTCTTGTATCAATTGCAGTAATTTCTATAGTAATTTCAATCAGGGTATTTAAGTGGGAATAACAAGCTTAGCTATGACTTTAAATAGTTGCACAGTAATTTATAAATATAAAAATGTCTTAGAGTTTCATGCTAAAATAATAAAAAAGGTGTTACAGTGAAAAATACTGTAACACCTTTTTAATCTACTTCTTTATTAGCCCTGTTTTCTTAGCTGCCTCAACAAGCAAAACAGGTATGAAAATCAGTACAAGAATGTATAAATACATATTAGCTGAAAGTATTGTCAGTCCGAATACTTTAGCAAGCGGAGGAATAAAAGAAACCATCAATACAAGAGTTGCTGAAATTACTGCTGCGCCGTTCAGATATTTATTTGTAAACGGCTTAACCTTAAACAGCGATAAATTTGACCTCATATTGAATGAATGGATTATTTGTATAAGTGCAAGTGTAATAAATGCCATTGTTCTGCCTGCTTCAATATTACCGTTGCCTAATGAATCAGGATTCCAGCCTATATAGAATGCGACTAGTGTTAATATAGAAAACATAATTCCTTGTATAAGAACTCGTAAACCTAAACCGTTTGAGAAAATACCTTCTGTCTTTGGTTTCGGTTTTCTTGTCATAATATCTTTTTCAACAGGCTCCATACCAAGGGCTACTGCCGGCAGGCTGTCTGTAACAAGATTAATCCACAAAAGCTGCATTGAAAGAAGCGGTGACTGGTGCCAGAATATCATTGCAATGAATACAGTTAATACTTCACTGATATTTGTTCCGAGAAGAAATCCTACTACTTTCTTTATGTTTTCATAAATTCCTCTGCCCTCTTCAACCGCTTTAACAATCGTTGCAAAGTTATCATCAGTCAAAGTCATATCAGCGGCACCCTTTGCAACGTCAGTACCCGTTATCCCCATTGCACAACCTATATCAGCCGCTTTCAGTGCTGGGGCATCATTTACTCCGTCTCCCGTCATTGAAACAACCTCACCTTGTGCCTGCCAAGCCTTAACAATACGTATTTTATCTTCAGGGGAAACACGGGCATAAACTGAAATACTTCTTACTTTGTTATTAAGTTCCTCATCTGACATCTGCTGGAGTTCAAAGCCTGTTATTGCTCCGTCGCCATCCTGCATAATTCCAATTTGTTTTGCAATGGCAGATGCTGTGACAATATGGTCACCTGTAATCATAACAGGTTTTATTCCTGCCTGACGACAAATGGTAACTGCCTCCTTTGCTTCTTCTCGTGGTGGGTCTATCATGCCGACAAGTCCTAAAAACTCCAGATCTTTTTCTAGATCTTCAATGGTCGGATTTTCAGGCAGTTTATCAATAATCTTATATGCTATTGCTATAACACGCAATGCATCTTTGCTCATTTCTTCAGCAATTTCTTTTGACTTTTCAATATTTCCAGTAATACATTTGGTAGTCAGAATATCAACAGCGCCTTTAACTATTACAGTTATTTTTCCATTTATATTATTGACAGTTGTCATAAGCTTTCTGTCAGAGTCAAATGGTAAAGTTGCAAGACGAGGATAATCTGAATTCAGCTTATCTTTAAAAAGCTTGTTCTTATAAGCCGCAAATACAATCGAGGTTTCTGTCGGGTCACCTATATGCTTTTCTGATGTTTCATCAACAATCACAGAGCCGTCACTGCAAAGTGTTCCATACATAAGGACATTCTTTATTGATTCAGAGTTTGCATCTGATATTTCTTCTTTTATGCCTGTTTTATCGTTATATGCCATAACTAATGTCATTCTGTTCTGCGTAAGCGTTCCTGTCTTATCGGAACAGATAACAGTAGCACTTCCCAAAGTTTCAACAGCAGGCAATCTTTTTATTATGGCATTTTGTTTAACCATACGCTGAACACCAATTGAAAGCACAATGGTTACAATTGCAGGCAAACCTTCAGGAATTGCCGAAACAGCTAAAGATACAGATGTCATAAAAATTTCAATCATAGGTATTTTATTAATAAGTCCGACTATGAAAATTACTGCACATGCGCCAAGTGCTACAAAACCAAGATATTTACCGAGTGAAGCAAGCTTTTGCTGAAGAGGAGTCAGGGTTTCCTTTTCATTATCAAGAAGCGATGCTATTTTGCCCATTTCAGTTTTCATTCCAGTTTCAGTTACAACAGCAACTGCAGAACCATAGGTTATACTGCAGGCAGAATAAACCATATTATGTCTGTCACCGATAGGAGCACTTTCATCAACATTATCATCTGCAAATTTCTCAGATGGAACAGATTCACCGGTAAGTGCTGATTCTTCTGATTTCAATGAACTTGAACTGATTAACCTTGCATCAGAAGGAACAAAATCCCCAGCCTCAAGCTTTATAATATCACCCTTAACAAGCTTTGAAGCGTCAATAATCTGTTCTGTACCGTCACGGATAACTCTGGCATGGGGTGCAGAAAGGCTTTTTAAAGATTCAAGAGCTTTTTCAGCTTTGCTTTCCTGAGCAACACCCATAATAGCGTTAAGAATGACTATTAACAAAATCAGTGAAGGTTCAAAAAACTCCTTGGTATTTCCCTCGTGAATTGCAATCGCAAAAGAAATAATTGCAGCAATAATAAGAATAATAATCATTACGTCCTTAAACTGCCCCAGAAATCTTTGAATAATTGTTTTTTTATTCTTTTCGTTAAGAACATTCTCACCATCAGCAAGAAGCCTTTTTTCCGCTTCAGTTACGCTTAGCCCCGTTCTTATATCAGTATTTACCTGACTTAAAACCTCTTCAATTTTTATACTGTGAATTGACAAGTATAAAACCCCCCACTTCTATTTTTTCACCTTAAATAAAAAAGCTTTTATCAAGACTGATAGTCCTGATAAAAGTCTTTTGAATACACACTTGAATTTTTCAGCCCAAATAAGTCATATCCTTGCATGTAAACTACTGTCTTTTATCGGTAATATTATTATATTATATATACAATTTCGTGTCAATATTAAAAAAACTGTATAATTTAATTATAAGTTTATAATTTAGCTTATTTAACATTGCCCATACGCAATTTATAGTTGATGTGATTATTTGCATTAAGTATATTTTTTATCAGAAATGTTTTCATTAGTATTTTCTGAATATAAAAGAATATGCTTACGGAGAAAATTCTGTAAGCATATTTATATAAGTTATACTTAAAAAGTAACTGTTTATGATTATAAACTTTTAAATAGGAATATAGCAAAGGTTTCATCAAGATGTATAATCTTTGCACTTTCATTATAAATACTTAAATAAAGTATAAATTAATATTGAAAAATAGTGAAGATTATGGTAATATATAGCCGTAGAACGGCAGCATTTGAAGTTTTAAAAACAGAATTTTTAATTTAAAGTGAGGAAAAAATGAGTACTTTAATAGTGTATTTTTCTTTGGAAGGAAACACAAAGTTTATTTGTGAGAAAATCGCTGAAACTATCAGCACAGACATTATCTCATTGAAAACAAGAAAAAAATATCCGACTGAGGGCTTTAAAAAATACTTCTGGGGAGGAGTAAGTGCCATTTTGGGGGAAAAGCCGAAGCTGTCCAATGAGCATATTGACCTGAATCCATATAAAACAATTATTATCGGTACTCCTGTTTGGAATAGCACCTTTGCTCCACCAATTAAAACCTTTCTCAGCCAGTATAAAATTGAAAACAAACAAGTAGCAATATATGCTTGTCATGGTGCAGGACAAGCTGAAAAATGTTTTAAAAATATTAAAGAAGCAATTCCTATGAATGAGTTTATCGGAGAGGTTGATTTTGTTGAACCCAAAAGACACAATGAAGAAAGTACTACTAGGGCAGTAGAATGGGCAAAAAGTCTTGATATCTGAATTAATTATATTATAGAATATGTTTGCATTATGCTTATTTTTTGGTCAGCATATTAACCCCCTACCCAGTTAAAAATTGTGAAAAGAAGTAATTTGTTCAGGAGAAGGATGAGCTGTACATATGAGAACTGATGTAACTGAATTATTGTTTTCCACACGTGATGAATTCCGTACGTGGTTGAAAGAAAATGCCGAAACGAGTGAGGGTGTATGGCTTGTATTCGGGAAAACGAAAAAAGTTGCTACCCTCTCCGCTAATGACGCTTTGGAGGAAGCGCTTTGTTTTGGTTGGATAGATGGGCAAATGCAGAGCTGTGGTGACACAAAATACCGCAAATATTTTTCCAAACGCCGCATAAATAGTGTTTGGTCTGAAAAAAACAAAAAGACGGCTGAAGCATTGCACAATAAAGGGATGATGACGGAGTTGGGCGAAAGGGCCATGGAAGAGGCTAAAAAGAACGGCACATGGGATGCTCAGAAAACTTCTGTTATAACCGATGAGCAGAAAGAGGCGTTCATGGCAAAACTGATCAAAGAATCTCTTGCATATGAAAACTTTTGCAATATGCCGCCGTCCGTTCAGCGTACATATACATTGAGGTATCTTTCGTTCAAAACTGAAGAAGTACGGCAAAGGGATTTTAAAAAAATAATAGATCGGCTTAATAAAAACTTAAAACCCATGTAAATAATAGATTTCTAAGTAATTAAAGATAAATTTTAATACATGGAGGAATGTAAAAATGCAGCCAGATCAGATGATTAAATATCGTAATGAATTTAATGCTGTTATGAATGAAAGTGATGATTTTTTCAAAAACTTTGGCAAACTGGATGATGAAGTATATGGTGATGGTGCGATTTCAAAGAAGAATAAAGAATTAATGGGATTAGCTATTTCTGTTGTCACAAGATGTAACGAATGTATATTATACCACCTGGGCGGATGTGTTAATGCAGGTGCAAGTAAAATGGAGATTCTCGAAGCTATAAAAATTGGCATAATTGGCGGCGGTTCAATAACTTATCCTAATGCCCGTTTTGCTTTTCAGATGATGAAAGAGCTAAAAATTATAGATTGAGATTTAGATTTAATTAAATGATTCGTAAAATACTGTTTCACTCAAGTTTTTTCGCCTTGTTGCATGCCTTTCACTGCTTTGTGGAGTTTCATCAGTATAGCCAAGTGCTAATACGTTAATTGGTTCAACACCTTCTGGCAGATTGAATTCTTGCTTAATCTTTTGTGAATCAAAGTAACAAATCCAAACAGATCCTATTCCTAGTTCCTGCGCCTGTAACATCATATGATCTGTCACAATACTTGCATCAATATCAGCAGAATTCATACCATCATTAGGACGCACCCATGTTTTTGTTCTGTCTGCACAAACAACAATAACGCAAGGAGCTCTGAACATTTTTGATGGAGCAGTTTCGCCGATTTTTGCAAGACCTTCTTCCGATTGTATAACCAATACCCTCTGTGGTTGATTGTTACATGCAGTAGGTGCTACCCGACCTGCTTCCAGAATCAATTGCAGTTTTTCATCCTCAATTTTTCTTGGTAAATAAGAACGTACTGAATATCTCTCTTTTGCAAGCTCAATAAATTTCATTGTATTTTCCTCTTTTCTTTTTTATGTTATAATTATATTATATATACAGCTTACAATTATGCAAGTACGCACTTATATGTTATATACTACCCTAAATGATACTAAGGAGTGATAGCGTGAAAATTAGATTTTTCACGCAGCTATTTGTTCCTTTTCTGCAAAAAGGATAGCAAATATTATACTTAGCTGAACGCAGTTCAGGTTCAAGAACGGAATAAATAGCAGAAAGGAATGGTTATTAATATGAATTGCTCACGTACATACAAATGTCCTATTGACGCGACAATTAATTTAATTGGAGGAAAATATAAAGCGCTGTTATTATGGAAACTCCTTGAAGATAATGTATGTCGTTTTAACGAATTACAACGCTTTTTATCTCCAATAACTTCAAAGATGTTGACACAACAACTTCGTGAAATGGAAAGTGACGGCTTGATTATTCGTGTTGTATATCCTGTTGTACCACCGAAAACAGAATATAGCCTTACCGAATTTGGACGAAGTATTATTCCTGTCCTGAACGCCATGAATAACTGGGGACGAATGTACTTATCTTCACAAGGATAGACTTAGCAATGCTCTATCGCTTATACATCCTATCAATAACTCTATAAACAGCATATGGAGCGTTGAAAAACAGTATACATATTTATGATTTTTGTTATGGTTACAATAATTATTCTGTGGAGATGGTTTACATGAAAAAAATATTCTGTATTTTAATGATGTTTGTTATATTGTCATTTTCAATGACATCCTGCGGTTCAGATACAAACCCGAGCAAAGATAATAAAGTTTATGAGATACTGGCTGTTGAAAAAGAAAGTATAGTTGTAGGAAAACTGTCTCCTGAACATGAATACTATAAACAAACAGTTAAACTTGATCCTAAATGTGTTGACTACATAACGGAAATATCTATCTATGACAAGGAAATTGATGATACTTTTGTTGTACACGTTTCCTTGCCTCCTGAATATGACGATTCAAAGGTATATCCTATGATAGTTATGACTGACGGAGTATGGAGATTAAGTGACCACCCTGAATTAAGACAGATGATGAAGGATGGTGAAATAAAACCTGTAATTGTTGTGAGTGTAGGTTATCCTAACGGGTATAACTACAAAGAAATCAGGCAGCGTGATTTCCTGAAGGAGCCAGAAAAATATCTGCATTTTATAGTCGATAATCTTATCCCATATCTTTCGGATCAGTATTCTGTTGACAGTGAAAACATGACTCTTGCAGGCCATTCATATGGCGGGTATTGGGGTTTTTATGCATTGTTCAGTAGTGATACAATTGGCAAAAATACATTCAGAAATTATTTTATAGGAAGTCCTGCATTTCAGGCTTCAACAGGTTTCAAAAATATTCAGTCATTTGAAAAAGCTTATTTTAAAAGAAACAAAACGCTGAACTGTAATGTATATGTTACAGCAGGAAATTACGAACCTACTCAATTTGTAGAACCAATTGATAATTTTATTGATTTCCTTAAAAAGAGAAATTATGAAGGATTGAATCTTTCTTATGAAATAATTGACGGATATAATCATGATAATGTTTTTAAACCATCCATAAAAAGGGCTATGCTTTTGTTTTATGGAACAGAAGATAATCAGCAGCAAGACAATTAACCATAAACAAAGCTGTCTGTATTTACCTTAAAAATAAAAATCTTTGTACATGGAAACTTAGTACATTTTATACAATATTTTATTGAAATAAAAAAGCATTATGTGGTAGTATAAAAGCATTCCAATCATTGTGGTATCTAAATTAGTTAAAGAGTGGTTCGGATGAGTTCTTAGTAATAACATTTTATTTATGGAGATGGTTTAATGAAAAAAATAATCAGTATATTAACGCTTGCCGCTGTATTGTCATTTTCTTTGGCATCATGCAGTGCTGACAAGCCTTCTGAAACTGTAACCAGCACTGAGAGTTCCAGTATTAGTATTACAGAGGAAAGCACTGCTGCATCTGAAAAAGCAACAGAAGCTGTTACAGAAGCAGTTGATGAAAAATATCCGTTGGAAATGCTGGATGAAGAAAGGGAAAGTATTGTTGTTGGAAAGCTTTCAACTGAGCATGAGTTTTATGAAGAAGTAGTTACATATGATCCGGAGTGTGCCGACTACATAACAGAAATTTCAATCTATGACAAAGAAATTGATGATACTTTTGTTGTTCACGTATCCTTGCCGCCTGAATATGACAGTTCAAAAAAATATCCTTTGATATTAATGACAGATGGCGTATGGAGATTAAGTGACCATCCAGAATTAAGAACATTAATGAAAAATGGTGAGATTGAACAGGTTATTATCGCAAGTGTAGGCTATCCGAACGGATATGATTACGGAACAATCAGGGAACGTGAATTCTTGCAGCAGCCTGAAAAATATCTGCATTTTATTGTTGATAACCTTGTTCCGTATCTTTCACTGCAATATTCTATAGACAGTGAAAACATGACCCTTGCAGGTCATTCATACGGCGGATACTGGGATTTTTATGCTTTATTCAACAGTGATACTATTGGTAAAAATACATTCAAGAATTATCTTGTTGGAAGTCCTGCTTTTTCAGGCTCGACAGGCGATGAAAACATTCAGACATTTGAAGAAGCATATTATGAAAGAAATAAAACCTTGAACTGCAACGTTTATATTACTGTTGGAAGCGATGAATGGCCAGGTTTTATCGATTCTATCGATTCTTTTGTAGAGTTTTTCAAGAACCGGAATTATGAAAATCTGAATATGAAGTATGAAATTTTTGACGGATATGACCACAATCATTCTTTCAAACCTGCTTTAAAAAAGTTTATGATTATGTATTATGGAGCAGAAAATAATCAGGAGCAGGAAAATAATTAAATTCATTTAATTTGCACACTTGTTTAAGTGTGCAAATTTTTTCAGCATAAGTTATTGACTACTACTGTATATTATGAAATAATTGAAGCATTACATATATTTGAAAGTGAGATGTAAATTTTGAAGTACTATGTTATTGATGCATTTACCGATAAACTTTTTAAGGGTAATCCTGCTGGGGTATGTTTGCTGGACAAAGAAATATCTGATAATCTCATGCAGAAAATAGCCTTTGAAAACAATCTTGCGGAAACCGCGTTTTTGTTAAAAAAAGAAGATACATATTGTCTGCGCTGGTTTACACCAGAAGTTGAGATTGATCTGTGTGGTCATGCTACACTTGCTACAGCCTTTGTTGTTATGAATTATGTTGATACGAGTATTGGAGACATTGATTTTGAAACAAAGAGCGGTACATTGAGTGTTACTCGCAATGATGATATTTATACAATGAATTTTCCAAGCAGAATGCCTGTACCAACCGAGAAAGATGCTTTACTGGAAAAGGCATTGGGGTGCAAAGTTTTAGAAACACATTTATCCCGTGATTTGCTTGTGCTTGTTGAAGACGAGCAGACAGTTGCTAATTTAAATGTAGATTTTGATTTGCTTTCTGAAATAAACAGAAATGTTGCCTTTGCTATTATTGTTACTGCTAAGGGTGACAGCTGCGATTTTGTTTCAAGATTCTTTGCGCCAAATGCAGGTATAAACGAAGACCCTGTAACAGGATCGTCACATAGTACATTAGTACCTTTCTGGAGCAGAAGACTTAAAAAAACGAATATGGTTGCAAAGCAGTTATCTTTACGTGGGGGAACACTTATTTGTGAAGATTTATGCGATAGAGTTAATATCAGTGGAAAAGCTACTTGTTATCTTGTTGGTGACATAATTTTATAATTGAAATATCTATATGAGTAAAAAAATAAAGAAAACATAAACAGGTTGGATAAATTGAATATTTTTTGCTGTAGCACCTGTGTTTAAGAAGTAAATATTGTTAATTGTCCGTTTTAATCATAAACACTATTACTGCATATTAACAATACGCATATATCTTCTTAAAGCATACTCGCCGTCATGTGCTTCACCGCAGAATACCGACGACATGTTGCTTGCTTGCATAATTCTAGTTAACCCGCTTCTAGCCAATAAGTCCGTAAGTTCAACCTGTCTATAGTAGCTAGTGTTACAGGCAAAAATATCACTTCACAGCTTGCAGCTGAAACTCTTAGCATAGCCCTTAAAAGCTAGCCTAGGCTGGCTTTTAAGGGAATTATCCTGCACAGTGATTAAGGCTCACAATTTACTTCAAAAGAGTTTACGGAATTCTGTAAAGCAAACAGCGTTACTTAAAGTATGAGCCGAGCTGGCTGCCCTTACGACAACGCTCCGATGGAACGATATTTTAACACTCTTAAAAATGAGCTAATTTATCATCATTATTACCGCTCAGAAAAACAGCTTTATTTGGCGGTTTCAGATTTTGCTTTTTTTGTTATAACCGTATTCGCCCATATTCTTTTAATAAAGGAAAAACACCTTTTCAAAAATGTTGCGCTGCTTAATTACTTTGGATTGTACTATTATAATTTTGCTTGATTAAGACAGTTTAGTTATTGTTTTCTTGATCCATTTTAATATTCTCAAAGTAGTCAGTTAAACCTTGTTTTACAGAGTTTGCAACAGAATTGTTGATTTTTTCTATACTTGATGGCTCATCTTTATGCTGTATATACTCTGTATAGTCAAAGCCTTTTTGCGCTAACATATCACTTGTAGGAAAATTACCTATACTACTATTTTCTATTTGATTTACATTTCCTTTAGAACAACCAGTAATAATTAAGGTTGATAATAAAATTATAAGTATGATTTTCTTCACTAAATCACTCCGTTACTGATTTTATATTAAGTTTTGTTACTTCAACAATTGGACTAGACATAAAATTACCAGAAATCAATGGTATATCATTAAATAGATTAACGTTCTTATTTTGTTGAATTCATTATACTAATAATTATTTCATCGACAAAATTATCTGAATTAATATCTTCAATTAATATCTTGTCGGATGTATAAAATGGATCTGCTATAATATTATCTTTTTCTGCTTTTGCAAATCCACAACTTGTATCAGATAATTCGCATTCAATTTCTTCTACAGATTTCTCTTCTATTTCTCCTTTTAGATAGCTTTCCCATTCTATTGTTCCATCAACGGCAGTAATTTTTCTGTAATATAATCCGAAATAAAAAGCCATTTTATTTATAGCATTCCAATCTGTGTAAGTTGTGTTATCAACTGTATAACTTGTTTTAACCATATATGTAGTGCGTTCATTAAATATATTATCCATATAAGTAAGAAATTTAATATTACTAAACTCAAGTCCCTTAATTGTAATTTCTAGATGACCGTTATATTTACTAACGCATGAAATTACATCAAGACATGGGATTTTGTCTTTGTTATAATAGGATATCAAAATCTCGGGAGTTTCATCAAGAATCACATCCATAAGGGAAATTTGTACTTCATTTTCACATTGATTATACTTTGTTTTGTTTTTTGAAATAAAGTCTAATCCTTCCTTAATCAAAATTGCTTTTACAGCAACAACTTTATTTTTATTTAGACTTTTGTATTCATTATATATTGCGACATCTTTAGCTTGTTTAACTGAAATGATACTTATTTGTTCTTTAATGGACTCTATTGACACCACTTCACTACTATTATTATCAGCAGTTGTAATTTCTGTTTCTGTTACGGTTGTAGTCACTGTTTCTGCTGATGATAAAGAAGTCTCAGTATGCTTTATATTATCAGCACTGCATGAAGATAACAGTATTATTAATCCAACAATTATTAAACAGCAGCTTTTACTTAATTTGTTCATAATCAGAATCCTCTATTCCTACAATTGATATATTTGGTGGCGTATTGTTACTATCATATTTTACGATTTGAACTTTTCACGTATGATCCTTAATTACAGAAGTATCTTATAAAAAATACTTATTTAAATTTACCACAGCATTTTCCATATGTCAACATTTATCCACAATTTTATAAACAAAATATTAAAATAGGAATTATAAAATCTAACCTTTTTTATATTTCACTAAAAGGGCTATTGTGCTCAATAACCCTATAAATAGAACCGATAGTATGAGACACACATACTATCGGTTTTTAAAATTTTATTAATCAAAAATTCTGCAAATATTAGCTACAACCGCACAGATTGCTATCCCACATACCGTCGGAACAAGGAATGAAACTACCAACCATTTCAGACTTCGTGTTTCTTTCTTTATCGTTATAAGTGTTGTCGAGCATGGCCAGTGCATCAGAGAAAAGAGCATTGTGCATAGTGCAGTTACCCAAGTCCAGCCGTTGTCAACGAGTAATGTTTTAAGTTGCGAAAGGTCATCAAGCTCCAGTATTTTGCCCTCTGACATATATGCCATTATTATAATAGGAATTACTATTTCATTTGCAGGCAAACCCAGTATGAAAGCAAGAAGAATTACACCGTCAAGGCCAATAAAGCTTGCAAACGGATCAAGAAATTCTGCGCAATGTGCAAGCAGAGTAGCATCGCCGACAGTAATGTTTGCCATCAACCATATAAGTAGTCCACATGGTGCGGCAACTGAACATGCTCTTCCCAGTACGAATAATGTTCTATCAAAAATTGAACGTATTATTACTTTACCTATCTGCGGTTTTCTGTACGGTGGAAGTTCAAGAGTGAATGAAGATGGCTGACCTTTCAGCAAAGTCTTTGACAAAATTTTTGATACAGCAAAAGTGATCAGAACACCAAATACTATTACTGCCGTCAGTAAGGCTGCTGAAATCATTGATTTTCCGAAGCCCATTGCTGAACCTAAAAAGAACATTGATATTATTGCTATAAGTGTCGGAAATGCACCACCACACTTATAGCAACAAACGGATTTTCAAATTTAGCTGACATTACCCCAAAGCCAATTATTATTTCAAAAGATCAGTTTAATTCATATACCGACTTTATTTCTATTCCTAATTATGGAACAAGACTTAAACTAATGCGTAAACATGCAAATATTGTTCAAACTGATATGGCAGATAAACTTTCAGTTAGTATTAGTACCCTACAGGGGTGGGAGCAATGCAAACACACTCTGCCTCAATGGGCATTGGAAAAATACCTTTTATATTGTGATTATAAAGCAACTTAAACACTTGCTGAACAGGTTTTAACTTTACACTTAATCTGATGTTATATGTCTAATTATGAATATACTTTTTAATTAATGATTTTTTCACGTTTTATAGCCTTTCTTAAGCCTTGCGGAGTTATACCCATTATTTCAGCAACCTTTTTCCACCCAATGCTTTTAATCATATTCTTAGCTTTTATCAATTGATTTCTGCTTATTCTGGAACGTTTCCCTCGTTTCTCTATGGGTATGCTGCATTTATGTTCCTTATCTGAAATGAACTGTAAGAACAGATTTACGCATATGTCACCTTTTAAGAGTATCTTGTCTTCAATAGATTTAAGCCTTACATCTATTAATAGTGGGATATAATCTTCATACCGCGCTCCTCCCTTTATCATTTGAGCAATTCTTCTTGCTATAACAAAATACTCTTTTGATTGATCATTCATTTCTACTAGCGGCTTGTTCAACTTTCTCTCAGAAATTTTCATTATGTACCCTCCTTGCATAAGTAAAATGATTTTCTTAAGGCAACTATAAGTCATATAGTTGTCTTTTTGACTTTGTAATATAGAAATTATCAAGACTTTCTGAAAAGGTAACTAATAGACTTATAGTTTACTTTTCTCTTAGTAGAAAATTCATATTGCTTTTTCTATTACAGTGTCTCTGAAGATTTATTTATGCATTCTTTGCTTATTGGAAGGTCTCATTCCATATACTCTTGAATTTCTGGCAAACAAAAAGGCTGTGTTCTATACTATACAGAACACAGCCTTTATCATTAAATATATTTGGGGGTACAACAGCTTTATCACACGATTGCTGTTGGCATACAAATACTTATGCAAACTTACAGGGTCAGCAGTTGAACCTGCATAGCTATCCTGTTGGTTTCAGATGTCAGGCGGTATAGGTTGTCATATGTATACTCAACAGTTCTGTCAAGTTCTTCTACCTTTATACGCTCACCTGATGCCCCAAGGGTATAAACATATTTTGCCACAACGTTAAGGTCTTTGTCAATAGTTTCTTCACGAATAAGTCTGTTCAGCTTGTCATACTCATATACTGTTGCAAATCCGTTTCTGTCAGTTACTCTAGTGATTCTGTCAAGCTTATCATATTCGTATGATGTATCACCATAAGCAGTAGATACCTTTGTAAGTCTGCATGAAGTATCATAATCGTATGATACATAGCTACCATCAGGGTATTCAACTCTTGTAAGACCATCCATATTACTGTATTCAAATGTTGTTGTCCCTGTTGAATCTGTAACTGTTGAAAGCTTTCCATCTATAGTATATTTATATTCTACTGTGCCTTCTGATGTTGTTTTACTTGAAATCCTGTCTAGATTGTCATAAGTATAAGCATTCTATTTGGGATAAGGTTTAACGGTTATGTTTATTGCCAATTTTGAGCATAAAATAGACGTCTGATGTTTATATCAAACGTCTATTTTACATCATGCTTGCACATTTTTATTGCTTGCTATTTTTATGCTTTAATTATCATAACGTTGGGGTATGCGTTGGGGTGAATACTATATGTTACTCACTTTGAAAGCAAGAATGAATAAATCTAAAAAAATTAAGGTCATAGTGGTTACAATAATTGATCAAGGCATCTTTATCTATTTCCAAGATTAGTGGCTTTGAATGATTTAACACAGATTAGTTTTCTTTTCCAACTGTATGTGTTGGAAATTCAGCAACACGGGTTTCTTCAACAATGCGCTTCAGAATTTCTTCAGTACCCAGTTTATTTATTTCCTCTTCTGTTAAAGCAAATGATTTCACTGTTATTGGTACCGGAATAGTAGTGCGATTAAACTCTTCAACTGCTTTTTCATATGTTTCTTTTGAAACGAGTACATCCTTTGTGTCCTTGTCCTGAATTTTTGGATTGCTTATATAATCTACTTTTGTTTGAAGCCCTGCCGATGCAAACTTACTAACACTATAAAAATAAGTAATTTCTTTTGTTTTTCTATTATCAAAATATGCATTGTCAAATAAAAAATCAGAGGATATGAGTTTTCCATTATTAAATTCAAAATAATATATAGCTTGTGAATCACACTTGTATGCAAAGAATTCTCTGCCATCTTCAGTTCTATATTTGTAACAAAGGCCCAGTTCCAAACAATCCATATTCCTGAAAACTGAATCATTGTCAATATCGTAATCATAGCTATATCCGTCATATTCTGGCAACATCTCACAAACACCATCATTATCAACATCATAAAACATTACTTTGATATTATGAAATCTTTGAGCTTTTTGTTTTATTAAATTAATATATTTCAGAATTAAATCTTCTTCAGTAAGTACACTTTCTTGATTGTTTTGTTCAGTTGTACACTGTGTAGTTGTAATCGACTCAGTAATTGTTTGACTTTCATTTTTATCAACAGGAGAATCTGATAGCTCTGAATCCTGTTTGAAATTGCACCCACATAACAGAGCAAATGCAAGTAGAAAAACAATAGAAATTGTGTGCTTCATTTTTACACCTCTTATTGATTATTAATTGTTCCTGACGATTCCATTTTAGTGCTACTCATTTTTTCTTTATAATAATCAGAGTCATATGTCCAACCAAGATTTTCTCTTATTGATTCGGCATACTGGGATGCCCTGTTAAAGTTATTACTGTACATTGTGTATCCATCCCAAGCAGTGACATTTTTACTACTTCCTCCAGTTTTATAACTATATAGAGAATCAGTTAATTCAATAGTACTTACTAACGAATCATAGTATATGGAATTAACTTCAGTCAATTTTTCATTTGGTTCATTACCATATACTTCGTAATAAGTTTCATTAATTATTTTTTCAATATCCTCTTTATAATTGTTACTATAAGGAAACCCATTTATTGTTTTTTCATCAATTACATCATAAATTGATTTAGTGGTTACACCCATTGTTCCACCGTTATCTTCAGAGTAGGTTGAAGCGGCACTTTCAGAACACCATACTCCTAAAAGAAATGGATAGTCCATCCCAGTCTTTTGAGATATACCATAAAGGTATAATTGTGTTTTTTCATCTGGTGCTACAATTTCACCTTGTTCATATTTTCCGATACCAAAACCTGCTGCACCAGCTACTGAATTTTTAAATATACTCTGCTTTTGAGTTATAAGTACATCAAGGGGAGTAAATTTCTCGTTATAAGTTCCAATCTTTGTTTTAGGTGAATATTTTTCATAATAATAATCGCCGCTTATTTTCCCATTTCCAGTTTTATTTTTCCCATTTCCACCATTAATAGGATCATTATATAACTTTGCATCTGCATCACCATTTATAATTGGTGATCCATCAGCCCTTTTAGGCCATAAAGACTGATAATATAACTTTGCATCCTCTGGGCTATTTATAATTGGTGTTCTTCTATCAGGCATTGTTGGCCAAGAAGGCTTATTCTTTTGACTAGGTGAAGAAACTCCCTTTAATGAATTACCAACTTGTTTGTATGTTTTAGGCGCTCTTGGAGTACCCAGATTGCTTAAAGCAGTTGAAATTCTTGTTAAGTTCATTGCCTTTACTGACGAAGCTTTATTTGAACCAGTTCTGATAACTGATGAAATTTTATTTGCAAGATTACCTACAGAAGCTGTGGCACTTAATGGTGATGTAATATTTATTCTACTATTATTCTTAGGGTTTATAGAAGATTTTGAATATCCATAATTAATTAATGCCGCAGCAGCTTTACCCATGTTTCCAGCTGTAGCTACAATACCTCTGTTTAT
>JAEZYS010000004.1 GCA_023418925.1 Bacillota bacterium
CTTTTCATTCAGTTCTTAAAAAAGAAGAAGTAAATCTTAACCGTTATTATGACTTCAAAGAAGCCTATTCAGCTATATTTGAATACATTGAATCCTGGTATAACAGGACTCGTGTTCATGGAAGCCTTAATTTCAGGACTCCTGATGCTGTTCACAAGGCCGCTTTGACTGCATAATTTCTCGCTTTTTTTGTGTCTACTTTATTGACATAGATCCAACTTGCATAATCATCTGATAATTTAGTTAAATTTGTCCCGTCTGTTTTAATCTTACAAAGTGAATACTTTTTCTCATACTCATCATATAAGGAATGAGAAAAATAAATCCAATTATCTTGTAAAGCAACTAGACCATAATTAGTTAAATTTTGTGCGGTGTTTCCAAAAGTATTAATTTGCTTTTGATGCTCAATATAAGTTGATTCAGTATTATCTGTTATTGTTTCACATTCAGTTGCTACTGGTTGGTTTATTATACTTGTTTGAGTTTCAGAAGTCACTGAAGTGACTTCTGAAACAATTGTTGATTGTTTTTCTTGTGTTGATATCAAATTTTCATAGGTTGAAACAGAACCGCTGTTTAAATTTGTATCTTCTGTATTCTGAATATCATCATAATTTTTATTGCAGGATGTGGTTATCAGAACAAAAAAAAATAAAGTAATAACTACAGATATTTTTGCTTTCATAAACGCTCCTTTACTTAATCACATAATACTTGTATATTATGTTACCTGTTGAATCTGTTAAAAATTAATAAGTTACAGTATGTTTTATTAGGATCCATAAAATATTTACCATAGCAACTTGAATTAGTTGGATCAATATCAAGATACTTATACCCATAATGGACCATTGCATGACCTGTTGTACTTGAAGAATTTGTCCAACGAGTATAACAAGGAGCACTATTATTTATAGTAGTTTTTACTACGTTCCACGAGAGTTATTTATAAAATAAAAGGAATACTGATAGATTGGTATATTATGATTTTCTTTTTAAATTTGCATTTATTAATCGAATTATAAAAATTATCATTGATAATATTACCCCGACACAAATACTATCAATTTGATCGTAAACTACATTTGAAAAAGGGTACAGATCTTTAAGTAATGGATCATATATACGAAATTCTAAAATAATATATACAAAAGAAAAAAGAAAACTGGAAACAAACGGAATTAAAGATGTTGCTGTTTTTAATATCGATTTATTTTGTAGTACAACAGTAACTGCTGAAACTATGAGAAGTGCGGGCAATATTACAACCATGCTATCCACACTTCGTTCGCTGATAAAAAATAAAACTAAAATACTTATAATGTATATTAAAATATATATTATATAAAAGCCTTTTTTCATAATAACCGCTTCCTTTTCATTAATTTTGTTATGTCTAACAATTAAATAATAATATAGTACAGCAAACCACTTTGTTTGCTGTACTATAAGTGTTCTTTCCGGTTAGGAAATCGTGCCGTCAGATTTGCATTTAATCTTTATTGTGTTTGTCGCTCCAGCAATACCATATCCATAGCTAAGAGATGCCGTAACATAACTTTTAAAAAATGTTCCTCCTCCACTTGTTGTTCCTAACTCAATATTGTTAAAATAAGTGCTTGAACCACTTTTCACATACATATTTTTTGACTTTGAAGTGCAGGAGATATAATCTGTTGCTTTGTAATATTTAAATGATGCCGTAAGCGTTGCCTTTGCCACCAAATAATCTTCAACGTAGATTTCATGTACTTTTGACTGTGTAGCTGTTCCATAAGTAATAGACAAAGGACTCATCGATAAGTTTTTTTATTGTTATAATTTATAATAGTTTCAACAATATAAGTTTCAGTTTTATAATCCTGTGCAATTATTTCTCTTGACACAATTATTCCACCAGAAGATAATTCTTGAGATATATTGCTAGTGTTACTTATAAGTGTTTCACTAGTAACGTTTGGCGCTATTTCACAGCTCGTATCAGCAGATACTGTGAGTGAACACATAGTTAAACTCATTATTAATGCGGTAATTACAGATATAATTTGTTTGTTTTTTCATGCAAATAACTTCCTTTCAATTTTTGCCATAACTTTTGAGTTGATTTTCTCAACGGCTTCCGAGTTATTTTCATTGTAAACTTTAAATACAGTTCTTAAACGATATGTACCGCTACTGAGATTGGATTTGCTGTTACTCATTAAGAATACGAGTATTTGACGAACTTCTCCAAGTGCCACTGCTCACTGCAATCCAATTGCTTTCACTTTTTTCTCAAGGTTTTGTACAGCATCAATTTCGGTTACTGTACTATTACCTTTAGCGGTGCTTTTACAATACGCCGTTCCTGAGGAAATTGTTAACGTGCTGGTTGCAGATGTGGTATACGAATACTTAGCATCATTAGCATAAGCTGTTATACCGCACATCATCGTAAGCATTACTAATGTCAGAAAATGCAGATAAGTTTTTTTCATTGCATGCTCCCTTTCAGATTATTTGATGATTTTCTCTCATCTATAATATATAACCTTTTTAAAAGCCATTTAGGGACACATTTTTTCAAAAAATATTTTATTTTACTTTTGCATGATTTCTTTACAATATTTTAACGACCTAGGCAAAATTGTTTATGATGATATTGTTTTTGCAAAAGCTAAACCTAGTAGCATTTTGGAAAAAGTTCGGAATGCAACTGATTTGACTTCTTTAAAAAATGAGTTGTTAGAGGGGAATTTTCAATAGGGCATAAAGCATTCATTCAGTCGGAAAGGCTGTCCTTATGACAACGCATGTATTGAGTCTTTTCATTCAGTTCTTAAAAAAGAAGAAGTAAATCTTAACCGTTATTATAACTTCAAAGAAGCCTATTCAGCTATATTTGAATACATTGAATCCTGGTATAACAGGACTCGTGTTCATGGAAGCCTCAATTTCAGGACTCCTGATGCTGTTCATAAGGCCGCTTTGACTGCATAATTTCTCGCTTTTTTTGTGTCTACTTTATTGACATAGGTCCAATTTCTTGTTGCTACCGAAAAAGAGACACAAGAACAATATCTAAATTGGCTTGATAGCGCATATAAGCTAGCATACTCTGGACTTACAGGATATGAATCAGACTTATATAGATATGAACAAGAAGTTTATACTGGTAGAAAATCTCTTGTTGAAGAACAGGCAGAGGCAGAGAAAAAGGCTATAAAGGATTCTATTTCTGCTGAAAAAGAATATCTTGAATCTGTCAAAGATAAGCAAAATGAATTAATTGATAATCAGATTTCTTTATATCAAAAGCAGAAACAAGCAATGGAAGATACATATGATGCTCAAATTAATGCTATAGATGGAACTATAAATAAGCTCAATGAAGAAAATGATGCTAAAGAAAGAGCAAATGACTTAGAACAGGCTCAACTTGATATTAAAAAAGCACAACTTGATTTGGAAAAGGCAAAAAATTCAGCTAGACGTATGGTTATAGGTGTTGATGGAAGTGTTGATTATAAAGTTGATGATGATGTTGTTTCAGAAGCTGAAAAGAAACTTAAAGATGCTGAAAAGAAATTAGCTGATTTAAAAAAAGAGTCTGAAATTGATGCTCTTGAAAAACAAAAAGAAACTTTAGAATCAGAAAAAGATGTTAAATCTGAGTCATATGAAAATATGATTACTGTTCTCAATGAGCAAAAAACAAAGACATCTGAATACTATGAAAAAGTTCTTTCTATTCTTGAATCAAAATTAAATTCTGATAATGAAAAGCAGACACAGAGTAATGCTGAAGTATATAAAATGCTTGATAATAGTTCTCTTAACAGTGAAGAAAAAGCTATTATTAACAGTATTATACAGAAAGACCCTAAACTGTCTTCTGACATTACTTCATCTTTTAATCTGTCAAATAGTGCAATTATGGATAATTATAACAAGCTATTATCAGATAATGCCATGCCTAAATTGAATACATATAATGTTGATTTAAGTAATGCTACATTACCTGCAAATGCTAGTAAGACATTATCAAATAATTCTCCTGTTGCTTCAACAGTTATCAATTACACAGCTGGTGATGTAAATATCACTGGTCTGGCAAATGGTGTTACCATTGATGAAGTCAAACAAATTGTAAATAAGGCGATTACAGATGGCTTTGATAACTTTTTATCACGTTTTGCAAACGGAATTTCAAGTAGTTTAAAACAAGAATCCTATAAAAGATATTAATAAGATATAAGGGTATGGCTTTAACAGTTATGCCCTTTTTTGTGCAATTTTTGTTGCATAGAGATATATAAATATAATAAAAGAAAGAGAATAATTAAAATGAATGATATACAAATGTTTTCAAATTACCCTGATGTGGTATCAATTGAGCAACTTCAAGAAATGCTTGATATCGGTAGAAATACAGCATATAGACTTATAAATGAAAAGAAAATCAAAAGCATTAATATTTGGTAGAGTACATAAAATTCCCAAGGTATATATTATTGAATATATTATGGCTAATGCTTCATAAAACATATTGAATTCAAAGCCTGTTGTTGATATAATTATAGATGTCAATAATGGGCTATCCGTCAAATTTAAAGGAGGTTAATTTTAATGACTGGTAGTCTTAGAGTTAAAAAAGGTTATTTCTATATTGTAATAAGTTACAATGATGAGCAAGGGAAAAGAAGGCAAAAGTGGGTGGCTACAAAGTTACCTGAAAAGAACAACAAACGTAAAGCGGAACAGATGCTTAAAGAAACACTGCAAGAGTATCAAGATAAAAACATAACCATTACCAAGAATATTCCGTTTTATAAATTCATGACAGAGTGGCTTGAAATGTCAAAAGACAATGTAGCACAAACTACTTATCAAGGTTATTGTTCTGTAGTTAATACTCATATAGTACCTTATTTTAAACAAATAGGTATTTCACTTCAAGACTTAGAACCTCAACACATTCAAAAATTCTACTCTAAAAGGCTAAAAGAGGGTATTTCTCCAAATACAATAAAGCATTATCAAGCTAATATTCATAAAGCCTTAAGGTATGCTGAAAAGTGCAATCTTATAGCGTATAATCCTGCTGACAGAGTTGATTTACCTTAAAAGCAAAAATATGTAGGAAAATTTTATTCTGATGAACAGGTAAAAGTGCTTGTAAATGCTGTAAAAGATACTGAACTTGAAACACCTATACTACTTGCTTTAGCTTATGGTCTTAGAAGAAGCGAAATAATAGGTATCAAATGGGATGCTATTGATTTTAAGCAAAAGACAATAACAATCAAGCATACTGTTACTGGTGCTGGGAAGAATCTTATTTGTGCAGATAAAACTAAAAACGCCTCAAGTTATAGAACACTTCCATTGCTTGAAGGTGTTGAAAAATATTTGCTTGAATTGCAAGAGCATAACAAGGAAATGAGAAAGCTATTTGGCAATGCATACAATAAAAATGATTATGTATGTACTTGGAATGATGGTAGATTAGTTTTACCAGACCATTTAAGCTCAAAGTTTAAAACAATAATCAAAGAAGTAGAGCTTCCAAATATTAGATTTCATGATTTAAGACATACTGTGGCGAGTCTATTGCTTGCTGATGGTTATAGCCTTAAAGAAATAAGCGAACTATTAGGGCATTGTAGTATCGGAATAACAGCAAATATCTATGGACATTTGCAATATAAAGCAAAAATTGATATGGGTAAGAGTATGGAAAGCAAATTATTTGGTTAAATAGTTTTGCTTTATCGTGTGGGAACTATCGTGGGAACTAAATTCAATTATGCTTATAAAAAGAAAGAAAGTCGACTGCATAGTGACTGCAATCGACCTATTTAAGGGCTTTTTCATGGTGCCGCTAACCGGACTTGAATTGTACAAATCGTATTTTTCAGAATTCTTAAACATTCAACAAATGCCTACTCCAAGTGGATTTACGGCATTTTAAAGTAATATGATCAATATAACTTTTCACAACTTTAAATAACGATAAAGACCAAATAAAGACCAAAATTACAGGATTAGACCTCATGTTCGTCACCGTTGAGCAGCTTTGAAGTAACCGTTACGTCATGTTCTTTTGCACTTGTAACTTCAAGATGATAAAGCCCGTTCAGATCTGCTTAGGACATTCTGTCGTAAGCACAACTTTAAACATCTTATTTGGACACGCCCACCAAAGTAGCAGATGTTCGATAAACAAAAAGCTTAGGTGCAATTTAATCCGCTCCCTGTCAAGTAGACAGACTTAAAAACAAAAGAATATTTAGTATGTGAATTCCACCCTCTTGAGCAGCAGGGTGGAATTTTTCACGCCACATTGGCGTAATGAAATTCCATAGGTGTCATGCATTTAAGCTTTAACTGATAACGCTTT
>JAEZYS010000007.1 GCA_023418925.1 Bacillota bacterium
TATATCAGTATGGTATAATATATCTGAAAGGAGTGTGATATTATGCCTAAAGTTTCACAAGCACAAAAAGAAGCAACAAAACGTTATGAAGATAAAGCCTATGATAAAGCTTTGATTCGAATGCCAAGTTTTTATGGAGGTTTATTAATATGCCACGTTCAACACCGAAAACATTAGAAGAAATAAAGGCAATGGATAAGGAATTTCTTGTTCCTATTGAAATATCTGCTTTGCTTGGATGTTCCCCGTATGGCATTAATTTATTAGCGAAGCGCAACCCTGAAAATAACCATATTGGCTCGTATACAAGAATTCTTGCATGTTCCGTTTGACTATTTGCTTGGATATACTGACACATATATAAAAAGTAATATGGATATTTCAAACAAACTACACCTATCGGATATAGCAATTTCTCAAATACAGCAATTTATAGATGATGGAGAACGGCACTTTGAAGATTATAATGGATTTACTAATATTCTGAATGCAGTTTTAGAAAGTGATGAGTTTTATTCAGTGATTAAGCTTATTGCATTTGAATGTCTTGAATTTGATGTTAAGTGTAATGATTCTGAATATGCTGCTTTTGTTTCAGCAAAAAAAATGTGTGAATTAATAAAAAGAATACAAGAAAGTTCTTGCTATAATTTTGATAGCTATGTTTCTTTTAGAGATGATAAAGTAATGCAAAAAGATTATCATGAGTACCTTTTTGAGAAAATAGCAAGTTCAAGAGAAGAAACTGCCGAAAAGCTTAAAGCCTTGAAAAAACATGACACGGAACTTGCTGACAAAATGATTAGTGAATATAAAAGCTCTACAAGATATAAAGCGCTAATTAATTTATATGGGAAAGGCACAATTGATAAGGAGGCTTCCGAAAATGGCAAACATATCAAGCCGTAAAGATAAAGACGGAAATATAATATCTTATAGAATCCGTGTCGCTCGTGGTTATGACAATTATGGTAAGAAGTTAAAGCCTTATGAATTATCATGGAAACCTGCTCCGGGTATGACTAAAAAGCAGATTGAAAAGGAACTGAATAAACAGGCTGTACAGTTTGAAGAAGAATGTAAGAATGGTTTATCGGAAGTGCAACAAAAATTACTTTGTCTGAATTCTATCCTCGCTACCTTGAAATTAAAAAAGATAGCTTTTCCCCTATAACATACGAAATGTACGAAAGAATTTTCATGCAGTTTATAAATCCTGCTCTAGGACATTTGAAAATTCAGGATATAAAGCCTGTTCATGTTCAGGAGTTCATAAAACAGCTTTCTAAAACTCCATGTACAGACAGGAGCGGACAAAAAATAATAGAGAAAGATTCTGTTGTTATATATCTTTCAGCGTCTACAATTAAAAGGTATCTTACAGTTTTACAATCAATTTTCAGACAGGCTGTAAAGCTTGATAAAATTCAGAACAATCCAGCAGATAGTGGAAAGCTTACGCTTCCGAAGGCTGTTACGCCAAAGATTCAGATTTTCACAAAGCAGGAGGCAAGCAGAATATTAGAATGCCTTGAAAATGAAACATTGCAATTTCAGGTATTGATTCAGCTTGCTATACTTTCAGGGTGTAGACGTGAAGAGCTCACTGCATTAAAATTCAGCGACTTTGACAGAGCTACAAGCAAAATGACCGTTGAAAGAGCAGCAGTTAAAGTCAAAGGGCGAAAAACAATTATCAAGCCTCCGAAAGATTTTGAAGTCCGTCAGATAACTATTCCGGCATATTGTTTTGACCTCGTGGATGATCTTCATGCTGAAAAGAAAAATAAGGCTTCAACTCTTGGGACTTATTGGCACGATAATGATTGGCTGTTCACACAGGACAACGGCGACATTATGAACCCACAGACACCTACAAAGCAATTCAGCGACTTCCTGGAGCATTATGGCTTTGATTCATAGCTTGCGACATTCCTCCGCAACATTGTTGTTATATGGTGGCGTAAACATCAAGCAAGTACAAGGCAGGCTGGGACATGGGAGCATTGAAACTACAAACAAATATCTGCATTGTATAGCAGAGGCAGACGAGCAGGCCTCCAACGTTCTGCAGGATATGCTTATCTCAAAAGCACCTGCTCAGGAACAAAAACAGGCATAAAAAAACAAGCAGTACAGAATTAATTTTCTGCGCTGCTTTTTTATCTGCTTTAATGTGTTTTTATGAGCATGGCGCACAAACGGCGCACAATTTCAAAACGACACAAAAAACACGCCGCTTGCAAAGTCCTGCAAACGACGTATCTACGTAATATTTCATGGAGCTATCTATCAGATTCGAACTGACGACCTCATCCTTACCAAGGATGTGCTCTGCCTACTGAGCTAAGATAGCAACCAAATTACTAAACTATTATATACTTATACAACACAAATGTCAAGGATAAATTTAATTTTGAGCATAAATATTATTAAAATCTATAAGCCCCGCAACGCTGTCAAAAATATATTTATAAGGGTATTTCAAAAATGTCTCTTTTTTTGTAGTTCCCGTAAGTACAGCACAGAAATCAACGCCTGCATTCAGGGCAGTCATTGCGTCAATAACACTGTCGCCGACATACAGGACATGTTCTTTTTCTTCACCTAAAGCTTTGATGGCATACAGTAATCCACTCGGGTCCGGTTTTGCTGAAGACACATCATCACCGCCGACGATAACAGAAACGGAATCTGTAAGACCTTCTATTTCAAAGGTTTGCTCAATACGTATTCTTCTTTTTGTTGTCACAATGCCAAGCCTTTTTCCACTTTTATGCAATTTAATCAATGTTTCTTTTGCGCCGGAAAGCATAACAGTATTTGCTGTCATTATTCTTTCAGCTTCTTCCCTGTATAAATCCAGAAACAAATCCGTTTTATCCTTATCATCAATGCCTGTAAGCCTTGTGAGAGAATCTGCAAGTGTCATACCAATACAAAGCCTTATCTCTTCACGGTCAGCTCTTGGAATATTCATTTTATCAAAAGCATAATGGAAACAATCCACAATGCCATTAGTTGCATCTGCTAATGTATAATCAAAATCAAAAATAAATGTGCTATAATTCATTTTGTTATTTCCTTTCAGTCAGAATGTCGAATTATTTGCATAATTGAACTTTTTTATCATAATTTATATTATAGCATAAACATCTGCTTTTTTCACTATTGTTTTTATTTTTTTGTGCTTTACTATATAAAAAAATATTTGATTTTTTCGACTATTGACTAATTGACAGAATTTCTGTATAATAGTATTTGTGGGAAATTTGTATGTTTTTAGCATCAGATTTCATAACATTTTAACGAAAAGGAGTCACACATTATGTCACTTACTAAAAACCCTAATGTCAACAAATGGGTTGACGAGATGATTGCCCTTACCAAGCCTGAAAAAGTAGTATGGATTGATGGCTCAAAGGAACAGCTAGACGTTCTCACTGAAGAAGTTTGCGCTCTTCCTGAAGGCAACAAGGATAAGATGTACAGATTAAATCAGGACAAACTACCTGGTTGTCTTTACCACAGAACTCTTCCTAATGACGTTGCCCGTGTTGAGGACAGAACATTTATATGTTCAAAAAACAAAGAAGATGCTGGTCCTACAAACAACTGGTGTGATCCTAAGGAAATGTATGCAAAGCTCACTCCTCTTTATGATGGCGTAATGAAGGGCAGAACAATGTATGTTATCCCTTATTCAATGGGTCCTATCGGTTCACCTCTTGCTAAGGTAGGCGTTGAACTTTCTGACTCAATCTATGTTGTTCTTAACATGAACATCATGACAAGAATGGGTATAGCTGCTTTTGAAAACCTTGGTGATACTTCAAACGACTTTGTTCGTTGCCTCCATTCAAAAGCTGATGTTGATCCTGAAAAGAGATACATCGTTCATTTCCCTGAAGACAACACAATCTGGTCAATTAACTCTGCTTACGGCGGAAACGTTCTTCTCGGCAAGAAGTGCTTTGCCCTTCGTATTGCTTCATATCAGGGTAAGAATGAAGGCTGGATGGCTGAACATATGCTTATCCTTGGTCTTAAAAAGCCTAACGGCGAAGTTAAATATATTACCGCTGCATTCCCATCTGCTTGCGGAAAAACAAACCTTGCAATGCTTATTCCACCAGAAGGATATCGTAAGGATGGCTATGAAGTATTCACAGTCGGCGACGATATTGCTTGGATGAAGCCAGGTTCTGACGGCAGACTTTATGCTATCAACCCTGAAAACGGCTTCTTCGGTGTTGCTCCTGGTACAAATGACAAGTCAAACCACAACGCTCTTGCTTCTGCAATGAAGAACACAATCTTTACAAACGTTGCTCTTAACAATGCTGATAATACAGTATGGTGGGAAGGTCTTGACAAGAATCCTCCTGTTGATGCAACAGAATGGAAGGGTGCAAAGGTAAACGGCGTTGAATATACTTCAACCATGGGTGCTGATGGTAAGCCACAGAAGCTTGCTCATCCAAACTCACGTTTCACAGCTCCTGCAACTAACTGCCCATGCATTTCACCTGAATTCAACAACCCACAGGGTGTTCCGGTTTCAGCTATTATATTCGGCGGCAGACGTGCTTCAACAACTCCTCTTGTATATCAGTCATTTGACTGGGCACACGGCACATACATGGGTTCAGCTGTTTCTTCTGAAACAACAGCAGCAGCAACAGGTGCAGTAGGTGTTCTTCGTCATGACCCGATGGCTATGAAGCCATTCATCGGTTATAATGTAGGTGATTACTGGGCACATTGGCTTGAAATGGGCGAAAAGCTTGGAGACAAGGCTCCAAAGATATTTAATGTAAACTGGTTCAAGCAGGATGAAGATGGAAACTTTATCTGGCCTGGATTTGGTGATAATATGAGAGTTCTTGACTGGATCATTAAGCGTTGTGAAGACGCAGTTGATGCTGAAGAAACTGCAATTGGTTACCTCCCTAAGAAGGAAGACCTCAACCTTGCAGGTCTTGAAGATGAAGTTACTCCTGAAATTCTTGACAAGCTTCTTGCTGTTGACAAGGATCTCTGGTCTAAGGAAATCGCTGAAATGCGTAGATATTACAAGGAAGACATTGCTGAAAAGGGCGGTCACGTTCCTGCAGCTCTCTTGGAACAGCTTGATAAGATCGAAGCAAGAATCAATAAGTAATATAAAATTAAATGGTGTACAAAATTTCTGTACACCATTTTTTATTCATATTATAGTTTTGTGTGGTCAATCTTACTTGTATCCAGTTCATCCATGCTCTTTGTATTGTTGCCTTGAGTATGGAACTGTTGGCTACCTGAGTTAAACGGATTTTGCTGGTTTGCATTGCTGAATCCATTGTTGTTGGAATTAAACTGCTGATTACCTGAATTAAATGGATTTGCAGAGTTTGTATTGTTGAACCCTTTGTTGCTGGAATTAAACTGCTGATTACCTGAATTAAATGGGTTTGCAGAGTTTGTATTGTTAAAGCTATTATTGCTGGAATTGAAATTCTGCTGTGTATTACCTGCAAAATTCTGAGGTTTATTGAACGAGTTAAGACCATCGTTAGCAGATACATATTGATTTCCCTGATTACCCTGCTGCTGATTAAAGTTATTCTGATTATAACCGTTGTTCGCCGTAGGGTTTATTCCTGAATATGATGTAAACTGGTTAGCATTCTGCTGTCCGAAACCATTATTCATATTCTGTCCGTTGTAATTATAGTGTGTTTCACCTGCATACATTCCGCTGTTATTTTTCTTAACTACTCTTACAACAACAATTACAGCAATGATTAACAAAGGAATAACCATCATAGCGATTCCAGCACTAAGTGATGAGCCCACTGAAGAAGGCTCTCTGTATCTTACATCAAGAGAGACAACCATTTCGTCAAACTCATCTCTTGAACCTGTTTCAAGCCACTCACCATCATCTAACCATTCATAGAGGTAACCTTCAATTTCAGAATCAAGTTCTCTTACCTGTCCTACAAAATAGAAATCTGCCCAATCTATATCATCATATTCTAGATTAGGGTCATCCATAAAGTCATATGTCTGATCAATAATTGTGTTCATTAGCTCCATTTGTTCTTCATTGGTAACTGAAATAACTATGTATTTATAATCAGTATCACTATCTTCAAGCAAAGGAATTAAATAATATTCGACAACAGAGTTGTCCTCATCATCTTCTTCGTATTCATAAGCGAAATTTCCATAGCACAATGGAACATACCCTTCTACAAACATTCCTTCCTCAAAATCATACTCATGCATTTCATTGAAATCCGGAATATCCTTGCTAAGTGTGTTAGAATCCTTTATGCCGTTTACAGTCAAAACTATTCCTGCAACAAATAAAACTATAACTGCGATTGCTAATCTGAAAGTCATATATTTTTTCCAACCCATATCCATGCTCCTTATATAGTAAAAATTACTTCATTATTATAGCAAAAAAAATTTACATTGTCAATCAGAATACTGATTTTTGTGCTATATTATAACGAAATAAGCCGCCTGAAAAATCAGACGGCTTAAACTATACAATTCTTACTGAGCAAATACTGCGTTTATTGTCATATCAGCTGTAACACAACTGAAATTCTGATCCCAGTAAAGGAACATTCTTCCATAACTGTTATCTGAATTAATAGCAGGAGGGTTTGCAGCACTTCCGTGTTTAACCTGCTGGGTATATGCTGTACCGTTTACAATGAAGGTGACAGTATGCATTGTTGCAACAAATTGTGCTGTAATAGTAACATCAGATGTAATATTTGAAAGTGATTTATCCCATCCTGTAAAGCTGTTTCCGTAATCATCAGTATTAGGAACAAACGGTGGTGTTGCAGTTCCACCATGAGCTACATTTACAGGATATGTATAGTTTCCTATTACGAAAGTAACAGTATGAGTTGCATTAGCAATTGGTGTAAGCAAAGCCGTTACTGTCATGTCAGAAGTTACATACGAAAAATCTTTGTCCCAGCCGTTAAAGGTATATCCCGGAACATCAATGGTCTTAGGTATGTTTGCAGCCTCGCCGTATTTAACCTGAAGAGTTGTGGATCTGCCGGCAACCACAAGGGTAACAGTACACATATCCGTCTGATTCGGAGATGTAGTTACATCTGAACCATCAGCATTTTTAAACAAAGCGGTAATTGTTGTATCGCTGGTTATATTCTCAAATGAATTATCCCAGCCTACAAATATCAACCCATTTACAACAGGATCTTCAGGCTTTTCAGCATTGCCACCGTCAGGAACTTCCTGAATTTCAGATTCATCATCCACAATAATTTTTACAAGGTGATAGACATCACCGTTTGAAGTCTGCGAACTTGTATTGCTTTCATTGTTTATTAACGAACCTTCAGTCTGTGCAGGAGCTTCCGTTGTTGCAGGAGGAACATAATGATTTTCTCCAGGCATTGTAACAGAATACTCGGAGTATGCCGTTGTAGTATATGGTGTTGTTGTTTCGTCAGGTGTTGTCTCAGGAACAACTGGCGGATTTTCAACAGGCTCTTCCGGTGGAGCATTCTGGAATGCATCCCTTAATTCAGCAGTACTGTAAGGGAAATTGTCAACAAAGTTTGAAACTGCAACAAGTTCCTTAAGTGATGTTGCAGATAATTCATCAAGGCTCAGGTCTATATTAAGGAACTCGTACTTCGGAATAGAATTCAGAGTTGTAACCTGACCCTTTTTCTTTTCGATTACATATTGTGTATCGTCAATTTTTTCTCCCATAGAATCATAAATATCAATAGAATTATTTCCATAGAAACAATAGAAATCATTTACGTCCCCCGAATCGGATTTTGTAATTACAATTCTGGATACGGATTTTGCAGTCGAGAACTGAGCATTGTTTGTTCTTACTACAAAATCAGCCTTTGCGTCCTTCACAGTGTTGTTTAGCACTGCACCCTGAAGAAGAAAAATTACTCCGTCATCCTTGCCGTTAAAATCATCAGAAATTATGACTTGAGTATTTGGCTCAAGGATTATGTAATTATCCTCCTCAACGCCTTTGGTTTTATAGGTAAGCTTACAGGAACTTCCGGATGAGACTGTTACAATACTGTTTTCAGAAAGCTTTGCACCTTTAACAGCCAAAGCACTTCCCTGACCTGTTACGGTTATATCAACTTTTCCGGAAAAGTCAGTAATGAAAAGTCCATAGTCTCCTGTGCCTGCACCTACTATAATAATTGTAGTTATAATAACGCAGACTGTTATTGCACCTGCAATAATTGCCATCTTAACACTCTTCATTTATAAGATCTCCTTAACCTCTTAAATATAAAATAAATGTAAGTAAATCTAATTAGTCATTTCCCACCAAGGAGCACCGGTTGGTAAGGTATACTGTACTGTCGTTGTTTCAGCTTGGTCTCCGTTTTCAGGTGTCTGATACTGGCCATTTCCAGGTACAGATGTTTCTTCCTCAACGTCATCAGGTAGTGTATCAATGCCGTATATAACTGTAGTTGGTGAAGTGATAGACGAAAGCGAAGTTTCAGTTGCAGTTGTTTCACTGCTTACTGAATTTCCATCTAAAAATGAATCTACAGGGCTTTCTTCCGTTTCTGTAACTGTTGTCGTGTTTACGCTTTTAAGGTAAGCCGCACTAAGTTCAGCATTGCTATAAGGCAATTCCCTTGTATTACTTGCCTTCAGAAGTTCAGCAAGAACCTGTGCATTCATATCATAAATATCAAAGTCCTGATTCAGATAACTGAACTGACTTATTTCACTGCAAGTAATCATCCGTGCGCTTTTCTGTTCAATAAGAAGTAATTCCTTGTCGACCTGATTTCCTGATAAATCATACAGATTAATTCCAACGTTACCTTCAAAATTCTGAACATCAGTTATCAGTACATCCGAGTATCCCTTATATGATTTCTGAAAATCAAAGGCCACTCTGAAAATAGTCCCGTTTACCCTAACAGAAGTGTTAGGAGTTTTAACCTGATATAAAGCAGACTTGTTCAGCTTTTTTGAAATGTCGTTAAGCACTGCACCTTTTGTAAGGTTTACAGCTATTTCACCACGATCAGCACTTTCGGTATATTGTATGTATAAGGAGGAATTAGGTTCGACACAGATAAATTTATCGTCATCAATTTTAATTTTAAGCTTACAATCATTACCAGTTGTAATAATATTACCGCTGTTAATTACTGAATTCTTATTAAGATAGGTCAACGCACCATCACGTTCAATTGTAGCATTACCACTGATTTCAACTACTTTTACCTGACGCAATTTTATGTCTCCGAAAACAACACTAAGTATCAGCATAAATACAATTGAAACTATGATTAATATTAATCCTATTATTAATGGCTTGAGGTTTTCTTCAAGAAATGACTTCTTTTCCATTTGGAATTACACCCCCAAAGCAGATTGATAAGAAATAATAGCTAACAGATATTATAACATAAACAGATTACAATGTCAAAAATATTTATATTACTGCTTAAAATTCACAAAAAATTTTTATAAAAAAACTATGCCGGTATATTCCTATACCAGCATTTTTATCAGTATAAATTAGCGATGAGCTTTTTCTTTTCAGAAGCAAATTCTTCTTGGTTAATCACATTGTTATCAAGCATACTTTTGAGTTGTTTAACAGATGTTTCAAATTCATCAAGAGACATTGACTTCCCGGAAGTTGAAAATGTAATTGATGGCCTTACAGGCTGTTCAATCGATGTAATTTCCTCGGCAATATCCTGAACAGGAGCTGTTGTATTCTCATATGTAACTTCAATAGCTTCAGATTCTTCAACAATTGTTTCTTCTTGCTCCATTATATCCTGCTGTCCATTATCATACTCAGTTTCTTCAGCAGGGAAAATATCTTCAAGGCCATAATCTGATTCAAGATAATCCTCGGGTGAACTTTCTTTTTCCTTTTCTCCACCAAATTCAGCAGCCGCCTGCAGGTTGTCAAGTATCTCTGAAATGACATCATCAACATCCATCTGTGACTTTTCCTTTGCGGATGCCTGGGCTTCATTTACAATCTGCTTTATTGGCTTGAGATTTTCAATGATAGGCGTTTCAGGAATTATTTCCTTAACATCTTTTTTAAGCTGATCTGCATCAGCATCAGACTGATCATATTCGAAGGGATTTTTAAGCGGAGGTAGTGAAGATATCTTTGGCTGCTTTTCTTCAACTACTTCTTCAGTTGCAGGAACTTCATTAACTTCTTCAGCAGCAACAGCACTGATTTCTGTAACAACATCAACAGCATTTAAGCCAGCATTATCAACACTTTCATCAACACTTTCATCAACACTTTTCAAGAACTCAGCTACATATTTAACAGGATCTTCTTTTTCCCCCTGTGGAATCTCATCAGGCTTTGTCTTTTCAGATTCAATCTGCTTAAGCTTCTGTTCCTTTTCCTTTTTCTTGAGGGCTTCAACCTTCTGGTCAAATTCATTTTTTGCAACAGTAATAGTATCCACAATCTTTGAAACATGGTCAAGACATGGAATAATAATTCTTCTTCTATTCATAACGCCCTTTGATGTAGCATCACACTGAATGTACAAGGGACTTGCTTTAAGGTTATCATTAATATATATCTTAGTTATTTCATCTAATCCACAGCTGAATCTGGTATAAACAGGGTCTTCCTCCCTGGTTCCCATCTGTTCACAAATATATCCGATGCCGTAGATATGAGCGGCAGTCAGCGTAAGATTAACTTCCTGTGGCTTTGAGATAACACTGGTTTTGTAACTTGCTTCATAATATGCAAGCTTTTTTTCTGTATATATGCTCGCCTTACCGTCCATATAATTCTTCCCTGCTTTCTATACAAAAATTAACTACAATTAGTATAGCAGATATTCTTAAAATAGTCAAATATTATTAATAGATTTTATGATAGAAAATAATCGTTAATTTTTATATATAATACAAAACATTAAGATGTTTTTATATCTTCTTAATTCTTTCCACAGTTTTATCAAGCCAGTCACCACAGAAATCCTCAACAAGACCTGTATCGCATGCAGAAGTTATTTCCGGAGAAATTGGAATCTGACCAAGTAATTCAATTCCATTATCCTTTGCAACGGATTCAATATGACTTTCACCATAAATAAGAATTTTCTTTTTGCAGTCAGGACATTCAACATAGCTCATATTCTCAACAACACCGATTATCGGTATATTCATCATATTAGCCATTGAAACTGCCTTATTGACTATCATAGCAACAAGGTCCTGAGGTGATGATACTATTATAATACCGTCAAGAGGAATTGACTGGAAAACAGTAAGAGGAACATCACCTGTTCCAGGAGGCATATCAACAAACATATAATCAACGTCGCTCCAGAAAACATCTGACCAGAACTGTTTTACAACCCCTGCAATAACAGGACCTCTCCAGATAACCGGATCAGTAGGATTTTCAAGCAACAGATTTATAGACATTATTTCTATACCAGTTCTAGTTATAGCTGGAAGTATACCATTCTGATTTGACATAGCACGTCCCTTGATTCCAAACATTTTTGGAATACTCGGCCCTGTAATGTCAGTATCCATAATTGCGGTTTTATATCCTTCACGAGAAAAAAGCGTTGCAAGAAGTCCTGTGATAAGGGATTTACCTACTCCACCTTTTCCACTCACAACACCTATTACCTTTTTAACACGGCTATTTTCATTAAGCTTTTCAATAAAGTCCTTCGGATCAGACTGTCTGCTTGCACAATCGCTTGAACAGCTTGAACAATCATGAGTACATTCGCTCATTTTTACATCTCCTCGATTTGCATAATATTCTTATATTTATTACAATATAATATATACTGTTCTTAACTTAAAATATTATACAACATCCTTCCTACTCTGTCAAATTTTATATAGACTTTTATTTAAAAATAAAGTATAATAACGATGAGGTGTTTTAATGAGAGTCGACATACATTCACATATTCTCCCGGGAATTGATGATGGTTCACCTGATATTGAAATAACAAAGCGTATGCTGCATATGCTTAGTAACGATAAAGTTGACGTGGTAGTTGCAACCCCGCACTACTACCATTACCGCCAGACATCTGGTGAATTTTTACAGAACCGTAATTCCATATATAATTATCTGATTGATAATATTGACACATTCCTATATCCAAAAATATTAAAAGGCGCTGAGGTCTATTATTATCCTGACTTAATAAACGAGAAAAATCTGGAAATGCTATGCATAGAAAATACCAACTATATGCTTGTTGAACTCCCATATCAGGATATTAACCAATCACTTGTTTCAGATTTCAGAAAGTTTGTTGAAAGTAAAAAAGTAAAACCTATCATGGCACACATAGAACGATACTACAACAGCGGATTTGCAACAAAACAAGCTATTGATGAAATACTTTCTATGGATGTTCTTGTTCAGATTAATGCACTTTCATTTTTCAGCGTAAAAAGCCGTCAGTATTCAATCAATCTTCTGAAAAGAAACAGCGTTCACTGTATCGGAACAGATGCACATAATATTACTACTCGTCCTCCTTTCTATGCTCAGGCAGAAGCTTTGATTAAGAAGCGTCTTTCTGAAGAAAAGTTTACTCAGATTATGAACAACTGCGATAAAATACTGGATGATTGCCCAATTGAAGAAATCAAAAATGATGTACTGCCCTCTAAATTTATCGATTTATCTAAATGGTTTAACAATAAATAATTTATCATTTCGGAGGTTTTTATGGGGAACAAATTTGTAAAGATAAATAGTATCAATAGTTCTATTTCAGAGAACCCTGAAGCTTTTGTTAAGCTTTCAGAGGATATTTACCACAATCAACTTGAAGCTGTAGCACAGCATATACTTCTTGAATGTAATGAAAAGCCTCTTATTCTTCTGTCAGGCCCATCTGGTTCAGGAAAAACCACATCTGCTTTAAGAATAGGAAAACTTGTTGAAGAATACGGAATCAAGGTTCACACAATTTCTATGGATAACTACTTTATTCCAGGGGATATTAATGGACTGCCAAAGGATGAGAATGGTAACCCTGACCTTGAATCTCCTTTAAGACTTGACATTCCGCTTTTCTCTGAACATCTTTATAAGCTGTTTAAATGTGAAAAAATACAGATACCTGTCTTTGATTTTGCAACACAATCCAGAATAAATTATATCCCTGTCCAAAGAAAGAAAAACGAAGTAATCATCATTGAAGGTATTCATGCGCTTAACCCTATGGTTACAGGCGCCACAGACAGCTTTACAACTTGCGTTTATGTAAGTGTAAGAACAAGACTTAAAAACAACAATGGCGAAATTCTTCACCCAAGAAAAATAAGGCTTATGAGAAGGCTTGGAAGAGATAAACTTTTCAGAGGAAGAAAACTTGAAGATATCTTTGCTTTCTTTGAAAGTGTTTCAAAAGGCGAGGATCTTTACATCATGCCGCATAAGCACAGAGCTGCTTTTGATATAGATACATTTATCCCTTATGAAGCTGCTGTTTATAAGGATATTCTTCTACCGGGACTTCTTGAAATCAATGATATAATGCAGTACAACAATTATTATGGTGATATTGTCAAATTCCTTAAAGAACTTGATTCACTACCTGAAAAATATGTTCCGAACGATTCTATTGTAAGAGAATTTATCGGGGGAAGCACCCTGAGTTATTAAGGTCGGTATCTATGTTTAAAAAGATTATTTGTATATTAATATCTTTTCTTTTTATAATCAGCAACTTCAGTATACCGTGCAAAGCTGCTGACGAAAAGCTTGACATACTGATTATGGGTGACAGCATCCCATATGGTTACCTTCTTGCAAGTAGTGAAAAGAATTACGGTGAACTCATTAAGGACTATTATAATGGCAAAGCAGATGTTACAAATATTGCTGTTAATGGCTATTCCACTAATGATCTGCTTGAACTGATTGAGAAGTCTGAAACTAAAGAACAGATAAAAAATGCTGATGTTGTTATCATTTCAATAGGTGCAAATGACCTGCTGAATGTTTTCTTTGAAAGATATTATGAAATTGTCCAGACATATAGTGAAACCGACTTTGCCGTTGCAGCACAAACAATAATAAGTGACAAAGATGGTTTCTCTGATCTCCTGAACGATCTTGACAAGGGAACTCTTACTGCTATAAACAATATTCCAGAAATTAAAAACAAGATTGCTACTGCCAACAGCGATACAAAGATAATATTTCAGACAATTTATAATCCTTTTGAATCGCTTTCAGGTAATCCTGACTATACCGTTATTTCAACATTAAACTTTCTTCTCAACAGCCTTCTTTTTCAGATTAATAAAGAGATAAAATCCCTTGAAGGAACAGAAACAGCAGATATATATGCACTGTTTAAAAACACTGGCTGGCTTACAACAAATATCCGTAATTATGATATCCACCCTAACCAGCTTGGTCATGTATCTATTTCAGCAAAGATCATTACCATTCTTTCAGAAGATGAGCAGAATTTTAAAAAGCTGTGTGTCAGACTTACGAAAGAAACAATAGCAAATGAAAATCTGGCGAAATACAAGGATATAGCCTTATCGGCAACAGACGATGAACTCAGGCGTGCCAATGCTGATATAATCAATTCGATTGGAGTGAAAATTCCTGAACCCCCACAGACTTCTATAACAGAATCGCAGGCAATTACATCAAGCTCTGAAAAGGACGTTGCAGTTACTACAACTGAATCTGAAACAATAACAGAGTCAGAACTCACAGTCGAAACAGCAACTGAAACTATAATAGAAACAACAGAAACCAGCACTATTTTAGAAAGCACATCTATACAGGAAACTACATATGAAACATCTGAACCCCCTATCAGAACTGATTCTACTATTGAAAATATACCACGCTTACCTTTATCATTGCTTGTTACAGGTATTATTGTAATTGCTCTGATTCTTTTACTCATTATAAAAATCAAAAGAGATTAAAATAAGGCTGAACCATAAGAAAAAGGGTTCAGCCTTTTATCATTTAAAATACAACAAAAAAGCCCATGATTTCTCATGGGCATATATTTTGATTAGTCAGCTACGTATGGGAGCAATGCAATATGTCTTGCACGCTTGATAGCTATTGTAAGTTCTCTCTGATGATATGCACAAGTGCCTGTAACTCTCCTTGGAAGAATCTTAGCTCTTTCTGTCATACACTTCTTAAGTTTTGGGATATCTTTATAATCTATCTTTTCAACTCTGTCAGCACAGAACATACAAACCTTTTTACGGGTTCTCTTAGCTCCTCTAGGACCTCTTTCCCTATCTCTATCTCTTTCCATCTATGAAACCTCCTTTTAAAAATTGATTAAAGCACCGTATCAGAACGGCAAGTCACTGTCGCCAATAACTTCTTCAAAATCCGAAAAATCTCCAACCGCAATTGAAGAATTTGCACTCTCCTGCTGAGCTCTCTGTGGTGGCGCAAAAGTCTGTGATGTGGTATTCTGATACCCATTTGACTGTCCGCCAGAAGCTGCTTTTGACTCACCAAATGTAACATTATCAGCAAATACTTCAGTAACATAATGTTTAACATCAGGATAACGTTTATCATCATAGGTACGAGTTCTTAAACTTCCCTCAACAATAATCATTTTTCCCTTGCTAAAATACTTGCAAACAAACTCTGCAGTTTGTCTCCATGCCACAACTGTGATAAAATCAGACTGACGTTCACCACCCTGAGGAACAAAATTCCTCTGAATTGCAACTGTAAATGTACAGGTTGCAACTCCATTTTGAGTTTGTCTCAATTCAGGATCAGCAGTTAATCTGCCCATCAGGATAACCTTATTTATCATAACAACTATCCTTTCTTTTCTGCTTACTTAACTGTGATTAATGAACGAAGAACGCCTTCTGTGATCTTGAGAACACGGTCAAATTCTGCTGGGAAATCAGGCTTTGCAGAATAGTTGAAGAGTACATAGTAACCTTCAGTTTCATCCTGAATTTCGTAAGCAAGCTTTCTCTTGCCCCATTCATCAGCAGACTCAAGTGTTCCGTTTGCTTCAATCATGCCCTTAAACTTTTCGATGAGAGCCTTTATTTCGTCTTCACCCTGCTTTAAGTTAAGAACAAGCATTGTTTCATAGCTTTCGTTAATCTTTGCCATTATATTGCACCTCCTCTTGGATTACGCCCACACCATAAATGTGAACGAGGATAACAGATTTATTATATCACACCTTCGACAGCTTGTCAAGCACAAAAGTGATACAACCATTTTATCTTTCAATTACCTGTTCACGGTCAGGGCCTACGCCGACCATCTTAATCTTACATTCACAAAGTTCTTCAAGACGGTTTATATAACTCTTGCAGATTTCAGGAAGCTCATCAAATGAACGGCAGGCTGTAATATCATCCTTGAATCCTTTGTGTTCCTCATAAACAGGTTCACAGCCTTCAAGTTCCTCAAGAGTAGCAGGAAAATCCTTGATAATAGTGCCATCAGGCTTCTTATATGCAACACAGATTTTGAGTGTATCAATATTTGCAAGTGTATCAAGCTTGTTTACAACGAGATAATTAAGCCCGTTTACTCTTACAGCATGACGGACGATAACAGCGTCAAACCAGCCTGTTCTTCTTGGTCTGCCTGTTGTTGTTCCGAATTCACCACCGTTATTTCTGATATATTCACCGATTTCATCATTAAGCTCTGTTGGGAATGGTCCCTTACCTACTCGGGTAGTATAAGCCTTAGCAACACCATAAACACTGTCAATTACAGTTGGTCCTACACCTGTTCCTACGCAGACACCTGCGGAAAGAGGATGTGAACTTGTAACATATGGATAAGTTCCAAAATCAATATCAAGAAGAGTAGCCTGAGCGCCCTCAAAGAGAATTGCCTTGTTAGCCTTAACTGCTTCATATGTGAGGACAGATACATCGCCTACATACTTTGCAAGTCTCTTGCCATACTCAGTATATTCTTTTATAACAGCTTCAATATCGACAGCTTCGCCGCCGTATACATCAGTGATAATCTTATTTTTAAGCTTTCCTGTTGATCTTGCTTTTTCTGCAAATACTTCAGGATGAACAAGGTCATATACACGGATACCGCAACGCTCATACTTATCCATGTATGTAGGTCCTATTCCTCTTTTTGTTGTTCCTATGTCCATATTTCCTCTGAATGATTCAGAAAGTCCGTCAAGCACTATATGCCAAGGCATTACAACGTGAGCTCTCGGATCAATTTTAAGATTATCAAATGAAATACCTCTTTCGGATAATGAGTCAATCTCTCCAAGAATGTCCTTAGGGTCAAGAACAACACCTGCACCTATTAAGCAAAGAGTATTCTTATATAGTATTCCGGAAGGAATGAGGTGAAGCTTATATGTTTCACCGTTACTTGCAACAGTATGACCAGCGTTGTTACCGCCCTGTGAACGAACAACAACCTGTGCTCTTGAAGCAAGAATATCAATTACCTTACCTTTTCCTTCATCGCCCCACTGCGTACCAATTACGATATTTGCAGACATAATATGCTCCGTTTCCCAGCGGCACAATATTTTTCAGATTCAAAGCCGCTGAAAATGAATCCAAAACAAAAAGCATATGCAAAGAATCAACTGTCTTATCATCACCGACACTAACATTTTTATCTTAACATAATAGCCAATATTGATACAATAATATAAAATTTACTCATTAATTCGCCACATTGAATTATATCAAATAATAACCCCTGTGTCAACTTTATATTACAATAATTTAATAAAAATCCTGCATACTTATTATGACTAGTATGCAGGAATATATTTATAAAACATTAAGACCAAAACTTTCACACAGACGCTTCAGTCCGTTTCTGTAACCACTTCCGACAGCTGAAAGCTTCCATGAATTATTGTGTCTGTAAAATTCCAGTCCAACAATTGTAGTTTCAATCATAAGGTCATCCGGACAAAAAATCATCTTTGCCCCTCCGGGTGATTTGATTATAATTTTCGGAGAAACAATTTTGCTGAAATTATTATTCGGATTATCTCCATAAATTGAATAAGTTACAGCTATCTTATCAATATCAGGTGTTGCCTTTGACAAATTCAGTACAATTTTCCCTCCATTATCGGAAAAATACTGCACTTCTCCTGACTTAGAACAAATATTACCGAAAAATACAAGCTTATCATTGTCTACAGCTTTGTTATCATTATTCAAAAGGAATACATACGGGTCTATTTCCATCGGAATTTTTAAAGAATCATATATAAATGAAACTTCTACATTTTCAGAACCGAACACATCTGCAACAGAAACACGCTGTCCTCTTTTTATGTAAATATCAGATACAGAAGCATAGTTATTCACTGCTGAATTCGCCTGCGTGTTAACCTGTGGCTGTACATTATTCTGAGCTGTACGCTGTACAGAAGCCTTATATGGTTCAGAGTACTTCTTGTTCTGAGCCTCCTGTGTAGCATTATAAACACTCATACCGTCTGTAAATGCCGTAACATTTTCATCAGCAGATCCGCTTATGTAGATACGCCTTGAAAAGCTTGAAACCAACAACATCTCTCCATAAATATAAGAACCCGAACGCAGTTTGTCAGTAGTAATAGTAACCGTATTTTTACCAGGATATAAATCATTTGTAGAAAGTTTTATATCATAAATGCTACAATCTATTTTCACCGGAACCGGAACATAAATTTCCATTGTAAAGGTATTGTTTCTATCAGCGGGAAATTTCTTCAGATTGATAACCTTTGGAAAATACCATTCGCCATCTTCGCCTGCAACACCAGTCACTCCGCCGATTATCTCGACATTTGAAAACCTTGTATCTGCTGCTCTTGTTGCAACTGAAACGTTTTTATATATGTTTGTATTAGTAACTTCCACACGAAGATCCCTCAATGCAACCCCATTGGAGTTTATATTAAGAATCGGTCCGTTCTTGCACCACAGTGTTGTATTCGAACCAACAACAACGCATGGTCGGTTTATGTTAAATGGTCCTTCAAATTCACCGCACGGCAATCTCACAGCTCCTGTTACATCCGGATTATCCAGAAGCTGTTGAATATTGACTGGTTTCACAATATCTCTCCCATTCCAGTTAAAAATCAAGCAGGTATTTAAACATTAACCCCAAAACTCCTGCACAAAGCAGCAAGGCCACCCTGATATCCTGCACCTACAGCATTGAATTTCCAGCCTGTATCGTGGCGGTAAATTTCACACACTACAATAGCTGTTTCAATTGAAAAATCTTCAGCGAGATCATATCTGAGAACTTCTTCACCAGAAGCGTCATTTTCATTTGCCATCTTTGCAACTCTCACATAAGCATTAGATACCTGTCCAAAATTCTGACTTCTTGCCTGAGCATCGTGTATAGTAACAGTGATGGCAACCTTTGAAACATCAGCAGGCATTTTTGTGAAGTCAATAACAATAATTTCATCATCGCCGTCACCCTCACCTGTCAGGTTATCACCAGTATGCTTTACTGCGCCACTTGAATGCACCAGATTATTGTAGAAGATAAAATCCTCATCCCTTGTAACTTTACCATTTTCTCCAAGAACAAATGCGCTGGCATCAAGGTCAAAATCAAAGCTTCCATCATACTTATTTGTATCCCATCCAAGTCCTACAAGAGCCATAGTCATTGACTTCTCAAGAATTACCCTCTGACCTTTTGAAAGATTAACACCCATTTTGCAACCATCCCTTCAAGTGAAATTTAATATACTTACGCTTACCGCCGGTATTTCCGGCGGCTGAATGCGTATTTATAATTATAAATCAGACAAATCTTCTTGTAATTTCATTAATTCCGTTATCGTTTGTAGGTTCGCCGATAGCGCCGAATTTCCATTCTCCGTTATGTCTGTAAAGCTCTCCGAAAATCATAGCAGTTCTTCCTGCGTAATTATCGCTGAGGTTATATTTCATCAGTTCCTTGTTGTTTGAAGCATCAACAATTCTGATAAATGCATTTTTGATCATACCGAAGTCCTGTCCGCGTTCCCTTGCCTGATAAATTGTAACAACAAAGGTAATTCTGCCGTACTGTTCAGGAACAGAATTAAGATCAACAATTATCTGTTCATCATCACCGTCGCCCTGACCTGTGAGGTTATCACCCATATGGCAGACAGCCCCGCTTTTATGCCTAAGATTATTATAATATATTACGTCCTCATTTGCAATAAGCTTTCCATCAAAATTACACATAATTGCTGAAGCATCACAGTCAATACTCTGTGGTCTTGATCCGAAAAGGCCGGAACTTCTCTGTGCCTCATCCCATCCGAGACCTACAACAACCCTTGTCAGAGAACTATTTCCTTTTGTAAGATCAATTTTCTGACCTTTCTGAAGATTTACAGACATTAAGCTTCCCTCTTTCTGTTAACAATAAGTTTTCTGATAAGATCAACAGGTATAATTGTAATAGCAAGGCCTATAACAACAAGCCATTGCACTGCATTCAGCCCATAACAGTTCATTATATCTCTTCCGAGATATGTCATGATAATCTGAATCAAAGCAATAATACCAATAATCTTAAGGAATCCTGAATTCTTGCTGATATTATCAAAAAGATTCAGACGGTCTGTTCTTGCATTGAATGCATTGAAAACAGCAATAAAGATAAACAATGCAAAATAACCAGTGAACATGAACTTAAACAGATCAGCGGCTGTGGTGGTTCCGCCTGCATTTGCCGGTGTCGGAGCCATAATTACTGCATCGGTTGAGCTTACGCTGTCAGTATATGCTGTGTACTGAGCTGCATCTTGGTTTAGGAAAATATTCTGAAGTGGTGTAATAAGCAGGAAACAAAGGCTTATGATAAATGCCCATGCTGCTCCTGTGAAAATCTGTGACCACATATTCTTTGAAACTATTGCCTCGTCTCTTGACTTAGGTTTTTCTGCCATGTATCTGTGAAGTGCAGGTTCGCCGCCGAATGCAAGAGCAGCAAGTGTGTCCATTACAAGGTTAACCCAGAGAATCTGAGTAATTGTAAGAGGGTTTTCCATGCCAAGAAGAGGGCAAATAAATGAAATTGCAACAGCAGTTACATTTATAGTAAGCTGGAATATGATAAACTTTCTGATTGAGTTGAAAATTGTTCTGCCGTAAAGAATAGCCTTATCAATTGAATTGAAGTTGTCATCCATGATAACAATATCGGAAGCTTCCTTTGCAACTTCTGTACCGCCTCCCATAGCAAAGCCGACGTCTGCTTTTTTAAGTGCAGGAGAGTCATTAACACCATCACCAGTCATTCCAGCAACAAGGTTAAGTTCCTGCGCAAGTCTTACTAGACGTGATTTGTCGGAAGGCAAAGCTCTTGCAATAACTCTAATCTGTGGGAGAACATTCTTGATTTCATCATCAGACATAACAGCAAGTTCATCTGAAGTAAGGATAACAGGGTTTTCGCAATTGAGGAGTCCTGCTTCTGTTGCAATAGCAACGGCTGTATCCTTTCTGTCGCCTGTGATCATAACAACCTGAACGCCTGCGCCCTGAACTTCCTTGATAGCTGTAACGGATTCAGGACGTACTTCGTCTCTGATACCAAGAATTCCAAGGTATGTCCACTTTCCGTCAGGAAGCTTTTCATCTTCAAGTTCTTCATCAGCAATAGCTATAGCAAGTACACGTATAGCTCTCTTTGCAAGTTCATCTATTTTTTCTTCAACTATCCAGTTGTCAGCAATTGAAATCTTATTTCCGTCTTTATCAAAGAAATAACTGCACTTCTGAAGTATCTTTTCAGGGGCACCCTTGATAAGAGTCATTGTCTTGCCCTGATATTTAACTGTTGTTGCGGAATATTTATTGTCACTGTTGAATGGAATTGAAGCAATCTTTTCAGCCTCAACGGACTTGCCTTTTCCTGCTGCAAAACCTACAACAGCTCTTTCAGTAGCATTTCCTCCTACAACCTTTTTGCCGTTTACTACTGCTGTTGTATTATCAAAAATGGACATAGTAAGAAGATCGCCCATCTTGCCTGTAACTTCTTCGTAAGCCTTGAAATCAGTGCCGTAACCATCTACAAATGTAACTACTTCAAGCTTGCCCTTTGTGATTGTTCCTGTCTTATCAGAGAAGAGAATGTTAAGGCTTCCTGCTGTTTCAATACCTGCAATCTTTCTTACAAGAACGTTATCCTTGAGCATCTTGCTCATATTAAGTGCAGATACAATTGCAATCATAAGAGGAAGTCCCTCTGGAACAGCCATAACTATGATAATTACAGCAAGAATTACAGAATCAAGAACGTCCGCTATTAGCTTTGCAGTAAGATCAGTTGGTGCAAGTGAAAAATAAATTGAAGCTCCGCCGCTTTCAAGGAAGATTCTTGAGAAAAGCAAAGCAACTGCAATTGCAATACCGCCAATGTAGCCAAACTTGCTTATGCCGTTTGCAAGACCTGAAAGCTTAACCTTAAGCGGTGATTCTCTGTCATCATCCTGCTGGAGTTCAGTAGCAATCTTACCGTATTCAGACTTGTCACCAACCGTAACAACCTTCATTACAGCATTACCCGAACATACAATTGTTCCTCTGAAAATCTTGTATGGATTCAGGGTATCAAGTGCAACTGACTCGTCCTTATAGTCATCAGGCATAACTTTTTTAGTTGCTTCCTTAGCTTCACCGTTAAGAACGGACTGGTCTACCTTTAAATCACCGTCAATCAGAATACCATCAGCAGGTATTTTGTCACCTGACTGAAGAAGAACAACATCATCAACAACGATATCATCAATTGAAATTTCAACTATGTTTCCATTTCTGAAAACCTTGCATAAAATCTTTGAAGCCTCTTCCTGAAGCTTCTGGAAAGCAGTTTCATTGTTATATTCTGATATTGTGGATACAAATGTAGCAAGGCATACTGCAATTGCAATACCAAGAGGTTCATACCACTCAACATCTGCATGTATTACGCCTGTTACACTCAGTATATAGATTACTACGTTTATGATAAGAGCTACAATAAGTATTTTTATCATAGGATCGCCGAAATTGCCCTTCAGCTTATCCCAGAATGTTTCGCCCCTCAGCTCCGATAACTTATTGGTACCATTTTCTGCACGGGATTGCTCAACCTGCTGATCGGTAAGTCCCTGAAAATTCATTAATATATCCTCCTCTGATTATTTAATCATATTGATATTATTGACTGACTTTATTGATTATAGTCTAATAATTTTGCTTTATAGTTACTTCAACAAGAATACCTCTGTTATCCCTTGAAGCTTTGAATACTGTTCCATTTTCAAGATGTATAGCCTGACCAGCAGGAACAGGATTTCCAAGTGGAGAAATCATTCCTGTTGCTGACTGATTGACCAGATACCATGAATTGTGATGATTGCAAACATATGCCTGCAACGTTTTATCAGCCTTTTCATCAGGGAAAATACTGCTTTGAATATGCCATTTGAAAAGTGGTGTATTATTAACCACATCAAGTTCTGAATATAAACGCCACTGACCGTTATGTCCCCTGACTTCCTGCTTAAGTGTAAATCTTACAAGTTCCTTATCTGTAACCTTTGTCTTACAGAAAGGACATACAGGGTTATTCATGTCGCTCATCACAAACCATTTCTTTTCACAGTCAGGATTTGAACAGCGATGAAGAAGATCCCATGTCTGTACAAGACCTCTTTCCCACTCCATTGCAGTAGGTCTGAGGTCAGGGTTATGCAGTCCTTCAACAAACGCCCTGAGAAACAGCTTTTCAAGGATAGGTCCAAGATCCTTGATTTCTCCTCGCAGAATGACAGGCCTGTTTGATGTATCAGACGGATGCTCAATAAACAGTGCCTGAGGTCCAAGTCCAAGAAAGTCATCTTCTTCTGCTGAAGCTGTTGAGAAAATCTTTGGTCCCATAAGTGGATGGCGACAGAAAAGATATTCATAAATAAGAACAGCAAGTGCATGAAGGTCAGTATAGGAACTTGGAGTTTTTCTTCTAGGGTCAGAATAATCCAGCTCCATTGTTGAAAGCACTTCAGGAGCAATATATCCTCTTGTTCCGGCAACTTCAGGCGGATACAGACCAGGAACAACAAGTGAATCTATATCAATTACAACACAGTTCCCGGTTTTTGGATCTATAAGGACGTTATTGTTTGAAAGGTCAGAATGTGCAAGACCTGCCTGATGAAGTCGTCTTATTGATCTAGCAAGCAGAAGAGACATCTGAAGCATTGATCTGAAATCACCAAGCTCACTTTTGTCAAGAAATCTTCTGTTGCTTGATGTAAACCAGTTGCTCTTTTTATCCTTGCCTTTCAGCTGTAAAAGCTTTGAAGCCCCTTCACCGAAGAAAAAGTTCTGCGGATAGGCAGGAGAAACAAGCCCGAATTCAGGTGACACAACAATATTTGTAGGCCAGCAGAATCTGTTTGCAAAATACTCTGCCATCTTTTCATCGTTGCCGATAGCTCCACCCTTCGTTTCGGGCAAGGTCGGATTATACCTTCCGATAATTGCTTCAATACGTGAACGAGTATTAATATCTATCTTTGAAGGCTCATTGAAAAACTGAACAACATATGACTTATCAGGAGAGAAGTATGTATATTTCATACCTCCCCTCGGAGGATTATCTTTAACAACATACGGAATACGCCGCCCGTTGTCAAGGACTGCCTCTTCTATTCTGCTCATTATTTATCCCCCAAATTAATAATAATTAAAGTTCTGTCGTCGAATGAACCTCTTTCAACATAATTATCAAGCCATGTCAGCAATTTTTCAGAACTGTCATCACCATCAATCTTCTTTCCGAAGCTTTCAAGCGATGCAATTCTCTGAACGTCAGTATTACTCCAGAGTTCCTCAAGAGATATATCAGCATTATTGATTATATTGTTTGAATACTGCAAAGCATATTTTACATCTCCGTCATTAACCCATGGAAATTCCAGAGGTGCAGGCACATTGCTGATAAATTTTCTGTTTGCATCTGTAACGGTGTTTGCTGAACCGTCAAGATTTATAATTCCGTTAAGCAATAAATCTGTATATAATCTTAATATCTGCGGATTGTTCGGATAATAATCATCTGCAACACCGTCTGACATAAGCATTACTGTTGATATTTTTCTGCGCTGTATCTTAGTACGCTTTTTAAGTTCCTCTTCAGTACCCATAGATGAAGATGTCAGAAAGTCTGTTTCACCGGCAAATGCACCGCCGTCAGCAGTACCGAGAAGTCTGAGCGCATCAGAAAACTCTGCACTTTTATTGATTGAAGAAATACAACCGTCACCAATTTGTACGGTAATTATAAGATGTTCGGTTGACTTTTCAACGCTGACTGGAATTATTACAGCGGCTAGTAATGTAGAAGAGAAGTCTTTATATTCCGGAGCCTTACCCGGCTTTATTACATATTCTTCTTTATCCTTACGCTCGTCAAATGCCTTTTTTACTTCATTTCTTGCAGCAATAATGCCTTGCTGCAAGACAGAAGCAAGCCTTGAACATGTTTCAGTAAATTCAGGATTATCAAGCGACAAACCAAGTTTTTTTCTGATTTTTTTATCTTCCTTGAATATACTCATATATTCATTTTTAACTTTTTCTATGAGTGTCTGACAACTGATTTTTGCACCAATTCTTGAAAAGTGCTTTGAACCGGCACCATCTGAAACAGCTGCAAATATACAGTCATCCATCATGTCAAACTCATACCAGTCATCACAATTTGTGCCCTCATGTTTATGCTTTTTTCCACGCACACGGGCAGAAATAATTTCAACTGATTCGTTTTTAAAATACTTATTTGTATATTCCGGAAATGGCTCAGGCGTCTCAGGTATTGGAATGTACTTCCAAAGAGATGCCGTATGTGCCGTTACATCAAGATTTGAAAGCGTTACTTGTGCTTCTTCTGTGTTATTAACACCAGATTCAGACTTATCTTTATTTTTCATCTTACACCTCAGCTATGAAAATACAATTACGGAACAATTACAAAACCCTGTGGTGGTGGCGGAAGTTCAATGTTTGCGCCAGGCTTTGAGTCAAGGCTCTTTGATGACATTTTAATTGAACCAGATACCCATGCAAAGAACTGTGCAAGATCCCCTGCAGACAGAGTATTCATCATTATAACGCATTCAGTGATTTCCTTAAGTACGGTTGTATCAGCATATGCACCTGCAGCACAGGCAATGATGTTAGCAGGCTTAACCTTTTTAAGCTCTTCTGCAGCCTGTCGCCAGTCATCTGTAGGAGCGCCGTCTGTCAGTAGGAATACCAGTGGCTTCCAGTCACCCTTTTGTGATTCAGTTGATTTTTTTACCTCACTATTTATACACTCTGTAAGCAATCTCAATGCAGCGCCGAGAGCAGTAGCACCTCCTGCATTTATTTGTGGTTCCTTAAACAGCATAAGCTCTGTAAGCGGTGAAACCTGTCTTGCAGAGGAATTAAATGTAATTACTGAAAGATATGCCGTTTCAAGAGCCTGAGGATCTCCCCTTAGTTCAGATATAAGAGCCTTCATACCCTGTTTTACTGCTTCTATAGGATCTCCTGACATTGAACCCGATGTATCAAGTAACAGATAAACGGGAAGTCTTCTTGAAAATTCAGACATAGTGTTTCCTCTTTTCCCTTTAATATTGATAATATATGTTATATAATATATATTTAAAATTATACATACATTATCCTAAAAAGTCAACAGTTTCTACCGTATTTTTTAAAATAAAAATAGAAAATTATACAGAAAAAAGCACCCTGTAAAAACAGAGTGCTTTTTTAGAAGCAATATCAATATTTGAATTACTTAAGTTCGATTGTTGCGCCAGCAGCTTCAAGCTTTGTCTTGAGGTCTTCAGCGTCAGCCTTTGAAGCGCCTTCCTTGATAGCCTTAGGAGCAGCTTCAACGAGTTCCTTAGCTTCCTTAAGTGAAAGACCGCAAATATCCTTAACAGCCTTGATAACGTCCATCTTCTTTTCGCCGAATGAAGCAAGAATTACATCGAATTCTGTCTTTTCAGCTTCAGCTGCACCAGCAGCACCTGCAGCAGGACCAGCAACTGCAACAGCAGCTGTTACACCGAATTCTTCCTGAATAGCGTCTACGAGCTCAGCGAGTTCAAGAACTGACAGAGCCTTGATATCTTCAACAAACTTTAAAACTTTCTCTGAAGCCATGATAATAATCTCCTTTAATTTTTATAAATTTAATTTAATGTAGGACTGCAAAATTAAGCAGCCTCTTCTTCTGCCTTCTTGTCAGCAACAGCCTTAACAGTAGCAGCAAGCTTCTGCATAGGACCTTGAAGTGCGCCAACGAGCTGTGAAAGAAGAACGTCCTTTGAAGGAATCTTGGAAAGAGCTGTAACACCTTTTTCGTCGTAGATCTCACCCTCAATGTAACCAGCCTTGAGGTTAAACTTCTTTTCATGATCCTTAGCAAACTTGCCGAGGATTCTTGCAGGAGCAGTCTGATCATCATTTGAAACAGCAATAGCTGATGTTCCTTTAAGAACTTCTGCTAAGCCTTCAAGACCAGCATTCTTAACTGCGAAACGAAGAATTGAGTTCTTTTCTACGAAGTAGTTAACGCCTGCTTCTCTGAGTTCCTTTCTGAGCTTAGTGTCTTCCTCAACTGTAATACCCTTATAGTCAACGATAACACCAGAAACGGAATTCTTGATGAGTTCAGTAACTGCTTCAACCTTTGCTTTCTTTGATTCAAGAATCTTTTCACTTGGCATATTATTTCACCTCCGAAGTTAATATCCAACTATCAGAATTCAAAAAAGAAAACCTTTTCCAAAAAGGAAAAGGCATAAGTATCATATACTTTACAATCTTTTCCTCGGCAGGATTTACGGCATAGCCACCTGCTGTCTTTAGAATACGATAGTTTCTGTTTTACACAGCTTTTAAATTATAACATGTGATTACTGACTTGTCAATAGAAAAATTAAATTTTTAAAATTTTATAATACAGAACTTATTTTTGCATCTACAGTAATATTCGGTAATATTTCTGAAACATTGTTATTGTACAGATCAATACTTTCACCGCTGTATTTTGTAACAAGCTTTCTTATATTCAGTATATCACATTGATTCTTAGTAATGCAAGTATCAAATGCGTCATAACACACACCTTGTATATAATTCTGTGCTGCTGTGTTGATTACATTATCAGGGATATCGGATATATTTTCCTTTACGTCCGCTTCAAGAGTTATTGTTACGTTATAATTCAAAGTACCATCTTCCTGAGCAGTTCTTGTGCAGGTTTTAATTTTTGTTATCAAAATTCCTGCTGTATGACTGTTTATTGTAAGTGGTATCATAATACTGTCATCAAAAGAAAAATCATTTTTCAGAATTTTTACACCCAGAACCTGCTCACTGTCAAGCATGACAGAATTATCCTGAAAATTCTTTATTCTGATACCTGAAAAGTCAAACTTTTTATCACTTACTTTGATAACAGGCATAAAATACGCATTCTTTGCTGAAATAATATCAGCAAGTGTTGTATATACAAGCTCACCATGATTATACTTGTTTTCCATGTTGCTGAGAATATATTCAGATGTCCACTTATCACTTAAATTCTTATCAGTAATCTTTTTAATATCCTCACTGTAAACAACAAAGCATGAAGGTGAAACACTTCCATCCAGAAAAGCTTTCAGTTCTTTTGACGGATTATCTATACCCTGCCCCAGTACGATTACTTTTGAATGCCCAAGAAAAATTTTTCTGTTCTGAGATGATTCTACCGCTGCAATTGCCGACAGCAAAGTCTTTCCCTTTCCCGTAAACGAAGAAACACCTTGATTTTGTGTGTCTCCCGAATCATATACCTTTGCATAAACTTCATATAAGTCATCTTTTTTGTCAATTCCCAATACCTGAACGAACATTCTGTTGTTCACTTCAACAGCTCCCGAACAACCACACATTAAAATAAACATGGATGCTGAAATAATTACTGCAATTATTTTTTTCATATTAAGCTTTCTCCTTATGTTTCTTTGCAGATATTTTCAGGATTATCAGAAGTATCAGCGGCAGTACAGCAGTATAGAAAATTACTGAGTACCCGGAACTGAACAATGCAGATATTATGCTGTTCTTTTCTGACTGTAAAACAAGCGGTATGCAAAGCATAAAAATAATTAAGCCACTAATTGAATTGGCATACTTTATTTTCGGAAAAACTTCCTTTATAATATTTCCGCAAAGATATATAAACAAAGAAATATTAATAACGGAAGTAATTGTCCATGTTACCATATAAACTGAATCAAGTCGCTGTATCAGTCTTACTCCCGAATATGAACCTACTTCCATAAACGGATATTCGGTTACCGCTGCAAAATCACCAAGCACTGTAATTATAAGAAGTGTAACAATTTCAACTGTGATAAGCTTTGCTGCAAGGTATCCATATGCCGAACATCTGAATTTATCAGACACAAATTTCATCAGGAATGCAAGTGCAGTTATTTCACCGTTCCTTTGTATATCGTTCAGAACAGCTGTATATATTGAATCAGAAAAGTTTCTGTCAAAATAGTAATTGTTGAAATCAATATCATGAATTGACATCAAAACCATCAGAATAAGCATAAAAATAAAAAGCAAAAATACCAGCACAGATGACCTGGAGATACCTTCAATGCCCAGATATGCACAGTATACACACACTATAATAAATATTGCTACCCATAAATATTTGTTTACAGAGGGATAGAATCTTATAGTTATAAATCTCTGAAAGCTGAATGTTGAGTTTGATGCATATATAATAAAGTAAGCAAAATACAGTACTGAATATATAATCCCAAGCCCTTTGTTTACTGAAAAAGCAGCAAGTGTAACGTTTTTTTCAGGTACGCATTTGTTAAGAATTATAATGGGAATAATCATAATCGCCTGAATAACTATTGAAATTACTGCTGCAATCAGCTGCGATGTCAGAGAATAGCCCTCTCCTATTAGAGGGACATAGGTCATTAAGGTAAATACTTTGCAGAGCAATAAAAGTATCAGAAGCTGGCCCCAGCCTATTCTGATTTTTTCAGAACCTTTATCAATCATTATTTTATGTTAACCCCTCTAAGATTTTCAACTGTGGTTTTCCTTTTTATCATTTTCTTAAAACCTATTCTTGTAAGCACATCCCTCATTGCATACGGTGTAAATGGTGATACAGGTGACATAACAGGCGCTCCGTAGCTTTCAAGTGCGCACACATTTACTATCATAACTGCTGTAAGTAATGCTATTCCGTATAACCCGCTTATGCCGCCTACTATTACAGAAATTATTCTGAATAAGGTTATCTGCTGATTTAATCCAGGAACTACAAATGAAGCTATAACTGCTATTACACAAGCAAGAAGAAGTGGATTTGAGATAAGTCCTGCAGAAACTGCCGCATCACCGATTATAAGTCCGCCAAGAATAGAAACCGCTCCTCCGACGGCTTTCGGAAGCCTGATTCCTGCCTCATTGATTATTTCATAGAATATAATTATAATTAGTGATTCTGCCATTAACGGAAGAGGTGCTTTCTGTTCCGCCTCGGCCAGATTAATAAGCAGCTTATGATTAAACAGTTCGGGATGAAATGTTGCAATTGCAACATAAAGCGAAGGAAAAAAAACAGCAATGAAAAATGATAAATACCTTAACCACCGAAGAAAGGTAGCATAATAGGGTCTTGCGTTATAGTCATCAAGCGTCTGGAAGTTTTCAATAAAAAGATATGGAATTATTACAGCAAACGGAGAACCATCAATAAGAAGTCCTACACGCCCCTCAAGAAGCTTTGCACAAAAAACATCAGGCCGTTCTGTTACTGATACTCCCGAAAAGATAGATAGCTTTGTATTTTCAAGAAACGGTTCAACATATCCTGTTCCAAGAATTGTTTCTATGTCCATTTCTTTAAGACGCTTTTTTATATTTTTGACAAGATTATGTGACACTCTGTCATCCATATAGGCAAGAATAACATCAACATTACTTTTGGAAGTTACAGAAAAAAGGTTAAACTGCAATACAGGCGATTTGATTCTTCGTCTTACCAGAGACATATTTGTTCTTACTGTTTCGACAAAGCCTTCATGCGAACCTCTGATATTCCCTTCAGAGGAAGGCTCGTTAACACCTCTTGTTGCATATCCCTGAACGCCGAGACATGTTGCGGTTGCCACTCCGTCAATAAGAAGTATTGCAAACCCGCTCATTACTTTTTTTATTATTTCTCCGTACACTATTGTAAATGACCTGTCTGTTGTAAGTAACATTCTGTCACGGATATGCTTGAACAGGTCATCAGGAGTAATATCATCATTTAATTTAAGTTCTGTTAGCGGCACAAGTATCAGATTTGTTATAGTTGAAGTTGAAATCATACCTTCAAAGCAAATAAGACAACAATTCACATCTGAAATTACAAACTCATTTACTTGAAGATCTGAACTGCTATTCAGTATTGTCTTTATGTTTTTTATATTCTCCTCCAGACTCATAGAAAGCGGGTAATCAATAAAGTTATAGGTATCAGGCCCCTGCATAGTTTAAGTCTCCTTTCGGTAATCCATCCTATTATATCCTTATTTTTTAAATTAATTCATACAAATTTAATGTATATTTTCCGACATAAGCACAAAATATATGCAGAATAAAAAGAAAATTTTAATAGCAAATAACGTTTTTATCGCTATTCTGTAAAAAATACATTTAAACAAATAAATAGCAAAAGAGAATGGAGATTTTATGCTTATTATTTTTATAAGAGCAATTATTTTATATGTATTGCTTATTGCATCTGTCCGATTAATGGGCAAACACCAACTTGGCCAGTTGCAGCCCTCAGAACTTGCAGTAACAATTTTAATTTCAAATATTGCCACTCTTCCTGTTGAAGATCCTGATTTACCGCTTATTACAGGAATAATTCCTATTCTGACACTCGCAAGCCTTGATGTACTGATGTCTTGGATAGGATTAAAATCAAAAATTATACGCAGATTATCATGTGGTAAACCAGTTATAATAATAAAGGACGGAAAGATTGATCAGCAGAAAATGAAAGAACTGCGGTTTACAGCAGATGATCTTATAGAAGCTATGCGGTCATCCAATATTTTTGATCTCAATGAGATACAGTTTGCTGTTGTTGAAACTACAGGAGTTGTTTCTTTCTATCAGAAATATCAGTACAGGAATGTTACTAATGAGGACCTCATGCTTAATCAGAATACTCAAAACCCGCCTGAGATGGTTATTGATGACGGAAATATCAACATAGATGCACTGAAAAGAACAGGCTATGGAATATCCTGGCTAACAAAAAAGCTTAGTGAAAAGAATTTATCTTTGAAAAATGTTTTTATTATGACACTTGACTCAAAAGGTAAAAGTATAATAATAGAAAGGGAGAATAAAAAATGAAGCGTATTGCTATATCTGTAATTCTGCTTTCAGTAATTTTTATTTTCTCTTTTTCTGCTATCTTTATTATTAAGCATAAAAATAAAGAACTTACATCTATCCTTTCGGAAGTGCAAGTTCTTACTGAAAATAAACAATATGATAAGGCAGCCTTAAAAGCTGAAGAGCTTAGTAATGCATGGAGAAATTATGAAAAAACAATGCTTTTGTTCGTTAAGGATGAGAAAATAAATGAAATAAACATTTCTATTTCAAAAATTAAGCCTTTTATTAAAGAACAAAACGAAGAACTGCCTGGAGAGCTTCTCAATGTTTTAAATAATCTAAACTATATCTACAAGTCAGAGATACCATTCTGGTATAACATTCTTTAGCTTATTTTTTAAGGTCAACACAAGCAACAAGAAGTTTTCCGTCCTTGTTGTGAAAGCCTGACGAAATAGTCTTGCAATAATTTCCTGTGGCATTAGATATGTACCAGCCTGATATAAACGGATCTTCAATTTTCTCCTTAACTGCATAAAAGTAATTCTTCACGCCGTGATTTTCTCCGCACAAAGCAGGATAATATTCACTTGAAGCAGATTGCCCTGGAAGCATCACTGTATTTGTAATCTGAAAGCCATCAGAATTGATAATAAACGCACATTCTATTTCTTTATGTTCAGCGACATATGATAGCAACTCTTCATTATAATTTTTATCTTCTGTTGTTGATAATCTTAAAACTAGGTCGTATATAATTCTTCTGTATGATTCAAGCTCAACATTCTGGACAGTTTCATTCTTTTTGATGTTTAGATTAAGTCTTTGTGCAGCGTTATTCATCTTTAACCTTGCTTCATTAGTGAAAAGGTAATTGAAATGGTCTGGCTTTGAAAAATAAAACCCTTGAAAATAATCAACACCTAAAATCATGCAATTTATAACTTCATCTGCGGTTTCAACGCCCTCTGCAACTGTCAGTGCACCAATTTCCTTTGCAGTTGAAATTATTCCCTTCAATATTTCCTGACTATATTTGTTTGTGCCAATATTTGAAATAATGGCTCTGTCTATCTTGATAATGTCCGGATTCACAAGCATAATCCTGTCCAAAGTATCAGGACCGGAGCTTACGTTGTCCAATGCAATTAAAAAATTATTATTCCTATAATAATCAACAAACATAAGAAGATTATAGATATCATTAACCTTTGATTCATTAAGCTCAATTACAATATTTTGAGGTTCTATTCCATATTCCCTTGCATTTTTCAGAATCTCGCCGTTTTCCGGTCTGATATTATTCAGGACGGATGTTTCAAAATTCAAATACAGTGTAGGAGCAAGACTTCCTGCCGAAAATTCTTTCATAGCTTTTTTTCTGCAAAGGCGATCAAGCATTAAGGTATCACCGGTCTTCTTGCTGTATTCAAACAAAGTATATGGTGAAATAACCTTGTCATCGTGAATACCTCTTGCAAGAGCTTCAATACCAATAATTTTTCTTGTATTCAAAGAATATATCGGCTGAAAAAATATACTGATTTCCTCGTTCTGAATTACTTCCTGAACAACCTCTTTTGTTATGTTCATAGCAAGTTTCTCCTAGTAGTAGTAATTTACCTGGTCTTTTCCTCAAGCTTGTTATAAATATCGTATAACTTCTGTACATTATTCTCAAGCCAGTAATAGTAAGCTATGTACGGAACAAGAAGACACAATAACAGTACAGTCATAGCAATCAGACTTATTGCTGATGTTATTACGACGCCTATTATACACATAACCGTAAGAATTGCAATCAGGCAGGTTACAACCAGATGAATAAACCTTTCATGCTGGAGAAATTCCACCTGTACAAGATGCTCCTTTCTGAGATACTCAAAATCCGAATTTTCATCCTCAAGACTAGTTTCAATCTTTTTCATGTAATGTTTCAGATATTTTCCCACAAAATCATCTTCCTTATAATAATTTTATGTTTTTGCATAAATATTACATAAATTATACCATACAAACTATTATTTTTCAACAGTATTTTAGTTGAAAAAAAAATAATTATGTGTAATAATAAATAGATATTATTAAGATTAAAAAAGTCTGAAAATATATTTTTTCAGACTTTGAGTTTTGACTTTCATGCGATTATCCGTTTTTGCAAGCTGTCAAGGCTCAGAAAGGAATGGTCACAAAAACATGAGTTACTTTATACTGGTTCTAAAGGGCATTGCAATGGGACTTGCAAATGCAGTTCCTGGTGTTGACGGCGGTACAATAGCAGTAATCACCAAAGTATTCGATAGATTTATTGATGCAATTACATTAAATATAAAAAAGCTTATAAAAAACCTTCCATTTCTGCTTTGTATTTTCGGAGGAATGGCAATTGGAATTATCATAGCATCATTTATACTTGACTATCTGTTTGAAAATTACAACGTTCCAACGCAGTTCTTTTTCATTGGAATCATAATCGGAAGTATTCCGATACTATATAAAGAATGTACTGCTGAACAGAAATTAAAGCCTGTACACATAATACCATTTCTTTTAGGTGCAGCTGCAGTAATTCTATTTTGCTTTATAAATCCAGATGCTTCATCTGCACAGACTGAAATGAACCCGATAATCCTCTTTATCATATCATTCATTGCAGCAGTTTGCATGATAATTCCAGGTTTTAGCGGTGCTCTTATAATGAAAGCACTGGGCAGTTATGACTTAACTATTCATGCTATTACAGAATTTAATATTCCTATCCTGCTGATAATTGCAGTCGCAGTCGGACTTGGTATACTCGCATCCGCCAGAATTATTTCATTTTTATTCAAAAAGAGCAGAATTGTAACCTACTGCGTCATTGCAGGATTTATACTTGGGTCTATTCCGCAGGTTTTTCCTAAAGAATTTGCATTCAATACACAGGGCATAATTGCAATTTTTGTTTTAATTATTGGCATGGTCATTCCAACAGTTATGGAGCTTCCTGGCAAACACAAGAAAAAAACTGAGAGTTCTTCTGTAAACACTTAAATTTCTATCTGCTATCATTAATTCATCATATTTCAGGGTAAAATATAATTAAGAAAAAGTATAACATTTTGAGTTTGCTTTTTCATAATTTTAAAGCAGTACGGCAAAGCCGACCGGAGGATATGATGTGCGAATATAACCAGAATAAATACGTCTCCGACAGCACTGCAGAAATAATTTTCGCTCCAGATAAGATAAAGCGCTCTCCATCTTGCATGAAGAGAAAAGTTATCGTTTCTTTGATATTATTTATCTGTTTTGCTGCCGTGTCAGCATGTATAATCACAGTTTACATTCAGATTAAATCTAAACCTGATTTTCTAAATTCAGAAAGTATTGCCACTATAACAGATATTGCTTCACAAGCAAAAAACAACAATACTGCAACAAAAATTCTTACGATACCCGAAATTGTTAAAAAAGCAAAACCATCGGTTGTTGGAATTTCAAGTCAATTCCACGAATCAACAGGTACAGGTACTGGTATTATCATTACTACTGACGGTTATATAGTTACAAATGCCCATGTAGTTCAAAGTTCTTACAAAGATACTACCTTCAAGGCGAACTCTGTAATAGTAGTGCTTGAAGATCAGAGTGAGCATGAGGCAAGAATTATCGGAACAGACACAAGGACGGATCTTGCTGTTCTGAAAATAGATTCAGCAGGCAAAAAGCTTCCTGCTGCAGAACTTGGAAACAGCGACAATCTTCTTGAAGGCGAGCTTGCAGTTGCTATAGGAAATCCGCTTGGATTTGAGCTTTATGGTTCTACAACCTGTGGTATTATCAGCGCTCTCAACAGAACTATTACCATTGATGAGAGGAAAATGACACTGATTCAGACAGATGCTGCTGTCAATCCCGGCAACAGCGGTGGACCTCTTCTCAACAGTTCAGGACAGGTTATCGGTATTAATTCAAGCAAGATTATTTCAGGATATACTGAGGGACTTGGTTTTGCAATTCCGATAAACGGTGCAAAGCCTGTAATTAATGACCTTATTGAAAATGGCTACGTCAAGGGACGTCCAATGATAGGTATAAGCGGTGAAGACGTCAATTATGTAACGTCAAAATATTATGATATACCTGAAGGTGTCTTTGTTAGGTTTATTGATCCTGAATCTTCTGCTGCAAAAAGCGGAATAAAAGCTGGAGATATCATTGTCGGAATAAACGACGAAAAGATTACTACTATGGATGAACTCAATAGGATTAAGGACAAATTCAAAGCGGGAGAAAGCATTGAATTATCTGTTTTTAGAAATGATTCTCCTGATACAATTAAAATCAAAGTTGTCCTTGATGAAAATGTTTCCTAAAAATAAACGCTGTACAGGCTTCGGTTTGTACAGCTTTTTTCATATAGACGCATTTATCACATATGGCACAATATTGACAAAATATCCTGCTGTTGGTATACTTTTGATTAAGGCAATACCGCACAAAGCCACAGGCTACGTTTCGACGATTTGAGAAACAGCGAAAATACGTAACTGAGTCTGTTTTGAAAATCGACAGAAACGTATTGTGCGGTATTGCCTTAGTACATATGCGCCTTTAATGTGTAATGGAGGACAAACCTGAATGTACAGAATTATGATTGTTGAAGATGATGAAATCATAGCAACACAGTCGGCTGAATTTCTTCGTGGCTGGGGCTATGAAGTTTTTTATGATATTGACCTTTCTGATATTACAGGAGAATTTGCAAGACTTGCCCCTCACCTTGTTCTTATGGATATTTTACTGCCTAGCTGCAATGGGTATCATTGGTGTGCAGAAATACGCAAGGTATCTGCTGTTCCGATAGTTTTTATTTCATCGGCTTCTGACAATATGAATATAGTAATGGCGATGAATATGGGCGGTGATGATTTTATTTCAAAGCCGTTTGACCTGAATGTTCTGTATGCAAAGGTTCAGGCAATTCTGAGAAGAACATACTCATTCCAGTCACATCAGACTTTCATTGAACATAACGGAATGATTCTCAATCTGTCTGACGCTTCTGCATTATATAATAACACAAGAATTGACCTTACAAAAAATGAATTCAAGATACTTTCCCTGCTTTTTGAAAATAAGGGGCATTGCGTTTCCCGTGAGGAAATTATGAAGCTTCTCTGGGATAGCGATTGCTTTATTGACGACAATACACTTACTGTCAATGTAAACCGTCTGAGAAGAAAGCTTGAGGCAGCAGGAGCAGAAAATATTATTACTACAAAAAAGGGTATCGGATATATTGTCGGTTAGAAAGCAAATTCAGAATACTATACCGAAAGGACCTCATTATGTTTATACAATTTTTTAAGCTTCTGACTAAATGGCTTTGTGAACGTCGAAAAATAATAATGCTGTTATTTATCTGTGCTGCTGCAACAACTGCTGTAATGCTTCTTTCCGGTCAGGACGCTATGATGTTGTTATATGCTCTTGCAATATGCGGATTCTTTTCTCTTTGTTTTGGTATTTCTGACTTTGCAAAATACATTTCTGCGCATAATCAGCTTAAACATCTGCTTGACTGCATAGAAAACATCAACGATAATATTCCTGACTTCGGAACTCTTTCAGGCAGGGATTACTGTGACATCATAATCAGCCAGAAAAATAGACTGACTGATATTTTAAGTTCATCTTCGATCCGTGAAACTGAAGCAAGAGACTACTATACATTATGGACACATCAGATTAAAACCCCTATTGCTGCCATGAATCTGATATTGCAGAACAATAATTTCTCCCCTGAAAGCATTGCTATGCTTAAAAGTGAGCTGTTCAGAATTGAGTGCTATTCCGAAATGGCTCTCGGATATATCAGGCTTGAAAGCATTTCCGATGACATGGTTCTTGAAGAACATGATATTCATACAATTGCTGCAACTGCTCTGAAAAAGTATGTTATGCTTTTTTCCCTTAAAAAGCTTACACTTTATTTTACTGACTTCTCCCTTAAAGCTGTAACTGATGAAAAGTGGATGGTTTTTGTCATTGAACAGCTTTTGTCAAACAGTATCAAATATACACGCAAAGGTGGAATATCCATATATGCTGACGGGAACTGCCTTGTTATTTCCGATACAGGCATTGGTATCTCACAAGCAGATATCCCAAGGCTTTTTCAGAAAGGCTTTACCGGCTTTAACGGTCATATGAATAAAAAATCAACGGGATTAGGACTATATCTCTGCAAAAAGATTACATCAAAGCTTGGGCATAAGATTTCGATCCGTTCAGAAAAGAACAAGGGTACAGATATAATTATTGACTTTTCCCAGGAAAATGCAAAGTGACAAAAATGAAAGATTAAACAGCGAAAATGTAAGCCTAAGTTATGGCAGACATTTTCGCTGTTTTGTATAATAAAAACATAAGATAAACCATTCTTGACGAATGAATGGAGGTCAATATGTCTCTTTTCTTAATTTTTGTTATATTGTTACTGATAAAAATACACTCTAAAATATGAAAGGACAATTACTATGGCTTTACTTGAAGTTCAAAATCTGAAAAAAATCTATACAACTCATAGGAGCGGTGCAAAAATCACAGCTCTTGAAAACATCAGCTTCTCTGTAGAAAAAGGAGAATATGTTGCTATAATGGGAGAAAGCGGATCAGGTAAAACTACTCTGCTGAATCTTCTTGCTTCACTTGATAAACCTACATCAGGCGAAATACTTCTTGATAATCAGTCATTTTCAAAAATCAAGGGAAGCGATATCTGCTCCTACAGACGTGACAACCTTGGATTTGTTTTTCAGGATTTCAACCTGCTTGACACATTCAGTGCAAAGGACAATATACTTCTCCCGCTAGTTTTGCAGGGTTTTGAATACAAGGAAATGGAGAAGCGTCTTATCCCACTTGCAAAGCGCCTTCAGATAAGTGATATTCTTGAAAAATACCCTTATGAAATTTCAGGCGGTCAGAAACAGCGTACTGCTGTTGCCCGTGCACTCATTACAAACCCGAAGATCGTTCTTGCCGATGAACCGACAGGAGCGCTTGATTCAAAAGCTTCCGCAGCACTTTTAAAATTGTTTGAAGACATCAACAGAGACGGTCAGACAATTCTTATGGTAACACACAGTATTCAGGCAGCAAGCTGTGCAGGGCGAGTTATCTTCATTAAAGACGGACTTCTCTTTAATCAGATTTACCGTGGAACTTCATCAAATGATGAGATGTATCACAATATTTCTGCAACTCTTACTGTTCTCCAGACAGCAAACAACTGATTATGGAGGTAAAGTAATGAACAAAAAATCTGTTATTCCACGTCTTGCCATAAACGGAATCTTTAAAAACAAGACAACTTATTCACCTTATCTTTTTGCAAATATTATTTGCGTAAGTGTATTTTATATTTTTGTTTCCATTCAGAATAATCCTATTATGGAAACGCTTCCTCATGCTTCATATGTAGCAGTACTTATGATAATAGGAGAAGTTCTTCTTGCAATTATTCTTGCACCATTTCTGATTAGCGTAAATAACTACCTTATCAAACGGCGTAAAAAAGAACTTGGACTTTATTGTGTTCTTGGTCTTGAGAAAAAGCATATAGGACTTATGATGGGTATTGAATCTTTGATTATATATGTAATGTCACTTGCAGGCGGAATTATTATTGCCGCAGTATTTTCAAAGCTTATTTTTATGCTGTTGCTGAAAATCACACATATTTCCGGCAGCATCAGTTTTATATTCAGCGGTAAAGCACTTGCTGCAACTATAATTTACTTTGGTATTATTTCAGCTGTAAATCTTGCAGTTAATATATTCAGAGTATCACTCGCAAACCCAAGCGAACTTTTCCGTGCTTCAAAGTCAGGAGAAAAAGAACCAAAGCACCTGTTGCTCTCTGCCCTTGCAGGTACTATTCTTCTTGGAGGAGGATATTACATTGCTCTGAAATCAAAAATGAGTATGTATATCTTTACTGACTTTTTATTGGCAGTTGCAATGGTTGTTCTAGGTACACATCTGCTTTTCCAGAGTGGAAGCATTGCATTTCTAAGGGCATGCCGCTTAAATAAAAAGTATTACTATAAAAGCAGAAACTTTGTTACTGTTTCAGGTATGATTTACAGAATGAAGAAAAATGCCACAGGACTCACTAACATCTGCATTTTCTGTACAATGACAATAATCACGCTTACCTGCACAGGAGCAGTATTTTTTGGGCAGAATTCCGCAACTGAATTTTCATATCCTTATGATTATTCCTTTTATTTCAATGCAGACAGTTTTACGAAAGCAGATGAGTTTGACAGCTATGTAAATTCTATTGCAAAGGAATCAAATACAGAAATAAAGGACACCGTCACATACACATATAACAAGCTTACAACATATATATCAGGAGAAAACTGGCTTGATAAACCAGCTGAACCTAACCAAAATGAAGATATTATCCGTGCATTGTCACTTGAAGATTATAACCGTACTCAGAAAAAGAATGTTACTCTTGCTGAGAATGAAATTCTTATTTACTCTACATCCAAGGATTACAAACACAGTTCTGTTATTATGAATGGCAAAACATTCACCGTGAAAGAAGAGTTACAGGAGCTCTCATTTGACAATAAAAATATCCGTAACTTTGGTGAAATGCGGATTTATGCAGTATTTGCAAATAACCAGATAATTGACTCACTTAAAGAAAAATACACTAAAGACATTTATGCACCTAACAACACTATTTACGTTGTAAGATTTAATGTTACAGGCGGAGATGCAAAGCAGTTCTCTGAAAAAATCACATCAACCTCTGAAAGTCTGGAAGGTTTCAACCAGATTGAAGACAAAACAATATGGGCAGGAGAAGCTTTTGCAATCAACGGCGGACTTATGTTCCTTGGCATATTTTTCGGTATAATCTTTACTGTCTGCATGGTTCTGATAATGTACTACAAGCAGATCAGTGAGGGGTATGAAGACAAGATGAATTTTGAAATCATGCAGAATGTCGGCATGACTGACAAGGAAGTCCGCAGTACAATTTCACGTCAGATTCTTACAGTTTTTATTCTGCCAATTACTACAGCAATGATACACACAGCTGTTTCAGTCAATATTGTTTCAAACCTGATGGCAACTATAAAAATTTTCAGCATTCCTATGATCGTTGCCTGTTCTGCATGTACAACAGCAATTTTTGCAATTGTTTATGCAATCAGCTATGTCCTCACCGCAAAGGCCTATTACAGAATTATAAAATAATAAAAACTGGTCAGACTAAGCACTAACTTGCTTTTTCTGACCAGTTTGATTTTAATAACCATTCCTCTCTGCTATTTATTCCGTTCTTGAACCTGAACTGAGTTCAGCTAAGCAAAATTTCTGCTCTTGTATTTGCAGAAAGGAATAAATAGCTGCGTGAAAAGTATTTTCACGCTATCTCTTTACATAAATCTCCTGGCTCTCTGTTATATTCCCCTCAATTGTATATTCAACCGTAATAGTCATTACACCATTTTTAATTGACAAATGTTCTTTTTTATCGAGAACAGTAAGATCGCCATCTGAAAGAAAATTCTGCTCATATCTTTTTACCTTATCACGCAGTATCTCTTCAGCCATATCATTTGTATATTCAATTTTCTCACTGGTATATGGACGGTACTCTGAAAATACTATTCCAATAGGAAGAGTAAGCTTCAAAAGCTGGATATTGTTGATATTTTCAGTATATTCATACTCCCCTTCTACTTTCTTGTTCAAATAAAGAGGTACCCTGAATCCAAAAAAAGAAATTGATTTTTTCACTATCTCATCTTCGTATACGGTGGTTTCATCATTCAGCGGCTGAGAAAATGTCACCTTTTCTTTATACCTTCCTATTATATCTCCCATAGAATGTACATAGTAAGTATTATCAAATTTACCCCTCACAACTCCGCTTATTAGTAAATCTCCTTTTCTTACTCCATCGCCCACAAGCGGAATTAGCCTTCCCATATATACATTGACATAAACAATCTGTGCATCCTTTGTTGCAACAACATTACAAGGTCTATTGGTAGGAACCATTTCTGGAACAGGGGTAATTTCATTCACCTCAACAATAACCCTGCAGCCTGTATTTCTTATTCCTATCCAGGCAAGGTCATCAAGTACAACTATAATTCTTTTTTCTGCCTGTCTAAAATCAATATTCGGGATAAAACTGCCTATGTAAACATTATTATCCTCAAGAATAGCAATAATCTGCTCGTCACTTACCTTTTCATTTCCCGAAATTTCAATTACCATTACTATATTTGAAAGGAAAATAATCAATGCAAGTCCGAGAAAAATACCTAGCAGAAAGCCTATTCTCTTTTTATATTTATTAAGAGCAAAAATAATTCCTTTCTGCTCAGTTTGTGTAATTTCAGCCTTGTTGGATTCTGCAAATTCTTTCAGAACTTCATAATCATTTCTGTAAACCTGTCCGAAAATGTCATTATGCAAAATTCTGAGATTTCTGCATGAAATATAGCTGTTTCTGATAATGTTAATAATCTTTTCGGGTTCTTCTGAACTGATTTTAAAACAGATTACACCTCTTATGCTGTCAAACATATTTACAACCATCTCCGTTCAGTTTATTCAAATTCAATGGATGATATTTTTCCCTCAATCACTATACCGTCCATGTTGTAGTCTGAAATAACTATATCTGCACCCCACACCTGAAGGGTAAGCGTCGAAGTTTTCAGCTTTACATAAATATCATTATATTCAAGAATTCTCTTGCAGTTTTCCACTTCTATTTTTGTATTGTCTGTTACGGCAATATGTGTATTGAGATATAATTTCTGCTTGCAGAATTTTGCAACTGTACGATTATATTCCTCCTGAAAATTCTTTTTCATATATATTTATGACCATGCTTCCGTAGGAAGCATGCCTCCCCTCTTTAATGTTTTGTGTGGTTTTGAGCCTGAACTTAGTTCAGCTAAGCAAAATTTCGAACGGCAGTTCGAAAAGCACAAAACTCAGAGTTTGAAAGAAAAATCTTTCAAACTTAAGTTCTCCCCTTTTCTAATTGTAATAATCATAATAAAAGTAGTTATTTAATTATATTAAAATCTTTTGCAACATATACTTTAAAAGGACAAAACCATTGCCAATCTGTTCCACGTGGAACAGATTTCAAGGAAAGGAGATATGCTTGCAGAAGATAAGCATTTATATGAAATGAAACGAAACATAAAAATAATTTTCTTTGTTATAATGATAATTCTGTATTCTGTCCTTACAGTTGCTTTCTCTTACGATGTCGGCGAATATATAACGGCTTCCATAAACAATTGCCTTACAGTAATAATTCCGTCACTATATATATTTATGATTATCTCCGGATTCCTGATAAGCACAAACCTTTACAAAGCAATTGGGCAGCCCTTTGATTTGATATCTAGATACATATTCAAAATACCATCCGAATATTTCTCTGTATTCCTGATAAGTTCTGTTGCAGGATATCCTGTTGGTGCAAAGCTTCTTACCGATCTTAAAACCAGCAATAAGATTTCGGACAAAGATGCAGAAACAATGATAGGCTATTGTTATCTTGGCGGTCCAGCTTTTTTCTGTGGGGCAGTCGGAGTAACTCTTTTTGACAGCATAAAAACCGGAATAATAATTTTTGTGTCAATATTCTTATCAAATCTTGTTCTTGCGATTATTGCAGGGTTATCTCGCAAAGTTCCGCCGAAATGTTCAGTAAAAACTGAATATTCCGTAACATTTGACAAGCTTATAAATTCAATCATTTCAGGTGCAAAAAGTCTTTTTATTATATGCGCAATAATAGTATTCTTTTCTTCATTCATATGCTTTGCCGATAAACTTAATGTTCTGCAAACTATATCAATATGGGTATCAAACCTGACCAAATCAGATATAAAGAACACCTATGCTGCTGTAAGAACATTCATTGAAATAAGCCAGTTAAGCAAATTTTCTCATGGCTGCTTTGAGCAAATTCCTATCATAACATCTCTTATGTCATTTGGAGGGCTTTGTATCATAATGCAGGTGATGTGCATAACATATAAAAAAATACGAATGAAATATTTTTTCATATGCAGGTTATTCAGTGTTTTCTTCTCATATTTTATAAGCAAATTCTTATTAAGTTTGTTCTACTATAATATTATTGTTTCTGCGTCAACATACCTAAGAATCGGATTTCGTCAATCTTCACCAATACCAGCAGTATTTTTATTAATTATGACGATATTGTTATTATTCAAAAATAGTGTAGAAAAAAATTAATAATTATGATATAATGATTTTAATGTTACTGAAAGGAATGTTTGTATGGCTAAAAAGAAATATTTTGGAAATGATATAGAACCTCAGTGTCAGTACTGCAACTTTGGCGTAAGAGCTAAAGACGGTGGCAAAGTGCTTTGCGAAAAAAGAGGGCTCGTAAATGGTGATGATTCATGTGCAAAATTTATTTATTCACCGCTAAAAAGGATTCCTGTTAAACAGTTACATATTCCAGGCAATTTCGACGATGAGTAAAATTTAAGGTATTCTTATTTTTTGATAAGAATACCTTTTTAATTTATATATAAAAGTTCGTCAACCTGCTTGTTTTTCGCAGAAAAATTTGAGCAAAGCGAGAACAGGTTTTAACCTTATCAAGGTTGTAGGGTTCAAAGGGACAAAGTCCCTTGTCGCTGTCCGCAGACGGCGAAACTCCTAACGCAAAAAAGCGGAGAAAAGGTGAGAATTGCTGCTGCAAAGCGAAAGCTTTTCGAGGAGAGCGAACACAACCGCTCTCCCTTGTTAAGCTTATTATTTTCTTGCCTTACAAATAGTCCAGTGGACTGTTTGTAACATAATAATACTTTATCGATAAATATAGCGGCACACCTATTATGATGTGCCGCTGTATTCTTTATCAGATTTTTATTAGCTTTGCAAAGTTTGCCATAATCTTTTTAGTTCCGACTGTATCGAAAGCTATTTCAAGCATTGCGTCATTTCCCATCTTCTTGACGCTTATTACTGTTCCCTCTCCAAAAACGTTATGCTTTACACGTTCACCAGCATTATATTCAGTATTAGTATTTTTCTTTGCTTCAGATATCTTCTTGCTTGCAATCTGTCCCTGCAAAGTATATGCACTATGGGATGTTGTTACTATTAAATCTTCATCCTGCTTCTTTGATTCTCTCTTTGTGCTGTCAATTTTCTCAACATTTTCACTGCCGATTTCTCTTACAAATCTTGAAACAAGGTTTCTGTTTGTAGAACCGAACAGCATTCTCTGCTTTGCATGACTTATATAAAGATTTTCCTTTGCTCTTGTAACAGCAACATATGCAAGACGTCTTTCTTCTTCAATATCCTCTGGATTATCCATGCTTCTTGTTCCAGGAAAAATGCCTTCTTCCATGGCAATGATAAATACCGTCGGGAATTCAAGTCCCTTAGCTGAATGCATGGTCATAAGACTTACAGTATCAGTTTTATTTTCAAGCTTATCAACATCAGTATACAATGAAATTTCTTCAAGGAAACCTGACAATGATTTTTCCTCATTATCTGTATTGTTCATATATGCAGCAATAGTTGATTTGAGTTCCTGAACGTTTTCAATACGTGTTATACCCTCATCACCAAGCCCATTGAGGTATGTGAGATATCCTGTCTCGTCAAGAACTGCATCAAGGAACTCATCAAGCGGTAACTCAGCCGATTTTTTTGTGAGCTTATCAAAAACGGCTGCAAATTTAATAAGGTTAGCTGATTTCTTTGCAAGAGGTGCATAACTATCAGCATTTTTCATAACATCAATCGGAGATAATTTGAGATCCCCTGCAATCTGCTCAATAAGGGAAACAGTTGTATCCCCTATTCCTCTTTTTGGCTCGTTGACAATTCTCTTGAAACGGAGCATATCATTATTGTTGTTGATAACAGAAAGATATGCAACAATGTCCCTGATTTCTTTTCTGTCAAAGAATCTTAGACCACCAATAACTTTATATGGTATTCCCATCTGTGTGAAAATACGTTCCAGGCTATTTGACTGGGCATTCATTCTGTAAAGAACAGCAAAATCCTTATAGCTTTTACCGTTCTTAACATCTTCAGAAATCTTATTAGCAACAAATCTTGCTTCAGCAGCTTCATCACATGCTTTATATATAACAATCTTGTCACCCTTGCCTGAATCAGTCCAGAGTGCCTTGTCTTTTCTTGAGGTATTGTTTCTGATAATAGAATTAGCAGCATCAAGAATGTTCTGTGTAGAACGGTAATTCTGCTCAAGTCTTATTACGACAGCATTGTCAAACTGCTCCTCAAAGGATAAGATATTTTCAATTGTTGCGCCTCTGAATTTGTAGATGGACTGGTCATCATCACCTACAACACATAAATTCTGATGTTCACCTGAAAGCAGAGATACAAGTCTGTACTGTGCCTGGTTTGTATCCTGATACTCATCCACCATTATATATTTATATAAGTTTCTGTAATGCTGGAGCACATCAGGCTCCTTCATAAACAACTCAACAGTAAGCCTGATTATATCGTCAAAGTCGACAGCATTTGCAGCTTCAAGCTTGCTCTGATAAAGCTTATATATCTTCCCGATTATAGACTTTCTGTAATCAGCACCTGCTTCTTTTTCAAAATCTTCAGGTGAGATAAGCATATCCTTTGCGGAGGAAATAATGCTTAATACACTCTTCGGAGGAAAGTTCTTATCGGAAACATCAAGTTCTTCTATGCTTGCTTTAAGTATTCTCTGACTGTCATCGCTGTCATAAATTGTAAAGTTGGAACTGTATCCGATTTTTTCTATTTCTCGTCTAAGTATTCTTACGCATGCAGAATGAAAAGTTGCTGCTGTGATTCCAGAAGCAGTTTCTTCTCCAAGCATTGCAGAAAGTCTTTCACGAAGCTCACCCGCAGCTTTGTTTGTAAAAGTAATAGCAAGAATATTCCAAGGCTTTATTGTATCCAGAGCAACAACTTCACAAAGCTCGGTGACAACATCATCGTCCCTGCTTCCGTCATATGAATTCAGAAAATCAATTTCTTTCTGTGTTATATCAGCAGGGCATACATCGCTGTTATAAGCATTTCCAAATTTTATCATATTTGCTATTCTATTAATCAGAACAGAAGTCTTTCCGCTACCTGCTCCGGCAAGAATCAGAAGAGGTCCGCTTACGGTAAAAACAGCCTTTTTCTGCATATCATTAAGATTTTTGAAATAAAGTTCAAGTGCTTTTTTCTTAGCAGATATATATTGTTCATTCAAACCCATTATTAATGCTCCCCATAGTTTAAAGATTAGAAGTAATTATATCACATTTAAGTATATTTAGGAAGTACCTTTTTTATTTTTAACACTTTTATAATATTTTTTCTTTTGCAGAATACATTTAACACAATTGGAAAAACTTAATAATGATAAATAAAAACAAAGGAGTTATAGATGAAATACTTTTCACGACACTTTTTTGATCCTTTTCTGCAAAAATACAACAGAAATTATAATTTACAAAATTCAAGTAAGTAGCTGAAAGGAATTGATGTTTCTATGAATAATAGCAGAGATCAATGGTCATCAAAATTTGGATTTATTATGGCTGCCGCAGGATCTGCTATAGGCTTGGGAAATATATGGAAATTTCCTTATATGACTGGTACTAATGGCGGAGCAGTTTTTCTGATTACTTATATATTATTCCTGATTTTGCTGGGTATTCCTATATTGCTTTCAGAAATGTCAATCGGACGCTTTGCCGGGTTGAATGCAGTTGATTCCTGCAAAAAAATCAGTGACAAATTTGGTTTTGCAGGTATGTTTGGAGTTGTAGGCTCTTTTATTATCCTTTCATATTACAGTGTTGTCGGCGGATGGATAATGAAATACATTGCAAAAAGCATTTTTTCTGCTGAAATCTCACCAAATTATTTCGGTATCTATACTTCCCAGACTGCTGAACCTATTGTCTGGGCATTTGTATTCCTGATTCTTACGGCTGTTATAGTTATAGGCGGAGTTTCTAGCGGTATTGAAAAAGTAAACTCTGTACTTCTCCCAATACTCTTTATACTTTTTATTATTATAATGATTTACTCTCTTACACTGCCAAATGCAATAGAGGGTGTAAAATTCTTTATAATTCCTGACTTTTCTCATTTTAACTCCTTTTCGGACTTCGGTCGCATAGCACTAAATGCAATGGGACAGGTTTTCTTCTCGCTTTCACTTGGAATGGGTACTCTGATCACTTACGGAAGCTATCTTTCCAAGGATACTAATATGCCTAAAAGCGCAGTAACAATTGTTATTCTTGATACTATATTTGCGCTTATTGCTGGTTTTTCAATTCTTCCGGCAGTTTTTTCATTTGGATTGAAACCTAATGCAGGTGCAGGACTTATATTCCAGACACTCCCCGCTGTATTTTCAAGAATGAGATTCGGGACTGTAATAGCTGTTCTATTCTTCGTTCTTGTGCTTTTTGCCGCAATTACATCTTCAATATCATTACTGGAAGTAATTGTAACCTATTTATCTGAAAGATACAAAATCAAAAGGATAATTGCTGCATCTTCTTCTGTCTTGTTCATATTTATTCTATCTTGCTTTGCCTCCTCTTCGTTTGGTCTGTTATCAAACTTCACACTGCTGGGCATGAATGTTTTTGATGTGCTGTCATTTATATCTGATAAAATTATAATGCCTATAGGAGCAATTTCAACTTGTATTCTTGTCGGTTACATCTGGGATAAATCAAGCCTAAAAAATGAAGTAACAAATGACAGCTCATTGAAATTCAGGTTCTTCAATGCATTCAGAATATGTGTAAAGTATATTTCTCCTGTTCTTATAGTTCTTATATTTATTGGTACTTTCTTATGATTAAAGTGATTAAGAAAACTGATATTCAAGGTATTGCATTTCATGATAAAAAGTTGTATAATATATGTATATGTCAAATAATTCAACATCTGCATGAAAGGAAGCTGTTATATGCTTGACAATGCTATTTCAAAAGTAAAGCAGGATGTTTCTGTTCCTGCCGGAGTATTGGTTCTGGTTACCATTATTGCATTTCTTGTAGGCGTTATTGTTGGTTTCATCTACTCACCTATTAAAAAGGGCTTCATTTTTAAGAATTCCAATAAGAATTTTGATGCAGATGAATATGTCCGCAGTCTGAATTTTGACGAATAATATATAGAAAAGGATTATCATAATTATGAAGCTTGGTATGGTTGGCCTCCCAAACGTTGGAAAAAGTACACTTTTTAATGCCCTGACAAATGCAGGTGCTGAATCTGCAAACTATCCTTTCTGCACTATTGAACCTAATGTTGGTATAGTATCCGTTCCGGATGAACGTCTTGATAAATTGAGAGATATGTATGACCCTGATAAATTTACACCTGCAACACTTGAATTCGTTGATATTGCAGGTCTTGTAAAGGGTGCATCAAAAGGTGAAGGCCTTGGAAACAAGTTCCTCTCCAATATCAGAGAAGTTGATGCTATTGTTCATGTTGTACGTTGCTTTGAAGATGTGGACATTATTCACGTTGACGGAAACATCAACCCAGAGCGTGATATTGAAACTATTGACCTTGAGCTTATTTTTGCCGATCTCGAACTAATTGAAAGACGTATTGACCGAACAAAGAAGCTTGTCAAGGGTGATAAGAAATATATTGCAGAAGTTGAGTTTCTTGAAGAACTCAAGGCTCACCTTGAAGCAGGTCATTCCGCTCGTTCATTTGATTTTACAGAAGAACAGGCAGAAATAATCAAAACTACTCCTCTTCTTTCTGCTAAGCCTGTTATTTATGCCGCTAACCTTTGTGAAGAAGATTTCAAGAACAATATTGAAACTTCTGTACATTACAAAAAGGTTTGTGAAATAGCAAAAACTGAAAATGCTGCTGTTCTTCCTATCTGCGCTCAGCTAGAAGCTGAAATTTCAGATATGGGTGACGAGGATAAGCAGATGTTCCTGTCAGAGCTTGGTCTTGAAGTATCAGGTCTTGACAGAATTATTAAGGAAGGCTATGCTCTGCTTGGACTTATCTCTTTCCTTACAGCCGGTAAGCAGGAAGTCAGAGCATGGACAATCACTAACGGCACAAAGGCTCCTCAGGCAGCAGGAAAAATTCATACCGATTTTGAAAAGGGCTTTATCAGAGCAGAAGTTATTTCCTTCGACGATCTTATGGCTTGCGGTACGATGGCTGCAGCAAAGGAAAAAGGACTTGTCCGTCTTGAAGGAAAAGAATACGTTATGCGTGACGGAGATATAGTTGTTTTCAGATTCAACGTTTAATTCAATAGTACATTTTTAATAGCAGGCTTTATGTCTGCTATTTTTATTTGATATAATGTAAGATATAATTGACAAATAGTAATATATATGTTATTATTCTGTTGAGGTGATAAAATGTGTAAAAATCTTAGATTAAAATCTGCCAGAGCCGCTCTCGATATGACGCAGCAGGATCTTGCTGACGCTGTCAATGTCACCAGACAAACTATTAATGCAATTGAAAAGGGGGACTATAACCCGAGTATAAAATTGTGTATTCTCATTTGCAAGGCTGTGAACAAAACTCTTGACGAATTATTTTGGGAGGAATAGCTATGAAAATAGCAATACTTTGTATTTGTGCAATGCTTCCTTTTGCGGTAGCATTTTGGACATCAGGAAATTATGATAAAAAGTTTGATGAAATGCAGCAACTTAAACGCAGTAAAGCATATAAATATTCTTTTTATATTTTGTTAACATATTTCGTGATTGATTCAACAATTAGAAACAACGGAATTGAATGGTGTGATCATGATGACAGTTTCTTTTTCGGAGCTATGATTTGTTATTTTTTTATAGCCTTATATCTGATTGCTACTGGATCAATGTTATGTCCTAAAGAAAAAATAAAATCAATATTATATATTGGATTATTTGCTACAGTCACAAGTATCGGTCTTTTCATTCTTTGTGTTACTGGTATTTTATCAGAAGGAATAATTCAAGAATACACACTTACTCAAAGTTTTATGCAAACTGTTTTAAGTGTAATGTATCTGTTCTTAGGAGTTTTAATTATTATATATTACTTTAAATTGAAGAAGCATGAAAAAGAAGAAACAGAATAATGAGTATACTGACAAAACTCTTGACGAATTATTTTGGGAGGAATAATTATGGATTTTTTATTATTAATAATAGGATTGATATTTATTGTGGTAATGTTATTAATGGCAAGGCATTATAATAAGAAATTTGATGAATTACAACAGTTACGCCGCAGTACTGCCTTTAAATATGGATTTTTCATTCTCGTAACTTATAATTTCATTGATTCTATGCTTAAAGAAAAAGGCTATATATGGTGTGATTTTACTGACAGTTTCATGATCGGACTTATGCTGTGCATGTTCTTTATAACATTATACCTTATAATAACAGATTCATATGTCTGCAAACATGATAACGCAAAAGCATATTACGTTTTTATGTACTTCATTGCTATTCTGGGAGTTGCCAGTATAATAACATTAATTTCACATGTGGTAAATACCGGAATATTTATAGAGGGCATGTTATCTCAGAGCTTTATTCTGATTATTCTGAATATCATGTATCTTATAGTTGCTGTTACATATATTATAAAATACATTTGTGATAAGAAATCCAAGGAAAAAATTACAGAATAAGATTTTATTGGCTTAGCAATTGGTTATTCTGATTAAGATGTTACCGCATTTCCATAGTTTAGTAATATTTATAGTAAAAAAGCAATATCACTACGTCAACCGTAGCAATACTGCTTTTAAATACTTATTTTATAACAATGCGCTTACATCAGTATACTTAGAAAGGTCATCAACTACCAAAGTGTGATTATCCTTGTAAATAATCCTTACCATGTTTACGCCCTTCATTCCGGAAGGTGCATCTGCCCTTACAACGCCAATCCAAAAATCCTTGCCTGTGAGGCAAACTCCTGCGGCATCACCCTTATAAGCAGAAAAAACATTAACAACTTCAAACCATGTATCAGATGTCACGTTTATGCCCTTAATGCTTGTACGGCTTCTGTTCTGCTGAAGTTCAGCGTCAAAAGTGCCGTTCACAGGGATAGAAATTCCAACGGTTCCTACTGAACGCTCAACCTTTATTCCGGAAAATAACTCTTTTAAATTACCCGAAACGTCTTCCAACTGTTCACAGGTTGCGTTAACGCAGTTTAATCCGTCTGTAAGGGTCTTATAAAGTCTTGCAGCAACCTTTCTCGGAATTTTATCCTCACCAAGACACATAGACTTTTTTTCTTCTTCTGTCATGGACTCAAGAATTTCTTCCTTCCAGTTGCGGAAATATTTTAAATCCTTCAAAGAATCAAGAACATATGAATACTGTATAGTATGGAGAATATCACCTATATTCTGAACAGGTGCTCCTGCATTTGTAGAACCCATTTAAACTCCCCTTCCTTTCTGCTATTTGTTACGGTCGTCATTTCTTAATTTCTGCTTCTGTTATTTGTAGAAAACAAACAAATAGCTGCGTGAAAAGTTTTCTCAAGCCAAACTTTTTCACCACAAATATATATTTTCTAATCATGTAATAGTATATCCTGTACTTTTCTGAAAGTCAAGATTATATGCGTTTTTATTGGCAAAAATAATTTTTATATTATTCAAATAATATTTTGCCATGTTTAATCAAATTTTATAAAATGGGGTTGAATGAAAGTAACAAACATGATATAATTATTGAATAACCAGCGACTTTTTCATATTTTTTCAGAAAGGCGAGATTGACAAATGATAGCTATTGGCAGTGATCATGCTGGATTTTTATTAAAACAAGAAGTAATTTCGTATCTAAAGGAAAATAACATTGATTTCATAGAAATGGGTTGTATGGATGGCTCAAGCTGTGATTACCCACTTGTTGCAAAGGAAGTATGCGACTGTATCAACAGTAAAAAAGCTGATATAGGTATTCTTATATGCGGAACAGGGCTTGGAATATCTATGGCTGCAAATAAAATCAATGGTATTCGTGCTGCTGTATGCACAGACACATATATGGCAAAATATACAAGGCTTCATAATGATGCTAACGTCCTTTGTATGGGCGGAAGAGTAATCGGTGCAGGTTCTGCCTGTGAAATTGTAGATGCGTTTTTAAACAACAGCTTTGAAGGTGGCCGCCATCAGAGAAGAGTTGACCAGATTACACAGCTGGAATCAGAAACAGCTAAAATTAAAATGTAATTTATTCGGGAGGATATATTATGAATAACGTTAAAATTATCGAACACCCACTTGTACAGCACAAAATATCATTACTGCGGGATGTAAACACTGGTTCAAAGGAATTCAGAGAGCTTGTTTCTGAAACAGCTATGCTTATCTGCTATGAAGCAACAAGAGATCTTCCTCTTAAAACAGTTGAGGTTCAGACACCTCTTGCAATTGCTAAAACAAAGGTTATTTCAGGCAGAAAGCTTGCATTCGTTCCTATTTTAAGGGCTGGTCTCGGAATGGTTGAAGGTGCTGTTAAGCTCGTTCCTGCTGCTAAGATTGGTCATATCGGTGCTTTCAGAGATCCTGAAACAAAGAATGCTGTTGATTACTACAGCAAGCTTCCTTTTGATATTGCTGAACGTGATGTTATTATTACTGATATTATGCTTGCAACAGGCGGTACTGCTGTCAAGTCAATTGATATTGTCAAGAAAGCCGGCGCAAAGAGCATTAAGATCATGTGTATTATTGCTTCAAAGCAGGGCATTGAAGCTGTAACAAATTCTCACCCTGATGTAGAAATCTACTGTGGAACTATTGATGAAGATCTCAATGATCAGTCATATATCGTTCCTGGTTTGGGTGATGCAGGAGACAGAGTTTTCGGAACTAAGTAAGAATAAATATATTTCTGAAAATACAATAATATAAATTAATACAACAGTCTGTATTTGCAGTTTAATTTCGGCGGCATTAAATTGTAACAGGCTGTTGTTGATTGATAATTATTTAGCAGCCGTCGGGATAAGGAGTTTACGTGAAAATACTTTTCACGTCGCTATTTGTACCTTTTCCGAAAATAATACAGCAGAAATCTTGCTTTGTAAATTTGAAACAAATAGCAGAAAGGAATGGAGATTTTTATGTGTGGAATTGTAGGATATGTTGGCAATGATAACAGCGTTGATATTCTTGTTCAAGGCTTGAAAAAGCTTGAATACAGAGGTTACGATTCTGCCGGAATTGCTGTTTTTGACGGAGAAAAAATTAAAACTGTCAAGGCTAAGGGAAAAATCAATGATGGCCTTTGTGCAAAGCTAAGCAGTGATTTAAAAATATCAGCTACCAGTGGTATTGGGCACACCAGATGGGCTACTCACGGTGAACCTTCTGATATTAATTCACACCCAATCGGCAATGAAAGAATTTCTATTGTCCATAATGGTATTATAGAAAACTATCGTGATATAAAGTCTTTCCTTATAAGCAAGGGATATGGCTTTGAAAGTGAAACAGATACTGAAACTGTTGCAAAGCTGATTGACTATTATTATAACGGTGACCCTGTTGAAGCTATTTCAAAGGCTGTAAGTGAAATAGAAGGCGCATATGCTTTAGGCATAATTTTCAGAGAACATAGAAATACTGTCTATGCTGTCAGAAAAGAAAGTCCTCTTATTGTTGGTGCAGGTGAAAGTGAAAGTTTCATCGCATCTGATATCACAGCAATACTTAACAGAACAAGGAATTATTACCTACTTGAGCAGAATGAAATTGCTTGTCTGAATAATGATGGTATTTCTTTCTATGATTTACATGGTTCAGAAATAACAAAAGAACTAAAAACTGCTGACTGGGACATAGAGGCTGCACAAAAGGGCGGCTATGAGCATTTCATGCTTAAGGAAATACATGAACAGCCTGCAGCAGTAAGAAATACTGTATCTCCAAGAGTTAAGGATGGTCTTCCTGATTTATCAGAGTGCGGACTAACTGACGAAATGATTGACAGTTATAAAAATATCTACATAGTTGGATGTGGTTCAGCTATGCATGCAGGAGTTGTTGCAAAGTATGTTATTGAAGATCTTGCAAGAGTGCCTGTTACTGTTGACATAGCATCTGAATTCAGATACAGAAACCCACTTGTTACTAAGGATGATCTTGTAATCATTATTTCACAGTCAGGTGAAACAGCTGATACCCTTGCAGCATTGAAGCTTTGTAATCAGGTTGGTGCTGATACACTTGCTATTGTAAATGTTGTCGGCTCATCAATTGCAAGAGAAGCAAAAATGGTTATGTACACAAATGCAGGCCCTGAAATATCTGTAGCTTCCACAAAGGCTTACGCTGTTCAGATTGCCTTTATGTACATCATTGCTTTCAAAATTGCTTTGGTTAAAAAGAAAATCAGCGAAGATAAGTGCAGAAGCCTTACTTCCGATCTACTTCATATGCCTGAAAAAATTGAGCATTGCCTGAAAAATAAGGAGCAATATCAATTTGTATCATCAAAGATTATGAATGCTGAAAGCTTACTTTATATAGGTAGAGGACTTGACTATGCACTAAGTATGGAAGGTTCATTGAAGCTTAAAGAAATCTCCTATATACACAGTGAATCATATGCTGCCGGAGAGCTTAAGCACGGTACAATTTCTCTGATCATACAGGATACCCCTGTAATTGCTGTTGCAACACAGCGTAAGCTTTTTGATAAAACAGCTTCAAATGTTAAGGAAGTCAAGAGCAGAGGCGCTAAAGTAATTATGATCTGCCATGAAGGTATGAACGTTGAAACTGAAAGCGTAGATTACAGAGTTGATCTTCCATCTGTTAGCGATGATATACTTATGCCGATGGTTACTGTTGTTCCTCTCCAGATGATTGCATACTATACATCTGTCCTCAGAGGCTGCGATGTAGATATGCCTAGAAATCTTGCAAAATCTGTTACTGTAGAATAAAAAAGGAAACGGGAAATTAAATGCAGAAAGAACAATTAATATCCGTTGTTGTTCCATGCTACAACGAACAGGATGTATTACCGATGTTTTACGAAGAAATAACAAAGGTAACAGACAAAATGAAAGAAGAGCATGGTTATCTTAACTTTGAATATCTTTTTGTAAATGATGGCTCAAAAGATATTACACTTGATATTTTAAGGGACTATTCCGAAAAAGATAGTCGTGTAAGGTATGTTTCATTTTCAAGGAATTTTGGCAAAGAAGCTGCAATGATTGCAGGGCTTGAAAGTGCAAAAGGTGATTATGTTGTTTTGCTTGACGCTGATTTACAGCACCCGCCTGAATTTATTCCGCAGATGTATGAGTATGTATCATCAGGCGCTTATGATTGTGCAGCAACAAGAAGAATATCAAGAAAAGGTCAGCCGAAGCTGCTTTCTTTCTTTGCAAGATCATTCTATAAAGTCATAAACAAGATATCACAGACTCAAATAGTTGATGGTGCTCAGGATTTCAGATTCATGACAAGGCAGATGGTTGATGCTATAATCAATATGCCTGAATACAGCCGTTTTTCAAAGGGAATTTTCAGTTGGGTAGGATTCAATACAAAGTACATTGAATATGAAAATGTTGAACGTGCTGCCGGAACAACAAAATGGTCATTCTGGAAGTTGTTCAAATACTCACTTGAAGGTATTTTTGCTTTCTCTACCGCTCCCCTTGCAGTATCATCAGTCACAGGTGTATTATCCTGCTTTATAGGATTTGTAATGCTGATATGGATAATTGTAAAGCTGATTGCAAAAATGTATATTGCAGTCTATACCCCGATATTATGTGCATTGTTCCTTCTCGGAGGCTTACAGCTATTCTGTATCGGAATACTTGGCCAGTATCTTTCAAGAACATATCTTGAAGTAAAATCCCGTCCTAAATATATAGTCAAGGAAACAGAAAAAACTGAAAGATAAAATAAGCAGCACCGATTCACTGGTGCTGCTTTTCTTTTACTTTTCTATTGTGTAATCGCCAATCTTCATTCCGTCAAACCATTCTGGAAAATCATCATAATATTCATCATAGAGATCTTCATATTGTTCAGGTGCGCTATCCTCCAGATACTCCATTATAGAAGACATATTCAATATTACTATTATAAGTAACAGAATAGGTGCTACAATTCCAATTATTGAAGTAACAATTCCTGCTGTTGAAATACCTTTTCCAACAGGAAGATGTTTGCACTTAAATACTACACCAAGAACAATACCGATAATAGGCAAGAGCCAAAATACAGGGGAAATAAACATAAAGATTCCTGCTGCAATTGAGATTATACCTAAAACAAGTGAAGCTACTGCCATGCCTGTTCCATTTGATTTTGGATAAACTGCAGGCTGAGCACCATATGGAGAGTTCTGCTGATAATTCTGATATGGCTGCTGGTACATATTTGGCTGTACAGAGTTATTGTATCCCTGCTGCTGATAAGGCTGTTGATATGTTTGCTGTGATTGCTGCTGATATGGCTGTTGGTATTGCTGTTGATTATTATAGGAATACTGATTGTAAGGATCACTATTTTGCTGTGACTGATTATTTTGTGTAAATTCAGAATAGTTTTGATTTCCGTCATATTGCTGGGAATTTAAATTCTTCTGTTCATTTAAATTATTCTGAGAATTCATATCCTGAGGATTATTTTCACTCATAGTTACTCTCCTTTTGTTATGTAATAATATATTAATATAATACAATATTTAATAATAAATTACAACAATTTATTATTACTTTTGTAATCAATAACAATTATTAAATAACAAAGTTGGCAGTACTGTGCATATTAACAATACTGCCAACTTGTATTATGTTTTAAAACAATTTTCCGTTAAGACCATCTGCAACCTTTGACTCATCAGGTGTCACTGGAACTAACATGTAAACCTGCTGATTGCTGCTTGTTGTTAATGTTCTTATTTCATCAGTTGAAACCTGCTTTGTAGGTGCTGTGCTATAAATTGCATAGTAATTGCAAACCTTAGTAAATGCTCTTATCTTATCATTTCTTTCAACAAAATTGCAGTTAACTGTAGGTACAATCATATATGTATACTTACTTGTAACAGAATCATAGCTGTAAATCACCTTATCAGTAGATGCAGGCAACTTGTTTGGATATGTTGCAAGAACCTGATAATAGCTACCTGTTCCGGCATTATTCTTATCAGCGGCTACTATATTGTCATATCTTGCTGTATCATAGTTGTAAGGTAAAAGAATATATCTGTAAATTGTCTGATTTGTCTGTGAATCAATAAATGTCCATGTCATTACAACATCTGTATAATACTTCTTTGTTGGATAAGAGTTGTAAATTGTCCAGTACTCATAAGAGTTTGTGTACTTTGCAACTTCAGTATTGTATTTAGCTTCATCATATCCTGAAGGTAAAAGTACATATCTTGTTGAATTAGTGCCATTTACGTAAGTTGTAAATGTTTTTACAGAATCCCCTGTTGCTCTGTATGTAGGGTTTGAAGAGTATACTGTATAGTAGTTATAGCTACCTGCATTTGCGGCAAAAAGCGTATTTACATATGCAATATCATAACCATAAGGCACAAGCATGTATCTCTTAGTATATGAATTAACTTGGTATTCTATAACACTGTCTGTTGAGAGAGCCTTTGAAGGATATGTAGACAGTACAGTATAGTAACTCTGTGTGCCATTTACAGTAACTGTAATATTCTTGTAAATTGCGTTGTTATCAGTTCTGTAAAGCTTCATTGTAGTTGTTCCTGCTTTGAGGCCCTTGATGCTTACATCAACATAGCTTCCGTTCCAGTTTCCGAGAGTTGCTGATGCAACTGTAGCATCTGAGAATGAAACTGCCAACTTATTTGCAACTGTTGAATATGCAGAAATTGATGTTGTGCTTCCTGTATTTACAGTTGTGCTTGTTGTTGAAGTAATAATAGAACCTGAAGTCTGATTATTATTGTCTGTTGCACCGTCAACAGTTACATAAATATACTTATAGATTGACGTATAATTCTTGAAGTAAACCTTGATCTTTGCTGTTCCAGGTCCGATAGCCTTAATTTTAAGGTCAATATCGTTGCCACTGAACGAGCTTTCCCATGTTGCCTTTGCTACACTCTTATCAGTTGTTGTAACCTTAAGTGCATGCGAGCCCTTGGCTGTAATTGTAACAAATTCTGAGTCTCCGCTTTCAAGAGAAACCTCTGAATCTGTTGCTGAAAGTCTTCCATAAAGAACCTTAACCTTGCAGCTTACCTTGGTGCTTCCTACCTTAGCATATATGTAACATGTTCCTGCTGACTTTCCTACTACTCGTCCTTTTGTTGAAACAGTAGCAATGGATTTATCAGAAGATGACCAAGTTGGTGTGCTTGAAGTACCTCTGACTTTCAGAGTTGTTGCATAGCCTTTTGTCAAAGAAATGCTTGAATAATTTAATGATATTGAAGCCGCACTTGACGGAATTGCAACAAGTGAAAATACCATCAAAACTGCAAGAAAATTACATACTGCAGCCTTAAATATTTTTTTGACCATTTTTAATAGCCCCCTTAATAACTTATGATTTAATATTATCATTACAAAAACCATAAGTCAAGGAAAATTGAAGAACAATACTATTACAAATAGTGACAAATCAGTTACACTTATACAATATTAAAATTAAGCTGCAAACAGCTGAACCCATGCATTTGTTTTTGAATTATAAGCTATACCAATCTTTGTAGCCTTATCATTAAGAATATTTGCTCTGTGTCCGCTTGAGTTCATCCAACCATCCATAACGCTGTCTGCATCAGTATATCCCTTTGCGATATTTTCAGCAGAGAAAGAATATGAATAATTGTTATCAGAAAAAACAGTATGCCACTGTCTTCCGTCTGGACGTGTATGTGAGAAAACACTATTGATTTCATTAGCTCTTGTTTCTGCAAAACTGCACAATTTGTCATCAAGTACAAGTGCAGATTTACCCTGTGCTTTTCTTTCCTCATTTACCAATCTTAATACTTCGTTGACTTCATTGTTGTAACTGCCATTTGATACGTTTTCCTGAGTTGGTTTAGTTGTATCTTTGTCGGTTGAACCATTATCCTGACTTGGTTTAGTTGTGTCTTTGTCGGTTGATCCACTTCCCTGAGTTGGTTTAGTTGTGTCTTTGGCAATTGATCCATTTCCCTGAATTAATTTATTTATGAATTCACTAATTGACCCATATCCCTGAGTTGGTTTAAATGTGAATCCAAAATTTAATCCATTTCCCTGAGTTGGTTTAGTTGTGTTTACAGTGCAGGTACTGTTATCCTTAGTTGTACCATCATTTGATTTATTAACATCATTTACAGTTACATTTACTGTCTTGTAGATATTAGTATAATCTTTAAAATATATTTTTACAGATGTTGTACCACTATTTACACCAGTAATTTTAACCTTTGCCGTATTGTTTTTCCAGGAAGCAATTTCTGCTTTAGCAACATTTGTATCATTCGATTTTACTGAAATATTTTTTGAATTTTTAGTACCAACAGAAATATATTTGCTGCTACCTTCGTCGACGTTAAACTTGCTGTTGCTGACTGTAAGTGAACAAGGCTTAACCTTGACAGTACATTTTAATGATTCTTCGCCGACTTTTGCATATATGTAACAAGTTCCGGCAGCCTTTGCTGTAACTCTTCCTGATGATGATACTGTTGCAATACTTTTGTCAGAAGAGGACCAAGAAACATCTCCGTCATAATTATTTACTGATACAGTGTAGGCATAACCTTTTGTTAATACAAGTGAAGTTTTACTTAACTTTACTGTTGCCGCTGAACAAGTCACTGCAGCAAAAGAAATAATTGTTATTAATGTTAATGTCATTGTTAGTAGTAATTTTTTCATTTTTATACCTCCATTTGTTTATTATAGATGATTCTATATTCTATGTCAACAAAGTTTAACATTTTATAACATAGAAATAATAGGAACTTAGTCAGTTTATACTGATGTCCAAAAAACGCTTGACAAGAAAGGTTTATCTGTAGTATAATAAATAAATAATTTGCGGATATGGCGGAATCGGCAGACGCGCTAGATTCAGGTTCTAGTGGTAGCAATACCGTGGGTGTTCAAGTCACCTTATCCGCACCACGTATTATAGGCATTTGAGAGGGTTTTAAGACTTTCTTGAATGCTTTTTTATTTTAGTTTTACTGCATTTCCCAAAACTATTCTAATATACACAGCGACCTGTTTTAATATCTATCTCAGTTTGTACTGTCATTATGGATTGTACATTAATATTACAGCAGTTTAAAATAATTCTTTCTGCATTCTATAGTGCCTTCTGAACGTAGCTTGCTTATCTCAGCTGCCATTGCACTGCGCTCTACCCCAAGATAATCCGCAAGTTGCTGCCTGTCATATGAAATATAAAATGAACTGCTTTTTGCAATTTTGGCCTGATACATCAGAAATGCCATAAGCTTTTCTTTGGTTGTACGCCTTGAAGTAAATTGAATTTTCTGATTAAGTTTCAGGTTTTTATCTGCAACTATATGCAAGAGGTTATGAATAATACGGTTATGAAATGTACACAATTTCTCGCATTGAGTAATTATTCGTTCACTTTCAATAAGCATGATTTCACTGTCACATACGGCTGTAACACTTACAGGCAGGTTCTTGACTGAAGCACAGGCAAAGGCCTCCCCAAACAGCTGTCCCGGCTCTATTATAGCAATAATGTTACGGTTTCCAAAATAATCTTCTAACACGACCTGAACAGAGCCTGATAAAACAATTCCTATGAATCTTGCAGGATCACCTTCAAGAAATACTGATTGATTTTTACGGAATCTTACATCTTTTGCATTAATGCATTCAAGCAGTATTGATAATTGATCATCATTTATTTCGTCAAAAAGAGGACAATTTTTTATATTTTCAAAATTCATTTTATATTCCTCCGTTTGTTGTTTTTACAACATACAATTTAATCTTATTATAATACAATACAATTGTTAAGTCAATCAAACAAATTTAAAATGAAAGGAGATATACTGCAAATGCAGTATATTAAATATTATGATAAGAAAAATAATTAAAATTAACGAAGAAAAATGTAACGGTTGTGGTGCTTGTGCCTCTGCCTGTCATGAAGGTGCAATTGCAATGGTAGATGGTAAAGCAAAGCTTATGTATGAAAATTACTGTGATGGATTAGGCGACTGCCTCCCAGCCTGCCCTACAAACGCAATTACTTTTGAAGAACGAGAAGCACCTGAATATGATGAGGCTGCTGTGAAAGCCGCACAGAATGCAAAAAAGAACCTGCCATGCGGATGCCCGGGTTCAAATTCTAAAAAAATTCATCACGACGATGAAAACTTCGGGCAGAACACTCCTACTATTAGAAGCCGACTTTCACAATGGCCTGTACAAATTAAGCTTGTGCCTGTAAATGCTCCGTATTTTGACAATGCTGATCTGCTTATTGCAGCAGACTGTACAGCCTATGCATATGGTAATTTCCATAGTGAATTCATAAAAAACAAAATAACACTTATCGGCTGTCCAAAGCTTGATGAAGGTGACTACAGCGAAAAGCTTACACATATAATTGCAGAAAACGATATAAAGAGTGTAACAGTTGTAAGAATGGAAGTACCATGCTGCGGAGGTATTGAAAATGCGGTAAAACGAGCATTACAGGCAAGCGGAAAGTTTATTCCATGGAGTGTTATAACAATATCTACTGACGGCAGAATTCTCGACTAATTTAATTTTATAAAAAACTGTTCTGCCTCAGCGATAAAGTTTGAAGCAGAGCAGTTATGATTTTTATACACTATGAGATACTATTTTTTATCGATATCAGGTTGATACCAGGCCCAAAGTTCCTGTCTGGATTACTAATCCACTATAGTTTTGATCCTGTAGAGTAATGGTACGGCTTGGTGGTGGAGGATTCTGAATCTCTACTGTGCTAGTACTTGCGGTCATTGTAAATGTCTGACGTGTAGCAGTAAAAGTATGATATCCGTCTGATGCGGTCTGAATAATATAGATATCCGGAGCTGAAGCTGCTGCATAAGGAACATTAGCGAATACAACATTACCACTTCCATTAGGTGAATGAACATCACCATAATGAGCTACACCAGTTGAGTCTGTACGGTAAAATGATGCAGTAGTAATAGCAGTACCACCTGCTGTTCCTGTATCTGTAACATGAAGAGTAAGTGTTCCGGAAGCTGCAGCTGTTACTGTATAACTATTAGTACCGTCTATAACATTTACTGTTCCGGTAGTCTCATCATAACCAGTTGAATTGGTAGTTGAGGTATAGGAACCATCCATAATAGGCGATTCGACAGTACCGTTTGTAAAGGTCAGGTTATAGGAAGCTGCCATAGTTTAGTCACTCCTTTTAAAATTGGCAAGCCAGTATAATTTTGATCTGTAAGATGAAACGTTGCGTGAATAATTCTACGTTCAGGATGAAATTCATTGAAAATAAAATATTTCAGACAATAATCATCCCTATTTAAATATATTTTTGAACTGATAGCTCTTGGACTAAGTCCACAAGCACATGCATAAACAGAATACACTCCGGATTGTGGAATTATAAATACAGCCCTTCCGTCCCTATCAGCATATTTTAAATCAATCATTTTCTTACATGAATCATACAAGTTTACTAAAAACAATCCGTCATAGCATCCTAATACCCTGCATATTGTTGTAAATTTGCCTGTATGGCTACACCCCATTTTTATCACCTCGCAAATCATGCGGCTGCATACTACATAATATGGAACAATTCTTCATTCTGCTACAAACAAATAAGAAAACATGCCTACGAGAAATCAGTAAACTATAATATTTAGATATTAGATTTTCTTAGTTTAAAAGTTGTTAAGTAGAAATAATAATTTCTCTGAATATTTTTTAGCAAAAAATTCTTATTTTAATATATAAGAATAATAAAATAATTGTTAGGAAATATATTAGAGGAATTAAAAATTAATATAAAAAGCATTAAATTTACTGGATCAAATAAATGTCTGTATTTTTATGTTATTATAATATTAAATGAGGTGAAGTAATGAAAGTAAGAATTGAAGAGGGTTGTATTGGTTGCGGTTTATGTATTGATGTCTGTCCAGAAGTATTTCGCTTGAATGATGAAGGTTTATCAGAAGTGTACGAACAACCAAAGTCAGAAAATCAAGACTCAGCACAGGAGGCAGCTGATGGTTGCCCTGTAACTGTAATAATTACAGAAAGCTAAAAAATACCGCTCACCAGGATTAAACATGGTGGGTGGTAATTTTTTTATAAGAATAAAATTTTACTTGTAATTACTGAATTGAAGGCTGCAATTTCATAATTGAAATTAGCTAAAGTGGTTTTAGGGGATATATCCCTTTTATTGTAAAAGCATTTCTTCAGCAATCAACCCAGCCTTTTCAAAATTTACTATTTTAGCTATATTATTATTTTCACCAACAAATACCACTGTTGGAACATGGCTTTTCGCCTCATCATTATCCATTTGACAATATGCCATAATAATAACCTTATCCCCACATTGAACACATCTTGCTGCTGCTCCATTAAGACATATAACTCCAGAACCTTTATCTCCAGCTATAGCATATGTTTCAAGTCGATTTCCATTGTTAATATCAACAACCTGAACCTGTTCATATTCTAAAATCCCAGCAGCCTCAAGTAACTCAGAATCTATAGTTATGCTGCCTACATAATTAAGTTCTGCCTGAGTGACTGTTGCACGATGAATTTTACTTTTAAGCATATTTAGTTTCATAAAAGATTAATTTCCTCAAGATAAATCATAATATTATACTTCAAATATGAAATTATCTATTAGACGTGTTTTCCCAATATAAACTGCCATGGCTGCAAGAACAGTTCGGTCTATAACGTCAATTGGTTTTATGCTGCAAATATCAACTATCTTTACATAGTCAATTTTTGCAAGTGGTTCAGTTTCAATAAGTGCTTTCATTTTTGAAATGATAACACTACTGTTGCGTTCTCCTTCTGATGCAAGATTAATTCCAAGTTTCACAGCCTTTGAAAGAATAAGTGCCGCCTTGCGTTCGTCAGGGGATAGATATGTATTTCTAGAGCTTTTAGCAAGCCCGTCATCTTCTCTGATAATAGGACATCCCACAATATTAATATCCATATTCAGATCTTTAACCATACGCTTTATAACTGCAAGCTGTTGTGCATCCTTCTGTCCAAAATATGCATTATCAGGAGTTATTATGTTAAAAAGCTTGTTTACTACTGTGCAGACCCCTCTGAAATGAATAGGCCTTGTTACTCCGCATAAATCCTCAGTCAAAACGGACATATCTACATATGAGCAGAAGCCTTCATCATACATTTCTTCAGGATCAGGTGCAAAAATCATGTCAACACCTACTAACTCGCAAAGTTTAACATCAGCTTCCAAATCCCTAGGATAATTCGCTAAATCCTCATTTGGTGAAAATTGCATAGGATTTACAAATATGCTTACAACAACTCTATCATTATTTTCTCTTGCCTTGATAATAAGGCTTTTGTGTCCCTCATGAAGATACCCCATTGTAGGAACAAAACCAATAGTGCAACCTTTTTTCTTCCAATCTTTAATGATCTCTCTTACTTCTTTAATAGTTTTAACAATTTGCATTATTTTCTGCCCTTCGTTCTTCTGAATACTTTTTTATTGCATTAATATCTGTATCTGCAGCAAGCTTAAATGAATGTTCTTCATCAGGGAAAGTGCCATCCTTGACTTCCTTAATATATTCTTCAAACCCCTCACGCATAGCCTTTCCGATGTCAGCAAACTTCTTTGAGAATTTAGGAGTAAAATCTGCAAACATTCCCAACATATCATGATAAACAAGAACCTGTCCATCGCAACCAGCACCAGCGCCAATTCCTATTGTAGGAATGCTTAACATATTAGTAATAACCTCAGCAAGAGCTGCTGGAACACATTCAAGTACAACCATAAAAGCACCGGCTCTTTCAACAGCAAGAGCATCATCAATAATCTTCTCTGCTGCAGATTGGCTCTTTCCCTGTACCTTAAATCCACCAAAAGCATTTACAGACTGTGGTGTCATTCCAATATGCGCACAAACAGGAATTGAAGATGCTACTATAGCTTTAATATGTTCTTCAACGTCAGTACCGCCTTCGAGCTTAACGCAATCTGCCCCAGCTTCCTTTACTAGACGTCCTGCATTAACAACAGCATCGTAAACTGACGTTTGATATGACATAAATGGCAAATCAGCAATTACAAATGCATTTTCTGTCCCTCTTACAACAGCCTTTGTATGATGAATCATATCTTCCATTGTAACAGGTATTGTATTTTTATATCCAAGCATAACCATGCCAAGAGAGTCACCAACAAGAATTGTATTAACTCCTGACTGATCAACAAGCTTTGCTGTAGAATAGTCATAAGCTGTAAGCATGGAAATCTTATCACAATCTATTTTTTGTTTTCTTATTGTTTCAACTGTGTTTTTCATTGTCATTTAACTCCTTTAATATTGCAGTATAATCATTTTCTGGATGATTGCACTTTGCAATGTCAACAAGTATTTTAGAAAGTTCTGTATAAATACTAAGCCTATTACTATCAAGACAACTCAAATGTTTATTGACCGTTTCCACATCATTTCGGTCAACAGGTCCAGTCAACGCCTTCCTAATGCCTTGATTTTTTATATTAAGTGCACTTCCAACAAGCAGAGGCATAATAAACTCCTGTGCCTCATCGTATGTAAATCCACATTCACAAAGCATAGATGCACTCATATCAGCAAGAGCAACCATTAGGTTAGAGGCACAACAAGCGGCATGATATTTTACTTTGTGCGCAGCTTCAATTTCTCTGACCTTATTACCAAAGCCGCTAAGTATTGATAACATAACTTGCCGTGATTGTTCGTCTCCTTCAATAGTAAAAGCAGCATTCTGCAATCCCTTAAAAGATGTATATTTATTGCTGACAGCATAAAGCATATGAACAGAAATCCCCGATGCTTTGCAAGTATGTATGCCATCAAATATTTCAGATGTTAAGAGTCCACTGCAATGGCAGAGAATTTTTCCACATATATCATATTTACTTATTTCTTCCCAAACATCGTGTATAGAGTCATCATTAACTGTAATAAAAAGAATATCGCTCTCATTTATTAAGTCTGATAAATAAGAAAATGCCAAAGATTCAGTAAAATCTGCGGCATCTTTTGCTGAATTATATGTACGGCTAAAATATCCGGAAAGCTCTTGTCCTTTGGATTTGAAATACTTTCCGAGTGAAAATCCAACCTTACCAGCACCTATAAAACCTATTTTCATAATATCTCCGCCCTGAAAACTCTTTTTACATATTTTACTCTTATTACGGAAAAAAGTCAAGTTATAACATATAATAGGATTACGAAGAAGCTATATCATTTATAAGATAATTCTATATGCAAGGCAGAAAAATACAGATTGTAAGTTATAAATTTTTATTATATAATATCATCAAACCTCTTAGAAGTAATTCATCATCAAGAATAATACTACTTTCACAAAATGGGATTATACTCCCAGCAAGGCCACCTGTTGCAACAACAGTAGCTTTTTTACCAAGCTCATTCTCTATTCTGCTTACAATACCATCAATGCTCGCTGCTGTACTATATATAATACCACTATTCATACTGTCAATAGTGTTTTTCCCTAAAATGTGCTTTGGAGCTTCAAGAGTTATTTGAGGAAGCTGGGACACCCGATTTATAAGTGAGTTAAGAGATATTCCTATACCTGGGATAATCATACTGCCGATATAATTTTTATTTTCGTCTATTACAGAAACAGTAGTTGCAGTTCCCATATCAAATATAATAAGAGGAAGATTGTATTTGCTGATACCTGCTACGGCATCAACTATAAGATCACTGCCAACTTTTGATGGGTTATCCATAAGAATATTTAGTCCTGTTTTTATTTCAGGACCCACTATAAGAACATTTAACCCCGTCAGTTTATTTACTGCCTCCTTAATAGACTGCGTTAGTGAAGGGACTACTGATGAAATTATGCCTCCGTCAATGTTTTTCACATCTATACTATAAATTTCAAGCATATCCTTAAAAGCTGTCACATAATCAAGTGCATTTTTATCACGGTTAGTAGAAATTCGCTCAACGAAAATTATATCATCTCTATCAAAACAGCCAACTACTATATTTGAATTGCCTATATCAATTGCAAGTATCATGTCCTTTTCATGCTATGTAAAAACATACAAAATTATGTATATTTAAATAGCATTTCTCCTTTCAAGCAATTTCTTCAAAAAAATTTATTAACTTTTATTTTACATTATCTTACTAATTATATCATATAAAATTAGTTTTACAACCTAAATTGTTTTTTTCTTCTTAATATGTTATACTGAAATCAAATTTGATCAATTCTTGAAAGGAATGACAGAATTATGAGTACAAAAAAAACCGTTTTACTCGGAATAAGCGGAAGTATAGCCGCATATAAAATTGCAAATCTTGCAAGAATGTTAAAAAAATCAGGATATAATGTTTATGTTCTTATGACTGAAAATGCTCAAAACTTTATTCATCCACTTACTCTGGAAACGCTAACACAAAATAAATGTCTGATTGATACTTTTGACAGAAATTTTGAATACAGTGTTGAGCATGTATCAATTGCAAAAAAGGCGGACGTTGTTTTACTTGCTCCTGCAAGTGCAAATGTAATAGGAAAAATTGCAAATGGAATTGCTGATGATATGCTCACTACCACTGTTATGGCTTGTACTTGCAAAGTAATTATTTCCCCCGCAATGAATCATAATATGTTCCATAATCCGATTGTTCAGGATAACATAAATAAACTTAAACACTTTGGATATGAAATTATTCCTCCTGACAGCGGTATGCTTGCAAATGGTGACCTCGGGGATGGAAGAATGCCGGACGAGGATATACTATATAATTATATTTACCGTGAAATTGCATATGATAAGGACTTGGCTGGCAAGAAAGTACTTGTAACTGCAGGTGCAACTTGTGAAGCTATAGACCCAGTCAGGTATATTACAAATCACTCAAGCGGTAAAATGGGGTATGCTGTAGCTAAGATTGCTGCCCTGAGAGGTGCTGAAGTTATTCTTGTTTCAGGAAAAGTAACCTTGATGCCGCCACCATTTATCAGCAAAATAATTAATGTTACATCTGCACATGAGATGTTTGAAGCAGTCAAAGCTAATTATTCTGACTGCGATTTAATTGTAAAAGCGGCGGCAGTTGCAGATTATCGTCCCGTGTATGTTTCTGATGAAAAGCTAAAAAAATCAGATAAAGAAATGAGCATAGAACTTTGCAGAACGGATGATATACTTAAATGGCTTGGTCAAAATAAAAAAGAAAACCAGGTTTTATGTGGTTTTGCAATGGAAACCCAAAATATGATTTCAAACGCCCAAAAGAAACTTTTAGAAAAGAATCTTGATATGATTGCTGCAAATAATCTTAAGGTTTGTGGTGCTGGATTCCAGAGTGATACTAATGTACTTACTTTGATTACAAAAGAAAATATTATTGAGCTGCCAATTATGTCAAAGGAAGATGTTGCTTCAATATTACTTGATAAGCTTATTGAAAATAAAACAATAATTTAGCTGTATAAACAAAAACTCTTTTGTTTGTTCACAAAAGAGTTTTTGTTATTTGTAGCTTAACTTAACTTCTCTGATCCTTATCAAGTTTAAAGTCAATAATATTATTTGTATTTTTATGAGCAAAAATATATCCGTCAAGACTAGTCAGATTATAGCAGACAGACCATTGCAGCTTGTCCGTGCCGTCATCCTCACGACAGCCAATATCAGTAAGAAGCGCAATAACTTTTTCACGTGACAAAACGTTGTTATTATCCAGGAGTGTCTTTTCAACTGTATCATAGCGGTCAAATTCAGAGTACCCCTCACCAATATTCAAGCCATTGTATGCAACAAAGTTTGATGCAATCTGATAATCAGTTTCAGGATAAACAGTCTGAAGCTGTCCGTCCCAGTATTCAACAATAACCGATTTACTCGTTGCATCAGCAATAAGATAATGACAATCTACATCACCTGAAAAGTAGATATTATAATCTTTCAGCAGTTCAACAGCTTCATCAACATTTGCGGCTTTGTCCAGAACAAGCCTTATTGCTGTTGTAGTATTAAGTGTTACCTTGCTGTTGTCGTCAGTATAGTGATACTCCGGAACAGCAAGCAGTGCCATTGCAACTCCCTTTTCATTAACTCCGTCAAAAGGAAGATAAGGTGCTGCTAAAGTCAGAAAGCTGTCGGGCAGATTGTCAGGAAGGCTATCCTCTGTATAACCTGCGTAAGTCAGATTGACTGTTGAAATTGATGCATAACCGTTTTTAGGAGTTGTTATTACTTGCAAGGACGGGGAATAATCAAAATCAAAATTTCGTCCAAATATTACTTCTCCATTTTCATTTTTTGTTACAAAAGCAGTACATCCGTCACCTGTAAGTCCTAAATCTATCGGTATACCTTTCATCAGACTCTTTGTTACAAAAGCTTCAATATCACTGTCACTTTTCGCTCCGGTTTTCAGAAATTCATCAAAGCCGTAATCTCCGTAATACGTCATCTGATATAACGGATAGTCATCTTTTTTCGTCAGTGACGATAAGCTTCTTATTTCGTTGAAATACAAAGCTGTTACTGCAATAAGCAATGCAGCTATAACAACAAGTAGTACAATAAAAAACCGCAGAACCTTATTATGCTTTTTTGTTTTCATAAATACAAACGCCCCTTAATATGTAAATTTCTTCTGCATTACAAATTATACAGTACTTTTTGCGATAAATCAATAACCGCAGCTAATTTGCGTGCCAATGGTTCATGGATTCAGCTTAAAGTTTGCAGTGATATGTTTTAGGTTTGGAGTAGAAAATAAAAGTGCAGTATGAAAACACCCTGATTTACCATACATAACACCACATAAGCTTAGACACACCTACCTTCGTATATGCTTCAATGTGGCGCAGATATAGAAACAGTTCGTTGTTTGCTCGGACATTCAGACATAGCTACTACAGCTGTGTACATTCATTCTAATTATAAGCTAATGCAGGAAGCTACGAATAATTTGAAGTTTACATAAAAAGAATTTCGCACTTTTTTCTGAAAAATTAATAATAATAAAAAAAGCGTACTAAGTGAAATAACCCACAAAGCACGCTTTTATCGTATTTGGTGCGGATAAGGTGACTTGAACACCCACGGTATTGCTACCACTAGAACCTGAATCTATTCTAATAAGTGCTAATCCATAAATCCTCTAATTAGCCATGAAAAGACTTTTATAACACTACAAGCTCACGTCATTAATTTAGCGTATATTCACCAATTTCTTTTACCAATGATTTGATTTCTAATTCTTGTTCTTCTGTTACCTTATAAAAATTTAAAAAATCTTGCTCTGTTACATCACTAACACCCGCTTGTTTAGCCGTCCATTCTATATAGGGTTTTAATAAATTTGGATCTTGCTCCTTGAAAATATAATAATCCGTAATCATAACAACCTTTTCTGATTGTGAATGGGTTCCATCTTTCATATTGATGGCTGAAAAGAATTTTTTATCAGTAAGTTGATGTGTCATCTCATGGAAAGCTTGATAATATGTATCATTCATTTCTTCTTTTGTTTTAGGAATTTCAACTGCTGCTGTTAACTTATCAATAGACCAAATACCTCGTCCTTTTCCATTTAAGCTTACACATAAAAAATAGTGAGGACGTTTATCTGTATAAGCAAAAACTTTATATAGGTTATAATTTTTATCATTCGAAAACTTCTCAAATTCATCTATATAATTTTTGCTTTCTTTTATTTTGTTATCCCAGTATTTATGATAAAGTTCCTTTTCGTTATCTATACATTGCATAAACGGAATGACAAATTGTGACTTAGCTTCTTCTGATACAGATTTATCATTTAATATAGCATCTTTCATGTCATCATAATTCGAATATGAAAATGAACAGAAAGCAATATAGTTTACCTCATCAAAGTATTTTGCATATGCATTCGATAATTTTTTTGTGCTCTCAATTAAATTATTTGTATTATTCTGCTTTGCACGAAATTCTTCAAAATCATTGATATAGTCTTGTGAGTATGTGAGTATAGGTTTGCGGGTGAATCTTTTAAATCGATATAATTAAAAACATGGTATATTAAATCAGCATGGAACAGGGTATCTGTCGTTACAGAAAATTTATTGTCTTCTGAAATATTTGTTTCTATTTGATTTTGAACTGCTTGCTGTGTCTTAATATTATCATCATTTGAACATCCACATAGCGTAGCAATAATACTAAAACACCATATAATTAATATTTTCTTTATCATATATACTCCTCATAAATTTATGTCAGTGGTTTATTATCCGTGAACAACATGAGCCAGAATGTTTTCTTCAGTTGGTTACAATTCATATGATTTCATAATGTCCCTCCATTTTGCTTGTGATTATACCTATAATAATTGTATACTACTGCAAAAAGAGATTTTAGTCAATATAAAAAGAAAAAGCGTGAAAACCTTGTAAAATAGCCTCTAATTTTAAAGCACAGGCAAAAGAAAAACCTTGATTTACCCTATATGGCACCACATAAGCTTAGACACACATATGCTTCGTATATGCTTCAATGTGGGGCATATATTGAAACAGTTCGGTGCTTGACTAGGATAGATGTACTAATGAAATTATCCAAAGTCGATTGGATTTATATAATATAATTAAAATGGCTTGAAACCTGAAATACAGATCCAAAGCCATTTTAATTTTTGCACATATTTTCTTGCACACTTGCTAAACTTTTTTTGGAAATTAACTTTATTCTCTGTTTTATTTTAATAAACCAGACTGCTATCTGTTTCTGCTCCTGCCCCAGCAGCAACATCTTCTGGAGCAAGGCTCTTCTTATCAATTACTACTGCATAGGAAGAAAAGTGTAGGAATTTCATATCTGTTGTTCCATCTCCACGGATCTCACTTGAACTCTGGAACTTAAGCTGTTTTGTATCTTCATTGTAATAATAAAGATTTGCAATAAGCCCCTTATTTTTCTTGTCAAGGTCTATTGAAAGTGTTGCTGTGAACCCTAAACTGCCCTCATATTTAAAAGTAAGCTGTTTTACATTTTTCTCTCTGGTAATGTTGTTAATTACATCAACAGGAATTTTATTCAAGTTTGTTATTACTCCGAGATTTATGTTTGAAAAATCCGTGCCTGTTATACTTTTACCATTAATTGTCCATGTAATGCCATTGCCCATGTCAAGAACCATGTCAATATCTTCGCCTGCAATTGTTTCAATCCATTCAGATTTTACGGTAGTTGAACCGTTCATATCAATTTTTACAGGTTTATCGTCTTTAGCAGCTTCAAGCTTATCTGTTATTGTTTTGCCTGTTCCGCCGTTTTCTTCAAGAAAAGGTTCTTTTTGGGTTATATTAACTGGATTGGTTGTACTGCTTGAGCTGCTTGAACTGCTTGAACTGCTTGAGTTGTCTGAAGAAGAACTGGAATTCCATACAGCATAGAAAGTAACATTTGAAGACCCAATTGTGTATGATTTTATTGTTGATCCTGTCGGAGATGTTGCCCAACCACCAAATGTATAGCCTGTTTTTGTAAGGTTTCCTGTGTTACCTGCAAGAGTTACTGCTAAACTGCTTTGATATGTATTGCTGTCATTCGGAACCGTACCGCCATCATTTCCATTGCCATTGTAGGTTATAGTGTAAGTTTTAGAAATCGCTTTCCATACAGCATAGAAAGTAACATTTGCAGACCCAATTGTGTATGACTTTATTGCTGAGCCTGTTGGAGATGTTGCCCAGCCGTCAAATGTATAGCCTGTTTTTGTAAGGTTTCCTGTGTTTCCTGCAAGAGTTACTGCTGAACCACTTTCATATGTATTGCTGTCAGTCGGAACTGTACCGCCCGTGTTTCCATATCCGCTATAGGTTATAGAATATTCTGGGTTTTTAGTCCATACAGCATAGAAAGTAACATTTGCAGACCCCATTGTGTATGATTTTATTACAGAGCCTGTTAGAGATGTTGCCCAGCCACCGAATGTATAGCCAGTTCTTGTAAGGTTTCCCGTGTTGCCCAAAAGCGTTACAGAATCTCCGTCTGCATATTTACCGATGTCAGTTGGAATAGTTCCGCTGGTCGAACCATTACCATCATAGGTTACAGTATATGGAGTCGATATCCAGTGAGCTGTAAGCGTTATATTATCTGTAACTTTATTTGTAGTAAAATCCCACTTTGTGCTGCCACTATACCAACCTTCAAATCTGCAGTCAGTTTTTGTAGGGTCTGTCGGCTTTGCTGCATAATTGTTGTAATTTATTGTCTGCGTATCAGGATTTGTTGAACCGCCGTCGGTACCAAATACTACATCATAGTGCTTTATATTCCATTTCGCATAAACTGTGATATTTGAAATTATCGTTGTTGAAGCTGTAAATGTATCTCCTGTACAGTCTTCTTTGGTATTCCAACTGTCAAAATCATAGCCTGTTCTTGTGGGGTTTGTTGCAGGAAGTGTTATTGTTCCGCTTGCTGATACTTCAGCTGTTTCAGAATAAGCATTCCCTCCGTTGCTGTTGAATGTAACTGTATATGTTGTTCCTGTTCCCTTGACTGAAAAGGTATATGTACCCTCATCAGAATCATCACTTTCAATAGTTATTGTTACTGTTTTTTCTCCTGTTGATGACGGGTCAAATTTTACTGTAAAAGTCGTTGAACCACCGTTTGCTGCGATTGTACTGCTTAATGGCTGCTGAGTAACCGTAAAATCAGCAGCATTTGCTCCACTTACAGATACTTTCGGTGAACCAGTAAGGTTAAGATCTGCTGTTCCTGTATTTTTTATTGTAAAAGTACGTGTTACAGCTGAACCTGATACTATATTTAACGAGCCAAAATCAGTATTATTTGCTGCGCTTGGCGTAGTATCACCACTTGAAATTGAATTGCCGTTGCCCTGAACATCAATTTCAGGGGCTGTAATCCATACAGCATAAAGGGTAACATTTGCTGTTCCCATTGCAAAAGTGTTTCCACTTTGATACAAAGCAGCTCCACCTGACGTTGTTGACCAGCCACCGAATGTACAACCTGTTTTTGTAAGGTTTCCTGTGTTTCCAAGAACTGTTACGGTATCGCTGTTAATATATTCTGAACTGTCAGTTGGCACGAAACCGTTGTCGTTGCCATTGCCATTGTAAGTTACGGTATAGATCTGATCCCACTTTGCATAAATATCTTTATTGCCAAAATAGGAAGCCTTTATTCCGGTTTCTTGGTTACTAAATCCAGAATCTGAATACCAACCGTGGAACCTGTAGCCTGTCCTTGCAGTAGGGTTGCTGAATGTTACAGGATTGCTATAAGTATAATTTGCAGGATTAGTATGTGTCACGCCGTCCACATTATAATATGTAATAGTATAAGTGTTCGGCGTCCAGTGAGCATAAACAGTAGTGTCCGATGATACAACTGTATCGGCATCAAATTTTGTTCCTCCGCTTGCTGCGGTATACCATCCTTCAAATTTGCAGCCGTCTTTGGTCGGAGCTGTTGTTGGAAGAGTTACTTTACCGTTTGAATCTGATTTAGCTGTAGTAGGGCTTGCTTCTGTTGTTCCTTCGTTTTTGTTGAATGTAACGGTATAGGTTGTATCAACAAGAATTCCGGTTGTTACAGGTGGAGTAAATATAAGTCCTGCATTAACACTTGAAGCGTTTCTAATCGTAGCACCATTTAAATTAATTGGCGAAGATATCGCAATTCCGTCGGTATCGGTATCACCGGCTGCAACTGTATATCTGAATGTAAGTGCAGAAGTACCACTGCCAGACACATATGTAGCATAAACTGTTGAACTTCCTATTGTCAGAGGAAATCGAGGTGTTCCCGTTATTGTAACAGCTTCACTGTAGCCTATTGTAAAGTTAAGAACGTCACCAGTTATGTATGTGCCGTTTGACGGTGGGGTTATACCGGAGATTGTTGGGCTAAGAGCCACCCACTGTGCATAAACCGTCATATTGTCTGTTACAAGTGTTTTGTCATCAAAAGGTGTTCCGTTTCCGTCTGCTTGGGTATTCCAGCCGTCAAATGTATAGCCAGTTTTTGTGGGAGCGGTTGTCGGAAGAGTTACATTTCCGCTTAAATTCGTTTTGGCTGTAGCAGGGCTTGCTTCTGTTGTTCCGTAGTTGCTGTTAAAGGTTACGGTGTAGGATGCAGGATTGCCAAAACTAAAAGTATTAAAATTAAGTTCTCCAACCGCAGCAGTTCCAGTAGAATAAAGAACAATCGTATCAACATCAGCTAATTTGCTATAATCAATGCTAATTGACTCTGTTATTGGTTGACTGTTTATTAAGTTGCCATTATCATATGCTTCCAAACAGAATGACCAATCAGTAACTCCCAGTCTGTCTTCACATCCAAACGATGATAGAGAAAAATTAGTACTGCCTTTAATTACAAACCGCGCATCCGAATTGTCCACATTTGTCGTTAATGAACCATAGGAAATATAAATAGTTCTATCAGCTGTGCCTTCAAGTGCGTTTGCAGTAGAAGAAGATGCAAAAAAATCCACGGTAAAATCCGGTATATCAGTACTGTTGTAGTCACCATCTGTTAGCTTTCCTGTAATAGTAGCATCACCAGTAAATATGACTGTTCCAGAAATAGGTGCTGCACGAACCTCAAAATCAAAGTCCGGAATAATCATAAAAATCATACATGCTGAAATAACTGTACATAGGATGCGCTTTAGCTTTTTCATAAGCATTTCTCCTTAAAGAGTAGTTATTTGTCTAAAGTGTAATTGAATTTATTATATACTATTTATTGGATGAAATCTATACTATCATTAACAGTTACTTATTAAAATTAAAACAATAAAGATATTCTATTATTCGTCTATTCGTGAAATATTAATTTAATTGCTGTATCCTCTACTTATGTAAGTTTTTTCTTTGCTGCATACTGTCCGCTGACCGAAAGCTTCTTTATCTGTGATGGTTTTCTGTTGATTTGATACTTGATTTTCTTACCCTTGTTATTTTTTTTGATTGCATCGTCACGCTTGTTTGCACCTGTATATCCGCTATCTCCGTAGACCTCATGCTCGTCACCGTTGAGCAGCTTTGAAGTAACCGTTACGTCATGTTCATTTGCACTTGTAACCTCAAGATGATGAACTAAACCGGTATCTTTATCAACACCGATGTGTGCCTTGTAACCAAAGTGCCATTCATTGCCTTTCTTGACCTGATGAGCATCCTTATCACGCTTTTTCTCCTTGTTCTTTGTTGATGAAGGTGCGGCAATTATTGTGGAATCTACTATGGTTCCACGCTTTAATATCAGCTGCTTTCTGCTGAGAATATTATCACCTTATGAAACAGTTTTTCCTTGTTATAGAAAAACACGATATCGAGGGTTGCGAAAACAGACCACCAAATTGAATATTATGTTTGCTTTGGCAAACCTGTATCTGGCTGACAGAAAATCTCTGACGGCTTGATTTGGTATGCCATAAGTAATCAAAATAGGGATGGTTTTCACATTTGTGCTCTGATTGTGTGGAAAGCTGGATCAGTTTATAAGTTGGGTGACATTGTACGGTATTGCCCTAGAGGTCTGCCTTTTATTTGGCTACCCCATAAAGACTGACTTGCCTTATTCTAAACAGTATACATCGGCATCAACTGTTTATTCCAGTGCTGAAGATCTTACTCATTATATATCATGTTGCCTAAATAAAGGTACTTATGAAGATCTGGTTATTGTTTCGGAACAGGATATTAATGAAATTCTAGTTTCTTCATTTATTTTGCTTGACACAGAGATTTTTATATTGTGTTTATCTGCGATTTCTTTTGCAATTGCAAGTCCAAGACCAGTGCCAGTTTTATTTTCTTCAGAGTTTATTTTATAAAATCTATCGAAAATATGCAGTATATCATCTTCGGATAAGCCGTTTCCATTATTCGTGATAGAAACAAAACACTGTTTTTCATCTGATGACATATCAACTTTAACCGAGTTGTTTGGTTTTGAAAACTTCACTGCATTGTCAAGTACAATAATAAACATTTGCCGTAACCGACCATAATCACCATTTAGCGGAAACTCTGTGACATTACTGTTAAATATTACGGCAATGTCTTTTTTATTTGCAATATGGCGAATGCTATGAACTGCATCCTCAACAACATTTTGCAGATTTAAAAGTTCAGTTTCCATTTTAAAATCAGCGTTTTGCAGCTTTGATAGATCAAGAAGATCATTTACAAGTCGTTGAAGATAAATACTTTCGGAAAGCATTTGCTTATGATAATCATCCTTTTGAACAGAATCTGTAACAACGCCATCGCAAATTGCTTCCAGCGAGCCTCTTATTACAGTTACTGGAGTTCTCAGCTCATGTGAAATATTTGATATGAAGTCTCGGCGAAGCTTGTCAAGCCGTTGACTTTCTTTAGAGGCTTCATCAAGTTTTTTGGCAAGTATATCTATAGTCCTAGCTAATGCGCCGATTTCATCAGTTTGAGAAATTTCTGTTTTAACAGAGTAATCACCATCTGCAAGCTTTTTAGCTGAAGCTTCAATACGTTTTATTGGTTTTGTAAAGTGTAATGAAAGTAGCATTGACGCACCTATTGAAACAAAAAGAGCCACTACACTACTTAATGCAAAAATTTTAAGGCCGTCTTTAACTGTCGAATTAATACCCTCAACCGGAGTATGAAGCAGAACAACGGCAATTATTTCGCCGTTGCTGTTTTCAACAGGAGCACCTACTGTTATTGATGGTTCGCCTATTGTACTACTGAAACTTTCACTGAACGAGATTTTTCCAGACAGCGCCTCAAGAATAACCTTTTCGCCATCTTCGGGTAATTCTGAATATTTCAGTGTATTCTTCCCGTTCCCCCGTGTAATCAAGGTTAAATTCTTATCAACAAGCCAGACATCACTCATTGCAATATCATAAAGAAATTTAAGGTATGCTCCGCTTCCACCGCCTTGTCTTCCAGAACCATGAGAAGTGTTTTCAAGATAGATTGAAAGCGTTTGCGAGATATTTACCGCTCGTTTTTCAAAATCCTTTTTATAAAGGCTGATAGTATGCTCTCTAAAAACCGAAATAAAAATTATGCTTATTATTATTGAAAAAATTAGCAGTGACATTGTAAAATACAGAGCTAGTTTTTTTGAAATACTATTCATTTCCTGTTACCTCAAATTTATATCCAACACCCCAGACGGTTTTAATGTCCCAGTTCGGATGAGGATGCTCATCAAGCTTTGCCCGAAGTCTTTTTATATGTGAATCAACAGTTCGGTTATCACCATAATATTCATAACCCCAAAGGCTGTTAAGAAGATTATCCCTTGAAAAAACCTTATTGATGTTTTCAGCAAGCGTCCATAAAATTTCAATTTCCTTTTTTGTAAGTTCTACAGTATTTTTATTAATATGAACGATAAATTCGTCAAGATTTATTTCAAGATTATCAAATTTAAGCAACTGAGCTGATAAGCTTTCTGATGTACGCTCAATTCTTCTTAGTATTGCACGAACCCTTGCCATTGCCTCGCCTGGAGAAAAAGGTTTTACAATATAATCGTCAGCTCCGATATCAAGACCCATTATACATTCAAAATCTTCACCCCTTGCTGTAACCATTATTATAGGAGTACTCGAAGTTTTTCTGATTTCACGACAAACTTCAAAGCCATCTTTTTTAGGCATCATAACGTCAAGAAGCACCATGTCAAACTTATTTTTTCCAAAAACTCTGACTGTTTCTTCTCCGTCTGATGCTGTGAAAACTGTAAACCCCTCTTTTTTAGCATATTCACTCAATATTGATACAATTTGCTTGTTGTCATCTGCAATAAGAATATTCGGCATAAAAATCTTAATTCCTTTCTGCTATTTGTTTCGATTTTGTAAAGCAAAATTTCTGCTGTATTTTTAGCAAAAAATGAACAATAGCGACGTGTTAATCCTCTTCAATAGCTGGTAATAAGATTATATCTTATTATTATGTTTTTTTAATGACTATTAAAATGATTATACCACAAAAACAGATGATTTAAAACACACTTTTGCCATAACATGCTGTTACTATATAGACATAGCAAACGCTAAATAAAAATAACAGGAGGATTTCATTATGAAAAACTTAAAAAAGGTTATCGCATTAGCAGCTGCAATTGCAGCAATCAGTACAACATCAATCACAGCTTCTGCCGCATCAGCATACAGTACACCTGCAGAAGCAGTAGCAGCACTTACAGGAAGAACAGTTGAAAGTGTTCAGGAGGAAAAAGCAGAAACAGGAAAGACATACGGCAAAATCGCTTATGAAGCAGGAAAATCAGTTGAATTCAAGACAGAAATGCTTGAAATGAAAAAAGATATTCTTAAGCAAAAAGTGGAAAGCGGAGCAATTACTCAGGAAAAAGCTGATGAAATTTTAGCGGCAATGGAAACTCAGCAGGCAAACTGTAATGGTGACGGAAGCGGTTCGGCTAAAATCGGAAAGAATAATGGCATTGGTTTTGGAAATGGGGGAAAAGCTAATCAAGGACAGAACAAGGGAGTAAACGGAAAGGGTGCTGGAGGACAGATGAAAGGCAACGGTCAGAGACTAAGAGATGGCTCATGTTCATAATGTAAACAAGTTTAGCGTCTGAAGATAAAATTTAGCTGTAACCACATAACAGTGGTTACAGCTCAGCTTGTAGAAAAACCCAGTAAGTGAGCGGCATCTGTTTGTGTTGAAATTCAAGGAGAAATACACAGTCCGGGAAATGTGCCGTTTCCTTAAAATCAGCGAGCCTGGGTATTACAGATGGCTTTCTAATCAAAGTAAAAAGACAGCCCGTGAGCTTCTTCTGGTCAGAATAAAAGAAATTATCGCAGAGCATCCGGATAACATAAATTACGGTATAAATAGAATGCAAACAGCTCTGCAGCAGCGTGGAATAGATGTCAGCATCAGAACAGTCT
>JAEZYS010000014.1 GCA_023418925.1 Bacillota bacterium
TTATTGGTTTATTATCAACTCAACAAAAAAACACGCCGCTTGCAAAGTCCTGCAAACGACGTATCTACGTAATATTTCATGGAGCTATCTATCAGATTCGAACTGACGACCTCATCCTTACCAAAGCTAAAAGGCAGTTTTTACAAGCTTTTATATATACTTACAAACCTTGAATTATAGGGCAAAATCAGCACTTTACCTTTTACATCCTTTAACCTTTTATGGCGCACAAAAATGATAATAGCGCACAAATAGCGCACAAAAATTCAAGAAAACAAAACATAAAACATTGTAGCACTGCTTACATTCTAGTTAACTAATCATGCTTGTTTAATGTGCAACTTGAGTACTACCAGCATATTTGATCAATAATCATACTCCCACATTCCTACTTCAGTCAAGCAAGTTCCATCTGTCTTGCATCTATACATTTTGCCTTGAAAATCCCGATAATATATCCAGTCATCAATAATATTTATTGATTGAGTATTAGCTTTGCATAGCTCTTTATAGCCTGTTCCATCATAATTAATACTGCAAATATAGTATTCATCAGTTGTTCCAATTTCTTGAATAATTGGAACAGCTTTAATAAAATATATCTTATCATCGTATATATTTATACTCTTACATGATGTACTATACAGTAACTTTACTTCTGTTCCATCACCATTCATATTATATATGCCGTCTCCGTTACAGTAGTAAATTTTATTTTTATATGTACAAATGCTGTTAGCAGGCTTTTCAGAAATATTAGTTTCATTTTTTCCGTCGGAATCTATACTATATATCAAGCTAGTACCGCCTATAGAACTACCAATATATACTATTTTGCTGTTTATAGCACAAATATTTTCTAACATTTTGATGCTAATCTCAACTGCATCACTATCATCAATCTTTAACTTAAAAAAATGTACATCATAAGTTTCATTTTCTCCTATCAAATTTATAAATAAATTTTCATCAGATACAACTACATTATTTATAGTCGGATTTATGCTTTCCAAATGGGAAGTGTCCATATCGGAAGTGACATTATACCCTAATGGTTTATATATTGATGTCATCATATATTCATCAAAACAATCCGTTTTCATTTTGTAAAGATGATTACGACAAACAAAGTAAAAACATCCATCAGATATATTAATATGTTCAGCTTCACCTTTCCAAATTTTCTTTTTCGTGTTTTTCTTCTCATCAACTATGTATATGCCATCACTTAAACAAACATAATGAACTCCACTATATTCAACAGCAAATGAACCGTTTGAAAGGTTTCCGCTCGTATTACCAAGCTTATGTTCAGTTGATGTCAAATTAACTTTATAAGTTTTAGCTGTTCCGTTTACAGTTTTAATAGCAACAACTTTATATTCTGCATTATAATCAGAATCCAATACTGTCAGATTAATATAGGTATCTTTAGTTTCAGCTAATCTCTTATTTTCTCCGTTAGTTTTGTTAAGCCTGTACACAGTATATTTTTCAGATTCGTTAACTGAATTCCAGCATAAATACTTATCACGGTAAAAATGAGAATTATTAACTTTCTGATCTGGCTTATTAATTTTATCATTTATTTTCTGAGGTAGTTTTTTAATTGTAATTAATTCTTCTTTGTAGTTTTCATTATTTTCATAATTCAAATAATATTTATAATATTCTATTTCGTTTTTTTCTCCTCTGTCTTGTAAATATAGCCAATTATTACTTACTTCTATACATCTAGATATATAATCACTATCGGCTTGATTTGAAGAATCAATTACTTCTTTAGAATAGTATCCATTAACATCATATATTAATAGTTCACTATAATAATCACCAGGTTCTCCATATGATATTTTATTGCCATAAATGTATGGAATATAGATATGACCGTTGTCTTTGTATACACCATAACAGGAGTTTTCAAATCCATCTACTAACTTTTCTGTTTTTGAACCATCAGTTTTAGTCCTGAATGCCCCTCCTGTTTCTGATGTGTTATAATAATATAGCCAATCACCAAGGACTTCTATATCACAAGCAGTCTGTATACTTAGTCTGGTTATACCTGTACCGTCGCTACGGATTTTGTAAAGCCTGCCAACATCATTGTGATTTGAATAATAAATCCAATTGTTCTCGACTGCATAGCTTTTAATTGGTACTGCAATTGTAAATAAAATTATAACCGCCAGCAAGGTTGTTATTAGTTTTTTCATGATTATCATTCCTTATTCTTTCCTTTTAGAACAAGCAGTTGTTGTCAGTGCCGTCAGTATAGGAACGAAAACGTATTGTTGCTCCAATAAATTTATCATTAATATAAAATTTATTAATATGGTATCGGAACAACATTTTACTTCATGCATATGGCAACTACTTAAATATAAACTCATGTTGATGACAGCCAGCTTCAAGTAGCAGTAGTAAACGCCAATCCTTTACTATAATGTTCAGTTGAATATCATAGCTTAAACATAGCACAAAACCGCTAGCGCGGTGGCTTCCGTAGTCAAAAGTCAAGCATATAAATCGTAACTGTCGAGGAGTCGGCAGTTTTCTTTTTATCAAGACTCCTTTAAAATAGAATTACACCGAAAGGTGAATATATTTTAAGGAGAATTCCGATGACCAATTCAGAAATCATACTCAAAACACAAGATGAATTTAAACTGCGAGGACTTTCACACAATACTTTGGATGAATATCTTGGTGTATTGCGCCGATTTTCTCAGTACTACAACAAGCCGATTGAAGAAATGGGAGAGCATGAAATCCGTAAGTATTTGCTGTATTTAATTGAGCAGAATAAATCCTCAGGAACAGTTAACATTCATAACAGCGCTTTACGATTTATCTATGGTGTCATTCTTGAGAGAAATATTAACTGCCGCCTTATTCCTAGACAACATCAATATCGAGAGTTTCCTGAAATCATGCGTAAGGATGAAATTCAGAAGTTTTTTGATGTTATTGATAATCTTCGGGATAGAGCGATGTTTGAAACCATTTATGGTTCAGGACTTCGCATTTCTGAAATCGTGCACCTTCGTGTTCAGGACATTGATAGCAAACAAATGCGTATCTATGTTCAAAAAGGAAAAGGGAACAAAGACAGATACACCCTTTTATCTCAAAGAAATCTTGAGCTGCTTCGTGAATATTGGAAACAATATCGTCCCAATCATATGGAAGGCTATTTGTTTTATGCAAGATCTAGAGACAAGCATATCCTATCAACGCGTTCCGTTGTTAATGCGTTCATTAAATATCGAAAGCGTGCAAAACTCTCGGATAATTACACAACTCATACTCTACGCCATTGTTTCGCAACACATTACTTGAATCTGGTATGGATATTTATAGAATTAAAGAATTGCTTGGTCATACATTTATTCAAACTACTGCTTTTTATCTGCATCTACAAAATATTCAGGATGATGTGAAAAGTCCTCTTGATACATTGATTGACAATAAGGTACTCGACAATGCCTGAGGTACAGGATATTCTGCTCAAGTATGGAGATGAATTTCTCGAAAAACATAAGCTGTCCTATGTACAGACAAAGGCTTGTTCTGCAATTAAAAAGTGCAGAACGGCTGAGCTTGGCGGTCATACCGATATATGTGAAAACTGCGGCAGTGTTCGAATTTCCTACAATTCCTGCCGCAACCGCCATTGTCCTAAATGCCAGACGCTCGCCAAAGAGCGATGGATTGAAGGGCAGAAATCTAATCTGCTTAATGTCGGATATTTTCATATTGTTTTTACCGTGCCAAGTGAGTTGAACACATTAATCTATCAAAATCAGAACGTCTGCTACAACATCCTGTTTCGAGCTGTTTCAGAAACCTTACAGGAGCTTTGTGCTGATAAAAAATATCTGAATGCTAAAATTGGATTTACTTCCATTCTCCATACTTGGGGACAAAATCTATGTTTTCATCCGCATATCCACTGTGTTATGGCAGGCGGCGGACTTGATAAGCTAGGTAATTGGGTAAACTCACGTAAGAAATTTTTACTGCCTATCAAGGTTTTATCACGAAAGTTTCGTGGAAAATTTCTTTCACTATTAAAAGAAGCGAAGCTTGAATTTCATAACAACGCCAACCCGTTTGCTTTTGCAGATTTAACTGACAGCTGCTACAAAAAAGAATGGGTTGTATACTGCAAGCCACCGTTTAAAACTGCTGCCTGTGTTGTTGAATATCTCGGCAGATACACACATATGGTTGCCATTTCCAATAACAGAATTCTAAGCATTAAAAACGGTCTTGTCATCTTCAAATGGCGTGACTACAAAGATGGTTCAAAGAAGATTATGACAATTTCTGCTGAAGAATTTATCCGTCGTTTTCTTATGCACATTCTGCCAGCTGGTTTTATGAAAATACGGCATTACGGATTTCTCGGAAACAGAAACAAGTATTCTTATCTTAAACTCTGCAAATTACAGACTCATACACCTATGATTAAAATAGTCAAAATTTCTTCTTTGGAATTGGCAGAAAAGCTGCTCGGACGAAGTGTCAGAACATGTCCTGACTGCGGAAGTGAACAAATTGTCAGATGTGGATTGTCACCTCCGACTTTGACAAACTGAAGAAATTCTTTTAAGACTTTATCATGAGGTCAGCTTTGCTATACCTATTTTACCATATTTTACAGTAGTTTGTCTATTTCTTTTTCGAATTATACGAAAATATATCAATTTTCGCGAAGAAGAAAACGTTACTTTTCCCATAGTTACTGTATTGACGACCGCGATTTCGTGCTATGAAATTATCCAAACCTGCACTCCTGAGTTTTTGTAAACTCGGGAGATTTTTTATGCAGGTTCGTATAATTTGCTATTCATAATGGGCAATTATTCCAAATATTATTTCCCATAACTATACACTATTATAAAATAATCCAAAGACTAATTCTCTTTGAAGACAGCGTAAAATACCTTACCACCGCTTTCTTCCGGAAGCGGTCCTGCTCCTGCTGTATCATAGCAGCCATTTGAACTCCAGCCAACAAAATCATACCCTTCTTTTGTCAATGTGAGATTTTGTGGCCAATCTGCTGAAAACCAGCCGCCATTCAATGCTAGCATATAATGATATTGTCTGAGGTATTCTCCTCGGATGAATTTGTAAAACTTGTAGATAAAGAGAACGAGAGTAATTCAAATTTGGAAGCATTACGTAAGCGTAAGTTTGAAAAAGCTGCAAAACGTAAACAGGAACAGAAACATATGGATGTAACATTGTCCCAAACTGTTCAGACTGATTAGAATTGTTTTGCGATGTAATTCTGATAAAGGGGTCGCAGGGGAAAATATGGAGTACAACGGAGTATTGTCCCCCGCAAGCATAGGGTTCGGAAGAGAGTAAGCGCACCGCAACCCTATGCTTGCATTACAACAAAGCTGACATCTATGACATGGACATCTGAAACAACGAAAGGAATGACATAATATGAGCGACAGAACAATCAATGATACTCATTGCAAGGATAATAACAGTGAAAAACTCATTCCACTTACCATTCGTTTACCCAAAGCTACTTATGAGGTGATTAACGAACTAAAGGATAAACATAAAACTAGTTTCAGCAAAGTAGTGATACTTGCAATTGAGGGAAAATTAGAAAAATACACTAATGCAACCAGATATGTTGATACAGTACAAGCGAACAAAATTGAGAACAGTGTAAGGGAACTTTGTAAAATAAACAGAGATATATTAAACAATGTCAGACGTATTGGTATTAACTATAATCAGGAAGTAAAGCTGAAACAGGCACAAAAAAAATATCAAGATATTTTAGCCGATAAATATTCAGGTGATATAATAAGGATAAAAGCGTATGACGAATTGCAAGCAGCTAAGGAAGAGATTTCAAAATCATATCTTGACAAAGAAGAGCTTAATAATTTGTTGACAGAATTTCAAAAAGCTGCAAAGAAAATGGAGGAAATATCATTGCATATTCACGAGTAACAAGGACAGCAAACGGAGCTGCAGCTATAACCTATGCCATGGATGGAAAAGGACATAACGGTGCAGAAAAGAGAAACGAATATGTAATGGGTATCAATTTGTGTACCAGTATTTCATTTCAGGAACAAATGGAGAAGTATTGGAAAATGGCAAGAAAAAATCATATTACTCAAATAATAAGAGTCGTTCAATCCTTTTCTGTAAATGAGTTTAACCCCAATACACCTGATGACATATTAAAAGCTAATGTTTTAGCCCAGGATTTCGTTGATGAATTTTATCCTGATAGACAGGCAGTAATATGTACACAAACAGATGGTAAAGGCGGATGTGAACATAATCATATTCTTATTAATGATGTTTCTATGGTTAATCATAAAGGATGTGATAAAGAACAGTATTATCATCCCAATATTATGAAATGGACTGACACAATTACTGAAAAATATACTTTACTGGACCATGGAAAAATAAATAGTGAAAAGTTAACACAAACAGAAAGAGTAAGTCGGCAGAACAACTTTTACTCTTATAAGGATGATATACGTAAACGTGTAAAATCAGCCATTATTGCTTCTACCAGTAAAGATGATTTCTTAGTAAAATGCACTTTATACGGTGTTGATGCGGTAAAGAAATCAAGCAAAAAGTATGGTGAATATTATACCTATGAGCTTGTAGACTTACTTAATATCCCTGAAAGTGCTAAACTTCCAAACAGAAGTTTAAAGGCAAGATCATATAACCTTGGAGAAGATTATGATAATAAAGCTCTGCAAGATCATTTAGATATATATAAACGTGTGATAAATAATTTGGACAATCCAAAAATAAATGTTGATTTTACACCTCATATGAGATCTGTCAAATCTGAAGATCTGACTAATACAAAAGTATCAGAATTACATGAGACTGCAATTCCTGTGCCATCTGCTCCAGTTAATAATGTTTATGCTGTTGTACATCAAATTGAAACTAACATTGAAGATGATGATGAAAAAAGCACAAGAAAATTTAAGAAGAATGAAAATATGCGGATTCAAAAGCAAAATGAGCCTCAGCATGATGAGGATATTCAAAAGGATATAGCACAAGTACCACAGAAAATAAAAACAAAAACACATAAATCAATAAACATAGGTCGTTTCAATCCAGATAAAATGAACCTTCCAGTGTTTGAGAATTCGAAATCTATTGATGATAATGACTATGACTACAATAAATAAGTGAGTTTGAACTGCTGGAGTTGCGTTAAAAATGTATAATGATATTGAATATATTGAAATAAATATTTTTGGATAGATTGCAAGGCACTTCCAAAAATTTTGTGTAAATAAATTCAACTAGCAAGAATTAAGAATTGAATAAAGTTACATTAGCTATCAAAGTCACATGTAACGATTGAATTTAATATACCAAGGAGCATGTTCCTTGGTATATTAAATTTTCGGCGATCAGCGACAGGAGCTATCCTGCGACTTTGTCTGAAAACATGATACTCAATTCGCTTAAAACAACGTCCCAGTTTCGACATCTCTGCGTCCAGCGTTTGACAATTTTTTCGACGCCAAATACAATATTTTTTTCAGACTTTCGTCGTTCTGAAATGACGGCTTGTTCTTTGTAACCTGCCTGAACTGTCGGTTTAAGCCTTCAATGATATTTGTTGTATATATTATTTTCCTTATCTCTGCGGGATATGCAAAAAACGTTGAAAGGATATCCCAATTTTCCTTCCAGCTCTTAACGCATGATGGATAGGCTTTACCCCATTTTTCTTTGAATGATACAAGATTATTCAGCGCTTCTTCTTCAGTAACTGCCTGGTAAACGAGCTTCAAATCTAACATCAAAGCTTTGATGTCCTTATAGCTTACATATCGGGTTGAACACCTAATTTGATGAATTATGCAGCGTTGTATCTGGGCTTTTGGATATGCTGCATTTACGGCTTCCTTAAAACCTTTCAGACCGTCAACACAGAATAGATAAACCTCCTGCAATCCCCTTGATTTGAGGTCGTTCATGACACTCAGCCAGAACTAGCTTGATTCATGCTCACCTATCCAGATGCCCAAAATATCTTTGTTTCCCTCAAGAGTAATTTCCAAAACAAAATATCATTCATTTTCGACATAACTTCGCTATCGGAGGCACCAATGTAATTGTCAATCAAATGGCGCATATCAGCCTCATTTTCCTCTTTCCTTGTGATTTCTATTATATCACTTTGTACAGGGGCGTTAAAACTTTATTATAGCAGGACACTTGGAGGCAAATATTTTAAAAATGTCAGAAACAAAACTGACGTAAGTAACAAAACGCCTGTCATTGTAGTATGTTGGTTGTAGACTTTATAACCTTCTTCGTAAATTAAAACACTTTCCACAAATGATATGTTATCAATTAACTAAGTTTAATAATAAAATTTTAAAAATATTATGATGTCCTTATTTGAGAATTAATTCTTGACAATAAGCATAATATATGCTATACTGCGAAACATATTAATGAAAAAAAGGAGGCGGACACAATGACAATAGTTAAACATACAATAGGAAAGCTAAAACGAATACAATCAGATAGTGCATTTGTTCGCCATATTCATATATAGGCGATGGATATTTGTTATACAAATGTGGCACTTCTGAGTTTTTCAGGAGTGTTTTTTTACTGTCCAAATCCAACTTAAGTTGACTTGACGTACATGAAAGAGGTAATTATGATTGAATTAAAAGGGAAATATAATGCTGCACAAGTATTTACTGACATTATTGATGAAGCTTCAATTGCGCAGATTATTGAGCTATGCAATCAGGATTTTACAAAAGGTGAAAGAGTGCGAATGATGCCCGATGTGCATGCAGGTGCTGGATGTACTGTCGGAACTACTATGACCATTAAAGATAAAGTTGTTCCGAATTTAGTCGGCGTTGATATCGGCTGCGGAATGGAAACTGTTAAAATCAAAGAAAAGCATATTGAACTTGAACAGCTTGATAAGCTGATTTATGCAAAGATTCCAAGCGGATTTTCTATCCGTGATAATCCGCACAGATATATTGAACAGATTGACCTGTCAAAGCTACACTGTTTTGAGCATATTAATCCTTTGCGTGCAGAAAAAAGCCTTGGAACCCTTGGCGGAGGAAATCACTTCATTGAAGCTGATAAGGATACGCATGGAAATATTTATATTGTTATCCATTCAGGCTCACGTCATCTGGGGCTGGAAGTTGCAAAATTCTATCAGGAAGAGGGCTATAGACGGTTGAATAAATCTTCTGCCGATGAAGTCAATGCTCTTGTTGCATCGTTAAAAGCAGCAGGCAAGGAAAAGCAGATCGAGAGTGAAATGAAGAAGCTTTTGCACACAAAAACAACCGATATCCCAAGGCATCTTGCATATGTTGATGGAGAGCTTTTCGAGCAGTACATTCATGATATGAAAATTATTCAGCAGTTTGCACAGCTTAACCGTAAGGCAATGATGGACGAAATTATAAAGGGTATGAAGCTTCATATTAATGAGCAGTTTACAACTATTCACAATTATATTGATACAGAAAAAATGATTCTACGTAAAGGTGCTGTTTCTGCTCAGAAGGGTGAAAAACTCTTGATTCCGATTAATATGCGTGACGGAAGTTTGGTTTGTATCGGCAAAGGCAATGAAAACTGGAACTTTTCTGCTCCTCATGGTGCCGGAAGGCTTATGAGCCGCTGTGAAGCTAAACAAAGTTTTACTGTATCGGAATTTAAAAAGCAGATGAAGGACGTATTTACGACATCTGTAAGTGCAGGAACCCTTGATGAGTGCCCTATGGCGTATAAGGGTATGGATGCAATTCTTAATAATATCGGGGATACGGCTGAAGTTATTGATATTATCAAGCCGATATATAATTTCAAGGCTGGGGAGGAATCATGATGGAAAAGTTTATACCGATAGATAAAATGAACAAGAAGTGTCGCATGAAACTTAATACTGCAAAGCGAAACACATGGGGATCAGTTAATCCTATTACCAGAAAATCAGAGAATAAAAAAGCATATAGCCGAAAGAAAGACCGCAGGAATTGGGGTGATTACTCTGATTCCTGCGGTCTTGTGGGGTTAATTTGATAGTTTTAAGTAACCCCGTATGGGAATTAAATTAAGAAACCCACTATTTGCAACTTATCGTACCATGTTAAAAGTGCCTATTTAACAAACCTGCCAATTATCAACGGATTGAGCAGTTATTATGTTCAATGGGAATTTTAAACATAATGGGCAATTAAAATACTAATCTTTTTTATCCTTTGCCCAATCTTCAATAGTTGCAATTAATGATTTCACATCCTGTTTTCCATCAAACTCAATATATCCTACTTTATCCTTATAACGAAAAATAATGTCCTTTTCATTTTCTTTGTAATACACATTATCTAAAATGCTACTATCAACCTTTACATAATCAGCTGACATGTACTTGCTTACCAATTCAGACGTAGCTTTTTTTGCCCATGATGTAAATTTAAAATCATAGTACCAAGTGAAGACATATGAATATGAGTCTTCCTTCCATATACTATTTGATGGCAACCTTCGTCTTTCTCTTCCTTCCACCCATTCATCAGTAAAAATGCTTTTATGTATTATTAAATCATCGCCGAATAAAATATCCCAATTAACCATTCCATTAATAGTATAGTTTCCATTATGTTCAAGTTCTTTTATTGTTAAGAACGGAACATTATTTTCAGATAACTTTTTTTCAATTACTCTATCGTTAGCTAACAACAATAAAGCTATAATAATAACTGGGATACTTATTTTTATAATTTTACTGATTTTTGATGTGTTTGGATGTTCAATATTTTTATTTAACTTACTATTATATATTAGCTTTATGATATCTGAAACTTTATATATTGAAAACAATAACAATAGCGACGGCAAAATCCATACATAAGGCATATTTAGTGTTAATAGTATTATTTCACCATTTGTTAAGTAACTAATATAAAGTATAACAAATACAAATATAATAAGCAAAGTAATTAAAACAACTATATTACTTGTTAGATCTTTTATCTTCTTCAAGTTAATCCCCATTTCAATTTTTCAGTAACTATTTAATCAATAAACTGCAATTGAGTTTATCGTGAATATGAAATTTTAGGGTATTTTTTTCAAATGTCTTTCTATCATTTTGCTGGTATGCCTGCTTCATGATTTAGTAAATACTCATGCTCTTCTCTTATAAGGTCTCTAATTTCTTTTACATCATCTACTGTTAAGTTTGGTATTTCAAATGCAGCTGCTCCACAATGTGACTTACTTTCACCGTCAGAACGCTAATTTCAATGCGTGCATATTGAGTTTCCTAGACACTGCAAAAAATAGGAATACATAAAATCACCGCAGCTCTACATATTGAAATCTAACCCGAGGGCTTCGCCGTCCTTTATTTCCAAGTGGTCGGTTATGTATGGAGCGTACTTTTCAAAAGCACCATATCCGTAATTCAGATACTGCGAGTTTTCGTTTGCAAACTTCTCCATACGTTCCTGTGTATCAAAGGAAGTAAACTCAAAATCAATATTCCACTCACTAAGCTTATCCGCTATAAATATGCCGGAAAAATTAGTATCGGCAAACACCATATCAATCTCACCCCAACAATCTGTCAATACTTCATCAAGGTTATTACCGTCATAATACGTCTGGAATCCATAAATACCAACGCAAGGATCCCAAGGATCATTTGACAAAACAGAATAATCTATGAGTTTGCCACCTTGGAGCTCATCTGATATTTTATTAATAACAGCTGACTTTATTTCTTCATACTGATAACTGTCAACGCCAATCGGGCTGTCTTTTAAGCAGTCGGAAACAACAAAAAACTCCTCATCACCATATTTAACCATTAACTTCATTCTGCCATACTTTCGTAAATATGAATCCCATGAATTTCTACAATCTTCCATAACCTCAGCTTCAAATCCGTATTTTTCATGAATATACCGTACAGCATTTGCAGAAGCTTGTTCATACTGCATTTTATACTCATTTTCAGTTTTGAGATAATTGATGCCCTTGTAAGCACATAGTGACACTATAATCAGCAAGCAAATTATTCCTGCTATTCTGCGTCTTTTATTCATAATGTCTTCCCCCGAAATACTTAAAATAAGTTGTGCAATGTGAATAATCAAATCTTTGCTTAGCTCCGCAGTATGTTTATGTCATAAACATAATTAGAAGTTGAGATTACTACAGGGTATATTTTATATTATTAACAGATAGATGTCTTTTTCTGTATCATAAACAAAGTCACAAGATAGAGCACTCCGCAAGAAGTCTGCGTTTATTGTTTCGGAAATTCTCTCAGAAATAAATTTTGTGTTTCCTTCCAAAGAAAAGTATACTACTCATATGTACTCACCTCATATTATCTTAAAGTATTTACTTAGGTTATATTGTTAAATGCATTCTTATAATGATAGAGTATTACTCCTAAAATTTTAAAATCTGGGAACAAAATTCATTTAAAGCCTTCTTTGATTCAGGAACTATCTGCTCTTGCATTGGGAATGCGTGCCACATTTTACTCCAGATTTTTAATTCAACTTTTACATTACTTATTTTTGCTTTTTTAGCTATACGAATAGCATTACTGAGAAAAGTATCATATTCGGCAGCGTGAATTAAAATTGTAGGTAATCCCTCAAGTTCTCCATATAAAGGCGATAACAAGGGTGATGTAGGATCGTTGTCTTTTATATATTTTTGCTATGCATAAAGGGGCAATCATTTGAAAAGGATCTTTCTTAGCTATTGTAATATATGTTTCACCAGTTCCTGTTAAATCAAAAACAGGAGTTATACACATCACCATAGAAGGCATGGCACAACCACTTTGTTTAAGTACAAGCAAAGCGGAAATTGCTAGTGCGCAGCCAGATGAATCTCCAGTTAATACTATATCCTCTGATTTATAACCTAGTGCCAGCATACCTTTATATGCAGCTATAGCGTCCTCTAGTGCTGAAGGGAAAGGGTTTTCAGGAGCCAGACGGTAATCTGGAATACAAACATCACGTTTTGTACGTTCAGCAATTTTTGCTACAAATGTGCGGTTAGCATTATAAATACCAAGGCAGAATCCACCTCCGTGGAAATAAAGAATTACTTTTTTTCTTACTTCATCTGATTGATAAAAAACATTACATGGTACACCTTTTAAATCTTTGTTCATAAATCGAATTGAGTTTGGAAAAGGTTCAGCCTTTAAGAACTCCATTGCTTTTCGAATTTCTGGCAAAGGTTTATTCCACATCTTAACTCTTCTTAATATAAATCTGACAAGACAACTTTGTAAACTGCTCATAAATTATCCTCCTATAATAGCTTTTTCATTTATAATACTACTTTATTAGGAAGATTTCATGATATTTCTTGCTGACTAAACTGGTTTTTTTAAAGGCACTAGAAAATTGAAAACAGCCCTAAATCAATGTTCATATACTTGTGAGCAGTCAAATTGCTGATAAAAATGTTTTTCCTCTCAAGTAAAGTCTTTTGTCGATAAAACATTGGAAACATTTGAGTCTCTAGTTTCACTTGCACCGCGTTTTATAAGTTTAAGGCATGGTTCACTCATTACAATAGAACTGATTCACGCAATTGCTTTATATACAAATTGTGATGATTTATTTCTCTTATCTGCTCAAAACACGGAATACATTCCTAAGAATAAAGAATATGATAGAACTCAATTGATTAATCATAACACATATGACGAAATAATGAGTTTATTTGATAAATGTGCTGAAGAAGATAATAAGAAAACTAATGGAATGGTACATTAGTTGCCAAAATGGGGTGGGTACTTATTTGCCAGTAAATTGTGTTTAGGTCAAAACTTCTTTATGGATAGCTGCTTTTAATCGGTATCCTGCTTTTTATATATTATTTTGATAAATTAACCACACAATCGGATTTCCTTTGCTGAACAGGCAAACAGACTGATATGCGTGTACCTACACCCTCATAGCTGACGATTTCAAAATAGCCGTTGTGCTTATCAACAATCCACTTTGCAATTGAAAGTCCAAGTCCTGTTCCGCCCGTTTCGCGGCTCCTTGCCGGGTCAGCCCTGTAAAAACGTTCAAATAAATGCGGCAGATGCTCGGGAGCAATACCTTTTCCGTCATCCTGAACCTCAAAGCACGGATTACCGCTGCTATTTCTTGTTACTCGGAACACTATCTGCTGACCTGCTGGAGTATATTTTGTGGCGTTGTCTGTCAGTATTCTTGCCGTCTGTTTCAAAAGTGAAACATCTCCGTAAACAGTTATATCTTCGTTTGTTTCAATTCTGTATTCGTGGTTTTTATCAATTAGTACAGACTCATTGTAAACCTCTTTAATCATTTCGACAAGCGAAAAGTTAGTCATGGTTATAGGCTGTTTTCCATTTTCACCTCTTGCAAGGAAAAGCAGCTGTTCAATAAGCATGTTCATATGCTCTGATTCATTTTTTATTGCAGTTATGCTTTCATTCAGAACCTTTTCATCTTCTTTTCCCCAGCGGTAAAGCATATCTGAATAGCCCTTGATAACTGCAATAGGTGTCCTTAGTTCATGTGAAGCGTCCGAAACAAACTGTGATTGCTGACGGTAGGACTCCCTCATTCTGTCAATAAGACTGTTGACTGCAGTTTCAATACCTTGCAGGTCACGGTTGCCTGTTGAAAGATGTTCGCCTGATTCAGCAGGGTTCATGCGGTCAATTGCACTTTCAAGGTCTGCAAAGCTTTCAAAGGATATGTTAAGTGAAGAGATTTCTCCTGCTGACAATGCAAGCTGGTTGATAGGACGCAGTATCTTTTTTGCTCCGGAATAGCTTGAAAAAATATTAAAAAACCATATTAATAGTTCCATACAGAGCAAAATCATAAACAATTTGGAGAACACTTCAAAAAATATTCCTGCTGGTGCTGAATTTCCTCCAAAATTATAAACCGAATTATAAAAGGAATTATTCATGTTATCGAAATAAAAATCCTTTAAGCTAAATTCCTTTTCTCCGCTAAATGAGAAATAACGCTCACCCTTTCCATGGTACATATTACCGAGTATAGATATTTCTGTGCCTAAACACCAACCTGCCGTAGACAGCAGTGCAAGAAAAATATCTAACCAGAAAAATATGCTGAGAAGCTTTAACTGCCAGCGTAACGCGATCTGTCCTGCTATAGATGTGGTTTTGGCATTTTGTTTGTTACTCATATATTTTGCTCCTTTATGACATAGCCAACGCCTCTTATTGTTGTAATAAGTTTTACGCCGTAAACATCGTCTATTTTACTGCGGAGATACCGTATATAAACGTCAACAATATTGGTTTCTCCCACATAATCATATCCCCAGACATGCTCAAGCAGAGTGTCCCTTGAAAGCACTATCGATTTTTTTTCAGCAAGCTTATGAAGCAACATGAACTCCCTGTTTGTAAGCTCAATTGGGTTCCCGTCATAGGTAACGGTATGTCTTGCCGAATCAATTACAAGGCCTGCGCAGGCAATAATATCTTCACTCTCAACGTTCTGCTTTTCAGATGAATGACTGTTCTGGCGAAGAGCAGCACGGATGCGAGCAAGCAACTCTTCAATGGCAAATGGCTTTGTGATATAGTCGTTTGCACCCATGTCAAGCCCTGAAACCTTATCCATGACAGCGTCCCTTGCAGTCAGCATTATAATAGGAATATCAGAGGTCTTACGAATTCGGCGCAAAACCTCTATTCCGTTAAGTCCCGGAAGCATTATATCAAGCAGTATAAGGTCGAAATCACCGCTTTCCGCAAGGGTGAGACCTTCTCTGCCGTCATAAGCCTTTGTTACTGTATAGTCCTCATGCGTAAGCTCAAGTTCAACAAAACGTGCAAGTTGAGGTTCATCTTCAATTATAAGTATTTTTGATGGCATAATTAAAATCATTCTTCCTTTAATTGAGTACTTGTGTAATGTTTCAAAGACTCAAATTTTGAAAGATTTATCTTTCAAAATTTCTCCCGTTTCAGCTTTTTCTTCATTTAGCATTATATCAGACCTGAGACGATACTGGCAGCCGAAGAAAAGGCTTATTACAATAATAATAGGAGTTTCCCTGATCGTTATAAGAAGAATAATTATTGCAGCTGTAAGAGGAATACTGAGAAGTGTTCTGTCTTTACAGATAACTTCAGCTCTGGTTTGATTTCCCTTTTTTATAATCATATAGAACCAATTATAAAAACCCTTGTCAAAAGATGGCAGGTTATTATCTGGACATAAAGGGCAGACTTTTTCATTATTCTTTGTACTAAATTTGACGGATTCTGCTGTGCCGTTCTGCTTTTCAAGAATAATAATTGCATTGAGAATATCCCAGTCTGACGCTTCAAGGACAGAAACTGCCGTATTATATGAAACGCCTGTCTTTTCCATAAGCTTTTCGATTTTATTCTTTTTGTTCATCAGTACTTCCTCCGTTAATAAAGGGCGCTGAACAATTATAATTTCAGCGTCCTTTACAGTGTTACATATATTTTATCACAGTTAACAACTCAGCACAAGTTGTATTATTAATAATAGGTATTACTTATCCTCGTTAAGGTTAACGTTTGTTTCACTACATCTTACATTATTCTTTACGGATTCAGCAGCAGATGAAGCCTTTGCCATAATATTATTTATCTTGCAACCGTTAGAAAAATCAGGTCCTGTAAATGAGTATCTGAAGCCGAAGAAAAGTGCGAGTATCATTACAGGAATTGCGATATGACATGCTAAAAGAGCAATGATTATTGCAAGTGTAATAGGAAGATTTATTACTGACTGACCATTTCTTGAAACTACAAAGTTGTTTGAGTTGCATTTATGGATAAAACCACATACAGAACCTGCAAATTTACTGCAGCCTGCTTTAAAATTACCTGACTTTTTGCTGTTGAAGCAGGATGCATTAACTCTTCCTGCCTTTTCAAGCATAAGCATTGCCTCAAGCATGTTCCAATCTGCTGCCTCAAGAGCATCCTTAGCTTCCTGATAACTGATGTTTGCCTTGTTTACGAGTTCCTCTACCATTTCAAAGTGATTCATAATATTTTCCTCCGTATTAATTTTATTTTTTATTCAGCCGGTTTCCTTGCTATAATTATATAATAACAGGAGAAAATTAGATTGTAATGCAGAAAAGATTAGAATAGCATTAGAATATATATATCATACGTTTAATAATTGAGTTACCCCGAAAAAACATACTAACCCAAGTAGCCAAAACTCCGAAGAAGTGATAAAATAAAAGCATAGCGATAAAAAATTCAAACTGCACATAGTGGAGTTGTCTACCTATATGATAACAGACCAGTATCTGTATATCAATTAAAGCACTTTAAATCATTGACTTAAAAATCTATATCTTATATCGTTTATCATATTGAGTAAAAGATTTCTGTCAATTTTACAGTAATCATTACTCTTGGGATTATTAAGATATACTTTCTTATTGGAATTTATCATTTCACAATACTCTGATGACGAATAATTTCCATTTCTCATAAGCGAATAGTTTTCCCTAATTGCTTTTAGAGTTGCGGTTGTATTTTCCGATTTTGAAGTAAGTTTCTCTGTATAATCTTTTAAGCTGGCATTAAGTTTGTCGTATTCCTCTTTCGTAAATATACCGTCTGAATAGGCAGAATCAATTCTTTTGCCAATACTTCCTATATGTTCGGCAATTTCATCAACTGACAATCCTTGAACACCTGCTTTAGCACTAATAAAATCATGCTTCAGAACGTTAGCTATACTTGACGTATCAATACCATTTTTATAGGCCTCGGATAATTCAAGCGTATCATATTTATTATTATCGATATGTTTGAACTCAGGGTGAGATTTCAGTGCTTCACTTGCCTTAATGTGATTTTCGGAATAGCTTTTACCTGCAACTATCTGATATAAATCATTGCAGGATATGTTCGATATATTCATTCAATATCATCCCCATAATTATGAATAAGTTAGTATGCTCTAGCCACTTGCAATAAGCGGATTAAGGTAAGAATAAAAATCAACAATTGTACTGGAAATTAGATAATAAATAACATATGCAGTTACTGAATTCAATTTTTCAGCAGTAAGTCGTCTTGGAAATTTCAGTCCAAATATAGAGTCATTATAATTGCTATAACTTCCCGACATAGAAGAACTTTGTATATCTGCACTCATAAATAATATATTTGGAGCAACCTCAAGAATCCAAACATTGCTATATGTACCGTTATGATTGGAATAACTGTTGAGCACGTTAATATTGCTATCATACACATAAACATATACTTCGCTTAATCTACTTATAATGGTATGATGTCAAAGATGTAATTATTTCCATCACCTTTAACATAATTATACAACCAGCTTTTATTATTGTCAATATAAATGTTAAGTTTATGGTAATTCACCTCGAATTTTATACGTTCCGGAAGTGAATACGCATTTTGCTTCAGCCATATATCCGCAATAAAGTATCCGTTCTTTTAATAGTAGCTTAAGATTCTGAACCTACGTCAATAAAGAAGAAGACAGCCACTTTAGCGGCTGTCTGTGATTGTAATGCTACGTCAAACTTTTAGTACCCCTTTAAGGATTGAGCCTGTAATACGCCTTTTAAGGTCGAATAAAGACCACCACTTAAATGGTGGTTATGATTGTATTATTCCTTGCAGCCGTTTTTTGAATACAGATAACTATAAAGTATTCCATGCCTGATTTCATCTGTAATAATACCTGTAAGTATGTTTATATGAATTCTTGATTGCATTGCATAAAGAATTTTACGGTATTTTTGGACAGCATTCTGTTCACCGAGAAGTGCTCTTTTCAGTCCGTCACAATATGAAGCCGGCTTAGTAAATTCCTCACTTTGTATTGCAGGGATAGGTTTTCCGGTAATCTGATAATACAGCTGATTAAATAATTTAAAGTGATTTATTTCATTGTCACGTATACCTATAATAATTGTCTCGTCTTCTTCAGATGGAGCCTGTTCAATCAGATAGCTGTAAAACATTCTGTCTTCAGTTTCACCCTGTACTGCTTGTTTCATTAAGTCAAGAGCACCCTCAAGATTCTGGGGATAGATGTAAATACTGTCCAACTGATCCTGGTTTGGAGGAGTCATACGAGGAACTGTGTTTGAGTACTTCATGGGAAAGGCATGCATAGTCTGATCAAATTTATTATAGTTATTGTTATTATAATTCATTATATCATCTCCAATTTAATTATGTTACATTATATGTACTCTTTTGAAATTTGTTAATATTTAGCTTAATTAAGAGATGCAGAATTATTACGAAAACAAGTTACAAAGTACATATAGAAATAAATGAGGGCAAATTACCACTAAAGATACTTCTCTTCAACGGATTTATCTATTCTTGAAACAATCTCAACATCAATGCAATATGCCTCTTTCATTACAGCAACTCCTGCTCTTGTTGCTGTCGGACAAAGAATTGTCTTTCCTCGCCATGTATCAGCATTTATTTAATATTTTAACTGTTTTCAGAATCAAGTTAAGAATAGTATAGTTTGATTATATAGTAAAATAAACTTTAATATGACTTTATAACTTAGTTTTATAAAGTTTAAGTAAATATACTTATGTAACATGCCTATTATTTTAAATTTTTAAAAAACTATATTTATTTTTATATTTATTGGTATTATAATTTATTAAGTAAATTAATTATTTCTTTTCGAAGGGAGTTTGACTATTACATTGAAGTTCTTCCTCGCATAAGCAACCAGATCATAGAAAACGTAACATCATTAAATATACAGTCAGCGAAGATTGCTTTATCATTGATAATTTAATTTCTGAAATTGATATTTACCCCATTTACCTAAAAATAATTATGTTAATTTGGAGGACTTTTATATGCCATTTTCTAGAAAAACACTGGACTTTCTAATTGAAAACCGACTAAATGACAGCAAGGCATGGTATCAGGAGCATAAAGAAGATTACAAGCTATATGTAGCAGAGCCTTTTTCAGAATTTATAACAGCACTTCAGCCGACTATTAATGAAATAGACAGCATAATTATTTGCAATCCTAAACGGTTCTCAAGGTTATATCGAGATACAAGGTTTTCTAAAGGCGGAAGTATATTCAGGGATAATATATGGTGTTCATTTGAAAGGCAAACTGAACAATTTCAATCGCTGCCGTCATTTTATTTTGATATTTCTCCGAATGGATTTGAATATGGCTGTGGTTATTACATGGCAAGTACAGCAACTATGAATGCTCTTCGAAAACTGATTCTGGAGAATGATAAAGCTTTCCAAACTGCTATAATTGCATATGAAAGCCAGAACACATTTCAGCTTGCAGGAGATTTATATAAGAAAAATCGTTATCCAGAATCAAGCGAAAGATTATGCAACTGGCTAAACCGCAAGTCAATATATCTTGTTTGCAAGAATACAGATATGGATATGTTTTGCAGTGATAAGCTTTCTGAAATAATAGCCGAAGATTACAAAAAAATTGCTCCTATATATCATTTCTTTATAAAAGCAGAAGAGCTTTCTATTCAAACAGCAAAATCTGTTTGCTAATTTAATTTAATTATTAAAACAAAATTATATCAGCTCATTCGTTAATCATGTGTAATTGCAATTAAATTTAATCTTAACCTAAAAACCTGATTAGTAAGACCAAATCTTTGGCATCTTTGATTATCTTTAAATAGTAATGCTACAAAACAATTTATCTGTATAAAAGCAGCGAAAGTGAACAAATTTTATGAAAAGATTTTCTCGCATCTATATTGAAATTACGAATGTATGTAATTTATCGTGCAGTTTTTGCATTGGCAACGTTCGTACACCACGACTTATGAGCATTGATGAGTTCTCAAATGTAATTCAACAAACAAAGCCATATACTAATCACATTTATCTACACGTTCTGGGAGAGCCTCTGTTACATCCTCAATTGGATGAACTTTTGACTGTGGCACATAACTACGGCATGATCGTAAACATTACTACAAACGGTACACTGCTCTCCAAAACACAAAAAATACTGCTTAATGCACCTGCATTGCGAAAAGTAAGCGTATCGTTGCATAGCATAGAACCTGGCAGCGCATATTGCTTGGAAGAGTATCTACGAGATGTGGTGCTGTTTGTTACAGCTGCAACAGGCAAAGGAATTTTATGCGAACTGAGGATGTGGAATCTGGGCGCTAACGGCATTGATAATGAGCCTATTTTTACCCATTTATGCCGTCTATTAGAATTGGATAATGCAACACAAGAAGCTGTACTAAGTAAAATATGTGAAAGTGATAACACCACACTAGCACCTCGTCTTTTTCTTGGAAAAGCTGCCCGTTTTACGTGGCCAAGCATGTCCGAAAAACCCACAGATCAGCCCATATTTTGTCATGGGCTAAGAAGCCAGATGGCTGTACTGACCGATGGTACTGTAGTGCCTTGCTGTCTGGATAGCCGAGGTGATATTGCACTGGGCAACATTTTTAAAGTTCCGCTTGCTCAAATTCTATCCGGTGAACGTGCGCAGGCACTTTACAAAGGTTTTTCGGAACGCCAACCCAGTGAGGACCTTTGCCGCCGATGTGGGTATGCGACACGCTTTTAAGAAAATAAGTAAGTGAAAATTCCCATTTCATTTTTAATATCAAATTATTAACCGATTTCATACTGATTTTTAATGTACTGCTTAAAAGACACAAGACAGAGTTTTACAGTGCTACTTTAAGAATAAAGAAGCCCATAATGGAAATTAATAAACTATTCGCACAATTGAAAGGAATAGTAATTAGTATGAAAAAAATATTATCAGGTATTCTTGCAGTAATTTCTATTGTTAGTTTAAGCGGGTGTCAGAAATTAAGTAATAAAACCGAAAGTACAACAACAGAAAACAGTACTGGCTCAACTACTTCACAAAGCACAGAAGTTGCCACACAGGCATTAAAAATTGAAGATTATTTTCCTATAAAGGAAAATGTAAAGTACATTTATGAAGGCAATGGAAATGAATATGCTTCTTACAGTAAGATAATTGATTATACTTCGCAAAATAAAGTTCAGCATAGAATTAATAATGGTGGTACTGAAATTATTAAGGTATTTGAGTTAAAGGATGGTAAGGTTACCATGCTTTTATCAAAGCCTGAAACATATTACAGGGAGAATTTTCTTAATAATGCTGCCACAGATCAGGAAGTTATCTTAATGGAACCTCTTAAAGTGGGAACTAGCTGGACTTTATCAAATAATTATACAAGAAAAATAAATAAAACATCGGTTGAAGTAACTGTTCCTGCAGGAAAATATAACGCTATAGAAGTTATTACTGAAGGACCAAAAGACAAAACAATTGATTATTATGCATCGGGAATAGGATTAATCAAATCTGTTTACACTACAGGTGATAAACAATCAGAAGTATCTTCTTCATTAAGTAAAATTGAACAGAATACTCCATTTGTACAATCAGTAAGATTTTTTTATCCTGATATAAATAAAAGTGAACTATTTTCAGTTGATAAAGATATTTCATTTAATACAAATGATATGACAAATACAGTTTTTGAAACAGCTTATAAACAAGTCAATGATAAATCTAATGTAAAAGTACTAACAGAAAACACTAAAATCAACAGTCTTTATCTTAATAGTGATAATATTGTATGTATAGATTTAAATAAATCTTTTATTGCAGAAATGAATGCAGGTTCAGAGTATGAGAGTATGATCCTACAAAGTATCACTAATACTTTTGGTATGTATTATGGAACTGACAAAGTCATTATAACAATTGATGGAAACCCATATGAGTCAGGTCATATAGCAATGAAAAAGGGTGAATATCTTAAAGTAAATTATTAGCGGTAACTGCCTTCAGTGGTTTTGATCTAAAACTCAAGAGCTGTTACTTCGAATGCCATCTGAAACCACAATAGTGGCTTCAGATGGCTATATCTTTTTAATTATTCTTGCCATTATTTATAATAAATTTACATATAAGCTACATTTATACTGATTGCAATTATTCTATTAATATGGTATAATCATACGTATTCTATACCATATTTTTTTATATAAGTATATTATATAAATGCAGAAAAGAGGTAGTAATATGGTTCATCAGGATACTATACATATTAAAGGTCTTACGCAAAATAATCTTAAAAATATATCGCTTAAAATTCCTAAAGAGAAAATTGTTGTTTTTACGGGGGTTTCAGGTTCAGGAAAGTCCAGTATTGTTTTTGACACAATTGCCGCTGAAAGTCAAAGACAGATGAATGAAACATATCCGGCTTTTGTACGTGGACGTCTGCCAAAGTATGAAAAGCCAAAAGCGGATCTGATTGAAAATCTCTCTGCTTCGGTAGTAATTGATCAGAGTGCCCTCGGTGGAAATGCACGTTCAACAGTCGGTACCATCAGTGAAATGTATTCGGCACTTCGTGTTCTGTTCTCCCGCATCGGTCAGCCATATATAGGAACAGCATCATACTTCTCATTCAATGACCCGAATGGAATGTGTCCGGAATGTTCGGGGCTTGGAAAAGTTACAACGCTGGATATTGATTCTCTTCTTATTTATGATAAAAGTCTGAATGATGGAATGATTGATACAACTTTGTTCCGTGTCGGAAGCTGGTACTGGCAGCAATATCATGATTCAGGCCTGTTTGATCCTGACAAAAAATTGCAGGACTATACCCCTCGTGAGAAAAATCTGCTCTTTTATGGAGCTGAAGAAAAAGGTGGAGAACGTGTCAGCAAAAAAGTTGAGGGGCTCTACAATCAGTTCTCCCGACTATTGCTCAAGCGTGATCTTTCGGACAAGAGTGATGCAACGCAGAATCGCGCAAATGAACTTATCAAGCAGGAAGAATGTCCTTTCTGTCATGGAAAGCGTCTTAATGAAAAGGTGCTTACATGTAAAATTGCAGGTTATAGCATTGCTGAAATGTGCGATATGGAGCTTACAGAACTACATAAAGTTTTGCTTACCGTTGATGATCCAAGAGGACAGACAATTATTGAAAGTCTAACGGCTTCGCTTGCTCGTATGATTGATATTGGATTGCCTTATCTTTCATTGAACCGTGAATCATCGTCACTGTCAGGCGGTGAAGCACAGCGTCTTAAACTGGTGAGATACATGGGAAGTTCCCTTACAGGGATGACATATATTTTTGATGAGCCAAGCACTGGCATGCACCCTCGTGATGTTCACAGAATGACACGTCTGCTTAAAAGCCTGCGTGACAAGGGCAACACAGTAATTGTTGTTGAGCATGACAAGGATGTAATTTCAATTGCGGATGAAGTTATTGATGTAGGACCATTTGCAGGAAGAAACGGCGGGCAAATTTTATATCAGGGAAGTTATGAGCAGCTGCTCATTTCAGGAACTCTGACAGGAAATGCCATGAAACAGATTGTACCAATCAAGGCAAAACCCCGTATACCAAAAGAATTCCTACCTGTAAAAAATGCTTGCATACATAATCTGAAAGATGTATCCGTTGATATACCTCTCAGTGTTCTTACTGTTGTTACAGGAGTTGCAGGCTCGGGTAAATCAAGCCTTATCCGTGATGTATTCGCACAGGAATACTACGACAGAGTTATACTTGTTGATCAGTCCCCTGTAACAGCAACAGGTCGTTCAACTCCTGCAACATTTCTTGGATTTTTTGATGAAATACGCAAGGTAATGGCAGATGAAAACGGCGTTGATGCTTCCCTGTTCTCCTTTAACAGCAAAGGGGCATGTCCTGTATGTAAAGGTAAAGGAGTAATTGTAACAGAGCTTGTTTTTATGGATCCTGTGGTTACTGTATGTGAAGCATGTGAGGGCGGACGTTACAGTGATGAGGCTCTGAAGTACCGCTACAAAGGTAAAAATATTTCAGAGATACTTAACATGCAAGCAGAAGAAGCATTGGAATTTTTCAGTGAGAATAAAAAGATCAGCAAACAGCTTAAAGCTATGAATGAAGTCGGACTTTCCTATCTTTCACTCGGACAGCCTCTTTCAACGCTTTCAGGTGGCGAACGCCAGCGTGTAAAGCTTGCAAAGTACATGGACAAAAAAGGAAACATTTATGTTCTTGACGAACCAACTACCGGTTTGCATGCTTCAGATATAGAGAACATAATGAAGCTTCTGGACGGACTTGTAAAGCGTGGCAATACTGTAATTGTTATTGAACATAATCTTGATGTGATGAAACAGGCAGACTATATCATAGATGTTGGTCCTGATGGTGGCACCGGCGGAGGAGAGATTGTCTTTACAGGGACACCGGAGCAGATGGCTGATAATGCAGAAACAATTACAGCAAGATACCTTAGAAAATCATTATCATAATTAAAATTCCTGATGAACTAAATGAATATAGTTTCATCAGGATTTTTTAATTTTTATTCTCATTTTTGAAGCTGGTAAAGTTCTTTATCAATCAGTTTTCAATTTGTAAATTAAGTATATATAATTTGCTATTTACGTTTTAGAGAGCATATGATATAATAATTTTACCAAAAAAGAGAATTTCAATGTAAAATAATCTTCTTATGGAGGTAAAAATAGTGAGATATTCTTTGCAGTCACAGTGTACTGATTTTATTTATAGCAGAGAAATTATAGCAGAAAATAATAAGTTTGAAAATTGTTATCTGATTCCGGTATGCGCCAATATTTTTTCATGCAGAAATATTGAGGCCAATTTAAATAAGTTTAAAGAATGCAGAAAAATCTTAGAAAGTGAAATAACTCAAATTAGTTATTTAAGGGGAAATGCAAGACTTCCGTTAATATCAATGTTGTCTGTATCAGATAATCCTGAAGTAAAATTCAGCAAAGCAATGGAGATATTAAGCAATCTTAAAAAAGAAATTTTTCAAACAGAATATCTTGCAATTTTAGCAATGATTTTAACTGATATTATAACAGTTGAAGATTCAGACCAATACATAAGACGCGGTAAAGAAATTTTCAAAAATATAAATAAAGTGTACTCTTTCAAAACATCAGAAAAGGATATTGTTTTTGCAGTACTGATGGCATTTCCTAATAAATCTGATGATGAACTGATTTCCGAAATGATATATTTTAATAATAAAATGCAAAATACATTTGTCTGTAGCAATTTTGTTCAATCCATGTCAAGTGTGGTTACACTTGTAGATGGAACAATTGGCGAAAAATGCGAAAAGATTAATTATCTCTATTCTTCCCTAAAAGAAAGAAAAAGAAATTATGGATTATTTTATGAGTTACCAGTATTGGGAGCAGCAGCTATGTTACCTGCCTACGACAGTGAAGTAATAGAAGATATTATAGAAGTAGACGAGTATTTATCAACTCAGAAAAGTTATGGTGCATGGGGAGTAGATAATAATAGCCGCCGTCTTATGCACGCCATTATGCTTGTAATTAATGATTATTCAGAAAGCAACAAAATAAATTTAGCATCTATTGCAGCAATTACAAATACATTGGCCATGATATCTGAAATTGATGCTGAAAAAGCAAGAACATCTGCTTTATATAATACAAGAATCCGTACACAACAAGAGCGCAGCGGAATTGACTTTACCGGAATTTGATATGAATAAAAAAGCCGTAAGCAATGTATTAACATTACTTACGGCTTTAAATATCTGGTGCGAGTAATGGGACTTGAACCCATACGTCTATCGACACACGCCCCTCAAACGTGCCTGTCTGCCTATTCCAGCACACTCGCTCTAATCGACTTAATCATTATACCAACAAACAAATAAAATGTCAAGCTTTTTAGATAAATAAATAAATTAATACTTTATTGTAACCAAAAATGAAAATCAATAGCAAGCAACTTCTTTTAATTGACTTTTTTAAGGTAATATTATATAATAATTTAGTATGTATAATTATTCTCTTAATGACAATTATAATCGTATTATATTAAATTTGTCAAGGGAGAAAGCAAATGAGCGATAAGAAAAACAACATTCCGGATGATATTCACAATGAGCAGGAAGATGATAAAAAATCCGATAGTCCTGTTCAGAACGAGCTTGATCAGTCTGAACTTATCGAGAAAAATGGTGAAGTTGTTGCTCAGAATTCAAAGCATCTTATTCATTGCCTTACAATTATAGGGCAGGTTGAAGGTCACTATATCCTTCCGCCTCAAAATAAAACAACAAAATATGAACATATTATGCCTGCTCTTGTAGCTATTGAACAGGACAGGACTATTGAAGGGCTTGTTATAATTCTCAATACAGTAGGTGGTGATGTTGAAGCGGGACTTGCTATCGCAGAACTTATCGCAGGAATGAAAACTCCTACTGTATCAATAGTTGTAGGCGGAGGACATTCCATCGGTGTGCCCCTGTCAGTTGCCGCTAAACATTCTTTTATTGTACCTTCAGCTACGATGACTATTCATCCTGTAAGAATGAACGGTACAGTTCTTGGCGTTCCGCAGACCCTTTCTTATTTTGAACGTATGCAGGAAAGAATATCAGATTTCGTTACACGAAACAGCAACATTTCTCCTGAACGTTTCAAGCAGCTTATGATGAATACCGGTGAACTCGTTATGGACGTCGGAACAGTTATTGACGGAGAAACGGCTGTAAAAGAAGGTTTGATTGACAGCCTCGGAGGACTTTCCGATGCAATAGAAAAGCTGTACGAACTTATTGAAAATTCAGAACCTCGTTATTCTGATACGCAAAAAAATAATGATAAAAATGATTCTGTAGAATAACACTTATGAAAAGAGGTTTATTAAGTTGGTATTGTATACTATTATTAATGAATATGATGTCTTACAGGCACAAGAAAGAGAATTGCCGTTTGTTGCAGCCATGATGCAGGAAAGCGGCAAAACCAATTGTCAGCAGATTTCTTCATTTCATTCTGATCTTGATCAGTATAAAGGAATAACCAGCCTTGATGGTATTATCTGCTGATGAATTTTTTTGAAAGGATATAACTTATATGACTCTTTTAGAATCACTGTTGCAGGGACTTCTGCAGGGATTTACAGAATTTCTTCCGATATCAAGCTCTGGACATCTCTCACTTTTCCAGCACTTCTTTAGTCTTGACGGAGAAGGAGCAGTTACCACCACTATAGTACTTCACCTTGGTTCACTTGTAGCAGTATTTATTGCATTCAGAAAGACCATAGGAAAACTTATCCTTGAATTTTTCAGAATAATAAAGGATATATTTACAGGCAAATTCAAATGGAAAGAAATGAATCTCGAAAGAAGAATGATAATGATGATAATCATTTCTATCCTTCCTCTTTTCGGATTTTACATATTTAAAGATTTCTTTGATAATCTTGCGTCAGACCCTGACATTATAGTTGAGGGATTTGCTTTTCTGTATACTTCTGCCCTTTTGTTTATCTCTACAAAAAGCAAGGAGGGCAACAAGCTTGCAGGTGAAACAACTGTAAATTCTGCATTGTTTATAGGTATTTTCCAAGGAATTGCACTTGTTCCTGGTATATCACGTTCAGGCTCAACTATTTCTGCAGGCCTTCTAACAGGTATGAAACGCAAGGATGCAGTTGAGTACAGCTTTATTTTAGGTATTCCTGTAATTCTTGCAGGAGCTGTTGTCAAGCTGGTTGAGGTAAAGAATTCACAAGTTGAGCTTGATATTCCTGTGCTTGCAATAGGTTTTATTGCTGCGGCAGTATCCGGTTATCTTGCAATCAAGCTTATCAACTTGCTTGTTGTAAAAGATAAATTCAGAATATTCGCTTATTATACGCTTGTACTTGGAATCATAGTACTGGGTATTGGCTTTTATGAACGTTTTTCCGGATATCGTATTGTTTTTTAAGCCTGACAAATATTCATAAAACAGGGGGAAGTTAAAGTGGCACCAAGAAAAAAAACAACTCAGACTAAAGCACCGAAAAGCAATGACAAGGTATTGTGGTCTACAATCTTTTTTGCCTGCGGTATCCTTACTCTTCTGCTTACAGTTATAGAAGGAGAATCTTTATGGAACTCCATACATAACATGCTTCTAGGACTTTTTGGTGTCTCAGTTTTTCTGGTGTCACCCATCCTTTTTTATGTTTCTATAATGATTGCTCTTGATAAGACACAGAAAACCGTTGAGGGAAAAGTTATACAAGGATTAATCATGATTTTCCTTGTTTCTTCGCTTGTACAAATAATATTTGTCGGAAGCATAGGCGGTGGTGATCTTACTTCGGAAACAATACCTGCTCTGTATGTTGAGGGAAAACAGCTTCGTGGCGGCGGAATTTTCAGCATCCTCATTGCAGGACCTTTACTTGCTCTTTTCAAAAGAACAGGTGCTACTATAATAATTATTTTGCTGACATTTGTTTTCCTTATGCTTATTTCAAACAAGACTATCATAGATTTGTTCAGATACTTCAAGCGTCTTGCTGCTTCTGCTAATGAAGCTAGAGGTGAATATAAGGAAACAGAAGATTTTATCCCTACTCCTGGAGCAAATAAGAAAATAAAAGAAGAAAAGAAGAAACCTGTTCCTAATGCAGATGTTCCGCAGACTGTTGCTAAAGAAAAGCAAAGTAAGTTTAATGTTGATATTCCTCTTCCAAATGGAAAAAAAGCAACTGCTGATCCTGTTTCTGAGAATTTACAGCAGGTTACTGAAAATAAAGATGAAGATTTTCCACAGCACCCTATTGTTTCCCCTGCTGTTACTCAGGATGTAAAGCAGGAAGATGCAAAAGCAAAACCGTCATCTGAACTTGATGACATTATCAAGAAAGCTGCGGCAAAACCTGAGCCTAAAAAATCCATCTTCTCAGGAACTAAAGAAACTATAAAAGAACATAGTAAGACTTCAACTCTAGCTTCCAACAAAATTATAACTGAGGAAGAGCTTGATATTCCTGACGCCCCTACAGCGGCTGATATACAGCACGAAATTATTGAGCAGAAGAAAGACGTCAAGGTTTACAAGATTCCTCCTATAAGTCTGCTAAAAGAATCTGATAACTCCCTAAATGCTGAAGAAGCAGAAATTGAAATGAAAAACAATGCTGATACCCTTGTTGACACTCTCAAAAGTTTTGGCGTTCAGACAAGAATTGTCGATATTCACAGAGGACCTACTGTTACAAGATACGAATTACAGCCTAGTGCAGGCGTAAAAATTTCAAAAATCACCAGTCTTTCTGACGATATTGCTCTTAACCTTGCTGCTGCAGGCGTAAGAATAGAAGCACCTATACCTGGAAAAGCTGCTGTCGGAGTTGAGGTTCCGAACAGAGTAAAGGATATTGTTTCTATCAGGGAAATGATTGAAAGCAGTGAGTTTGCAAACAGCAAGAGCAAGCTTTCATTTGTTGTGGGAAAGAATATTGATGGTGAAGTTATTGTTGGTGATATCGCAAAAATGCCCCATGTTATTATTGCTGGTACTACAGGTTCAGGTAAATCTGTCTGCACTAACAGCATTATAATGAGTATTCTTTACAATGCCTCGCCTGATGAGGTAAGACTTGTTCTTATTGACCCTAAAATGGTTGAATTCAAAATTTATGACGGTATTCCTCACCTGCTTATCCCCGTTGTTACAGATCCAAGAAAAGCAGCAGGTGCATTATCATGGGCAGTTCAGGAAATGCTCAAGCGTTACAAGCTTTTTGCTGACAACAATGTGCGTGATCTCAAAAGCTACAATGAAATGGCAGAACATACTGAAGGAGTCGAACTTCTCCCTCAGATTGTCATTGCTATAGACGAACTTGCTGACCTTATGATGGCTGCTGCAAATGAAGTTGAAGATTCAATATGCCGTCTTGCACAGATGGCACGTGCTGCAGGTATGCATCTTATTATAGCTACACAGCGTCCTACAGTAGATATCATAACTGGTCTTATCAAGGCAAACATTCCGAGCAGAATTGCTCTTACTGTTTCATCACAGGTTGACAGTCGTACTATAATAGATACAGCAGGAGCAGAAAAGCTTCTTGGCTACGGTGATATGCTTTACTACCCTTCAGGTATACCAAAACCTGTCAGAGTCCAGGGTTGTTTCTGTTCATCAAAGGAAGTTGAAGCTGTTGTAGAGTTTATCAAGAATGATGGTCTGGCCGAATACTCCAATGATATAATGGAAGAGATCGAAAAAAATATGCCTGCGCCTAAGGGTGAAAAGAGCATTGACAGTGGAAATACTTCTGCTGACAACTCTGATGGGGACATCATTGACAGAGCAGTTGAAGTTGTAATTGACGCTGGACAGGCCTCAACATCCTATCTTCAGAGAAAGCTTAAGCTCGGATATGCAAGGGCGGCTAGAATTATTGACGAACTTGAGGAAATGGGTATTGTAGGCCCGTTTGAAGGTGCTAAGCCAAGAAGTGTTCTTATTACCAGGGAAATGTGGCTGCAAAGAAAACTGATTAATCAAAATAATTCTCAAGAAAATGATGGTGTTGAAAGTTTAACATAATTGAGGTGCAACATGAGAGATTCAGAAAAAACAATAGGAAATATGATTGACAAGCAAAGTGTATGTTATTTCGGAGCAATTGATGATGACGGCTTTCCAAATGTAAAATGCTTTCTTAAACCTCGTGAAAGAAATGGTATCAAGGAAATATGGCTTTCAACGAACACTTCTTCAAGGCATGTATCGCAATTTCTAAAAAATGATAAAGCTTGCCTTTACTTTGTTGACAGGAGATTCTTCAGAGGTGCAATGCTTCGTGGTACTATGGAAGTTCTTACTGATTCAGAAAGTAAGAAAAGAATATGGAGAATCGGTGATAAAATGTACTACCCTCTCGGAGTAACTGATCCTGATTACTGTGTACTTAAATTTACAGCTAAAGACGGAAGATTCTACAGCAATTTCAAATCAGAGGATTTTCAAGTATAATTTAAGGAGAAAAAAACAATGGCCTTTTTGCCTATATCAAAAAGTGAACTGCTTGAACAGGGAATAGAGCAGCTCGACTTTATCTGCATTACAGGTGACAGCTATGTTGATCACCCAAGCTTTGGCATTTCAATTATATCAAGAATAATTGAAAGTCTTGGTTTCACTGTGGGCATAATTGCACAGCCTGACTGGCGGTGTGACCGTGACTTTATGCGGCTTGGTAAGCCCAAGTATGCATTTTTTGTAACATCAGGGAATATAGATTCGATGGTTGCTCACTATACATCTGCCCTAAAAAAGCGTTCAGATGATGCATATACGGCAGGAGGAAAAGCAGGTAAGCGCCCTGACCGTGCAGTAATTGTATACTGCCAGAAACTTCGTCAGATTTACGGAGATGTTGCAATAGGCATAGGTGGTCTTGAAGCCTCACTTCGTCGTTTTGCCCACTATGATTACTGGGATGACGCAGCAAGGCCATCAATACTGCTCGACAGCAAGGCTGACCTGCTTATGTATGGTATGTCGGAACACCAGATAACAGAAATCTGCACACGTCTTGCTGACGGAGAGGACATACACAGCCTTACAGATATAAGAGGAACAGCATATCTAACAGAACCTAAAAACACTCCATTAGGAGCTGTTGAGTGTCCGTCGCTGAAACAAGTCTGTGAAAGCAAAGAAGCCTATGCAAAGGCATGTAAACAGCAGTATGACTGGCAGGATGAAGTTTACGGCAGGACAATAATTCAGCGCCATGATAGTTTTATGCTTGTTCAGAATCCTCCTGCATATTCGCTCACAACAGAAGAACTTGACAAGGTCTATGCTTTGCCTTATATGAGAACCTATCACCCTATTTATGAAAAGGACGGCGGAGTTCCTGGTATTGAGGAAGTTGAATTCTCCATTACACACAACAGAGGCTGCTTCGGAAACTGCAATTTCTGTTCAATTGCTCTTCATCAGGGCAGAAGAATTTCTGTCAGAAGTGAGGAAAGTATTTTATCTGAAGCTAAACTTTTGACAACTCTCCCTAAATTTAAGGGTTATATACATGATGTTGGAGGTCCTACTGCAAATTTCAGACAGCCAAGCTGCAAAAAGCAGCTTGAAAACGGACTCTGCAAGGGTAAAAAATGCCTTGCTCCTGAACCGTGCAGAAACCTTGATGTTGACCATACGGAATATCTTTATCTTCTCAGAAAAATCAGGAATATTCAAGGTGTCAAGAAGGTTTTTATTCGCAGCGGTATAAGGTATGACTATCTTATACAGGATAAAAATGATGAGTTTATGCATGAACTGATTGAACATCATGTAAGCGGTCAGCTTAAGGTTGCGCCTGAGCATTGTTCTGATGTTGTTCTTGACAAGATGGGCAAGCCGCATATTAAAGCATATAAGAAGTTTCAGGATAAATTCTACAGAATGACAGGAAAAATCAATAAGGAGCAGTATCTTGTTCCGTATCTTATGTCCTCGCACCCGGGAAGTACTTTAAGGGAAGCTGTTGAGCTTGCACTGTTTCTTAAAAGTTTAAAGATACGTCCTGAACAAGTTCAGGACTTTTACCCAACCCCAGGAACTATATCCACCTGTATGTTTTATACAGGTCTTGACCCATATACAATGAAAAAAGTTTTTGTTCCGAAAACTGCGGGAGAAAAGGCTTTGCAGAGAGCTTTGCTGCAATATTTCAAGCCACAGAACCAGCGGAAAGTTATTGAAGCATTACAGAAAGCACATAGAACAGATTTAATTGGAAATACTAAGGAATGCTTGGTTAAACCTGATGCCGAATACCTTAGTATGCAGCAGAGAATTAAGAAACCAACTGGTAAAGCCAACGGCAGAAAGGATTCAAGATGGCAGCAAGGAAGAAATCAGGACGTAAAACAGCAGAAAAAAAGACACCGCTGAAACTTTCGCTTCCACTATGGATACTGGTACTTCTGCTCCTGACTGGAGTAGGTTATGCAGCAAGCATGGAGCTTGGCTATGTTAAACAGCCTGATATAAATAAATTGGCACAGGACAAGGAAATCAGCGCAGATGTGACCGTTCATTACATTGACGTAGGGCAAGGTGACTGCTGTCTTATTACCGCAGGAAATTATAATATACTTGTGGACGCCGGAGAAAGCGAATGTGGAAAAACAGTTACTGATTACCTTAAAAAGCTTAATATTACTAAGCTTGATTATGTGATTGCTACACATCCTCATTCCGACCATATAGGAGGAATTCCTGAGGTTATCGGGAGCTTTGAAATAGGTAAAATCTTTATGCCGAAAATAACGGGAGATATGACACCTACTACTAAAACATATGAAAATCTTATCAATGCCATCAAAGCAAAGGAAATGAAAGCAACTGCTGCAAAACCAGGACTCAAATACACTATTAAGGTTACTGATTCATCGAATGCTGTCATGGAATTTATAGCGCCTAATTCTGAAAATTACAAAGATCTGAACAACTATTCGGCTGTATTTAAGTTTACATATGGTGAGCAGTCTTTTCTTTTTACAGGAGATGCAGAGGATGTTTCTGAAAAGGAGATTCTGAAATCAGGTGCTGATATAAGTTCTTCTGTACTGAAAACAGGACATCATGGCAGTAAAAGCTCAAGTACGTCTTCTTTTCTTGCAAAAGTCAAGCCACAGATTTGTGTAATAATGAGTGGTGAGGGCAATACATACGGTCATCCTGATGAAGAGGCTGTTGAGCGTATGAATGTTTATACTGATAAAATTTATCGTACTGATTTAAACGGCAATATTGTTATTACAACTGATGGCAAACAGCTTTCGGTAAAATGTGATAAAAGCTGATAATTTAATGACAGGAGATGTTCTGTTATAAATATACAGCAGAACAGGAAATATTAATGCTGATAGTAGATAGAATTGAAAATGAAGCGGTTGTTGTTGAAAATGATGACACACACTTTACAATAAAATTAATTGAAATCTTAGGAGAAGTCAGAGAAGGCGATGTACTGATTAAATGCGGTAATGTTTATTCAGTAGACAAGGAAGCAACACAAAGAAGAAGACAGCAGATTTCAGAAATTCAAAAATCATTATGGGATTAGAATATTTGACTGTTTGAAAGGAACTTATTATATGCAGAATAACTTATTTCATCAATTAAGAGAGGTTCTTCCTGAATTGTCAAAGGGCCATAAAAAGATTGCTCAGTATATACTTGACAGGTATGACAAAGCTGCTTTTATGACAGCTTCAAAGCTTGGCGCTATTGTAGGTGTAAGTGAATCAACAGTTGTAAGATTTGCAACAGAGCTTGGATATGATGGTTACCCAGAGCTTCAGAGAGCCTTGAAGGAATACACAAGCAATAAGCTAACTGCAGTTCAGAGAATTGATGTTATGAACGATCAGCTTCAGGATGAAGATGTTTATGACAGAATTCTTAACATGGATATTGACAAAATTAAGAAAACTCTGGAACAAAGCTCAAAAAAAGAATTCTACGCAACTGTTGATACTCTTGTAAAAGCTAAGAATATTTATATAATCGGTGCAAGATCAGCAGCAGTTCTTGCTCGTTTTGCTGCATTTTACTTTAATATGATGTTTGAAAGCGTAAAGCTTATACACACAACAAGTACAAGTGAAATGTTCGAGCAGATACTTAATATCGGCGGAGATGATATTATGATAGGTATCAGCTTTCCGAGATACTCAAAGCATACTGTAAAGGCATTCAGATATGCAAAAAACAACGGCGCAAAGGTTATTGCCATCACTGACAGCATGATCTCCCCTCTTGCAGAATATGCTGATAATATTCTTATTGCAAGAAGTGACATGGCGTCATTTGCAGATTCTCTAGTTGCCCCGTTAAGCGTTATAAATGCTCTTATCGTTGCCGTTGGAATGAAGAAAAGAAAATACGTAGCTGAAAATTATGAGCGCCTTGAACAGATAGCAGAAGAATATGAAGTTTATGATAATTCTGATGATCAGGATTATAACTTCATTCCAAAACAATAACGTGCGGAGATGAAATTTTGCAGGATAATAAAAAATACGATTGCTTAATTATTGGCGGTGGTGCGGCAGGCCTTATGGCTTCTATTACTGCCGCAGACTACGGGAAAAGTGTTCTTATCCTTGAACGGAATGACAGACTCGGTAAGAAGCTTCTCATTACAGGAAAAGGCCGCTGCAACGTAACAAACAACTGTGATATTGACAGATTTATGGCTAACATTCCAACAAATCCACGCTTTCTGTACTCTGCATATTCAAATTTCAACTCACAGGATTGTATAAACTTTTTTGAAAATCTGGGAGTAAAACTTAAGACTGAACGTGGGAACAGAGTTTTCCCTGTAAGTGACAAGGCTCTTGAAATTGTAAGTGCTCTTGAGGATGCTGTAAAAGAAAGAAACATAACTGTAAAGAATGTAAGAGCTACAGGACTTATTATTGAAGATGGCACTGTCAAAGGAGTTACAAGCAAAGAAGGCTCTTTTAACGCTGATTCAGTGCTTATTGCAACGGGAGGAAAATCCTATCCGAGAACCGGTTCTGACGGTGACGGGTACAAGTTTGCAATGCAGGCAGGTCACACTGTTATTCCGCAGAAAGCCTCCCTTGTGCCGATTGTTACAGAAGAAAAATATTGTGCTGACATGATGGGACTTTCTCTAAAAAATGTTACACTAACACTGAAAAATCAGACGACTGGTAAGCAGATTTATTCTGAACTCGGTGAAATGCTTTTCACACATTTTGGCGTTTCAGGCCCTCTTGTTCTCAGTGCTTCAAGTCAGATAAAAAGCCTTGACAAAAACAAATATATATTTGAAATAGATTTAAAGCCTGCACTTGATGAAAAAACTCTTGACGCAAGGCTCCAAAGGGATTTATCTGAAAATTCAAACAAGGATTTCATAAATTCACTTTCAAAACTTCTCCCGACAAAAATGATACCTGTTGTTGTTAAGCTTTCTGGTATTCCGGGAGAAAAGAAAGTAAATCAGATAAGCAAGCAGGAACGTCAGGCTCTTATGCGGCTGCTTAAAGCTTTTCCGCTTACAGTAAAGGAATTCCGTCCGATTGACGAGGCGATCATTACTTGCGGAGGAGTAAAGACTTCAGAAATATCACCTAAGACTATGGAGTCAAAGCTGGTAAAGGGTCTGTACTTTGCCGGTGAGGTTATTGACGTTGACGGATACACGGGAGGATTTAACCTCCAGATAGCCTTCTGCACCGCTTATACGGCTGCAATCAACATGTAGAAAGAGGATTGTTTTATGCCTGTAAACATAGCTATAGACGGACCTGCAGGTGCAGGAAAAAGTACAATTGCTAAAGCAGCAGCTCATCATCTTGGATATATATACGTTGACACAGGATCACTGTACAGGGCAATTGCTTATTACGCTGTAAGCAACAGCATTGATCCCCATAAGTCAGAAGATGTAATTGCTTCACTTGATGGAATAAAACCTGAACTTCGCTTTATTGATAATGTTCAGCACGTCTTTCTCAACGGCAAGGACATTTCCGGGGAAATACGTACAGAGCAGATTTCAATGTTTGCTTCAGTAGTTTCTGCAATCCCTGAGGTCAGACACTTTCTTTTTGAACTTCAAAGGAAAATAGCAAGGGAAAACAATATCATCATGGACGGCAGAGATATCGGTACTGTCGTACTCCCTGATGCTGACCTTAAGATATTTCTTACTGCAAGTGCTGAAAAGCGTGCTGAGAGAAGATACAACGAGCTTATTGTAAAGCCTGAACCGCCTGCTTATGAAGAAGTTCTTGAAGATATAAAGCAAAGGGACTACAACGATATGCACCGTCCAATATCTCCTCTGAAACAGGCTGACGATGCTGTACTTGTTGATACATCAGATTTCACACTTGAACAATCAATAACCTTTATACTTAATCTTATAAAGGAAAAGTTATCATAAAAACTATGCAGAAAGGAAATATTGTAGATGAATGCTTTTATCAGATATTCTACCATACTTGCATACAAGATATTTTACAACTTTCATATAGAGGGAAAAGAAAATATTCCTGAAAATGAGGGCGTTGTTATTGCCTCTAATCACAGAAGCTATGCTGACCCTGTTCTGCTGACTATGCCTATGAAAAAGCCTGTAAAATATATGGCTAAGGAAGAACTTTTCAAGAATAAAATTTTCGGAGCTTTTATAAAAATGCTTGGTGCGTTCCCTGTAAAAAGAGGTGCCGGAGATATGAAAGTTATTGATGACTCTATTGCAATTCTAAGTTCAGGCAAAAACCTTGTTATCTTTCCTGAAGGCACAAGAGCAAAGGAAAACAAGGTTGGCAAGGGTAAAACAGGAGTTGCATTGATTGCTGCAAAATCAGGAGCAGATGTGCTTCCGATGGGTATTGTGTTTGAGGGGGAAAAGCTTCATTTCAGAAGCAAACTAACATTAAGAATAGGTAAACTGATTAAATCAGAGGAACTTAAGGCTGATGAGGCAACACCTAAGGAACTGAAAGCTGTTAAACAAAGAATCATGAGTGCTATCACGGAACTTGTCGAACAGCCTGCAATGCTGCCTGATAAAGAAATGGAGAATAATTTACAATAAATGAGGTATAATATAACCGTTGCTAAAACTGCTGGTTTCTGCTTCGGAGTTAACAGGGCAGTTGAACTTGTTTACAATGAACTGGATGCCAGTAGAAAGACTGCTACTTTCGGTGAAATTATTCACAATCCGACTGTTGTCAATGATCTGTGTTCAAAAGGAGTTAAAATAATTAACTCTCCTGATGAAATTGATTCTTTGAATACAGATTCCATAGTTATACGCTCACACGGAGTCTCAGCTGATATATATGAAAGCCTGAAAGCTAAGGCCATTAAATGTATTGATGGCACTTGTCCGTATGTAAAGCGTATTCACAATATTGTTTCAAGTAAGTCTGAACAGGGTTATGATATAGTAATTCTGGGAAATAAAGATCATCCTGAAGTTCAGGGAATAGTCGGAAATTGCAAAAATTCAGCGATTGTTATTATAAATGATTGTGATTTGTATGATTATTTGAAAAAAATTAATAAAATTGCAAAAAAAAAGGTTGCAATTGTTGCACAAACAACGTATAATGTATATATGTGGGACAAGTGTATGCAGGCTATTTCTACGTTCTGCGACGACATTGAGGTGTTCAATACAATCTGCAGTGCAACTTCAGACAAACAGAATGAGGCAACAGCACTTGCCGATAACTCCGATGTAATGATTATAGTCGGAGGGAAACACAGCTCCAATACTCTCAAGCTCTATGATATCTGTAAAAAACATTGCAGCTATTGCTTGCTGGTTCAGGATGCTGATGAGCTTCGCATGTCGGATCTTTCCGGCATAGCCGATAATACCAAAAATATAATTAAAGTTGGTATTACTGCCGGGGCTTCAACGCCGGCTTATATAATCAAGGAGGTACAAAACCAAATGAGTGAAATTCTACAGAATATGGACGAGGACTTTAACTTTGAGGAGGCTCTTGACGCTTCATTCAAAAGAATATATACCGGTAACAGGGTGAAAGGATACATAACAGCTGTAAACAACACAGAAGCAATTGTTGATGTTGGTACAAAGCATACAGGTTATGTTTCATTGTCAGAATTAACTGATGACCCTTCTCTCAAACCATCTGATATAGTTAAGGTCGGAGATGAAGTTGATTTCATCGTTATTAAAATCAATGATGCTGAAGGCATTGTAAATCTTTCAAAGAAAAAAGTTGACGCTATGGTTGGCTTTGATAAGATTGCAAAGGCTAAGGAAGAAGATGCAATTCTTGAAGGCACTGTAATGAACGTTGTAAAGGGCGGTATTCTCGTTCTTACAAATGGAATCAAGGTATTTATTCCTGCTTCACAGTCTACAACACGCAGAGATGAAAAGCTTGACAATCTTCTTAAGAAAACTGTTAAGTTCAAGATCATTGAAGTTAATGAGCAAAGGGGCAAGGCTGTAGGTTCTATCAAGGCTGTTCTTAATGCTGAAAGAGATTCTGCTAAGAACAAGTTTTGGGATAACGTTGAAGTTGGTCAGAAATTCAAGGGTGAAGTTAAGTCAATCACTAATTACGGTGCTTTTGTTGATCTCGGTGGTATTGATGGAATGATCCATATTTCTGAACTTAGCTGGAACAGAATCAAGCACCCATCAGAAGTTGTTTCTGTAGGTGATGTTGTTGAAGTTTACGTTAAGGAGCTTGACAAGGACGCTAATAGAATTTCTCTCGGATACAAGAAGGATGAAGATAATCCTTGGACAAAGTTCCAGAGCAGCTGCAGTGTAGGCGATGTTGTTAAGGCAAAAATCGTTTCTATCACACCTTTCGGTGCTTTCGGACAGATTATGCCTGGTATTGATGGCTTAATTCACATTTCACAGATTGCTGACAAGAGAGTTACAAACGTTAAGGATGTACTATCAATCGGTGATGAAGTTGAAGCTAAGATTACTGAAATTGACGCTGACAAGAAGAGAATCAGCATGTCAATCAGAGCATTAAGCGAAGGTTCTGACGAAGCTTCTGCAGATGCTGAATAATAATCAAATATAGATTTTACCCCTTGAATCTTTCAATTCAAGGGGTATTTTAATATGAAAAAACTCTCACGGCTTAAGCATGGTGAGAGTTTTTTCTATATATTTTTAAGGGAAAACAAAATAGAATTATTTATCTCCGAAAACAGCCTTGTAGTCAGCCTGGAACTTAGCTATACCCTGGTCTGTAAGCGGATGCTTAATCATCTGTGCTATTACTGAATATGGTACAGTTGCAATATCAGCTCCTGCAAGAGCGCAGTCTGTAACATGGATAGGATTACGTACAGATGCAGCAATTATTTCTGAACTTATGCCGTATATCTTGAAGATTTCTGAAATAGTTCTGATAAGGTCAATTCCAGGGAAACTTATATCATCAAGTCTGCCCAGAAATGGTGATACATAAGTTGCTCCTGCCCTTGCAGCAAGCAATGCCTGGTTTGCAGAGAAAACTAAAGTTACATTGGTCTTGATACCCTCAGAGGAAAGAACCTTAACAGCCTTCAGACCTTCTTCAGTCATAGGAATTTTTACAATCATATTCTTATGGATTGCAGCAATTTCCCTGCCCTCTTTGATCATATCCTCAGCGTTGACAGTTGTAGCCTTGACTTCCCCGCTGATAGGTCCGTCTACTATTGAAGTAATCTCACGGATAACCTCAACAAAATCCCTGCCTTCTTTTGCAATAAGGGATGGATTTGTTGTTACACCACAAATAACTCCCATGTCATTTGCCTTTTTAATATCATCAACATTAGCAGTATCTATAAAAAACTTCATAATAATCTCCATTCTATTTTCAATTTAAAAATCAAAAATTCTGCTTTTGTATTTGCAGAAAGGAATAAATAGCTGGTGAAAAATATTTTTCACGCTATTATCTTCTTATATTAATTTTACCGCTGGCAGCAATAAGTGAACCCGTTGGAACTGCACCATCCAAAAGCATGCTACCGACAATTACATACCTGTTTTTATTTGCGGTAAATGCGTATAAATCAGTAAATTTCTGTATACGGGAGAAAAGTATATTTCCCATTTTGGCAACTCCGCCGCCAATAACAATTCTTGTTACACCTGTGATTGCAAGAACATTTACTAGACCTATAGAAAAAGTCTTTGCTATTCTGTCAAGCTCTTCATTGCAAAATAAATCTCCATACCTGACACCCTCAGCAAGCATACGGCAATTTATTCTGCCATTCATTGCTGAAAGAAACACACTTTTACTTGCATAATCATTACTATTTAGTCTGTTTTCTATACTTTTTCCTGAACAGATTAGTTCAAGTCTAGTCATTTCACCTGGCTTACCGGAAGTCAAGTCAGGAACCAAAGTATTTCCCAGGTAAGCTGCTCCATATCCCGAACCGTCAAAGTAGTTTCCATCAAAGTAAAGACCTCCGCCTATACCTGTACCTATATTTGTGTAAAATAGTCTGTCTGAGCCTTTTCCTGCTCCGCAGAAAAGCTCTCCTATGCCACCGGCAACAGTATCATTTATAACGGTTGTTTTAATCTTGAACTTATCCTCAAACCAACTTTTTAGTTCAAAGTTCTCCCATCCATCAATCTGAAGTGAACATAGTACCTTTCCTGTTGCTGTTTCAAGAGGACCACCAAAGCCTACACCGATACCATCAATTTTTTCACTTTCAAGTATGACTTTGATTTTATCTTCTATCCAAAGAAGAATATCTTTTGCTGTAAATTCAGGTGTAAGAACTACACATTCAGAACTTATTATTTTACCGTCAGCGGTACCAATTGCAATCTGTTGCTTTGTTCCACCTATTTCTACGGCAATATACTTATTCATGCCACTCTGATCCGTATTTCTTTTCAATATCATGAATAGTTTGTACACGTTCTGCATGGCGCCCGCCTTCAAATTTTGCCGAGAAGAACTCATCCACAATCATTTTAGCAGTTTCTGAACCGATTACTCTTGCACCCATTGCAATGATATTTGCATTGTTATGTTGTACAGTCAGTCTTGCTGTATATGGCTCACTGCATACAGCTGCTCTGATTCCAGGAACCTTGTTAGCTGCAAGTGAAATTCCTACACCTGTTCCGCAGATAAGAATACCCTTGTCAATTTCGCCACGCATAAGTGCTTCTGCAACCTTAAGACCATATTCAGGATAGTTTACTCTTACATTCGGATCATGTGTTCCAAAATCTATACATTCATATCCCTTTTCCTTAACATGTTCCATAATAATATTTTTAAGTTCGATTGCAACATGGTCACATCCAAATCCAACCTTCATTATTTTCATTCCTTTCAGAAAATATCTATATAAATGGCTGCGGCAGAATTACCGCAGCCATAATAACTATTGCTTATTTCTTAAATTCTGCTACGTTATCAGTTGTTACAAGTACTGAATCAACAGGTGTCTTTTCAGGGAATGTTCCAACTTCACCCTTGTTACCGCTCTTTACTGCATCAACGAGAAGCTTTAAGCTTGTTGCGCCGATGTTTGCAGGGTCCTGAGCAACTGTTGCACTGAGCTTGCCATCTGAAATAGATGTGATTGCTTCAGAGTCGCCGTCTGTACCAACAACGAGGATTTCACCAACCTTGTCAGCGTTTATAACTGCCTGAACTACACCAAGAGCCATACCGTCGTTTGCACAGTAAATGCCCTTAAGGTCAGGATTCTGCTGGATTAATGTTGTTGCGATATCAAGAGCCTTCTGTCTGTCCCAATCAGCTGCCTGGCTGCTTACGATATTAAGTCCGCCGTCTTCAAAAGCTTTTCTTGCTCCCTGGATTCTGTCTTCTGATGACTGATTGCCTGACTTACCTTCGATAAGAGCTACCTTTGAACCTGCTTCAACTTTATCAACGATGAACTGAGCACCCTTGTTACCTACTGCAACGTTATCTGTTGCAACGAAACCTACACATGCGCCGCCCTGGTTAGCAAGTTCCTGAGCATCGAACATCTCATCGATATCAACGATTGTAATTCCATTCTTTGTAGCCTGTCCTACACCTGGAAGAAGGTTTACAGATGATAAAGGAGCAATTGCAATACCCTTATATCCCTTTGAAATACAGCTTTCAAGAATTGTAAGCTGACCTTCGAGGTCATCTTCACTCTGTGCTGAATAAATATCAACCTTAATGCCCTGTGCTGCGGCTTCCTTTTCAACGCCTTCCCACATTCTTACCCAGAAGTCTGTTGCCTGAGTTTTAAGAATTACTGCGTAATCTGCCTTTTCATTAGATGCTACTGTTGTTGTTGCATCAGGTTTAGCTGTTTCTGTTGTAGCTCCACCTTTGCTGGAAGAACATCCTGCAAGACCAAGAGCCATAGAAAGTGATAAAATAGTTGCTAAAATTTTCTTTTTCATAATAATATACCTCTTCCTTATATTTTCTGAACTGCACACTTTGCAGTTACAAACTAATTAGAAATTTGCATATGAAGAATATGCACCGCCTATAACCCCGCCTGTCTGAGTATGTTCAGGAAAAACAAATTCTATGTTCTCTGATGGCAATGGATGTCTTGTTCTGTGTTTTATCTGTTTAATCAGTCTTTCCATAGGGAAATCCTTCATAATCATTACACCGCCGCCCATAATTACATAATCAGGATCAAGAATTGTTATTTCTGTACTTATTGGAATTGCAAGAGTATCAATAAAGTTCTGTATTTCCGGATGATTACTGTGCTTTGTGAATACATCTGAAATGTTTGTATCAGGGAAATGTTCAGCACATATTCTCTGTAAATGCATTCCTGAACATCTTGCCTCACAGCAACCTTCATTTCCACATGTGCATGAGTCTGTCAGACCGTAAAAAGGGATATGTCCGAGTTCACCTGCTACTCCATTTTTGCCTACATGAAGACTTCCGTTAATATATATAGCATTTCCAAAACCAGTTCCAAGATACATTCCTATAATAGTTTTATCACCTTCCGGGTCAAGATTATATTTCTTGATATCATTTATCAGGAGATAGTTTACATCTCTGTCAACATAAACCGGAATATCAAGATCCTTCTGAAGCAAGTGTCCAAGATCCATATTTTCAAGTCCTTTTAGGTTAGGAGTTGAATATACAAAACTCTTGTCCTTACTTACCATTGACGGAACTCCAACAGAGATTGCAAGCACCTTATCTTCCAACTTATACTTTTTTATATATGCTCTGATTTCGTCAGTAAGATTTTCAACTGCTCCATCTCCGAAAAACATTGAACTTGATTTCTTTTCAAAATGCTCAAGTCCCCCATCGGGTGAAACATAACCCATTCTGATATTTGTTCCACCTATATCTATACCTATAATTTCTTTCATGGGACCTACCTTCAATTCTTTACTTCTTTATTATAATTTTCAATCATTTTATCCCATGCTTTTTCAAGATCGCTGTCAAGGTTGAAAAGTCCTGAGCTGCCTACGATGAAAACTTCAACACCTGCGTCTGCAAGTCTTTTGAAAGTCTTTTCATTGCATGAACCATCAACTTCTATAAGATAATTATAGCCGATCTTTTGCTTGAGTTCTTTAAGTTCTCTTATTTTATCAAGCATTTCTACGATAAATGGTTGTCCAGCAAATCCTGGGTCAACGCTCATTACTGTAACCTTATCAAGTAAATGAATGTAATGCTGTATATACGATACAGGTGTTGCAGGATTAAGAACTACACCAACCTTGCATCCTTTTGATTTAATCTTGTTGATTATTCTGAATGCATCAGAATTGATTGTTTCAGCATGAGGACAAATGTAACCTGCTCCTGCATCTGCAAGAGGTTCAATATAATCATCAGGAGTTGTAACCATGAGGTGACAATCAAGAGGAATTTTACAAACTGGGCTTATTGCTTTACAGAAGTCAGGTGATAGTGTAATGTTCTTTACAAAATGTCCGTCCATGATATCTACATGATAAAAGTCAGCTCTTGTGTTAAGAATTTCGATTTGCTCCTTAATATTAAGGAGGTCCATACACATCAGGGATGGGTTAAACATTGGTTTCATAAATTTGAGTTTCCTTTCTGGATTTAGGTTTCATCAAATAAAAACCTGACTATAATTTTACAATATTACTTTTTCTTAGCTGTTGCTACTAAGTGATCCATAGTAACTGAGAGGATGATAAGTGAACCCATTACGATCTTCTGATAGTTACTTGGGATAAGGAGTGCTGTCATACCGTAGTTGATAAGACCGATGATAAGACCACCGATTACAACACCGCCGATTTTACCTTTACCACCCATGAAGCTTGTACCACCGATGATTGTTGCTGCGATTGCATAAGTTTCATAGCCTGTACCTGCTGTAGGGGCAGCTGCACCTACACGTCCGAGAAGAACTATACCTGCAATACCTGCACATGTTCCTGAAATCATAAACACTAAAAGTGTATGTAATTTCACGTTTACACCAGAGTACCATGCTGCGTCTTTGTTTCCACCGAGGGCGTAGATATTTCGTCCCGCCTTACACTTCTTTGTGAAGAACATAAGAATTGCTGCTATTACAAGGGTTATGATTACTGAGACAGGGATGAAGAAGATACTTCCGCTCATTGCTGTACTGAATGATACAGGGAAACCAAAGATATTTCTTGAATTAGAAATTACAAGCATTACGCCCTGAAAAATTGACTGTGTACCAAGTGTGATGATGAACGGATGAAGACCTGTTTTATTAACAAGAAATCCATTAACAAAACCAATTACTGTTCCGAGAAGAACACCAAGGATAATAGCCGGAATAACTGGAACGCCATTTACCATCATTATAGCTGTGATCATTCCTACAAGGCCAGCTACTGCACCAACTGAAAGGTCAATACCTGCAATAAGGATTGCAAAGAACTCACCAAGAGCAAGCAGAATGTTTACTGAACTCTGCTTTAATATCTGCGGAATACTATCTGGGCTGAAAATACTTGACGGCTTTGAAATTGTAAGAATCGCAAGAAGCAATAAGAACATTCCGACTGTTCCGTACCTCTGCCAGAAGATTCCGAAATTAAAACTTGATTTTGAATTTATTTTTTCACTCATCTAACATTACCTCTATTCTATTATTCGCCTGTAGACGCTTTAAGAATTTTTTCTTCAGTTGCATCTGCAACATTAAATTCTGCTGTAAGATCGCCGTTTCTGAATACACATATTCTGTCACAAACAGAAAGCAGTTCAGGCATTTCCGATGATACCATGAGAACACCCTTGCCTTCATCTGCTAGCTTTCTCATTAGGACATATATTTCACTCTTACTTCCGACGTCAATACCCTTTGTAGGCTCGTCAAAGATAATAACTTTTGATTCACCGGCCATCCACTTACCAAGAATAACCTTCTGCTGATTTCCTCCGGAAAGCTCAGTAATATTCTGCTCAATAGTATGGCACTTAATTCTCATATCCTCTTTTTGCTTATGTGCATATTTGAGTTCATCATTATTATTCAGAAGACCTATAAGACCTTGAACCCTTGAAGATTTCAGGAAAGGAACAATAGATATGTTCTGCTTAATACTGAAGTTATTCAGAATACCGGTTTCACGTCTGTTTTCGGTAACCATTGCAACTCCTTCTTTAATTGCCTCATAAGGAGAGTTGATTTGGATTTCTTCACCGTTCAAATAAATCTTACCGGATTTCTTAGGGTCAGCTCCGAATATTGCCTTCATAAGTTCGCTTCGTCCTGCACCAACAAGACCTGCAAATCCAAGAATTTCTCCTTTATGGAGTTCAAAGGAAACATCCCTTATCTTGTCATCCTTGCGGGAAAGATTTTCTACCTTGAAAATGACAGGTTCCTTTGAAAGATCAAGACCACTTGTATTATGATATATTCCCTTGATTTCACGGCCAACCATCATCTTGATAATCTCATCAATTGTTACATCAGCAACATCTCTTGTACCTACATAAGTTCCGTCCTTTAGAACAGTTATTCTGTCTCCGATACGTTTTATTTCATCCATCTTATGTGAGATGTAAACAATTCCTTTTCCCTCTGCTTTAAGCTGACGTATAATTTCAAACAAATGATCAACTTCTGAATTTGTAAGTGATGTTGTTGGTTCATCCATGATAATTATATTTGCATTTGCAACTAACGCTTTTGCTATTTCACACTGTTGTTTTTCGGAAATGCTGAGATCCTCAACCAATGTTTTTGAGTTTCTCTTTAATCCAATTTTTTTCATAGCAATATCAGCTTTTTCATTCATAAGCTTGTAATCTACAACAGAGATGCCAGCTTTTTTAATAGTAGGAAGCTTCCCTACGAAAAAGTTTTCAAGAATCGAAAGCTCATTGATTACGCTGAGTTCCTGATAGATAATACTAATTCCGCCGTCATATGAATCCTTTGGAGTAAGTTGGCTGTATTCTTTTCCATTAAGAATAATCTTTCCTTTGGTTGGCTGATAAACACCGCTCAGTATTTTCATTAGAGTGGACTTTCCTGCACCATTTTCACCCATCAGAATATGAACTTCGCCTGCTTTCAGGTCAAAGGATATATTGTCCAATGCTTTAACTCCAGGGAACTCCTTGGATACGCCTTCAATTTTTACTAGTGTTTTTGAATTATTTATCTCTTCCAATATATCTCACCCATTCTTTATTGTTATTTTGCATACATATATATGGAAATACAATATGTTTTTTGTGTAAATAATTTAGTAAAGGTTTACGTTGTGCTGAAGTTATTATCTCACAAAAATGTGAGAATAATATCACCTTCCCATTATTAATTTTTACTTTTTTCTTTACATAAATTATTACTTAAGTTTTTGCACAATTTTGTATTCAGGTAGAATCTCTTTTCACAAGTGTGACAGGTATGATTGTTACCTTATCCTTAATTTTCTTTCGACAAATAAGATCAAGTGCTGTTTGCCCTGCTTTTAATGCAAGAGCTTCTGTATCCTGAGAAATTGTTGTTATCGGTGGGTTTGAAAATTCTGAAAAAGGAACGTTATCAAATCCAATAACCTTAACCTGCTGAGGAACAGAAATGTTGTGATTTTTCAATGCATGAATACATCCGAGTGCCATTACATCATTCGTAGCAAATATTCCGTCAAAAAAGCAGCCCTCTTCATCAAGTAATTTTTCAATTGCATCCCTTGCGTCTTCATAAACAGGATAACATGTTGATTCCATCACATTGTCAAGAGATAAATTGTTTTCATCAAGAGCCTTTAAAAGTCCTCTTCTTCTCTGACGGATAGTTGAAGCTAGTCTTTTATCCCTCAAAAAAAGAATTTTTTTGCAGCCTTTTGAAATTAGCTCCTTCCCTGCCAAATATCCACCTTCCTCATTATCCGAAAGTATAAGTACTTCCGCATTCTGTGGAGCTCGGTCTATATAGACAACAGGAATATTTCTTACGTTATTGATATTTTTAATCTCATTCTGTCCCGAAATGTAAATTATTCCGTCAACATTTTTTTCAACAAGATTATTTATATGCATATTTTCCAGATTATAATCTTCGTTTGAATCACATATCAAAAGCGAATATTTATGTTTCAGGAAGAAAAGATCAAGTTCATGTATTATCTTGGCGAAAAAGTTATTTGTAATGTCAGGAACAATTACTCCAATACTATGACTTTTATTGGTTCTAAGCCCTATAGCATTGACATTCGGAGTAAATCCACATTCTTCAATAGTTTTCTTGACTTTAGCTTCAGTTTCGGCTGAGTACCCTCCAAGGTTATTAATTACCCTTGAGACTGTTGCAGTTGAAACTCCTGCTTCTTTAGCCACATCAATTATTGATATTTTTTTCTTTTCTATAATACTTCTCCTTTCGTCAAAAAGTTGAGTAAAGGTTTACGTATTGCGTGTCATAATAGTAACGCCATTACTCACTTTTGTCAATGGCTTAAAATTATTTTTGTTATTTTAACATTACTTAAACTTTTTCGATTTATGCAACTTGAACAAAGCAATATGAAGTTATTAACATTTTGTTACTTTTATAGTTAATATATCTAATCTATAAAAATCCTTATTATCCAGAAATTTATTTTATATTGCTTATTTTAATCATATTTCTTTCAACTTAAAGCAAGTAAATTATATAAAAAAACAATGCATATTTTTCAAAATGCATTGTTTATTATTAACAAATATAAATTTTTAATCTACAAGATCAGGATTAAAGCTTTCCTTCCAAGGAAGTCCCCATTTATTGAGAGCATCCATAAACGGATCAGGATCGAATTCTTCTATATTATATACACCAGGCTTTTTCCACTTGCCAGTCATAACCATCATTGCACCTATCATTGCCGGAACTCCTGTTGTATAGGAAATTGCCTGTGAACCAACTTCAGCATAGCATTCCTCATGAACACATACATTGTAAACATAGTACTTTACAGGCTTTCCGTCCTTATAGCCCTGCATAATACATCCGATGTTTGTTTTACCCTTTGTTCTTGGGCCAAGGGAAGCAGGATCAGGAAGAACTGCCTTAAGGAACTGCAGCGGAACAATTTTCTTTCCTTCAAAATCAATCGGCTCAATAGAAGTCATACCTACATTTTCAAGACACTTCAGATGTGTTAGATAACTTTGTCCGAAAGTCATAAAGAAACGGATTCTTTTTATACCATTAATGTTAAGAGCAAGTGATTCCAATTCCTCATGGTGAAGAAGATACATATCCTTTTCGCCTACCTCTGGGAAATTGTAAACTCTTTTAATTTCCATCGGTTCAGTTTCAACCCATTTACCATCTTCAATGTATGATCCCTTTGCTGACACTTCTCTTATATTAATTTCAGGATTAAAATTTGTAGCAAACGGATAGCCATGATCACCTGCGTTACAGTCAAGAATATCTATATAATTTATTTCATCAAAATAATGTTTCTGAGCATATGCACAGAAAACACCGGTTACACCCGGATCAAATCCACTTCCAAGAAGAGCAGTTATTCCTGCCTTTTCAAATCTCTCTCTGTAATCCCACTGCCATTTATATTCAAACTTTGCAGTATCAACAGGCTCATAGTTTGCAGTATCAACATAATCAACTTTGCACTCAAGACACGCATCCATTATAGTAAGATCCTGATAAGGCAATGCAACATTTATACAGATATCAGGTTTAAAACTCTTCATAAGTGCAACAAGCTCTGCGACATTATCTGCATCAACCTTTGCGGTCTGTATCTTAGTTTTAGTTATTCCGCTGAGCTTTTCTTTTAATGCATCACACTTTGACTTTGTACGTGATGCAATCATAATCTCCTCAAAAACCTCATCATTCTGGCAACACTTGTGTATAACAACCGACGCAACACCGCCGCATCCAATAATCAATGCTCTTCCCACTATTTAAAACCATCCTTTCCGAAATTCAGAAATAATATATTTTTAAAACGCATTAAAATAAGCAAATTATAACACAGATATTTATTTTTCGCAACAGTTACATCTTAAATAATAAATATCTTACTTCATATATTTATATTACATATGTACAATTTTTAGTCAACTATGTAAAATATGTACTAAAATATATAAATATATCAAAATAATCTTGTAAAAAAATAAGATTTGTTATATAATTATATTATTAATAATTATGTATAACTACTTGTCTAAAAAGGAGGATATTATGGGAGATAATAATATAAATGAAATTAACAACACTGCTTCTGATTATCATACTGCTCCTGTAGACGGTGACGTTATTATTTCTGTAAACCCTAGCTGTTCTGAAGCTTTTATGATTCTTTACGGAGCTTCTAACGGAGGTAAGGAAGTTGATTATGACAGAATAATGAGTGAACTTAAAAAGATAGGAATAGTTCACGGAATAGATTCTAGTGCTATAAATCAGGCTATTCACAGCAGGAATTTTGAAAATCAGACTTCAATTGCTAAGTGGACTGCCCCTGTAGAAGGCAAGAATGGTACAATAAAATATAGTTTCAGCAAGACAACAGAAGCAAAGCCTATTGAAAATGCAAAAGGATTTGTTGATTACAAGGATCTTGGTATTATCAGAAATATAACCAGTGGTACAGTAATTGCTGAAATATCCTTTCCAACTGAAGGTACACCCGGAACAGACCTGAAGGGCAACAGTGTTGCTCAAAGACCTGGTGTAAATGCTGTTTTCGGGCTAGGAAGCAACACTGAACTTACCAAGGACGGAAGTAAAATCATTGCCTCTGTAAGCGGAAATCTTGTTTATAGAGGTGGAGCATTCTGTGTAGATACTGTTGTTACTATTAAAGGAGACGTTGATTCCTCTGTTGGAAACATAGACTTTATCGGTGATATTGTTATTAGGGGAGAGGTCTGTGAAGGCTTCAAGGTTTCTTCAATGCAGAACATAACTGTAATGGGTAATGTAACTGGATGCACAATAGAAGCAGGTAAAAATGTAACTATAAAAAAGGGTTGTATTAATTCAAAGGTAATTGCTCACGGTGATGCTGTTTTCGGATTCTGTGAACACTCCAACATCACCTGTGATGGTTCAGTAACTGCTCAGAACTTTGTAATATGCACTGTATATTGTGGACAGACACTGATTGCAAAGGACGCAAGAGGAAGCCTAATGGGTGGAAAATATACCTGCCTGAAGGGTGCAGAATGTCAGAATATCGGCAGTAAAAACTACACTCTTACAGAACTTTGCATCGGCGACAATGCAATTCTTGCTGAAGAAAAAAGCAAGCTCGAAAAAGCAATTACTGAAATTGATACAAAAATTCTTAGATGTAATCAGATTGTTGATTTCCTTTCCGAGAAAAAGAAAGCTATTTTCCGTTTGCCGGAAGATAAGGAAGAGTTGCTCGGGTCTTCTGTCCGTTCAAGGGTAATGCTTGGTATGGAAAAGAAAAAGAACCTTAAAAGGATTGCTGAAATTGAACTTGCTTTGCAACAGAAACAGTATCTTGCTATAACTTGTAAGGGAACTGTTTATCCGGGCGTAAGAGTTACAATAAATGATAGTGTATTTAAATTTGAATCTGAAACAGTACGGTGTAAAATATATCTTGATGAGCTTGGTGATATTGTTACTGCTCCATTGTAAACAATTTTAGTAACTTACTGAATTTTGGAGGCAATTATGAAAGAACGTTTAAATATCGGCTTTTTTTCAAGTTTGATAAACAACAAGTATGAACAGGCAATTACAAAAGGAATAATTGAAGCAGCTAAGGAAATTAATGCTAATGTAATTATGTTTCCCGGCAGATACATTTGTGATGTAGATAAAAGCCTTAATAGTTCAGAATTTGATTATCAGCATAATACTATATTCTCTTATGCCGACCCTTCAATTCTTGATGTTCTTATTGTTTCCATAGATACAATAGGTAATACTGCTGATAAGCAGATAAAGCTGGATTTCCTGAAAAAATACAGCAAAATTCCGATAATCACTCTCAACATGAAAGTGGAAAATTACTCTTCAATCAACGTTGATAATGTTACAGGCCTTAAAGATGGTATTAACCATATTATTAAAGAACATGGCAAGACAAAAATTGGTTTTGTCAGCGGTGCACTTACAAATGCAGATGCAAAAGAGCGTCTTGAAACATATAAAAATACGCTTACTGAAAACGATATTCCAATAGACGACAATCTAATTACTTTTGGTAACTTCTCAATCCGCTGTCATAAAGCAATTGAAAAACTTCTTGATAATAATCCAGCTATTGAAGCAATAGTCTTTGCTAATGATCAGATGGCCATCTGCGGATATGAAATTATGAAAAAACGAAAAATAAAAATTGGTCGTGATATTCTGGTAATGGGCTTTGACAATTCTGCTGAAGCTCGATATCTTACCCCTTCATTGACCTCTGTTGAATGTGAGGCATCAAACCTTGGATATTATGCTGTTCTTGAATGTGAAAATTTTATTAAAACTAAAAAACCGTTTCACAAGACAGTTAAATCTTCACTCGTAATAAGAAATTCATGCGGATGCCCTTCAAAAATAATCTCTTCAATATTACTTCCTGAAATGACTGCATGTCAATTTTCTGCTGATTCCATTTACAATATATTAAGTAATTACATGTTTGGAAATGATAGAATATATGAAAATACTGAGAAAGTTGCATTAAAGTATAAGACATTTATTCAGAAGCTTTTAAAGTATTTCGATCTCTTATCAAAAAACACTGAATCGCCAGAACTTCACGCTCTTGAAAAAGAAATTCTTATCAGCTATGAAAATTCTCTGGACTATGATTTCTTCAACGCTACTGATGACAATATTCAGATAAATATTCTTACTGTTATCCGTAAGTATTTGCTTTCTGTCTTTGAAAACAATGAGGATTTATTGCATAAAACAGATGATATCTTTGTCGATCTGATAAGCATTGCTTCGATTCAGTACCTTAAATTCAAGGATAGGAAATATGATAATGCAAATATTCTTTCTGAGAATGTTAATGACATAATAAAGAAGCTTGTATGTGTAAATGAAAACATATATTTATACTACAAAGAGGTTTTACTCAAAATTTCTGAAGTGAATATCAAAAGTGCATACATATATAAATATAATAAATCAATCTGTCATTTTGAAAATATGGATTGGCGCACCCCTGAAAAAATAAGTCTTGTTGCCTATATGAACAGTGATGGTATCTTTTGCAACTGCACTGAAGAAATTATTATGTCTTCAAAAAAGGTTTTAAGAAATGAATATCTTCCTCAAAATGAGCGCTATAACCTCGTAATCAGTCCTCTTTATACAGGAGATTACCAGTATGGTGTGCTTGTTTGTGAACTTGACCAGGATTATTTTTATCTTTTACCTTCGCTTTCCTCTCAGTTAAGTGCAGCAATGAGAATTGCCAGCCTTATTGAAAGTCAGAACAAAATCCAGCGCCAGCTTGAACGCACTCTGGAACATATTAAGGAAAGCAATAACAAGCTTGATTTCATTTCAAAATCAGATGAACTTACAGGCATATACAACAGAAGAGGTTTTTACGATATAACTGGAACTGCTATCAACGCAATTGTTAATGAAGGTAAAAATGCTATATTTGTTTTTGCTGATCTTGACAGCCTTAAACTAATTAATGATGTATACGGTCATGAAGACGGCGATTTTGCAATTAAAAGTGCTGCTTCAATTCTTAAAGATTGTTTCCGTGCATCTGATATTGTTGGACGAATAGGCGGAGATGAATTCGCTGTCTTTGCAATTACTGACATGAAAAATTGTACAGAATATTTCAAAAACAGAATGGAGAATATCTCTAAAACTTTTAATTCAAATAGTGATAAGCCTTATATTGTACATTTGAGTGCAGGTATCTATGAATTCAAATGTTCTGCATGCATAGAAATAAGTGAAATTGTAGCCAGGGCTGACAGTTTGTTGTATGAGGATAAAAAGTTAAAGAAATCTATTATAAAAGAGCATATTGAACCAAAGCAAACAAACTGATTGTTTCAATTGTTATGCAAACTTAATCCTTTTTATAAGTGCTTAAAACTTTACAGAGTTTAGCGTGAAAATACTTTTCACGCAGCTATTTATTCCATTCTGCAATTTAAAAGCAGGAATTTTGCTTAGCTGAAGTCAGTTCAGGTTCAAGGCTGGAATAAATGGCACGGAATGGAGATTAGTATGGACCCAAAAAAACACATTCTTGTTGTTGATGATGTACCTTCCAATTTAAAATTTGCTGAAAAGCTGCTTGAAGATAAGTTTAAGCTTACATTCACAGTTTCAGGCGCTCAGGCTTTGAAATACCTTGCTAAGAATACTCCTGATCTGATTTTGCTTGACATTAATATGCCTGAAATGAACGGCTATGAAACCATTCAGAATATAAAGAATATTCCTTCCGCAAGTAAAATACCTGTTATTTTCCTCACCTCTGCACTTGACAATGACAGCGAAATAAAAGGGTTTCAACTCGGCGCAGTTGATTACATTAGAAAACCTTTTATCACAGAGATAATGATGAGCAGAATAAATACACAGCTTGAACTGGCATCATATCGTACTGAATTGGAGGGACTTGTCGAAACAAAAACCGAAGACCTCCAAAAGAAATCATTTATTATTGAAAGACTTCAGGATGTTATGTCAACAAGCTTTGCGGAACTTGTTGAATCACGTGACGGTACTACGGGCGGACATATCAGGAATACAACACGTTATTTCAAAGTCTTTATTGATGAGTTGAAAAACCGTCCACAGTATAAAGATTACTTCAGTCCTGATGTTATACGAAATCTGCTCAGAGCAGCACCTTTACATGATATCGGAAAAATAGGTATAAATGACAATGTACTTAGAAAAGAATCTTCACTGAGTAAAGATGAATTCGAATATATGAAATCGCACACTAAAATTGGCGGTGAAACATTCCAGAAAATATTTGAACATATGGGATGTGCTCATGCCGAGCTCGGCGGCGAAACATTCCAGAAAATTTATGATCAGCTTGATATTGAAGATGAAAGCGATCAGGATACACAGTTTCTGAAAATTGCTAAGGAAATGGCTTTATTTCATCACGAAAGATGGAACGGAACAGGATACCCGACAGGAATAAGCGGCGAGAATATCCCGTTATGTGCAAGAATTCTGTCTATTGTCGATGTTTATGATGCACTTACTTCAAAGAGATCATATAAGGAAGCTTTCTCACATGATAAGGCTATGGAAATAATAATTAATGACAGAGAGGTCTTTTTTGACCCGGATCTCACAGATATTTTTATTGAAATTAATGACAGAATAGAAGATAGCCTATTATCTAAACAAAACTGATTAATTAATCAGGATAATCAAGTACAACAAGCAGCTGCGAAAGGCTTTAAATTATGCATTTTGCAGCTGCTGTTTATTTCTTTTTGAAAGGAGACTGCAATTTCCATTGCAGCAAACGATTACATGCCTACTTTTTTTATAATTGTTCAGACTCTTTGTGTGATTACCTCGTTTCTTTTTATAGTGATTGTTGCTGTTGATAAGGATGCTGTACAACATAAAGCATTACTTATGTGTGGTGTATCTACCTTTATATCTTGTACAGGATTTTTATTAAGCAATTTAAGCTTTGATTATGATGCTGCTATCATGGCACTGAAATTCCAATACCTCGGCGAATGTTTCTGCACTCTGCTCCTAGCTCTGTCTATAATACAAATATGTAATGTAAAAATACCTAAGTCAATACTTTACGGATTCTTTATTTTCTTTACAATTATTTCTGCATTAGTCATAACATGTGAAAAAAATACCCTTATATATAAAAGCATCATCTATACCGGTGATGTTATTCAGACAAAGCCTGGAATATTATATGTTTTATTTATAATTGCAAATATACTTATTACAGTATCAGGCATTGTATCAATTATTTTCAGCGTATTTAAGAAAGGATTACCGGGAAAATTTACAGCCCCACTGGCATCAATTCTTCTGCTTCCAACGATAGCTAAAATAATATTCTTAATGCCTTCATTTAACAATACATATGAACTAACTTCTGTTTCTTTTTCTGTTTCATGCATTTGTGAATACTTATTATTAAAAAATTATAACCACTTTGCAGTTTTTTCAACTGCAAAAGATAATTTTATCAATGCAATGAAAGAAGCACTTATTGTTGTTGACAGCAATATGCAGCTTGTTGAAACAAATCCTGCGGCATTAAAATTATTCCCGAATCTTGGTGCTGAAACTTCCAAAAAGGAAAGAAATCAGACTATTAATGAAATTTTCAATGATGAAGATAAAGATAATTTTGTAATAAAGGATAAATTCTACGAAAAGCATATTAACTCAATTTATAATAAAAACAATGACATAATCGGATATTCCGCACTGCTTGTTGATGTTACAAAAACTAAAAATTATGTTCAGGGTCTTATAGAAATGAAACAGAAAGCCGACCTTGCAAACAGTGCAAAAACTGATTTTCTTGCCAACATGTCGCATGAAATAAGAACTCCTATGAATGCAATTTCAGGTTTTGCAGAGCTTTGCCTTGAAGAGAAAAACTATACATATGCAAATGATATTAAATCTGCTGCAAAAAGTCTTATTTCAATTATCAACGATATACTTGACATTTCAAAAATTGAATCACGAAAGCTTGAACTTGTCAACGCTCCTTATGACACTATGAGTCTTCTCAATGATGTTATCAGTATTATTTTTATTCAGGTAAACAAAAAACCAGGAGTAGAATTTAAGCTTGATATTGATGATAATCTCCCATGCAGAATGATCGGCGATGAGGTTCGTTTAAAGCAAATACTGATAAATCTTCTTAACAACGCACTGAAATTCACAAATGAGGGATATATAAGCCTTTCTATGCGTGGGTTTGATAACAATGGTATTACAACAAATATAAGAGTCAAGGTTTCTGATACAGGTATCGGTATCAAAAAAGAAAACTTCGGAAAGCTTTTCAAGAATTTTGAACAGGTTGATACAAAAAAGAACCGTGAAGTAGAGGGCACAGGGTTGGGTCTTTCCATTTCAAAAAGCCTTATTCAGATGATGAACGGAAATATAACAGTTGAAAGTGAATATGGTAAAGGCACTACTTTTACTATTGTAATATCACAGAAAATTGATGACAACAAAAAGATTTCCCAATATTCAATTGATACTCTTGCTGATTCTACAAGAGGTCCTCAAAAATCTGTTATTTATGCACCTAAGGCAAAAATTCTTGTTGTAGATGATAACAAGGTAAATCTTGATGTTGCTGTACATCTACTTAACCATTATAAAATAAATCCTGATATTGCAACAAGCGGACGTGAGGCTATAATGCTTATAAATCAGAATTACTATGATCTTGTTTTCATGGATCATATGATGCCTGAAATGGACGGAATTGAGGCAACAGCCATTGTACGTTCACAGGGAGACGGTTACAGCAAGGAGCTTCCGATTATTGCCCTCACTGCCAATGCTATTATCGGTGCAAAAGAAATGTTTATTGAAAAAGGGCTTAATGATTTTCTTTCCAAACCTATTGAAATACCTGAATTAGAAAGAATATTGACTGAATGGCTTCCTAAACAGCTTGTTTCAAAGAATAAAGTTCCTGACACAAAAAAAACTGCTGCTTCTCAGATTTCCACTGTTAATATACCGGGAATTGATTTTTCGGCTGGGCTTGCTTATTATGCAGGTAATAAGGATGCTTATGTTTCTGTAATGAAAACATTTGCAAACTCTGGAAATACAGCGGTAACAAATATACAGCAGTATTTTGCAGACAGGGATTACAAGAACTATACTATAGAAGTTCATGGGTTAAAGAGTGCTTCCCTTTCAATAGGAGCAGTATCATTATCACAGCTTGCAAAAGACCTTGAACAATGTGGAAAAGATAATGACTATAAAACTATTGCAGAAAGGACACCTGTCCTTATTGCAAAATATCAGGAACTGCTAAACAACATTAAACAGTATCTGAATTCTTTAAACACGCAATCTTTTTCCGAAAAGTCTTTGATACCAAATGAATTGTTAAAAGATAAGCTGAATTATGTTATTAAGGCCCTTGATGAGATGGAAGCTAAAGTAGCCATGAGTATTTTAGAAGATATCTTTAGTTATTCTTTTAACAATGCCGAGATAGAAAAGCTGCTTTTACAATGTAAAAATGAAATTGACTGCTACCAATACGAAAATGCTGAAAGTATAATAAAACGGTTACAATTGTCACTCTAACATACATTTTTGTGGAATATATTGAAATAGCAATCAATATATTCCACATTTTTATGTAGTTTTTTTGTTGACATTATAAAATAATAGTTGTATTATTGTATTAAAGACATAATACAGTAATACAATCCTGTATAATATTAAAATGTAAACTAGAATGTATTGTAATTATGAAAACCATGTGTTAGTATTTGAATAAAGAAAAATTCAACACAATATAAAAAGAGAGGTATTTTTATGAAAAAGAAAGTTGTTATCCCTGTATCAATCGCAGCTGTTGCTGCAGTAGCAATCGGAATCGCTGCATTAACTGGTTCATCATCAAATATTGCAGCTACAGACTCAATGCTTTTGGCAAAGTCTGAACTTCAGAGTACAATCTCTATTACTGGTAACGTTGAAAGTAATTCAGTAAGAAAGGTATACAGTAACCTTAATTATACTGTAGAAAAGATTAATGTAGAAGTTGGAGATGAAGTAAAGAAGGGTGATGTTCTTTGTCAACTCGACACTGATCAGATTGAAAAGGATATCCTCCAGCAGAAGGCTTCACTCAACACAAGCAATATTACAAGTGATTATCAGTTAACAGATGCTGAAAAGAAGTATGATGAAGCACTTGAAAAGTACAATTCTGATAACTACCCAACTGTTGTAGCAGCAAAGACTGCTCTTGATAAAGCCGAAACAAACCTTGACCTTGCAAAGAAAAGCTACGACAGAGTTCTTGAACTTACAAATACTGATAAGGACACACAGTTGATCAAGGCTCAGAATAGTATCAAGGCTGCTGAAATTCAGCTTGAAGCAGCAAAGACTGCATATAAGTATGCTGAAGACAATTATAATAATAAGGATACTGCAAACCTTACCAAGCTGAAAAAGAACTATGATGATGCAAAGGAATTCTATGAAAAGGTAGCTAAGAACATTGATACTGAAGAATTCACTACAGCAAATAGTTCATATGAAAATGCATTACAAAGCTATGAAGCTGCTTGTGCAACTGGGGATATAAATACTATTAATAGTGCTAAAACTGCTCTCGATCTTGCATCTGCTAATCTTGATAAAATAAGCAGCAAATACAACTATAAAACAGCTAAGGAAGATTATGAAGACGCTTCCAAGAAATATTTTGAAGCTAAAAACTCCACAGAAAGTCTTATCACTTCTTCATATGATCAGGCAAGATTAGCTTTACTTAATGCAGAAAAGAACCTTGAAATGTGCAAGAAAGAGCTTGAGGTAATTCAAAGCGGAAATACACTTAACCTATATACAGAGCAGACAAAGTATAATGATGCTCAGAAAACTGCAGAAGATGCACGTAAAGCATATGAAACAGCTTTGGATGATTCAGAATCACAGCTTGCTGACTTAAAGGCAGCTGCTGAAAAATCAAGATTATTATCTGAGAATGACCCTCAGCTGATAGCTCTTGAAAAGTTCAAGAGCACTCTTGAAGATTGTACAATCACCTCACCTATCGACGGAACAGTAACAGCTGTTTATGCTGTTGAAGGTGGTTCAGGTATGGGACTCCTCTTTGTTGTTGAAGATACAGATAATCTTAAAATCACATCAAAAGTTAAGGAATATGATATTTCATATATTGATGACGGCCAGCAGGTAATCATCAAGTCTGACTCTATCGGTTCTGATGACGAATACAATGGGATAATTTCAAAGGTATCACCTACTACAAATAAGGATGCAACAGGTAATGATGCAGGATCAGGTGAATTTGATGTTGACATCTCAGTATCAGATAAGGATACAGCTTTGATGGTTGGTATGACAACAAAGCTTACAGTAATTACTGAACAGAAGGAAAATATTTACGCTGTAAAGTATGAGGCTGTTAATGAAGATGAAGACGGCAACAGCTTTATTTATACAGCTGAAAAGTCAGGTGCTAACTATATTGCAAAGAAAATTATGGTTCAGACTGGTATTGAATCAGATTTCGATATAGAAATTATTTCTGATGAACTCAATGATGGTATGATCGTTCTTACTGATACTGATTTACTTTATGATGGAGCACCTGTAAAAATCAATAGTGAGCAGGTGGCAGAATGAGCGAGAACATCAAACCTGTAATTGATATGCGTTCCATTGTAAAGACTTTCTACCTTGGAACGCCAAATGAACTAGAAATTCTTCATGGACTAACTTTTACAGTTCCAAAAGGACAGTTTGTCTCAATTGTCGGTGCATCCGGTTCCGGTAAATCAACTCTTATGAACATTATCGGTGCTCTTGACAGACCAACAAGCGGTGAATATTATCTTGACGGAACTAATATTTCAAAGACAGATGACAAGACACTTTCAGAAATTAGAAACAAAAAAATTGGATTTGTATTCCAGACTTTTAATCTTATCTCAAGAACTTCCGCACTTAAAAATGTTGAACTTCCTATGCTCTATGCAGGAAAGGGCAGTAAAGAACGTACTGCCCGTGCAAAGGAATTGCTTGAACTGGTAGAAATGGCTGATAGAAGTTCACATATGCCTAACGAACTATCAGGTGGTCAGAAGCAGCGTATTGCTATTGCCAGAGCTATGGCAAATGATCCTTCCATTATTCTTGCCGACGAACCGACAGGTGCTCTTGACAGTAAAACAGGACGTCTTGTTATGGATATATTCCACAAGCTCCACAGAGAACAGGGCAAGACAATTGTTCTGATTACTCATAACAAGGAGCTTGCTGATGAGACAGATAGAATCATTACACTTTCCGATGGCAGAATAATCAGCGATGTAGATAATACGCTTAATATTAAAAAACCTTCTGAAGATGCCCCGATAAAAGGCGGTGTAGCGGATGAGCTTTAAAGAATTTATTTCGATGGCAATGACCAACCTGAAAGTAAATAAAATGAGAGCATTTCTTACTATGCTTGGAATTATTATTGGTATCAGTGCGGTTATTACAATCACAACACTGGGCAATATCATGCAAAAGACTGTTACCAACGTCTATGAGGATTTCGGTATCAACATGATGGAGTTTTATCTTACATTCCGAGATGATAATGTCAGGGATTACTACGATTACAGTGACTTTTTCACTGATGAATCCATAGAAGCAATGAAGACGAGATTTGGTGACCGAGTAACAGAAATCGGGATATCGACAAATAGTAACAGAGGCTCAACAAGGTTTGATGGCGAAGATCTTGATTTAAAGGTAATTGGTGCTAATGCTGGATTGGTTAACTTTGGATTTTCTAAGCTTAGTGAAGGCAGATACATCAGTGACAACGACGTTACCAGAGCAAAACAGGTTTGTGTTATTTCTGATAAACAGGCTAAAAAGCTTTATGGCAGCATTAAAGATTCCATAGGAAAGACATTGACAGTAGATTTAAATCAAAAAAAATACGATTTTGTTATCATTGGTGTATTAAAAAATGAATCAAAAATGGGAGCAGCTGTACAGGATAGTATGCACGGAAAAGACTGGAGTACAGAACTTTATATCCCTTGTACTACTGCCCAGAAGCTTTCAGAACCTGATATGTTGGGAAGTTACTATTATTTTGATGTAGCAGCTGCTGATAATGAAAATCCAAAAGCACTTGCAATTGAAATTTCAGATTATTATAACAATTCCTATTACAGGAACAATGATTCATTTAAAGTTAAGTATTACACAGCTCAGGAAGAGCTTGACACATTCTCAAGTATGCTTGATGTTGTATCAACAATTATTACTGTAATCGCAGGAATTTCACTGCTGGTTGGCGGTATCGGCGTTATGAACATAATGCTTGTTTCCGTAACGGAACGTACAAGAGAAATCGGCGTAAGAAAAGCACTTGGAGCTCCAAACTCAGCAATCAGAGTACAGTTTATTATTGAATCAATGATTATCTGCCTTATTGGTGGTATTATAGGAATTATTCTTGGATTAATCCTTGGTAATGTTGCCGGTCTGATTGTAGGAACAATGGCACCGCCTTCTATTTCAGGTATATTTATGGCAGTAACATTCTCTATGGCCATCGGACTTTTCTTTGGATATTATCCGGCAAACAAAGCAGCAAAACTTGATCCAATTGACGCACTCAGATACGAATAAGGGGGTATAAGCATATGAATTTTAAAGAAAATATTATAGTTGCTATTACCAGCCTTAAAGCTAATAAGGGAAGAACTTTTCTTACAATGCTTGGAATTATTATTGCAATAAGTGCTGTAATTGGCATAACAACAGCAGGTGAAGTTGTAAAGAAAAATTTCAACCAGTCATTTGACAGCTTAGGAGTAAACTGTATTGTAATTCAAATGAGCCGGAAAGAAGATCCTGTTAGAGATTACCAGAATACTGACGACTATCTTTCTGAAGAAGCTATTGATAGATTTGCAAAGAAATTTGAAGGCAGATTTGAAAATATAGGAATTAATTCTTATGTAGCTCAGGGTAATACATACAATGACCATGAAGAATTAAAGCTTGATATTTATGGTACAAATGAAGTTTATCTCGAGAAATTTGGATATGAAGAGTTGGTAGTTGGTCGTTTTATAAGCAAAAATGATGTTGAGCGTAAGAAATCCGTTTGTTTAATCTCAGATAAGCAGGCAGAAAAACTCTTCGGTAGTTATGCTGCAGCACTCGGACAGTCAGTTACAGTTAATGCTAATGAATCAGTACTTGACTATACAGTTGTCGGAGTATACAAATATGAGCTAACATCTGGAATGTCAGCAAGCCTTTCTGCAATGGGTGAAGATTGGAGTACAAGCTTCTACATTCCAATCTCAACTGCTCAGAAGAACTACTATCCAGATAATATGGGAAATTACGAGTACTTCTTTATAAACGGAAGTGAAGATGAGGACCCTACAGAACTTGGAATTGAAATTAGAGATTACTTTAACGATACGCTATACAAAAACAATGACTCATTTGAGGCATCATATACATCTCTTGAAGAACAGCTTAAGACCTTCAATGACATTTTTGATGTTTTAACAACTGTAATAGTTGTTATTTCAGGAATATCACTTCTGGTAGGTGGTATAGGTGTTATGAACATTATGCTTGTTTCAGTTACAGAACGTACAAGAGAAATAGGAATAAGAAAAGCTCTTGGTGCTCCTAATTCAGCAATCAGACTTCAGTTTATCACTGAATCTATTATCATGTGTCTTATAGGAGGAGTAATCGGAATAATTCTGGGACTTATTCTCGGAAATATTGCCGGAATGATTGTTGATACAATGGCAGCACCTTCAGTTACAGGCATCATTGTCGCTGTTCTGTTCTCTACAGCAACCGGTATATTCTTTGGATATTACCCTGCAAACAAAGCAGCAAAGCTTGATCCGATTGAAGCACTCAGGTTTGAATAAACAGGCACTTCTCTTTTATGGCTATCTTCATTCTGACTGCACTGTGCAGCTCAGGTTATATACCCTCTTTTTTTCGCAGGCTCCCGGCATGAAAATGTCAGGAGCCTGTACCCTTTTAAACATATAAATTTTTTATAAACTTTAATTGTATTATAAGCAAAACTTTGTCGGATAATATTAAAAAAAGTATTGAAAAAACATCTAAAAATTGATACAATAAATTGAATACAATATTGAAAGGTGATTTCTTAATATGAAAATAACCTCCGGATATACTAACCTGATTGATTTGAATGATCACCCTGTTGAATGGTGGAACAAAATTATTTCCTTAGGTTCCGAAATAGCTGATAATCCTGATATTTATTCACATAAGTGTTCAGGAAAAATTATGGCTACTCTGTTCTATGAGCCATCAACAAGAACACAAATGTCATTTCAGACTGCAATGCTGCGACTTGGCGGCACAATCATCGGTTTTGACAATCCTGCTACTTCATCAGTTGCAAAAGGGGAAAACCTCAAGGACACCACAAAAATAGTTTCAAGCTATGCTGATATTATGGTAATGCGTCATCCATCAGAAGGCTCTGCAAAAGCAGCCGCTTTAACCGCAGAATGTCCTATCATAAATGCAGGTGACGGCGGACACCTCCACCCTACACAGACTCTCACCGACCTACTTACACTTTCTAAAGAAAAAGGACACCTTGATAATCTTACTGTCGGACTATGCGGAGATCTTAAGAATGGAAGAACAGTTCATTCTCTATGTAAGGCACTTTCATGCTATAAGAACAACAAGTTCGTTTTTATCTCAACAAAAGAACTACAAATGCCTTCATATATCAAGGATATCCTTACTGCAAGCAACTGCGCATTTAAAGAAGTTTCTTCAATCGAAGAAGCAATTGGTTCGCTTGATATGCTTTACATGACACGAATTCAGCGTGAACGTTTTGAATCTGACGAAGAATATTTTGCACAGAAAGATGTTTACTGTCTTGACCGAGCAAAAATGTTGAAAGCTAAAAAGAATATGATTGTTCTTCATCCGCTTCCAAGAGTAGATGAAATAGCAATTGAAGTTGATGACGACCCAAGAGCAATGTATTTCAAACAGGCCAAATATGGCATGTATGTTAGAATGGCACTAATTATTACTATGCTTGAAGAACAGAAACCAATGGTACTCCTTTCAGGTCATTCATTGAAAGGAAATGAATGTACAAATCCTAAGTGCATAACTCACAAGGAAACCTATCTTCCAAAGAATTTCCGTGGAAACGGAGATACGCTTGAATGTGAATACTGCGATGAAAGGTATCTTCAGAAAATATAAAAAACTTTTTATTAAGACATTATTATATTAAAACATGGTGAAAAATATGAAATTGAAAACGCATATACTGCTTAGTATTACTATACTTCTGATGAGTATTAGTTTATCAGCATGCAATTCTAAGCAGGAAGAAATCAATACCAGCGTTATCTCTGAACAAACAACTTTAAGTTTACAACAAACTGAAATAGAAACAGAAAGCGACAGTTTTTTAGTTGCAGATGAACCTGAAATAATAACTGCGGACTATACGGAAATGTTCCAATCCATTAATGGATGCACTGTTATTTATGATACATTAGAAAACAAATATATTTATTTCAATGAGGATGACTGTAAAACAAGAGTATCTCCTAATTCAACTTTTAAAATAGTCTCAACTCTGGTTGGACTTCATAATCAGGTAATTACCTCCGAAGAAAGTAAGATGGGATATGATGGTACTCAATACCCAAATGAAACATGGAACGCTGATTTGGGCTTAAAAGAAGCTTTTCAGTATTCTTGTGTATGGTATTACAAAAAGTTGGTTGAAAGCACAGGACAAGATGTTTTTCAGAAAGAAGTATCTGAATTAAATTATGGAAATTGTGATATTTCAAACTGGCTTGGAAATGGCACAGATACCCGTGCTTTTTGGCTGGACTCTTCCCTGAAAATATCACCTGTGGAACAGATAGAAATTATGCGCAGTATTTTTGAAGGAAACACTATTTATTCTGAATCAGAAGTGATGATTCTTAAAAATATCATGCTGACAGAAACTGATGGACCTGAAAAGATTTACGGAAAAACAGGTACAGGAACGATGGGTAATGCATGGTATGTTGGCTTTGTTGAAAAAGAAGATAATAAAATTTATTTTGCAATACACCTGAATGATAATGAATCAAAACAAGTTTACGGTGCGAAAGCAAAAGAAATAGCTCTTGATATTATTTATGATTATATAAAAAAACAACCGCCCATCAGGACGGTTACTTTTTTTAAAGTTTAATTCAGACTGATTATCTTGTTGCATTCATTTTCAGACGATAATCATCTTTAAGCTTCTGAAGTCTTACTGCATCTTCAGCACGCTTAATCTTTGCCTCTTCCTGAATCTTCTTTGTTTCTTCAATACCGCTTACAATTGTCTGCCATGTCTGTTCAAGAGTTTCTACCTTGATAGAGCTGTTAGCAGTAAGCTGAGTTGTAAGCTTTGTCTGAAGAACTGTATTCTCGGCATTTTTAATAAGAAGTTCATTTGTCTTATCATCAAGAGCCTTCATTGCATCTGCCTGAACACGCTGACGCTTCAGCATAATTGCCTGAGCAAGTGACTGCTTGAAGATAGGCATTGTTATAATGAATGCAGAGTTAATCTTTCTGATAAGGTTAAGGTTTGAGAACTGCATTGATTTTAACATAGGAACTGTCTGCATAGCAACGTTTTCTGCAATCTTAAGATCCATTACACGCTGTTCCATAATCTGTCTTGTCTGTTCAAGTGTCTGAAGATCCATTGCAACAGCACCTGAATCAGGTTCACTTTCAAGCTTCTTACGATAATCAGCGATATAAGTATCAAGTTCCTGACAAGCCTGTTCACCAGCCATAATATATTTAAGCAAGTCCTTATAATACTGGATATTTGCATTGAACATCGTTTCAAGCTTAATGTTGGAAGCTTCAATTTCAGTTTCATAACTCTTTAACTGAACATAAACCTTATCAACATCTTCACCCATTGTATGATACTTTGCAAGTATCTTGTCAAGCTGTTTCTTCAGGTTTCCGAAAAATGTTTTCTTTTCTTCGGTAATCTCCTTAGAGTCAAATTGATCCATAATATTAGCAAGGTGCTGGAGAAGCATTCCTGAATCGTTTATTTGTTCCATATTCATAGAATTAAGGACCTGATCAGAAGCTTTTGAAATTTCAAGAGCAACGTCATTACCAAACTTAACAATAGAATTTGTATCGTTAATATTAATTGTGCTGACAAGCTTGTTTACTTCTTCGTTCTTTACAAGGTCATTCTTTAACTGATTTGTTGTATCAACGATTGAAAATGTCTCCTGCTTTGCAATCTGTATATTCATAGCATTAGGCATAGCATCAGGGGTGGCTGTTGTTACCTCCTGTGCATTTTCACTTGATGGATTAAACTGTAAAGCCATAATTATTTTCGTCCTTTCTTAAATAGTTTATTGAAAAAACCTGAGTTACTCGATTGTGCCGGCGCTGCGGCTGGAATTTTAAATTTTGGAATAGTAGCATTATAAACAAACTCATTCATTGTATAGCATTCGTAAGCCTTCTCATTGACATATGTTTCAATATTCTTATACCCTGTCGGAGTATAAATCAAAATGTCAAAGCCGAGAAGGTTATACAGAACAAGCTGTATACATTCAATTATACTAAAAGTATCTTCAATTGCATCAATAACAATATACTTTGGAGTTGCTTTTGTAAAGTCAAACTTCTGAACAATTCTTAAGATATTCTTATCAAGGTTAAGACCGACATACATAACCTGCTCAACAAGTTCATCACCTTCAAGCTTTATAAAGCCGCTGTCCACAGCCTCTTGCATTTTGTCAAGAATCAAATCCTGAATCTTATCAGGCAGGAAAGAATATCTGTTAATAGGAGAAGCCTTTATCTGTTCAATAAAGAGAGTTTTTCCGCTGTAATATGGTTTGTATGCTTGTAGTGAATACTGATCGCTTCTTTTATATGCTGGTGCTTTTATAGCAAGAACTGTGTTTGGGGTAAGCTTTTCCCTGATGTCATCCCAATAGTCACTGATTTTTGCATCTGTAACACCGTTGATTTTAGCAAATATATTCGGAACAAGAACCTTTTCATCTCTTACATCAAAACCCGAACGGTACTTTGCATCTTGATGCCACAGTATATTAATTTCGTCATATGTTGTTTTAAGCGTCATTGACTGCATTTTACTGAACTGGAAGTCCCTGAACATTGTATTGTCACCGTACAGCATTTTATCAAGTTCACGTTCAGCCGAATAAGCAACCGTCGCAACCTTTGCCTTGACAAGCTTATCAGGAAAAGGCATGTTAGGAACTGAAGTTGTCAGGTCAAAAATCTGCATTCTGTCATCAATATTGTTTTTGTTGACAGTCTCAAGAACTGCTCTGTCACTTGAAAAATAAACCACATCTATTCCAATACAAGACATAAAGTAAAGAAACATCATTTCAGTAGCTGTAATAACGCCATAATACATGATAACAGGAATTTCGCTGTTCTTATTAATAAACCCCGGATTTTTACAGATACGGTTCATCCATGTAATAATTTTTACTCCGGTATTGAATATTTTTCCCGGTGTCTCCTCCATCATATTAAGGAGCATCTTATTGATAGTTTTTCTCCCGAATTCAGTCCTCAAACTATCATTTTCTATATTCACAAGGGCTGTTAAAGCGCTTATCATCTGCTTTTTGTCTGTCCTGTTTACAGTTTTAAAGCCAGTCACCTCATCAGGCTCTGGATTCCGCATTTCATGGTCTATAAAAATAAGCAGTTTCGAAGACTTTATTATATCATCCTTCAAAGTGTACAGCATGTTGTTGTATGTGTCGCTGTCCTGAGGACATCCAATCATAGCTGCATAATAAACAGGTATTAACTCACCCTCGGTAAAATGTCCGCCTCTTGATGCCAGTCTTGTTTTATGACTTTCCAGAATATCCTTAGGCAAAGATTCAGCCGCAGACGAAATTACCTCTACTCCGAGATTTCTTTCGGTTGAAAACCCCTCAAACTTCATCCTGACCTCCACACCTTTATGCCGAAAACTTTATTATTTTTTCTAATAATTATATAAGATTATTGATAAAAAAATATACAGGCGGCAAGATGTTTTATTTTAATTTTATTCTATTCAAGTATACTATATTCTATATAATATGTCAATAGTATTGTATTACATTCTGATAAATTACACAGTTTGACATTAAATTTATGATATGGTATAATAATTTTAATAATAACTTTGTTTGCAATTCTTTTTTTATAAAAAAATTATAGCAAAAGGAGGCAGTTATGTTCAGATATATCAAGCCATACAAGCCTCATTTAAATTCTCAGGAATATGATAAATATAAAAAATTGTGTGCAGGCTTTATCAGTTATATCCGTAAAGAATACGGAACAAATTGCAGAAAGCTTCTGAAAAATAATTATAATTTTCTGGCAGTACTGCAGAGTGCATTGAATGATGTCTCTGACTATTCAGATGCAGGCAACTATGATGTTGCATCAGCTTGCTCAGTAATGATATTGTATCACACATTATCCCAGAATCCTGTTCAGTTGAATGCAGGAAACGAAAAATTCTGCTCTGTAAAAAAAATGCTGATTACCAAACCATATAAAAAAGCATGCAGTAACTATCCTGAATTAGCTGTACAAATAAATCAGATATTCAGTGGTAATATTTCAAAACTATTACTGCTTGATAAATCATCTGAACCATCGGCTAAGTTAATGTCTGTTGTTGCATCAGCGCTGACAGATGATATAAAATTAAAGCAAAAACTCAATCGCTTTGGTTATCTTGTCGGCAGATATATATATATTCTGAATGCATACAAATTAGTAGACAAGCATTTCAGGACATGCGCTGCAAATCCATTGATTGTCGGCAATTCTGCTGTAAACGATCTTGACATTGACGCTATAAATAAAAAAGTAAACGATAGTATCAATTTCACTCTTGGATCTCTTTCAGATATATATGTTGAACTTGAAATACATAAATTAAAACCTATTCTTGATAATATTATTAACATAAGCCTGAAAAATGATTTCTATGAAACGCAGACATTGATTTCAACAAATAAACACAATAAAATTTTCAGCGATTGAATTGCCTTCAGAGGATTTATATATGAAAAAAATTAGTTATAGAATTTCGTTGGGAGGCATAGCGGCTGCGATTTGCCTTCTTCTCATGTTTTTTACAGCTGTTTTTCCTATACTCAACATTGCTCTTCCGTTGTTTGCAGGAACACTTCTTGCTGTAGTTGCGATTGAAATAAATCCAGGTTGGGGATTTGTGACATATGCTGCAGTAGCCTGTTTATCATTGTTTATTACTCCGGACAAGGATGCTGTTATCCTTTTCATTATGTTCTTTGGGTACTACCCTGTTCTAAAATCTCTTCTTGAAAAGATTAAAAGCAAGGTGCTTCAATGGATTATAAAGATTGCAGTTTTCAATGTTGCAATCATTGCTTCTTATTACATTATGATAAATGTTACGGGAACAATTGATTTAGTAGATGAATTTGATTTTCTCAAGGAGTATATTGTACCTGTGCTGCTTCTTGGGGGAAATGCAATCTTTGTGTTTTATGATTACACGGTTTCAACAATGGTAAACTGCTATCTGAAATGGTTCAGACCTACATTCCTGAATAAGATGAAATAGTTTTATATCCTGATACAATTAACATATGATTGTATCAGGATATTTTTTTTATACAGTTATTTAGACAATTCTGTAGGTACAGAATGATATTCTTTTATTTATGAAAAAGTATGTTATGTGAAATTTTTGTGTAATGTAGAAATTTTATTATTTTTGTAGTATAATTATATTAGTTATATTAAGGAAGAAACTGATTAAGCCAATGGCATCAATTCAAAACGATGAATAAACTCAATTAAGCGGCAACGGAATTGATTTAATCAAAGCTTCCTTAGAAGTGTCTGAAAGGAATATGAATTGGATGATATATCTTGATAATGCGGCTACAACAAAACCATGTGAACCTGCTGTAAGTGCGGCATTCAAATGTATGGTAGAGGATTTTGGAAATCCATCCTCATTACATAAACTCGGAATTCAGGCTGAAATGCTAATTGACGAGGCAAGAAAAGCAGTAGCGGCTGCTCTTGTTTGTGACCCACAGTGTGTTACTTTTACTTCTAGTGCAACAGAATCAAACAACACAGCTGTTTATGGTGCTGTTGAAAACTATGGAAGACGTAAAAAGAAAATTGTTATCAGCGAAATTGAACATTCCTCCATTGCAGCTCCTGTAAAATATCTTGAAGAACATGGGGGTTATGAAGTTATCAGAATACCTGCAGAATACAATGGTGAGGTTGATGCTGATTCGTTTATAAAAGCTATTGATGACAAAACCTGTTTTGTTTCATGTATGTTTGTCAACAATGAAACAGGTGCAATCCAGCCTGTAAAAAAGATTTTTTCATATATAAAAAGAAACTTCCCTGAATGTATCACTCATTGTGATGCCGTACAGGCTTTTCTAAAAATTCCTATAAAAGCTGCTGAACTTTATGCAGATGTTATAACTGTTTCAGGACATAAAGTCCACGCTGTAAAGGGTGTCGGCGCAATGTATATAAAGAAAGGCATACGTATTGCTCCTCTTATGTATGGCGGAGGACAGGAAAAGGGGCTGCGTTCAGGTACAGAATCCGTTCCTCTGATTGCAGCATTTGGAGCAGCAGCAAGAGCTTTGCTTCCTACAATGTCTACTGCATATAATAATGCTGAAATAATAAACAGCTATCTTCTGAAAAAACTTAAAAAATTGGATTTTGTAGTTGTAAATTCAGTTGCTGAACATGCTTCTCCGTTCATTACAAACATATCTGTTCCAGGAATTCGTTCTGAAATAATGCTTCATTACCTCGAAAGCAAGAACATTTATGTTTCAAGCGGATCTGCTTGTTCAAAAGGTACTGGAAGTTCTGTTCTGAAATCAATGGGACTTAATGAAAAACTTGCTGATACAGCAATCAGAATTTCTATTTCAAGAACTACAACTATGGGAGAAATAGACACATTAATAAATGCTTTGCAGGAGGGTTATTCCAGCCTTGCTAAGACAAAATAACATTATACTATAAACTATTGAGAGGAGTACGCTTCCGACGGAGGCATATTGATATATGAAAGAGATAATTTTATTAAAAGAGGGCGAAATTGCATTAAAGGGATTAAACAAAAGAGCCTTTGAGGATGCATTTGTCAGAAATCTGCGCCGCAGACTTGATCCTATGGGCAAATTTGAATACAAAAGAGCACAGTCAATTATTTCTGTAATTCCGCAGAGTGATGATATTGATTTTGACGAAGCTTTTTCAAGAGCATCAAGGGTATTCGGTGCTGCTGCAATATGCAGAGCAATGGTTGTTGAAAAAGATTTTGAGAAAATCTGCGAACAGACACTTCTTTATATTGAAGACACAGTTGCATATGCAAGAACATTTAAGGTAGAGGCAAAGCGTGCAGACAAGCATTTTCCTATGACTTCACCTGAAATTTGCATGGAGCTTGGCGGCAGAATTCTTGAGAAATATCCGCATCTGACTGTTGATATCCATAATCCGCAGGTTACAGTTGTTGTTGAAATCAGGGATAAATCCGCTTTCGTCCACACAGGTAATGTTCAGGCTGCGGGCGGTATTCCTGTCGGCACATCGGGTAAAGGTATGCTTCTGCTTTCAGGAGGAATTGACAGCCCTGTTGCAGGATATATGATGGCTAGGAGAGGTATTGAAATTTCAGCAATACACTATGTTTCACCTCCTTATACATCTGAAAGAGCAAGAATGAAGGTTGAAAAGCTTTGTGAAAAGCTTACTCCTTACTGCGGAGATATTAAGTTCTACTGCGTTCCATTCACAGAAATTCAGGAAGCACTCAGGGATAACTGCCCTGAAGAACTTTTCACTATTATAATGAGAAGACTTATGATAGACATTGCACAGAGAATTGCAAAGGAAAACAATATCCAGGCTCTTATAACAGGAGAAAGTGTCGGACAGGTTGCAAGCCAGACTATTGGTGCTATTGTTTGCACAGATGCTGTTTGTGAAATACCTATGTTCCGACCTGTTGTCGGTATGGACAAGACAGAAATCATTGAAATTTCAAGAAAGATAGATACTTTTGATATTTCAATTGAACCATATGAAGACTGCTGCACCGTATTTACACCAAAACATCCGAAAACAAGACCAGTTCTTGCTGATGTTGATGCAGCTCAGAAATCATTTGATTTTGAACCTATGATTCAGAAAGCAGTAAATGATACTGAACTCAAGGTTATTAAACTATAAATAAACACTTTATAGTTCTGACAAATATAACAAAAAAGTCATAATTTATTGACATGGTAGTGTATAAGTTGTATCATATAAAGTGTGTAGATGTATAAAAATAAAGAAAAATTTAAATAAAAATGTAACTTAGGAGATAAATAATTAATGGCACTTTCCAAAGAAGCTAAAAAAGCTTACCAAAAAGCTTTGAAAAGCAAGAAAAAGAAAAAAAGAGGACATTGGCTGTTAATTCAAAAGGGAGACAGCTTTAAAGAAAAAGTTAGCAAAATCATTACACAGATTGCAGTTCTTGTACTGATTGGCTGCGGAGTTATTCTCGGCAATGAGTTGAGATTGTCGCTTGATGCAAAGTTCCTTAACAGTTCTCTAAAGGAACTTTACTATACATATATAGATACAAGCAAGGGCGATGGCTCAGTTCTAGACAGCGCAAAAGAACTGCTGAAAATAAACGCTGATACTGTCGGCTGGGTTCAGATTGACGATACAAATATTGCTCTTCCTGTTGTTCAGAAAAAGACCTCAGACGGCAATGAATACTATCTGAAAACATCGTTTGACGGCAGTACAAATAAGGCAGGAACTATATTCCTTGATAGACGTACTACGCTTGAAGCTTTTGAGCGCAGTGATAATCTTATTCTCTACGGTCACAATCAGAAGGATAAGACTATGTTCGGGGATCTTGCAAAATATAAGCATGACCTTGATTTTTACAAGAAACACCCTATGATTACTTTTGCTTCAAATTATAACGTTGACCAGTACAAGATTTTTGCTTACTTTGTAACTCCTGTAAAGGAATCACAGACAAGCGACGGAGTATTGTTCAGATACCATAATTACGTTAATTTTGATACAAAGGGTGATTATCAGAGATTTGTTGACATGGCAATGGAAAGAACACAGGTCATAACCCCTGTTGATTTACAGTATGGTGATGAATTCCTGACTTTATCAACATGCAGCAATGAATTTGAACCATCAAGATTTGTTGTAATTGCAAGAAAAGTAAGAGACGGTGAAAGTGCAGAGGTTGACGTTGAAAGCGCATATATAAATACCAATGCCAAGGAACCGGATTGGAATGTAATTTACAACAAGTAATTTATTTTAATGAGCTTTTTGTAATTTACAGAGGTAATGGAATAATCAGCTCAAAACATCAAAAAGGAGGTATGCTCTGTCTTGGAGCATAGTCACACCAATGAGTTCAAAAAAATCTCAAAAAAGTTTTATAAAGAAAATTATACCTTTAAAAGGTGATTCTATAACTGAAATTATCAGAAAAGTATCTGTATTGGTTGCTTCTGCTGTATTAATAGTATGTCTATTTCTTCTAGCTTCAGATGCAATTGATAAAATCAGAACAAAGAAACTGATTGAAGAACAGCAAGCCCAGCATACAGAAACTGTAATTATTACAGAAGAAACAACTTCTCCTGAAACAGAGGTCAGCGTTTCCGAAACAGAGCCTCCTCCCCTTGTGGTTCTTCCGCAGATGCAGAGCTTTGTTGACGATAATCCTGATACTGCAGGATGGATCAAGGTTGACAACACTCAGATTGACAACGTCGTTGTGCAGGCAGAAGATAACAATTACTATCTTGACAAGGACTTTAACGGAAATAAGGCACAGGCAGGTACTATATATATAGACTACCGCTGTATTGCTAATGACTACGATAAAAATCAGAGTGATAACATCATTATATATGGACATAACCAGAAAAATGGCACCATGTTCGGCACTCTCAAAGATTACAAGATTACTCAAAGTCGTACAGAAAACTTCGATTTCTATTGTGAAAATCCGACATTTACTTTCTCAAATCTTTATGAAGAATATACTTATAAAATAATTGCAATGTTTATTATCGAAGTCGAACCACGTCAGACACGGGATGGCGTAATATTTGATTATCATAACTATATAAACTTCACGCCAAACAGAAGCTTTGACACATGGAAATCAAACATCCTTGACCGTACAGCTGTAAATACAGGTGTAGACTTTAACGAGGATGATCAGTTTATAACACTTTCTACATGCTCAAATGAGTTTGAGCCATCAAGATTTGTTGTTATAGGAAGAAAAGTTCGTGACGGGGAAAGTTCCAGAGTGGATACTTCAAAGGCAGAACTGAATACAGATGCCAAAGAACCTGATCTGAACTTTATATACAGTTAATAAACAGAGGTTTTTTATTTATGTCACTGAATATCAAAGGCAATTCCGATGAAAATGAACACAATGATACTGAAAACAACTATACGGTTGACAGTATTCTGGAAGAATATAATTTCAAAACGCACAGTGATGACAATTATGATATAAAAGAAGATAACAACGAACCCGAGGATCTTTCCGAAGAGATTCCGTTATCAATGCTTGACGGAACTGAGCATACCCATGAATATAACCATCAGGTAGATAACCTTCAAATTGACAGGCATGAAAACAAAAAAAGTATGGGAATACTTAACTCACTATTTCCACATAAGGGAGACGGAGCATTTGAAACTGTCAGGAAACTTGTATTTCTGGCAGGATGTATTGTTCTTATTATAGGCACTTGTATTCTTATCAGTACTTTTATTCAGTCACGAATTGCATTGGCTGATCAGGAAAAAATCAGACAGTTCGTGGAATCTGATGTAACAACAATGACTGACGAAAACGGAAATATCATTACTATTGCACCTACTGATGAGGAGCTTGCTGAAAGAAGCTCAGAGATTATTTCCCACTATAAAAGTCAGAATGATGACGTAAGAGGATTTTTGTCAATTCAGAGTGCAGGAATTTATCAGCCTGTTGTTCAGGGTGATGACAACGATTATTATCTTACTCATACATACTACAACAGCTATAACAAGGCCGGCGCAATCTTTATGGATTACCGCTGTGTTATTGAAGAAGATTACATGTCCCCTAACATTGTTTTATATGGTCATAACCAGAAAGACGGAACAATGTTCGGCAATCTAAAGGAATACAAACATAACGTTGATTACTATAAACAAAATCCTATGTTCACCTTCAGTACTGAATATGATGTAGGTCAATATGTTATATTCGGATACTTTGTCACAAATACACTTGCAAAACAGGACAGCCACGGCGAAGTATTCCATTACCATGATTACGAAGAAGAACTTAATGATGAAAACACATTCAACTGGTATATGGGTGAAATCTATGAGAGAAATCAGATTATCACACCTGTTGATGTAAGATACGGCGACCAGTTGATTTGCCTTTCAACATGTAGTGATGAGTATTCAAATGTTAGATTTGTTATCTATGCCCGTAAGCTTAGGGAAAATGAAACTGCTGACAGCTTTGATTTCTCAACTGCAGTTATAAATCCTGACGCAAGGACACTGGATTATTATGCTATTACTTCTGGCATGACGTATACCACAACTACTTTTGAAACTTCACCGGATATATCATACAGATATGCTCTTGTATATGACCCTGAAATATCTGACTACCGCATGGATACAGTCACATATTCAGATGAAGAAGAGACTACAACAGGCGTTCCGTCGGATACTGAAGAATTACAAAAAAAAAGGACAAGTAAATCAACTAAGAAATCCACGAAAAAAACCACTTCAGAAACTTATGAGACTCCTTTCTTTTCAGAATATATTGAAAGTGACATTTCTGATGTAACAGAAGCACCTTTGGATGAATCAGCTGAAACTGAAACCGTAACAGCAGATTCACTTCAATAAAAATATATAGTTTTAAATACTTAAAACCGCAATTTTTGTTTAAATCTATTATGCAAATTCAGAAAGGATGGGCAAATAAATGGCGATATCAGATGAAGCTAATTACAAACCAAGATATAAAGAAAGTCCGAAAAAGAAAGAAAAAAAGGGCTTTGTAAAAAGTTTTATCCCACAGAAAGATGACAGTAAAAAAGAAGTTATCAGCAAAGTAATTGTACTTGCATGTATTGTTGTTCTTATTGCCTGCGGCATTATTCTCGGCTCTTATTTTTATGAGATGTATGAAGCAAAGAAAAACAATGATACTATCAAGCTTATATACCAGCAGTCCCAATCAGGAACTATTCAGAACAACAATACTCTTCAAAAAAATGAAGCAGGAGAGATTGTAAGACCCCCTCTCGTTAATCTTCCTGCTGCTGAACAATTTCTTGAGATTAACAAGGATACTGTAGGATACCTCAGAATTCCTGAAATCATTGACGAAGTTGTAGTTCAGAGAAGCGATAATGAGTATTATCTTGATCATAACTTTTACGACAACCAGCGTCAATGCGGAACTATTTTTGCCGATTACAGGGCAACTATAAACACATATCCTGATATGATGTCCGATAATATTGTTTTCTATGGTCATAACCAGAAAGACGGAACAATGTTCGGTAATATGGACAAGTATAAATGGGATCCAAGCTATTGGCTTAGAAATCCGTTTGTTTACTTTGATACAAACTATTTCCAGGGTACATATGTTATAGTTTCTTCTTTCGTTACAAATACAGAGCCGGAACATGACAACGGTAATGTGTTTGACTATCAGAACTTTGTAAACTTTGAAGAAACAGGCCCTCATTCATTTGATAATTTCGTAAAGGAAATTACTGAACGAAGCACAATTATTACAGGTGTTGATCTTCAGAAGGGTGACAAGTTCATCACTCTTTCAACATGCTCATATGAATGGGAACCATCCAGACACGTTATCATTGCAAGAAGGCTTCGTGACAACGAAACAACAGACAGCTTTGATATGACTGTATTCCAGAAAAATCCCAATCCTAAGTGGCCTGCTATATATTACAAATACAACGGCGGTTCATATGAAGAGACACAGTCAGAGTAAGATACCTTGACAAGTTATTCTGAATAGGGGGAAGTATATGAAGACAAAAGCCATATTAAATACTGTAACAGCAATTCTGCTAGTCGGAACATTTTATGTCTTCACATTCTGTTTTATCAGAAATGTTGATGATGTTCAAATATCTGAAGATTTAAGATACAGCTCCGGAAGTGAATCTTCTGATTCAGACTTGAGCTTTGATGGACTTGCAGAATCAGATTCTGGGGATATGCCTCAGTCTGAAATTATAATAATAACTGAGCCTCCGATTACAGAAGAAATTACACAAAGCGTAGATATACATAGTGAATTTCAAGACGAAGAAAAAGACATTGATGATATAGAAAACGATGAAGCACTATATGATGACAATAATGGTTTTGAAACTGTAAAAGCAACAAATGCTGGATTATTGGCTGAAAAAAAGGACAACGATTATTCGGCAATGAAGAAGGAAACCACCGTCAAAGAAACCACTGTCGTTGAAACTACTGTCACTGAAACTGAACCAGTCACAAAAAAGGTTACTACAGCCCCGATAATATTTACTGAATCTGTTCCTGTGACATTCACAGAAACTACTGTTGTTACAACTATACCTGTTTATGTTACATCTGTTCCTGATATTGTTATTTCTGCTGATGATTATTCTAACAATTTTTCTAACAATACACCTGTAACAAACCCTGTACAAGGAAATGGATGGAACGAAAGCCTTTCTGTTAAAATCAACGGGTCTGTTCAAACAATGGATGCTTATACACTTGTCTGCATGATAGTTGCAAATGAAGTGTCATCAAGTTTTTCTGACGAGGCAATAAAGGCTCAGGCAGTAGCAGCATATTCATATGTCAAGTACAACAATTTAGTGGGATTATACCCTTATGTGCTTGCTTCAAATAATGTTTCCGAGAAAATAAAGAGAAATGTTTCTGCCGTAAGCGGAGTAGGCTGCTATTATAACGGCAGTATTGCACAGACTGTTTACTGCTCATCAACAGCAGGATATTCGTCTTCTGCCTCTAATGTATGGGGTACAAACGTTCCATACCTGGTAAGCGTTCCTTGCAATGTTGATTTGTCAGGTGATCCGAACTACGGAGTTACAAGAACTTTTTCAGAAAGTGAAATAAGAAGCTACCTTGAAAGTAATCTTGGAATTCAGCTTTCTTCTGACCCTTCAAACTGGATTAAAATAACGTCTTATTTAGACACGTCATATGTCGGAACAGTAAGTATTGATGGTCAGAAAACCATTTCGGGCAGATATCTAAGGGAGAATGTCATGGGATTCAGACTTAAAAGTGCAAGTTTCGATGTTACATACAGTAATGGTCAGTTTGTTTTCACTACATATGGTTATGGTCATGGCGTTGGCATGAGTCAGAATGGAGCGAATATTCTTGCTAATCAAGGATATACATATACTGATATACTCAAATATTACTATACGGGGATAACTGTACAATGACGATGTATGATATTATAACAAAGAAAAAACACAATGAAGAGCTTTCCACTGATGAAATTGAGTGGTTCATAAGTGGTTATGTCAACGGGCAGATTCCTGATTATCAGGCTTCTGCCTGGTTGATGAGCGTTTGCTTCAATTCCCTTTCAGACAGGGAAACTGTAGATCTTACTATGGCTATGGCAAGATCAGGGGATACATTTACACTTGGGCTTGACAAGCCTTGCATTGATAAGCACAGCACGGGAGGGGTGGGCGATAAGACAACTCTTATCGTTGCCCCTATTGTTGCCTCTTGCGGTATTTATGTGCCAAAAATGTCAGGCAGAGGACTTGGGCATACTGGTGGTACTATTGACAAGCTTGAGTCTATTCCTGGATTTGTGACAAGTCTTGATTATGAAACCTTTATTGGAAACATTAAAAAAGCAGGTCTTGCTGTTGCAGGTCAGACAGGCACACTTGTACCTGCTGATAAAAAGCTTTATGCGCTAAGAAATGTAACTGCAACAGTTGACAGTATTCCTCTTATATGTTCAAGTATCATGAGCAAAAAACTTGCTACAGGGGCTGACGGAATTGTTCTTGATGTCAAAGTCGGTGACGGCGCATTCATGAAGAATACAGAGGATGCTGAAAAGCTTGCTGACGCTATGGTGCGAACAGCAAAGCTTGCAGGCAGAAAGTGTTCAGCTATTCTTACCGATATGAGCAAGCCTCTTGGCAGAAATATTGGAAACTCATTTGAAGTCATTGAGGCAATTGAGGTGCTTAAAGGAAATGGCCCTGAAGACCTTCATGAGATATGCATTGCCCTTGCTACAGAAATGCTGTACCTTGGAGGAAAAGGGACACCAGAAGAATGTACAAAGCTTGCAGAGGATGCTATTTCATCCGGTAAAGCATTGAACAAGCTTGCTGAAATGATCATATTACAAGGCGGAAATTCTGATGTAATCAATGACTATAGCCTGTTCAAGCAGGCTGATAAAACTATAGAAGTATATGCACATGAAAGTGGCAAAATTGAAAGAATATTCTGCGAAAAAGTAGGCCTAATTTCTCTTGCACTTGGTGCAGGAAGAAAGACTAAAGACTCTGATATAGACTTTTCTGCAGGAATACGTCTTAATAAAACAGTTGGTGAATATATTAATAAGGGAGATGTACTAGCATATTTATATACATCAACCGAATGTAACCTTGATGAAATAAAACAGAGTTTTGTTAGTGCTGTACACATATCTGACGATAGTTTAAAAATACAATCTAAATTAAACAAAAATGTAATAAAAATTATCAGAACCTCTTGACAAGTAATATTATAGTTGATATAATATTGATATTAGGTACAGTAATATTTATTATAGGAGGTAATTATCATGAGTGAAATCTTTGACAAAATAGGCAAAACAATTACAGAGGCAGGCCAGGTTGTTGGTGAAAAAACAAAGTTTGTTACTGACATTGCAAAATTAAACTGCAGAATCAGCACACTTGAACATTCACTTTCACAGAGCTACGCAGAACTCGGCAAGGAATACTTTGCAAATAACAAGGATAACCCTGCTGAAAATGTTGCTGAGCTTGTAAATGAAATCAAGGCTGCAATTGAAACTATCGCTGAAATGAAGGCACAGCTCCTTTCTATCAAAGGCGTTGTAGCATGTCAGGAATGTGGAGCAGAAAATTCAATTGACAATAATTTTTGCGGCAAGTGCGGTGCAAAAATTGAAAAGCCTGAGCCACCAGCTGCGGAAGAAAAAGCAGACGAAGAAGTTACAGAAGTTTTAGAAGATAAAAAAGAAGACTAGTGCTTAATAAATGGCTGTCCTGATACAGGGCAGCCATTTATTTATACTATAACATATTCGAGATTTTCCCATATAAGCTTTGTACCCTCATCCACTCCTTGCGGAAGAAGAGCCATTGCTACAAGAATAGTATCATCAGACGGTATATCAGTCCTTTTAAGAACTGCGTAGTCCCCGTCTATTTTAATTGTAATATATTCATAAGGTCCCATAAGTACCTCACTATTCTATTACTATATAGTTTTCAGCAGCATTTTCCTTAGTAGCATATTCGGTAACATTCAGAACTTTAACCTTGAGGGGCTTATTCCCCATGTTAATTTCAATTATATCACCGACCTTGACATCATATGATGCCCTTGCAAACTTACCGTTCACTACAATTTTATCAGCATCACAAGCTTCATTTGCAATAGTTCTGCGCTTAATAAGCCTTGTAACTTTCAAATATTTATCAAGTCTCATGTTAATATTGTTCCTCTCTGGATTTGTATCACTGTTGTTAATATTGTGTATACAAATCCTTTCATAATACAAAAGGGCAGTGCAAAACAGAAAATACTGTTTCGCCTGCCCAGAATGCAACATGCCAATTAAGTATTCAATTACTTGACATCAACAGCATCCTTAAGAGCCTTACCAGCCTTGAATGCAGGGGACTTTCTTGCAGGAACAAGTACCTTTTCCTTAGTCTTAGGGTTGATAGCTTCCTTTTCCTTCTTGTCACGAACTTCAAAAGTACCGAAACCTACGATCTGAACCTTTTCACCTTTAACGAGAGCTTCAGTTACAGATGTTAATACTGCATTAAGAGCCTTTTCAGCATCCTTCTTAGTAAATTCACCTTTTTCAGCTATAGAACTAATAAGATCTGCCTTTGTCATGTTCTTTGTCATGCTTTTTTACCTCCAAAATTAAATGGCAAAGCCATTTTATTGTTTTTTTGCTTTCTGCCAATAAGCATCAAGCTCATTTATGGTCAGAGCCTTCATATCCAGCCCGTCACATCTGATTAGATCTTCCACCTTTTTAAAACGATTAACAAACTTGTCTGTTGAACGTGTCAGTGCCTCTTCCGCATCCACTTTATTCAATCTGCACACATTAACAGCCGAAAACAGTACATCACCGAGCTCTTCTTCAATATTATCAGCATTTTCTGCAAGCATACATTCCTTTAATTCTGCAATTTCTTCTTCAAGACGCTCCAATGCAGAAAAAGCATTTTCAAAATCCATGCCTGCACGCTTTGCACGTTGACCTGTTTTCTGTGCTCTCATAAGAGCCGGGAGTGCTGAACATACACTTTCAAGAGTTTCTGTGTAAGTTTCCTGCCCTTTTGTATCCTGTTTGATGTTATTCCAATTTCTCAGAACCTCTTCAGTATCCTTGACCTTAACATCACCAAACACATGAGGATGCCTTATAATAAGCTTTTGGCAGACTTCATCCACAACATCATCAAATTGAAAAACACTATTTTCCTTTTCAATCTGGGCGTGAAAGACAACCTGAAGAAGCACATCACCAAGTTCTTCACGAAGCATTTCTGAATCTTCTTTATCAATAGCTTCTGCAACCTCGTAAACTTCCTCAAGAAAATCTTTTCTGATTGACTTATGAGTCTGTTCCTTATCCCATGGACAACCATTTTCGGATCTCAATATACTGACTATTTGCAATAAATCATTTATATTATATACATTTTTAAAGCTGAAGTCCATAATAACCTCTGAAATTAACAGTAATAATTAAGAAGATGCTGATTAAAGGTAAAACCACCAACTGTCAACCCCAAAAACCTGATTTAATATGAGGTAAACCGAATTAACCAACGCTTCCTTAATACCCATTTTTGGGTACAGTTTATATATTAACCGATAATAAGAAATAATTCAATAGTTTTTTTTAATTTTTTAAGAAATCAGCATTTTTAACGTACTTTTTGTGAATGTTCCTGATAAATGTGTTGTAATTATGTATATTAAAGCACCCAATACTATTGAAATTGCTAAAGAAAAAAGATTGGACATATACCAGCACGCAACTCCGTATGTAAGATATGCTGTTGCACCGCACATAAGTGAACTTATAAGGATTTTCATAAGCATTTTTATTACGCTTGATAAGCAAACTTTTGTAATCTTGTATAGCTCGTAAATAGAAATAATAAATATTACAATATAGCATATATCTGTTGATATTGCTGCACCGGTAACATTAAGTTCCGGTACAGGAACAAGAAATGTATTACCTATCAGTTTTATAATTACACCTGCCAGCATAATTATTACAGGAATCTGCGCTTTGCCTGCTGCCTGAAGTACAGAAAAAACAGACATAGACAGAGAAAGAAATACTACACCAATACCAAGAACAGCAAGAGATTCTGCACATACTCTTATTTCAGCAGTTTTATTTGGAAACAAAAGATAAAGAATCGGCTCCGATAGCGCAGAAATTCCTATTCCTGCTGGCATTGAAATAAACGCTGTTGTAAATAGCACATTATAGGATGAACTGCATATACCCTTCCTGTTTTTCTCTGCAAAAGCTGCTGACAGTGTAGGAAGAACACCCTTTCCGAACATATTTGTAAATGACGGAACAAGGTTGAAAACTGAAACTGCAAGTCCTGTAAAGCTTCCGAATATAAATGTAGGTATCATATTGCCTGCAACACTTCCGCCTGTCAGTTCTGCAAAAAAACCAGGTGCCTTAAACATAGCAAGCTTAAGTGACCTCATTATAGTAGTCAGATCAATTAGAGATGTAAGATTTGTAATCAGTGAACCTGCTGCAACAGGTATAATTATTTTAAGCAGTTCTTTTATTATTGTTCTCCTGCTGCTTGAACGCACTGATTTGCTTAGGACTTCGCGGGTAATCCCATCCCCTGCTATCTTATCCCTTAATATAAGAAATACAGTTCCGAAAGCAGTTGATATTGTGATACCGAATACTGCCGCTGCTGCTGCATATGGAAGTAAATCTGATTCTGTTCTGAAACCTGTCAGCTCCATAAGTTTTATAAGAAATTCGGGATTTGAAACAGCAGTTTTCAAAGTAAGATATGCAAGTCCCAATCCTGAAATCAGTTTTACCATTCCTTCGATAATCTGGGATACTGCTGTCGGGTACATATTTCGCATACCCTCGTAATAGCCCCTATAAACAGACATTATACATCCGAACAGCACAGACGGGGCGATTGCAATAACGGCAGGAACAGCATTTATATTTCCGGCAACGTATTTGCAGAATGGATAAGCAAGAAACGCAATTACAGCAGTGGATACTAGCCCTGTTGCCGTAAATAACAAAAGAGAGATTTTCTTTATCTGCCTGACATCCTTGTACTGTTCAAGTGCCATGCTTTCGGCAGTAAGCTTTGCAACAGCCGTTGGAAGTCCTGTTACTGATACAGCATATATAATCATGAAAATTCCGTATGCGCATGAAAAATAGCCCATGCCCGTTCCTCCGAGCATATTTGCAAGAGGAATTCTGAACAGTGCACCAATAATCTTTACTATAACAGCTGATAATATCAGTATGACAGAGCCATATAAAAAGCCTTGTTTCTTCAAGCAGTTGTCCTCCCGAAATTGTCTTTTTATAATTTTTATGTTGCTTGTACTGAATATATGTGTTATAATTTGTAGATGTAGCATTAATAATATTATAATTCAGAAAGGTAGCGGAATAAATGAATTACAACTTTTCAAATAAGGTTAAAGCTCTTAAGCCAAGTGCAATAAGAGAAATTATGAAGTATACAGCGCTTCCTGAAATAATCCCATTCGCTGCAGGCAACCCTGCACCGGAAGCTTTTCCTTCCAAAGAAGTCGCAGAAATAACTTCAAAAATTCTTGCTGAAAATCCTATAGCTGCTTTACAGTACAGCATAACTGAAGGTTATACTCCTTTAAGAGATACTTTAAAAAAGCGTCTTGCAAATCAGAATTGTTTTAACCCTGATATCGATGAAGTTATCACAACTTCGGGTGGTCAGCAGGCTAATGAACTTTCATGTAAAGTATTTCTTAATGAGGGAGATACACTTATCTGTGAATCCCCTTCTTTCATAGGAAGTCTTAATTCTTTCCGTTCATATGGTGTACATCTTGTCGGTGTTGATATGGATGATGATGGAATTAAGCTTGATGTACTTGAAGATACTATTAAAAATAATAAAAATGTTAAACTTATATATGTAATACCAAACTTCCAGAACCCTACAGGAAAATGCATGTCACTTGAAAAACGTAAGGGCGTTTATGAACTTGCTAAGAAATATGACATTGTTATTCTTGAGGACAACCCTTACGGAGAACTCCGTTTTCATGGTGAAAATATACCTACAATCAAATCTCTTGATACTGATGGAAGAGTTATTTATGCAGGTAGTTTCTCAAAGGTTATTGCACCTGGACTTCGTGTTGGTTTTGTATCCGCACCAAAGGAAATTGTTCAGAAAATTGTTGTATGTAAGCAGGTTGCAGACGTGCATACAAATGTACTTGCACAGATGATATGCCATCAGATTATGACAGAATACGATTTTGAAGCACATCTTGCTGATCTAAGAAATATCTACAAGAGTAAGTGTGAACTTATGCTTAGTGAGATTGATAAAAATTTCTCAAAGAAGCTTACAACCACAAAGCCTGAAGGAGGACTTTTCATATGGGGTACTCTTCCTGATGACTGCGATATGATGGACTTCTGCAAGAAGGCAGTTGAACGTAAAGTTGCTGTTGTTCCAGGAAATGCTTTTATAATAGATGAGAATGAGAAAATCTCATGTTTCAGAATGAATTTCTCAACTCCTTCTGATGAACAGCTCGTTAAGGGTTGTGAAATTATTGGAAAACTCTCAAAAGAAATGTTCGGTGACTAATCAATGCCCGTAATTACAATAGATATAGGAAGCATTCCAGTGGATCAGAAATCTGAACTTATTAGAACCATGACTGAAAATGCTTCAAGGATTACTCACATTCCATCAGATTTTTTTACTGTTGTTATTCATGAACAATCAGATGATAATATTGGAATAGGTGGTAAGACTATCAGAGAAACCAAAGAAATCCATGCAAAAAAACAAATATAGCATACACAACGGAAGGAAGTTATTTATGTCTGAAACAGAAAAGAAGAAAATAATATTCAGCGGTATTCAGCCGACTGGTGTATTTACTCTAGGAAATTATATCGGTGCAGTTAAGAATTGGGGAAATCTACAGGATGAATATAATTGTATATATTCTATAGTAGACCTTCATGCAATTACTGTAAGGCAGGATCCTGTCAAACTCAGACAGCAGACTCTGCAGTCATATGCTCTTCTTCTTGCCTGCGGAATTGACCCTGAAAAGTCAGTAGCTTTTATCCAGAGTCATAACAGAAACCATGCGGAGTTAAACTGGATTCTTGCATGCTCAACACAGTTCGGTGAACTTTCAAGAATGACACAGTTCAAGGATAAATCGGCAAAACATCCTGATGATATCAATGCAGGTCTGTTCACCTACCCTGTTCTTATGGCAGCAGATATTCTTGCATACAACACAGACCTTGTACCTATAGGAATTGACCAGAAACAGCACCTTGAACTTGCACGAAATGTTGCTCAGAGATTCAATCAGAAATATGGTGAGCTTTTCACTGTACCTGATGCATACATTCCTGAAGTTGGAGCAAAGGTAATGTCACTTCAGGACCCAACAAAGAAGATGTCAAAATCTGATGAAAACCCAAATGCAAGCGTGTATATCCTTGATGATTCAGATGCTATCGTCAGAAAGTTCAAAAGAGCAGTTACTGACAGTGACATGGAAGTAAAGTATGCTGAAGGTAAGGATGGAATTAACAACCTTATGTCAATCTATTCTGTAACAACAGGTAAGAACTATGATGAAATAGAAAAAGAATTTGATGGAAAGGGCTATGGTGACTTCAAACTCGCTGTCGGCGAGGCAGTTGCTGATAGTCTTAAACCTGTAAGAGATGAGTTTGCAAGACTTATTGCAGATAAGGCATACCTTAAGGAATGTTATACAAAGGGTGCAGAACGTGCAACAGCTTTGACACAGAAAGTTCTGAACAAAGCTTACAGAAAAGTGGGATTTGTTGATAAATTCTAACTGAATCCAAGCTATTTTTAATGTTTAACACAAATTTACTCTTATTATAATAAAAGTCGCTTTTTGTCATAATTCATATATTCTGATTGGTTCTTAAACGATTCATTAGTTGATATTATACCACTGATGGTTATTTCAGGGTATTTGAGCAAATATTAATTGTTAAAATTAACAATGATTTTTATTTGAATTATGCAAAATAACTATTTTTCACATAGAATACACAAAAACCATTGACAGATTTGAATTTCGGTTGTATATTTAAGTAACGAAAGTAGCGAAAACGTTTGAAAAGAAGTAAATTATATTAAATATATAATAAATTATAAAATTGGGAGAAGTTACTATGGTTTCTATCAAAGACATAGCAACTGCTTGCAGTGTTTCGATCGCTACCGTAAGTAAGGCTTTAAATAACCATAACGATGTAAGTGAGGCTACAAAAAAAAAAGTATGTGAGACAGCAAAAAAATTAGGATATTTGCCAAATTCACAGGCAAGAGCCTTGAAAACCAATCGTACATATAATCTTGGAGTTTTATTTGCAGAGAGTGCTCAACGCGGTCTGACTCACAACTATTTCGGCAGTGTGCTTAACAGCTTTAAAAATGAAGCTGAATATCAGGGTTATGATATTACCTTTATAAGTCAGGACATCGGACAACATGAAATGACATTCTACGAACATTGCAAATACAGAAATGTAGATGGCGTGGTTGTTGTATGTACCGATAATTATGAAAATAAAGGTTTCAAACAACTCCTGAACAGTGATGTTCCTATTGTATTAATTGACTACACAAAGGTAAAACTTTGTTCAGTTGTTTCAGACAATTACGAGGGAGTATCGAGTCTGGTTGATTATGTATACAAAAAAGGGCATCGGAAAATTGCGTATATTTATGGTGATGCATCTGATGTAACTGAGATTCGTTTGAAGAGTTTCAGAGATTCTATGGATCGCTTGAATATAAAAATCAGAGAAGATTATCTGTTGCAAGGCAGATACCACGATCCAAAGCAAACTGAATATCTGATTGACAGGATTATGAATATTGATAATCCACCTACATGCATAATGCTTTCAGATGATTTTTCTTCAATCGGAGCAATTAATGCATTTGAAAAACTTGGACTATCAATACCTGACGATGTATCAATTGTTGGTTATGACGGAATTGTGCTGTCGCAGGTTCTCAATCCAAAGTTGACCACATATAAACAGGATACTGAAAAGATTGGAATGGAAGCTGCCAGAATACTGATTTCCCTGATTAAAAAGGAGATATCAGCTGAAGCGGGTCCGATTTACATTCAGGGATGTCTTTTGGAAGGCTCATCAGTCAAGGATCTGAACTGATGATAAGCAAGCTATTATATTTTTAAAATATAATATATTTTTAAGGAGGAAAAACCAAATGATGAATTTAAAGAAGAACATTGCTTTACTTTCTGCAATCGCATTAGCTGGAACTATGCTTGCAGGATGTAACAAAGACAAGCCAGCAGAAACTACTGCTGCTACAGAAGCTACAACAGCTAAGGCAGAGGGCGGCGACGCTACTGAAGCTGCTCCTGAAGCAACAACAGTTGCTGGTACTGAAGCTGCTTCTGTAGCAAATGACGGTGACAAGTTCACAGTTATGACATGGAACACAGAATTTACTGGTTACGTTGAAAACTATTACCTCAAGGATAACCCACTTCCAGAAGGTGTTACATGGAATCCAATTTCATTCGGTGTTGGCGGCGGCCAGGCATCACAGTACTTTGATCAGTACATTGAATCAGGTGAGGATCTCGACCTCTTCTGTCTCGAAGCTGACTTTGCTTCAGTTTACCTCGATAGTGCATCAACAACAACTCTTGCTGCTGTTGGTATTGATGAATCAGAACTTGCTGGTCAGTATGCATATACAAAGGATATTGGTAAGGATTCAGCTGGTGCTCTTAAGGCTACAACATTCCAGGCTTGCCCAGGTGGATTTGCTTATAGATCTGACCTTGCTGCTAAGTTCTTAGATGCTAAGACACCTGAAGAAATGCAGGCTAAGGTTAAGGATTGGGATACATTCCTTGCTTCTGCTAAGACTGTTAAGGAAGCATCTAACGGTGCAACAAAGATGACAGCTTCACTCGGTGGAATCTGGCAGGTATTTGCTTCAAGCCGTAATGAACCATGGGTAGTTGATAACAAACTCGTTATCACTAAGGAAGTTGAAGATTTCCTTGCACTTGCTAAGACAGTTGTTGATGAAGGATATGTTGATCCTGCTATCGCTCAGTGGACAAATAACTGGCTCCCACTCGGACAGACAGATGCAACAATGGGTTACTTCGTATCTACATGGGGAATTAACGAAACAATCATCGGCACAGCTGCTGGCGGTGAAGGTGGCGCTACATGGGGCAAGTGGGCTCTTTGTGAAGGACCACAGGCATTCTACTGGGGCGGTACATGGGTAACACCATCAGCTACAGGTGATAATGCTGATCTTACTGCTGATCTCATCAGATACTTCTGTATTAATGAAGATTCAATGAAGAGCTTTGCATTAGGTTCTGACAGCTTTGTAAACAATAAGAATGTTATGCAGAGCATCGTTGACGAAGGTACATATTCAAATGCTAACCTCGGCGGTCAGGATCAGAACCAGATCTGGATCAAGAACGTTGAAGGAATCGATCTTTCATTCATGTCCGGTTATGACGCTCAGATTAAGAATTCTCTTAGCACAGCTTATAATTCATATGTAAATGGAAACACAGATTATGAGGCAACAATTGAATTGTTCAAGGATGACGTTGCTGCTAACCTTACAACTCTTGATTGGGACGAAGAATAATATATAATTAAATTCCATAACTTACGCTACGGGACGGGATTAATCTCGTCCCGTTTAGTGTAATACTTATAATATGTTTAAGGAGTGTGTAACCATGGCTTCCAGAGCGACATTAAGACGTCATAAGTTAAGTTACGCAAAATATGGATACATGTTTATATTGCCATTCTTTGTTGTTTATGCAATATTTCAACTGTATCCACTTATATATACTTTTCTTATCAGTACTCAAAGAGCAACTGGTAAAGGTAAAGATGCAATGGAGTTTGTTGGTTTAAAGAACTTTGCAGAGCTTGTACTCGGTTCTGGTGGTCGTACTGCAGCATCTTTACATAGCGCTTTCGTTCAGACTTTCAGTAATACATTAGTAATTTGGATTGGAAACTTTATTCCACAAATTATTATCTCTTTGTTACTTGCTGTATGGTTTACAGATAATAAACTGAAAATCAAGGGGAAAGGTTTCTTCAAAGTAATAATGTATATGCCAAACATTATTACAGCTGCTTCTGTTGCTACCCTTTTCCTTGTATTATTTGATGAAGCAAAAACTGGTGTAGTTAACAGTACTCTCTTATCATTAAATTTTATTGATGAACCAATTAAATTTATTAATACACATTGGCTTAAACGTGCAACAATTGCATTTATTCAATGTTGGATGTGGTTTGGTAATACTACTATTCTTCTTATTTCAGGAGTATTAGGTATTAATCCATCCTTGTTTGAAGCTGCTGAAATCGACGGCGCAAACAGTCGTCAGGTATTCTTCAATATAACTGTTCCTCTCCTTCAGCCTATTTTTGTATTTACAATTGTTACATCTATGATAGGTGGTCTCCAGATGTTCGATATTCCATGGCTTTATAATGTTGGTGTTACTAAGGACCCATTCACAAAGACCATTGCTTGCTTTATCTTTGAAAGATATTCTGGCACATTAAAGAACTATGGTATTTCTGCTGCAGCATCAATCTTGTTGTTTATTGTAACAAGTATTCTTGGAATAATCATATTCTATTTACAGAGGGATAAAGATGAGATTGCATTGAAGAAATTCAGAAAATCTCAGGCTAAAAATGCACTTAAAGGAGGTCTTGGCATATGAAAGAACAAAAGCGCAAGACCAAAGATAATTATATAGAAGGTACCAGAGCTAAATCTTGGATTATATTTGCAATTTGCATATTGTTAACTATAATATGCGTTCTTCCATTATATATTTTGATAATAAATGCAACACGTACAAACGTACAGATTCAGACTAGTGTTTCATTTATTCCTGGCTTAAACCTTATTGAAAACTTCCAAAACTTGTTATCCAAAAAGGTATACAGACCTTTCTTAGGATTTAGAAACAGTTTCATTATTGCTGCTTCTGCTTCTATTCTATCTGTATTTTTCTCTGCATTAACTGCATATGGCCTTGTTGTATATGATTTTAAGATGAGAAGCGCTGCATTTTCTTTCATTCTTGCAGTACTTATGATTCCTGCACAGGTTTCCGGTGTTGGTTTCTTAAGCTTTATGATCAAACTTAATTTATATAACACATTTTGGCCTTTAATCATTCCAGCTATTGCAGCTCCAGCAACAGTATTCTTCATGAGACAATACATGAAGGCGTCGTTCCCGCTAGAGATAGTTGAAGCCGCCCGAATAGATGGTTCCAAAGAATTTAGTACTTTCCTTACAATAGGAATTCCAATGATTAAACCTGCAATTGCATTACAGCTCATTTTTGCATTCATTTTCCAGTGGAACAACTTCTTCCAGCCAAGTATGCTCATTGTTTCTGAAAATAAGAAGACATTACCTATGATGGTTAATAATCTTATGTCAGATAGAATAGCTGTTGACTTCGGTGTTGTTTACGTTGGAATTGCATTATCAATTGTGCCACTTATTATTGTATATCTCTTATTATCAAAGTTTATTATTGCCGGTGTTGCTCTCGGTGGCGTAAAGGAATAAGTTTAATTTTTATAAAAATCCACACAATTTTTTGTGTGGATTTTTTTATATGTTGATTAGCCCTTACAACAAACAGCATGCAGAAATAAATTAAATTTTGTGTGACCCAGTTACAGAAAAATAAATACAATTATAGTATTATTTAATAAAACATACTTTGCTTAGGTGATATTTTGTGGTATAATAGACAATATACTGTTACAATGTAGGAACCTGCCAGTACAGAAATATACATTGCATATACACTAATATATTGAACTACTGACAGAAATAATAATATCACAGAAAGGATTTATTAAAATGATAATCACTCCAGATATCAAATATATAGGCGTCAATGACCATGAAATTGACTTATTCGAAGGGCAATATATCGTTCCAAAAGGTATGTCGTATAATTCCTATGCTATAATTGATGAAAAAATTGCAATTATGGACTCTGTTGATGCGAGATTCACCCATGAATGGCTTGATAATATTCAAAACACACTTGGCGACAGAAAGCCTGATTACCTGATTATTCAGCACATGGAACCTGATCATTCTGCAAATATAGTGAACTTTGCAAAAACATATCCAGATTCAAAAATTATTTCATCTGCAAAATCTTTTGTTATGATGAAAAATTTCTTCGGAACGGATTTTTCTGACAGACAAATTGTTGTGGGAGAAGGAGATATTCTTTCTCTTGGAAAGCACACTCTTACCTTTTTAACTGCACCAATGGTACACTGGCCTGAGGTCATCGTCACTTATGATAACATCGACAAAGTCTTATTCTCTGCGGATGGCTTTGGAAAATTCGGAGCTCTTGATATTGAAGATGAATGGGCATGTGAAGCAAGACGATACTACATTGGAATTGTAGGCAAATACGGTGTACAGGTACAAAATCTGCTTAAAAAGGCTGCTGGCCTTGATATACAGAAAATATGCCCTCTTCATGGCCCTGCACTTACTGAGGATTTAGGATATTACATCGGACTATATAATACTTGGTCAAGTTATACCCCAGAAACTGAGGGAATTGTAATTGCATATACTTCTATTTATGGAAATACTAAAAAGGCAGTTATGCAGCTTGCAGATAAGCTTAGGGAAAACGGTTGTCCAAATGTTATTGTCACCGACCTTGCAAGAAGTGATATGGCAGAGGCTGTTGAGGACGCTTTTAGATATAGCAAGATAGTATTTGCAACTACGACCTACAATTCAGAAATCTTTCCATTTATGCGTGAATTTATCAATCACTTGACAGAACGAAATTTCAGCAACAGAACTGTGGCATTTATAGAAAACGGAAGCTGGGCTCCCCTTGCGGCTAAAGTTATGAAGTCTATGCTTGAGAAGTGCAAAAACCTGACATATACTGATACTACAGTAAAAATCATATCTGCACTTAATGAGGATAGCACTGCGCAACTTAACAGCCTCGCTGATGAACTCTGCAAGGATTATCTTGCAAAGCAGGATTCCACAGCAAATAAGAACGATCTTTCTGCGCTATTTAACATCGGTTATGGTTTGTATGTCGTTACCTCAAATGACGGCAAAAAGGACAATGGCCTGATTGTTAATACTGTAACACAGGTCACAAACTCCCCTAACAAAATTGCTGTAACGATCAATAAGGAAAACTACTCACACCATGTTATCAGCCAGACAGGAAAGATGAATATAAACTGCCTTACTGTTGACGCACCATTCAGTGTGTTTGAGAATTTCGGCTTTCGCAGCGGCAGAAACGTAGATAAATTTGAAGGCATTGAAATACTCCGCTCCGACAATGGTCTTGTATTTTTACCAAGATATATCAATTCCTTTATGTCACTGAGGGTTGTTCAGTATGTTGACCTAGACACACATGGAATATTTATATGCGAAGTAACTGAAGCCAGAGCTATTACAAATGCTGAAACAATGACCTATAGTTATTACTACAAGAATGTTAAGCCTAAGCCTGAAACAGAAGGCAAAAAGGGATATGTATGTAAAATATGCGGCTATGTGTATGAGGGGGACGAGCTTCCTGAGGATTTCATATGTCCACTCTGTAAACACGGAGCTGCTGATTTTGAACCAATAATATAAAATTAAGGAGGACAAATCAATGAAAAAGTATGTATGTGACACTTGTGGCTGGGTTTATGACGAGGAGCTTGGTGATCCTGAGCTTGGAATTGCTCCGGGAACAAAGTTTGAGGATTTGCCTGACGACTTTGAATGCCCAGTATGTGGTGTTGGTAAGGATATGTTCAGCGAAGAATAATTAGGAGGACAAATCTTATGGATCAGAAATTCTATATCTGTGAAACCTGCGGTAACATTTTTGCTGTTGTAAAAAATACAGGAGTTCCTATAATGTGCTGCGGCAAGGAGATGAAGGAAATTATTCCAGGTACAACAGACGCTGCTGTTGAAAAACACGTTCCTGTTTACACAGTTGAAGGCAATAAGGTTAATGTTAAAATCGGTGAAGTTGAACATCCAATGCTTCCTGAACATTATATTGAGTGGGTTTCCCTTCAAACAAAACACGGTAATCAGAGAAAAGCTTTGAATCCTGGTGACAAACCTGAAGTATGCTTTGCACTCTGCGATGATGATGAAGTTGAATCAGTTTATGCATACTGCAATATACACAGTCTTTGGAGAGCTTAATCTGATATACTTTCGGAAAATAACCATATATAAAAATTTACAGGCAGTCGGAATTTTATCCGCTGCCTGTTTTTCGTTAAACTACACTTTTAATTGTCCTGATAATAATACTGCCAACTTCCACGATAAATTTTATCAAATGTCTGATGACTTATAAACTTGCAGAATACTCCACGAGATAATAAATTGTAATTATCATATTTCTTAACTATCTGGGAACTCATTCCCTTTAACTTCTCACTAAAACCATCTGCTTCATGGTCTTTAATCTGTTGGTCAGTTTCATAGAAAATATGTATCGACTCATTACATATAATTATATTCCAAATATCTTCTGTTTTCAATGCAAGCAGTTCATTCGTTGATTTTTTAAGGATTTCTTTCCTTATTTCATCTGCAATTGTATCATAGCACACAAAGATTTTGCCTTGATTCTGATAATCCCTATGTATCCGATATTTTTGAGCCAGCATTGAAAATTTGTTTCTGATAAGTATCTGTTTGTTTTTGTCGTAATTATAATCATCCATGAAACTTCTCATATTAAAATAGTCCCATACAACAATCACCAGTCGGGTAAGCTCATTATCTGTGGTATCACAGACATAGTCAAGTATATCAATTCCAAACTCTGTTTTAGACCATTCTGACAATTCTGACAGCAGTTCACTTCTATGAATTTTTCCATCAATCAAATCAATTACATGATTACACTGTTCTTTATTCAGGAACAAGACAAATCACATCCTTCCCTTGCCTGAAATTTATTATACTTCAGTTTCATGCTCTTAATAAAATGCGGAATAAACTAATCAAAGACATACTCAAAATCGTATGGGTAATAATTATTCTGACCATCGTCATCTGATGGTTTATTATACACAAATCGCACTGGCTTTTCTTTCATAGATCCAATATCTGTAGTAAACCAGACTTCCTTTGTTTCACCCGGATAAATATCAAAGTATCCACCATCTGGAATACTGATAAATGACTTTTCGTCTTTAAATGCAGTAACATCATCAAAAAAATATTGATTTTCATATGAAATATTATCATATTCTGTTTTCATAAATAAAGAAAAGTCATTCGGACGGAACACTATTTTTTTCGCTGTACGATTTTTTAACTCTACTGATGTATTAATTGAATAACTTTCACCGTCATCGTAAAAGCTTGTTGAGTATGTTAAATTAAATCCCAGTGAAATGTTGTCATCTGAGAAACCACCTGAATATGAATCGTATACAGAAAACGGTAACCCCGAATACAGTGGCGGAGCATCTAAAGATGCAATTATATCAGCAGTAATTTTTTCACCTATATCAATGCTAAACTGTGACAAAGGATAATCACTGCTATGGTAACCTGATGATACTGTGTCATAGCCTATATTTTTAATTCCTGATACTTCATCTTTTGGAACTTTAAATATCACCGTAACTACATATGTCTCATCCGAGTATACACTCACAAAGTCGTCCTCTGTTACCGCAGGAAGTCCATTAGTCTGAGCATGCATAAAATATACTGGAGTAAAATTTGATAAAGCAGTTTTCATAACTAATTCAGCAGGATACAAATCGACAGAATTATTTGTTGTATTTTCAACTTGAAAATCAACTACTAAAAAGCCCATATCCTTTTTTGCTTCAGCTTCTGCCTGTTCAGTATCTAAACCATATGAATCAGAGAATTTAAAAGCATTCATCAAATGTATATCTTTAACTGTTATATTCGCTGTTCCCTCATCAATTTCTTCTGTTGTTTCGCTTTCAGTTTCTTCGGATTGTGATTCCAAAGTCATCTTCTCAGTTTCAGATTCAGTATTATAACTAGTTTCAGGCATGGTTTCAGTAATTATAGTTTCAACACTATGATCTTTAGCTGAATTAAATATAATCGCAGCAATAAAAACTACGGTCAAAGGAGCAAATGCAGCCACAATTCCCTTCACAATAGTTTTGTTTGATATTTTTCCCCTTATGTTATTCCCTGTACCCAGCGAAACCGTATTACGTTGATCAACAGTTCGCCTAGTGGTTTTAGGTAAAACGCCGTTCAGCCCGAATTCATCAGGTTCAGGTATAAAAAAATCTTCCTCTTCAGGCTCAGCATAAATTTCAGGTTGATTGGGAATTATTTTGCCTGCTTCAGTTAAATAGTTACCCGGTATGTTGTCTAACATCTCGTTAGTATCGGGACTTTCAAAATTAGGTATTACTATATCTGGATCAATAATTGCTCCGCATTTTATACAATGAGTATTATCTTCTTTATTTATTGCACCACACTCATTGCATATTATGTATGTTTTTGTCATAAGTATATCTATACTTCAAAGAGTATAGCTCCTTTCATTCAGACAAATTACTGTAAGCGAAAAAACGTTTTAATATAACTATTCTAAGCAAATTAAATTATATATATTATATCACATATAGTAATTACATTCAAGTATATTTTCCATTTTACGTTTGGGTTATCATACAAACATTTTAAGAGAGCCATAAAAATTAACCGTCTGTGAAACACTCCCAGACGGCTATAATAAGTATATTATAATGAAACTAATGGCATGTTCAGACGACCTGTGACTTTTACTGTGTCTGATTTATACCGACCAGAAATACCCTAAATACCCTATAACTTTATTTTAATATCAATAAGCCTCTTGAGAATTTCAAAATCTTGTTGTGTTCTTATCTCGACATTAAACGAACGCCCTTCGCTATATTGCTTTGCATTGTATATACTGTCTAAAATATTTTTTGGAAGCTCGCTTTTTTCAGCAGCAGATACTGCGTTCTCACCAAACACTAAAATACAAGTAAAAAAATTTATATTTGGATATAAAAATATAATGTTTCTGTCCTTTTTTCCTCCCGTCAGAAAAATCTTCTTACACCAACCAACCTTTTGAGAATAAATCTTCCACTCTTCTTTTATTTCTCCATGCTTTTCTATGTATTGTTTCACCTCATTCCACATTGCTTGTGTTTCTCCTAATGCCTCATTAACTTCACTTTCTGATGGCAACAGGTATTTGTCGCAGAAAAAACTAAGTGACATATTTAATAACCATTCCTTTCTGATATAACTAGTCAAATATTTTCCTTTTAACTTGCTTTTACACTAATTATATCATTCTTAATATGACAACAGTATGTCATATTATTCTGATTTGACCTATTCTTTATAAGCATGGAGCACATTTTTAGAATTAAATAAAATTAAGCCGTCTGCGAAACACTCACAAACGGCTATAATACGTAGTTTATAATGGAGCTAGTGACGTGACTCGAACACGCGACCTGCTCATTACGAATGCGGGCAAATGCCTTTTATAAGCTTGTATCATCATTTATAAACCTTGATTTATAGGGCAAAATCAGCATCTTACCTTTTATGTCCTTTCACCTTTTATGGCGCACAAAAATCATAATGGCGCACAAATGGCGCACAAAAAATATTCAACTAAAAATGAAATACGGCTCTTTCTCTGCTTGCTAAGCATTCCATTGTCACACGCTTTCAGAAACGCTGCACAAGCGACTTTGCTTGTCAAAGTATAATTTCACCATTGGAAGCCTGAAACGCTGTAGAACGCTTCATAGACGGCTTATATAAAAGAAGTGAGCAGGTTTACCGGAGTTGGTTACCTGCTCATGTTATTTATTTAATAAATCATTGCGAATACTTAATATATCGACATGAGGTTTTAATTTTCCTTGTTCAACAAGTAAAAGAAATTTTGTTGCTCGTTTCCTAATGTCTTTAATAAGCTGCTGGTCTTTAACAATGTAATGAACATTGCTGTATGTATAAGGCTTCTTAATGTATTCATCCGATATTGGAAACATATTGCCTATTAAAAAAGCCTTTTCACTCCCATGTATTACCCCGATATGATAAAATAAGCAATCTCCATATTTATTTTTATCGTTATCAATTTTAGCTTTGTAGTTTTGTACTTGACTACTTAACGGAATGAGCCAAATAACACCGCTTTTATCAATAAAGGAAATATAATAAGGACGATTTTCATTTTTATTGTCACAAAACCATTCGCTTGCATAATCTGAAAAGTATGTATCACTAACCGAATACAAGCCATATGTCACTATATCCATTTTTACCTCATAAAAAACATTCCCTCTGTATTTCAAGAGGGAATTAACATTTAAAACAAGCCTGAAACTTATCAGTCGCCACAGGCAAGCGACAATCATAAGCAAGCCGAAAATTTATTAGTCCCCATCGGCAAGGAACAAAATCGCAAGTGGTAAGAAAAACAATAATTTATTGTTTCCCTTATATTATATTATACTCATTTATGAGCAAAAGTAAACGTTAATCTGCAACAATTTGTTATGCTAATTTTTGACGCTTTTGTATAAAATATTGTAGTTTGTTGTAACACTATGTAACTATATTAACATATTGTAATTTATTCTATTGACACAATGAAATTATATCACATCTTAATTAAAAATTCAATCATTTATATCATAAAAAGCAGGGCAACGGAGCATGTAAACTTCGTAACCCTGCTTATATTTTAGTTGACTTGTGGGACAATTTAATATTTACTTGCTTTTGATTTTATTAATGCTCATTATGTTACCTCCATAACACTATGTTGTGATTCATATTCCTGCTCTTT
>JAEZYS010000024.1 GCA_023418925.1 Bacillota bacterium
ACACCTATGGAATTTCATTACGCCAATGTGGCGTGAAAAATTCCACCCTGCTGCTCAAGAGGGTGGAATTCACATACTAAATATTCTTTTGTTTTTTAGTCTGTCTACTTGACAGGGAGCGGATTAGCTTCACCGTAAGGCATTTTCTTATTTGTTTTAAAAATTAATAGTTTTCAGCATGCACTTCAAAATAGCTTTGAGGATGTGCACATGCAGGGCAAATTTCAGGTGATTCCTTGCCAACAACTATATGTCCGCAGTTTCGGCATTCCCAAACCTTGATTTCACTCTTTGCAAATACTTCTGCCATCTCAATGTTTTTCAGAAGCGCACGGTAACGTTCTTCATGGTGCTTTTCAATAGCGGCAACAAGTCTAAACTTCTTTGCAAGTTCAGGGAATCCTTCTGTTTCTGCTGTTTTAGCAAAACCTTCATACATATCTGTCCACTCATAGTTTTCACCGTCAGCGGCTGCTGCAAGATTTTGAGCAGTATCACCAATGCCGTTGAGTTCCTTAAACCACATTTTTGCGTGTTCCTTTTCATTATCTGCAGTTTTGAGGAAAAGGGCTGCAATCTGCTCAAAGCCGTCCTTTTTAGCTCTGGATGCAAAATATGTATACTTATTCCTGGCTTGTGATTCACCTGCAAATGCAGCTTCTAGGTTTTTTTCTGTCTGTGTTCCTGCATATTTGTTCTTTGTTTCTTCAATTAATTCAAGCTTGTCTCCTGTAGCCTTGCAGCGTGGGCATACTGCTTCTGCACCATCTACTACATCAAAAACTTCTTTACAAACCAAACATCTGTAATTTTTCATATTGTTCATTTTCCTTTCTGTAATTTATTATATAAGCTTTTTAAGCTCATCGACATTTTTAAGGTAAACTGAACCACGTTTTGATTCAACTATACCATCGGAAGAAAAACGTTTTATCATTCTTGCTACAACTTCGCGGGCAGAATTAACTTGCTGGGCAATCTGCTCATGAGTCATGTTTATTTCTTTGCTTCCTGTACGCTCGTACTCAGAAATAAGGAAAGAAGCAAGGCGCTGGTCAAAGCGTGCAAACAATATCTGCTGAAGTGTCCACATAACAGAAGAAAACCTGTTTGCAAGTGCTTCATACATATAACAGCGGACATATATGTTCTGTTCAGTCAGCTTAGCAAATGCTCCCGCATTTACAATAAGAATCCCGCAGTTCGTTTCCGCAATCATTTGTGTTTCAAATGTAATCTGGCTAATAACACATGATGATGATAATACGCAGGAGTTGCCTTTTTCAAACCGGAAAAGTGTTATTTCCCTGCCTTCCCCTGAAAGAATATAAACACGGATATTTCCCTCCAGCACATAAATCATGCCAAGGCAGGTTTCACTGCACCCATAAATGATTTCATCCTTATCATAATATCTGATCTTAGAATTATTCCTTACTAAATTCTTTTCATCTTGGTTAAGACTATTCCAGTAAGGAAGCTTGTTCAGATACTCATTAACACTTTTTATTTCTGTCACTTCCTTTCATTACAATTACAGACAGCCATAAATATATATTTGTTAAATAATTAACTAAGTACCTACATGCCAAAATATAGAATCAAAGTCGCAAAAATTTCATCACTCTTGCGGCTCTCTTTTATTTATTATATTATAAATTGCAATATAATTCAAGTAAAATTCATTTATATATTTTAACTACTTTTCCCCTAATTTTGCTAACATTAATTTTCAAGGATAAACGCAATAAATTTATTAGCAATATTGAAAAATTACCCTATATATGCTATAATGAAACAAAAATATGCGTTTTTATAGATGAAAAGCCATATAATAAGACTGATAAATTGCAAAATGAATGGGGATTAAAATGAAAATAATTGATGTTTTAAAAGAGGAAAGGCCTCATATCTCTTGCGAAATATTTCCGCCTAAACAATGGGCACAGCTTGAAGATGCCAAAAAAACAGTTGGAAAAATAACAAATCTTAAACCTGATTATGTAAGTGTAACCTATGGTGCAACAGGCGGCACTTCAGAATATACTGCAGAACTTGCATACGAAATTCAAAACGTAAACGGAGTGCCTGCCCTAGCCCATCTTACCTGTGCTTCCTCAACACGTGAAACAGTTGAGGATATTGTTTGCAGGCTTAAGAAGCATGGCATTGAAAACATTCTTGCACTAAGAGGTGACATTCCCGAAAATCCTGATTTTATTCTCCCTGATCAGTATCATCACGCAAGTGAGCTTATTACTCATATAAAAAAGCTTGGGGATTTCTGCATTGCAGGGGCTTGTTATCCTGAAGGGCATCCAGAATCAGAAACCATTGACAAGGACCTTGAAGGACTTAAACGCAAGGTTGAAAGCGGATGTGACTTTTTGATTACACAGATGTTTTTTGATAATAATATTTTATATAATTTCTTGTTTAAAGCACTAAAAAAAGGCATAGACGTTCCTGTAGCCGCTGGTATAATGCCTGTTACAAATGTAAAGCAGATTAAAAGAATCATGGCTCTTTCAGGAACCCTAATTCCGCCAAGATTCAAGATGATAATTGATAAATTCGGTGAAAATCCTGCTGCGATGAAACAGGCTGGCATTGCTTATGCCACAGAGCAGATTATTGACCTTCTTGCAAATGGCGTGAATAACATTCACATCTACACAATGAACAAACCTGACATTGCAGGAGCTATTTTTAATAACCTTTCCGAAATATGCGGGAGATAATTTTTGATGGAAATAAGAAAATCTGAAATATTCAGATACCTTGGATATAAAAAAAATCAATATGATACAGAAACAGAAATGCTTGTTGATGAAATCACAGAAAAACTTTTGTCCGTTATTTCGCCAAAGTCTTTGTACAGGGAATATCCACTTTATATGACTGATGATAAAATAGAAATCGGCGGACATGGCGGTATGCTGATAGACAGCAAAGGCTTGAAAAAGAATCTTGATGGCTGTGACAAAGTAATGCTTTTTGCTGCAACTTTAGGGGCAGAAGCTGACGCACTTTTACGCAGATATCAGGTATCATCAATGGTAAAAGCAGCAGTTGCACAGGCAGTCTGCACAGAACTTATTGAAGCATACTGCAATGAAACTGTGGAATCAATAAAAGCAGAAAAATTGAAAACTGGTTATTTTCTTCGTCCAAGATTCAGCGCTGGATATGGTGATTTCAACCTTTCACATCAGCGGGATTTTTTCAGAATGCTTGATTTAACTAAAAATCTAGGGATTTATCTTACAGATGAGTGCCTGATGGTTCCAACAAAAAGCGTAAATGCTGTTATTGGAATCAGTAAACAAAATGGTAACACCCAAAATGAAAAATGCAGTAATTGCAATAAAAAAGATTGTGAGTACAGAAATGAAATTTAAAGAAAAACTCGGAAAAGAAATATTGTTTTTTGACGGTGCAATGGGAACTATGCTCCAGGCAAGAGGACTTGAAGCAGGCGAACTTCCTGAAACATGGAACGTTCTGCACCCTGATGTGATAAAGGATATTCACAAGCAATATCTTAACGCTGGCTGTAATATTATAAAAACAAACACTTTCGGAGTAAACCATTTTAAGTTTGACGGAAGTGATTATTCGGTAGAACAACTTGTAAAAGAGGGCGTTTCTATAGCAAAACAAGCCATCTCTGAATATGGGAAAGAAGCCCTTGCTGCTCTTGATATCGGCTCATTGGGAAAACTTCTTAAGCCTATAGGAGAATTGTCATTTGATGATGCATATAATGCTTTCAAAGAAATTGTTGTTGCAGGCAGCAAGACAGATGCTGACCTTATTTTAATTGAAACTGTAAGTGACACTTATGAAATCAAGGCGGCTGTTCTCGCTGCAAAGGAGAATTCAAACCTTCCGATTGTTGTTACAATGATATTTGATGAAAACGGCAAGCTCCTTACCGGCGGAAGTATTGAGGCGGCTGTAGCAATGCTTGAAGGTCTTGGAGTTGACGCATTAGGTTTTAACTGCGGACTTGGCCCTGTTCAGATGGCTGAACTTCTTGTGACACTAAGAGCCTGCACCTCCTTGCCTATAGTAGTAAATCCGAATGCCGGACTTCCTGTTGTAAAGAATGGACAGACAGTATTTGAAATCAAGCCTGAAGAATTTGCAGAAAGCATGAAGAAGATTATTAAAAATGGTGCGCACATTGTCGGTGGCTGCTGTGGAACAACTCCTGAACATTTAGCAGAAACGGTAATGCTTTGCAGGGATTTAAAACTAACTCCTGTTAAAGAAAAAAATAATACCGTTGTTTGTTCATATACGCATGCTGTAACCTTTGGCACAAAGCCGCTTATCATCGGTGAAAGAATTAATCCTACAGGAAAGTCAAAGTTCAAGCAGGCATTGCGTGACAATGATTTTGAATACATTTTCAAGGAAGGAATAACTGAAGAAGAGAATGGTGCTGATATTCTTGACGTAAATGTCGGACTTCCTGAAATAAATGAAGTTGAAGTAATGGAGAAAACCATAACAGGACTACAGGCAATTCTCTCACTTCCTTTACAGATTGATACTACAAACATTACTGCGATGGAAAGGGCTTTGCGTATCTATAACGGCAAGGCTATGATAAACAGCGTTAACGGCAAGAAAGAATCTATGGATGCTGTTTTCCCTCTTGTAAAAAAATACGGCGGTGTAGTAGTCTGCCTTACTCTTGATGAAAATGGTATTCCTGATACTGCTGAAGGACGAATAGAAATAGCTGAAAAAATTATTGCCTGTGCAAAAGAATATGGCATTGACAAAAAGGATCTTGTCATTGATACTCTTGTAATGACAGTAAGTACAGGCGACATGAATGGTAAGATTACTCTTGATGCACTTAGAAAAGTAAGAAATGAACTTTCTGTCCATACCGTACTCGGTGTTTCAAACATCAGCTTTGGTCTTCCTATGCGTGAAAAAATTACTACAACATTCTTTACTATGGCAATGAATTCAGGGCTTAGCGCAGGCATTGTAAACCCTTCAAGCGAAGCGCTTATGAGTGCTTATCACAGCTATTGTACTCTCGTTGGTGAGGATCCTCAATGTCTTAACTACATTTCTAAGTATAGCGGAACTGCTGCAGAAACAACTGTAAAACCTGCTCAAAACAGCGAAATGTCATTGTTTGACGCTATAGTTAAGGGTATGAGTGAAAGTGCTTCAAAGGCTACAGCAAAACTTCTTGAAACTGAAGAGGCATTATCTGTAATAGACAAGCACCTTATCCCTGCTCTTGATTCTGTAGGGAAGGGATTTGAGGAAAAGAAACTGTTTCTGCCACAGCTTCTTATGAGTGCGGAGGCTGCAAAGTCAGCTTTTGATACAATAAAATTCACCCTTGAAAAGATCGGTAAAAAAGGTGAATCCAAATCAAAAATTGTGATTGCAACTGTCAAGGGAGATATACACGACATTGGCAAAAACATTGTAAAAGTTCTTTTGCAGAACTATGGATTTGATGTATTAGATTTAGGAAAAGATGTTGCACCTGAAGTTATTGTGGAAACTGTTCTTTGTGAAAAAGTTAAGCTTGTTGGATTGAGTGCGCTTATGACAACTACTGTTGTGAATATGGAAGAAACAATAAAATTACTCCGCAAGAGCGGTGCTGACTGCTATGTAATGGTCGGCGGAGCAGTTTTAACGCAGGAATATGCTGACATGATAGGTGCTGATTTTTACTCAAAGGATGCTATGGGTTCAGTACGTTATGCAAATAATTTATTTGATAAGGGCATGATATAGTAAGCAGAAAGGATTTTTATACAATGGATAAAACAAAACAAACAAGCAAAAGGCCTTTAATCATAGGTGTGGTAATACTTGCAGTACTGATTGCTGTATTCGGAACGGTATATTTTATTTTACGTCCAAAAACTGTCGTAGGAGAAAAGTCCATAATCGTTGAGATTGTTGATAATAAAGGTGCTTCCACAATATATAAGCACAATACTGACGCTGAACATTTAAGACAGGCACTTGAAGAAATTGATGGGTTGACTATCGAGGGAGAAGAAAGTGAATATGGGCTTTTTATTAAATCCATAAACGGTGTTTCTGCTGATTTCGAAACTGACGGTGCATATTGGTCCTTATATACTAACGGAGAATATGCAACGTATGGAATTGACGACGAGCCTGTACATGATAATGACAGCTTTTCTATAAAATATGAGACAGCAAATGTTGAATAAGAATATAAATGCGAGATTGCAAATTTACGATATTGTGCTAATTGCTTTGATGGTTGCAACTCTTGAAGCCGTAAAAATTGCCCTTGCATTTCTTCCTAATATTGAACTTGTCACACTGCTGATTGTTCTGTTTACAAGGCATTTCAAAAGAAAAATAATTTATGTTATTCCTGTTTTTATTTTGCTCGAGTATCTTCAATGGGGATTTGGTCCGTGGACTATAATGTACGGTTACATTTGGTTCAGCCTTGCTTTTATAGCATATATTTTCAGAAAAAACAACTCATTGCTTTTCTGGGCAGTGATAACGGGGTTATTTGGGCTTATCTTCGGATTGCTTTGTTCAGTGGTTTATATTTTTATTGATTCCTTCTCGATGGCATTCAGCTGGTGGATTACAGGTATACCATTCGACCTTATCCATTGCGTGTCAAACTTTATTTTAACACTGATTCTGTTTAAGCCGCTTGATAAAATTTTTTCAATAAATTCAGGGGCAGGTTAATCTTATTTAATTACTTGAATTATACGGATTGCCCATTCCCTTTTATATATAATCTGACGGTGATAATATTACTGCAGTAACCAAATAAAAATTATTTTGGAGGACGGAAAATGAAGCATAAGAAACTGATAATTGTAATTTCCATCATACTGCTATTAATTATAGCAGTAGTTGTAGCGGGTGTGACTTTTTTCTTGCCGGTTTCATCTATGACCCCTGCTGCAACAGGAAAAATTGGAGACACTGGAATAACAGCAATTAAAAATAATACCAGCGGCGTTTACTTTTATGATACTGGTGATGGTTACATAATAATTGATACAGGCTCTGACAGCGCTGCATTATTGACCAGCATGAATGAGTTGTCAATTAACCCTGATGATATTAAATATGTTTTCATTACACATACAGACTATGATCATATGGTATCTCTTAATAACTTTAAGAATGCACAGGTATATTTAAGTAAAAATGAAAAGCAAATGATTGATGGAACTACAAAGCGTAATAGCTTCAGCAAAAATCGTTTGCCCGCCGATGTGAGTATAGACGATATGGCATGGCTTGAAAACGGTGAAATAGTTGAAATCAACGGTCACACAGTAGAATGCATTGACGCTCCAGGTCATACAACAGGCTCAATGGTGTATCTGCTTGACGATAAGTATCTGTTTACTGGTGACGCTTTCAAGGTAACAGACGATGTTATTTCCGTTCATCCTTTCACAAGGGATGAAAAAACTGCTGAAGAAACAATAAGCAACCTGAAATCTGTTTTTGACAAAAGTGAACTTATACTTACTTCACATTACGGATATTATAAACCCGATGAAATAAAATAAGAGTAATCTAAATATTTAATAAAAGTCAAGGCTGCAAACCTCTTTAAAACAGTTTGCAGCCTTTTTATTTTTACTGATTAATATTTTAATTTACCTTGAACCTAAACAACAACCTTATTTTTTGCATAATACAAAAGCAAGTAAATTCATATATTCACCTGCACCTGCTGACATGGCTTTTCTATCTTTAACAGCATATTCGTTATCACATTCAAGCCACTCATCCCAACATTCATTGAACCTTCTACTTTCTGAAACTGAAATTATTTCTGAACTTTTGCTTTTACCAATTATATTTGTCCAATATTTTGCGTCATGTATTGTGTCTAATTCCTCCGGTGTCCATGATAACAACATCTCGGGAGGAATATTATTGTGAATATCTTTTTTCATTCCTGGCATAATAATCAGTATTTTTCCACCTTGTTTAACGAGTGGAAGCAAGTGCTTATCAAGATATTCCTCATTACGACCAAAGTAATGATATGAATCAACACTTATAACAGCGTCAAAATATTCATCCGTAAAGGGCAAATCATTGGCATCTGCATGAATCGGTATAATGTTGTTTTCATACCCCAGTTCCTTGAAACGGTTATAGTTATCAGAAGCGGAAATCCATAAGTCTGTAGCAAAAACCTGAATATCAAATGTTTTGGCAAGATACATTGACGTAAGTCCGCTTCCGCATCCTAAATCAAGCACACGCATGTTTGGCTTTAAGTCGATTTCCTTTGAAAACTCTTCAAGTACTTTTATACAGTTTGGTCCCATAAGATTTTCTTTTATATATTTATCGTTAAAATCTATCATATCATAATTCCTCTCATCTAAAAAATTATTTTAATTCACCTTCAACCTGTACAACAACATCAGGATGGTGGCCTTTATCAAGTTTATGGCGGGCTTTTCTGTTTGCAACTGTATCAAATATTACTGAAAAATCATAATCAGGTGGGTAAAGCTCTGTTGCAGGGGTATGAAGCTTGATTCTCTTATGATTAACCAGACTTTTCTTTTTCTGTACCATTACACCAAGTTCACCTTTTGCATTGGCTGTCTGACAAATGATTCCGATTTTTCCTTCAGGATAAACAACAACACTGTCACCAAGTGAAAACTTTTCTGTATGACTTTGTACCGGTGCTTTCTTCTCTGACTGCTTTATAATTCTGTCAGATGGAACTTTTTTTTGTGACAAATCCTCAGAATAATTGTCAAGAAAATCTGCGTTAGTGGCTGTCCTTCTAGTTAAATCATGATCTTTGTAAGCTTCTTCGTATGCTCGTTTCAGCATACTTTTAGGAAAGCCAAGTCTTTTTGCAATATACAATGCACAACTTTCTCCTGCCTCACCGATCTTAAGCTGATACAATGGTGCAAGGGTTTCACGGTCAAATGTCATTCTTGCATTAATAAGTCCACTAGTTTTTTCTGCATATTCTTTGACCTCAGGATAATGTGTTGTAGCAACAAAAAGGCAGTTTCTGTTTTTTAACTCCTCAAGAATTGATACTGCAATTCCCATACCCTCAGCAGGGTCTGTTCCTGATCCGAGTTCGTCTAATAACACAAGCGATTCATCATTGGTGTTGTCTAGTATCCCAATTACATTTTTGATGTGTGCTGAAAAAGTAGAAAGATTTTCAGATATGCTCTGACCGTCGCCGATGTCACATAATATGCTTCCTGTCATGCATAAATCTGCTTCAGCACATGGAATATGAAGTCCACATTGAGCCATCATTACAAAAAGACCGACAGTCTTTAAAGCTACAGTCTTTCCTCCCGTGTTAGGACCTGTAATTACAATACCCTTGATTCCGTTTCCAAGCTGGAAATCAAGAGGAACACATTCAGATTGCCTGAGAAGGGGGTGTTTTCCACCTATTATTTTTATATAGCTTTGTGTATTGATTTTTGCAGGGACAGCTTTCATTTCACTGCTGAGTTTGCCTTTTGCAAATACAAAATCTAGTGTTTCTATTGCTTCAATATTAAGCTTTATTTCAGTTCTGAAATCATCTATGCAGGATGTAATTCCGTATAAAATCTTATTAATCTCCTGCATTTCAGCTATTTCAAGTGCCGAGAGATCTTCACGATATTTTGCTATTGCAGACGGTTCAATGAAGTATGTTGCGCCAGTTGCAGAAATATCTATTACTGAACCTGCGACCTGGTTTTTATATTCTTTTTTCACAGGAAGAGTATAATGTCCATTTCTGTTAGAAACAAAGCCATCAGAAAAATACTCTTTCCTTCCTTTCAGAATAGAGTCAAGCTTCACTTTTATCTGGCTGTTGGTATTTTCAATTTTTCTGCGTATGTCACGAAGAGTATTTGAAGCGTTACTGTCAACCTGTTCATTACGGATACATCTGTCTATTTCATCATACAAAAGCTCAAGGCTATCTATTGTATTCCCGTAATATGCAATTTTAGTTTCAGTTATCTCTGATTTTTTCAGAAAAGCTTTTAGCCGTCTGCATGATGAAAGAAACTGCTGGAATTCAGTAAGTTCTTTAGCGTCAAGCATTCCTCCCTTGTTTGCTGTTTCCAGATATCTCTCTGTGTTTTTCATAGCTGTAAGCGGAGGGGTTCCCACAGTATCCAGAATAGTTCTTGCCGCTGTTGTTTCCTCACTTGCAAGCCTTACTTCACTTTCCCTTAAAAACAGTGAAAGTTCAGAAATTTTGCTTTTTGCTTTATCTGTAAGTGCATATTCGCTAAGCTTTTCAAGTATTTTATCAAATTCAAGTGTATATTTACTGTTCAATTTAATCACCTCAATAAAAAAATCCGCAGTGTATCGTTTCAAACAGATACCTGCGGATATAATTATCCCAGTAGTTTACAAGCAAGGTAAATACACCATGCCTGTAAAATATATTACAAGGACAGTTATTGTCAACAGTTATCAAGTGAAAAAACGTACACTAACCAAGACATATAAAATATGCCTGAAAATTACGTTTGAGACGGGCAACTACTTGCCGCAAACCTCATTCACTGATACTATTAACAAAAACAACATCCTTTCAAATTTAACTATGATGTAAATATAGCATTGTTTTTCCATTTTGTCAAGGTTTTTTATTTATATATTTAGAGTCACAATTATTCTTTATCAGTTTGATTCATCAATCATCCTGACTAAGTCACCCTCAATTCCATAAATATCATCAATCGGAATCTTAGAACCATCTAAAGCTATAACAACACGCTCGTACTCGTCAATTCTTCTTACCGCACAGCTTTGAGTTATATATGCCCCTCCTGATTTCCTTTCATCAGGCTTAAAATATGTGATTGATACTGTCGGATGTTCATCAATATGGTCAATAATTATTTGCAGGCATAAATTAATCTTTGCCTTAGTGTCCTCGTCGGGTTCAAGCTTATCATCCGTCAGCCTTGCAGTTTCGCTTACTGCGGCATCATATCCAGTAAGTGCTGCAAACGGAGAAAACTGTGCTGCACGACTAGCCCTTGACATCTGGGGTCTGGAATCTGAAACGTGATGAGGAAGATTTATAATGTCATCATAACAGTGGTCATTTTCATCAATTGTCTGCAATATAACCACCCCTCAGTTCATGATCTATTTTTCTTTAGAAAAGCTATAAATACTTAAAAAATAATATAAACAATTATTGAAACAATTCCAATAAAAGAACAAGCAATTCCGCCAATGCGAATATGAATTTTGTAGAGAGAAGATGGCTCATCAGGCACGTTACTTTTCCAACTTTCTGTCAATGTAAAAATAATCTTTGGTAATACAATCATATTAATCCCGATTGCTAGTAAAACAATACCTGCAATTAACAATTTCATTTTGCTTTGCCTCCAAATCATTTATTTGTTATTTATGTCAAAAGCTTTTTGCTCTACATATGCCATCATTCTGTTGTACATATAAATATAATTTGTGAACCCACATATAGGAATAAGCACATTTACTAAAATTTTCTTTACTATAATAGCAATAATTACAACTGCAATAAAAACAACACTTAATAATATTATTAGGCTCATATGCTCTTTTCTCCACTTCTGCTTAAAAAAACAATTCTATCTTTCAAGTCAAATGCACTTTTCTCACTCATAGCATATATTATATTTTTATCAGCCTCTTTTATAAATTCTGACGGATCTGTAATTTTTTCTCCTGACAATAATTCATTTATGCTCACATTCAAAATCTGCGCAAGCTCCTGCAATTTATCAATATCAGGCATATATGCTCCCGTTTCCCAGCGGGAAATTGTTTTATTTGAAACTCTCATTTTTTCTCCGAGAGTCTCCTGTGTCAAACCTTGTTCTTTTCTTAACTCTGCAATAAATTTTCCTGTCTTAATCTGATCCATATTTATGACCATGCTTCCCCTCTTCGATATTTTGTGTGCTTAGCAAAATTTCGAACGGCAGTTCAAAAAACACAAAACTCAGAGTTTGAAAGATTTATCTTTCAAACTTATACCCCATTTTCTTTGGTGTATATAGATTATATCATTCTATTTCTAAAAAGTCTTGTACACAAACAGCGAATCACTTACATTTTTACATACAAATTAATTACGCCCTATGTCCCCCAACCTGTCCGTTTCGCTCTATGGTCGTTGCGCCTTCCGTAAAATTCATTCCTTTCAGAATAGCATTTTTACCGTACTTCTTTTTTATTTTAAGCATGGCTTTCTGTATTTCTTTTTCACGGGCAAGCTTTTTTTCATTCTCAGACTTTGTCTTTTGAAACAGATCAAAATCCGTAAACAAGTCAAGTTGTTCGCATTCTTCCGTATCACTGCTTTCAGGAATAACATGATTTGCTACAACATACATTCTTCTGACCAAAAGATTCTTATCAACTATTTTTTCGTAAAGATCTGTAACTGCTTCAATAATCAATTTTGTAGAAGAAGTTTTACGTCCCAGGTTTATTGATCCATGAGCAGACTTCGGAACTTTTCTCCCATAGTGATCAGTTGTAACACGTCCGATATATTTACATTGTCTTTCAGTATCAGTCATATTTTCAATATCATAACCAACAGTAAGAACCATCTGATCTGTAACAAGTCCCTTTTCAACCAGATCAAGCACAAGCAGATCAGTCATTTCACGAACAATAAGCTTTCCTTTTTCAAAATCATATGGGCATTTCAGAACCTGACCGGAACTTATACTGTTTGTTTCAGGCTTATATGCTTTTATTTCTGAAATCAGGCAAGGCTCCCACCCCCATGCATGGTCTATCAGAAGTTCAGCATTGACGCCAAACAATTTATAAAGTAAATCTTCGTTATAATATTCATTCTTTTTTCCAACGGAACAACGAGCTATATCCCCCATTGTATATAGATTTTTCTCTTCCAGCTTCTTTGCATATCCCCTTCCGACACGCCAGAAATCTGTAATCGGACGATGTGACCATAGCTCACGGCGATATGACATTTCATCAAGTTCAGCAATTCGCACACCGTCTTTATCAGCAGGGATTTTCTTTGCAACAATATCCATAGCAATTTTACAAAGATACATGTTTGTTCCTATCCCAGCAGTCGCAGTTATTCCCGTTTCAGCAAGAACATCATGAATCATCTTCATAGCGAGTCCTCGTGCTGTCAGCTTATATGTTTTGAGATAAGAGGTTACATCAATGAATACTTCATCAATGGAATAAACATGAATATCTTCAGGGGCTATATATTTAAGATAGATATTATAAATTTGAGTGTTGACTTCCATATACTGCGACATCTGTGGTGGAGCAACAATATAATCTAATTCAAGGGATGAATCATTTTTCAGTTCAGGTGCATTATAAGATTTTCCAGTAAAGGTGTATCTAGGTGCCTTGCGTTTACGCTGTGCATTAACCTCACTGACCTTCTGTACAACTTCAAATAGCCTTGCTCTTCCAGGTATTCCATATGCTTTCAGAGACGGAGATACAGCAAGGCAGATGGTCTTTTCAGTCCTGCTTGCATCAGCAACAACAAGGTTTGTTGTCATTGCATCAAGCCCCCGCTCTACGCACTCTACAGAAGCATAGAATGACTTCAGGTCAATAGCGATATAGGTGCGATTTTCTTGTGGCATACGGATCACCTCTTAGCAGAATGTTTGTTTCTTTTTTATTATAGCACATATATTCTTTTATTTCAAGTCTAAATATTATTATTTCAAATATATAGTAAAATTTTTTTATTCATTCTGCGATATGATCTCTGAATTATTTATAACTACTTATATCTAAAATAGGAAAAGAAAAAGCCGTACTGGTAACTTTACACCAATACGGCTCTATGTTATTTTATCCACTTCTTGTTAGCACTAAAATGCACACCTTAGGCTATCTATACCATAACTTTGTGGGTACAGTTTAAAATAAAATCTTTTCAAAATATTAAAAAGACGCTTATTTAGTTATTTTAAACTTGTTTATCATCTGCTCAAGTAAATCTGCCTGACCTGACAACTCTTCACTTGAAGCAGCACACTGTTCTGCAGTAGCTGAATTATTCTGTATAACAATACTTATCTGATCAACGCCAGTTGTAATCTGTACTATATGATCGGCCTGAACTTTCGATGCCTCTGTTATTTCTCCAACAAGGTCTATGCAGGATATTGATTTTTGAGCAATTTGTGAAAGTACCCCAGCAGTATTTTTGGCTTTTATAATACCATTTTCAACCTGTTTGTTAGAACGTTCAATCAAAACCGTAGTTTGTTTTGCAGCCTCTGACGATTTTGATGCAAGATTTCTTACTTCATCGGCAACAACCGCAAAGCCTTTTCCGGCTGCTCCTGCTCTTGCTGCTTCTACTGCTGCATTAAGCGCAAGAATATTTGTCTGAAAAGCTATATCGTTAATTACATTAATAATTTTACTTATTTCCTTTGAGGATTCGCCTATTTCTTCAATAGCCATAAGCATTTCATCCATATGAGAGTTTCCACGTTCAACTTCATTTCCCATATCCGATACTAAAGAAAAAGCCTGCGATGCATTATCAGAATTCTTTTTAATACGTTTGGACACATCAAAAACAGATGCAGATAATTCTTCAACGGATGCAGCTTGTTCTGTACTTCCTTGTGACAAAGCTTGTGCTGCATTTGAAATCTGCTGTGAACCGATATTAACCTGTTTTGCTGCGGTTATAATACCCTCAAACATTTTTTTAAGATTTGACAAGGTATTTTGTATAGAAATGTTAATTGTATCGAATTCTGACCTTTTGTTACATTCAACTGACAAGTCACCGTCAGCAACAGTTGATAGTACTATTGCTTGATTTTGTATTCCATGAATTATATCATTGAATGACTGTGATAATACTCCTATTTCGTCAGTACTATTAACAGGAATTGTAATATTTGTATTACCGAGTGAAATATCTCTTGCATAATCAGAAAGTTGCTCTAAAGGTTTTGAAATTCGTCTGTTTATGTATCTGATATTAAATATTATAACAAATATTGCCCAGATAGAAATGATTGAACCACCTATGTAAACTTGTATTAATTTATCATGAGAACTTTTCAGCTTAATTATAGCTTCATTATTATTATTCTCTTTAATACCTGAAAATAATAGTGTCATCTCTGTGTTTATTTTATTATCACTTTCGTATAATTCTGTACTAAGTTTATTTGCGTTTGATGACAATATTTCTTGTTTTAACTTATTAAAGTTACCTGTATACAAAGTTTTGATCTTATCTGTTCCGGGTATCTCATTTAAAGTAGTTGTAAATTCTGTATCTTTTTTATTTAATTCATCAGTAAGAGATTTATAGTTTTCCGATGTTTTATTTGTTACAGAAATTTTCTGAAGCAGAACACGCTGCTCCTGGTAATTTATATTAATTGAATCCAAATTTGCTATAGATATATAGTTTTCATCATATAAAGCAATAAGCCTTTTATCTCCCCATATAAACCCTAAAAATGCTATAAAAATCATATATAACAAAAAAATCAAACAGGCTATTAACGTTATGCTCAATTTGGTTTTAATTTTCCAGTTTTTAATTATTGTTCTCATAATGCTCTCCTTTTTCGTCTTTTTTTGACATTGTTTTTAGTAAATATATCATTTATATTTTAACGATTAATTTACTTTATATTAATTTTGTATTAACACAACGACAATTAATATATTTTTGGAGCATATTACAATAATATAGCTATTTTTTAACACAATCAACAAATACATTAAAAATATCTTGAAAAAAAATTAATCAATGATATAATTGTCAATAAAACAACCCAATAATAACAAATTTTATGTACAATTAATAAAATATTATTTTTATAAGTAATTTGTTTGTATTAATTGTAAACAAGGGAAATTTAAGGAGGATTATATGTTTAAGGTGATAATTAATAGTATAGCGGTAAGTCATGGTAAAAAAATTGTAGATAACGAGTATTATTTTGAACATTTTAAAGAGAGAGGAAAGGATGTGGAACATTTTTTCAAGGATGTTCTCGGAAGGGACAAGCGCTACATGATTGACAATGATAGAGAAAATACACTGACGCTTGCTGCTGATGCTGCAGAATCTGTTTTGAAAAAATCCGGGCTAACTAGCTCTGATATTGATATGATTATCTTTTCAAGCCAACTTCCAGAATATGTGGCTCCTCCAAGCTCAATTTACCTGCATGCTATTTTGAAAGGAAAAAAAAGCTGCATATGTTATGATGTTAATGCAAACTGCACAGGCATGACTATCTGTTACGAACAGGCAGTTAAATATATGTCTGTTACTCCTCATGTCAAAAGAGCTCTTATTGTAGGGTGTGATTATATCAGCATAACAGTAGACCCTGAGGATGAAAGATTTCATGGACATTACGGTGATGCAGCATGTGCTGTAATACTTGAAAATACAGATAATGAAGCAGGACTTATTGATTCTATGATATCAACCCTTTCCGATCAGTATGATGCTGCTGTATTTCCTCCTAACGGTATATCCAACATGCTTCACTATATGAATATGGAAAATCGTTATCTTACGAGCAATCCAACAAGTTTTTCCGTTCCTACAGAAGCAACTTACTCTATAACATCAATTCTTGAACGTAATAACCTGAAAATTGACGATATAAGCATGTTTTTACTTTCACAGTATGCTGTTATAAATATTCAGGAAATACGCGAGAGCTTAGGCATAAAAGAGGAAAGATGCATATACATAGGCGATGAATACGGATATACAGGCACAACCAGTCCTTTTATAGCTTTATATGAGGCTGATAAGCGTGGTCTAATTAAACGAGGGGACTATTATATTATGTGGACAATTGGTGCAGGCAGGGAACACATAGGAGTTCTTTGCAAGTATTAATTCTAATCTTCAATTAAATTTTTTACTTTGATTTAATTTTAATATAAATTATTACAATCATGAATTACGTTTTATTTTAGACAGGAGGAATTTTCAATGTTTGTTAACGATACATTAGGTAGCTATATTGATAAAATATGTGACAATTATGGTAATAGTGAAGCATTTGTATTTCCTTCAATGAATATCAGGTATAGTTACAAACAATTTCAGGAACTGTCCAATAAGCTTGCTAAAGGCCTCATAGCTTTAGGTATCAAAAAAGGCGATCATATTGCTATTCTCGAGCTTAATTCTCCTATCTGGATAGCTTTACAGATTGCAGCTGCAAAAGTTGGTTGTATAATGGTCTGCTTTAACACTGGGTATACTGCAAGTGAACTTGAGTATGTTCTTAATCATTCCGAATCGACGTTATTACTGTTATCAAGCGGATATAAACGTAACAATTTCATTGATAATCTAAAAGAACTTTGCCCAGAACTTGACGCCTGTGAGCCATGTATGCTGATGTCCAAACGTATTCCTAAGCTAAAAACAGTGGTTATGATTGATAATAAGGAATATAGTGGAACATTAACTATTGATATGCTTATCAAACTAGGCAACATTATTGATGATTACACTCTTAATAATTTCACCGCAGAAATAGATTGTCAGGATGTTGTTAATATTCAGTATACATCAGGTACTACAGGCAATCCTAAAGCAGTTATGTCAACGCATTTTTCAGTAATTAACAATGCTCTTGTTTCCGGTAGAAAACTTAACTACTCGGCAGATGACAAAATATTGCTGTGCCTTCCGCTTTTCCATGTTATAGGATATGTTCTAAGTGCATTGTCAGGACTGTTCTACGGAAGCACAATAGTATTGGTTGAACGTTTTGAAACAGAATCTGTTCTGCACTATATCGAAAAAGAAAGCTGTACTGTTTTTAGTGGTGTTCCATCAATGTTTATGTTTATGCTAAATCATGAAAACCTTGACAGCTATAATATAACCAGCTTAAGTAAAGGTTTTATAGCAGGTTCGTGCTGTAGCAAAGAACTTATGCTTGATATTATAAAAAAGCTAGGCATTACTGAGCTTGCAAACGTTTTTGGTCAAACAGAAGCAATTGCCGTTACTCAAACCTGTTATACGGACAGCCTTGAACAAAGATTATGCACTATTGGTAAACCTCTTGATGGAGTAGAGGCTAAAGTAATTGATATTGTTACAGGTGAAAATGTTGGCATAAATCAGGCTGGTGAATTGTGCATAAAAACGGTTTACCTGATGAAAGGATATTATAAAGATACTGAGGCAACTTTAAAAGCAGTTGATAAAAACGGATGGCTTCATACAGGTGATCTTGCTGTTATTGATGACAGCGGATATATAAGAATTATCGGACGTGCAAAAGATATGATTATAAGAGGCGGAGAAAATATATCTCCTGTTGACATTGAAAATCATCTTCGTCTTTTTGACGGAATAAGTGACGCTGCCGTTGTAGGTATACCTGACAAGCTTTTAGGCGAAGAAATATTTGCTTTTATTATTAAAGAACCATCTGCTCAATTTACTTTTGTAGAAGTACAGAATTTTTTAAATAAGCGTTTGGCAAGATTTAAAATTCCTAAATTTTTTTATTTCATAGATAGTTTTCCTGTCACATCCAGCGGAAAAGTCCGTAAATTTGCATTAAAAGAAGTTGCAGTTAAAAAATTATTACTTGAAAATCAAGAAGAGAATGCCACTGTAAAGAATATAACCAAATATAACATTACACTCACGTTACCTTCAAAAGCAAAATTTAAAATTACTAGCCAGTCTAAAATTCAACACTTTCACGGTTAAAAAGTGATATATCTTCCATATAGTAATTGCTTTTTAAAAGTTTAAATTCTTGATACAAATGATAATAATTGTATTAAGAATTTAAATGCTGTGTTTAATGCTAGGCATTGAGTAAATAATAAAATAATAAAAAGTCCCTCCCGTCATCCACCATAATGACTAATCCGCTCCCTGTCAAGTAGACAGACTTAAAAACAAAAGAATATTTAGTATGTGAATTCCACCCTCTTGAGCAGTAGGGTGGAATTTTTCACGCCACATTGGCGTAATGAAATTCCATAGGTGTCATGCATTTAAGCTTTAACTGATAACGCTTTGTGTTGTAAAATTCTATGTAATCTTCAATTGCTTTGGTGAGTTCATC
>JAEZYS010000026.1 GCA_023418925.1 Bacillota bacterium
ATTCCTTCCCGTCACCGACGCCACCCCCGTCGTGACCCTGGGCGAAGGCGGCACCCCGCTCGTCAAGCTGGAGCGAATTCCCCAGGCCCTCGGCCTGCCCGAGCTGCAGCTTCACGTGAAGTTGGAAGGCGCCAACCCCACCGGCTCGTTCAAGGACCGCGGCATGACCATGGCCGTGTCCAAGGCGAAGGAAGCGGGTTCCGAGGCGTTGATCTGTGCCTCGACCGGCAACACCTCGGCGGCGATGGCGGCGTATGCGGCAAGAGCCGGAATGCGCTCGTTCATGCTCGTTCCCGACGGCTACGTGGCCCTGGGCAAGCTCGCTCAGGGGATCCATTACGGGGCAAAGGTCATCCCCGTGCGCGGGAACTTCGACGCGGCCCTCGAACTCGTGCGGGCGATCGCCGAGCGCCACCCCGTCACCCTCGTCAACTCGGTCAACCCCTTCCGGATCGACGGCCAGCAAACCGGCGCCTTCGAGGTCTGCGACCAGCTCGGCGGAGTCCCCGACATCCTCGCCATCCCCGTGGGCAACGCCGGGAACATCACCGCCTACTGGAAGGGCTTCAACGCCTACCGCGCGCACGGCCTGATCGACGCCTTGCCCCGCATGTTCGGCTTCCAGGCGGCAGGCGCGGCTCCCTTGGTCAGCGGCAGCCCCGTGGCCAAGCCCGAAACCATCGCCACCGCCATCCGGATCGGCAACCCCGCGAGCTGGCAAGGCGCCGTCACGGCCATCCAGGACTCCGAGGGCCTGGTCGACGCCGTCACCGACGCCGAGATCCTGGAAGCCTACCGCATGCTCGGACGCCTGGAAGGGATCTTCTGCGAGCCGGCCTCGGCCGCCTCGGTGGCGGGCATCCTCAAGCTCGCGCGGGCCGGCAAGCTCGAAGGTAACGAGCGAATCGTCTGCGTGCTGACCGGCAACGGCCTCAAGGACCCCGACTCCGCCATGAAGGGCATCGACCAGGCCCCCGAGGTGGTGGACGCTCGCGAAGCCGACGTGCTTCGGGCCATGGGCTTCTAACCGAGTCCTAGCGCAAGACTGCTGGCTTTCCGCCCGGAGCGGCGAGCCGCTGGGCTCAGAGGAAGAGCTCGGTGTAATGCCAGATGCCGAAGCGCTCGAAGGCCTCTCGGGCTCGGTTGAGGAGCAATCGACGGTTCGGATCGGCCGGATCGAGGTGCCGGCCGATCTCGAAATGCGCCAGCGCCTGTTCGAAAGGCATGGTGAGCGCCTCGCTGAGACTGAGGCTCTGCTGCCAGGCGCGCCGCGCCGCCGCCTTGCGGCCTCGCAGCCAATCGTAACGACCCTGGTAGTGAAGAGCGCGCGGCTGCCCGATGGGGAAGACCGCCGCGTACGCGTGAAGTCCCTGACAGGCCTTGCGGGCATGCCTCGCGAGTGCGGCATCCCGCGGATCGCGCTCCCAGAGCTCCAGGCAACCCTCCGCCGTGGCCGCGTACCCGTCGAAGCTGGAGACGATGGTCGGGCGAATCGTCGCCATCAACCCCAAGGCACGCTCGACCAGGACCTGGGCCTTCGGAACGTCCCCTTTTCGTAGATGCGCGAGCGCCAAGAGGGCGAAGGGACGCAGTTGCAAAGAGGTGCCGAAGTCCGGCTGCGCCAAGGCGTCTTCCAGGAAGTCGATCCCCTGATCCCAGCTCCCCCGCATGATGGCGCATTGGGCCTCGACCAGGCGCGCGATGCCGATCAGCTGCGAGTCGTTGCGGCGCTGCGCCTCCAGGACCATCTTCGCGCTCTCTTCGGCCACCGCGTCGAAGTGGCCGTGGAAGTACTCCACCAGGCCCGAGAAGAAGCGAATCTCGCTGGTGCGGCGGACGTCACCGAGCTGGCTCGACATGGCCAGCGCCTGGCGGTGCGCCTCGCGGGCCGCCTCCCAGCGCCCCATGCCGATGTCGTAAGTTCCGGTGACGAAGTACGTCCAGGCCAGCGCCGGCAAGTTGCCTTGCTGGGTCGCCAGGTCGAACGCCAGCTTCCGGTATCCCTCGGCCACGCCATGGAGCCGCGCGATGCCGGCGGAAAGCGAGAGATTGGCGTAGATGCGCGCCTGATCCGGCGAGGGAGCCGCACGCTCGGCCAGATTCAGCCCGCGTAGCGACGCGTCGATCATCGCCAGGGGATCGTTCGAGAGGTAATGAATCTGCATCAGGCGCCCGTAGGCCAGTGCCACGATCGCATGCGCAGCATCCTGGGAGGGCTTGGCCTTCGGCGGCAACAAGCGATGCCCCACCTGGTGCATCACCTGCATCACGAGGCCGCCCAAGAGGGCAAAGCGGCTGGTGGGGACGCGTACGCCTAGGGAGAGAAGGGTCTCTTCGAGGGTTCGGCGACATTCCTCGGCCCGTCCCAGGCCGTAATAGGCTTCCGCCAGCTTCCGGGACCAGGACGCATTCCGGATGGCGGCCTCTCGGCTGAGCGCGCGGCCAGCCGGCTCCGATGCGTCCTTGCGGCTGAAGGCGAGGGCATCCTGTAGGAACCGGACGGCTTCCTCGTAGGCTCCGCTCTCCAGGGCCTGCTCGCCGGCGAGAGCGAGGTAGCCCAAGGCCTTCGAGGGCTGCTCGGCGCGGAGCCAGTGGTGGGCCAGCGCCGGGTAGTACGGCGACAGGTCGACCGTGTAGCGGCGCTCCAGCCATTCCGCCACCGCCTGGTGAAGCTGCTGGCGTTGCGAGAAGAGCATCAGGTTGTAGACGACTTCCTGGGTGAGGGCATGCTTGAACTGACAGGCCCCCTCGGTGGCGACCACGAGGTCGAGGGCTTCGAGGGCGCGAAGGCTCTCCGGGAGGGCGCGCCGATCCGCCTCGATGGGGTGGACGGCCCTCAGGAGATCGAGCGGGAAGGTCCGGCCGATCACGCTCGCGACCTTGAGCGTCAGTTGCTCGGACGGCGAGAGCCGGTCGATCCGGCTGGTGACGATCCCCTGCACCGTGTCCGGAAGGTCGAGCGCGTCGAGCTCGGGGGCGTCCGGAGCCAACGTGCAGGCCCCGTCCGCGATCCGGAGGGTTCCCGAGTCGCGAAGCGCGTAGGCG
>JAEZYS010000008.1 GCA_023418925.1 Bacillota bacterium
AAAGCGTTATCAGTTAAAGCTTAAATGCATGACACCTATGGAATTTCATTACGCCAATGTGGCGTGAAAAATTCCACCCTGCTGCTCAAGAGGGTGGAATTCACATACTAAATATTCTTTTGTTTTTTAGTCTGTCTACTTGACAGGGAGCGGATTACTCTTGTGTTGCGGAATTTTTTTGTTATAGGGAATTTTATACCATTTTAAATCCCGTATTTTTAAAAAAACTTTTTGCACAATATAACTAACTTATGTTATTTGCATATTTTGATATTATACATAAAAAAATGTCAATTATTATTTTGATGTCTTGATAAAATAATGATATATTTTTATTAAAAATTGTAACTAACATAAACAAATATGCATAAATACTATTGTGTTTTTGTAGAAAATGATTTATAATGAATAATAAACTATATATTAAAGTCAGAAACTGTCACTAAAGTTAACATAAGGCATTTTCTGCTTATAAAATGTCATTATTTGTATTTATATAGCAATTAAACAAGAAAAAGTGAGGGGGATTTTGTGTGGGAATGTTTGATAATGCCTATATGAATCTCGGAGAACAGCTCCTTGATGCATCATGGTATAAAATTCAGGTTATAAGCAATAACATTGCAAACAATGATACCGACAATTTCAAGGCAAAAAGCGTTGATTTCAGAATTGCCCTTGAAAAAGAAAAATGCAAATGCAAATATCATGTAAAAATAGAAGAAGAAAAGAAAAGCGTTAGAGATAAAATAGAACTTGACGTTATTACAAGCAGTCAGCCGGATACGGTACAGACACTTAACGGAAATAATGTCGACATGGAAAAGGAAACTATGGCTCTTGCAGACGCACAATATCAGTATAGTACCATGATCGATTATATGAACAGTCAGTATGCTATGATGAGAACTGCGCTTTCCAAGGCTTAAGTATTAATCTTCATATTGTAAATGTTCAGAAAGGATGATATTAATGGGTTTTTTAAGCTCACTTGATATAGGGTCATCTGCTCTTTCAGCTCAGAGACTGAGAATGGATGTTATTTCACAGAATATTGCAAACCAGGGAACTTACAATACTTCTCCGGGGGGAGATCCTTATGCACGGCAGCTTGTTGTTTTTTCGGAGAAAAAGCAATTTTCCGAGATTTTGAACAAGTATCAGAAGCAGGACAAATCTACCCACAGCCGAGGTGTTTATTACAGTAAATATACTAATAAATACAGGAATTCGGGAGTTGTAGTTACTGCCGTTGTTGAGGATGAATCCCCGTTTATTCCTGTCTATGACCCTGATAATCCGGTTGCGGATGAGAACGGGTACATATATCAGTCCAATGTTGACAACACAGAGGAACAGATTGACATGCTTGCTGCACAGCGTTCATATGAAGCAAATGCAACAGCAATTGAAGCTATGAAGGCAATGCTCTCAAAGGCAATGCAGCTCAACGGAAAGTAAAGTAAAATTCAGAAGGGGTAATACAGATGTATATAATTCCAATCAGTTCGACTATAACTCCGCTTAATACAATGTCGCAGATTGACGAGCCTGTAGTAAAAACCGAAGGGAATTCCTCGTTTGCGGATGTTTTCAGAGAAACTCTCAATAACATGGAGTCAACTCAGAAAACCCTTCAGGAGGATGCTGTAAGGGTATCAATGGGCGAAATTGACGACCTTCATACCGTATATAACAATATTACCAAGGCGCAGGTTGCACTTGAAACTTTTGTTACGGTTAAAAATGCTGCAATAGAAGCGTATAAGGAAATTCAGCAGATTTCATTATAATTGTAACCACGGCTGATGCACAGGTAAAAGTCTGGGTGTTGGATGACGTGGTACAATTCCTTGTTGAAAAATTCCTGTATACGGGTATAAGGAAGGGTATATTAGGCTATGAACGAACAGCTTACCAAGATTAAAACATCTTTCACTCAGTTCTGGACAAACCAGAGCAAAACAAGAAAGATTATATATATATCGGCAATTGCGGCGATTGTGATTATCGCAATTGTAGTCACAGCAGTGGCAAACAGGAAAGAATACGCAGTTCTTTTCCAGGGACTTGAATCCACGGAGGCCTCGGAGGTTGCCGCTGAAATTCAGGGAATGGGCTATGAGGTCATGTTGAAATCCGGAGGAACGGTTATGGTTCCGAAGGGTACAGAGGACGGACTTACAATGAGCATGGCCCAGCTTGGTTACCCTAAAAGCAACCTTACATATGAGTTGTATACAAAGAATGTTTCAATGTTTACAACTGAATCGGAGAAAAAAGAGTATGCCAGAATGGCACTTGAAAGCAGACTTTCTGCTGTTGTAGGGTCTCTTGAAGGAGTAACAAAAGCAACGGTAACGCTTTCAATTCCTGAACAGAAAAACACTGTAATCTCTACAAACAAGCAGTATCCTACCGCAGCGGTAGTTGTATATCTTGACAGGACAAATACTCTTACAAATGATCAGATAAAGGGTATTACACATATTGTGCAGATGAGTTTGTCAGGGCTTACTGAGGAGAATATATCCATCGTTGACGGATATGGTATTCCACAGATTATCGGGGAAGAAAGTATTGACGTAATTGCTGAAGAAACAAGAAAGTTTGCATTTAAAACCAACCTTGAAAATGATATAAAGCAGAAGGTTCTTGATCTTTTTGTTCCTGTTTATGGCGATGACGGAGTATCCGTTGCTGTAAATATGGTGCTTAACTATGATGACAAGGTTTCTGAGAATACAGTTTACTCACCTTCAACAACAGATGAAAAGGGTATGCTGCAACACGCAGATGCTGATTCCGCTTCGGGAAATACCGTTGCAGACGGCGGAGTCGCCGGAGTTGAACCAAATGCTGATGATACATATCCGACAGGAACTGAAACGAATGGCGGACAATGGTCTGAATCTTCCGTTTCAAATACATATCTCGTAAATACATATAAGGAACAGGTTGAAAAGGCGGGCTATACTATTGACAATATGTCGATTTCTGTAATAGTATATACCGATTATCTCTCTGATCCAACAAAAACTGAACTTGTAAGCCTTGTTGCTAATGCCGGAAGCATTAACCCTGAGCTTGCTACATCAGTTGTTACTGTATCAAATCTTCCTAAGCTTGAAGATCAGGCTGTTGCTGCTGACGGTCAGCCTACTTATCTGTTTGGGCTTTCACTTAATCAGCTTCTTATCATCGGTGGAATACTTATTATTCTTCTTATCGTTCTTATCGTTGGTCTTGTTATCATGTCGAACAGACGAAAGGCAAAGAGAAAAGTATTCGAGGAACAGATCCTTCAGTCAAGCGGATATTCCGGTGAAGAAGGTGTTGTGGATGGCTTCTTTAATCTTAACGGCAATTCTGGCGGCGAACAGGGAATTGGTGTTCCGAGCCTTATGGACCAAGAAGCAGAAGAATCAAAGGAAACAGTTGTCAGAAAAGAAATTTCAAACTTCTCACGTCAGTGTCCTGACATCGTGGCACAGCTCCTCAGAAACTGGCTGCGAGAGGGAGAAGAGGGAGGCAAGTAAATGGCAGATTTTGTTGAACTTACGCCAATACAGAAGGCTGCCATCGTTGTATCAACAGTTGGCGCGGAAAATGCCGCTATAGTGTTCAAACGGCTTAAGGATGATGAAGTTGAAAAACTCACATATGAGATATCAAGTCTTCCTTATGTAGATATCAATCAGGTAAATGATGTTCTTAATGAGTTTTATGAGCTTTGTCTTACACAGAAGGTAATAACAGAGGGCGGTGTCGAATATGCCAAGACCGTTCTTGAAAAGGCTTTCGGTCCTGAAGCAGCCGCAAAACTCATGGACAAAGTTTCACGTTCAATGCAGGCAAAGGCTTTCGAGTTTGTCAGAAAGTCAGACTACAAAAACCTTCTTGCCATCATGCAGAACGAACACCCGCAGACTATTGCACTTATACTTTCTTACATAAATTCAGATCAGGCATCTGCTGTTCTTTCTGAACTTCCTAAGGAAAAACGTGTTGAAGTTGTAGAAAGAATCGCAAAGATGGAATCTGCATCACCTGAAACCATTGCTACAATCGAGGCTACTCTTGAAAGAAAGTTTGCCGCTGTTGTTTCAATGGATCTTACAGAGGTCGGCGGTATAAACTATGTTGCCGATATCCTCAACCATGTTGACAGAGCAACAGAAAAATACATCTTTGATGAACTTTCTGTCAGAGATCCGGCTCTTGTTGACGAAATTAAGAAGAAAATGTTCGTATTCGAAGATATTCTCGGACTCGACTCAATGTCTATCCAGAGATTTATCAGAGATGTCGAAGTCAAGGACCTTGCTGTTGCCATTAAGGGTTCAAACTCGGAAGTTGCCGCTGCTCTCTATGCAAACATGCCACAGAGAATGCAGGAAACTATCCAGCAGGAAATCGAGTATCTGCATAATGTCCGTATGCGTGACGTTGAAGAAGCGCAGCAGAGAATTGTTGGCATTATCAGACATCTTGAAGATGAGGGTGAGCTTATAATTGGTAAGAGTGGAGAGGACGAGATAATTGCATGATTGTTAAATCCTGTGTTTATAACTTTGAATCCGACAAGCCTGTGCCGCTGAACAATACCATATACATACCGGCAGAGAATGATGAAACGGATAAAGCCGCAAATGCTGCAGAGTTAAAAAAGCGTGAGGAGCAGCAGAGGAGAGACGCCGAGGAAAAACGAATTCAGAAAGCTGTTGAAGACAGGGTCAGAGTTGCTCTTGAGCAGTCAAGGGCGCAGTCTGATGCTTATGCAAATGATATAATTGCACAGGCACAGGCAAAGGCAAATGCACTTACCGCAGATGCAAAAGCTGCTACAAAGACTGTACTTGAAAAGGCTGCGGTTGAATCCGCCGCTATGAAGGAACAGGCAAAAAAAGATGGTTATAAAGAGGGCTTTGATAAGGGTTCAGCCGAAGCAAAGGCAAAATGCGAGAAATATGTTGAAGCTGCCGCAAAATTCATAGCCGAAATAAACTCCAGTAAAGAGACTTATTACATCTCCCACGAAGCATTGTTAAGGGAAGCTGTTTTTGAAATGGTAAAGAAAATTACCCTTGCAGAGCTTGACAGGGATGACAAAATGATAGAACGGATTATCGTGAATGCCGCAAAGCAATTCAGAAACTCCGACTATATAAAGATTTCTCTCCTGGAGGGAGAGGTCAGCAAGGAATTTACTTCCGATGCTGAATTTATCAATAAACTTATAGCTTTTATTCCTGAAATAGAAGTAGAATATCTTAACCCAGGGGAAGCGGAGAAGGGCACGGTTATCCTTGACAATGACAAGGAGATTATCGATGCGTCAGTTCCGACACAGCTTGAGTTCCTCAGGGAAATAATCAAGAATACCAGAGGCGAACAAAAACAGTAAAAGCATTGAACTTTTGTTGAGGCCTTATTGGAGGACACATGGACTTTGAAGCACTGCGTTCTGCTGTAAAGCAGGCGGATCTTTACCGGTATGAAGGAAAAATTGAAAAGATTATCGGTATGACTATTGAGGCGTCGGGTCCGGTCTGTAATATCGGCGATGTGTGCAGGATATTTAAAAAAGGAGCCGAAGACTATATTTACGCCGAAGTAGTTGGATTTAATAACGGCAAGGTTATGCTGATGCCGTATACTGACATTGAGGGTATAGGCCCTGGTTCAATAGTTGACAACACGGGCGACAAGCTTGCGGTTGATGTTGGTCCTGAACTTGTCGGACGTATTATAAACGCTATCGGTCAGCCAATTGACGGTAAAGGTGAAATCAAGACAATTGACAGATATTCCATTGCAGGAGAACCTGTAAACCCGCTTACCAGACCAAGAATTGAAGATATTATCCCGTTCGGTGTCAAGGCTATTGACGGACTTCTTACAATAGGAAGAGGACAGAGAATGGGGATATTCGCAGGTTCTGGTGTCGGAAAATCAACGCTTCTCGGCATGATAGCAAGAGAAGTTGAGGCAGACATAAATGTTATTGCACTTGTTGGAGAGCGAGGACGTGAGGTACTTGAGTTTATTGAACGTGACCTCGGTGAAAAGGGTATGGCAAGGTCAGTACTTGTTATTGCAACCTCCGACCAGCCTGCTATGATGAGAAACAAATGCCCGATGACAGCAACCGCTATTGCAGAGTATTTCAAGGATCAGGGACTTAATGTTCTGCTTATGATGGACTCACTTACACGTTACGCAATGGCACAGCGTGAAATCGGTCTTGCAGTCGGTGAAGCACCTATCGCAAGAGGATATACTCCATCAATTTATACTGCAATGCCAAAACTGCTTGAAAGAGCCGGGAACTTTGAAAAAGGCTCAATCACAGGTATATATACAGTTCTTGTTGAGGGTGACGATACCAATGAACCTATCTCTGATACCGTAAGAGGTATCATTGACGGACATATCATTCTCTCAAGAAAAGTTGCGGCAAGAAATCATTATCCCGCAATTGAGGTTCTTGAATCAGTATCAAGACTTATGTCGGAAATTGCCGATAAGGAACAGAAAGATGCTGCTGCAAAGATGAGAAATCTACTTTCAACATATTATGCAAACTATGACCTTGTTTCTATAGGTGCTTACAAAAAGGGGACAAACCCTGCACTTGATGAGGCATTGAAAAAAATAGACAAAATAAACGCATTTCTTCAGCAGGCTACGGATGAGGCTTTCAGTTATGAAGAAACCGTTCAGATGCTGAAGGACGCAATAAAGTAAATCACTCAGTTTTCTGTTTATATCAGAAAGGGATGAAGATAGATGAAGCGTTTTCAGTTTACACTTGATAAGCTGCTTGGTTTTAAACAGCAGGTGCTTGACAGGGAAAAAAACGATCTTGCTCATCTGAGACGTCAGCAGCAGGAGATTGCTGACAAGAAATATGAGCTTGAAATGAAGCTCAGACATTCCAATGACGAATTTGCAATAAAATCATCAAAAGGCATGACAATAGTACAGATGACAGTTTTCAAGGATTATCACAAGTCACTTTCTGAACAGATTAGGGAACTTGAACAAGCCATTTCCGTCTTTGAGGAGAAAATCCAGAAGCAGATGGGCATTGTTGTTGAGGCAACTAAGGAAGTTTCCTCCCTTGAAAAGCTTGAGGATAAACAGCTTGAGGAGTATAAATTCAGCAGTCAGAAAGCTGAAGAAAAATTCATTGAGGAATATGTAACAAACTGCACATACCAAAGAGCATAAACAGATATTCCGCACGATCAATACGCAGTAAATGCGTTTTGATATATATTTGATTACGAAAGGCGGTGAAAAAAATGGACAGTATGTTATTCAACGTAATGGCGGCTCAGGGTTCAGTTCAGGCAAATCCTGTTTCAGGGCAAAGTCAGGACACAGGTGTTCAGGGTGCTTTTGCGGGATATCTTAACAACGCTGTAAACGGGAATACTCAGAATCCTGTGCAGGTTGTTGCTGAAGAGGCTGTTGCTGGAGATGTTACGGAGCTTACTTTTGAGCAGAAGGCACAGATGCTTCTTGACCAGCTTGACAATATTGACGAAGGCGTTATGAAGCAGTTAAGGAACATTCTTATTAAGATGTTTATTTCAGATGCGCAGAACGGGAAGCTTAACGGTATGGCAAGTGAAATGTCAGGAAATATTACAGGTGATCTTCTTTCAGGAGAGGGAAATGTAGAAATTGCTGATATTCTCAGCGAACTTGCAGATGTAACACTATCAGCAGATAACGATGAAAAGGCTCTTGACAATCTTACAGATGTTTTCGGAAAGATTTTCGGTTCTGACAGCAAGAATGATAAGGATGCAGAAAACAGTGTTGCTGTAATGCTTGCGGCTATGATTCAGACCTATTCCGATTCTCCTTACACAGTTCAGAGAGTTTCCGAAATGGCAGCAGACCCGCAGACATATTCCGTTCAGGACATAGTCAATTATGCAGGTGATTCGGGTATATCACAGTGTCTTGAGAAGTTTGCACAGGCAGCACAGGTATGCTCACAGGAAATTGCACAGCAGCCGGAATTTACTATTCTGTCTTATAAGCAGGAGGCAGGCACAGGAGTTACTGCTCAGGCAGCGGTAAGAGTTTCAGTTTCATCCGAACTTCACCAGATTATTGGTGAAAACGAACTGAACAGAAACCAGAACAGCAATCAGGATACAAGCGGATTTGAGGGTATGCTCATGCAGAGTATGAATACTCCGCAAACATTTATTCCGAAGGAAAGTGAAGCTGTATCATCTGCAGAAGTGTTTACACAGGTTGTTCCGCAGATTACTGAAAGAATCATTACACAACTTTCTCAGTCAGTTCAGAATGACGGTGCAAGCGAACTGAAGCTTATGCTTAATCCTGAATCACTCGGAGAAGTTGCAGTAAAGCTTGTTTCTCACGAGGGAGCAGTTTCAATTATGATTTCAGCGGCAGACCCATCAGTTGCAAAGGCACTTTCCGACAATCTTTCTTCACTTGTAAGCTCACTTGCGGGAAATAATGTTGAAGTAAAGAATGTTCAGATTGTTGAACCTGGTGACGCAGCAGCACAGATGGGATTTGAATTTGCAAACCATAATTCAGGCTTTGAGCAGAACAACAGCTCTTCAAACTCACGTACATCCGAAGCTTTCGCAATAGACGGAATCACCAACGATGACACAGCCGTTGAAAGCACCTCAGAAATTTTACCGAAAGGAGAGGGCAGATTATGGGCGACAGCATGACAGCACTATCAGCTGACAATATGAACTCGGCGCTGGTAAATACCAAGTACAACGCAAATCCTATAGATACTTCGGAAAAGAAAAATGACTACATTGATTTTTCAAGTTACCTCAAGCTTCTTACTGCTCAGATGAGCAATCAGGATTTAAACGATCCTATGAGCGATTCAGAATTCCTTCAGCAGATGTCCTCTTACTCAATGCTTGAAGCAATTAACCAGATGAATGTACAGTCAAACATCAGTTATGCTTCATCACTTGTAGGAAAGGCAGTAACAGTTTGCTCAAATGGTGTTTATGATACTGGTATTGTTGAATCAATCAGTGTAAATGACGGCAAGTATTATGCTGTAATTAACGGAAACAGCTATGAAACTTCATCTGTAAGTGATGTTACGGAATCTGGCGTTTACAATGAACTTATTAAGTATATCGGCAAGCAGGTTACTGTCGATGACTCAGGAACAGAAGTAAAGGGCAAGGTTACGAACATTATTATCACACAGGGCTCGGCACTTGCAGTTCTAGAAAGCGGAAAGGCATATGCAATCGATAAGCTCAAGGTTACAGAGGAATCTGGCACAGAAACAGGCTCGGGGGATAAAGCTGAAGCAACAGATACTCAGTCAGGCTCTTACATTGCAGGAACTCTTTCTGTAAACGAAGAAGCAGCAAAATATCAGGCAAAGGCTGCAGCAATCAGCGAAAGCTTGTGGCAGACAATTGATTCAATGTCCAAAAAGGAAGAAAGTCTTTCAGCAGAAACAGGGGATCTTTCAGGATTTTCTGAAAATCATACTGCATACACAAATGCAGGAACAAGTGCAGGTGTGCTGAACTTTGAAGATATGGATTTTGCTTCATACGCATCAATGCTAAATTCCGACAACGATGAGCTGTTTACAATGACACAGGATATTCCGGTTTCACAGGCTGTTGCAGGTATTACATCAGAGTACTCGATACTCAATGTAAAGAATTCTGAAACTTTTGCAGGCAATAATCCTCTTACTTTACTTTCTTCCAATGCAAGAACAACATCTACAAGAAAATATGCTGATGAATTTCCGAAGGAAGCAGAAATTGCTGACAGTATAGGAACAAATATGGTTGATATCAAGTTTATCAACAACACAGGTGTATGTTCTAAAATTAATACTGATACTGTTATAGGAAGAACAGAAAGTGGCAAGCCTTTTACAGAAATAGGATTCAGTGGCAGAGGCAGACTCGGAGAGGTTGTTACATGGGCTGACGGCACACAGAGAGTTGAAATTATCAATTCTGACGGAAAATCAGGCTATTACACAACTTCAGGCAATTTTACACTTGACGAAATCTGCAATTTTAACTGTGCACCAGGCTCACTTACTGGAAAGCTTACCCCGTTTGAATCTGCTATCAGACACTTTTCTAAGGAATATTCAGCAGAGGAAAAGCAGGCTATGCAGGCTTTTGCAAACTATATCAGCAAAAGAGCATGACGGAATACTCAACATCGGCATTACGGAAAGAGCGGTGATGATGAATGCTGATTAATGAATATCTGCAAACCAGAAACATAGCGGTTACTACGGGTAATGCAACGGGATTTCCTCAGCAGACACAGAAAACCACAGACCCGCAGAACAGTCCTTTTGCAAAGGAACTGAAATCACAGCTTGAGAAAAAAACGGACTCGGGCGTTGAATTTTCAAAACACGCTATGGAACGACTTTCAGAAAGAAACATTGACCTTGATTCAGAAAACACACTTGAAAGACTTAACAAGGCTGTTGAGCTTGCAGGAGAAAAAGGTTCAAATGATGCACTCGTTATTGTGGGATCAAATGCGTTTGTTGTAAGTGTCAGAAATAACAAGGTCATAACCACTATGTCCGCAGAAGATATGCAGGGCAATGTCTTTACAAATATTGATTCAACAGTAATTATGTAATATGATACCGTTAAAAATGATTGGACCGACATGGAGATCTTTCCGTTCTGAATGACTTGACGAACGGGATAACGGTGATTATTCGTATAATACTGAATAAAAAATTAGGAGTGTTGGTTAATATGATGAGATCACTTTACTCTGGTGTAGCAGGTCTTACCTCCCACCAGACAAGAATGGACGTTATTGGTAACAATATCTCAAACGTTAATACATACGGCTTTAAGGCCTCAAGAACAACCTTTGCTGACGTTTATTATCAGGCAACACAGAGTGCAACAGCAGGTAATGCTTCTTTTGCTGGTAATAACCCTTCAACAGTAGGTTATGGTGTTCAGGTAAACTCAATCGATAAGGATATGTCTATGACATCATTCCAGTCAACAAACAGAACTCTTGACCTTGCTGTAAGCGGCGCAGGCTATTTTATAACATCTACTTTCACCAGCGGTGCAGATGGAAAAGTTGCTGCTACGGCTAAGCCGACAACAACATCATATACCAGAATGGGCAACCTTGGTATTGACTCAAGCGGTAACCTTGTAAGCAGCATGAATACATATGTACTTGGTACAAACAACACGGAAGATGGCCTTGCAGCTACAGGTGACGCAAGCGCAACAGCACTTGCAGCAGTAGCAACAGCAGGCACATCTGCTGGTCTTACATATGCAAACAGAATTAACATCAACGACCTTATCAATAAAGCATGGGAGGTTGATCCTGATATCACATATGCTGACCTTTCTTCCTTTACAGTAGGTACAGATGGCGTTATTTCAGCATCGTACAATGGCGAAATCAAGGCTCTTGCAAGAATTGACCTTGCAGTTTTTGATAACCAGGAAGGTCTTATTGAAGCAGGAAATACTTCTTTCAGTGAAACAGCTGCTTCAGGCACAGCAAAGATCAAGAAGTCCGGAGATTCCGGAACAGGTACGATATCTTCAGGAAAACTCGAAATGTCAAACGTTAACCTTGCAGGTGAATTCTCTGACATGATCGTAACACAGAGAGGATTCCAGGCAAATGCAAGAATTATAACAACCTCAGATACAATGCTTGAGGAACTTGTAAACCTTAAGAGATAAGTTTAAATTTATTCAGTAAGACAGGACCGCTGATTAACAGCAGAATGGTTGATCAGCGGAGCCTGACACTTACCTTACAGGAGAATTATTATGATTAAACTTTCACGTCTAAGCGGTACTGAGCTGCTTATTAATGAAGATTTTATTGAAACAGTTGAACAGACACCTGACACAGTGCTTACCATGCAGAATGGGCATAGATATTTTATAAAGGAAACTATTGACCAGATAATAACCCTTACGGAAGAGTATAAGAGAAGAATCCATTCAAATATTGAAAATAATCAGCAGTAACTGCTTTTGAATAAATTATTATGGTTGCATTGGAGGAAATATCATGAACATCACAGGTATAATTGGCCTTGTTTTAGCACTTGGATTTGTAACATACGGATGTATGAGTGGTGGCGGAGATCTTATGAACTTCTACGATGTACCGTCAATTGCCATAGTTGTCGGTGGTACACTTGGTGCTGTTATATTTAACTATCCTGCTTCTGTATTGAAGGTTTTGCCAAAGATGCTTAAATTAGTATTCTTAACTCCTAAATACGATCCGGAGAAATACATAAATCAGATGGTTGAGCATTGTAAAACCGCAAGATTAAAAGGAATTCTTGCTCTTGAAGAGGCTGCTAATGCATGCACCGATCCGTTTATGAAATCGGCACTTATGCTTGTAGTTGATGCAAATGATTCAGAAAAAGTAAAATCAATGCTTGATGACTCAATTGACTTTATGTGCGAAAGACATGAAAATAACTATGCTTTGTTTGCAAAAGCTTCGGCTGTTGCTCCTGCGATGGGTATGGTTGGTACACTTTGTGGACTTGTAAACATGCTTGAAGTTATGGACCCGACGGACCCAAGTTCAGCATCAAAACTTGGTAGTTCAATGGCAACGGCTCTTGTAACTACATTCTACGGATGTATTCTTGCACATGTTATATTTACCCCAATGGGCAATCAGCTTAAATATGTACATAACAAGGAAGTTCTTTGCATGCAGATTGTTGAACAGGGAACACTTGCAATAATTTCAGGTGCAAACCCTAGATACGTTGAAGAAAAGCTCAGAATGATGCTTCCTGCAAGTAAAAAGCCAGAACCTGCAAAGGCAGAAAAATAGTTTTATAAATAAATAACAAATAGAAATGATATTTTCTACATAATTTGTATAAAATTAATAAATCTGGAATCTAATTTTTTATGTCAATTTAAAATATATTACGGAAATAAGTAGCGAAAAGTAAAAAAGTATGATATAATATGTCAATGTATATAAAGTATTAGGAGGGAGTATTATGGCAAGGAGGCAAAGTCAGGAGGAAGAAGGCGGAAGCTGGATGGACACCTATGGTGACATGATAACTCTCGTTCTTACGTTCTTTGTATTGCTGTATTCAATGTCATCAATAGATAAAACCAAGTGGCAGTATATTGCTCAGGCATTTTCTGCAGGAAAAGGTGATATCATTAACGTTGTTGTTGATGAAGAGCCTAATGAGGAAAATGATCCTAATGCTGTATATGTAGATGAAAATCAGGATGAGAATGCTGAACAGATGGAACTTGAACAGTTTTACTTGTATCTTAAGGAATATATCCAGTCATCAAATCTTACGGAAAGTGTAAGTGTTGAAATGTCAAAAACGGGCGTTTACATGAAGTTTAAGGATAATGTTTTCTTTGAGGGTGACAGCGATGTTCTGCTTGATGAAGGAAAATACATACTTGAAGTTATCAGCGACGGTCTTAGAAATGTAAATGAACGTATCCTTTCCATAAAGGTAAGCGGTCATACAGCAGGAAGCAACACTTCCGATGTGAATGAATGGAATCTTTCTTCTGGAAGAGCTGATTCAGTTATCAACTTTATGCTTGAACAGAATGTATGTGAACCGGAAAAGTTTTCATCGTCAGGCTATGGAAAATACAGACCTGTAAGTTCAAATGATACGCCAGAAGGAAGAGCACAGAACAGGCGTGTTGAAATAGTGTTTATCAGAAATGATATAGATTTCAGTGACCCAGAGGTTCTTGAGGAACTTCTTTCACTTGAATTCGGAGAAAACTTTGTTACATATTCAAACAATGACGGAACAGTCTCGTCCGAAGTTGCAGAAGAATCAGGAGAGACAGAGGTTTCTTCTGAAAAGGAAAATGACAGAGAGTATGTTTCTAAATCAGAGGCAGAAAACATGATGAAGGATACTTCTCCTAAAGTTACGGAAGAGAAACCAGAATAATTTTTGCCGCAGGGCATTTTACCAGCTCAATCCGAATGGGGTGAATACATGGCTGACGTACTATCGCAAAGCCAAATAGATGATCTGCTTAATAGTTTCAGTACACAGGGTACAAAGGCTTTTGAAGAAATTGAAGAGCATGCAAATGATAGAAAAGTTAAGAGCTATGACTTCAAGATGCCGAAGAAGTTTACTAAGGAACAGCTCAAAATAATTGACGGCATTTTTGAAAGTTACTCCCGTGTTTTATCGTCATACCTGACGGGACTCATGAGAATGTTCTGTAAAGTTGAAGTTCTTCAGATTGAAGAACAGAGATATTATGAGTTCAACAACGCACTTCCTGAATATGTTCTTATGGCCATGATGAATATGGGTATAGAGGATGATGATGTCCTCGATACTTTATGTATTATGCAGATGTCAAACCAGATATCCATTACAATGATGGACAGGCTTATGGGCGGAAATGGAAGATATACAGAACTTAACAGAGACTTCACGGAAATTGAAATAGGGTTAATGACCAATGTTCTGAACAGAATGATAGGATTAATGAAGGAACCGTGGAATCAGTACATAGATGTTACTCCGACAATGACAAGTGTTGAAACAAATTCAAGGGTAATGCAGAGTATTCCTCCTGATGAGGTAATTATTCTTGTTTTGCTTGAGATAGAAATTAAGGATGTAAAAAACACAATGTCAATCTGTATTCCTGCTGTCAACCTTGAATCGATGATGGCAAAGTTCGGAGGCAGATGGGCAAGAACTGTTAAGAAAATGGATCCTAAGAAGGAAAAGGAAAGACAGGGTGCTATTCTTGACATGATTAAGGATAGCCAGTTGAGAATAGATGCTGTTCTCTGTGAGACTCAGGTGGATCTTTTCGATATACTTACATTACAAGTTGATGATATTATACCGTTGAATACTTCGATTGACAGTAATGTCACAGTTAAAATCGGAGATAATCTCTGGTTTGACGGAAAACTTGGAATAAGAAACAACAGAAAAGCTATTAAGATAGATAATATATATAAAGAATTGAGGTAGAGGAGATAATGAGCGACGACAAACTTGTTATTGACGGTTTCGGTGCGGTAGAAAAAGATGCGATCGGGGAGATAATGAATATCACGATGGGTTCAGCCGCTACTGCCGTTTCCAATATGCTCAGTGCAAAGGTCTGGATTACAACGCCTGAAGTCAGTCTGGCTAAGGCAAAGGATCTTTCTTTTCCTGAACTGGAGCCATCAATATTAGTTAGGATTCAATATACGCAGGGGGTATCAGGACAGAATGTCCTTGTCCTGAAGCAAAATGATGTCCAGTTGATTCTTAATCAGCTGATGGGTATGCCGCTTGAGGTTACAGATGACTTCGAGTTTGATGAAATGAACATCTCGGCAGTCTGCGAAGTAATGAATCAGATGATGGGCTCTTCAGCAACTGCACTTTCAGAGCTTATCGACACACCCATAGATATTTCAACACCTGAAGCAATTCTTCAGGACAGTTCCACCAAAAATTTATCAAGGATGTATGAAGCAGATCCAGAAGATAATGTCTGCGTAATAAAGTTTAATCTTACTATAGACGGAGTAATCAATTCAGAATTCATATCAGTTCTCACTATTGATCTTGCCAAGGAAATGGCAAAAAAGATGCTTGACGGATATAATGCAGGGTATGATGAAGTTGAGGCACAACCTCAGCCCCACACTCCTGAACCTGCAAAAACGAGTGACTCAGGAGGAACTTTATCACAGGAACAGATCAATGCAATGCTTGCTGATTCAGCAAAGGCACAGTCGGCACCGGTAGCCCCGCCGCCACCACCGCCAGTAATGGCACAGCAGCAGGCACCAGCTTATGCAGGGATACAGCAGCCTTACCCTCCTCAGCCTGGATATGGTTATCCACCACAGCAACAACCCATGTATCCTGATCCAAATGCTGCTTATGCACAACAGGGTTACGGATACCCTCCCCAGCAGTTATTCCCACAGCAGCCATATCCTGCAGCTCAGCCAATAAAAAATGTAAATGTTCAGGCTGTTCAGCTTCAGAATTTTGAGACATATCAGAATGCTGCTCTTTCACAGGAGCAGAATGACAATCTGAAACTTCTTATGAATGTACCACTTAATGTCACGGTTGAGATTGGTTCTGCAAAGAAGAAGGTTAAGGAAATCCTTGAGTTTTCCCAGGGTACAATTATAGAACTTGAACGTCAGGCAGGCGCTCCTGTAGATATAATTGTAAACGGAAACCTTATTGCCAAAGGAGACGTCGTTGTTATTGACGATAATTTTGCGGTAAGAATTACAGAAATAGTAAAGTCCAAGTTCTTGGACAATTTAGGTAAGGAGTAGTAGATATGGATAAGAAGATTTTGCTTGTAGATGATGCAGCTTTCATGAGAATGATGATTAAGGATACCTTGACTAAAAATGGTTATACAAATATCTTGGAAGCAGCAGATGGAGAAATCGCTTGCACCACATATGCTGCTGAAAAGCCTGATCTTGTTATTATGGATATTACAATGCCTAACAAGACAGGAATTGAGGCATTAAGGGATATCAAGGCTTCAGACCCTGGTGCAAAGGTTGTTATGTGTTCTGCTATGGGTCAGGAATCAATGGTTGTTGAAGCTATAAAACTTGGAGCATTGGACTTTATTGTTAAGCCATTCAAGCCTGACAGAATCCTTCAGACAGTCCAGAAGGTTATCGGCTGATTATGAATGATATCCTTCTTATATTTTTTTCACTGCTGGGAGTAGTCGGACTGATTTTTCTGACATTTTATGGTTCAAAGTGGATGAATAAAAAGTTTGGAATAGGATCTCAAAAGTTTGGCAGCGGGAAAAGTATCAGAATAAAGGAATGTGTCGGTGTTGCACCTGATAAACAGCTGATGATTGTTTCAGTAGGAACTAAACTGTTGCTTATTGGGGTAACTCCTTCAGGAATAAACAAAATCTGTGACCTTGACAATGAGGATGCAGCAGCGATTGAAAGCGGTTATGCTGCTTCTCAGGAAGAGTCGGGATTTCTGAAAAATCTTAAAAAGGCTTTTTCGGAACGTCAGCAGATTGCAGCCATCCGCAGTAATTCGGAAAGGTCTGTCCGTCGGGAGGATAAGCACGAAATAAATGACAAAGATGATTTTTAAGAAAATATCTGTGCCGGTTCTGAGCCTTCTCTTCGCCGGAACAATGATGTTCTTCGGATTAAATGTAGGCGCTACAAATTATCCGAATGTAACTACAATTCCAAATGTTGAAACATCCGTCCCGCAGAATACTCAGGAAACTCAGGGAAACTCCGGAGATGTTACAGATGCGGAAACGACGCTGCCTTATGATGAGCCGGTTACAGACGATGATGGTGAGTCGCAGGGCATTCTCGATGCATTGAATGTCAATGATAGCAACACAACAATTGATCTCGTCCTGCTTGTCACAATTTTATCGCTTGCACCTTCAATTCTTGTGATGATGACATGCTTTACAAGAATTATAATTTCGTTTTCACTTCTGCGAAATGCTCTCGGCGTTCAGCAGACACCGCCTAATCAGGTTCTGATCGGGCTTGCGCTTTTTTTGACACTTTTTGTTATGTCACCGGTTATTTCGGACATAAATGAAGTAGCATATCAGCCATATAAACAAGGCGAAATGACAACTGTTGAAGCAGTTCAGGCTGCATCGGTTCCATTAAAGGAATGGATGCTTGAAAATACGTCAAATGATACAATGGATTTTTTCCTGGAGCTTTCAGGCTCTGAAATGACAGTAGAGACAGAACAGGATTTTGTTGATCAGGTCAGCTTTACAACGGTTGTTCCTGCATTTATTTTAAGTGAAATAAAGATAGGCTTTGAAATTGGTTTTCTGCTTTACATACCGTTCCTTATCATAGACATGGTTGTCTCAACCGTACTTATGTCAATGGGTATGATGATGCTTCCGCCGTCTATGATTTCAATGCCGTTCAAGATACTTATGTTTATACTTGTCGATGGCTGGCAGCTCCTTGCAGGGGCGCTTGTCTCAGGGTTCAATTAGCTGACATGAAAAGAAATGTTAAAGGCATGGGAAAGGAATAGTCATAAATATGACCGAAGATCAGGTACTTCAGATTTTTAAAGAGGCATTGATGCTGACATTAAAGCTGGCAGGACCACTGCTTTTGATAAGCATGATTGTCGGCCTTGTCATATCAATTTTTCAGGCAGCAACTCAGATTCATGAGCAGACGCTGACTTTTGTTCCGAAAGCAATTACTATTGCCGTACTGCTGCTGTTAATGGCACCAATGATGATATCTGCTTCTAGGGATTTTTTCTACAATATATTTGATATCATTACGCAGGTCAGTCAGCAGACCGGGTAAAACAGGAGGTAAACAAAATTGGATTTCTGGGACCTCCTGATCCATAACTGGCAGCTTAAACTGCTGGTGTTTTCAAGGGTTATTGGCATATTTGCGTATAACCCACTGCTATCAAGAAACAATGTTCCTAGAATGGTCAAGGCAGGGACAAGCGCATTGCTTGCCTTTATTACAGTTTCTGTTATAGGACCACAGGACATAGATTTTGAACAGATGCGTGCAGGAGTTTATCTTCTCCTTATGTTAAAAGAAGGCTTTGTCGGAGTTGTACTTGGATTTGTAACGAATATGTTTTTCATGTCAGTACAATTCGGCGGAGATATAATGGATACTCAGTCTGGTCTTGGTATGGCAAAAGTAATGGATCCTGGATCCAATGTACAGATGCCTATCATGGGTTCGATAATTGTGTTTATGTTATATCTATACTTCTTTGTAACAAATGCACATCTGTCTTACATAAAACTGTTTGTATTGTCATATGACATGATCCCTGTAGGTATGGGCGGCATAAATCCGCAGATAGGCATGACAATTGTCGAATATTTTTCAGTGGTACTTATGCTTGTCGTAAAAATGGCAATGCCGATAATTGCAGCACAGCTGCTTACTGAATTCTGCGTAGGTGTTATCATGAAATCAGTTCCGCAGATTCAGATTATGGTTGTCAACATTCAGCTCAAGGTTGCACTCGGATTTATATTGCTTTATCTTATGGCAGTTCCGTTTTCAGATTTTGTTGATAAGTATATGGCAACTTGGTTGGAGACTTTAGAAGGGATTATCCCTCTTATAGTATCAGGCTGATATAATATGATCCGTATGAAATGATGATATAATCAGAGTTTCATTTGTTCAAAGGTGGTGGTAAGAATGGCGGAAAGCGCAGGCGAAAAAACCGAAAAAGCCACCCCAAAAAGGCGAAAGGATGAACGAAAAAAGGGACACGTCCTTCAGAGCAAGGAAGTTACCACCTGTCTGTTTATTCTTCTGGTCTTTTTCACATTGAAGTTATGTGCACCGCTCATTTACCAGACACTTGAAAACATGGTAAAGTACTGGCTGGCACTTTGCGGTAAGGGCATGGGTGACGGTGAAATGCCTACTATTGACGGCAAGATTTTCTACATGAAGCTCTTGTCTGAAACAGTAAAGGCAATGATTATTATTGCAGGGCCGGTATTGGTTGTTTCAACGGCAGCCACGATACTTGGTACAGGTGCGCAGACAAGGTTCATTTTCTCAAAGGAATCAGTTAAATTCAAGTTCAGCAAGCTTAACCCGATTGAGGGCATAAAAAAGCTTTTTAACCTTAAGTCGCTTTTTGAAGTTGCAAAGTCGCTTTTAAAGATGGTTATACTTGTCTGTGTGGTTTATGCGCAGATAAAGAAAAGGCTTCCTGATTTTGCACGGCTTCTCGATATGGATATAAAAACAAGCGTTGTTTATATTGCAGATGCTGCATTTGCAGTAACAATGCAGATTGGCCTTATATTTGTAGGCATAGCGGCAGCAGACTTCCTCTTCCAGCTTTTTTCCTTTGAAAAGGACATGAAAATGACAAAGCAGGAAGTTAAGGAGGAATTCAAGAACCTTGAAGGAGATCCGAAGGTAAAGGGCAAAAGACGTCAGATTCAGATGCAGATGGCATCAAGGCGTATGATGCAGGCTGTTCCGGAAGCAGATGTTGTTATCAGGAACCCTACACATTTTGCTGTTGCAGTAAAGTATGACCCTGAAAAATTCAACGCACCTGTTGTCGTTGCAAAGGGCATGGACAATCTAGCGTTCAAAATAATAAAAATAGCTGAAGAAAATAACATAACCCTTATGGAAAACATACCTCTTGCAAGGGCACTTTATGCTGAGGTTGATATCGACAGGCAGATTCCGCCGGAGTTTTACCAGCCTGTTGCAGAGGTGCTTGCATATGTATATGAGGTCAAGAATAAGCATCTTCCAGAACAGAAACAGAAGCTGTAAGGGTCATTAAAGATATAGTTTATACCCGGAAAGGAAGGTTACGGATACACATTGAAAAAAATCTTGGATAATACCGTTACGGTATTCGTAATACTTGTTATATTCCTTATTATCATTCCTCTTCCACCATGGCTTCTTGATATGCTGTTCGTTGTAAATATAGGCATATCGCTGACGATACTCCTTATAACAATGTTTATCAAGGATTCATTGGAATTCTCGATTTTCCCTTCAATGCTCCTTATTACAACATTATTCAGACTTGGTCTTAATATTTCCTCAACAAAACTGATTCTTACCGAACAAGGCAATGCAGGAAACATGGTTGCCGCATTTGGTCAGTTCGTTATGAGGGGAAACCCTCTTGTAGGATTCATAGTATTCATTCTTATTACTGTAGTTCAGATGCTTGTTGTAACAAAGGGTGCTGAACGTATTGCGGAAGTAACTGCAAGATTTACTCTTGATGCTATGCCTGGTAAGCAAATGGCTATTGACGCCGACCTTAACTCGGGAATAATCAATGAAGAAGAAGCAAAGCTGAGACGTGAAAACATCCAGCGTGGATCTGACTTCTTCGGAGCAATGGACGGTGCGTCCAAGTTTATCAAGGGTGATGCGATTTTCTCAATCATTGCCGCTGTTGTAAATCTCGTAGGCGGTGCGGTTGTCGGACTTATTTTTGACGGTATGGACTTTATGACAGTCATTACTACATATTCACTTGCAACAGTTGGCGACGGACTTTGCGCACAGATTCCGTCACTTCTTATATCAACTGCCATGGGTATGGTTGTTACCCGAAGCGCATCAAAGGAAAGCCTTAATATCGACATCAAAAATCAATTTTCTTCACAGCCGAAGGTTCTTGTCATTGCCGGCGGAGTTATGATTGTAATGATGCTTATTCCTGGATTCCCGAAGATTCAGCTTATCGTTCTCGGCGGACTTATGATATTCCTTGGTCTAACACTTATGAGGAACCACAAGGAAGAGCTTGCTTTTGCAGAGGGAGAAGCCTCACAACAGCAGGATATCAAGGACGCAGTTTCCGAGATGGAATACTACAAGGATATTGACAATGTCTACAAGCTCCTTAATGTTGAGCCTGTCGAAATGGAATTTGGCTACAGCCTTATTCCTCTTGCGGATGAAAGCGCAGGCGGTATGCTCATCGAGCGTATAGTTATATTCAGAAAACAGTTTGCTATTGATATGGGTATGGTTTTCCCGTCAGTAAGAATGAGGGATAACCAGCATATTAACCCTAACCAGTATGTAATAAAGATAAAGGGCGAAGTTGTTGCCCAGGCTGAGGTTCTTGTGGACCACTACCTTGCACTTGACAGCGGAAATGTCACTCAGGAAATTGATGGTATCGATACTGTTGAGCCTGCATTCAACATACCTGCAAGGTGGATTCCTGAAACAGAAAAGATGGCAGCGGATATAGCAGGGTATACACTGATTGACCCGACATCGGTTATAATCACCCATCTTTCAGAAATTATCAAAAACCATGCGCATGAACTTCTTTCAAGGCAGGATGTCAAGACTATGCTTGACAAGCTAAAGGAAACAAATCCTGCAATTGTTGAAGATATTGTTCCATCAATCGTTTCTGTCCAGTATCTACAGAAGGTACTGTGCATTCTTCTAAAAGAGGGCGTTCCAATCAGGGATTTACAGACAATTCTTGAAACCATTTCAGACAACCAGCATACCATGAAGGATGTTGACATCACAACTGAATATGTAAGACAGGCTCTCAAGCGAACAATTACCAGACGTTTTGCTGACGGCGGACAAATCAGGGTACTTACCATTGATACAGAAACAGAAAACAAGATTGTTTCTTCTGTAAAAAAGTCGGAACAGGGTTCTTATCTTGCAATGGACCCAACATCAATACAACAGCTTATCAGTGCCCTTAATGAGCAGATTGACAAGGTAAAGGACATTGTTCCTTATCCGATTGTACTTACATCACCGATTGTAAGAATATATTTCAAGAAACTGATAGATCAGTTTATTCCTAACGTAACAGTCCTCTCTTTCAATGAGATTGATAATTCAGTTCAGATTCAGGCTGTCGGAAATGTAGTCATGTAGACTGACAGGTGAGCCTTTGTCATTTCAGGCATTGATTGCCTAAGCAGGAAGGAGAGATGATATGGCCGATCTGAGTAATGAAGAAAAGGCCGTCTTGATTGAAGAATACAAGAAGACAGGCGACAAAACGCTTCGCAACAAGGTTGTTCTGGCGTATATGAATGTTGTCAAATATGCAGCTGTTTCAACAAGAAATATGTATCAGAAATTTGCTGATATTGATGACATAATTAATGAAGCCACAATCGCTCTCATGAGTGCTATCGAATCATTTGACCTTGCAAGAAATGTAAAATTTGAAACATATGCCTCAACAAAGGTAAGGGGCGCAATCATAGATTTTATCAGACGTCAGGATGTAGTTTCTAGGGGAGTAAGAAAGTTCACCAAAGATTATGACAGCGCTTACGGTCAGCTTTATTCAGAACTTAACAGAGAACCGACCAACGCTGAAATTGCCCAAAAGCTTGCTATATCAGAAGACAAGCTTGCATCAGGCATTGCACAGTCAGCTGCAGCGCAGACGTTGTCATTTGAAGAGCTTGTTATAAACACAGGCTTTGATATAGGTGATCAGCTCACCGAAGATGGCGTATGGACAGCAGAACAGGAGCTTTACAGAAAAGAAAAGCTTAATCAGCTTGCGCAGGCAGTTACAAAGCTTAACGACAAGGAAAGACTTGTTATAACATTGTATTATTACGAAAAACTCAAGTTTTCAGATATAGGAAAGGTTCTTGAGGTTTCGGAATCAAGAGTATGTCAGCTTCATTCAAAGGCAGTACAGAAAATGAAGGAGCATATGGCAGAATACCTTGGAATAACAGTGAAAAAATCAGATAAATAATTCAAAGACCGTCAGAATTCAGAAAGGATGGCTATAAATGTTAAGAGGATATTATACAGCAGCGAACGGTATCATTAATGAGCAGAGAATTCTTAATGTCATTTCAAATAATATTGCAAACGTCAAGACAGCAGGATTCAAGACTGATACTGCAGTCCCTACAACTTTTAACGAGTCGCTTCTGCTTATCAAAGGAAAGCCAAGCCAGACTGGAACAATACGTTATAGAACAATTGATTATACAAAGGCATCCTTGAATGAGGGTACATATGAGAATACAGGATCAAGGCTTGATTTAGCACTCAAAGGCCCCGTTCATTTCAATATTCAAAGCTATCAGAACGGCGAAGTTCTTCTCACAAGAAACGGTCAGTTCAGCATTGACGCTGAAGGTTATCTTGCTCTTGGTTCAGATGGACGTGTTTTAGATAATAACCAGCAGCCAATTCAGATAGGAACTTCAGACTTTGTTGTTTCAAAGGATGGAACTATTGCAACTGATGACGGCAGAACTTTTACACTTGGACTTACATATCTTCCTGCGGATGCAAATGCTGAAAAAATTGGCGAAAATACATACAGACCTTATGATGAGGAAGTTCAGACAGGAAATATTCCCGAAGACACCAATTTTACGGTTATGCAAGGTATATATGAACGCTCAAATGTTGATATTACAGATGAGATTCTGAAATCAACAACTGCTCAGGGAGTTTTCAATGCATGTACATCTGCCCTGAAGATTATAAATTCAGTAAACCAGATTACCTGCAACAATTTAGCTAAGATAAACTGATACGATACAAGCGAAATAACATATAAACTTTCAGACCGAGAGTATTGCCTGCCGGCCTGACTGCACTCAGAAGGGGATGGGGATTAATATGAGCAAAGTAGGAATCAATTCGGTTGCTTTGGGTATCAAGATATATCAGGATGCGCTGGATATTACAGCTAATAATATTGCAAATGTCAATACTGATGGATTCAAAGCTTCAAGAGCGTCATTTTCTGACTTGATTTACACGTCTGTAAATCAGAAGAATCAATATCATCAGGAAGGTCACGGTGTCAGAATAAATAAGACTGATCTTATGTTTGAGCAAAGTACTCTTCAGGACACAGGCAGGGCACTTGATTTTGCCGCGCTTAATGAGGGCTTTTTTGCAGTTCAGACTGATGGAGAAACGCTCTTTACCAAGGCAGGCTCATTCAAGATTTCCCAGAATGCGGCAGGCGACTGGGAGCTTTGCGATGCAAACGGTGGTTTTGTTCTTGATGCTGACGGCAACCATATTACGGTTCCTTATAATGAGGAGACAGATGAATATGATTTGTCAGGTGTTGCTGCAAAGGTAGCAATTTACAGATTCCCGAACCCTTACGGACTTGACCAGACAGGTAACAACTATTATGAACAGAATGACAGCAGCGGGGATGCTTTTGTTGATCCCGATGCTGTGTTAAAACAAGGGTACCTTGAAAAGTCCTCCACTAACGTTGCAAATGAAATGTCAAAGGTAATTGAGTATCAGAGATCGTTCCAGCTAAATGTTACATTATTTAAACAACATGACGAAATGAATGCTGCGATGAACAATCTTAGAAACTGATTCGTATCCATACATAATATTAATTGCTATAATTTTAAATACTGATACTTGCATGAAAAAGCAATAAAACGTAAGCAAGTATTAATTATAGTGAGCATTCGGGAGGTAGTAACAGTGTCAATAAAAAATGTTGATCAGCTTAATTCAATGCATCTTGATGTGTTGAGGGAAATAGGAAATATCGGCTCGGGCAATGCGGCAAGTTCGCTTGCAACACTTATGAACTCAATGGTTGATATATCCGTTCCGATGGTTAAGCTTCTTGGATTTAATGAAGCAGTTGAATTTCTCGGAGGCCCTGAAAACATAGCAATAGGAATGTTAGTTGGGCTTTGTGGTGATATTTCAGGAATGATGCTTTACATTCTGAAGAAGGAATTTGCCAATGAAATGCTTTCAACTGTTCTTGGTAAGAGTGTTGATGATCTTTCACAGCTTGATGAAATGGACATCTCCTTTATTCAGGAAATCGGAAATATTATGGCAGGCTCATATGTAAATGCTATTTCCTCCCTTACAGGACTTACAATCGATATATCAGTTCCAACGTTGACTGTTGATATGGTGGGAGCAATTTTGAGCGTTCCTGCAGTTGAATTTGCAAAGGTAGGCGACAAGGTTCTCTTTATTGATGACAGTTTCATTGCTTCCAATAATGAAATAAAGAGCAATATGATTCTTGTTCCTGAAACTGGCTCTCTGGAAAAGCTGTTCTCAAAATTGGGAGTTGAAATTTAGTATGGGAAATGTAATAAATGTCGGGATATCGGATATGAATATAGCTGTCTGTGATGACACACTTGCAACATATGCATTAGGTTCATGCGTCGGAATCTGCTTGTATGATAAAGAAAAGAAAATAGCAGGACTTGCACATATAATGCTCCCATGGAGTAAAGAAGCTCCTTCAAATAGCGATAATAAGAGAAGATACGCAGATACAGGTATAACAGAACTTATACAAATGATGTGCGGAAAGGGAGCAGTTGCATCAAGGCTTGTTGCAAAGATAGCAGGCGGCGCACAAATGTTTAAAACAAATTCATCCATATTTAACATTGGTGACAGAAATGTTGATGCAGTAAAAAAGGTTCTTGATACATATAAAATAAGAATTCTTGCTGAAGAAACTGGTCTAAATTACGGAAGAACCGTTTTCTTCTATGCAGCAGATGGAATTATGGAAGTAAAAGCGGCATTAAAGCCGACAGTAAAGGTATAAATAAAGACAGGGTAGTAAAGATTCTATCCTGCCTTATTTTTTAAAATCATATTTTATTTTTTAATTGGTTCCCTTCGCTTGCAACACGCATTATTTCTGCATATATTCCTGCAACTACCTGATATAATTCAGGGGGGATACCCTGACCGATATTCACCATTGAAAGCACTGCCGCCGCAGAATCATCACGAAAAACCGGAACTCCGTTTTCATCTGCAATTTCGATAATTTTTTCAGCTGCTTTACCATGTCCAGCCGCAACTACAACAGGGCTATAATCCTTTTCAGGATTGTATTTCAAAGCAACGGCAGTTCCCTTAGGTTTGTTATAATTATTAAATCTTGACATTTATACTAAACCTCTTCTCATTAATTTTAGGGAAAACCTCAGATAAATCACGCTTTATATGTACTGGTTCTACAATTGTACTGCTAACGCTGTATCCGTTTGCTGAGGCAATTGTACTTACAGATTTTTTTATAGACGAGAATGCAGATTCATTTCCCGGAGGGCAAAGAAGAAGAACATTGAGCTGGTTGTTCTTTGCAAGGATTTCTAGTTCGAAATATCCTGTATTTTCGATGTCAAAGCACATGAAAAGGTGACTGCCCGGTGTAGAATCTTCACTGTTGCCCGAATTCTTGTCCCTTATTACATCATTGGCATCAGGATCAGCCCAAAGCTCTCCGAAAGCCTTCATTCCGTAAGCATCAAATGGCACAAGGAAATGCATGAGCGGTGAAAATACACCAGGGGATGTCAGAAGCCCTGTTACAAGGTCTGTCTGATTGAAAGCACCTGCAAATCTCATTGTGGGGTCATTGAGGTTCTTTGAAAGAAAGTCAGCAAAATTCTCCATTGAAGTAGGTGGTCTGTAGTTTACTCCATTAGTCTTTGCAAGTGATTCAAGCACTTCATTAAGTCTGTGTGCAAGAGGGATTTTTACTTCAAGGCTGTCAATAGAATTTAGCACTACGCTTAACTTGTCAACAAGTCCGTTAAGATCCTTTGTATCGTTAAAATTTTTAGCAAGGGCATCAATGTCGTCACGGTTACTTGGCGAGACAACAAGTGAAAGTATATTTCGGAGCGAAAAAGTTCCTTTGGATGTGTTTATCTTTGCAAGCATATTGCTGAGCTGTATCGGGTCAATAGACTGTGCAGTATGTTTTGCGGAGGCCGCAAGTCTGGAAGCAGAAGCAAGCAAAGGATCTGTAAACCGTCCTCCAAGGGCTGCCAGTTTTGCATCAGGCAGCATACTGCTTGATGTAACAAACTCATTGAAACTATTTTCAAGCGTGGATTTAAGGTTGCTGTCAGAAATGTAGGACATTAGCTTATCAAAGCTTTCACCAAGAGTGCTGTTGTTTACAACTCTTGACATATTGTATGTAACAAGAGGAATAAGATTAAGTGTCTTGTCATTAAGAAGAAGGCTTTGTGAAAGACTGTCAAGAAGCTGACGGATGTTTCCTTTCATCTGAGGAAAGTTTTCAGCAGAAAGATTATCAGCTACATTAAGGAGCTGTGAAGATAAATTCCTGCTTCGGGAAACTGATGTAGCAAGGTATCTGAGGTTTGAAGATATAGATGTCATTATTTCCTGCTGCGAGTTTGCAGCAGCAGCTGCTTTCATAAAGTCAAGTATGGCAGTATTCATTTCGCCTGAGGACTTGCCGTAAAGCCCTTTTAGTTGGGCAAACAGAGGATTGCTGAAAATAGTGGCGTTTTTCTGCTGATTTACAAGGTCAGATGAGAGGTTTTCAGGAGTAAGCATTATTTCTCTTGCAAACTTTGTTATCTCACTCAGAAGTTCCTTGTCGCCAGATTCGGCAATGCGCGCAAAGGTTTCCTCACCGATTACGGCTTTAAGTGCGTTGGAAGCCGAAAAAGGATTCTTTGATATAGATGTGGATGCTTTTGGCAGGGAGGTCGCTTTTCCATCTGGCAGGTTTTGCTTTCCGAGTTCTTCACTTCTCTGATTAGTCTTTAAAATTTTGCTTGTATCGGATAAATCAAAGTTCTGCTCAGGCTGGATATGCTGAGATTTATGTAGAAGTTGATAGTCCCTAGGTGAAATTGGTGAAGTTATCTGTAGCAAATCTGCCATAATGTACACGCCTCCTTTATGGTAAATAGTTTTTTTGTTTATTATTCACAAAATGTGAAAAGGTTTTTTTTAGTTATAACTTTATTATATTGCATTTTTGTCTTGTAGTAAAGAGATTTTTGTTGTATAATTAGATTAAATATAACAAATCTTTCTGTTTTTAGTCCATTATGATGAAAACAGGCATATTTATCAAATCAGTAATAATTATAATTAAACAGGTAGGTGTTAATATGGCAAAGTTTGAAGCGGGTATGGAACAAATGGTTGATATGTACATATATGAAACCACAGCACTCCTTGAGCAGCTGGACCAGATATTAATGAAAACGGAAAGCCAGAATAGTTTTGGGGAAGAAGAAATCAATGAGATTTTCCGTATCATGCATACCATAAAGGGCTCATCTGCTATGATGGGTCTTGAAAACATGAAAAACCTTTCTCACATCATTGAGGATATGTTTTTCATTATAAGAGAGGACAACCCTGTCATTGAATCAGTAAGCTCCCTTTATGAGCTTTTGTTCAGTGCCTCCGACCTTCTCAAAGCTGAAATTGAACTTATTCAGGAAAAAGAATATACTCCTACTGATTTTTCAGGTCAGATGAATAAAATCAAGGCTTTTGTTGAAGTCCTCAAGGGTGGAGCTCCGGTTGCCACTCAAAATACATCTTCTGTTGCTGCAGCACCTAAGGAAGCTGCTCCGCAGGTAGTAGCTGAGTCTGATTCATATGAAATGATCACAGTTGCAAATACTGCTGAAAACGTCACTGTTACAGTATTTTTTGACGACGACTGCAAGATGGAAAATCTCCGTGCTTTGCTTGTTATCAATAAAATCAAGGAAGAATGTTCCTATTTGAAATATGAACCCGCAGATATTGAAAAAAATTCTGCAACTGCAAAGATTATCATTGAAAAAGGTTTTAACATTACATTTGCGCCTAATATTGATACAACTGCAGATGCTGTACTGAATGAAATTGCTGCAACTGCTAATGTTAAATCATACGAAGTGCTTGATAATGGTGCAGACGGAGAAAAACAGGTTCCTGCGTATACCCTGACTGCTGTCAAGGTTACTTTTGAAGAGGATTGCAAGATGGAAAATCTCCGTGCGCTTCTTGTTATCAATAAAATAAAGGAACTTTGCGAACTTCTTGCATATGAACCTGCTGATATTGAAAATAACAGTGAAACATCCGCTACCATTATTGAAAAGGGTTTCATCATTTACTTTAAGTCCGATGATGATGACGCTGTAATTATGGGAATTGATAATTCTCCTAATGTAAAGTCTTACGAAGTAATAAGAAGAGGAAGTGACACCCCTCCTGCAGATGCACCGAAGGCAAAGGCTGCAGGAATAAATGTACCAAAGGTAGAAGCAGTACATAAGGAGGCTGAGGCGCCAATGCAAACAATGGAACAGGTAAACAAGATGATTTCAGGAAGCAACGCCAAGGGTGGCTCAAAGCAGTCCCTTATCTCTGTTAATCTTAACAAGCTTGACACACTTCTTGACCTTGTTGGAGAAATTGTTATCACTGAAGCTATGGTTACTTCAAACCCTGACCTCAAGGGTTTAAGACTTGATAATTTCCAGAAAGCCGCACGTCAGCTCAGAAAGCTCAACAGCGAACTTCAGGATATTGTTATGTCAATACGAATGGTTCCTCTTTCTGGTGCGTTTAACAAGATGACACGTATAGTAAGAGATATGAAGGTTAGGCTCAATAAGGATGTTGACCTTAAGTTTGAGGGAGAGGAAACGGAAGTAGATAAGTCAATTATCGACAACCTTAATGATCCTCTCATGCATATGGTCAGAAACTCAATGGACCATGGTATTGAAGATACTCAGGAAGAACGTATTGCAAAGGGCAAGCCTGCAAAGGGAACTATTACCCTTTCTGCTTACAATTCATCCGGAGAAGTAATTATAGTAGTTGCAGATGACGGTGCAGGAATTAATCCTGAAAAGGTTCTTGCAAAGGCTGAAAAGAACGGCTTGCTTACAAGGAATAAGTCTGAATATACAGAAAAAGAAATTTTTAATATGATAATGCTCCCTGGGTTCTCAACCAACGAGCAAGTTACTGAATTCTCAGGCAGAGGCGTCGGAATGGACGTTGTAAGAAAGAACATTGAAAAGATAGGCGGTACGGTTTCCGTTGATTCCAAGTGGGGAGAGGGAACTTTCTTCACTATCAAGATTCCACTTTCACTTTCTATAGTTGATGGTATGGAGGTTTCAGTCGGTCAGTCAATCTTTACTATTCCGATAAACTCCATCAAGGAATCCTTTAAGCTCAAGCCAAACCAGCTTATACATGATACCGACGGCAAGGAAATGATTATGATAAGAGGCGAATGTTACCCGCTTATCAGATTGTATGAAATGTATGACCTTAAACCAGATTCAGAACATCTTGAAGATGGTATTATCATTCTTGCAGAAGCGGAGGGCAGAAGTGCATGTATCTTTGCTGATGAACTTATCGGTGAACAGCAGGTAGTTGTTAAACCGTTCTCGTCACTTCTTAACAACTTCAACGTTAAACAGAATGGAATGGCAGGATGTTCAATTCTGGGCGACGGCTCTATTACGATTATCCTTGATATAAGCAACATTATATCTGATTTTTAAGTTTAGGTCTTATAATTTCAGATGAACACAGCAAAATTAATTGGCGGTGTGCTGTCCGAACAAGGAGGATAGCGTGAAAAATTTTTCGCGCAGCTATTTATTCTTTTCTGCAAATACAAGAGCAGAAATTTTGCTTGACTGAACTCAGTTCAGTTTAAAAATTGGAATAAATATCAGAAAGGAATGGGATTAATATGAGTGAAGCAACAACCATCGAAGTAAAGGATTTTTCTGCTGTCGGCGGTGAAATTCTGCTCTTCACAATTGAAAATGTAATATACGGAATAGAGATAAAGTACATAAATGAAATTATAGGTATTGAACAGATTACAATAGTTCCTAAGGTTCCTGACTATATCAAGGGCGTAATCAACATCAGAGGAAAAGTTGTCCCTGTTATGAGCATCAGAAAGCGCTTTGGCAAGGAGGAAATTCCTTATGATGAAAGAACCTGTATTATTGTAATTGAGTATGAAGATGGTACACAGGTCGGAATAATTGTAGACCGTGTCAAGGAAGTAAATATCGTTAATCCTGAGGAAATTTCCACAACACCTGAATACAAGAACGTAAATGCTAATAGATACATTAAAAACATCATAGAATCTAACGGAGATATAAAACTGCTTCTGAACTGCGAAAAGCTTGTGAGGGATTAATAAATTTGGGAGTTTGGTCTATGATTAAATTAACAGACGATGATTTCAACAGATTAGTAACGTACATTAAAACAAATTACGGAATAAACCTGATAAAGAAGAGAATTCTTATTGAAGGAAGACTTACAAACATAGTCATTGCAAAGGGGTTTAACAACTTCAAGGATTACCTTGATGCAGCCTTTTCAGATAAATCTGGGAAAGAGATTGTTTCACTTGTTAATAAGCTTACAACCAATCACACCTATTTTATGCGTGAACCCGAGCATTTTGAATTTCTTAAAAATGTTGTTCTCCCGCATATAGAAAGCACTGTAAGGGACAGGGATGCAAGAATCTGGTGTGCTGCATCTTCAACAGGTCAGGAGCCATATACTCTTGTAATGACGATAGATGAATATTTCGGAGAACGGAAAAGGAACTGGGATGTCAAAATCCTTGCTACTGATATAGATACTGATGTTCTCCAAAAAGCAAAGCTGGGTATATATACAGCAGATGATGTAAGTGATCTTCCTCCGCTTTGGCTGAAAAAGTATTTCGACAAAATTGATGACACAAAATATCAGGTGAAAGAAGTAATACGAAATGAGGTTGTTTTTAAGAAATTCAACCTCATGGATAAAATTATCTGCAAGAAGCCGTTTGACCTTATCAGTTGCAGAAATGTTATGATTTATTTTGATACTGATACAAAAAATGAGCTTGTAGAAAGATTTTATGATGTTACAAAACCCGGAGGATATATTTTTGTAGGTCATGCAGAGAATATTTCAAAAAGCTCAAGGTACAGTTATGTAAAGCCTGCAATATATCAAAGGACAGAGAAATAAATTTGTTTTACAAAATTACTACAGACTAATTTTGTTTCCGGGGGTAAGTATGCCACAGATTAAAATAAAGCTTCTGCTTGTCGGTGACTCTGAAGCATTCACCCAGATGATGAATATGGTTTTCATGGCAGACAGTTTTGTTGAAATAATAGGTTCTGCCGGAATTAAAAGTGCTGATGAACAGATTAACAGATTGAAACCGGATGCGGTAGCTGTTGACTTTAATTCATTGATATCATCAGTTGGAGGTTTGGCAAGTGACTATATAAGCGGGCTTGCTGTTCCTGCTTTGAATGTTTACAGTGGAAAGCTTGATGAAACAATTCGGGAAAGATTTTCAGGGGATGTAACTGTCAAATGCCCTAAAAGCAATACACAGGCGTGTGTTACAGCTTTTGCGGCTGAACTGAAAGTCAAGCTTATGAATCTTGTTATGATGCCGTCTATAACAGGCGGAACTATACAGATAAATCAGGAGCCGAAAAAGGAAAAGCCGGCACCGTCTTTTACGCCTTTTGATCCTGGTGAAAAGATTATTGTTGCGCTTGGCGCATCAACGGGAGGAACTGATGCTCTGGAAAAGGTAATCAGATGTTTCCCTGAAAATTTCTGCCCTGTACTTGTAGTTCAGCATATGCCTGCCGGATTTACACAGATGTATGCAGACAGACTTCACAAGTCATGCAAAATGATGGTCAAAGAAGCAAAGGATGGTGACAGGCTCCGGCAGGGGCTATGTCTGATAGGCGCAGGCAATTATCATCTGGAGCTTGAAAGTGATGCCGGCGGGTACTTTGTAAAATGCCGCCATGGTGAGAAGGTTTCAGGACATTGTCCTTCAGTCGATGTTTTGTTTCATAGTGTTTCAGAAAAAGCCAAACATGGTGTTGTTGCAGCAATTCTCACAGGAATGGGTGCTGACGGTGCAGATGGCTTGTGCAGTATCAAAAATGCAGGCGGATATACAATCGGGCAGAACAAGGAAAGTTGTGTTGTATATGGTATGCCGATGGTTGCATTTGAAAAAGGCGGATGCTGTGAGCAGGCACATATCGACGATATAGGCGGAATTATTGTAAAAAAAGTGCAGAGCATGACTGCAAAATTAAACTTAAAGTGATGGCAGCAAAAAGGCTTTACACTTACAAACAGGGATACATGTCAAAATAATCTCAGAAAGGATTGATGTTATGAATACTCAAATAATCAATCAGGAGGAAAATGACTTTCAGACAGAGCTTACCCATAGATATCTTACATTTGTTATTGATAAACAGTATTATGCTTTTCCAATTACTGAACTTAGGGAAATTATTGAAATTCAGGAAGTTTCACCTGTTCCGGAGTTCCCATCCTATGCAAAGGGTATAATAAATATAAGAGGCGATATTGTTCCTGTTATAGATGTGCGTCTCAGATTTAAAAAGCCTGAAGTTGAGTACACATCAAGAACTTGCATTATAATAGTAAATTCAGGTTCACTGAATATCGGGTTTATTGTTGACTGCGTTGATGAAGTAATAGACATTAAGGGTGATGATATATCACCCGCACCAAAGCTTACAAGCAGAGCAGCAAAATATGTAAGCGGAATCGGTAAGGTCGAAAACAAGCTGATTATTGTTCTTGACGCTGAATACCTTATTTCTGATGAGGATCATACATTATTTACACAATATTTAGAATAATTTTGGCGCTGTTCCGGAAATTCCGGTACGGCGCTGATTTTTATAAAAAAGCAAATAATTTTTTCTAAAGTTTTTTAATATACTGCCGATAATTCTATTAGAGGAATATCCGCAAAAGTATTCTGCCTGATAGGCTGATAAGGAGGGTATATATATGGAGATAAAAAATTATTCGTCAGCTATTAACGCATATAAATATAATGCTACTTATGATGGAGTAAAGAAAACTGCAACACAGGCTGTTCCTAAGAACGTTGATGTTGTGGAGTTTTCTTCAAGTTCAAAAAAACGCAGCATTGATAAGACAAAAGCAGAAATTAAGAGCAGTGTCATTAAGGGCGCAAGCGAGGAAAGAATCGCATCACTAAGAAAAATGATATCTGAAGGAAGCTACTGCATTTCTGCAGAAAGCGTTGCTGCTGCTATTCTTGAAGGATAATACGGGGCAATGCTGAGGGGTTCACAACAGGAAGCCTCAACAATATAACAGAAAAGGATTGATTTGAATGCCTGATTATCCAAAGTTCTTTGCATTTCTTGATGAATATATTTCACACTACAAAACATTTCTTGAGTTTGAATACGGCAAGCTTGACATGATTAACAAGGGAGAAATTGAAAAGCTAAGTAATTCGCTTTCAAAGGAACAGTCACTTATTATGAAAAGCAATGCTTATGAGACAAAAAGGCTTAAAATGCTTGGTGATGATGCAGGGAAAACATTTGACGAGCTGATTGCTTCTGCTCCAAAATGGTATCAGCACCGCCTTACTGTTAAACATGAGGAACTTTCGGAGGTTGTCAGAAAAATCAAGGAGATTAATGATACCGCTAATGTGATCATAACTGAAAGGCTCCATAAGATAGAAAAGAAATTCGGTGAGCTGGATACATATAACAACAATGGAACCGTTTCACACGAAAAGGTATCCCGTACTACTATGACTAAAAGTGTCTGATAGAAAGGAAGATAAAAATGGCTTCTAGCTTTATGGGACTATACGTCCAGAGAGAGGCTTTGCTGGTTTCGCAGAAAGCTCTTGATGTAACAGGAAATAACATTGCCAATATAAAAACAAAGGGATATACAAGGCAGAGAGTTGATGTTGCCTCTGTTGCCAATACTGGCGGAAACCTTGGTTACAACACAAGAGTTTCCCTTGCAGGAAAGGGCGTTGAGGGTGTTGGTGTTACTCAGATAAGAGATGCACTCCTTGATGAAAAGTACAGGAAATACTCTACTGACGTTACAGATACAGCCATTAAAGCAAACGTTCTTAGTGATATTGACGATGCTCTTGATGATATTGAAGCTGACGACGCAGGATTTGCTGCAATTCTCGGTAAATTTAAGGAATCGCTTCAAGCTTTCTCCTCTGACAATGCTGACAGAAACGAAATTGCAAACGTTGCTCTCGGAGCTGCAAAGAACGTTGTTCAGGTTATTAACGATTTCAGCACGAGAATGAATAGTGTTGCTGATAACACTATTGGTGATGCTAAGTCCACAACTGACAGAATCAATGCTATCTTTAAGGAAATAGCAGGACTGAATGATCAGATCAAGGACAGCTATATTCAGATGGGTTATATTTCAAATGACGGAAGCGGATATAAGGTTGATAATAATTATGGTCCTCTTGAATTAAAAGATAAGATGAACCTTCTTATTGACGAACTTGCCGAATATGGAAACATTAATGTAAAAGAAGAAACAACAGGACAGTTTTCCATTACATTTGCTGGTAAGGTTGCTGTTTCAGGAAGAGATTATGCACAGATTGCTATGACTGAAGATAATCCTGCACTAGGAGGACTTGGTTTTGTCATGACAAATGCAGGAGCATATGATCCTGTAACACAAACATATGCAGACCTTAAAACTGCAGCAGAATGGCAGACACAGATTGATGCAAGCGGCACTCTTGAAGCTTATGTAAGAGATACAGCAATTCCAGCTGATATTATATCAGACGGAACATTCAAAGTCGGTGAAAATTTTACTTTTGCAGCTGATTTTAATACCACAGAGGATTTCACAGCACAGGGTGATATTAAGGATAGTTTAGGAACTGTAATCTTTGCTGACGGTGACAATGTTCCTGCGGGAACAACTCTTGCAACTGGAACAGTAATTGCAGCAGGTTCTACTATTCCGAAAGGAGTAACAGTTCTGGCGGGTACAAAATCAACTGTGCCAGTAAATTCAACGGATATTACCGGAAAAGCCAATATCGCAGGCGGCTCACTCAGGGGCTATATCGATATGTATAACGGTAACGGACTTTATGCTGATACTGCAGCAGGCGAAAATAACTATCAAGGGATATACTATTATAAAAATATGATAAATGCCCTTGCAAAATCATTTTCCGATGAGTTTAATGTAGTTTATAAGGATTTTGGTTTTGAAGTATTCAACTATGGTAATGATTTTGATACTGCTGCGGAGAATCTCAGGGTATCAGGGGCATGGATCGGCAATCCTGAACTGATTTCAAAGCCACAGCTTATTGACCCCGCTGCATTCGGATCAGTTGATGATGAATATGAAGAACTTAATAATACATATGTAAACAAGATGCTCGGTGTTCTCGAAAGGGAACATTCCTTTGGTAACGGTAAGTATGTTACTGATCCGGTAACTGGTGTTACAACCTATGACGGAAAGAAAGAAGCTCTTAACCACACTTTACAGGATTATGTTATTTACTACGGGAACAAGCTTGGCAGTCAGTGTGAATATGAAAAGAACGTTGTAAAGACTAAAGAAATCATGGTTACAAGTGCTGCTAAAGCAAGGGACGAGGTTATGGGAGTTTCAATGGAAGAAGAGGGCGTTAATATGATGAACTATCAGAAATGGTACAACGCTATAGCAAGAATGGTTACCTCCATTGACCAGTGCCTTGAAAAGCTTATAAACGGAACGGGCGTCTGCGGATTGTAATATCTGCAAATGATTTACGAAAGGGTGTTTGAAAAATGAGAATTACAACAGGACAGACTGCTGCTCAATATATTAAAAACCTCACTAATTCGCAGAGTAAAATGAATAACCTGATGAACAGTATTCTTACAGGAAGAAAGTTCAACAGAGCTTCTGATAATTCAATTTCTGCGGTAAAGGCTATGAAGGTAAGAAAGCAGATGGCAAACCTTGATATGTATGACACCAACCTCAAGACATGTACAGATATTTTTTACAATGCAGAAAAGCAGCTTTATGATATAAATCTGCTTTCAATCAACGCACAGGAAGTTATTAACTCTGCAAACAATTCAGATGATATATCAAATTTTCAGATTTATGCTGAACAGCTTGATGGCTGGGCACAGGAAATGCTTTATGATATGAATGCAGATTTTGCTGAAAGACAGCTTTTTGGCGGAACAAGCAATCAGCATACTCCTTTTACCATTCAGAGGGTTGAGATTCAGACAACTGCTGATATAACATCAACAGAGGAATTTGCCTCACTTGGAAACATACCTTCGGCAGTTGATTATACATTTGCAGACAAATTCACTACCAAAAGTGATTTTACAGCATTTGCTGACATAAATACTCCTGCAGATTTTGTATCAGACGGAACATTTACAGCTGTTAAAGATTTCACATTTGCAGCTGACTTTACTACTACAGAAGACTTTACTGCTCAGGGTGATATAAAGGATACATTAGGTACTGTAATTTTTGCAAGCGGTGATAAAGTTCCAACAGGAACATTACTTGCAGCAGGTACAGTCATTGCAGCAGGTTCGACAATTCCTAAGGGAGCAACAGTTCCCACAGGTACAACACTTTTTGCAGCCGGTGACACAGTTCCAAAGGGAACAGTATTTGAAGCAGGGACACTACTTGCAGCAGGGTCAGCAATTCCTGAGGGTGCAACAGTACCAGTCGGAACTTTTATTCCGGCAGGAACAGTTATTTTCCCTGGCTCAAGCGGAACAGGCAAGGAATATGTATGTTATAATGGTCTTCCTGTAAACCTTGATGCTTCTAAATTGGGTTCAAGCTTTGGAAATGGCGAATATACAGTTGTCTATGACGGTAATGTAGCAAATCCTAAGACATTGAATATCAATTTTGAGACAGCAAGGAATTCGGGAGATAATTCCGATATGTATCCTGGAAACAATCCGATTTATGTTGATATCGGAATTGGTATTAAATATGACGGAAATTACGAAGTAGACCCGCAGACTGCCCTTGATGTCTCACTTAACGGCGCATCATGCACAGGTTGTGGCGTTGATGAACAGGGTGACAGCAAGAACATAATCCAGATTTTGTTTGATGCAAAGCAGGCATTACTTGACGGTGATATTAATAATGTCGGAAAATACCTTGACAAGATTTCCGATGCAAACAGCATAATTCTGGGCAATATTACAAGCCTTGGAACAAAGCAGAAAAGTAATGATTATTATGTTCAGAAAAATGACATTGCAAGAAACAGCTTAGAGGAAAAACAAAACGATCTTGAAACATATGATGTTGTTGAAACAGGGGGGCTATATGCAGATTATCAGGTTGCTGAATCAGCATATAATGCAGCACTCAAACTCGGTTCAAGCACACTTCCTAAGAGTATATTTGATTTTATTTAATTAGAATAAGACAGGTTAGGCAAGCGTAGACAGGAGGGGTTTTATGGATCAGCTATTAGATATCAGGTCAGTTCCGATCAAAGTTGAAATAAATATCACAAGGGCACAGCTAAAACCTATGAAGGACACACCATCAGTAAATGCTTCTTCAATGGACAATGGGGTTATACAGCTCAAGGCTGACTCTTTCCAGATGAATGTCAATTCATTTCAGGGTGCACCAGCTGTGGATAAGAATACAGATACATTTACAATTTCGGGCGATGATAGTATGCTTACATTGACATATGAAGGAATAGCAAGGTTTGTTCAGGGAACAGCCGGCGAAGATGATACTTATTCTGACGGGCCAAAGGTTAGCTTTAATACACAGAAGGCCACAAGAACAATTGAAAGCGTACTGGAAAGCATTTCAAAGTCCAATTCAAATGTAAAGTATTCTGAAGGTGCATTAAAAGTAAACTATGCAGCAAACCAGTCATCTTTTGACTGGGATAAAATCAATGCGCCGGGATTTGAATTTATTCCGGGAAGTATTGAGTTTGTAATTTCGGAAATGCCAAGACTGGATATTGAATATCTCGGAAAACCAATTTATTTCCCGAGAAGTGCTGATCCGAATTATGAACCACTGATCGATATTAACGCCTGATGGGGTAAATGGAAAAGGCGAATTTGAAAATGGGAACGGAGCACTATGAGTTTAATTAAAATTAAAACAAGGGATTTTTCCGAAGTTGAAATAAATGAGGATTTGATTCTTACATTTCCAAATGGTATATTTGCCTTTGAAGATGAAAAAAGATTTGTTCTGTTGTCGCCGCTTGGCGAGGATAAATTTCCTATGTGGCTACAGAGCATTGATAAGCAGGACTTGTGCTTTATAGTGTTTGACCCTAAGGAATTTTGTCCTGACTATGCGGTAACGGTTTCTGATGATGATAAAAATCAAATAGACTTTGAACAGGATCACCAGACAGAGTACCTTTCAATAGCTGTTATTCCACAGGATTATAAGGATACAACTATAAATCTGAAAAGCCCGATTGTAATTGATAACAATACAAAGAAGGCAATTCAGGTCATTGCTCCGGAAAGCTATCCTTTGAAGTTTTCCCTCTATAAGAAGGAGGAGAACTGATATGCTGGTTATTACAAGAAAACAGGATGAAAGCTTTTTAGTCGGTGACAATGTAAAGATAAGTGTTGTTGAAATTTCCAAAGACAGAGTGCGTATCGGTATTGATGCTCCTAAGGAAATTAAAATTATCAGAAGTGAGCTTTATGATACAGAGAAGCTCAATATGCAGGCTGCATTCAATAAGATGCCTGCCGATCTGATGAACAAGCTTATGTCAGATCGAAAATAAACACAGACAGTATAAAAGGAGTGTTGGATATGTCAGGTATTTCTTCTACCAACAGAATGGAAGGACTTATATCAGGTCTTAAAACTGAAGACCTTGTAAAATCTATGGCGGCAAGTACAAAAAATAAACTTAATACAAAGAAGCAGAAACTGCAGTCACTTTCATGGAAGCAGGAAGATTACAGGGCTCTTATTACAAAGGCATCTGATTTCAAAACAAAGTTCCTGAATATAGAATCTACTACATCTATCAGGGCTAATGCTGTTATGAAAAAGTTTGCTGTGGATTGCTCTGACAGCAGACTTTCTGCAACAGCCTCAAGCACAGCAGCTGAGGCTACATATACAATTAAGAACGCAACATCAGCAAGTGCCGCAAATATCTCCTCAACAGGTGCAATTTCCAATTCAGGAGTTGAACTTGACTTTTCAAAGGCAGAAGTTGATAAAGAATACAAAACAACAGTAAATCTTGATGGAATCAAGAAGGAAATTGCTTTTAAGGGTGGCGCTGACGCTGCTGCTTCAAAGCAGAATTTTCTTACAGAACTCAATAACCAGTTCAGCACAGCAAACGGAGCTGCACATAAGTTCAAATTCCTTGATAATTCAACAGAGCTTGTTTATGCAGACGCAGCTGACGGTGCTACCTCAACATCCGATGGAATTGTACATAAGTTTGTGGTTGGATTCGGTGATGGCATAGGTCTTGATAATGATGTTTCAAATATAATTGGTTCAAACTCTACTCTTGAATCAATCGGATTTGTAAAGGAACTTCAGGCTGGCGCTGACGGCAAATACAAAATCACTATTAATAAGGTTGATTTTGAATTTGATAAGAATACAACAATATCAAGTATGATTAACAAGATAAATTCTTCTGAAGCTAACGTAAGGATGTCATACAGTTCTTTTACACAAAGCTTTAAGCTTGAATCCAAAACATCAGGTATTGATTCAAACCTTAATATATCCCAGTCAGAAGGTAATCTTATTAATTCTTTGTTTAATACTGATACAATAAGTGTTAATGCAGGGCGAAATTCAACTGTAACTGTAAGCAAGGATGGTGGCCCGGATCTTAAATTTACAAGCGCGACAGATACTTATACCTTTGACGGAACGACTATAAACGTTGCCGGACTTGGAAACTTTAATCCGACAGAAGCAAAGGATTATATTGCTGTCACAACAAAAAAAGACAATTCAGCAATTAAAGATACTGTAAAAAACTTTATTACTGCTTACAATGAAGTGCTTGGTGATCTTAACAAGGCAATGCTTACAGCACGTCCTAAATCAAAGGGAGCATATTATGAACCTCTTACTGAAGAGCAGCAAGAGGACATGGAAAAGGACGAGATTGAAAAGTGGAATGAAAACGCAAAAACAGGTTTGCTTTACCACGATTCATCTGTTCAGAAGCTTGTTTCTAACTTAAGAGCAACGATGACTACATCGATAAACGGAATGTCACTTGCTGACCTTGGTATTACTGTATCTAAAGAAAAAAAGGATTATGGTAAGCTAATTATTGATGAATCAAAGCTTGAAAACTGTATTGAAAATTACGGTGACAAGGCTGCTGATCTGTTTACAAACCTTGAAGAAGGTATAGGCGTAAAGCTTTCAACTGCAATTGATAAGGCTGTTTCTACAAAGAAAGATGACTTCGGTTATCTCACTAACATTGCCGGAGTTGCAAATACCAACTCTGAAAAAGAGAATCTTATTTTTGATCAGATGGATACTATTCAGAAGATGATTACAAGTCTTGAAAGTAAGTATGAAAAAGAACAAGAAAGATACTGGGCTAAGTTCACTCAACTTGAAACCTATATGAATAATATGAACGCACAGGCATCCATATTCAATAATAATAACTCATCTTATTAATCGTTCGGAGGGGTAAGCATGCAAAATCCATATCAGAAATATATGCAGCAGTCGGTAACGACAATGACACCCGTTCAGCTTGTTGTTGCATTATATGATAAGTCAATACTGGAATTAAATAAGGCTGTATACTTTATAGAGCAGAAAAACATTCCAAAGGCACATGCCTCAATTATGCGTGTCACTGAAATAGTTGACACACTTGATGCTCACCTTAAAGAAAAATATGAAATATCAGAAAACCTTGCGGCGCTTTATCAGTTCTTCAGAGAGAACTTGATTAAAGCAAATATAAAGAAAGACCCTGAGGTACTCAAGATGCTTGTTCCTTATTTTACAGAGTTAAAGGACGCTTTTGAGGAAATCAGTAAGAAGGGATTCTAAGTACCGCTTGCTCTGAAATATATGAGAGGAGGAAAGACTTATGAATCAACCACTTATAGGCCTTGTTGATAAAAAAATCAGACAGCTTCAAAGATACAATCAGATAACTTCACAAATGATATATGAAGATATAGATGGTGTCGGCGACTTGATTGACAAGCGCCAGAAGCTGATTACGGCACTAGATGGAGTTTCTGTCGAAATAAAGAAGTATGTAAGTGATCAGGCCATTGAACAGCAGGATACTATTAAAAGACTTATGAAGTTTGAGGACATCAAAGGTCTTTCCGAAGAAATGTTGGAATTGCAGAATAAAATCAATGAAACCAAAAGGCTTACAGATGAAATCAATAAGAATGACAAAAAAGCCTATGGACGCATAAAGGCAATGAGGGATGATCTGCTTGATGAAATGTCAAATTCCCAGAAGAATAAGAAGATAATAGACTATTTCTCATCAACAAGCGTCAATGTTAATAAGGGAAACAGACTGAATATTTCAAAATAATAATTAAACAATAAGAATTGCGAAGGCTTGTTGTAATAAACACAAGCCTTCGCATATGCGCCCGTAGCTCAGTTGGATAGAGCGTCAGACTCCGACTCTGAAGGCCGCTGGTTCGAATCCAGTCGGGCGCACCAGAGAATAATTAATAAACTATATAATCCGTCCTTGTAAACAGGGGCGGGTTATTTATACTATTCTATAATTAAGTGTAATTGAATAGCTTCCTACAAATATGCAAAACTGAGAAGGCTTGTATACATATTAATCAGAGATTAGTATTATAAATAACGTCCTAAAAAGCATCAGGAGGTGGTTTTTGATATTTTTTAAGAAAAAGTGTTGACAAGAGTGGCTTTCGGTGCTATAATAAAGAAACCGTCTTAGAGAACACTCTTCACGGTAACGGCTTAAAAAGTTAATCAAAAAGTATTGACAAGCTTGATACAATGTGATATAATAGACAAGCTGTTAAAAGCCAAGTGAATAAAAATTGAAAAAAAGAAAATTCAAAAAAAGGTATTGACAAAGAGCGACTGAAGTGATATAATATAAAAGTTGCGTGTCAAACGGTTGAATAAAAGTTCAAAATTAATTTTTAAAAAACACTTGACAAACACAAAATGTTATGATATAATA
>JAEZYS010000011.1 GCA_023418925.1 Bacillota bacterium
ACCGCTCGCAACCTTAATTCCTTGCTATATTTCTTGTTCTTATGACTTTTTCTTTGCATAACAAATCCCCTTAATGTAGTCTTGAAATTTTTTCTTTTTCAAGTGTCTACTCTAAGGGGATTATATCACGTATCTACGTGATTCAGGGGATTTGTTTTGGTGCCGCTAACCGGACTTGAACCGGTACGGATTTTACTCCGAGGGATTTTAAGTCCCTTGTGTCTGCCTATTCCACCACAGCGGCTTAATTTAGTACCATTGAATTATACAACAATAAACATAGAAAGTCAATACATTTTTTAATATATTTTATAAGACTGAGCAGAATAAAATACTGATATATCAAGTTTATAATAATAAAAAATCAAATATACTCTTTAAATTTAAATTATAATATGATATAATATCTACAATAATTATGTAAGAGGTGTTTTGATGGCTGAAGTATTGGTCAACGTTGACAATATAGAATATGCAATTGAACTTTTCGGAAGTTTTGATGAGAATATCAACATTCTGCAAAGACAGTATGATGTGGCTATACTTAACCGTGGAAAAGATATCAGGATTTCAGGTGAAGAGCAAAACATTAATAAAGCCAGAAGTGCCATTGAAGCTCTTATTGAATTAATAAAAAAAGGTGAGACAATAACCGAGCATAACATCAGATATATTAACACAATGGTAAATGAGGGAACGCAATCGCAGGCAGTTCATCTTGCTGACGGAGGTATTTGTGTTACAACCGGAGGAAAAGTTGTAAAGGCAAAAACTTTGGGTCAAAAAAAGTATGTAGATGCTATCGGAAAAAATACAATAGTAATGGGAGTTGGCCCTGCCGGTACAGGAAAGACTTATCTTGCAGTTGCTATGGCTGTAAAGGCCTTCAAGGCCCATGAAATTAATAAAATCATTCTTACAAGACCTGCCGTTGAAGCAGGGGAGAAACTTGGATTTCTGCCAGGTGATCTTCAGAATAAAGTCGATCCATATCTGAGACCGTTATATGATGCTTTGTTTGATATGTTTGGTGCGGAAACCTTTGCAAAGCATATGGAGCGTGGAAGTATCGAGGTTGCTCCTCTTGCATATATGAGAGGACGTACACTTGATGATTCGTTTATAATACTAGATGAAGCTCAGAATACAACAAGAGAGCAGATTAAGATGTTCCTTACACGTCTTGGCTTTAACAGCAAAATGGTAATTACGGGGGATATTACACAGATTGATCTTCCTGACAGCAGAAAATCAGGTTTGATAGATGCAATGCGAGTACTGAAAAATGTTGAGGATATTTGTATAACAAGATTTACAGAACATGATGTTGTCAGACATAGACTTGTTCAGGACATTATTAAAGCATACGAAAAATCAGATGACGAAAGAAAGAGATGATAAGTGATGCCAAAGGTAAAAGTATTGATTAATAACAATCAGAACAAGGTAAAGCTACCTGTTGGATTAAGGCTGCTTGTTAAGAAATGTTGTCAGGCTGTACTTGCTTATGAAAATTTCGGACATGATGCAGAAGTCAGTGTATCTTTTGTAGACAATAATGATATAAGAAAACTTAACAAAATATATCGTGATAAGGATAAATCTACGGATGTTCTGTCTTTTCCGCTTGGTGAGGGCGGAGTATATGATATCAATAACGAAACCGGTGCTTGTTTACTTGGAGATGTTGTTATTTCAATGGAAACAGCAGTCAAGCAGGCATATATCTATGGCCATTCATTAGAGCGTGAAGTAGGTTTCCTTACTGTACATTCAATGCTGCATCTTCTCGGATACGATCATGAAACATCATCTCTCGATGCTGCAAATATGAATGAAAAGCAGGAAATCATTCTTGAAAAGCTTGGAGTATCAAGAGAGACAACATTTATTAAAACAAATGAAAACTAATCTTAAAAAGTTTTTCAGAAGCTTCGGATATGCATTCAATGGTATTTCACATGCTGTAATGACACAGAGAAACCTCAGGTTTCATATTGTTACTATGGTGTTTGTACTTATACTTTCATCATTTTATGAATTGAGCAATATGCAGTATGCATTGCTTTTTCTTACATTTTCCTCTGTAATTGTATGTGAACTAATCAATACTGCTATTGAAGCTGTTGTGGATTTGTGCTCACCAGAGTATCAGAAACTCGCGAAAACTGCAAAGGATACCGCTGCAGGTGCTGTGCTTGTATCTGCAGTTTTTTCTGTAGTAATAGCCGTATACTATTTCTGGAATATGGAAGTGTTCAGCAGGATAGGAATGTTTTTCTGCGGAAATATTCCGGCTTTAATCGGAATTATCGTTCTTGCGCTGATTTCATTTGTGTTTATATTTATAAAATAATATTACTGAATTTATAATTTTAAGGAAGTAGCGTGATTAATGCTTTTCACGCAGCTATTTGTTCCTTTTCTGCAGGTTCAAAGTAGAAATGTAACAGATAGTAGAAAGGGATGGGGATTAACATGAGTTCAAAAACTGCGTTTATTACTATAGTAGGAAGAGCCAATGCGGGGAAGTCTTCGTTGCTGAATGCACTTATCGGAGAAAAAATTGCTATGGTAAGCAGCAAGCCTCAGACCACCAGAACCAAAATCACAGGTATTCTCACAAAGGGTGAGATACAGTATGTATTTATGGATACGCCGGGACTTCAGAAAGCAAAAAATAAACTTGGCGAGCATATGAATCAGGCAGTTAAGGAATCTGTTACAGGAATTGACGCTGCTGTTCTTGTTGTTGACGTAACAAAGAAAGTTGACGAAATAGAACTTAAACTGATAGATGGTTTTAAAAAGGACAAGACGCCTGTAATTCTAGTTATCAACAAGATAGATTTACTTGAAGATAAGGAAAGGCTTGTTCCGAAAATTGCAGAAATATCTAGGTTGCATGATTTTGCAACCATTATTCCTATCAGCGTCACTCAAAATGATGGTGTAGGTATTGTTATGGAAGAAGTAACAAAGTTTGCAGTTGATGGTCCGCATTATTTCCCTGATGATTCTCTTACAGATCAACCTGAAAAGGTTCTTGCTTCTGAAATAATAAGAGAAAAATTACTTATTCTGCTTCACGAAGAAGTTCCTCACGGAATTGCTGTTGTTGTTGAAGAGATGAAGGAACGTGTAAACAAGAACAATGATGACATTCTTGATGTTACAGCAACAATTTATTGTGAGCGTGATTCACATAAAGGCATGGTTATCGGCAAGAATGGAACTATGCTTAAAAAAATTGGACAGCTTGCAAGACTGGAACTTGAAACGTTCTTTCAGATTAAAGTCAATCTACAGTGTTGGGTAAAAGTAAAACCTGAGTGGAGAAACAAGGAAGGAATAATAAAAAATTTTGGATTATCAAATAATTCCACTAATATGTAACTTTTAATATGGGAATAATTATAGAAGAGTTATCTTAAGGATGCTTTAGCGTGAAAATATTTTTTACGCGGTTGTCTGTTCCTTTTCTGCATATATTTAAGCAGACTTGCTTAGAATGACAGGAGCAGACAATAGAAAGAGGTGGAGGCTTTTCTATGATTGAAACCTATGATGATAAATGGAATAAGTTTGAAAGCAGCGGAAAGGTTGCTGATTATCTCAATTTCAAAGGCATGACTACTAAAAGCTTTTCCGGAGTTTCTTTAAGCAGAAATGATACCATGCATGAGAATCAGGGAGAATTTGCACAACTCAAGGGGTAGTATTGTGACAAGGAGTGAGAATTATGCTCATTACCGTATCAGGTCTTGTTATCTGCGAAAGACAGATAGGCGAAAATGATAGAATTATTGAAATTCTCACTTCGGAATACGGTATAATTCAGGTATCTGCAAAGGGTGCTAAAAAGATTACCGGAAAGAATAACTCCAGTACACAGTTGTTTGCATATTCCGAATTTTGTTTTAATGAAAGGAATGGGAGATACTATTTAAACAGCAGCGAGCCAAAAAGTATTTTTTATGAGCTCAGACTTGATGTAAAAAAGCTTGCACTTACATGTTATTTTGCTGAGCTAGTTAGATACACTGTTACCTCTCATCAATCTGCAAAGGATATAACGAGGCTAATGCTCAATTCACTTCACTTTCTATGTAAAGATAAAAAAAGCTGCGAGCTTTTGAAAAGTGTTTTTGAGCTGAGGCTTTGTTCAGAAATAGGAATGCTCCCTCAGCTTATCGGCTGCAGGGAGTGTTACCGTTATGAAGCTGACGAAATGTACTTTATTATAGATAAAGCAATGCTGCTTTGCGGTGACCATTTTCTTGACGAAGAAAACTACTGTAATATAAGAGTATCAAATGGTCTCGTAAATGCTATGAGATATATTTGCCTGTCGGATATGGATAAGCTTTTTAATTTCAGAGTATCTCAAGAAACACAGGAAAAGCTTACAGAGATAACAGAAAAATACATACGGATTCATCTTTCAAAGAATTTTAAAACACTTGATTTTTATAAAAGTGTTGTTTGATTAGTGCAGAAAGGTTTTAAAATGAACAGATATTATAAATCACTTGAATTACATAAAATACTTGAGATGCTTGCAAATGAAGCATCCAATGAAAAAACAAGAGAAATGGCGCTTTCACTTGAGCCTGTTTCCGATGTTGATACTGTTAAAAAGGAAATTACCAAAACAACAGATGCTTTTGATCTGTCTGTAAAGTTTGGTACACCATCATTCTATAAATTCAAGAATGTTACCGGTTCACTTGAAAGAGCAAAATCGGGCTCAAGCCTTTCATTACGTGAACTGCTTGATATTGCGCAGATGCTTGGTCAGATAAGAACGTTGCAGGAATGGTACAGATCTTGCGGTGAAGCAGAAACATCACTTAACTACCTGTTTGAGTCGCTATATCCTAATAAATATCTTGAAGATAAGATTAAAAATGCCATTGTTTCTGAAGATGAAATATCAGATATGGCAAGTCCCGAGCTAGCAAACATAAGAAGAAAAATCGCAAGGGCAGGAATTTATATCAAGGAAGCCCTTGACAAGATGATAAGATCCTCAGAGATTCAGAAATCTTTACAGGAAAACATCGTTACTATGAGAGACGGCAGATATGTTATTCCTGTTAAAGCTGAATTCAAAGGCAATGTTCAAGGACTTGTACATGCAACTTCATCAAGCGGTTCAACACTTTTTATCGAACCAATTTCTGTCGTTGAAGCAAACAATGATATTCGTCTTTTAAAAGGGCAGGAGCAGGATGAAATTGAGAGAATTATTGCAGAGCTTTCTGCTGACTGTTCCGGATGTGCAGATACTATAGCTGATGGTTACAATACAAGTGCAGAGCTTAATTTATATTTTGCAAAATCAAATCTTGCTGCTAAAATGAGAGCGTCAACCCCTGAAATATCTGATGATGGAATTATAGTTCTCAAAAAAGCAAGACACCCGCTTATTGATAAAAATAAGGTTGTACCTGTTGATCTTAGCATTGGAGAAACATATAGTGCACTCATTGTTACAGGTCCGAATACAGGAGGTAAGACTGTTCTGCTTAAAACAGCAGGTTTATTGACTGCAATGGCTATGTGTGGAATGATGATACCGGCGGGAGACGGAAGTAAAATATCTGTATTTGAGAAGATACTTGTTGATATCGGAGATCAGCAGAGCATTGAACAGAGTCTTTCGACCTTCTCATCACATATGGGAATTGTAGTAGAAATATTAAAAATTGCAGACAGCAACACACTTATTTTGCTTGATGAACTTGGTTCAGGCACTGACCCTGTCGAGGGTGCGGCTCTTGCTGTATCTATAATTGAAGAGCTGAAATCAAAGGGCTGCAAGCTCCTTGTAACTACTCACTATCAGGAACTCAAAATGTATGCTATTGAAAAAGACGGCATAGAGAATGCATCATGTGAGTTTGATGTTGCAACGCTTCAGCCGACATATAAAATAATCATTGGTTCACCAGGAAAATCAAATGCCTTTTCAATTTCATCAAAGCTTGGAATACCTGATAATGTTATTGAAAACGCAAGAAATATTGTTTCTACTGAAAACCAGCGTTTTGAAGAAGTTATTTCTATGCTTGAAAACTCAAGGAAAGAACTTGACAAGCAGAATGAAGAAATCAGAAAGCTTAAGAATGAGCATAAGCAAAAACTTGAAGAACTTGAAAATGAACTTGACAGTCTTAATAAACGTAAAGACGCCGAGTTTGAAAAGGCACGAATCCAGGCAACAAGAATTATCGAGAATTGCCGTGTCCAGTCTGAAAATCTTCTTGATGAACTTAATGACATCAGAAAAGAAAAAGAAAAGGCAGACTTTGCTCAGAGGACAGCTTCTGCAAAATCAAGGAGCCGTTCAGCAATTGATAAGATGTTTGATGAAGCTAATCCTGTAATGAAAAGAGAATATAAGGAATACAAGCTTCCTCGTCCGCTGAAAAGGGGAGATCATGTTCTTATTTTTGACATAGACAAAAAAGGTATTTTAGCAAGTGATCCTGATTCAAACGGAAATGTTTTTGTTCAGGCAGGCATTATGAAAACCAAGGTCAATATCAGTAAGCTGAGATTGATTGAAGCTGAAAAGGTAAGTTATCAGAACAAGAAAATCTCTAGGAAAGATGTGCGCGGAAAGCTTGAAAGAAGTACGTCCATGGAACTTGATATCAGGGGACATGCAGTTGATGAGGGTATTCACGAGGTTGACATGTTTATAGATAATGCTGTTCTTACAGGTGCAGGAATGATAACCATCATTCACGGAAAAGGAACAGGAATTCTCAGACAAGGTATCCAGAAACATCTTAAAACTCATCCGTCAGTCAAGAGTTTCAGAGCAGGACTTTACGGCGAGGGTGAAGACGGCGTTACAATTATTGAGCTTAAATAGACATGATTTTTGAATAGTACAGGCATTGTTATGAATATATTTGATAAGAAGTACGGCTTTATGATATATATTATCAGGAAAGGACGGACGGTATTATGAAATGTACTCTTACAACGCTTCGGACAAAGGAGATTATCAATATTAAGACTGGAACAAAGCTTGGATATCTTGATGATGTTGAAATAGACACTAACGACGGTCAGGTTATTTCCTTCATTGTATATGGCAGACCACGTTTTTTTGGCTTTTTCGGCAAAGAAGATGATGTTGTCATAAAGTGTGAGGATATTCAGATTGTCGGCACGGATACTATACTTGTATCTATGGATGATGTGGAAATGCATAAAGCAGAGACTTTTTCAATAAAAGATTTGTATAAATAGCATAAATAATAAATATTGCATTTTCTGAAATAATATGATATAATATTAAAGCAATTCGCACGCTTGTACTTTTATTTGCTGGTGCTTACCCAAAAATAAGCGGCAGATAAGCTAAGTCAGGCGGAGGAAAATAAAAACCATACAGGAGGAACTACAAATGGGAGTAGTATCAATGAAGCAGCTTCTTGAAGCTGGCGTACACTTTGGTCACCAGACAAGAAGATGGAACCCGAAAATGGCACCTTACATTTTCACAGAAAGAAACGGTATCTACATTATCGACCTTCAGAAGACAGTTAAGAAGCTTGATGAAGCTTATAACTTTATTCGTCAGGTTGCTGAAAACGGAGACACAGTACTCTTCGTAGGTACAAAGAAGCAGGCTGGAGATTCCGTTAAGGAAGAAGCAATCAGAGCAGGAGCACATTTTGTAAACGCTAGATGGCTCGGTGGTATGATGACTAACTTCAAGACAATCCAGAGAAGAATCAAGAGACTTGAACAGCTTCACGTTATGCAGGAAGACGGAACATTCGCTCTTCTCCCTAAGAAGGAAGTTGTTAAGCTTGAACTTGAAATTGAAAAGCTTGAAAAGTTCCTTGGCGGTATCAAGGATATGAAGAAGCTCCCAGGAGCACTCTTTATCGTTGACCCACGCAAGGAAAAGATTGCAGTAGCAGAAGCTAAGAAGCTTGGTATTCCGATAGTTGCTATCGTTGATACAAACTGTGATCCTGATGATGTTGACTACGTAATTCCTGGTAACGATGATGCTATCAGAGCTGTAAAGCTTATTGCAGGCGCTATGGCTGATGCTATTCTTGAGGGAAGACAGGGCGAACAGCAGGCTGCAGAAGTTGCTGCTGAAGCAGGCGAAGATACAGCAGAAGCTGCTGAATAATCAAGATATAAAAATGCCCGACAAAGAGATATTTTTGCTCGGGCATTTCACAAATAAATAGGAGGAATTAAAATGGCTATTACTGCAAAGGACGTTGCTGCTCTTAGAGAGAGAACGGGCGTTGGTATGATGGATTGTAAGACAGCTCTTGTTGAAGCTGACGGAGATATGGAAAAGGCAATTGTTGTCCTTCGTGAAAAGGGACTTGCTACACAGGCTAAGAAGTCTGGTAGAGTTGCTGCTGAAGGACTTGTTGCTGCAGTTGTTGATAACGGTGTAGGTGCTGTTGTTGAAGTTAACTCAGAAACAGACTTCGTTGCACAGAACGAACAGTTCAAGGATTTCGTAAATAATGTTGCTGAGGCTGCTGTTAAGAATAATCCTGCTGATCTTGATGCTCTTCTTGCTTCACCAGCTGTTGGTTATGCTGGCACAGTTGAAGAATCATTACAGGAACTTTTCCTTAAGATCAGAGAAAATATGAAGATCAGAAGATTCAAGAGAATGGAAGGAATTCTTGTTCCTTACGTTCACGGTGGTGGAAAGATCGGCGTTATGGTTAAGCTTGAATCAGATATTGCAGCTGATAATGAAAAGCTTCTTGCTTGCGGTAAGGACGTAGCTCTCCAGATTGCTGCTATGAATGCACCATATCTTAACAGAGAAGCTGTTCCTGCTTCTGCAATTGAAGAAGAAAAGAAAGTTATCATGGCTCAGATGGCTGAAGATCCTAAGATGGCAAGCAAGCCAGAACAGGTTCGTGCTAAGATTGCTGAAGGTAAGGTTGGAAAGTACTATTCTGAAAACTGCTTACTTGAACAGGAGTTTGTTAAGGACGGAAGCCTTACAGTTCAGAAATACGTTGACAGTGTTGCTAAGGAACTCGGCGGATCAATCAAGGTTGTTGAATTTGTAAGATATGAAAAGGGTGAAGGTCTTCAGAAAAAAGAAGATGACTTTGCTGCTGAAGTTGCAAGTCTTACAGGCGGAAACAAGTAATATAAATAAACGGTTTGCTGATAATTTCAGCAAACCGTTATTTCTTATTTAAGTAGTAGTAGACAAATAAAAAAAGACGCCAGCAGGCATCTTTTTAAACGTTATTACAATTACGGTAGCTTATACTGCACGTGTAACCTTGTTTGAACGAAGACATCTCGAACATACATAAATATGCTTTGGAGTTCCGTCAACGATTGCTTTTACACGCTTAACGTTTGGTTTCCATGTTCTGTTAGAACGGTGATGTGAATGAGAAACCTTTATACCGAAAGTAACACCCTTTCCGCAAATATCGCATTTTGCCATGGGGTAGCGCCTCCTTTTCTATATCATAAAATCAACAGTATTATTTTATCACAAATCGATAATAAAAGCAATAGTTTTTAGAAAAAATTTAAAATTAGTGTTTTATATTAAAAAATTATCATAAATTCATTGTATTTTTACATAAATTGTTGTATAATAAAACTGATTAATGTTAGTTTGATATAATTATTATATAATATTATATAAGTATTTGCTTATACCGTTTTAGAAAGGAGATATGCTTTTCTTTGATTAGCATGTACATAATATATGAACGAAAAGATTTTTGAATTGTTTATACATCTAATTGTTTTATTTACAGCTTTTCCGATCCATGAGTGTGCGCATGCACTTGTTGCTCATTGGCTAGGAGATGATACAGCAAAAAACCAGGGCAGAATAACACTCAATCCAATATCCCATTTGTCACTTATGGGAACAATTATGATGGTTGTAATGGGATTTGGTTGGGCAAAGCCTGTGCCTATAAATCCAAACAATTTTAAAAAACCAAAACAGGGAATGGCATTGTCAGCTTTTGCAGGTCCGATTTCAAACCTGCTACTTGCATACATATCAATTATTATATTTAAGATATTTTCATACCTGAGTTACGGCTCTGACAGCATGACAATATATTATCTTTCCGTAGCTTTTGAGTATATGGCTGTAATTAATCTTGGGTTGGCTGTATTCAATCTGCTTCCGATTCCGCCACTTGATGGCTCAAAACTTTTCAATGCTGTTTTGCCTGACAAAGCTTATTTTAAAATCATGCAGTATGAGAATATTATTTTCTTTATTCTAATAGCAATTTCTTTCACGGGATTACTCGATAAACCACTTATGTTTTTACAGAGTACTGCATTGAATATTATGGATATGCTGAGCGGATGGGTTGATTGGATAATGATTTTGATTATGAGGTGATTGTTTGGAGCAGATATCTTATAAGCTTGAGGTCTTTGAAGGTCCACTTGATTTACTCCTGCATCTGATTTCAAAACATAAGCTTAATATCAATGATATTGCTATTTCTCAGCTTGTTGAACAATATCTTCTGTATATTGAAGGTATGGCTGAACATGATATGGAGGTTGCCGGCGAGTTTCTTGAAATGGCCGCAAGATTAATTTATATAAAGACGGTTTCGTTACTTCCGCGCCATGAAGAGGCTGAAGAAATGAGAAAAGAGCTGCAAGGTATACTTATTGAATATTCTCTCTGCAAAAAAGCCGCTGTACAAATGAAAGACCGTTATATCGGCAATGTTATGGCAGTTAGAAAACCTATGAAAATTACTATTGACAGTACATATAACGTCATCCATGACCCTGAAGATTTGTTAAGAGCTTATACTTCAATGAACATAAAGAAGGAAGAACCACAGCTTACGACATCTTCATTCAGTGCTATTATTTCGCATAAGATTGTGTCTGTTACTTCAAAAATACTTTTTGTTCTGAGAAAGCTTTATTCTCAGGGTACTTATTTTATGGACATGCTTTTTGATGGAATGACAGACAGAAGTGAAAGGGTAGCAACTTTTCTTGCTGTTCTTGAACTTACAAAGTCCGGAAGGATTATGTTGAGTGAGGATAATTCTGAGATCTATTTCAGCAGACATCATGAAAGAAATCATGAAAACGAACAAGCATTTACAGAGCCTGTAATGCAGTAGAAATTTTATACTGAAAGGTATGATTTTGCTTGAAAATTAATGATGAAATATCAATTGTTGAGGCAGTCCTGTTTGCAAGCGGTGAGCCTATTGAAGGCGATAATCTTGCAAGATGTGCAGGCATGGAACTCAACCTTCTGCAAAATGTAGTTGATCTTCTTAATGATAGGTATGAATCACAAGATTCTGCGCTTATAGTTTTAAGGCTTGGAACTTATTATCAGCTTGCTACAAGACCTAAATACATCGGATACATACGTTCAGCACTTGAAAATAAAAAGTCCACACCATTATCTCCTGCTGCTATGGAGGTTTTGACAATCGTTGCTTATAATCAACCTGTAACAAAAGGCTTTGTTGAACATGTAAGAGGTATAGACAGCTCAAGTGTCGTCAATTCTCTTGTTGAGAAGGATTTGCTTGAAGAGGCAGGACGGCTTGATGTACCTGGAAGACCAATTGCATATAAAACCACATCTACTTTCTTAAGATGTTTTCAGCTTTCGTCTATTGAAAGTCTGCCGCCTATTCCTTCACAGGACGGTCAGGTAAGCTTTGATGAAATACTTATAAGGAACGATGAAATTTCAATGGATGATGAAAGCAGTGAGAGGATTATTGAATAAATGACTGCGTTAATAATAATTCTTATTATCCTTTTGACTTTGCTTTTTTTATTAATCAGCAAAGTTTCAGTGCAGATAGCAGTACATGACATTGACTATGAACTGAAGGTAAAGTATCTGTTTTTTGCAATATTTCCTTTTAAGGAAAGAAGAAAAAAGACTATAAAGAAAAGCAAGAAAAAGTCTGGTAAGAAAAAGTTTGGTAAGAATGATGATAAAAAAGATGTTTCCGACGAGAAGAATTTTACCGATGAAAGTTCAGATGAGGACAGCTCTGTTACAGAAATGTCTGACAAGGAATTGCTGAATCCTGATGGTGATAATATAGATAAGCAGGGAAAGCTTGATCAATTACTTGAGAAATTTGAAAAAATAATGGTGATTGTAAGAGGTTCTGCTCCTGGAATAAAAAGAGTATACAATGATATCAGAATTGATGATATAGTTATAGATTTCAGAATAGCCGCAGAAGATCCGTTCAAGGCAGCAATGAAATATGGCGGAATTTCAGCAGCAACATATAATATTATTTCACTGGTAAGATGTTACTTTAATCTGTCCATAATAAGTGTAGATATAAACTGCTTGTTTGACAGGAAAGAAAGCACATATGATGCTGAATTCAAAGTGAATATGACATTATCTGTTTTAATTGTTGCAGGGTTAAGTATTATGTGGAACTTGTATAAAAACAAGGATAAAATTACAGACAAAGAATAATTAAATAAAGTTATAAAATGTAAAGGAGTTAATTATGGAAACTAAGGTAAAAGAGCTTATTGCAGCGTCTATGGGTAAAATTTCTGAACTTACAGATGCGGAGACTATAATAGGAGAACCGATTGTTGTTGACGGAAATATTACTATAATCCCTGTATCAAAGGTTACTTACGGCTTTGCAGCAGGAGGATCTGATCTTCCTACAAAGGCAGATAAGGATTTATTCGGCGGCGCAAGCGGTGCAGGTGTTTCAATTCAGCCTGTTGCTTTTATTGTTGTATCAGACGGAAATACACAGCTTCTTCAGATTTCCAGCGATTCATCTGCTTCTTCAGCAATTATTAATATGGTTCCTGATGTATTCAATAAGATTCAGTCATTGTTTAAAAAGGACAAGGGCGAAAAGAATGATAAGAAAAGGGGTTTTTCAAAGGACAACAATTCTCTTGATGAGTTAAAATCAGATAATAATATTGATGATATCATAAATGATTTTTGATTAATATGAAATAATTCAGGACAAATCTCCATAAAATGTAGTATTGCTTAAATATTGAAGATACTATTTATAATACTCGGAGGTTTGTATGAAAAAACTTGTATTTTGTTTTATTCTTGCGGCAACAGTGTTTGTAAATGCGCTTGGCGTCGGAGCTTTTGCTGCACCATCAATGGCAGGTATATCTGCAAAGGCGGCTGTTCTGATTGACGCTCAGACAGGCAGGATTATCTGCGCGAAAAATGAGCATGCAGTTCTTCCTATGGCAAGCACAACTAAAATTATGACCACTCTATTGATGCTTGAAAGCGGAAATTTAGATGAAGAATTTGTTGTTGACAACAATGCTATAAAAGTTGAAGGCTCATCTATGGGTTTGACAGAAGGCGATATCGTTACCAAGCGTGCTCTGTGCTATGGCATGATGCTTCCGTCTGGAAATGATGCTGCAAATTGTACAGCAATTAAGCTTGCAGGAAGTTATGAAACTTTTGCAGACATGATGAATAGACGTGCAAGTGAAATAGGCATGAAGAGTACACATTTTGTCACTCCATCTGGACTTCATGACAAAAATCACTACTCGACAGCATATGATATGTCATTGCTTACCAGAGAAGCATTGAAAAATGATGATTTCCGCGAGATATGTTCGACAACATCGGCAAAACTGAAATATGGTAATCCTCCATATGACAGGTGGCTCACAAATTCTAATAAGCTTCTGAATATGTATCCAGGCTGCATTGGTGTAAAAACCGGGTTTACAGATGAAGCTGGAAGATGTCTTGTTTCTGCAGTTGAAAAGGACGGAATAACACTGATTTGTGTTACGCTCAAAGCATCTGATGACTGGAATGATCATATTGAAATGTATGATTACGGCTTTTCTGTGGTAAAAAAGTATGAGCTATTGTATGATAATAATATTAATCAAGATGTCGTCGGAGGAAACACAGATTCATTCAGACTTATTGCCTCGGAAATACCTGCATGTACAGCGGTAAACAATGATTTACCTGATTATGATTATGAAATAGTAAAAAAAACGTTTGTATACGCTCCCGTTAAAGAAGGCGATATAGTGGGAGAAATCAACTTTTATTCAGACGGAGAATTGCTGGAAAGTGTTGATCTTCTGGCAGAAAGCAATGTAGATGCAGTTATCGATAAACCGGATAAATCACTGTATAACAGGATAATTGATTTTCTTAAGCAATATCTGTAAACGTAAGGAGAAGTAATGTGGAAAAAATCAGACTACAAAAAATTATTGCAGACAGCGGTGTTTGTTCAAGAAGAAAAGCAGAAGAATTAATAGAAAAGGGTCGAGTAAGAGTAAACGGACATCCGGTAAAAGTAGGCGATAAAGCGTCGCTGAGGGATGTTATAACCGTTGACGGTGAAAGAATCGTTGTTCAGAAAAAGAAAACGAATATATACATTATGCTTAATAAGCCAAGAGGATATGTAACTACTATGTCAGATGAACTTGACAGAAGATGTGTTACAGAACTCCTTGAAGGCGTTGAGGAAAGAGTATTTCCTGTAGGAAGACTTGACAGAAATTCCGAGGGGTTGCTTTTGTTTACAAATGACGGTAATTTTTCAAATGATATTATGCATCCGAGCAGACATATATCTAAGACATACAGAGTTACTGTACGCCCGTCAGTTAATGACGAACAACTCGTAATGCTCTCTGAAGGTGTAGTAATAGACGGACGTAAGACAAAGCCTGCAAATGTAACCGTTCTTAGCGAGGAGCCTGAAAGGGTAGTATTGCAGATAGTTATCCGTGAGGGAAGAAACAGGCAGGTAAGAAAAATGTGTGAGGCAGTGGGACTAGAGGTTGCAAGATTAAGAAGAACGGCTATTGGTCCTGTGAAACTTGGTATGCTTAAACCAGGAACATATAGGGAACTCACAGCAGAAGAGCTCAGATCGCTAAGAAATGCAATCGGTAACAAATCATAAAGTATAAGAAAAATATTACTAAGAAAAACTTTTTTCATCTGGTTTAGCTATGATATTATAAAATGTTTGTGAATAATCTGCAAAAACATAATAAAATTGGCGTATTATCTTGTAAAATAGTTACTGATGTAGTATAATTAAACTGGTATGATTTTTGAATTGAACGGAGGAGCGTTTATATGTTAACACAAAGCCAGCTTGCCAAGCTTAATGAATATAAAAATAAAGCTGTGGCAAAATCAACAGCTCGAAAGAGACTTGAACTTTTATTTGATGACGGAGTTTATACAGAACTTGATGTTTATGCAAAATCAGGTGAAGACCTTACAGGAGTGATTTCCGCTTACGGATATGTAGACGGAAGTCCTATTTATGCGTTTTCTCAGGATAAGGATGTTATGGGTGGTGCTGTAAACAAGCAGCATTCTGAAAAAATCTGCAAGATATATGATCTGGCAGCAAGAACAGGAATTCCTGTTGTAGGTATTTTTGATTCAAACGGTACTTACGTTGATGATGGCGCTGATGCTCTCAATTATTACGGTGAAATTCTTACAAGGACAAGCAGTCTTTCAGGAGTTGTTCCGCAGGTTTCTGTTATTGCAGGAGTTTGCTCAGGTTCAGCTGCTATGATAGCTTGTTCAGCAGATTTTGTAATCATGACTGAAGATGCTCAGCTATATATGTCACCTTCAAGTGACCTTGGTAAAGCAAAGACAGCCGCTGTAACCGGTACGGCAGCAATTATCGGAAAAGATGATTCCGAAGCAATGAATGCTGCAAAAAATATTATTACATTAATGCCTGCAAATAATATTGCTGAACTTCCTGAATTCGATTTTGCAGCTCCTTCCGGAACTGCTGAAGGCGATGCAGAAGCAATAGTTAATGCTATTGCAGATGCAGGAAGTGTTATAGAACTTTATGATGATTTTGGTAAGGCTTCATATGTTGCTCTTGCATCAGTAGGAGGTTCTACAATAGGTATTGCAGCTACAAATAAAACAAATGAAAAGCTTACATCTGATGATAGTGCAAAGCTTGCAAGATTTGTAAGAACTTGTGATGCTTTTTCAATTCCTGTACTCACAATTGTTGATACTGAAGGATTTGATTCAGAGGGAAGCATCAAAGATATGACAAAGCTTGCTCATGCTTATGCAGAAGCAACAACTCTCAAGATTTCACTTATAACAGGAAATGCTATTGGTGCTGCATGTGTTGCCCTTGCAAGTGCAAATGCAAATGCTGATGTTACATTTGCCTATGCAAATGCTGTAATTTCACCAATTGCACCTCTTACTGCAATAGAATTCTTAATGCATGATAAGCTCAAGGGTGCAAAGGATCTTGCTTCTGAAAGAAATAAGCTTGCTGCAGATTATGCAGAAAATTCTGTATCTGCATTCAATGCTGCTGACAAGGGTTGTATATCTGATATTATTACTTCTGCTGAAGCAAGAGAAAAGATTATTTCAGTTCTTGATGTTATGTCAGGAAAGAGAATGATGAAAACACTTCCTAAGAAGCATAGTAATATGCCTTTTTAATCAGACTAATTTAATGTTTATTAATAAATAAGAATGGTGGTATAATTATGAAAAGATTTAATATTACAGTAAATGGTAAATCATATGATGTAGCAGTTGAAGAACTTACAGGAGCAGCTGCTTCTGCACCTGTTGTTTCAGCTCCAGCACCTGTAGTTGCTGCACCAGCTTCTGCACCAGTTGCACCTGCTCCAGCTGCAGCCGCTGCTCCGGAAGCAGCACCTGCAGCGCCTGCAGAGGGAAGCACAACAGTTGAGGCTCCAATGCCTGGTACAATTCTTGATGTCAAGGTTGCTGTAGGTGATACAGTTGAATTTGGTCAGCCTATTATGATTCTTGAAGCAATGAAAATGGAAAATGACATTGTAGCTCCATGTAATGGTAAGATAGTATCTATCAGTGTCAAGAAGGGTGATACTGTTAACTCAAATGACGTTCTTGCTTCAATTCAGTAATTATTCGAAAGGGTTGTAATAGATATGTCTAAAATTAAAATAACCGAAACAGTTTTACGTGACGCTCATCAATCATTAATTGCAACAAGAATGCCAATTGAAGATATGCTTCCGATTCTCTCAAAGATGGACAAGGTTGGTTATTATTCTGCAGAAGTATGGGGCGGTGCAACTTTTGATTCATGCCTTAGATTCTTGAATGAGGATCCATGGGAACGACTTCGTACTATTAGAAAAAATATGCCTAATACAAAGCTTCAGATGCTTTTCAGGGGACAGAATATGCTTGGTTACCGTCATTATGCTGATGACGTCCTTGAATATTTTGTTCAGAAGGCAGTTGCAAACGGTATTGATATAATCAGGATTTTTGATGCTCTCAATGATATCAGAAACCTTAAAACAGCTATTTCAGCTACTAAAAAGGAAGGCGCTCATGCTCAGGTTGCTATTTCATATACTCTCGGTGAAGTCTTCACTACAGATTACTATGTGAATTATGCAAAGCAGATTGAAGCTGAAGGTGCTGATTCTATCTGTATCAAAGATATGGCTGCTCTTCTTACACCGTACAAAACAGCTGAACTTACAAAGGCACTTAAAGATGCTGTAAAGATTCCTGTTCAGCTTCATACTCACTATACTTCCGGACTTGCTTCAATGTGTCTGTTGAAGGGTATTGAAAACGGTGCTGACATAATCGATACAGCAATGTCACCACTTGCACTTGGTACATCCCATGCTCCGACAGAGTCTATGGTTGCTGCATTACAGGGTACAGAATACGATACAGGTCTTGATCTCGTTCTGCTTAATGAAATCAGGGATTATTTCATGACACTCCGCAAAAAATACATTGACAGCGGATTGCTTGATCCTAAGATGCTTGCAGTTGATGCAAATGCACTGATATATCAGGTTCCTGGCGGAATGCTTTCAAATCTTCTCTCTCAGCTTAAGCAGGCTGGAAAAGAGGACAAGCTTAATGATGTGCTTAATGAAGTGCCTAACGTTCGTAAGGATGCAGGTTTCCCTCCTCTTGTTACACCTACTTCACAGATTGTTGGTACACAGGCTGTATTTAATGTCATTACAGGAGAAAGATATAAGACTGTTACTAAGGAGTTTAAGAACCTTGTTAAAGGCGAATATGGTAAAACTCCATCAATAATTGATCCTGAATTCAGAAAGATGATTCTTAAGGATGAGGAGCCTATTGAATGCCGTCCTGCAGATCTTATTACTCCTGAACTTGATAAGCTTAAGGAAGAGGCTGCTGAATGGATTGAACAGGAAGAAGATGTTCTCAGCTACGCTATGTTCCCACAGGTAGCTCCTAAGTTCTTCGCTGCAAGAAGAGATAAAAAGTATGGAATTGACGCTAATTCCGATGTACAGAATAAAATTCATGCTGTTTGATAAATAGCTTAAATAATTAAAACCGGTATTGTTTTTTAAACAATACCGGTTTTTTATTCAGAAATTCTATTCATTGGCAGACATAAATATGTGTAGAATTAGCTTATGAATTTTTATGTAAAGTAACAAATCTGTAAATATAAAAAACATAAATCGAGAATCGACAAGTTTTATAAAATGTCCACTTTATAATTGAATTAATGTTTAACAAAGGTGGAGACAAGATATGTACATTTATGTTGATGTGTTGATAATAGTAAATGTATATGTTAATTACTTTCTATTAAAGTCCACAGCTAAGCTGACCCATACTCATTTAAATACGGTACGTTGTATTTTAAGTTCAATAATGGGAAGTCTATTTTCTTTTCTCATTTTTCTTCCTCATCTGCCACTAATACTTCTTACTCTAATAAGATTATTGTCAGCCATACTTATTGTTTTTGTAGCTTTCAATGAAAAAAAGCTGAGAATGCTTTTTAAGATGTCACTGATATTTCTGTTAATAAGTGTAGCTTTCGCAGGTGTTGAATATGCTTTTTCATTGCTTTCGAATAAAAATTCTGTATTATTCTTCAATTCAGTACTGTATGTAAATATTTCTTTGCTGACACTTGTAATATCAACGATTATATCCTATTTAATTATATCATTGTTTAGGTACTATATAGACCACAGCAATGAAACTGACAGGGATTTTTCTATAATAATAAGTTTACATAACAAGCAGGCTATAATAAAAGCAAAGTGTGATTCATGCAACAATCTTGTGGATGCTTTTTCAGGTCGTCCGGTTATCATTTGCAGCAAAACCGGCGTAGATAAAATCTTTAATCAGGACTATCTTAATGATATATTTTCAGATAATTTTGATAACTATAACAACAAAGACGGTTGGCGAATCATTCCTTACAGTACAATAGATTCAACTGGACTTATACGTTGTTTTAAACCAGACAGCGTCCTTATTAAAGATTGCATATCCAATAAAATAAAGAATGTAGAAGTATATATAGGGATATCTGAAAAAGATATTGAATATGCAATTTTTAACCCTAAAATATTGAATTAGAAAGGTGATCAGAATGAAATTAATTGAATTCATTAAGAAGTTAATATATAAAATTAGGCTTAAACTTTCAGGAGCAAATATATTTTATGTAAATGGTACTGAGACACTTCCTGCACCCCTGTCAAAGGAACAGGAATCAGAAACATTCAGAATGCTCGAATTTGATGAACGTAAAGCCCGTGAGAAGCTTATTACACATAATCTCCGACTTGTTGTATATATAGCCAAAAAGTTTGAATCCACAGGTGTAGGTGTAGAAGACTTGGTTTCCATCGGAACAATAGGACTAATAAAAGCTGTTAATACATTCTGTCCAAATAAAAATATTAAGCTTGCAACATATGCCTCAAGATGTATTGAAAATGAAATCCTGATGTTTTTAAGAAAATCTTCACAGTATAAAAATGAAGTTTCAATAGATGAACCGCTGAATATCGATTGGGATGGAAATGAATTGTTGTTATCCGATATTCTTGGAACTGATGAAGATACTGTCAATGGAAATCTTGAGAATGAGGCAGAAAAAAGTATACTTATAGAAGTTGTAAATCAACTTTCACCTCGTGAAAAGGTAATTATGGAAATGCGTTTCGGATTAAAATCGGGAAAGGAAAAGACACAAAAAGAAGTGGCTGATTTAATAGGAATATCGCAGTCATACATATCCAGATTGGAAAAAAGAATTATTAAGAAAATAAGAAGAGAATTTAATAGAATTACTAACTAGATTGTGGGAATATTTTACTTGAAGCAGAAATGAATATATAACAAAGCTTCTGACAATAATCATATAAAGATTATGTCAGGAGCTATTTATTATGTATTATAATAAAGTTGATATTAGCGGAGTTGATACATCAAAGCTAATAGTTCTAAAAGAACCTGAAAAAATGGAATTACTGAAAAGGTACAGAAATGGTGATAAGAGTGCCAGAGATAAGCTTATAAGCGGTAATTTGAGGCTTGTACTTAGCGTAATTCAGAAATTCATCGGTAAAGGTGAAAATGCAGATGACTTATTTCAGATTGGATGTATCGGCTTAATTAAGGCAATTGACAATTTTAACACTGATCTTGACGTGAGATTTTCAACATATGCAGTTCCAATGATATGTGGAGAAGTCCGCCGTTATATGCGGGACAATAACCCAATCAGAGTAAGCCGATCTTTAAGAGATCTTGCATACAAAGCTATGCAGGCTAAAGAGATATTAACAAGTAAAAACCAGAAAGAGCCAACAATTAAGGAAATTGCTGATTTGATAGAATTTAAGCAGTCTGATGTTGTTATGGCCCTTGAGAGTATATCTGATCCTGTTTCACTGTATGAGCCTATTTATTCAGATGTAGGTGACACACTGTATGTTCTTGATCAGGTAGGCGATAAGAACGATGATTCCAACTGGTTAGATGAAATATCTTTAAAAGAGGCAATAAGTATGTTACAGCCAAGAGAGAAAAATATATTATATTTAAGGTTTTTCCTAGGTAAAACCCAAGTCGAAGTTGCAAATGAAATAGGAATATCACAAGCCCAGGTTTCAAGACTTGAAAAAAATACCCTTAATAAAATAAAAGGTAAAATATAAATATAGCTCCTGTTTTATATAAGCAGGAGCTATACGCTTTTTTTAACATAATAACTTATTATTTATTAGTAGTTATAATGATTTACATATAAATATTTATAATGAATAGGAGTAGTAATTAACATGAGAAGTAACTTTATTGTTACCCTTAGGAATAAGTGTTACATATAGGCAATCTTTAATTACAATAATATTACATATTATGAATATTATTGCAATTGGTACATCTTGTGATATATAATTAATATGTAATAGAAAACAAGGGGGGTATCTTATTGAAAAAGTTGTTTATGCTAGTGCTTGCTGTTGCTATACTTACTGGGTGTACAGCAAAAACAGAAGTTGTTTCTGAAACTACTGCGGGCGAAACATCCAGAACTGAAATTACTTCAACAATAGAAACTACAAAATCAGAAACTACTTTGACAGAAACCACTGTTCTTCCTGAAGAAGAAAAAACTGATTATTCAACACTTGATGGAATTAAAAATTACCTTTTAAATAATGTAGAATCTGAATACGGCGAATATGTGCTTGCAGATCTTGACCAAAATGGTTATCCTGAGGTAATGTTTGGTTTCTGGGATGGTTCTGGAAGCGGATTCCGAACATTAGAGATAGTGGCATACAATGGCGAAGAAATAAAGGAAGATAAACTTTTTATATCTCATTTAAATGAAATTTTGCTTTATCGGCAAAGTGATGATAAATATTTTTATGTAACTACAGAAATATGGGGTGACGGAGGATATTCTATAGCAAACTCAAAAAAGATTACTTTAGATGATAAAGATAATTTTTATGAGCAGGAAATAGCCTGCTGCAGCGAGTATTATCAATTTGCATCTGATTCACTTGAATATTGCTATATAACCGACAACTTTGTAGACGGAAAGCTTGTTGAGCCTTATGGATTTTCTGAATACTATAAAATTAATGACTTTCTTACAGATAGCGGAGAAATAAAAATTCCGTATGAAAATGCACTTAAGGATTATCTATCACAATATGAATTTGTTAAGGCAGTTGATGTTAAAGCCATTTGGGATTATGATGATAATTATGGCATCAGAAAGCAGAAAATTGATTCTGCACTTGACAAGTTTAGAGGTGCGGAAATTACCGATGGTATTGAATTCATGGAGCCTGTCGAGCCAACTATAGAATATATTGAATTCAATGGAGAAAAATACGACAAATTGTCTTACCACATAGGGATTAAATTGGTTGACAACAATGTTGATTTAAATTTACTTGAAAATTTTCCAAATCTGTGCAGTGTTTGCATATACAGCGAAAGCGGTGTTACAATTGATATTTCTCCAATACTTAACAATCCTAAAATCAAGGAGCTTGCTTTAAGCGGTAATCTTTATGTAGATAATGAGAAAATAACAACATCAAAGAATCTTAAAATGATTAACCTATTTGGGCTTGATGATATAACTTATGTTTCAAAGCTTGAAAGTATTGACTATGCTTACATTGAACCGAGTTATGAAAATGATGATATAAATTATTTTAAGCCATTATATGAATTACCTAATTTAAAGTGGCTTGAGTTTAATGGAATGGGAACAGCTGTAACAACTGAACAATATAAACAATTGCAGGAGAACCTCCCAGATTGCATATTTTCATGGAATAAGGTAGGATGACAAGATGAAAAAACTATTTTTTTTTCTTTTTACAATAACAATGCTGACCTCATGTACGGAACAGCTTTCGGTGGAAGTAACATCTGTGCATGAGGTAGCAACGACAGAGACTACAACAGTCTCTGAAACAATTACTTCCCAGTTAGAAGAAACTACTGTAACTGAAAGTAATGATGATACTCTCAATTTTGAACTTATGCCGAATATGCGAATTTTGCAGACAGACTATAATATACAGTCTTACTCCCTACGTTCTCTAGGCGACGGTAAGATTTTTGCAGGTTATTACAAAGAAAATGATGATTCAAAATACTTGTTAATTTATGATACTGAAACTGACGAAGAAAAAGTTATTTCTTTGCCACAGGACTTTTATAATTATGAAGAAATAATAAAGGGTACTGGAGACGACCTTTATGTTCTCACATCTTCATCTCGTGATTTTGGAGAAAATGATGAATTAGTATCATACGCCATGAATATTGTTAAAATCAAAACTGATTACAGCGTTGAGTACATGGAAAATGCTACAATTGATGATGTTGGTTTTGATGTTAATGGTCACAGAATTGCCGTATGGGATGAAAGTATATATAGTTTAGACTATGAGCCAAGAAAAATTATCGAGGGCATACCGTGGGATACATGCGAATCAAAAAGTATGAAATATAAATATTTTAAATTTCCGATTGATGAAAATCACTTTGTTTTCCATACAAGCGGATACGAATGGTCAGGTTATTTCAGTATATATGATTTTACAAAGAATGAAATAACCTTTAACTCAGATAATGACAGAACTGCATTCGGATCACATAATAATAAAATATATTCTATATATGCAGCTTATGCAGAAGATTGCAGTAAAGAAATATACGTTACTGATGCAAACACCTTTGAAACTTCCATATTTATGGAAATATCACCAAGAGGTATTAATGGAAGTATAGGTTATATATGTATGTCTCCAGATGGAAAATATATCGCATGTGACTATCTGTGGATAGATGATTCCGATAAATGGCTTCAAGAACTGATAGTTATTGATGTAGAGAAAGAGGAAACTATAGCTACTTATAATGTTGGAAACTATACTACTCTGTTCTTTACGGACAATGATACGCTTGCCGTTTCAAATGGTTTCTCTAAAACAATACTTATAGATATACAGCCATAATAAGCATAATAAACTACTTAAAAATGATATTTGATTGAGGTAACTATGAAAAAGCTGCTTATTACAATTTTAGCACTTACACTTCTTACTGGGTGTACAGCAAAAACAGATGTTGTTTTAGAAATAACTGCGAATGAAACAACAACTACTACATCAATTGAAAAAGCTACAACAACTTCGGAGGTAACAACGGCTACAGAAGTTACGGAGAATACTACCATATCTAAAGAAGAAACACAAGAATTTACTATAACTCACAGTGCTGTTTCTAAAAACTTTTTTGACAATGATGTGATCTTTGAGGAAACGTATTTGCCTTTAAAGCAGACGCTGTATTATTCTTATAACAATTCGCATGAGATAACACAGTACGAATATGATATTGCAGGCAATTTAATACGAGAGTATAATCCTGAAAGAAATAGTGATATAACATGGGCTTACGAATATAACACTGATGGAACATACAATGCTGTTTTAAAATACAGTAACAATGAACTTATAAGAACAACTTATGATAAACGCGGATACTGTACAGGGAATCAGGGACAAAAAAATGAATATAAATTTGATGAGCAAGGTTATCTTATCCTAAAATCATTCAGCAATAGTTGCGGAGGAGATATTACAGAATATTCATACGATCAAAGCGGCAGGCTTTCTGAAGAGTGTAATTATGACATATATAATGACGGCGAAAATATAATAACCCATTACCGACATGAGTATTTAGGAAATGTTGAAAATGTCTATATCAAATATAACGATGAAAAAGAAGTAATGTATCTTATACGTAAAAGAGATGACAACGGCAGAGTAATCTATGAAAGCGATAACTATGGTGCTAGAAACAAAGACTGCGAGGGCAGTACAATTGTCACTTACAAATATGACGACAAGGGACGTGTTATTTACGAAAATCATGATACAACCGAGGGCTTTCATGACAATGGTAGCGACCGTTGCTATAATTACAGCTATACAAACGAATATGACGGTGATATACTAAAAAAGTATACATACTGCTACTGGGGATATACAGAAAGTATCCAGTATTTCTATGAAGGTGACCGGATAATTAAAGTTGTGAGAATTTTTTCTGGAGGCTCAGATGATTTGAACTGCAATTATCCTGAAGAATATTTGACCGAATATAAATATGAAGATGATGGTGCAAAAATGATTATGAAAAGCTATAATGCTGATGGAACTCTTCTTGAAGAGACTGAATATGCTTACTTGAAGAAAATTAAGACGGATATTCAGTATCTAACTTATTATGAAATACATCCCTGATATTTCGGTGCTCAACCGGACTTAAACCGAAATAAATTTTACTCCAAATTATAACAGTAAAGTAGTTGACACCATTAAAAACTTGGAATATAATTGTATTACAAAAAAATTGACGGAGTGATTATATGAAAAGATTTGCATCAATAATTCTTTTGGTACTTATTCTGACAGGCTGTACAGCAAAAGAAAATAACCCTGACCAAATAAGTGAAGTTGAAACAAATACAGCTATAACAACATCATCAGCTATGAGGGTTACTGCAGATGAAACCTGCTCAGCTACAACTACAGAATCAACTACAACAACCACAGCTGAAACGGATAGCTGCAATTATGTTGAGGTATCCGACGGCAATGAATTTATTGACTTTGATTACATAGAAGATTACAAGGGGATAACAAATCAAGCTGAGGTTGAAAAAGCGACAGACGCTGCTATGAAAGTGCTGAAAGGTAGTAGTTATTATGCTGATACTATGAAAAATATAGATGAATTTGATCCTGATACACTTGAAGGGTATCTTGATAATGACGGAAATATTATACCGACGTTTAATCAGGCTTTTGTTGAGGATTTTGACGGTAATGGCATTAAAGAAACATTTTTACTTTTGGATATGCCATATAAATATAATAAAAACACCTATCTTATTAGAAGCTTTTTAGTATTTATAAATTCAGATAATCGAGCTGAATTTTTAAATGATTATTATGACATCGTCAAAGTTAGCATGTTGAATTATGGCATAAATAAGCAATTAATTATAACTTCATCTGGATGTTGTGGTGCAGATGAGCAATCTTCTTTATATGGTGTTAAAAGTAGCAATGCAATTCAATACTACAATTCAAGAGTATCGTATAAAAAAGATGATTGCTTTCTTTCCTGTTTTGGCTGGCAAGCCAGTGGGGATTTTATGTATTTTGATACTGTTGCATTAGAATATCGTGCTATTGTCGGAGAAGAGCTTGATATTGATGAAGTTTTATCAATGGATAAAACCAACAGTCTCGATGATTTAAATTTAGATTTATCCTCTGAATGGTGTGGAGTATATTATATAAGCAAGAATTATTACTGCTTTTCAAGAGGTATGATGGATTCAGGCGTTGTTTATACATACGAAAATGGAAAATTCACTCTTTCAGAAAATTCGGGAATTAGAATTTCAGAGAATTTCTTTGGTATGAATGCTGTTAAAAATATTGATATAGATAAAGCTGTTGCAGAAATGAAAAAGCCAGAAAAATAAACATAAGAGAAAATGATGTAAAGATTAATAATACTAATTACAGTACTGATGATTGTGACATGCTGTAATGCGAAAAAAATATAGAAGTACAAAGTGCATATGCTGAACTAACTTCGCAAAGCTATACAGATGTGCCATAAACTACTATACCTGCTTAAACGACTACTTAAGAAACAGAAGAATATCAGCAGATCGAAGCATACAACCCAAAGGATTATCCAGGTTACATAAATCTTCTTGCAAACTTTGATTATACACAATATATTTCTGATTGGTCTGATTACCTTTGTTGCTCGGCAACTAATGTGTCATTACTCCTTTCTGTTGACGGTGACGAAATGGCCGAGTCTGTATTGCGGTTCGATCATACAACACAATAACCTGTGACTTGATTTTTAAAGTAATTGACGGTAGTGTTAAATATATCGGAGGTTATTCAAGTGGCGTGGCAGAAATGACACATTCAAGCGTTATAATTGTACTAATATGTAAAACAAGTATTTTTATCAACTTATCAATATAAATCCTCTTTCTCCGTATATAAATATTATTAAAAATAAATATGTCTTGAATTTTATACACACTTAATATTATAATAATAATTAGACCTTAAAATCAGGTAAATACTTATTATTAACTTAAAGAAAACTGGTGGAGGAAAGAATATATGGAATCATTTCAGGACTTATATAACCGTTTGACTAAAGCCGCCGTTGAAAATAAAATTAGGGCAGAAGTAGAAAAAATTGAGCATGAGCCTTACAATCCTCATCACCTTGACTGTCTTCTTAATCCTAAAAATTATCCTGTAATAATCAGGACAGATGACTGCGATTGTTCAGAAAAACAGAAGGAAGTTTGTTCTAGTAAATGCTTCTTTGATGCACTTTATAAAGATGAATCAGGGAATATTTCAATCAGAAAAGACCTTTGCGTTGGCTGTTCTGATTGTATTGATAATTGCCATGCGAAAAAGCTAACAGCAAGCAAGGATATTCTCCCTGCACTTGAGGCAATTCAAAATTCAAAAGTTCCTGTTTATGCAATGATCGCTCCTGCATTTATTAATCAATATAGTGGTGATGTAACACCTGGGAAACTGCGTTCCGCATTCAAGCAAATTGGCTTCACTGGCATGATTGAGGTTGCGCTATTTGCAGATATATTAACTCTCAAGGAAGCACTTGAATTTGATAAAAATATTCAGAACGAAAAGGATTTTCAGCTTACAAGCTGTTGTTGTCCAATGTGGATAGCAATGATAAGAAGAGTTTATAATGAACTTGTTACTCATGTGCCGGCTTCTGTTTCTCCGATGGTGGCATGCGGAAGAGCAATTAAAACACTATACCCTGATGCTATAACAATTTTTATAGGACCATGTATTGCTAAAAAGTCAGAAGCAAGAGAGTCTGATGTTGCAACATCTACTGACTTTGTGCTTACTTTTCAAGAAATTCGGGATTTATTTGAATTTGCACAAATTAATCCTGCACTTTTGGAAGAGGACGAGAGAGATCATTCTTCAAGAACAGGAAGAATTTATGCAACCACTGGAGGAGTAAGTGAAGCTGTGCAGAGTACAGTGAAACTCCTGAATCCTGATAGAAAAATAACTGTTAAAGCTTTGCAGGCTGATGGAGTTCCTGCCTGTAAAGCAATGTTAACGGATGTTCTTGCAGGGAATATTACTGTAAATTTTCTCGAGGGAATGGGTTGTGCAGGCGGATGTGTGGGGGGACCTAAAATCATTATACCAAAAGAAGAAGGCAGAAAAAAAGTGTTTGAATATGCTGATGAAGCACAATATCAGGCTCCAATCGATAATCCATATGTAATTGAACTTCTTCATAGGTTGGGATTTGATACTTTAGAGAGTTTAATTGAAAATAGCGACATTTTTACACGTAATTTTTAATTAAATATTTATTGACAGATGTGCAAAAGATGATATTGATGCTCACTTTGCAGCCTTAAAAAAACTAAATTTAATTTTGAACGGTCAGCAAATATCTCTGAATCAAAGTGGAGCGTAGCGAAACGGAGGGATTAGAAATATCTAGCGGCGAATCAGGGGGGGTACTTGCTTCATTTTTACTGTTACACATTTGAAAACAAAATCTTTTATTTTAATTACAATAATATATATGATTTAAATATACAAATATTTGAAATTAATTAGGAACGTCTAGACATTCTGAATTGTTTAGGAGTTATTCCACGCAGCCGTTTAAAACTCCTTATCATATGACTGCAATCCGAAAAACCTGATTCCTGACTTATATAATTCAGATCATAGTCTGTAAACATTAAATATTCTTCAACTCTAAAAATACGCATGCGTTCAATGTATTCCTTGCAGCTCATGCCATAAATATTATGAAATTCTTTTGCAAACCCAGAATAACTGATACCACATCTTGCAGCAAGATCACTAACTTTAATTTTATCACTTATATTGGAATCTATATATTCAGTAATGCTTTCAACACCGACATTTCCATCACACGGGAATACCTTGCCATCAATAACTAGCCCCATATCAAGCCATCTGCGGATAATTTTAATTAGCAGATTATAGATATTTGATTTTATAACAATGTCAAAACCATAATTATAGTTTTTTATTTCATTAGTACAGCTTTCAAATATTTCCTTGCAATTCAGCTTTTCTGTTATATCTGATGGAAAGTAACTGCTCATATTGCTTTTCTGCGCACACTTTAAAATATTACAAAGTTTTGGTGCATAGAAAGGTGTGATTTTAAATTTGTTAATGTCAAATTTAAGTACAGCATATTTAAGTTGTTCGTATTCTTCAGAATATATTGCATGAACAGATTTTGGAGGGAAAAGAATCATATCGCCCTTGCTGACATTAAACACTTTGCTGTCAGAATACATTTCTGCATTCCCATCAATCATATAGATTATTTCCATAAAATAATGCCAGTGGCTCTTTACAGGAAATTTTTCTTTTGAAGCTTCAAATATAAAGCATTCAACTGGTCTGTTCAGTAAATCACTTTCCTCAAAAAGATAATGCATTTTATCGCTCCTTAGAGATTTATACAATTTTTAATTAAATATATTATATCATATTTTTTTCTTATACACTATAATTAAAATATAAAACATTGTAAAGGATGTATAAAATGAAAGTATTATTTATTGGTGGTACTGGAACTATTAGTATGGCAATAACTAAAAGTCTTGCTAAAACACATCATGAACTTTATGTACTTAACAGAGGTAACAGAAACATCTCCTTGCCTGAAAATGTTAAAGCCATTATAGCTGACATAAATAATGAGGAAGATGTACGTCAGAAGATAGGTGATATGCAGTTTGACTGCGTATGCGACTTTATAGGGTTTGTAAAACCACATCTTGAGCGTGATTACAGGCTGTTTGCAGGTAAGACAAAGCAGTTTATGTATATCAGTTCAGCCTCTGCATATGCAAAGCCTCCTGCTGATTATATCATTACTGAGGGAACAACACTAGCAAATCCATACTGGGAATATTCCCGCAATAAGATTGAATGTGAAGAATACCTTATGAAGATGTATCGTGAGAACGGCTTTCCTGTTACGATAATACGTCCAAGCCACACATATGATGAATTAGGAGTACCTCTTGGAGTTCATGGTAAAAACGGAAGCTGGCAGGTCATTAAGCGTATGCTTGAAGGAAAGCCGGTAATTATTCATGGAGACGGGACTTCACTCTGGACAATGACACACAACAGTGACTTTGCAAAGGGGTTTATTGGACTTATGGGCAATCCTCATGCAATCGGTGAGGCACTCCAGATTACATCCGATGAAACTCTTACATGGAATCAGATTTACAAAACCATTGCTTCTTGCCTTAATGTAGAATTTAAACCTTACTATGTTTCCTCTGATTTTCTTGACAGAGCAAGTCAATACGACTTTAGGGGAAGTCTTATTGGTGATAAGTCAAACTCAGTTGTTTTTGACAACAGCAAGATTAAAAGGGCCGTACCAGATTTCAAGGCAGAAGTAAGATTTGAAACTGGAATAGAAAACACTTTGAAAAATATCCTTAGTCATGAAGAACTTCAGAATGAAGATAAAGAATTTGATAAATGGTGCGATAATGTAATTGAAGTACTTGAAAAAGCAAAGGAAGAAATATTGCGAAAAAATAATTAAAAGGAGAATTGAATATGGATAACTTTAATTTTTATAGTCCTACCGAATTCGTGTTTGGCAAAGAAAGAGAGAATGAAACTGGTAAGTATGTAAAGAAATATTGTGGAAGTCGTGTTCTGTTGCACTATGGTTCTGGTTCGGCAATAAAATCAGGACTTGTTGATAAAGTAAGACAATCTTTAAAAGACGAGGGCATTTACTTTACAGAGCTTGGGGGAGTAAAACCAAATCCTCGTGATACTCTGGTTTACAAGGGCATTGAAATTTGTCGTAATGAAAAAATAGACTTTATTCTATCTGTAGGAGGGGGTTCCTGCATAGATTCAGCAAAGGCAATTGCCGCAGGTGCGCTGTACAGCGGTGACTTCTGGGATTTCTATTCAGAGAAATCCGAGATTGAATCAGCATTACCTATTGGAACTGTTCTGACAATTGCAGCGGCAGGTAGTGAAGGTTCTGGTGCCACAGTTGTAACTCAAGAAAGTACAGGTCAAAAGAGAGGCGCAGGTTCAGACTTTTTGCGCCCAAGGTTTTCAATTTTAAATCCTTTGCTCACATGCAGTCTTCCTGCATATCAGACAGCTTGTGGTGCTGCTGACATTATGGCACACGTCTTTGAAAGATATTTCACAAATACTTCAGAAGTTGAAATTACAGACAGACTTTGTGAGGCAGTTCTCATTACAATGGTAAAAGAAACTCCGAGAGTTATTGAAAATCCTAACAATTATGAGGCCAGAGCAAACATTATGTGGGCTGGAACAGTAGCACACAATGACATTGTTGGTGTAGGAAGAAGTCAGGACTGGAATAGCCATGGAATAGAGCATGAACTTTCTGGTCTTTATGACTGCGCTCATGGTGCTGGACTTGCAGTAATAATGCCGTCATGGATGGAGTTTGTAATGCACCACAATGTGATGCGCTTTGCACAGGCAGCTGTACGAATTTGGGGATGTCAGATGAATTTTGAAAATCCTGAACAGACTGCTCTTGAGGGAATTTATGCTTTCAGGAATTTTCTGCATAGTATAGGTCTACCTATAAATTTTGAACAGCTTGGAGCAAAAGAAGAGGATATTCCTAAGCTTGTTAAAAATCAGGGCTTGAACGGCGGAAAAACAGGTGGATTTGTTTCTTTAAGTGAAGATGATATTTCTAAAATATATAAGATAGCAGTCAATGCAAAGGCGTAAATTTCATTCTATAAGGGGAAATATATAATGGTTGATGTAAAAGGAAGATGGGCATTTATTACAGGCGCAGCAAGAGGTCTGGGATACCTTGCAGCAAAGTTTATGGCTGAAAGAGGATGTAACTTAGTTCTTCATAGTAGAGATATTTCACATACAGAAAAGCTGATAAAAGAAGTTAAAGCAATGGATGTTGAAGCATATGCTGTCAGTGCAGAACTTTCTGATATAGAAAGCGTTAAAAAAATGCTTGCTGAAATCGACAGCAAGGGTACACAAATAGATATCGTTCTTAATAATGCAGGAATGCAGATTGCATATCGTACCGAATATTTCAGTACACCCGTATCTGACTATACTGAAAGTTTTAAGATAAACACTATTGCTCCTGCTGTGATATGCTATCATTTTATGCCAAAAATGATTGAACGTGGTTTTGGACGTATTGTCAACACAACAAGCGGCATACGCCTTGAACCTGAACAGGCAGGGTATTCGGCAAGTAAGGCAGCTCTTGACAAAATAACTATTGACCTTGGATCAAAGATTGAAGGAACTGATGTAATGATTAACCTTACTGATCCTGGCTGGTGCAGGACAGAACTAGGTGGTCCTAAAGCTCCTAATGCTCCTGAAAGTGCTCTCCCGGGTATAATTGTAGGTGCTTTTGTTAATGATAAGAAATCAGGTCGCCTATTTACAGCGTCCGAGTTTGCAGGGCTTAATATTGAACAGGCAGTAAATAAAGCAGAAAAGGGAATTGACAGTCCATTTAATAATTAGTTATCATATAATGAATATGCCATGACCAGATTTACAGGCCATGGCATATTTAAGTGTTATGATAAAACAATATTATAAAACCCCTCGGAAACCCTTTCCGATAATTTCACTGCTGTTGGTAATCATCATAAATGAGGTCGGTTCATGTTTTTTTATGAAGTTACGGAGTTGTACTGCCTCTGAGCGATGAAGTACAGTGAGTATCACATATTCTGTTTCACCTGAATATGTGCCGACCGCAGTAAACTGAGTTGCACCTCGTTCGAGAGTATTGTGTATAAAATCACAGATAAGTTCAGGTTTTTTACATACTATCGTGAAATATTTGCAGAGATTGATATTTTCGATTGCGTTATCAATGACAAACGACTTAAAGAAAAGTCCGCATAATGAGTAAAGACCAGTTTCAATACCGAAAATGAAAAATGCAGCTACAACAGATAACATATCTACCAGTAAAAGAGCAGTTCCAATATTGAAACTCGTATATTTTTTCAGAATCATTGCTATTAAATCTGTTCCACCGCTGGATGCACCCATATTAAAAAGAATAGCAGTGCTTATAGCAGGTAACATAACTGCAAAGGTTAGCTCAAGAACAGGCTGTGAGGTAAGAGGCTTTAAGATAGGAATTATCTTTTCAGAGCCAGCAAGAATTGCCGAAAGAAGAATACTTACATATACAGTTTTTGCACCAAAGCTCTTTCCAAGAAAAATGAAACCAAAAACGATGAGGACACTATTAATAATTAAAGTAATCATTCCTGCGCTTATATCAACGAATGCTGTAATAATTACCGCAAAACCTGTAACCCCTCCGATTGTAAAGTTATTGGGGAATTTAAAAGCGTATATTCCAATAGCCAGCAGAAGTGTTGCAAAAGTAAGAATTAAATATTCCTTTATTGTCGTGAAAAATTTTAAACGCATTATAAATTCTCCTTATTCTTTTTTTACTTATTTTATATTACTTCACTAATAAAGTCAATAAATCTGAAATTACGTCATATGGTTAAAATGAAAATATAGCAAAACTTAAATTTTATTTGCATGCTCAAGATACTTCTGGACTTCATCAATATATACTTCTGCAATATCACTTAAGCGACTATTTTTTTTTGCAATATATCCGATTTCCATAATAACGTTGCGGTTGTCTTCATCCTCTTTGAATGGCACTGCAACATAATCACCGCCGTTAAGTTCTTCACAGATAATTCCCGAACAAAGAGTATAGCCATTTAATCCTACCATAAGATTTAGTTGTGTGGCACGGTCATTACTCTTTATTATTCTTGAGTATTCTTTTTCACCAAGTATTTCTTCAGCAAGATATACCGAGCTGCCGCTGCCCTGTTCAAAGGATAGGCATGGGTAATCATAAAGTTGTTCAAGTGAGATTTCTTTTTCATTCGCAAGAGGATGGTTTTTCCATAAATAAACATATGCATGACAGTTAATAAGCGGATAAAACCCAAGCTCGTTTTCATTCAATAGCTTGTTAATAATTTTTCTGTTATAATTGCTCTTGTAGAGTATTCCTATTTCACTGGCAAGATTTCCGACATCAGAGATTACGTCAAGAGTTTTTGTTTCTCTTATAGCAAATTCAAAATTAAGCGTATCAAACTTTTTCACTGTTTCTACAAATGCTTTAACTGCAAAAGAATAGTGCTGCGTAGAAACTCCGAACTTGCGTTTGTGATTTCCTGCCATACTGTACTTATCAGTCAGAAGTTCATATTGTTGGTATACCTGCCTTGCACGCATTAGAAAATCCATGCCTTCGTTTGTTGGAATTACCCCTTTGCTGGTACGCAGAAAAATATTAATACCTGTTTCCTTTTCAAGTTCTTTTATTGCGCTTGTAAGCGATGGCTGGGAAACGAAGAGTATATCTGCTGATTTATTCATTGAGCCAGTATCTGCAATTGTAATTGCATATCTGATTTGTTGTAAAGTCATAATTGTTTTCTCCTACATACTATATTACTTAATTTTAATCTATTATCCTACTTAAGTCAATAATAGCTATAGATTATTTTTATAACTATATATAATAATGCGAATTTAACTTATAAGAATGTGGAGATAAACATAAGGAATTATTTATATATAATATATTATATTATCACAAAAAATCCTGTTATCAAGATGATAACAGGATTTAAATTTTATGAAAGTATAGTTATAAGGGTTTTGATAAGGTCCTTAATTTGTGGTTTTGAAAATTGTGCATCAGCCCCGACAGATTCTCCCTTAATTCTCATCTGTTTATTAATTAGTGATGAGAACAGTAAAACAGGAATGCGCTTAAATGTTTGATCATCTTTGATAAGCTTTGTAAGATGATGACCATCCATCTTTGGCATTTCAATATCACTTATTATGCATGCAATTTCAGAAGTAATGTCATTTTCAGTATTTTTATACTGCTGAAGGTAATCCCAGACCTGCTGACCATTTTGAAAAGAGGTAATGTTTTTATAACCAAGGTTAGAAAGTTCAGATGTAATCATTTTATTTAAGAAGGGAGAATCATCTGCAATTAATATATGTTTGTTACTGATAATTGCATTTGGTTTTTGAATGTCATCAACACCTGTCGTATCCAAAGCAGAACTTCTGTCTAGTTCTGAAACAATTTTTTCAAAATCCAAAATAATTATAATTCTATCGTTAATTTTAGCAATACCTGTTGACATGCCCATGCCATAACCATTAATATCACTATTTGCAATTGAAGGAGGCTCCGAAATATCACTCCACGAAATACGTTGGATACCCTTAACTTTGCTTACATGAAATGCATTAAGCATCTGATTAAACTGGCATACAATAAATATATTTTTTCCATCACTTGTATTTTCAGAATGAAGAACTTTATGTAAATCAATAACAGAAATAAGCTTATCTCTAGGAATAAAAACACCTTCAACAGCTTCATGTGCGTTCGGAACAGGGGTGACATCAACATTTATCATGATTTCGCTAACTTTAGCAATATTTATTCCATAGCTATTGCTTCCTACAATAAACTCCAATAATTCCAGTTCATTAGTTCCTGATTCTAATAAAATATTTGTTTCCATATATGCACACTCCTTTTAATAATAATGAGTTTAGTAATATTATACAACTTTTTATGTATATAAGTCAATAAAATTTCTTAAATTAAATAAAAATGTTTAAAATTATACGGATAACTTTAGCAGTTATCCGTATAAAATGTCATTATAATAATCTATGTCCACATTCAGCACAGAACTTTGCAGTTTCACTGACAACTTTTGCACCGCATTGTTCACAGAACTTAATCCTTTTACGTTCTTCCGAAACAGGGGATTCCTGCATAAAATTCTCATCAACTTCTTCAGATACTTCAGTATTTCCTGTTTCTTCAGTATTGTCAGTTTCAAGTTGATTGTCATCTTCATCAGGTTGAATTTGCTCAATCGCTTCACTTGCCTGGGTTTGTTCAGGTTCCACGTTATGCTCTTCCAAAATTGATTCTGATTCAGTTGGACTTTCATCATCAATACCTGCAAATATATGGACTGTTTTTTCAAACGCATCATCCCTGATTTCAAAATTATCAATTTCAGCCTTTGAGTTAAGATCCATAATTTCCTGCATACGAGCAGTTGCCTTTTCATCGTGAATAAATAAAACAAGTGAAGTTAATATTTTGGTTACGCTCTCAATGATTGATTTATTAAAGTTATTAGGAAGTTCACTTGTGGTTCCATTCTTATCAACCACGTAAACAGAAGAAGAAACTAATCCTTTTTTAGCTTGGAACTGAGAAATGTCTTCAATTTTTATTTTAACAACCGGATTTTGTTTACTCTTGAAGTAAAGGAATTCAGTTGTCAAAGTAAAGCCTTCCTGATCATTTCCAACAATACTTTCATGAAGGAGAAGTGGTAACTCATAACGCCCTACAGATACATAAGTCTTGCATACTGCATCAAACTTACTATTGAATACCTTTGATACTGACGGAACATGGAACTGAACAGAAGTAATACCGTTTTCAGCCATCTTTTTAATAAGATAGTTCAGATACTTTGAGCATTCATCATTTTGCATTGCCATGATATGTGCTTCAATTTTGTCAATGTATTTATTTTTTCGTTCCTGTTCAATGTCCATAAGGTCAATTTTTCTAAGTAAATCAAATGACTGTTTATTGGAAAGGGTGTCAATATTACCGCATATGCTTGAAATTTCTGCATCTGAAACAGCCTTAATCTGATCTTGAATTTTTGCAATGTACTTTTTCCTTAGATCATAACTGCAATCAGGATTGTATTGATTGATACTATTGATTGTTTCATGCAATTCTTCTCTTGATTTGTTTTCAAAGCCATCGATAATTTTATCAAGTGAAGCTACATTGAGGTTATAAATGTGCTCATTGACACTGTCAACATAAGGTTGGATAACAGATTGTTTAAGTCCCATATTAAGAATCGATTCAAGTATATAATTTGATTTTTCAAAGTCAAATTTATCAAGATCTTCGCAAAGTAATACTATTTCTTCAACTGCTAAGGTATTCTTTCTCTTATCAACAGCTTCCTTGAACATTTCTATAATACCATCAGAATACTCTTTCTGATTAACGCTTAAACCATTAGTAAATTCATTGAGTTTTTCCTTGCTATAATTGCTGATTTCTTCAAGTATTTTGTCATTTTCCTGCTTCTTAATTTCTTCAATTCTGTCATCAATTTTATCAAAATAAGGTCTGCTTAGATAGAGAAAATCTTGCTTTGCATAAATGTCTTCCTTAAGAGCTAAAAGCTGTTCAATTGTCATATCTGAAATCTTAGAACATTTTTCATCAAGTTCAATGGATAGAAGTTCAGATTCTCTCTGTGAGATTTTATCAAAGTACGGAGCAGTAAGAACTTCATTATACTTATTGCTTCCAAGCTTAAGTTTAAGTTCATCAAGTTCCTTTTGATTCATATTTTCAACATTACTGCATATTTCATCAATTTCAACTTTGATAAGTTCATATTCTCTGAGCTGAATTGCTTCATTACACTTCTGGATAAGATCAGCGCCATAGCCTTCCTTTTTAATATCCTTTTTAAGTGTATCAAGCTGTTCCTTGTTCATTGTAGTTATGTTGCTACAGATTTTATCAAATTTCTCCTGAAGCAGGGTCTTTTCTCTTTCATTGATCTTAGCTATATATGGAGATATGAGTATTTTGCTGTACTTACCACTGTCTGCAATTTTTCTTAACTCATCAAGCTTTTCATTGCCAGCAGTATCAATTGCGCTGAAAATGCTTTCAACTTCGTTCTTGTCAAAATTGATAAGAAGAGAATCAACTTTTTTAACATATCTGTTTTTAAGCTTGCTGTTATAGGACAATGCAGAAATATCAGATTTTAACTTAGTTAATTCTTTTCTGTCAAGGCTCTCTGCACCAGCACAAAGTTTTTCAAGCTCAGAATGTGCTATACTATCACTAAGACGATCTAACTTCTTTGAGTAATACTTGATAAACATTTCAGAGTATCTGTCGGAATTAAGTATTTTACTCAACTTGTCAAGCTCAGAAATAGTCTTTTTCTCAAGATTAGCAAACAGTTCATTTAATTCTTCACGCTGAGCGGACATTATTCTGTCATTGATCTTATTAATGTAAGGCTTGAGAACTGACTCCTCATAATTTTGTGACAGAATTTTGTTTTTCAATTCAGTCGTTTGATCCAAGTTCTTGATTGTCAGCCCTGTACAAAGTAAAGCAAGCTGATTTTCTTCACAACGGTTCATGGCAATCTTTATTTTAACAAGGTACTTAGCCGTAGTTTTATCATCTATTGTAAGATTCGAAATGTGTTTTTTGAGGTCAATAAGCTCACTCTTATCCAAAGCTGATAAGTCAGAACATAAGTCAAGAAGTCTGAGCTCATTTTCCATAGCTTTCTTCATGTCTTCAACGTTATCAAAAACTGTTCCGTTATATGATCTCTGACGTTTATCTATTTCGTCTATGTAATTATTAAGTTCCACAAAACAAGCTGTATCAGAGCATTTATATTTTTTTGTAACTGCAACAAGATCATCTTTAATAATCCTTGCATATTCAAGTTCAATATCAAATTCGCCCTTCTCATTCAACAGATTTTTGCTTATAATATATTCAGAATAAATATAATCTCTTACTTCGTCATTTGTCAGTAAATTTATATTCCAATAATCAGCGATACATTTTACGTTTTCAGTCTGATCAGGGTACAAGCAGATAATCAGGTTGAATATAGCAGGGAAGAGCGGCCTTTTTCTTAAAAGGTCACTAATCATAAACTGAATATCAAAGTCATCCTGATCTGAAGTTTCAATATCCCTGAGAGTTTTTTTATATTCCTTTAAATCATGCTTCTTATATGTAAAATCAATATCGGATTCCTTTTCAACAACTTCAATGAGAGCCAGTTTAATAGCATCAATTTCTGTACTGTCGCTTCTGAATGTAAGCCTGTTCAACTTTTCTTCAGTATTTTCATTTATTATTGGCGTATAAAACTCTTTAATAAACTTTTCTTTTGTAATTCCAACACCCTTATTCTGCAGGTATGAAGCAAAAATACCTGAAATATACTCAGAAGCATTGAAATTATAGTCAGCATACGACATAATGTCTTTGTTGTTAAGCATTGTAACGCAAATATTATCAATAATATCAAACAACTTTTCAAAAATATTCTGTCTTACACTTGATTCGCTTACTTCAATTTCATCATTAAAAAGTTTAAAAACCTGGTTTGTACAATTCTTTATGTCAGGGAGATGGGATACAACCTGGGCAGCATACTGATCAAGTCTTTTTGAAATTGTAGATTTATTAATAATGGAAAGCTTTCCATCAGAAGGACTTTGCCAGAAAAAGTTGTTGATAGACTTTTTAAAATGCATTACTTTGTTGGTAAGAGGAGTAACAGGGGCATACTTCTTTCCTTTTTCACGCATATATTCTTCGCTTACAACAATTGTATCATTTTTACCGTTAATCATCCAATACTCGGACTGAAAAGCACTTTCGAGGAATAAGTCAGTAATGTAGACATAGTTATTCTGTTCAGCCATCTGTCTTGCTTCCGTAATAACAAACGTCTGCCAATCATTTGCATCGTCGGACATAAGCATCATATCTGACATTCTGCAAATATTTAGACCGTTACTTCTTGCTTCTTCGTCAGAACAAGGTGTAATTATCAGATTCTGAATAGTAGGATGGCAAACAAGCTGATTATTTGCAAGATACAGCTTGTTAAATCTTTCTTCAAATTCTGTACACTTTTGTTTAAATAATTCATAGTTTCTTATTATTTCCACAATTATGCCCCCGATTTAGTATTTATTACTATAATTATAATGATATGACATGGAAATATCAATAATTTTTTATGAATTTTATTTTTTAATTTATAGCAATTAAATAATAAATATTAAGACAAATAAAAACCAGGTTGTTAAGTAAACAACCTGGTTTTTATTAATTAACTTCTTCCGGAATAATAATTGCAGCAATTATATATGCAATAATACCAGTTCCTGATAATCCGACCAAAGCCCAGACTAAGCGTATTACATTAGGATCAATGTTAAAATAGTCTGCAACTCCGCCGCAAACACCGCATATAATTTTTCCCTGCTGTTTCTTAACTAATTTCTTCATAAAATCATTACCCATAAAAATTACTTGTTGTTAATACTCTTATTGGCATCTGCAAAAATGCTTGAGGAATTTTTCTGATCTTTATATTTAATATACTCTTCACTCTTTGAATATGCAGATTGTTCGCCAATAATATTTTTGGCAAGATTAAACGGTTTACCTAGTTCAGCCATAACAATCTGTTCATTTTCCGGACCTGCATCCAAAAAGTATTCATCATAAAACCTTACAGCCATATCACGTTCTTCTTTTGGAAGACATATAAGATGAGATGCAAGTTCTGAAAGGTATTCACTTTTTGTCATAATCTTATTCCCCCTTCAACTGAATCGCAATCCTTGCTTAGCAGTTTATTGATTTTAGACTTGTATATTTTCCACTCATCCATATAACTATCCAGTTGAAAAAGTCCCTTTTGTGTAACCTTGTAGTAACGTCTGTTTCTCCCCATAAATTCTTTGTCATATGATTCTAGACATTCATTTTTTAAAAGTCGCCTAAGAACAGGGTAGAGAGTGGATTCTGACATTTCCATAGCTTCTCGAATTTCTTGGGTAATCTTGTATCCGTAGGTATCTTCTTTGGAGACTATTGAAAGAACGAGAGCATCCAATAAAGTAGCACTTACCGGAAATACCATTTTTCTACCTCCTTTAAAATATTATATCTTTTATATTATACAAAATATAATATAAATTGTCAATACAAAATAAGAAACTAGAAAAATATTTTCAGTATTGTTCACACAGTTCAAGCCATTCATCAGAAATTTCATTGGTTATTGCCCTCAGTTCTTCATACTGTTGACATTTTTCCTGCATTAATTGATAATCAGAACAGACACCAGGATCAGCCATTTCCTCCTGAAGCCTTTGCATTTCAAGTTCATTACTGTTTATTATATTTTCAAGTTCTTTGATTCTTGTACGATTCTTTGCATCAGCTGAACGCTGTTGTTTTGATTTATATGTTTTAGCCTTATTTTCTTCCGCAAGGCGTCTTGCAGCTTCTTGTTTCTCAATTGCAACTTCATTGTTTCTTTGAGTTTCCAGCTGCTTTTTTAATTCAAAATATTCATCAAATCTTCCTGTAAATATTTCAGTAGAGTCTTCCCTGATATCAATTATTTTAGTTGCAAGTTTATTAAGGAGATATCTGTCATGTGAGACAAAAATTATAGTTCCGTCAAAAGAATCAAGAGCTTCTTCAAGTACTTCTTTTGTAAATAAATCAAGATGATTTGTTGGTTCGTCAAGAATAAGAACATTGCCACGTTCAAGCATCATGATAGCAAAGCAAAGCTTAGCTTTTTCTCCACCGCTTATGACACCAACCTGCTTAAAGACATTCTCGCCAATCATTCTTACTCTTCCAAGTAATGAGCGGATTGATAAATCTGTCATGGTCCTGTATCTGCTGTGAATTTCTTCGATAACGGTGTTATTGACGTTAAGCTGTGAATTTTCCTGATCAAAGTATGAGATTTTTATGTTTTTATTCCATTCAATCTTTCCTCGGATATGAGGAAGCTTGCTCATTAATATTTTAAGAAGTGTTGATTTACCAATGCCGTTTGAACCTATTATAGCAACTTTCTCACCACGTTTTACTTCAAAGGAAATGGAATCAACAAGGGTTTTTCTGTCTGTACCTGAACCAACAGTAATATCTACATTGCTGACAGATAGGACATCAATAGGTGGTGTAACATCATATTCAAACTGAATCTTTGCGCTCGAATGACTGATAACAGGCTTTTCAATAAGCTCCATAGCTTCAAGCTTTTTTACTCTGCTTTTTGCCATATTGGATGTAGTAGCTCTTACAATATTTCTGTCGACAAAATCCTGAAGCTTTGTTATTTCAGCTTGCTGAGCTTCATATTCTTTCATTTGCCGTTCAATGTCAGCTTCTTTCTGAGCAATGAAAGCTGTATAATTTCCCTTATATCTTTTAAGTTTGCAATTTTCAATCTCACAAATAGAAGTAGTAAGTTTATCAAGAAAGTATCTGTCATGCGATACTAACAGCAGAGCACCCTTATAATCTTTTAAATAATCTTCAAGCCACATAATAGTATTGAAATCAAGGTGGTTTGTTGGTTCATCGAGGATAAGCAGGGAAGGGTTTTCAAGTAAAAGTTTTGCCAAGGCAAGACGGGTTTTTTCTCCACCGCTTAAGACAGATATTTGTTTATCATGGGTTTCAGCAGGAAACCCCATACCATTCAGAACAGTTTTTATTTTAACATTAATGTTGTATCCATCGTTTGATTCAAAATATGCAGTTTTTCTTGCATATTCGTCTGAAATCCTTTTAAAACTCTCTTCATCATTATGTGTTTCAGGATTTGACATTTCAGCTTCAAGCAGTCTTAATTCATCATGAATATCAAGCAGTGGCTTAAAAACAGATGTCATTTCTTCAATTATAGTATTGCTTCTATCAAGTCCTGCATTCTGTGCAAGATATCCGATTGTTGAACTTTTTGTAACAGCAAATCGTGGAATAAAGGGTTCCTGCTGGGATTCATAATCCTCAGATCCGGTAATGATTTTAAGTAGCGTGGATTTTCCACATCCGTTAATACCCACAAGGCCTATCCTGTCATTGTCTTCTATTGTAAGTGAGACGTTGTTGAGTACTAGTTTCCCATTATAGATTTTGCTTATATTTTCAAGAGACAGAATCATATTTATAACTATGCTTCCGCAGGAAGCACACCTCCCAATTATGATAAATCTATTTACATATTACCATGTAAATTATTCAAAACATCCTATACAATTATAAACAAATAGATTGGTCATGTCAAGAAAACAATTTGCTTAAAATTAAAAGTAAAAGCAGGTTCATGTTAATGAACCTGCAAAATTATTACAACAATGTTGCTCTTAATTCTTCGTCTGACTTAGGTGAGAGATAGGCAGGAGCAATGTCAAATACTGTCTTTGCACCTGAATTGCCTTCTTTTGCAAGTTTATATGCAGCTCTTGCATAAGCAACAAGAACGCTAGATGTAAATTCAGGGTTTGATCCAAGCTTTAACGAGTATTCAATAATATGTGATGTTTCGCCATCTATACCTGTTTTTCCGCTTCTTATAACAAATCCACCGTGAGGAATACCACTGTGATCACGGATTAATTCTTCCTGTGAAATAAAATTAACAGTTGTATCATAATCTGCAAAGTAGTTAGGCATATTCTTTATCTCTGATTCTATTTTAGCCTTGTCGGCACCTTCTTTAGCAACTACGAAACATTCTCTTGAGTGTTTCTGGCGTGTTGTGAGTTCTGGATTCGTACCATTTCTTACAGCTTCAACTGCACTTTCAACAGGAATAGTATATTGCTTTGCATCAGCAACGCCTTCAATTCTTCTGATAGCGTCAGAGTGTCCCTGACTTATACCCTTACCCCAGAAAGTATAACTCTTGCCATCAGGAAGCAGGCAATTGCCGTATAGTCTGTTTACGGAGAATAAACCAGGATCCCAGCCTACAGAGATAATACTAACATTTTTACCTGACCTAGCAGCAGCATCAACCTTTGCAAAGTATTCAGGAATTTTTGCATGAGTGTCAAAACTGTCAATTGTGTTAAACATAGAAGCATACTTAGGACCTTGCTCAGGAAGATCAGTTGCACTTCCGCCACAAAGAATCATAACATCAATTTTACCCTTATATTGTTCTATATCATTAATAGAGCTTACAGGAACACTTTCTGTCAAAATTTTTAGAGACTTAGGATCTCTTCTTGTAAATACACATACGAGTTCAGCATCACAACTTTGTTTTATAGCAAGTTCAACACCTTTTCCAAGATTTCCATAACCTATAATACCAATTTTAATTTTACTCATTTGTAATCCTCCCATAAAATTACTAAATGCATTATAACATATTTTTTTTCATTTGAAAATAGATTTGCAATTTTTATTTTTAAAAATTGCAAATCTATTAAAATAATTCTATGTATTATTATAAATAATTATGAATAAAGCCATCTAAATATCAGTTATTGTGCCATTTTGTTTCTTATAGTTCAGAGGACTAATTCCAACGTATTTTTTGAATTTGTTATGAAAATAGTTAATATTGGTATACCCAACCATTTCTGCTACTTCATAAACCTTATATTCCTCCTTGGAAAGAAGTCGCTTAGCTTCAGTAATTCTTATTTCATCAAGGTAATTATTGAAGTTTTCTCCTGTGTACTGATGAAAAACCTTTCCGAGATATGCGCTGTTGTAACCAAAAATACTTGCAAGAAGTTCTAGCCGAAGCTCCTGATTATAATTGTTTCTAATGTATTGAACGATTTTTTCCATTGTGCTTTTTGTAGTACTTCCAAATAAAACATTAGAAACTTCAGTAAGCATCTTTTTCATCATGCTAATAATATCAAAAAGACTAATTTTTTCACCAATTTCGTTGCTTAAATTTTCATAAAAAAATTGATCTGCCTTTTTCTCACCAAGCGATTTTGCAATTCTATTTTTAATATCCATAATTACAGTTATGCATATTACTTTAGTTTTCTCCTGCGAAAATCCTTTTTGCCGTAGACTTGATTGAAATGTATCAAGGTAATTATTAAGCTTTTCAGTATCATTTATTTCTATATATGCAAACAATTGTTTTGAAAAGTCGTTAATTTCCTTAAAATCAGAATTTTCCTCGGTAATAATTTCATCTGAAACAATTCCATAATGCATATATAAGAACTTATTTTTATATATATCATGTGCAGAATTATAAGATAATTTTATAGAATTAACACCATTCACAGTATTTCCAACAGCTATAAACAGCTTTTGACTGCAATATGATTGCAGGTTATTCAATGTAGCCATAATCTCATTCTTATTCCAACCTTTGAACAGAACAGATAATGTTCCGCTGAAGTCAATTGTGACTACTTCAATATTAGAGTAATCCCTAAAGAATTTCTTAATAGATTCTATCATAAAGGTTTTCTTGTCAATGTTAGTATCTTCAGACAGACCAATAAGAGCAACATCAAATCTGTTGTGCTTACTGTTGAGGCTATTTATAAGATTATCATCAGAAAGCTCATCACCGAGTAATAATCCGCGGATAGTTTCCTCGTTAATATACTCACTGCTTTTTTCTATTCTTGCAGCACTGTCACGTTCATTAAGAATCTTATTATATGCAGTCTTTAATGCTTTTATAAGTTCGTCTTCATCAACCGGTTTAAGTATAAATTCTTCAACGCCTAGAGAAATGGCTTCCTTTGCATATGTAAAATCAGAGTATCCAGAAAGTATAATAAATTTTCCGTCAAGGCCTTCTTTTCTTGCAGCTTCAATCATTTTAATTCCGGACATTCCAGGCATTTTAATATCTGCAATTGTAATATCAGGCTTATATGCAAAAATCTGCTTCAGTCCTGTATCACCATCTTCAGCCTCTGCAATAACGTTAAGATTTAATTCTTTCCATGGAATCATCATTTTGATGCCCTGACGAACATTCGGCTCGTCATCAACAAGCATTACATTAAGCATATGGTAACCTCCTTATTATATTAAATAAGCTATCAAATATAATTTGTTAATACCTTGGTATTACTATTTCAATTGTTGTTCCTTTTTCTTCAATACTTGATATTTTCAGACCATATTGTTCTCCGTGATACATTTTTATTCGTTTATTCACATTTGTAAGACCAATGCTTTTTCCGGATGATGTATTATTCTTCTTTAGTTTATCAAGAAGAATAGCCATATTTTCATCAGAAATGCCCTGGCCATTGTCTTGCACACATATAACTATATTTACATCTCTGTACAGAACTTTTATGCTGATATGACCGTTTGCTTTGCAACCCTCAATGCCATGAACAAATGCATTTTCAACAATAGGCTGTATTATCAAAGGAAGTATCATATGGTTTGGATCAACCTCGGAATAGATAGAATATGAAACTCTATCACCAAACCTTACAGACTGAAGTTCAAGGTAACTATTAATGAATTCCAGTTCTGATTTAAGGGTAACACTCGAATCCTTGACTTCAAGGCATCTTCTCATGAATTTGCCTAATTTTTTAATAAGATCGGCAGTTTCCTTGTCATTATTGCAGTAAGCCTTCATACGTATCGTTTCAAGGGTATTATAAAGAAAATGTGGGTTGATCTGACTTGAGAGAGCCTTGAATTCAGCTTCCATCTGGTTTAACTTCATAGTTTCGGAAAGAATCTTAGCTTCATAAGCCTCATCAATAAGCTTACGCATACTCTGAACCATTATGTTAAGATCGTCATTAAGTTCATTGATTTCATCATGTCCGCTTATTTCATAATCCATGGAGAAGTCTCCAAGAGCAACATTATGCATCTGATTTTTGAGAAATTGTACCCTTCTGGAGAAGAGACTCGCCAGCAAAAATGACGACAATATAGACAATAAAAAGCAGCATGACATGTACCATAAGTAAACTTTAGTAATATTTTTAGTAGATACTGAAATTTCTGAATATGGCTTAACAAGAAAAATCTGAAATAAGTTTCCTGTACTTTCATACTCAAATGACTCAATGATAGTATATGAATCATCAAGGATAGTTGAATTTTTTTCAAAGTATCTAAAATTTGAAGGATTGTATTCATTTATTGATGCTGAACTTAAAACGTTTCCTAATTCTATACCATCAATATTGCTGTAAAATACTTTGAAATCCTTAACTGAAAATATAGCATTATTATAATTATCTTTAAGAATTCCATCAAGCCATTCCGAGTTAATAGCAATAACCATTACACCGATACAGTTATTTTTGCTATCATATATCCCTTTTACAAGACTTAGATAAACCTTGTTGTCAGACGGATTCCTGACAACATCCCAGATAACTCTGCCGTTGCCTTCGGCTGCTGACCTATACCAATATGAATTTTTGATACTGCTATTAGCTTTCCTGAATTGAGAATTATAGATAAAATCTTGTTTATCTATATAAAATTTAATGCTTGAAATCTGTGAATAAGCGGTAACGTATTCATTTAAGGTATTATTATTAGCATAAAAGTTCTTTATTTCTTCTTTTGAAAGTGAATCTGAAAGTAAAAAAGACATTACGCTGTCATTTGCATAAACTCTTTCTGCAACATTCATTGTTGTATAAATCATATCAATCAGGCGGGTTTTCAGACTATCAGCACTGTTATATGCGTCATTTACAGCATTGTTCTTCTGAATATTAATAATACTGAATAAAAGAAATATACCTGCAACAAATACCGGAACAATTACTATGGCGCACATTGCAATTATTTTGTTCCGTATTTTTATATTGTCAATAAAAGAAAGTGGTTTCACAACAAACCTCCGAATAGCAAAATCAAATACATTTGTTGAAAACAGACTAATATATAATTACATTTTATCACAATACTGGTAAATATATATTGCCTATTTATTAACAATAATAAAATTGCTAATGTACAGCATAAATGTACATTAGCAATTTATAGTTAATCTGCATAAATATATTCTTGCATTTCAGTTAATGCATCAGCAGTTTCTGTTGTTGTATCCTGATCTGATACAGATGGTTCGGTTACAGTGGTTATGCTTGAATCAGGCGGAACATCAGAAGATTCCTTTTTCTCTGTTTCAGAAGGAACAGTGGTTTCCTGAACAGTTGTGACAACAGTTCCATCCTGCCTGTTATATAGCATTTCTATTCCTTTTATAAGCTTGGAGGTATTAGCTGCAAAAGCATTATTGATGAATAAAACATCAGTTGCCCCTACATCCTTAATATACTGCAATGCATTTGTTCCGAAGAAACGTATATCTATAACATATATTTCCTCAAAATTATTTACAAGGAACGGAACAAAGGCATTTCCGTATGATTCCTTAAAGACAACAATTTTTCTGCCGTTATTCACGTTTGTTTTTATTTTAGCGTGAATTGCATCTGCTCCTAAGAACATACCGTAACAGTTTCCGCCCTCAACATATTCATGGAAAAGGTCAGATTTCCCCTCAAATTTCAAAGTGTCATAGTAATAATAAGATGTTTCCCACGTTACATTTTGAGGAATATAATAATGGAATTCTTCAGGAGAGTTTTTCAGCTTTGCATCATTGGTATACCCGTAAAGTGAACCAACAAAACCCTGCTTTACTCTTTCCTCATACTTAGTTATATCAGGATATTCCATGCCAAGAGTTTTAGCAAACGCAGTATATGCATAATATGCCCCTAGCGGAGTCCAGTGATGGTCTGTTCGGAAATATATATACTCATCCGAATGTTCGGATAAAGCTGAATAAGCGTCTACAGGAATAACATCCTCTGATAAATGAGAGTAGATATAATCAATGGAATCCTTCTGAGAAGATGAATATTTCTTATATTTTTTAGGCAGGTAAAATTCAACGGATGTAGGTACAACAAGATTATAAACATTAACATTTTCACCAAGAGCCTGTTTATAAGAATTGATAATATTGGCATATCTTTCTGCCTGGGTGTGATTTGATCCGAAAAGCATTACACCAGCATCTTCACCATACATTTTTACACCATCAACAATAATACCGTTATTGTTGAATTCGGCTATATCCTTAACCTCTTCTTCACTTTCAGTGCCTTGAGTTTCTGTAGATTCAAGAGAAACATTTTTTTCTGAAATACTTTCAGAGGCAATTGTTGTAACTTCGGTAACGATGTCAGATGTGACAGCATTTCCTTCATCATCAGCAACAATATTAACCTGACCATAGAATGTAGGTGACTTTATCCCCATCATACTTTTTAAGCTTGCTCCTGCTGAAACAAGCTGCTGTCTTAGCGGAACAGTATCAGCAAAGTAATTAGTAAATTGCGGAGTAAATGAACCGTTTATATATGATTGAAAGGATAATTCGGGACATTCAGCAAGTGCCCTTTTTTCCTGTTCAGAGTATTCAGGGCGCTTCAAAAATAACAGGCACAGACCTGCAAAAATAATAAGTCCTATGATTACCATAATATTGACCATATTCATCAACGATATAATATTATCATATTTTTCACTTTTCTTATTGGAAGATTTTCTCATATAGTGCCTTTCTATTAGGGTTCAACTTTTATTAGAATCTGAAATAAAGAAATGGATTGTATGTCTGACCAACTAATAAAAGAGAAGATATAACCAGTAACGAAACATTAAGAATGGTTTTTGCAGAGTGACTGAATATCAGTATTGCATTTGAATTCTTTTCATGTTTAATTAATGCCCCCTTGATTAGCTGATATACAGGAGCTGATATTAATATTGAAATAACTATGATAAACAGATTGTTCATCAGATAAGATTTTGTTACTTCATCAATTAAAGGAATATCTGCCAGTCCAAACATAGATTTCAGACACATTCCAAGAGATTTCATATCAGTGAAATAGAACAAAGACCATCCGATAACTATGACGAACAATGAGTATAAATGTGCAAAGAAAGTAGGAATCTTTTCAAGAACTTTGCCAAGAAACAGCTTTTCAAGTATTATGAATACTCCGAAATAAAATCCCCACAAAATAAAGTTCCAGCTTGCTCCGTGCCATAATCCTGTCAGAAACCAGACAACAGCAAGGTTTAAAATCTGGTGCTTTCTGTTTCCTCCCATAGGAATGTATACATAATCCTTGAAGAATGAGCTAAGTGAAATATGCCACCTTCTCCAGAATTCTGAAACTGATTTTGATATATATGGATAATTAAAGTTTTCCAGAAAATGAAAACCACACATTTGGCCAAGACCTATTGCCATGTCAGAATATCCTGAAAAATCATAATAAATCTGTAGTGAAAACATTAATATTCCAAACCATGATGAAAAAACAGATGTTGGTGCATTGGTAAAGTTCAGGCATTGTGCAACAAGTCCACCAAGAGTATTTGCAATAATTACCTTCTTCGAAAGTCCAAAAATAAAGCGGGTAAGACCATCGCTGAATTCTTTTATTGAAACCTTTCTTGATGAAATTTCTTCTGAAATTGTGCTGTATCTGACGATTGGACCTGCAACAAGCTGAAAAAACATTGAAATATATAAAAGATAATAAAAATAGTTTTTCTGTACCTTTGCATTACCTCTGTAAACATCAATTACATATGAAGTTGTCTGGAATGTGTAGAAAGAAATTCCGATAGGCAGAGTAATGTTAGGAACTGGGATATTCAAGCCTGTAACTATATTTATGTTCGTCACGATAAAACCGCTGTACTTAAATAAGACGAGAATGCCTAGATTAATTACAAGAGAGCAAATTAAACCTAACACAGCCTTTTTTTGCCCCATATGCTTAGATATAAACAATCCGTTAAGATAATCTAAAAAGGTGCTGAAAACAAGCAGCGGTAAAAATACTGCTGCGCCCCATGAATAAAAGATCAGCGAAAATAATAATAATACAAAGTTTTTATATGCAATCTTAGAATTAAAAAAATATAATCCTAAAAAAACGGGAATAAAAATATACACAAAAAAAATATCTGAAAATACCAAAATGATTACTCCCAATAAATTTATTTTAAAATTTCATGCTTTACTATTTTATCACATTGCCTAAAAACTTGCAAGCATATTTATTGTAAAATACTATAATATTTTAAAAAAATACAAATAAGAGTAAAACTTTTGATATATTTGCTTAATTCACAAATATATTTATCCTGCATATTATGGATTGTAGCAATAGCTTTATATCTTAGTATATTGCGTTGTATTAGTTACGAGAGTAATAAGATATATGATTATTAGTTATTCGAAAGGAGAATTACTTTGAGTAAATATGATTATAATCCTCAAATGCATGTGCATGATTGTTCAAATCCATACCCAATTCCTGGAGGAAAATGTGACTGTATCAGGGGATGTTTAGAAGGATGTGAGTGTCTTGATGACAACTGTAATGAGCATCATCGTTGTCCGCCATGCCCACCATGCCCGCCTCCTTATCCTTATCCAATATTTCCACCATGTCCTCCGCCGTTACCTGTTACGACACCATGTTCTTTATATCTTGAGACACCAACAGGAACCGCCGGCATTGCTTCAGGTGGTATAATTATACTTCCATTAATAAGCAATACGGGTAGTTGTTTGTCATATAATGCACTTACAGGACAGATAACTATACTAACAAGTGGAATTTACTATTTTGATTGGAACGTAAATGCAGATAGTACTTCAACTACAGATAACGATGTAGTTATCACACTTGAACAATCGACAGGAGCTGTTGTAGGAATTTCAGGTGCAACAGCATCTGCAGCTGATGCTACTGTACTTGTATCTGGCTCTACAGTTGTTTCATTAACTGCAGGAAATATTATAACATTAAATAACAGTACTGGAGTAGCAATTGATACAGTTGCTGTAACAGGTGAATTTAATTTTGCCGCAAGTTTGTCAGTAATGAGAATTGTATAAACATTAAAAATTAATTTGTTCACAAAAAATTCATTGACAACTTGTGTTTCTCATGTTAATATCAAATCATATTATAAATGCGCTGATGAGGAGTAAAACAGAATTACTATTTCAGAGAGCTGTCGTTTGGTGCGAGACAGTATAAATATTCTGATAATAAATCACCTCTGAGCAGTCTGCTGAACAATTTTGTTAAGTAAGCAAGAACGGGTTCTCCCGTTACAGAGAAACACATTGTTTGATGTGATTAAGTGCAGATTGTTTTAATCTGAATTAGAGTGGTACCGTGGAAGTAATGTAAATTCAGCTTTCACCTCTTGAGTAATCTTGAGGTGAAAGCTTTTTTTATTGTAAAATTTAGCAAGGAGAATTTCTGATGGTTTTAAAAGGTGCAACAATCTTATTGGAGTGTTTGCTTGAACAAGGAGTAGACACAGTTTTCGGATACCCAGGCGGAGCAGTGCTTAATATTTATGATGCATTATATGATTACAGAGATAAAATAACACACATACTTACTTCACACGAACAAGGAGCATGTCATGCTGCAGACGGTTATTCAAGATCAACAGGTAAAACAGGCGTTGTTATTGCAACATCAGGACCTGGTGCAACAAACCTTGTAACGGGAATTGCTACAGCATATATGGACAGCATTCCTCTTGTGGCTATTACGGGAAATGTAAATACAGATTTACTTGGACTTGACAGCTTTCAGGAAGTTGATATAACTGGCATTACAATGCCGATAACAAAGCATAACTACATCGTCAAAGATGTTACAAAGCTTGCAGATGTCATTAGGGAAGCCTTTTATATTGCTAATGAAGGAAGAAAAGGCCCTGTTCTTATAGATATACCAAAGGATATTACTGCAGCTGAATGTGATTTTGTTAATAAAAAGCTTAAAAACAACACTTTTTCTGTTTGTGATAATGAGGTTAATAATGCTCTCGAAATAATTGCAGAAGCAAAGAAGCCGTTTATTTATGCAGGCGGCGGCGTTGTATCAGCAAATGCTACTGAACAGCTAAAAGAGTTTGCAGAACTAATTGATGCTCCTGTTGCCCTTACTTTGATGGGACAATGTGCATTTGATAACAGCAATGAGAGATATATCGGAATGATGGGTATGCATGGCACAAAAACTTCATCACTTGCATTAGAAGAATGTGATGTATTCATTGTTCTTGGTTCACGCTTTTCAGACAGGGTTACCTGCAATACTGGTTCATTCAGGTCAGTTCTTAATAATGCTAAAATAGTTCATATAGAAGCTGATCCAGCAGAAATCAATAAGAATGTTTCAGTTGATGCAAGAATAACCGGTGATGTAGGTTCCGCTCTTGAAATTTTGAATAGAAAGCTTTCAAAGAAAGTAAATTCAGAATGGATGGAAAAGATAAAGCTTTGGAAGAATCAATATCCTCTTATGCAGTATTCTTCTGATGAAAATGCGGTGTTGCCGCAGTATGTTCTTGAAACACTTAATGAGTTGACAGACGGTAAAGCTATTTTAAGTACTGAAGTAGGTCAGCATCAGATGTGGACAGCTGAATTCTATAATTTCAGAAATCCGAGAAGTTTTGCTTCATCCGGAGGATTGGGAACAATGGGCTACGGTCTTGGCGCAGCAATCGGATGTAAGATCGGAAACCCTGATAAGACTGTTGTCAATGTTGCAGGCGATGGTAGCTTTTATATGAATATGAATGAGCTTACAACTCTTGCAAAATATCAGATACCTGTTATAGAACTTCTTTTTAATAATAGTGTTCTTGGAATGGTAAGGCAATGGCAGAAACTTTTCTATAATAATCGTTATTCCGAAACAAATCTTCAAAAAAATACTGATTTTGAAATGCTTGCAGAGGCAATTGGTATAGAAGGTATGACAATATCAAAGAAAAGTGATGTCAGACCTGTTCTGGAAAAAGCAATAATGCTTAATAAGCCTGTTATGATTAACTGTATTATTGATAAGGATATCAATGTATTGCCAATGGTTCCTGCAGGAGCATCTATAGTAAATCCTATTCTTGAGATAGAGTAAAAATACAAATATTATAGCCTGATACTTGAAGGGATGGATACAATAATGAAAACTGTTCAAATATTTGATTCTACTTTGCGAGACGGTGCGCAAAGCGAAGGTATAAATTTTTCTGTTGTGGATAAAGTCAAAATTGTTAAAGAACTTGATAATTTTGGTGTATCGTTTATTGAGGCAGGAAATCCTGCTTCAAATCCAAAGGATATGGAATTTTTTAGAAAAGTCGCAGATATTAAACTTATCAATTCCAAACTGGTAGCATTTGGTTCCACAAGAAGAAAGGACATCCGTTGTGAAGATGATGCAAATGTCGCTGTTCTGGAACAAACAAATGTAGAGTATGTTGCTTTATTTGGAAAAAGCTGGGATATGCATGTAACAGAAATTATTGGAACAACGCTTAAAGAAAATCTGAATATGATATATGATACTATTAAATATCTGACAGATAAAAATAAAAAAGTATTCTTTGATGCTGAACACTTCTTTGATGGATATAAAGCAAATCCTGAATATGCAATTGAAACTCTGATGACTGCTGAAAGAGCAGGTGCGTCCGCAGTTGTATTATGTGATACAAACGGTGGATGTTTCCCTGATGAAATCAAAGAAATCACAGAAAAGGCAGTAAAAGCTGTTTCTGTTTCAGTGGGAATACATTGCCATAACGATTCAGGTTGTGCTGTTGCAAATACCATTGCTGCTGTTGATGCAGGAGCTGTCCAGATACAGGGTACATTTATCGGAATAGGAGAGCGCTGTGGAAATACTAATCTTTCTTCAGTAATAGCAGGGCTTCATCTTAAAAAGGGGATTTACTGTGTTCCTGATGAAAATTTATCAGATCTAACTAGAACAGCAAAGTATATAGCAGAAGTTTGCAATATAAAGCTTCATTCTAATATGCCATATGTTGGTAAGAGTGCGTTTGCTCACAAGGGAGGAATGCATGCAGATGGTGTAAAGAAAAATCCGAAGAGTTTTGAACATCTTCCACCTGAAACTGTCGGAAATAAGCGGAACATCTTAATGTCAGAGGTTGCAGGACGGTCTGCTATTCTTCACAGAATTAACGAGATTGTTCCTGAACTTACAAAGGACAGCACAGAAACAAAAGAAATTATTGATCTGCTTAAAGAAAAGGAGTTCTCTGGATATCAGTATGAGGCTGCAGAAGCATCTTTTGAAATACTTGTTAAGAAGTATCTTGGAAGAGTTCCGACTTTCTTTGATATAGATTATTTTAAAATTATCGGTGAAAAAATAGGCGAACGAAAGAACCCGTCTTCTGCAATTGTAAAGGTGAAGGTTGGAAATAAGACTGAGATAGCGGCTGATGAGGGAGACGGACCGGTTAATGCTATTGATAAAGCTTTAAGGCAGGCTCTTGCTGTCTTTTATCCGTCGATTGCAGATATTTATCTTGTGGACTACAAGGTTAGAGTTGTTGACAGTAATGCTGCAACGGCAGCAAAGGTTAGGGTACTGATTGAAAGTACGGACGGAAATGATATCTGGACTACAGTTGGTGCATCAGAAGACATTATTAATGCCTCTGTACTTGCGCTTGTAGACAGTATTGTATACAAACTTATAAAAGACCAGAACTGTTCTTCGGGAAAAACTGAATAAACTTCTGCATAGGAGAAGTGAGTTTTGCTTTATCAATGTAAGCAAAGCCTACTTCTCTTTTGTTTATAGGTATATCAAGAGGGATTTCAACAAGTGTTCCGCTGTCGATTTCGTCCTGAACAAATTGCTTTATAACACAGGCAACTCCAAGTCCTATTTTTGCAAACTCAATAAGAATATCCATTCCTGAAATTTCAAGAATGTGATGTGGTTCAATATTATTTTCATAAAAATATTTATCTATATGCTGTCTCGTAACATTACTGCCGTCTAGCAGCATTATGTTTGCTGATTCAAACATATTTCTGTTTTCAGAGAGATTAAGGTTATTCATATAAGATGGTGAAGAGACAAAAATATCCTCAATTCCGCCAAGAGAATGAAACACAAGGCCAGTCATATTTTCAGGTTTGACAATAAGCCCAATGTCAATACTATCTTCTTGAATAAGTTTGCGTATATGGTAGGATGACTGACATTCAATTGTTACCTTTACATATGGGTTTTCAACAAGATATTCCTTTAAATATGGTATGAGCATATGTTTGCAAAGAACGGCACTTGTTCCAAGGCGTAATTGCCCCATGCCAAGTTCGTTGATTCGGTTAATTTTTTCTTCACCGGCTGCAATAAGATTAAACGCTGATTTAATTTGCTCATACAGTATTTTTCCCTCATATGTCAGTACTACACCTTTATGTGTACGTTCAAATAATGATGTTTTCAGATTTTCCTCTAATTTAGTTATGGATTTGCTTATGGCAGGTTGGCTTATATATAGTTTTTCAGCTGCTCTGGATATGCTTTCACATTCTGCCACAACACAGAAAATACGGTATCTGTTAAGATTAGCTTCCGGTAACATAACCACCCTCCAAGTATAACTGTAATTTATAAATAATATTCTTAATATGTATTTGAATTATACCATACGCTGTGATATAATTCAAGCATAGTAAGTAACCGAATAATCAAAGTATTAGCTTAACAGCTATCCTATGATTTTAAAGAAAGGAATATATATTATGGGTATGACAATGACACAGAAAATTCTTGCCGCTCATGCAGGACTTGAAAAAGTTGAGGTTGGACAGCTTATTAAATGTAAGCTTGATATGGTTCTTGGAAATGATGTTACAACGCCTGTTGCTATTAATGAATTCAACAAGGCAGGTTTTACTTCAGTTTTTGACGGCAAAAAGGTTTCAATGGTTATGGACCACTTTACACCAAACAAGGATATTAAATCTGCACAGCATTGTAAAATGTGCCGTGATTTTGCATACGACATGAAAGTAGAAAACTATTTTGATGTAGGCGATATGGGAATTGAACATGCACTTCTTCCTGAAAAAGGTCTTGTTGCTTCTGGTGAATGTATTATTGGTGCTGATAGTCATACTTGTACTTATGGCGCACTTGGCGCATTTTCAACAGGTGTCGGTTCAACTGATATGGCAGCAGGTATGGCAACAGGCGAAGCTTGGTTCAAGGTTCCGTCTGCAATAAAATTTAATCTTACAGGAAAGCTTAACAAGTATGTAATGGGTAAGGATGTTATCCTGCACATTATTGGTATGATAGGCGTTGACGGAGCATTATATAAATCTATGGAATTCAGTGGAGAAGGACTCAAGAATCTTACAATGGATGACAGGCTTTCAATGGCAAACATGGCTATTGAAGCGGGTGCAAAGAATGGCATTTTTGATGTTGATGACATTACTGTTGAATATCAGAAAGACAGAGTAAACAGAGAATACAAAGTATATAAAGCTGATGAGGATGCAGAATATGATACAGTTTATGATATTAACTTATCAGAGATCAGACCAACTGTTGCATTTCCTCACCTTCCTGAAAATACAAGAACTATTGATGAAGTTGGAGAAGTGAAGATTGATCAGGTAGTAATAGGTTCATGTACAAACGGAAGAATGGAAGATCTTGAAATGGCAGCTTCAATTCTTAATGGCAGACATGTTGCTCCAAATGTAAGATGTATTGTTATTCCTGCTACACAAAAGATTTATCTTGAAGCAATGAAAAAAGGTTTACTTGAAATCTTCATCAATGCAGGATGTGCAGTTTCAACACCGACATGTGGACCTTGCCTCGGCGGACATATGGGCATTCTTGCAAAGGGCGAACGTGCAGTTGCTACAACAAACAGAAACTTTGTCGGAAGAATGGGTCATCCTGAATCAGAGGTGTACCTTGCTTCACCGGCTGTTGCTGCGGCATCGGCTGTAACAGGTAAAATTTCAGATGTATCTGAGTTAAAGTAAGAGGAGGCTTATATATATGAAGGCTACAGGAACAGTGCATAAATATGGTGATAACGTTGATACTGACGTAATCATCCCTGCAAGATACCTTAACACAGCAGATCCTAAAGAACTTGCTGCACATTGTATGGAGGATATTGACGCAGATTTTGTCAAGAATGTAAAACATGGAGATATTATGGTAGCAGATCAGAATTTTGGCTGCGGTTCTTCAAGAGAGCATGCACCAATTGCAATTAAGGAAAGTGGAATTTCATGTGTTATTGCTTCTTCATTTGCAAGAATTTTTTACAGAAACGCAATTAATACAGCACTTCCTATTCTAGAGTGTGAGGAAGCTGCAAAGAATATTTCAAATGGTGATAACGTTGAGGTTGACTTTGATACAGGAGTAATTACAAATCTCACTAAGAATCAGACCTATCAGGCTCAGCCATTCCCTGAATTTATTAAGGAAATTATTAATGCAGGAGGCTTGTTGAAGTCACTGAAAGCATAAATCTAAAAGAGGAATGATCATAAAAATGGTTGACATAAGAATTGCAGAAAAAAGTATGCAGAAATTATTACGCAAATTATAAACAATACGTGGAAAGTTAATTATGAGAATATAGTACCTGAATGTGATATTGTCAAATACACGGATTATTCATTCAGGCTTAATAAGGTATCAGAGTATCTTGCTGATGGTAAAACGGTATTCCTGATTGCAAATTATAATTCTTCTGATTGTGGAGTAATTTCATTCTGTGAGTATAATGGAGAAAATTTTGATAACTGTGCAAATATATTACAGCTTTATGTTCTTCCAGCATTCCAGAAAAAGAACATAGGTAAGGCATTACTTGATTATGCACTGCACGTTTTGATACAGCGTGGTTATAAAACTGCAGTTCTTAATACCCTTGAAAAGAATATGAATGCTCGTTCTTTTTATGAGAGAAATGGCTTTGAATTCTATGGTACTGAGTTTTCGCCTCTTTTCAGCGAAAAGGTGGTACGACGCTTATACAAAAAGGAGTTGTAAGTAAATGATAAAAAATATTGCTGTTATAAAGGGCGATGGAATAGGACCTGAAATTGTTGCAGAAGCACAGAAGGTTCTTGATAAGGTTGCAGCTAAATTCGGACATGAGTTTAAATATACAGATGTCCTTATGGGCGGATGTGCAATAGATGCAACAGGTGTGCCTCTTCCACAGGAGACAGTTGACATTTGCCTTAAATCTGACAGTGTACTTCTCGGAGCTGTTGGGGGAGCTAAGTGGGATACTCTTCCGGGTAATCTTCGACCTGAAGCAGGACTTCTTGGTATCAGAGGTGCTTTAAAACTTTTTGCAAACATACGCCCTGCAAAGCTGCTTGCTCCGCTGGCTTCTGCTTGTCCTCTGAAAAAGGATATAACAGATAAGGGTCTTGATCTTGTTATTGTAAGAGAGCTTATTGGTGGTGCTTACTTTGGAAAAAGAAGTACAACAGTTGATGAAGATGGTGTTAAGACTGCATGCGACACAATGGCATATTCCGATTATGAAGTTGAAAGAATATGCAGGGTTGCTTTTGAAATGGCAAGGAAAAGGCGTTCAAAGGTTCATTCTGTTGATAAAGCAAATGTTCTTGATTCTTCCCGCCTGTGGAGAGAAGTTGCCCACAAGGTTGCTGCTGAATACACAGATGTAGAATTCAGTGATATTCTTGTAGATAACTGTGCAATGCAGCTTGTCAGAAATCCGGCACAATTTGATGTTCTTGTTACTGAAAATCTTTTTGGTGATATTCTTTCAGATGAAGCTTCAATGATTACAGGTTCTCTTGGAATGATTCCTTCAGCTTCATTAGGAGAAGGTTCTCTTGGACTTTATGAGCCTATCCATGGTTCTGCTCCTGACATTGCAGGTCAGAATAAGGCTAACCCAATTGCCACAATTCTCTCATGTGCAATGATGTTAAGATATTCTTTTAATATGGCAGAAGAAGCTGATGCAATAGAAAGTGCAGTTGATAAAGTACTTAATGAAGGATACAGAACTGGCGATATTATGTCAGACAATGAGGGACTGAATTGTGTGTCATGTACAGAAATGGGTACATTGATTGCAAAGAATGTATAATGGTTTTTAGGGTATATTTATAAAAATGCTTTAAGCAAATTGTAATGTAAATACAATCAGAGAAAAAGTTTTTAATTTCTATTGACTTAATGTGCAAAAACTGTTATTCTATATGTATACCGTAGGTAAATATTCACTCAATATGGAGGGGACAAATAATGAATAACAAGGCAACGATCATGTTATCAACTATTAATGATGTAAAGGATTTTGTTAATACAGTTTCCAGATGTGACTTTGATGTCGATTTAGTATCTGGAAGATATGCTGTTGATGCAAAGTCAATTATGGGTATTTTCAGCTTGGACCTTTCTAAACCTATTGAACTTGAAGCACAGACAGATGACGCAGCTGATTTCTTTAATAAAATTGATAAATACATTGTTAAGTAATTGATATTTTAAGATAATAGGGCATCAGAATTTCTGGTGCCCTATTATCATGAACAAAAAGCATTGCAATACCCTTGTCTGCATATAATCAAACAGGAGTGTGATTATATGCGGATAAAATATATTTCATCATTTATACTAATATTTTTTTATATTTTAGTTTTTACAGATGGTTTGTGTGTTTATGCTCAGAATGAGCCTGAAAAGAAGTTCAGTGAGCCGTGTGTAGTTCTTATAGAGGCAAATACAGGAACTGTATTGTACAGCAGAAATGCTGATGTCAAGGTGCCTGTTGGTACAATGAATAAACTTATGACTGTATTGCTAGTTGCCGAACAAATTGAAAATGGAAAACTGATGCTTGATGATACTGTAAAGGCTTCAACCTATGCAAATACTATGCAGGGAGCGCAGATATGGCTGATGCCTGGAGAAGAAATGCCGGTGTCAGATTTGCTTAAAGCTGTTATTATAGGCAATGCAAATGATGCATCCGTTGCTCTTGCAGAGAAAGTGTCATATACAGAAGCTGATTTTGTAAAGCTAATGAACAGTAAGGCAAAAGAACTCGGCATGACAAATACTACGTTTACTAATTGCAATGGATACAGGGAAGAAATTCTTCAGGTTTCAACGGCATATGATATGGCTCTTCTTTCTGCGGAACTTAGTAAATATGACTTCCTTACTGAATATTTTACAACATGGCTTGACTATGTCAGAGGCAAAGACACTGAACTTGTAAATTCAAATATTCTTGTAAAAAATTATAACGGCATAGTTGGATTCAAGGCAGGATATACAGAAAGTTCACAGAACTGTATATCAGCTGGTGCTGAAAGAGATGGGGCATTGTATATCGTTACTGCTTTAAATTATAAGGATAAGGATACAATGTTTTCTGAGTCCAAAGCAACGTTGAATTCAGGATTTCAGAATTTTCAGATAATAACTCCTGATATTCCTGATGAAATGCCTGAAAATATAGTCGTAAAGAATGGTATTAATAAAAATACGGATATTCTGATAAGTGAACAGCAAACTATAGTTATACCAAATGGAACATATAAAAATGTAACTTACAGAATTATTTTGCCTGAATACATCTATGCCCCTATAGTTAAAGGAGATAAAATCGGAGAGATACAATATTATCTCAATGATCAACTTCTTTTCAAAAGTGATATAATTTCAACCCAGAATGTTGAAGATGTAACTTTTATGAAAGCAATAATAATAATACTTAAAAAAGTGCTTAGTTTTTAGTAAAAATATATAAAACTAACGTGAAAAATGTTATTGTTATCAAAAATGTGTTGCAAAAATATATAAAATATAGTAATATTATTTTAGGAATTTAAATTGGAGGATTAATAAATGTCACTCTCGTTAAACACAAAATATTTAAAGAGCTTCATTTCTGAGAATGAGATGACTGCTGCTAAAGCACAGGCAGAACTCGCAGCTAAAACTTTATCTGAAAAATCAGGACTTGGCAATGACTTTTTAGGATGGGTAGACCTTCCTACTGATTATGACAAGGATGAATTTGAAAGAATAAAGGCTGCTGCAAAAAAAATTCAGAGTAATTCGGATATATTAATTGTAATCGGAATTGGTGGTTCATATCTTGGAGCAAGAGCTGCTATTGAACTTCTCAAGTCACCATTTTATAACAATTTGAAGAAGAATACACCTGATATTTATTATGTTGGAAATAATATCAGCCCGACATACTTAAATGAAATTCTTTCTATTTGTGATGGAAAGGATATTTCCGTAAACGTAATTTCTAAGTCCGGAACAACAACTGAGCCTGCACTTGCATTCAGAATTTTCCGTGAACTTGTTGAAAAGAAGTACGGAAAAGATGGTGCAAAGGATAGAATTTTCTGCACAACAGATAAGTGCAGGGGTACATTAAAGTCACTTGCTGATACTGAAGGATATGAATCCTTTGTTATTGCAGACGACATCGGCGGAAGATATTCTGTACTTACAGCTGTAGGTCTACTTCCTATTGCAGTAGCAGGATGCGATATCGATGCAATCATGGCAGGTGCTAAAAAGGCTCAGGACGAGCTTTCAAAGGATTTCGACAATAATGATTGCTACAAGTATGCTGCAATCAGAAGTATTCTTTACAGAAAGAATAAGTCAGTTGAACTTCTTGTTTCATATGATCCAAGCTTTACAATGATGACAGAATGGTTCAAGCAGCTTTTTGGCGAAAGCGAAGGCAAAGATAATAAGGGCATTTTCCCTGCATCAGTTACATTCTCAACAGATCTTCATTCGATGGGCCAATTTATTCAGGAAGGCTCAAGAATAATGTTTGAAACTGTTGTTGATATCAAGAAACCAAAGATGGATCTTTTCCTAAATAATGATGCTGAGAACCTTGATGGACTTAACTTCCTTACAAACCAGAATATGTCTGTTGTTAACAGAAAGGCTTTTGAAGGAACTGTTCTTGCTCATACAGAAGGTGGAGTACCTAACATTGTACTTGAACTTGAAGACACATCTGAATTCAGTTTTGGATACATGGTTTACTTCTTTGAAAAGGCATGCGCAGTAAGCGGATATATGCTTGGCGTAAATCCTTTTGATCAGCCTGGTGTAGAAAGCTATAAGAAAAACATGTTTGCTTTACTTGGCAAGCCTGGTTATGAAGACCAGAAGGCTGCACTTGAAGCAAAGTTAAAGTAAGTCCCGCACACCTGCAATGGTGTTAATGATATAAAGCCGGTAACGGCGGAACGGAGTGTTTTTATGGTAAAGATTATTACAGGAACTAAGGGAACTGGTAAAACAAAAATATTGATCAATAATATTAATACTGCATCAAGCTCAACTGACGGATATGTTGTTTGTGTTGATAAAGGTGAAAAGCTCAGATATGATATCGGTCATTCAGTAAGACTCGTAGATACAGACCGTTACAGCATTTATTCTTTTGAAGCATTTTATGGTCTTGTTGCTGGAATGCTTGCAGGAAATTATGATATTAAAGAAGTATTCGTAGATTCTATCCTTAAGATAGGCGGAGCTGATTATGAAGCACTTGGTGCTTTGCTTGCAAAGCTTGATAAACTCTCAGGTGCTGATGTATCTGTTACTTTAACAGTTTCAGCTGATAATGCTGACCTTCCTGAAAGTGTAACAAAGTATATAGCAAAATAATTGGATATATCTATTGACATTTTAACGTGGTTATGATAAAATATAATTTGTGATGTTTTGGGGTGTAGTATGGTTATAAACTTAAGGCAGCTTTATGATATTACAGGTGATAGTCTTGACATTGATTATTCCATTGAATCGCAAAAGTTGGCTGATATAAAAGGATATACCTTTGCAAACCCAATTATGGTAAATGGCAAAATACGCAACCGTGCTGGTGTGGTAACACTCAACTATACTGCATCGTTTGTTTTGAATGCCGAATGTGACAGATGTCTTGAGCAGTTTAACAGAAAGTATGATTTTGATTTTGATCATGTACTTGTTCGTTCTCTTAATACAGACAATGATGAATATATTGTTACAGAATCTGATATACTTGATCTTGATGAACTTGCTGTTTCTGATATTTTGTTGCAGTTGCCAACAAAAATGCTCTGCAAGGATGACTGTAAAGGGTTATGTCCAGTATGCGGAACTAATTTGAACAATAATGTATGTGACTGTAATGGTTAATGAAGGATAAGGAGGTGCTGAAAAATGGCAGTACCAAAGAGAAAAGTATCCAAGTCCAGACGTGATAAGAGACGTTCATCTGTTTGGAAACTTGATGCACCAGCGTTTTCCAGATGTACAAACTGTGGTGAGCTTACTGCTCCACATAAGGTTTGTAAGAACTGTGGATTCTATAAGGGTGTAGAAGTAATTAAGAAGGAAGCGTAATTGATGCTTTCTCAAAACTAGAGAAGGAACACTCCTTCTCTAGTTTTTTTATAATAAAAAAGCATTAATGTTTTTTATAAGCAAATACTATTAATATAGGTTTATATTAATTTATGAATTGATTACAGATAGGAGATGAGAATATGGCATTACCTGTTGTTGCAGTTGTCGGCCGTCCTAATGTTGGAAAATCCACACTTTTTAATAAGCTTATCGGTAAAAGACTATCCATTGTTGAAGATACTCCTGGTGTAACCAGAGATAGGATATATTCCGAATGTGAATGGAGAAACAGGAAGTTCATTGTTGTTGACACCGGAGGTATTGAACCTAAAACAGACGATGTTATTTTAATCCAGATGAGAAAGCAAGCTGAACTTGCAGTAGAAAAGGCTGACGTAATTGTTTTTATAACTGACTTGAAATGCGGAGTTACTGCAAGTGATTATGAAGTGGCCAGAATGCTTCAAAAGAGCGGAAAACCTATAGTGCTTTGTGTTAACAAGTGTGATACTATTGGTGAGCCAGCTCCTGAATTTTATGAATTCTATAACCTTGGACTTGGTGATCCTATTGCAATTTCAGCCGTTCATGGACATGGTTCCGGGGATATGCTTGATCAGGTTTTTAAGTATTTTCCTGAAGATAATGATGAAGAATATGATGAGGAATATATTAAGGTTGCAGTTATTGGTAAACCTAACGCAGGAAAGTCTTCTCTTATAAACAGAATTGCAGGGGAAGAACGTGTAATAGTTTCGGATATTGCCGGAACAACCAGAGATGCTACTGATACAATTATCGAAAATGAGAGCGGAAAATTTGTTTTCATTGATACGGCCGGAATCAGAAAAAAATCCAAAATTACTGAAAGAATAGAGCATTTCAGCGTTCTCAGAGCTTATATGGCAGTTGACAGGGCTGATGTGTGTGTTATAATGATAGATGCAGAGGCTGGTTTTACTGAACAGGACTCCAAGGTTGCAGGTTATGCCCATGAACAGGGTAAGGCATGTATTGTTGCAGTTAATAAATGGGATGCAGTCCCTAAGGACGGCAATACAATGGAAGAATACAGAAAGCAGCTTGAGAATGATTTCAGTTTTATGTCATATGTGCAATTTGTTTTCATTTCTGCAAAGACAGGTCTGAGAGTTGACAAGCTTTTTGATATGATTAAAACTGCAAATGATAAGAATTCAATGCGTATATCAACAGGTATGCTTAACGATCTTCTTGCATATGCAACAACAAGGGTTCAGCCTGTTTCAGACAAGGGTAAACGTCTTAAAATTTATTATATGACACAACCTTCAACAAAACCACCTACGTTTGTTTTCTTTGTTAATAACGCGCAGCTATTTCATTTTTCTTATCAGAGGTATCTTGAAAATCAAATCAGACAGACATTCGGTCTAGAAGGCACACCTGTCAGATTTGTTATCAGAGAACGTGGAAAAGGTACCGATACCAACTGATTGTGGAGGAATTTTTAATAATGAAAATTGCAATTGGAATATTACTCGCAGCTGTAATTTCATACTTTATCGGCAGCTGTAATTCTGCAATAATAACTATAAAATTATTAAAGCATGAGGACATTAGGGAACATGGCAGTAAAAATGCAGGACTAACAAACACTCTGAGGTGCTATGGAAAAATACCTGCGCTTATAACTTTAATAGGTGATTTATCAAAAGGCATTATTGCTGTTCTGATAAGTACGTTTCTTTTTACTTTGATAGCTGGTCCTGAAATCGACAATCAGTTTGTCGGTTACATATCAGGCTTTTTTTCAATCATCGGTCATATCTTCCCAATTTATTATGGATTTAAAGGTGGAAAGGGAATTCTTGTATCATGTTCAATTCTAATTGTTATTGATCCGTTAACATTTATTATAGTTATTCCTTTCTTTGCACTTATCCTTTTTATTACCAGATATGTGTCAGTTTCTTCTATTACAAGTGCTATTGCTTATCCTATAATTACATTTTGCACTCAGTATTTTATACATGGGAAGCCGTTACAAAGTGTTTTACTGAATACAGCATTGGTTGTTTGCACAAGTGCTTTGCTGATTTATATGCATAAGGCAAATATTCAGAGACTTAAAAATGGGACGGAAAACAAATTCACTTTTAAAAGTAATAAGGAGAGTATATAATGGCTAAGTTTACTATTTTAGGTTCAGGCGGCTTTGGAATAAGCCTTGCTGTGATGCTTGATAAGTATGGTCATGAAGTGACAATATGGTCTGCCTTTGAAAAGGAAATTGAGGATATTAAACGTGATGGTGAAAATAAAATAAAGCTTCCTGGCATTAAGATAGGAAGTTCTATTAAACTTTCCTCAGACATTAAATGTATCATTGGAAGTGAAATTGTTCTTTTCGGTATACCGACAAACTTTCTTAGAAATGTAGCTAAAACAGCATCACCTTACATTACTTCTGACATGGTAGTTGTAAATACATCTAAGGGACTGGAGGATGGCACTCTTAAAAGAATGAGTGAAGTTCTTGGAGAAGAAATACCACAAGCTCCGATAGTCATTTTAAGCGGGCCATCACATGCTGAAGAAGTTGCTATTGGCATGCCTACTACGGTTGTAGCTTCATCAAAGGATATAAAACATGCAGATTATATTCAGGGTTTGATGTCAAACGATTCATTCAGAGTGTATATAAATAATGATGTTGTTGGCTGTGAACTTGGAGGAGCGTTGAAAAATATTATTGCGTTATGTGCAGGCATATGTGATGGTATGGGCTTTGGAGATAATACTAAGGCTGCTCTTATGACAAGAGGAATTACAGAGATAGCAAGACTTGGAGTTGCATTAGGTGCAAAGGATGAAACTTTTGCAGGACTTACTGGTATAGGAGATTTAATTGTTACATGTACAAGTATGCACAGTCGTAACAGGAGGGCTGGAATTCTTATCGGTAAGGGCATAAATCCTGATGAAGCTGTTCGAGAGGTTGGAACAGTAGAAGGGTTTACATGTACTAAAGTTGCATATGATCTAGCTCATAGAACAGGTGTTGATATGCCTATCACAGAGGAATGTTATAATGTTTTATTCAAGAATGTGGATGCAAGATCAGCATTAAAAAATCTTATGGGCAGACCAAAAAAGCATGAAACAGAAACTGTCTGGGTTGAATAATTGGAAAATTACTGGATTTTATAGATCAAAGCAAACTGCACATTATGTAAGTATATTTCTACATAATGTGCAGTTTTTATCTATCATATCTTACGCCATCAATTTTAATAAATCTTGCCTGATAAAAGCTATACGAGGAAAGCGGTTTGAAAAGAGCATCATATGAATGTGATGCAACATATATATTTGTATAATTGCTTAATACAACAACAGTATGATAAAAGACATTGTTCTCATCACCTAGCTGTATAATATCACCAGGACTAATTTTTTCAATTGAGGAAAGGCTTCCGAACGGGCCAACACCTTTATTTGAAATCAAGAATTCATATAGAAAACGTGTGCTGCTCCAGGAAGGAGATCTGTTATTCAGATCTATGTAGTACCATCCGTTATCTTTGGAAAAATTCATTACACCACTTCCGGCATAAATGCATTGTGATGCAAAATTGCTGGGCTCCTAAAAAAGCCCAGCAGAGGAAAAATATGACAAAATCCGACATTGATTCAGAGGATTGCTGGTCTCCTAAAAAAGCCCAAAAAGCAAAAAACAAGATATCTAATGATTCCATGATAGCTTAAGTTTGCGGTGTTAGCAAGTTGATATTTATGGGAATAAATCACAAAAAGGTTCTTCAGCATAAACACTGAAGAACCTTTTTTAGCTAACGAATGTAAATTGATTTGATATCGTTTTCAGGTCTGATTACGATTCTAATTTTTTCAAGTTGTCATGGCTCATTGTCCGAAAAACCTGACAATATTTTTGAAAGCCATCTGCACCGATGATATACATGTTCGGCAGATAAGAAAGTCTTTTTCTGGAATAAGCAATGCGTTCCAGACCGTTATCCATAGCTGTGTGATTGCTTAAAGCAACATCCACATTCTTGCTGGCTGCCACGCCGAAAAAGTAATCCAATGATTTTAGGTACTGCTGGATACCGTCTTTTGTCCAAGGAGGTGTAGTGCCTCCCCACAGAGCTGCCATATGGGTTTTGCCATTTTCTTTTACAGGAAAGATATAACTTAGGCATCCGGGCGTATGACCGGGTGTGTTATATACATAGATGATTTTATCTCCAAGTGTTATAATATCTCCGTCTTGCAGATAATGGTCAATGGCATAATCTTTCCATGTTTCTGGACGGTTAGGCTTTGCTGGATGTTCTTGCCAGAAAATATCATCTATTTTTGAAAGATAAGTTTCAGCATGATATTGCTCAACAAACCACTTGCCGCATCCTGTGTGATCCACGTGACCATGTGTTAAAAGAAGTTTTTTGATAGAATCAGGATTCCACCCAACCTCTTTGATAGCATTTATGATAGCGTCAAAAGCCTCTTTTTTAGGCCATATAGCATCAATTACGATTAGACCGTCGCTAGTTTTCAACACAAAACAATTGGTTTCTTTTTGCGCAACGATGAGTAAGTCGTCAAAAATCTGTGCATATGTGAAGAAAGACATATCTTCCATTGCCTGAATGGTATCACTAGTAATCACCGGTTTATTCAATCTGTTCATTTATAATTACTCCTCTGTACATTTTATTTTATCTTTGCACAGAGGTAAAACGATTCTTTGGAGGCATACCACCAACTCCTTCATGAGAAAAAATTTATCTATACTCCTATTTGGAATACAAATAGGTTCAAGTTTGAAATCATTGATTCTATTATGAGGGTTTATCGAGAAAAAGTCAAATTCATTATAATATTATCATAACCCCAAGATCAACTCATGAATCTGAGTAATCACATCTGCTTTCGGTCTGCCGGTAGTCAGCGGAATCCATTCGAAGGGTTCTATGTCAAAGGTCATACTTTCGGAATGAAAGCTGTTAACCATATCAATCACAGGATTAAGCGCCGATCGGATTTCAATAATATGGAATACCCAATCCCGCACCTGCGTTACTCCCGGCGTAATGAAACTGCTCCAACTGAATGCCGTCATGCCGTAATAATTGCGTATGGTATTTACCGCCGTTCGAATCGTCAGAATATGCGAAGCCTTCACATGAGTGATATTTGGAATAATTTCCTCAAATAGTGAGGGAAGTACCGTGATGGTGCGGCTGACTGTCACGCTGGAAGAATATGCGTCATGTGCCTCAAAGCGCAGGGTATAGGTTCCGGGAGAGGTGGTGCTGTCACGAAAAATCGTCCGTTCCCCCTCAGCAAAAGTGCTACCGTGACAGAAATGCTCCGGGTTATCCACAGTATTCAGCCATGAACCCGAACTGCTTTGCACATGAATCGTCTGTGCTTCACCATCCGCATCCTCGCCCACCTGAATCAGGCAGCGAGGGGTTGGGTCATAGGTGGAACTACCGTTTTTCGGTGCGGCAACCGTAAGCGCTGCCGGATCGGTGTTCTTTTTGATGCTGTTGCTGATGACGTAAGCAGAAACCGCATTTAGCGTGTCAGTAACGGCAATGCGGTATCGGGTATAGGTGCCGGGGATATTGGAAGGCGTTGCCGTATAGGTTCCCGACGTAGCACTGGACATGACGGTAGCTACTGATTCCCATGTACCCCAAGTGAAGTTATCTGTTGAGGTAGACTGCTGAATAACGTAATTTTTAACAGCGCTCGTTCCGGCTACCGTACCACTCCATGTCAGTGTAGCGCTGGGAGTAGAATAAATGAGAGGGCTGGCGGTAAACGCGGTAGGTGGTGTGGCAAGAATATTTTTTCGGACATTGTTCGTGGTAATTTTCCAAGGTGAAAAATACGCGCTGCCCGCCGTACCCTGCACTCGGATGCGATGGCGCAGATAGTTTCCTCGCACTGTTGACGGGGCGGTATTCAGACTGCCACTGCTGGAGGAAGAGCCAATCACGCCTACTGTATTCCATTCTTCCCATGCCGCGCCGTCCGGGGATTCACTGGATTCCAGTTCATACCCGGTGATGGCGTTGCCAGCACCGCCCGAAGCGCCGCTCCATGCGAGCGTCACAGAGCCTTCCGCAAGCGTTGCGGAAAAAGCGAAAACACTCGGCTCCGTGCAGGCGGTGACATTACAAAGAATACTGGTACTGATGCGCTCAATGGAATATACATCCAGCGCGTCAATCGTCCAGACTCCGAATTGCGTATAGGTGCCGGAGACACGGGATACTGCGGGATTGTAACTGCCGCTTGATGCGGACAAAGTCAGCGTGGTCAGCACATTCCACGCACTCCATGTGCTGTTGTCGGTGGAAGTCCGGCTGGCAATCATGTAGCCTTTAATGGGGCTTGTTCCCGCAACTGTGCCGCTCCAAGTCAGCGTTACCGTTTCATTGCTGTATACCGCTGGGGATGCGGTAACCGTCGCCGGTGGATTCGGCACGGTGTTTTTCCGTACAGAGTTCGTAGAGATCTTCCAGCCGGAATAATAGCTGGCTCCGGCAGCACCCCGCGTCCGCACCTGAAAGCGGCGGTAATAGCCCCGCGTAGCTGGAGGCGCAACCGAGACGCTCCCGCTGGTGGCTGTAGTCGCGACAGTAGTCAGCGCCACCCAACTGCCCCATGTGGAGTTATTGGAGGAATCGCTGTACTGGATTTCATAGGAAAAAATGGCGTTGTTTGTACCGCCTGAAGCACCGCTCCAAGACAGCGTGACATTTCCCTCGGAAAGTGTGCTAGATATGGAACAGACCGATGGTGCACCGCAAGCGGTAATTAGCAAGGGAGAACTGGTTACCGTGTAGCTGGAATTGTCAATCACACCGGAGGTCAGCGTAAGCCGCCCGTCCGAAGCCACCTGAAAACGTACACCCTGCGCGGCATTGCCGGAGGATGAAGCACAGGTTACCGTGACATAGCGAAGCCGGGGCGTCGTTCCGTCCCAATTATCGCCGTCAACCGTTTTAATCCGAACCTGTGAAGAAGAGCCGTTCACCGTCATGGTGCAGAGCAGAGCATATCCGTTATGTATATACGCTCCCGAAGAGCTAAGCGCCGCCGAAATTGTAAAGCTATAGGTCATCTGGCTGTTATTCGGTCTGCTTTTGGTATAAGTAATGGTATATTTCACCGTTGGATCGCTTCCGGCATTTAAGGTTACACCGTTAATATCCGCCATTTAAATCACCTCACTCATACACCGCCGACACCAACGAATTGACCAGTCCGCATAAAGACGAATTGAGCCTCGTATCCGCGATGTAGTCGGATGTGATGGCAACCGTACCCTTTGGCACGGTAATATCGGCAATTCCTAATTCGTAGATGTCGCTGGTGCGGGTCAACTCCGGTGCGGAAGGTATATCCTCTGCCACACCCGTTTTAACCGCCAGCTGAATGTTACGCTCTATATTACTCCAGCGGACAACAATGCGGTCTACCCTCGGATAGACGCCGTTTGCCGTGGCGATCACCAAATCCATCGGCGCTGTGTTTTCATAGTGATAGCCATTGATAAATGCCATTCCGGCTTGTGCTGTCACGTTCATGCCTGTTGCCATGACGATTTTTAAATTGTCAGCTGTTCTGTAAAAAATGCCGTTGCTGACTAAGCTGCCGAAATAAGCGGCAAAATCTGTGGCATCATAGATACGGTCGCCGCCTGAAGAGTTAAAAAAACCGCTTTTCTCCATTAGTCCTCACTCCTTTTCAGTTTTTCATATAAAGTCAAGAGAGGCTTGCCAAATGTAACGGAAAGGCTCATGCCGTCCCGGTCGTAGCTTTCCTCCACAGCAGTAATCCTCGCGGTCATAGAAATTCCCCATCGCTTTGACACCGCCTGAATTATATTTCCCAAATCAAAATCAACCTTGTATGTCAAATTACCGTATTGATTGACGGTAACATCAAATGCTTGAATCATAGCTTGCTCTGCAAGCTTGGTATTGCCGCGAAACAAGAGCGCCGCCTCGTAATCGTCGGGAAAATCCTCTGCGCGGAGATCTTTGGCATCCACAAAGATTTCATAGCGGTCAAGTCCGACTCCGCCACCTGCGGTGACAAAGGTGCGTTCGGAGTTTTCCCCTTCGCCACCAACAAGGGCGGTATTGGCATAACTTAAGAGGCTCTCGGTAAAAATCTGCTCCATGATGTTTTCGTATTCTTTGGAAAAGATCGCTTGCGATGCCGAACCGGCATACAACTGAACGGTAAACAGCTGGGCAATAGGGTCAAAAGCTGTTTTTATACCGACATCAGCGGCGTCACATAAATTTGTGACAGTGTCCATCAGATTTCGGAAAGAAACCTGTGTGCTGACAGGAACACCCATGCTTTCCGGCGTATAGGCAACTCCGCTTACGGCTCTGTCGGTATTCACAGGGGAAATCAAATGATTGTTCAAAAGCTGTGACACTGCTACCGACAAATCGCCGGTGAGGATTTCCGTTCCCCAGACGATTCGCCTGGATAGCAGGGATGTTGCAAACCGCCCGATGACGGTGATATACTCCTGCTCCTGCAAAGTCATTTCCAGATATTCAATAATTCCCGCTTCCGCATCGTCGTTCTTCCACAGTATGTTGCCGATTTTCAAAAGCGCAATGTTCTCATCTGAAGCGATGGCTTTGAGTTCAAAACTGCCACACTTGGCGTATTGTCGCGTCCAGCGCAGATATTCATAGGACTCTACAATCCCCGCAAGCTCTCTGTCAGAATTGAAAATATATAACTCCATATCCTACACCCCCAAAAACTGCGGGCGGTAATGGATGATAACCTCCAGCAAATCCATTTGTTCCTCCGCGTTATAGCGAAGCACATTTTTGCCCACGGACAGCTGTAAAAAAGTTGATCCGACGTCGATCAGGTTGAAAGCGTTGGTTTCCGTTGTGCCAAGGACGCTGGTCACTCTTTTGCCCGCGAAATGGGTATACACTAAAATTTCCTGCCCGGCAGACATTGCGGTGTTGATGCGGATAAACTCACCCGTGTCCACATTCATCAGTTCAGGATTGACCACCGAACCCAATGCCCTAAAGGTAATTACACAGCCGCAAGGAACATCGCCCTCGTTTTTGATGGTGATGATTTGGCTGGGCTGACGAATACCGAGTTCAATACCCGGCTCTGTAATTTCCAGAGGGAACGAAAAATTATCCTCCCATGAAGCCAGTTCTGTACGGGTGGCATCCAGAGGTTCAAAAAACGGAGAAGGACACAATAAGCTGATGAAAAAGGATGGCGCTCTGCTAATACTTCTCGCCGAGAACGCCGCCTCCTCCACAATGCAGGAAATTTGCCGGTTACGGTAAATCAGCGTTCCTCGCAGCTTGGGCGTGAAGATACGCAAAAGCTGGCGGCGATAAGCATAGGCATTGTCGATATTCTCAGCCAGTATCGTCCCTTCAATGGTGATGTTCCGCATATCCAGTGTGGAGGAGATATAGAAGGCTCCGTCCTGTTCGGGCGCTTGGAAGGTATGGATGGTCTGCCGCACACGCCCTACGCCGTCCAGCTTTGTGACAAACAAGGGCTTCGCTTGACGGAGCGTGACGGTTGCGCCGTTTTGATTGGTATAGATCAGTTTCATAAGCTACACCCCCAATGCCAGTTTTCTGGATAGATTGCGGAATTCTCTGGCGGCTTCCTTTTCCGAGAGTGCTTTCGGGGAGGTAATGGAAATGCTCTGATTGACAACCGTTCCCGCCGGATATACGCCTGTGCCGTTCACTCCCACGGTCATGCCGCCAAGGTTGGTGGGAATTGCACTTTGCATATCCCGGCTGACTTGCTCCATTGCCTGTTCAAAGCCCACACCGATGCCTTCGCCCATGTTCTGCCCGATCCCCGCGAAGAGCTCGGAGGGTGAATGAATGCCGAAAAAGTCCTTAATCCGATCCACAATCCCGCCGAAAAATCCGGAGATTTTATTCCATAGCCATGCTCCGGCATCGGAAATACCCTGCCACAAGCCTTTTATGAGGTTGCCACCGACTTTCGCCATTTCTCCGATTGAACCGGTAAAACCTCTGACCAGCGCTGATATAATCTGCGGTACAGCTTTCACAACCTCGACAATAATTGTCGGCAGATTGGCAATCAGCGACACGAGAAGCTGTACACCGGCAAGAATAATCTTGTCGATATTCCCGATGATGGCATTGACCAGTGAGGTCACGATTTTCGGGATGGCAGTCACCACGGTGGAAATAATCTGCGGGAGCGCCTGAATCAGTGCGACCAGTAATTTCACACCGGAGTCGATAATCAGCGGGATTGCCCCAATGACGGCGCTGATAATATTGTCAATAATTTTCGGAATCGCTTGAACAACAGTATTTATTATTGTAGGCAGTGCCGATACCAGTGAGGTTAAAAGCTGTATGCCCGCCTCGATAATTTGAGGAATTGAGCTGATCAGAAAATCGACAAGTGCCATGATGACTTGTGGCAAAGCATCAATCAGCACAGGTATAGCGTTCAAAATGCCGTCTGCCAAACCTGTAACCAGTTGAAGTGCCGCATCCAGTATGAGGGGCAGATTTTCCAGCAATCCCTGCACAATCTGCATGACAGCCGACACTGCCGCCGGAATTAATTGCGGTAATCCCAAACCGATTCCGTTCACAAGTGCTGTTACCAACTGCACCGCCGCGTCAATTAACAGCGGAAGATTCTCGATCAGTGCCCCTACGATTGTCATAACCGCATCTACGGCGGCGGGGATGAGTTCCGGCAGAAGGTTCAGAACGGTCTCCAAAACTTGTGAAAACAGTTCGGTCACAGTAGAAAGAAGCACAGGAAGCAAGTCTCCGACCGCTTGCAGAATCGCGCCAGTGGCTGTTGGCAGCGCCGCAACAATATTTTCAAGTGCCGGAACAATATTCTGAACCACAGACTGAAAAGCGTCCACAAGGTTCTGCGTCAGGTTGGTCATGTCGGCATCGGCATTGCCAAGCCCCGCCGTAAAGGAGCCGAGTGCCGCCTGTAAAAGCCCGATAGAACCGGTTATGGTCTGTGTGCTTTCTCTTGCAAAGTTGCCCGCATATTGCTCTGTGTTCTCGAAAAACATCTGCATGGCGACTTCGGCTTTTTCGGCGTTGGAAGCCGATGCCCAAGTGAAATCCAGTCCTTTGGAAAGGGCATAGGCTTCGACAGTGGTGGCGTTCATGGCAACCCCGAGGTTATCCATCATCGTAAAATTGCCCTTTGCCGCGCCCGACACCGAATCCAGCGCTATCTGCATATCTATGCCCATGACGGATGCCATGTCCGCCGCCCGCTGCATCGCTTTTTCTGTCAGTTCCAGCGATTTTTGCTGTTCGATACCCGAACCTTGAAACAAAGCGCCCATTTTGTTCGCGGTTGCGAGATATTGGCTCTGTGACACACCAAGGTTTTTATACGCTTCTTCGCCGGTTTTCTGGATGGAGGCTGCATAATTGCCGAACACAGCTTCCGAACCGCCTAAATTCTGCTCTAACTCCCCGAATTGCTGAACAACTTCCTTGCCCAGCTTGATAGCCGCCGCACCTGCCGCGACAGCAACAGCCCCCATCGCTGCACCGATTCCTTTCAGAACGCCGCCCAGCTTATCAAATTTTGAGCCGGACTTTTCGGCTTCATCGCCCGTTTCCGTGAGTTGCTCACCGAGATCTTCCGCATCATCGGCAGATTCCTCAAGTTCGCGCTCCATGCCGTTGAGCTCCGCCTGCGCCTTGTTCAGTTGAATTTGCCAGTTCTGGGTGCGGCGGTCATTCTCACCGAAACTCTCGGAGGCGTTTTTAAGGGCGGCTTCAAGAGCCTTGACTTTCTCTTTTTGCGCTTCAATCTCTTTGCCCAGGACAGCGTTCCGGGAAGTAAGGGCGGCAGCGCTTTTGTCATTTTTATCAAACTGGCTGGTGACCAGCGCCATTTCAGAGCCGAGGACTTTGAAAGACTGATTGATGTCAGCAAGGGCTTTCTTGAAATCACGTTCGCCCTCAATACCGATGCGTAAGCCAAAATCATCTGCCATGTGTGGTCACCTCCTAAATGATCAACACAATATATAGTTGATTAAATTTGACACTTACTATATGTTGTGATATAATATGATAATAAATATGTTTAAATTATCTTCATTTTAAAATACATACGCTGGAGGGATAATTAATAATATGGACTTCAAAAAAAATCACTTTGGTGTGGATATTGAGGGAATTGGCACGAGTTTTTCATCTCCAGCTATAGATTCTTTGATTGAAACCCAAACACGAATTAGCAAGCTGTTTGAGCCGTCATCTGGAATAACCGCTATGCTTGAGTCGCCTGCAATACGCATGATACAAGAACAACAAGATACGCTTCAAAAACTTACTGCACCTTCTTCGGCTCTTACATCATTTATAGAACAACAGGATAAATTGCATATGGCATTATCATCTTCTTTAATAGATTCTATTTCTGCCCAACAGCTTTCTTTTAGCAAGGCAATTGCCGCCAGCATTCAAGTACCGGATATGGATGTGATATCAGGTACGCTTTCAAAATTTGCAGAACTAGTGCCACCTGAACCTCCTATGTACAACCTTGCCGCTGAAATGGGGAAAGCTCTCGAAGCCTGTATTCCGAAATATGACTTAATGGCTAACGCCTTAACAAATGCTCTTGAAACCTGTATGCCAAAATTTGATACCATAGGCAATATGGCTTTCAGGTTGGCGGATTCAATTCCACAAATTGATTCTGCCATTTTGTCTATTGCACAGCAAGCATTAGGAGCAATGGATAATCTCACAGAGTCTCTCCAGTCAAGTATGTCGGCACTTCTCGGTTCACTAACTGACATTAGGCTCCCAAATTTTGACCATCTCGCGAACTCATTGAATTTCATCACCGATTTCGAGGAAAAAAACGAGTTGCTAAAAAGTTTTGGCTGGTATCTGATTTCTGAGTTGCCGGAGGAGATTGTTAACACCATTTACGAACGACGAGATGAAATTACGCAAGAAGAAGTTGATATACTCATCATCCAGCACTTTCGTAACAATAAATATCAAGCGTTAAAAAGCATTGTAAATAGCTGGGTATCTCTTCCATACTTTCATTCAAGGCAAATTGTATTTCATGAAGCACAGGTTTGTCATTCACGGCGTTCATATAATGCGTCAACAACCCTTATTTCACTTCATTATGAGGGCGTGGTTACTGATTTTGTTCGTGAGCGGATCAATACGCCTACATACAGAGTAGAAAAGGCGTTGAAATGCATTAATGATCTTGCCAATGATTTAACCATGGATGCAATGCCGTTCAGAGATTGGATCGTTTGCTCTTATGTCTTGGAATGCATTGATAAGGCTTTTACAACTAATTTCTCACCAGCCGATCCAGACAGTTGCCCAAATTCATCAAGACATAAAATTGCGCACGGTCACGCCGTTGCAAAGGAAACTGAGGCAAATTCTCTGAGACGATTTTTATTTATGAATGAGTTGTACAAGCTATTTTGTTGCTTGGAAAACGAGTATCAGTTGATCTCATAACGGAATAATGTCATCTACGGATAATTCCCGCCTCGGCTTCTCCATCCCCAGAAACTGCTTATGGCAAGCCCATAGATCCATAAATAAACCAAACGGCATCGTCCAGAATTCGTCGGCAGAGAGCCGCATCTGCACAGTGCCGTAGTAGTACAGGCGCGTGAAAACCTCGGCAGTGGTCACGCGCCCTGCGTGTTTTTTGAGGCTTCTTCCTCTGCACTTACCACATTCCGTGCCGTCCCTTTGAACATGGCTTCGGTGATGGCATTTTTATAGGATGCCAGTTCCAGCGGGGAGGTCAGCAGTTCCACTTCCTCCTCGGTGAGCAGTTCCTTTGGCGTGTCCTTATGCCTTAAGTTGTAAACCAGGATGGACTGATTTGCCATCAGCGTAAGAAGCCAGACGATTTCGTCCAGTGCCATTTCAAAATTTTCAGCCTTCATCAGTCGTTCACCGAGGTTCTCCAGCCCGCCGTAGCGGCTGGCGATGGCTTTGGTCGCCTTGGTGGTGAGAATCAGTTCATACTGCTCACCACCGATATTGATAAATGCGCTGCGTTCGTTTTCCATATCAACCCTCCTCCGGCGGTTCCGGCGTGCTGTTAAAAACCGGCTCATATACTTCGCCGTACCAGCCGGAAATGGTTTCAGCAGATACCCCGGCGTCTCCCTCTGTCACCTCCGCTTTCCACGGATGCTTTCCTGTACCGTCCGGCTTGTTGCGTCGCATGACCGTTCCCTCAATGGTAGGTGTTTGAAAAGTAATAGAATCACCTTTAGTTTGCAGATTGGTTGCCGGGATGCCGAATTTTATCCGATACAGCCAAAAATAGCGGTATCTGTTGTCCGGCTTGAGAGCGCGAAATCCCACGGCAATAAGAGCGCCGTCATTTTCGCTTGCTGAAACCAGAACACCGTTGTCGTCGACAATTGCTCCGGTCAAATCCTGCGCGGCGGCAGTGCCGATATCATCAATTCCCAGCGAAAGTGTGCCGGATTTGAAATCCTTGATTACATATGCGGTCGCGTCATCCGCATACAGCGTTGCCTCGGCAAGTTCAATGGACAAATCCGCTTTAATGGCTTTTGCCAGTGAAATCGGAACACCGTAGGTTTCCTCGCCGTTAGCATCCTCGGTGATTTTTGCATAGTAAAGTTTATCCATGCCAATGGTCGCCATTTTCAATCCTCCAATCGATATAATTTTGCCGTATCCACGGCGTAGTGGTGGTAGCCGGTATCGTCCTCATGAGCGATGTATTGCCGTGCCGTAATGGTGAAATCGGCAGCGAGCAGAGCGGTCAAAACAGAGCTTTTCATTGCCAAATAATTTCCCTTGGAATAGAGTGACAGTCGCGCTTCCTGCATTTCAAAACCCGGCTTGTTGTCACTGAAAAGTTCATAAGTGTCGGTCATTGGTGTAATGACGGCATATTCGTCCGGCGCTGTATCAGAGAAAAACCCTGTTTCAACTGGGATATTCAAAGATGTGATGAGCGCCGTGATTTCTTCAAGAATATTCATACATCACCGATTTCCTCCTCCAGTTTGCGTTTCATGGTTTCTATAACATCCTTGCGGGCGGCGGCTTTTGCAGGCTTCAGGAAAGGCTTCGGCGGCTGACCGTGTTTGCCGTATTCAATAATGTTCGCAACCATCGCATTGCTTGAGCCGTCCTGCCGATATTCGTCGAAGCCAACCTTGACATTATAGTTGCCGTCCTTATCCATTTTGGCTGGAGATAGCCCCAGCGCCGCCTCCAGCTGCCCGGAAGACTGCCCGGACAAAACGGCATGAAGCTGACTTCGTACCTTATCAAGGGCTACATTGCCTCCGGCTTCCAGTACACGGGGCAGGATTTTATCGGTTTTATCTGCCAGCTGGGAGACTTTTGACAAAAAGTCCTCCGGCATTTTGTAGGTAGCTTTCGCCATAGAATCACCCCTTGCTCGGTTCCATATGTTCCGCTAAAACTTCAAGATACATTCCGCGCTGACGAACATTTTCCACCGACACGATTTTAAAGCGTTCGCCGCCGCAGATGATTGCCAATGCCGTGGTAACCGTTATTCCGGGAATCACCCGAAAGCGGAACAATGCGGTAGCGGTGGAAAACGCCGCCCGGTTTGCCCAGCGTTCATTGCCGTGGCGGTCTTCGCGGTAAGCCCTGACGGTTGCAAGTACCACATCTTCTGATGTCACAAAGCCAGCGGAATCTTTGTTTTGGATGGTTTGGATAAGCTGAATAGCTTGATTCATTTTGCCGAAGCTCATGCTAAACCTCCCAATTTCGATCCAAGCGCAGCAGCAAATTTACGGTGTCCCAGACCTGTTTCCCGGCTTGCACAGAATCCGCAAAAAAGCCGCCGGTCGAACCGTCTCTGCTTTCATAAAAATGAGAAGCGAGTATGATAACTGCCTGTTCTGTAGTCGGTGTCATTTCCGCATTGTTGTAATGCCCTAATTGCCAGTGCTGAAAGCTTTCAGCATAGTTTACGGCGGCATCAATAAAGCTTTGCAAGAGCACATCATCCTCATCATGGGAGAGGATTAAATTCGCCTTTACTTTTTCAAGCAAGCCTGCAACCGCCATAAAACCACCCCTTTATTATGAACCAGCCGCCATTTTGAGAATTTTCACCGCTTCCGGCAGAATCAGCTTGCCGTCCACACGTTGTGTCGCCTTAAATCCTACTTGATCTGTCTCGGCATAGATTTCGTTTAGACGCTCAAACGTCCGGTTCAGACGGTCGCCGATCCAATAGTAGGAAAAATCACCGAAAGCCACCACAGAATCCCCAGCGGCAATCGTCGGCGCAAAGCTTGAAACATATACCGGTCTGCCGAGAATGGTGTCCGGTGTTCCCGCCGTCAGGCTCGCTTGCCAGAGATACTGCCCGTCCGTGCTTTTCAGCTTGCGCAACGACTTCACTGTCAAATCGTTGGCGATAAATACCGCTTTGTTGCGGTAAGGAGATTTCAGGCTGTGATATAAATCCATTACCTCATCCCAGGTAATCGCCGTCTGACTTGCTGCGGTTACGCCAACCTGACCGCCGCCGGTCGCGGCAAAAATTCCTGTGGGCTTTTTATTGCCATCGCCTACCAAAAACGCTTCTTCTTCCAGTGAACCGATTCTTCGCCCAAAATCCTGTGATAAAAACGATTCTAACGGGAATGCGCTGTCCTGCAGCAATTCCTTGGATACCTTGACAATGGTGGCAAGCTTGAACGCTTCCAAAGTAACTTGACCAAAGCTGCCGTCGCTGGACGGAATCGTAGCACCCTCGTCAACCCAAGAAGCGGTGCCTTTTGTGGCGACAACGGGAATTTTCAATTCACCGCTGGAGGTGCGAATGACGCGTGCCAGCGTCCGCATAATGTTGAATTCTTCCAGTGACTGCACCAGCGTATGCTCAAATTCATCGGGGACAAGGTAACCGCCTGTAGAATCCGTGCCTTCGGCAAGGGCATCATCCACTTTTCTGTAACGCATGGCATTCCAAAACGCATCTGCATATTCGGCGGATTTTCTGCCCGCAGCGGTACCGCCAGCCGTTCCCGGAATGTTAACAACGGGCAAGCGCGTTGTGCTGCGTAAGGAGTTTTCAAGCCCCTCTATGCGCTCAAGACGCTCAATTTCCTTGCCGAGATTGGTAATTTCAGCCTCAAACTGATCGCTGATGTCTGAATCCTCCGGGGAAAGAATATCAGTAACGGCGAGCTTTTCTTCTAAAAAGGCTTTCATTTTCTCCAGAGCCGTCTTGCGCTTGTCACGCAGTTCCAATAATTTGCTCATGATTCATAACCTCCAAAATATTAATCTGATTGTCGTGCAAGCCAAGCCAGTTTATCCCGGACCTTTACCCAACCCGGCGGATTCGGCTTCGGCGGCAGTTTTGCCAGAATGGAATTCATAACGGTTGACCGGGAAAATAGAACAGGAGCCTTTGTGTCTTCAACCGCGCCCTCGGCATAGAGTATGCCGTCTGCAAAGCCAAGTTCCACTGCTTTTTTCGCGTTCAGGCAGGATTCGCGGCTCATCATGGCGGAGATTTCCTCTCGCGGAAGCCTTGTTTTTGCCTCGTAAGCGTTGATAATGCCCTCCTTTACCTCATCAAGCGTTGCAATTGCACGGCGCATTTCCTCGGAATCGCCGATGGCAATTGTGGACGGGTTATGGATCACCATATATGCCACAGGGGACATCAGAATTTCAGAACCAGCCATAGCGACAATGGAAGCCGCCGATGCCGCCAAAGCCGATATTTTCACGGTTACCTTGCCGGGATATTCTTTCAGTGCTGTGTAAATTTCCGAAGCCGCGAACACATCGCCGCCGGGAGAATTGATCCAAACAGTAATGTCGCCCTTGCCGGAGGACAGTTCCGCTTTAAACGCCGCAGGCGTGACTTCATCGCCCCACCAAGTTTCATCCGAAATTGCACCTTCGAGAAAAAGCTCGCGCTCGCCGTCCGATTCGGTAAAATTCCAGAATTTATTCATGAAAACCATCCTCATCGGGTTTTATTTTTTCAAGCCGGTTATAAAGTCCTTTTATTGTTGTGGTCGGCAAAGGTGGCAAACCCTCGATTTTACGGACTTTATTCGGCGATACGATGCCCGCCTGAATGAACAGCGCATGGCCTTTGAATCGCTCCTCAATCGTGCCAAGAACCGAGGGATGGTATTCTGGCTCACCAAGATGCGCCAAAACTTCGCCGATGGTATAATGCTTTTCTGAGTTTTCCATGAAGTACCTCCGATATATTTTGTATGATTTATAAATCATTCTTGTGTGTCTTTCTTCTCCAAAGTTCCTGTCGCATAAGCGCCGGTCATCTCAAGCGGCAGCATATTGCCGTTCAAAAAATACTTGTCGCCCCACTCGGACGGAATTGGATTCATATCCTCAAGCTCCCTGCAATCGTTGGGAGATAGAATTCCATTTTGAATGCCCGTGGCATAACCTTTCATGCGGGTTTCATAATCTCCTCTCAAAAGACCGTCAACGTTGAATTTGATGCAGAGTTGAGACTGCTCGGAAGGCAGGAGCAAAGCTTGTTCCATTGCCTGTTCCCAGCGCACGACCCACGGATCGAGCGTATATTTTACAAATTCCAAGCTCATGTGTTCAATATTGCTGAACGTAGATTTATCCAGATCGCCAATCATATGCGGCGGGATACGGAAAATCCGGGCTATTTCATTCAGCTGAAACTTTCTGGTTTCGAGAAACTGCGCCTGATCCGGCGGGATGGAAATGGGATGATACTTGAGTCCGTCTTCCAAAACGGCAATTTTCCCGTTGCTTTTAGCACCTTTGAAATTGAGTTCCCAGGATTCCTTTATTTTGCTTTGCTTACTGCCTATAACGCCGGAATATTCCAGAACGCCACCCGGTGTCGCTCCATTTTTAAAGAAGCTTGCACCGTAATCTTCGGTGGCGATTGCCATGCCCACGGCATTTTTCGCCAGCGCAATGGGAGAATAGCCCACCAAACCGTCAAAGGAAAGCCCCGGTATATGTAGAATTTCATCTCGGGAGAAAAGAATCGCTCCGCTTTGTTCTCCCTTGCGTTTTTCGTCAAGGTCGCGGTAATAGGTGTAATAGAGCTTGCCGTTTTCGCCGCGATTGATGTCAACCTTATTCGGCAAAAGCGGGTATAATCCAATCACCCTGCCGCCATTGTCACGGAGAATCTGCGCGTAGGCGTTTCCCCAGATAAGAAGATGGCTCATGAGGGTTTCCCGAAATACGAAACTGGTCATTTCCGGGTTTGGAGCGGTATGAAGCAAACGGTAGAGATAATGCTCCGGCACAGGGCGCTTGCCGCGCTCCTGATATTTCAAAACATGAAGCGGCAAGCTGGCAAAGGTCTCGGAAATGACACGAACACAAGCATAAACAGCGGCATTTGTCAGCGCGGTATTTTCATTGATATAGGTACCGGAGGTGGAATTTCCCCACCAAAAGCTCTTTGTGGTTGAGAGGCGGTCTTTTGGCTTGGATTTAAAAATATCGAAAAAGCCCATTAAAAAGCCCCCTATAAATCAGATTCCACATAGCGAATATCATGCGTGGCGTAATAGTTGCGCTCATCCGTGTGCTTTGTGGCACGGTCAAGCGCCATAATCGCGGCAATCGCCCCGTCGATTCGTTCGGTCGCTTTCTTTTTGTCCGGCTTTATATTTCCGGCTTCGTCTTCCTTGACTACGATGTTATCCATATTCCAGCGCAGAATCGCGTTGCCGCCGTGGGCGATGCGTTTTTGAAGCACCAGCCGCATCATTTCTTTGCTTGCCGGTGACATGGACTGATACCCCTGACCGAAATTCGCCATTTCAACGCCCGCATCCTCCAAATCCTGACGAAGAAGATGCGCACCCCAACGATCGAACATTACCTCGTGAATTTCATAGACCTGCGCGAGTTCCTCAATTTTCTTCTGAACGAATTTATAGTTGATTACCTCACCGTCGGTGACTTCGAGAAGTCCTTGTTTTTCCCACACATCATACGGAACGTGATCATGCTGTATGCGGCGGTAAAAACCGGCTTCAGGAATCCAGAAAAACGGCAGCAGCGTATATTTTCCGTTCTCATCCTCCGGGTCTTCGGGCGGGAAGCAAAGCACAAATGCCGTCATATCCTGTGTGGTGGATAAATCCAGCCCGCCATAGCATTCCCGCCCACGAAGAGCCTTTAAGTCAATTTCAAAATTGCACTGATCCCAGATGTCAATCGGCATCCAGCGGGTTTCCTGCCGCACCCATTGATTCAGGTTCAGCCGCCTGAATTTGTTTTCCTCGGTGGGATTGCGCTTGGCATTTTCAAATTCGGCACGGAAGCCGGAGGGCTGGATGGTGATGCCGTAACTGGGATTCACACGTTTCCAGACTTCCGGGTCAGTCCAGTCGTCGTCATCGGCGGCAGAGTAGATAACCGGATAAAAAGTCGGATCGACAATTGTTCCGCGAAGAATGGATTCTGCTTTCTGATGCTGTTCCCAACAGATGGAATGGCGGTCAAATCCGGCGGTTGTGATGATAAAGGTCAGCGGCTGTTCACGCGCCAAGCCGGAACCGGATGTTACAACATCAAAAAGACGGCGGTCGGGCTGCGCGTGAAGCTCGTCAAAAATAATTCCATGTGCGTTCAATCCGTCCTTTGTGTACGCTTCTGCGGAAAGCACCTGATAAAAGCTGTCAAGCAGGGTAAAGGTAATGCGCTTTTGCTGGACATTGTATTTGCAGAATTTCTTAATTTCCGGGAACTGGTCAAGCATATGAACGGCAACATCAAACACGATAGAAGCCTGTGCGCGGTCGGTCGCACATCCGTAAATCTGCCCGCCTCGTTCGTTATCCCCAATCATCAGGTACAGGGCGATTGCCGCTGCAAGCTCTGATTTTCCGTTTTTCTTGGGAACTTCTATGTATGCCGTGCGGAATTGGCGGCACTCGTCATATTTTCTGACAATGCCGAAAATATCGCGCACAATCTGTTCCTGCCAGTCAAGTAAACGAAATTGTTCGCCGTGCCACTTGCCGGTAGTGTGTTTTAGCTGTTCGCAAAAATTAACGGCATGATGAGCAAAAGATTCTTTATATTTGGAAGTCAGAGCCTTGAATCGACTCGGCTTGTAATTCTTCAAGCGACGAAATTCTTCCACATGGTCACCTCCGACAAAAAGCCGGGTGTCCTTGCGGATACCCGGCAGACTCACTCATAAATATATGAGTGGAAATGGAATTATAGAAATTGTCCCGTTTCGATTTTTGGCTGAATTGACCAACGTGATATTTTGTGGTATAATTAAATATTAATTGAATCGAAATAATATCATACATAAAGGATTGGAAACAGTCAATGATTGCAAGTTACTACATAGATGAAAGCGGGAACACGGGAACAGATTGGCTTAACTCGGATCAACCTTACTTTATTTATGGTGGTTGGTTAATTTCACAGAATAAGAAACATGAAGTTGAAACATTTTTACAAAGCGTTTTAAATTCACAGCAAGGAAATGAACTAAAGTCGAAAAATATATTTAGACGTAAGAACGGGTTTTCAGTATTTAATAAAATTTTTACTGAAATGATTGATTTTGGAGCAGTACCTTTCTTCGGATTGACAGAGAAGCGCTTTATGATTGCTGCAAAAATAGTTGAGACTTTTTTCGATTGTGAATATAACCCTTATGTAAATGCATATTTAACTTACCCAATTGAGTTAAAACGAGCTTTAGCATCATGTATTGCAGAAGACCAAGAAATTATTATTCGTTTTTCTTCGTTAATTAAATGTGGGACAATTTCAACAGATGATATGGCTATTATAAACAGCGATCTCATCAATTGTTTTAAAAGACATAATCAAATGGAAGTGGTTAAGTCATTAATCAATCTAAACAATAATAACTTTATTTCTATGATAGACGAATTTGAATCAATAACGAATAATGGTACAACAAAATGTCGTATGACATTGACTGGTACGATGCTAATTGAACTTTTCAAGAACATTCAGTTCTTTGCTTTCAAAAGTGGTATGCAAGTTAATGTATACCATGACAAACTCAGAGGATATGATCAAGAATTTTCGGACTTGTGCGAAATATTCCTAAAGTCAGGAACGCCGATTTTATTAGATAATGAATATAGGCCATGGTTAAGTAATTTTCCGAGTATCGAATCTTTCACCACCTTAGATTCAAAAAACGAAATCATTATTCAAGCAGCTGATTTGCTATGCGGTTATATTTCAAATATAGCTAAACAAATCGATAATAACATTTCACTTGATAAAGATATTATAAACCCATTTCACACACTTGTGTTATTGAGGGATATGTTTTATGAACGGTGCAAACCTTGCCTAGTATGGAATTGGTATGCCTCTTATCAGTTTGAATACAGTTTTTTTAATGCATTAGGTGCCAAAGGAATAGAGCCAGTCGACTATAATGTATTAATTAAAAGAGATTTTCTAAAAGCGCTGAATTAGCTATCTTATCTTTTATATCTACCCACCCACAATCCTAAACTCATCTACCCCCAACAATCAAGCTCAACCCCGAGCCGCACTCCCACTGACACAGGATATGCCTGGCATTGTCTACGCCGCGCACGGTTGCGCGTTCTCCGTCGTTCAGTTTGGCGGAGGGGCTTGCATCGGCGCGGTCAACTCAACGCGCGTACCGGGCAGGTATTGCGCCCACAGGCGCAATACCTCAGCCTCAGAGGGGAAGTTATTCATGGCCGTCAACCTCCCTGGCGGCAAGGACGGCTTTTTCCGGCTTGCCGTAACGCCAGCCGCTTTCGCCACCGAGATTTTTACCGAGAAGCTTACGCATATTGCCGTATTCCTTGCCGACCGCCCCAAGCGATATCAGCCACACCCGCATGGAAAATTTCTCGTTTTCAAAGCTTCCCGGCGCTTTGGCGGTCACACGTTTTTTCTCTTTGGCGGTTTTGCAAAGAAGCCCGATAAATTGCACATAGTAAGCGGCTTCGGAAGGGTCGAAAAGCGTGAACCATGGAAATGCAACCTTCCCCTCGGCAACCTTTATCGGCAATTCTGTCGCACCAAGTGCCTTTTTAAGAAGCTTTTCTTTGGCGATTACCATTTTGCAAAGGTTATCCATCTGATCCGGCGTGAAATCGTTCGGAATTTCCACTGTCAGACGGTCGGCAGGTTCCTCCGGCTGGGGAATCGGTTCTCCGACAAGGGCAAAAAGCTTACTGTGTTCCGTCATGCCGTCAGGATTTTGCTTGATATATACGTCATGCTGCTCGTGTGTGAAATAAATGCCATAGTCATCGGCTTTGGCTTCTTCGGCTGTGGCGTAGATTTTCTCAATTCGGAAAGTGCCGCGGGGTGTAGAAAATTGTATCGGGGAAGCTGGCTCGGTTTCTGCTTGCGCCGTATCTTCGCCCTGTGCCGCCGTGTGCGCCGTTTCTTTCACCGCAGGGATAACTTCCGGCTCGGCACTTTCCTCGGCGGGAATCGGCAAAATTTCCGGCTCAAACCCGCGCTCCGCAAGCCCCACAAAAAGGTTCAAGTCGTATTCACCGGTGACCAGCCCGGTTTTGTCGATGTGATAGCCGCCACAGTCGTAGGAAAACGTAGGTGCGCCGTTGTAGGTGATTTTGCTGTTTGTCAGCTCGGAAATTGCTTCAATCAGCCGTTTGCGCTCTGTGCCTGTGACATTGAATTTGAATTCCTGCATGGTAATTGCCTCCGTAAGGTTTAAATTTGCGGCGGTATTTGTGCCGCTAACATAGTAATCACTCTACTCGGCAAATTAGTCAATATCACAAATCTTGGACAGTAATAATCAGCGCCAAAGCACATGAACACAGCCTTTTCAGCTGGTTTCAATAGCGTGCCACGGTGTTTTTTCACCATTGCGAAGCAGGAAAATATCAGCATCGCTCTCTTTGAATTTTATTGCCCGCTTTACAATCACATCGCAGTATTTTGGGTCAAGCTCCATAAGATGCGCTTCTCTGCCGCACTGCTCCGCCGCCAGTAGCGTTGTGCCGGAGCCGCCGAATAAATCGAGAATCGGGTCTCCCGGATGGCTGCTGTTTGTGATTGCCCTCGCAACCAGGGCAACGGGCTTCATGGTGGGATGTTCCTCCGATTTTGACGGACGGTCAATCTGCCATAAATCGGACTGCTGACGGTCTTCCAAAGGGCAAAGGCGTTTTTCTCCCTCAAGCCAGCCGTACCAGATCGGCTCATATTGCGTGTGGTAGTCTTTTCGGGATAAAACAAGGCTGCTTTTTGCCCAAATAATGGTGGATGACCAGTGGTATCCGTTTTCTTTCATCGCCGTCATCACCGAACCCCATTCCTGCGCGCTCATCACCACATAGGTCATTGCGCCGGGTTCGGACACTGATTTCATCGCTTTGAAAGCACCGGCGAGAAAGCTGTAAAAATCCTCCGCCGACATTTTGTCATTCATAATCGTGCGCTGCTTCCACGAGGGATGCGCATTACCGCCGTAATCCACATTCCAAGGCGGGTCTGTGAAAACCATTTTCGCTTTTTTGCCGTCCATGAGCATGGCGACAGCCCCTAAATCCGTAGAATCCCCGCACATCAGGCGGTGCTTTCCGATCAGCCATATGTTGCCTGGCTTGGTAACAGGCTCGGCGATTTTGGCGGCTTCTCCGTCAGCGTCAAAATCATCCTCTACAATTTCACCGTTCTCGCGCTGCAGCTTCTGCCAAAGCTTATCAATCTCAGGCTGTTCCCAGCCCGTAATCGTACAGTCAATCCCGGCTTCTACAATATCGTGCATCAAATCGGCGAGCTTTTGGGTATCCCATTCACCGGAAATCTTATTCAGCGCGACATTCAGGGCTTTTTCCCGGACTTCGTCAAGGTTAATGACAACACACTCAACCTCGGTATATCCCAGCTGCACCAGTACTTTCAGCCGCTGATGCCCGCCGACAATATTGCCGGTGCGCTCATTCCAGATAATCGGCTCCACATAGCCGAATTCCTCCACAGAGCGCAGCAGCTTTTCATATTCGGCATCGCCCGGCTGCAGGTCTTTTCTCGGGTTATACTTCGCCGGAATCAGCTTCGCTGTCGGCAGTCGGCGGATTTCCATATTGTTCATCGGGCGGCTCTCCTGTTCTTGATTTTTTGCGCTGCTTTCCGGCAACGATATATGCCACCATGTCTTTCATGGGATCGTTAATAATGACTTCGCTGTTGCGCTGTACAATGTCCCAGATGGGCTGCCACGCCACAGCTGCGTTTTTCTGGAGCTTGAGATAGGCGTCTGTGAAGCCCGATATCTCAAATTTCTGTTTATCCACTTTGTCTTGAATAAGAATCGCGGTTTTTGACAAATCATACTGTGCGCAGGAGAGGTAATAACACGCCATCACATAATTCTGGATTAGCATTCTGGGTATTAAAGGCAAGCAACCGGAGGGTTCAAGAAGTTCGATGGTATCTTGATAGATTTCTGTCGGCGGCGGTACAGGAGATTTTTTTGTCAGCAGATTCAGCACCTCCGGTACGGCTAAATCCTGCTTTGATTCCCCTTGAAACTGCACTTTTTTCAAAGGTCTGCGCCCCGGATTTCCCGCCGCAATCTTCTCCGCCAGCGGTTTGGGCTTGCGTCCCGCGCCTTTTCTGGCTCCGCCTCTGGGCATGGTCAACCCTCCTCTCTGAAAAATAGGCTATGACTAATTTATATGCGCGGAATCAAAGAAAAGTGCAGCTTTTCAAAAAATCTGTCGCAGCCTGTCCTTTTCTGCCGCTTGTCCGCGCATCTTTTGCCGTCTCCGACACCGCGAACCCTTGTCCTGCCCGTATTCCCGTCGCCCTCCGCCGCCTCTCTTTCAGCCCCAAAAACGTGAAAAATTTGTCGCTTTTTCAATTTGACTGTATGAAAAAAGCAACTTTGTTTGAAATTCAATCAAAAAATTTGTCGGGCAAAAATAAAAAGCCCGTAACCACGCGGGTTTCAGGCTTTTCAAAACTTTTGAAATCGCGCCGGAGATGTGCGCGACCCTGGGGCGATGTCCGGTTAAAAGGCTGTAGGTATTTGAGTCCCCCTACGGGGGAGCGTCAGCCGAGGTTACCATGGATTTTGGCGTGGCAGGAAGCGCAAAGGCTCATGAGATTGCTCTCTTCGTGGGTACCGCCGTCGGCGGTGGGAATTTTATGGTGAACAAGCTCAGCAGGAACCAAGCGTCCGGCAGATTCGCATAGCTCGCAAAGCGGATGCTTTGCGATGTAGCGGTCGCGGATGGTGTGCCAACGTCTGCCGTAGGTTTTGTTATAATCCTCTCGGCGCTGGGTTTTGTTGTACTCACGTCCGGCGAGTGTTTTGTGTTTGTCACAGTAGCGTCCGTCCCGGATGAGTGCGGTGCAGCCGGGGTAGGCGCACGGGTGTTTGGCTTTCAGCGGCATGGAAAACCTCCAGTTTTCGGGCTTGCGAAGGGTTTCGAAGCAATCGAACCTTCGCTCATATTATCTTTTATTATTTTTATAACGCGATAATTACCGTTCTCATGTGGCGCAAAAGGTTGCAAAATGCCCTTCGATCCCTTCGGAGTATGATAAATAAAGGTTTTTTGACCTTCGACAGAGCTTCGAAGGCGCTTCGAAATCAGGGCAAAAAAAGAGATTGGCTTTACTCCACGTTCATAAACTCTATGCCCTTGAAGATGGCACGGCGCGTCTGCGGATGCTTCCCGGCGGTCACACCGTGAATTGCGGATATCTCCTGCAGAAAAGTGGAACTGCCGACCGCACCGATATGCGCGGACTTGCAGTACAGGCAATATTCCTTGAACATTTCGTTGCGATGGGACACGGCACCCGGCACTATGGTGCAGTATTCATCCACGAAGGACAGCACGCTGTTATTTGCAACTTTGTATGCTCTGACTTCGGATTTGGTGCGGTCGGTTTCCGAGAACTGATAGTTATTGGCAATCAGGCGCTTGAGTCCGTCCATCGCCCAAAGAAGAATGCCGTCGCGCTCTGCGGATAGCTTATCTTTCAAATCCGGGTCGTGCTGTTCCGGCGGCACGATTTTGGAAAACCGCATGATAATCAGGCGGCGGTAGAAAGCATCGCTCTTATCGCCGTAGTTACGCGCTAAGTCGTTGCAGGACTGCAAAAACCGCGCAAAAGGCTTGAAGTTGAACGGATCTTTGTTTTTGCGCTCTCCTGTGATGTAGTCCTCGCCGGTGACCGCCTTGAACATCCCCACATCTTCAATCTTTTTTGTAGGAAGATCGGCGTAGATATTTGCCAGCTTGCCGAAAAGCTGTGCTGGCTGGAACCGCTCGGACAAAGATTGAAGCGGCACATTGCTGCAGTTTTCCGCACCGAGCAGATATTCCTGCATTACGGTTAAAATCGTGGATTTTCCCACATTCGGCAAACCGCAGAGAATGAAGCTCTTTTGTGCCTTTGTAATCGGCACAAGCAAATAGCCGAAAATCTCCTGCAGCAGCGTTATTTCCGGTGTATCCAGTGCGGACTTCAAAAAAGCCTCCCACACCGGCGCTTTCGCTTCCGGATTGTACTTTGCTTTCATCTGCACGGTGGAATAATAATCAGGGTCGTGGTCGCGAAACGTATCATCCATGACGTTGTACAAGCCGTTTACACAGTTTATGATGAACGGATTCGGGTTGATCTCCTTGATTGCCTTGCGAATGGTGAGCTGCCACTGTGCCTCCACATCATTGATTTGGTTGATGGTGACATCTCGCGGGTCGAGGTATGTGCGGACAGTCGCTTTTGCATCTTTATCGGTGCGGGGTTGATACACGCCATTTTCGTAGAAATAATACTGCTCGGTGCAGAAAAATGCTTTGAATTGGTCGCGCAGATGGTTTGCCAGAATACCCGGCATCAGATGCCGTCTGCCGTTGCGGTCAATTTCATACCACTCCTTGGAATCGGGATTACTGCGCTTTTTCACTTCTTTGGAGGAAGCGTATTTTTCATGAATTTCCCGATAAAACGCAATCAGACCGCGCACATCCCCGGCTTGATAGCCGAAGTGCTGTTTTAAGTCATATTTGATAAACGGCTCGGCAAGCCCCGGCTCCTGATTATACAGGTAATCGGCAATGAACTTCCCGACAAGCTGTAAATCGGCGGTTAGATCACCGGTTTTGGTGACTTTCTTATCCTTGGTGTTGGTGAGCCAGCTTTTCAATTCATCCAGACTTGCCGGAATATATGCCAATCCCGCAGGGGATTTCGACGGACATTTCCCCAATCTCGGACACTTGAATGCGCCCTCGCAAATCCGTTTGCAGGAAATCGGGTTTGATTTCTTAAGAGCCTGTGCGATTTTTTTATTTGTGGATTCTTCTGAATAGCGTGGGTACGGCTTCGAGAGCCTATGAATTGCCTCTGCACCGCCCTCGAAAACCGCCATATTGGAAATCATAGCATACCAGTCCGGCTCCGGCAGGGTTTTGGCATATCGTTTGCAATAGCGAAAAAACGGGCATTTTCTGCCCATCATTGCAAGTCCGTTCTGTTGTCCTTTGCCATTCACAGGGGAACTTTCAATGGGCTTTATGTACTCCGGTTCATCGGGAATTTCGGGAAGCACTGTGGAAAGTTGCTCCTGCGTATAGCGGATTTCGGGATTGAATTTGATGCACTGAACCAGAATTGGCTCACCCTTGCGGTGATAAAAACCGGGAATCCGAAGCACACGGCTTTTGTTGACGCATTTCGGATCTCCCGAAAAGTGTTTAACCAGCTGTTTTTGAATATGTGTAAATCTCCCGACATCCGCACCGGCTTTCATCAACCAGTAGCAATGCAGGGATTTTGCGGTTTTTACGATAATGGACGGCGGGAGAGAAAAGGCTTGAATTTTTTCAAGCTGCTCGTCAAAGGAAAGATCGTCCATCTCCATAAACTGCGCGTTGATACGGACAATGTTGTCATCGTCATGACTGCCGGAATTGACGACAAAGAAAACGCCGCGATCGGCATCGTTGTGCCGTTTGAGTGTTTCTTCCATATCATGAAAATTTTCAAGCGTACATTCCAGCTTTTGTCCCGCAAAGCTGCCATCGCCCTTATCCTCAAAAACACGCAGGCAAACACGCTCTTCATCTTCAAAAAAAGCGTGGAGAAAATCCAACGGCGGGACATTGATTGGTTTTAATGAATAGTTGTCGCTCATAGGCTCTCAAACTCCAGTTCATGCAGCTCACCGAAACGATGCCCTGCGGCGGCTTCGGCGATAATCGGGATGGGGAACTCCGGGAACGGCTGCTCTTCCATACAGGTTTTGATGAATATGACGGCTTCCTGCAGCTTTTTCTCCGGAATTTCAAACACCAATTCATCATGAATTTGGAGAAGCGGCATGAGCCACGGTCTTTCCGGCAAACCTTTGAGAATCCTGCCCATGGAACGTTTTAAAATATCGGCGGCTGTGCCCTGAATCGGCGTATTCATGGCAACACGCTCCGCAAAGCTACGCTTATTCCAGTTGGAAGAAGCAATGTCCGGTATATTCCTGCGTCTGCCCAGCCATGTTTCCGTATACTGCCGGAATTTGGCGCGGGTTTTGATTTCCTCCTGCCAGCGGGACAGGCGAGGATATCCGGCTTTTAGGTTGCTGATGATCCGCTCACATTCCTCAAGTGAAACATCCAGTCCTGCCTTGAATTTTAGTGTTTTCTGCAGCCCTTTTGGAAATAAGCCGAAAAAGGTGCCGAAGTTGCAGTTCTTGGCGATGGTGCGCCGTTCTTTGTAATTCGGCGCGGATTTATCCATTGCTTCTGCCAGCGGAATGCGATAGATAACCGAAGTGGTCAAAGCGTGAATATCTCCGCCGTTCCGGTAGGTTTCCAGCATTTTTTCGTCTTTGCAATAAAACGCGCCGACACGAAGCTCTATCTGTGAAAAATCCAGCGAGAGTAGTAATTTGCCTTCGGGCGCGACAATGAAATTTCTCACACCGATTTCATCCGCACCGGCTCTGGGCATATTCTGACAGTTGGGGCTGCGGGAAGCGAACCGCCCGGTTTCTGTCGCCAACGGAAGTAAATCCGGATGAATCCTGCCCGTTTCAACGTTGATATACCGTAAGTACCCGTCTATGTAGGTGCTTTTGAGTTTACCGAGCTTGCGGTATTCCTGCACCAATTCAAACATCGGCACAAGGGTTGGCTTATTCTCAGCGCACCATTCTTTGAGCAAAATGATGGCTTCATCATCCAGCGCATCTTTTTCGGAAGCGGTGAGCTTCATTTTGGGAAGTTTCAGTGTGTTGAACAGATATTTCTTAAACTCCTGCGTTGAGGCATTTGCGCCAATGTTAACGTCACCGATAATGAAGGCGATTTCCTTGCGGATTTCCTGCAAACGGATATTTGCTTCGGTTCTCTTCGCTTTCATGAGGTTAGCATCGAATGGCAGACCGTTATAGCGCATGATGCCGACATATACGGCGGTGGGTGATTCAATCTTTTCCACGATAAAGCGGTGTTTGGGGAGAAAACGGTCAAACCAGTTATTCAGAAAATGGTAAAGTCGCAGGGCATAATCGGCATCAGCGCAGGCATATCGGACTGTTTCCTCTGCTTGCGGGTCAAGTTCATCAAACTGCCGGTTACCCACGGTATCCGAATAGGACGGCAGGGATTCATGAAAATATTCCGGCACCAGTGTTTTCAGTCCGCAATCGGCAAGAGTGCGGAATTCCTTCTCGTTTTTATAGATCAGCTGCGCTCCAGCAATGGTGTCATAGCAGGGTTCCTGAAGAACAATTTTTCTCGCATACAAAAACTGTGATTCAAAAGCAAGGTTGTGGGCGATTTTGGTTACTGCAGTATTTTCAAATAAATTTGATTTCAGCCACTGCCATATTTCCGTCAAATTATCGGCGTTTCTGCCTATTCTGTGGGTAAGCGGTAAGTATACGCCGGAGCCTTCCGCAACAGAAAAACTGATACCCACGATATGGCTTTTATGTGCGTCAAGCGCAGATTTATCTTCATTCCTGTATTTTTCATCCGGCGCGGTTTCAAAGTCGAAAGCGATGAGATCTACATCTGAAAGATAATTTTGAAGTTCCTGTATCGTAAAAATGGCTTTATAATCCATATGACAACCCCTTTCAGGCATGATAATATCCCTATATCCAAGGTATGCATGGATTTATTAAATTAAATGTTGTCCAAAGTTTCAACTGTAAAAGGCATATACTTTCATGCACTTTAACAAGAAAAATGTCGGAAATTTGGAAAACCTACTTGACATTTTCGTTCAAACGAAGTATAATAAATAAGTTAAACTGGGTGAAATGGAGGCTCAATTAATGGAAGGCTACATGACGGTTCAACAAGCAGCTGCCAAATGGGATGTTACTCCTCGTCAGATTCAGCTTTGGTGTAAAACGGGGAAACTGCAAGGGGCGCAAAAGTGGAATCGGGACTGGGTTATACCCGAAAATGCTGAAAGACCAATTGTGCGGCACAAACATAAAGATAATAAATGAGCTTAATAAAGATACCCGAGGAGGGAGGTGCGGCGTAATGCCAGAAACAGCCATGAATAGTGAAGTGAACAATATTTCTGATGTCATTGAGGATGATATTCGTACTCAGATGCCGCGCATCCTCGAAATCCTGCTTATTGACAGGACAACCTCAACTGCTAAACATACCCGGAATATTATCTGGGCAAATAATAAGTATAAAGATTCAAATAATGAGTTCGGCACTGACTCATACTCAGCCACTGCTCAGATATTTCTTGATTTGATAACAGGTAAGCGAGGCAAACTCATTATGCCGCGAACTTTGAAAACCGTCGAATTACAGAAGAAACGTACAAAAATAAAAGTTTGACTACAAATACGCTTGCGCGAATTTGCAAAGTGCTAAATTGCCGTATCGAGGATATCATGGAATTTGTACCCGAGTCTTCAGGCGAGAGTGAGCAAAACAGTACAGATGGATTCGAATTGGATATTTAGATATATTTGTGCATTATTAACGACTGAGTGTGTTTATCCTGCTTTCAGTAAATGAGAGGTTGATGCTTTACTATGAAGATATATAATTTTGACGAGTTGGCGCAAGCTCCATTGCTAATTGATGCAATATATAAAGGTGGTACGGCCAAAAATATCTCAGCTGAACCATTACATGCTTTGCTACCAAGAACATCCAATCAAGGCGGTTTTAGAATTACCCATCGGCAAGACAATATGAATTTACCTGCCTATGTTGTCATATATACATCCTTTTCTGAACTGGAATGGCCTGATTATCTGGATGCAGAAAGTGGTGTGTTTCGATACTATGGCGACAATCGTCATCCTGGTAGTGATTTACACGACACCCGTAAAAAAGGCAATGCACTACTTCGAGATGTTTTTTCTTGGCTAAACAATCCAAAGGACATTAACACAATCCCTCCTTTCCTGATATTTCAGAAAACTGGGGAAGGTAGAGATGTCAAATTTCTTGGTTTAGCTGCTCCAGGTAATATTAATATTCCACCAGATAGAGATTTAATCTCTTTTTGGAGAAGTATGAATGATCAAAGATTTCAAAATTATGAAGCTTACTTTACAATACTTGATTTAAAGCAAGAGAGTATCTGCAAAGATTGGCTGACTTCATTGGTATATGATCATGCAAACAATATTAAATTTGCACCTATGTGCTGGAAATCCTTCATTACTAAGGGAAGAAATGGGATTAAGCCTTTAAAAGCTCCCAAAATTCAAAATGTACCATCAAGGCATGAACAATTAACTAGCAACAATGATGATAATGAAACCATTCAAACAATTAGAGACTTTTACAAAAACAATCCACAGGGATTTGAAAAATGTGCAGCACGTATTGTGCAGATAATGGATTCAAATTTTTATGAGTTCAATCTTACACGACCGTGGCGTGACGGAGGACGAGATGCACTTGGAAAATACAGAATCGGTATTTTAAATAATTATTTGAACGTTGAATGCGCATTGGAAGCCAAATGCTATTCTGATAATATTTCAGTTGGGGTGAAGGAAACTTCAAGGCTCATTTCAAGAATTAAATATCGTCAATTTGGTATTTTAGTTACTACAAGTTACGTTGATTCTCAAGCAAGAAAAGAAATATTAGAAGATGGTCATCCAATATTGCTTATAACCGCAAAGAATATTGCAGCCATCTTACGAAGTAGTGGAATTAATTCGTTTACAGTACAAACTTGGTTGGAAAAGCTTGAATAATAAATGATAAATCAAACGCTATACCAATAATTTTCAGGGATAAGATATTATTTATACAGGAGAACCATAGGTTTATGAGATATAAAACAGTTACAGAGGTGGCAGAGACTTGGGGAGTTTCAGCCACTTGGGTCACAATTTTATGTGGTGCAGGGAGAATTCCAGGAGCTATCAAAAAAAGTGGCAGATGGAGAATACCAGAAGATGCTCCAAAGCCACAAAATTCTCGTCGTCAATCTGCAACAAAGTGTACATCAAAATTTACATTCGTTGATCTATTTGCGGGCATTGGTGGTTTTCATCAAGCAATGAGGTATCTTGGTGGAGAATGCGTAATGGCAGCTGAGATTAATGAAGCTTGTGTTGAAACATATGCACTTAATTTCAAAACTAAAGAAAATGAAATACGTAGAGATGTTAACGATATTGATCCCTCCAGTATTGAACCTTTTGATGTGCTATGTGCAGGATTTCCATGCCAGCCATTCAGTAAAGCTGGAAATCAAAAAGGGTTTAACGATAAAACTCGTGGTAATTTATTCTATAAGATAATGGACATTATTGATGGACATCCTGAAGTGAAATTTATTATTTTAGAAAATGTACGCAATTTAGCTGATAAATCTCAAAACTGGGACATTATTTGCAAAGAACTTATGCAGCGGAGTTTTTACATTACGGAAGTACCTATTATTCTTTCTCCAAGCGACTTTGGAATACCTCAAATAAGAGAACGAGTTTATATTTTGGGAATTAGAAAATCTATTCGCAATCAGAATATTCTAAACAATGGATATATTCATATTGAAGATTTGGCTATTGATAGGTACTTTAAAAAATGTAAAATGGGTGATGCTTGGAATATATTAGAGCAGAATGTTTCAGATTTATATAATATTCCTGAAGAACAGGAACTAATGATAAATGCATGGGATGAATTGAGGCGAGAAACAGGAATTGGTGTTATAGGCTTTCCACTTTGGATTAGTTGTTTCGGAGTAGGTAATGATGATACAGATGACCTGAAAAATAGTTTGAGCTACGAATCTATGCCTGATTGGAAAAAGAACTTTGTTAATCGTAACAGAGAATTCTATCTATCTCACCGTACTTATATTGACAATTGGATGGAACGTTATGATATGAATAATCGCATAAAACTCTTTCAAAAATTTGAATGGAATTGCGGTACGGATGTGACTGATATCCATAATACCATTATACAAGTACGCCAATCTGGGATACGTGTAAAACGTCCTACCTACTATCCTTCTTTGGTGGCAATTGTAAACACACCTATTGTGTGGGATAGAAATAAAGAAAGATTTCGCCATATTACGCCTCGTGAAGCTGCTAATCTGCAAAATTTTCACGGACGATTTAAGTTTGCTGGGACTGACAAGCAAATATATCGACAATTAGGAAACTCAGTGAACGTAAGAATTCTTAAAATACTAGGGGAGAGTTTATTTGCTCTGGCACAAGAAGATTGGGACGGTGATGAAAATGGCTGACTTGAATAATCTGAGTGAATTTTCCAATAGCGAAGGTTTGATGTCCATAGTGAATGAAGATACATATGAACTTAATATTCAACCAGCGGCCAGTATACTGAATGTTTTTTCTCGTTTGAGCTATAAAGCCTGGTATGCGATAGCTGAATTTGTTGATAATTCAACGCAGTCTTATTTATCTCACATGGAAGAATTAGATAAAGATTTTGGGCTTGATAAACTGGTGGTAAAAGTACGGTACTCCGCCGAGTATAATACCTTAACAATTACGGACAATGCCTATGGGATGGAAATTGAAAAGTTTAAAGATGCCATACTATTAGACTCTAGAAACAATGAGCAAGTAGGTCGCCATGAGTTCGGTATGGGATTAAAAACAGCCGCATCGTGGTTCGGAAATATATGGAGTGTGACAAGCACTCAATATGGTTCCTATAATGAATTTAATGCAACGGTAAATATTCCACAATTAAAAACAGAAGGGCTAAATTCAGTTCGTATTCATCGTAGAACAGTTGATAAAAATATGCATGGAACGACCGTAACTATTTCTGAAGTTACAAAAAAAATTACAGGATCACGTACTATTGTAAAGATAAGAGATCTTCTTTCAAGTATGTATCGTCGCGATATTAATAATAAAAATATCGAGATTTGGTTCAATGATGAGCCTATTGTCTTTGATGACTATCCGATATTAACCAACTTTAGAGGTAAGACATGGAAAAAGCCTTTGGATTTTACGATACTGTTCGATACAAAGTATTACCATATAACGGGCTTTGTAGCTATTATGAATCCAGGTAGCTTTCCCAAAGCGGGGTTCGCGCTGTTTAGGCAGGATCGAGTCGTTATTGGTGGTACGGATTCCAACTATAAGCCGACCCAAATCTTTGGACAAATCCAAAGTCAGCGTTCGTTGAAACTGTTTGGGGAACTGAACATGGATGATTTTCCTGTTAATCAGGCAAAAGATGGTTTTATTTGGGATGATGGACTTGAGGATGCCTTTATTGAAGCCTTAAAAATGAATATTCAAGGTTACATTGAAATTGCCGATTTATCAATAAAAGAGCGCGAAAGTGAATCTCAGTATTCAACTGAAAAGTCAAATGAATTGCAAAAAGAAGTAGAAAAAGCAATTCAGGGTTTAAACGATAATTGTGATAACCCAGAAAACCTGGAAACACGCGAGCAACAATATGATGCTTCAAATAATAGCGTTGATAACGAAAATAATACTTCTTCAGATACGAAAGAATATATTGAAACTATCCTTAATATTGAACCCGTGAACAATGTTGTTGGAACAGTGCGTGCATATAGTATTCCCATCAATCAGATAACAACCCAAAAAGTTAATGTACAATGGGCTGTGGGGAAAATGAGTTATTGGATTGATTATTCAGAAAATGAAAATAAGGAAATTGATGTACAAATCAATATAGACCATCCATTTTTTATGCCATATGCTAAAGATGAAAATTTTAAGAAGGTCCTGGAAAAATTTGTACTATCTTTTGTTATTGCAGAGCAGCAAGCTCGATTAACTTCTGATAAAGAAGGCTATATCATGGGTTCCACAATTAAAAATTACATGAATAAATTTCTTTCTAAAATGGCGGGTGAGTGATTATGGAAGAATATGTTGTCAAAGAGCATGACACAACTGATATTACAATAGTTCAGGGAAAATACTATTCGAAGATATACAATAAACATGTTCTTTCATATGGCGAGCAAGGAGCAAATAACATTAGAGATAATATTATTTCCACTTATCGAGAGTCTCAACTTCAACTAAACTCTTTGGATAAAAATAATAATATGCTCTTAGTAGGTCGTGTCCAATCAGGCAAAACTTCTAATCTTGAATTGTTTACTGCTTTGGCTTTCGACAATGGCTATAATCTTGTTGTAATTTACGGTGGATATGATAATACTTTGTTAACACAAACAACAACTCGTTTTAAGAGAACTTTTGACATCCCGAATGATACAACTTACGATAATAGCGCTCCTGTTATTTTTTCTTCTGATGACAGTGCACAGCTTTTATCTGTTGATGATGAAATAATTGAGGATTTACTTGAGGCTAGAAAACCGATATTTCTTATTTCTATGAAGCGCCCAGCGGCAATGAGCAAAGTGAATACCTTATTGACTCGCATTAATAAGAGGAGTCTTAAGGCTTTTATTATTGATGATGAAGGTGATCAAGCCAGTTTAAATACAAAAAAGAACAAGGCTGAAGATGCCTCTGCTACATATGCTGAAATTGTTAAAATGAAAAATCTTATTTCTGATCCATTGTATTTATCGGTAACAGCAACACCGCAGGCGAACATCTTCCTTAATGAATATAGTGAACTAAGGCCAGATAGTATAAGACTTATCGAGCCCGGAAGGGGATATTGTGGAGCTGGTTCTTATCACTTATTTGATTCAGATACAATTAAAATAATTCATGAAACAGAAGATTTAACTGGTAAATTATCAGTAAGTCTTAGAAATGCACTTAATCACTATTTAATTGCAAGTGCAATTATGAAATTGCGTGGAATTCATACGAGCGATATGATAATCCATTCGCATCGAAATGTAAGCGATCATAGCGAAATTTACTCTTCAATTGATGGCTATATACAAGAATTTAAGGATACTGTTAAGTATAAGGATGAAAGTTACTCCCTTAGAAAAAGCGAATTGCTTAATGTTTACAACAATTGTTTCTCTGCTGAAATTCAAAATTGTTATTCTTTTGAAGATGTTTTTGAGAAGGTTTGTGAGGTTGTTAATAGAACTTACATTATCCTTAAAAATTCAGCAGGAAGAATAACTCAAGCAAATGAAAGCTTGAGAAAGCACAAGATATATATCGGCGGTGATCTTCTTCAACGTGGCGTTACTTTTCCTAAGTTGGTTACAACTTACTTTACTCGTTGGGCTAATGATGGCGGCAATATGGATACAAACTTGCAAAGGGCTCGTTGGTTTGGCTATAGAAATTCGTATATTGATATATGCAAAATATTTACAACGGAGGAAATTGCGAGAGAATTCACCACTTTATCTGAAATTGAAGAGGATTTGTGGGAACAATTTTATTCAATACAAAATGGCGAAATGGCAATTGATGATATTTTAATTCAAGCTGAAAATACAAGGCAGAGACCTACTCGCAAGAATGTTGCTTCGTATAGGTCAGTAGCATTTAAAAGTAGGTGGATTAAGCAGAGAGTTGGCATCTTTGATAGGATTCAACTAGAGCACAACAAAAACGTAGTTCTTTCGGTGTTAGAAGGATTACCATTAATGGATACTAATGTCGGACGGGTAGATGGTACTAAAACAGCATCATATGTGCTTTTGCCCAGAGATAAAATTTCAAAATTGGTAAAGCAAATACAGGCAGTTTTTGACCTTGAACCATTTGAGAGAAAACCATTGGCTGATATGCTTGCTGCTGAAACAACTATCCCCGTCATTTTAATGAGTGGATTTAATGAGGGTGGTCGCAAGAGAAGTTTTTATCGAGATAACAAAATATTTGCACTTCATCAAGGCGCTGACAGTAAAGAACCTGATAAAATTAATTATCAGGGCGATAGTTTTGTTGTTGTTAATAAAGATTGTGTTAACATTCAAATACATAAGATCATACCTAAAAAGGAACTTGCGTCAGGTAGAGTACAAGATTTACCCGAATTCACTCAATATATGTTTGCAATCTATATCCCTAAAGAACGAGTATATTTTGTAAAGGGGTGATTATGTGAATGTGCAATTATTAAATAACTTAAAGCGTATTCCTGATACAGGTTCTATTTACTTACTTGAAAAATTGACGGAGAGTTCTGGCTTTTTTGGTGCACAAAAAAAGTTGTTATATGCAGCAAAAAACGCACAACAACTCAAGCACAATAGTGTAGATACCGAGTTTCTATCAATTAAGACTCATGTTTATATTAGTTCAATAGAAAACACTTCAAAGTTTTCAAATGGCTATTATAATATAATTCAATTCAAGGGATTAAGTGAGGATAAAAACATAGAGGCATTTATTAGACTTTGTCGCATTTACAGTACCCATAGTGAAGAATTGAGTTTTTGGGAGTTCTTTTATTCATTATCCAGCCTTTTTCAACCTTCGCAAGAGCAACATTTTAAAAACCTTGTTGGGTTATGGGGCGAACTAGAATTTATGAAACAGATATACAACTCTTTTGATATAGATTTATCATCTGATTGGCATCGTAATGGCACCTACTCAAAATACGATTTCATCTCGGATAAGGCAAACATTGAAGTAAAGACAGTAGTAAACAACTTGCCTATCGTTAAAATTAAACATTTACAGATTTTTAATAATGAAACGAATTTTCTTGTTGCAATTTGCATCGAAAATGACATTCATGGTAAATCAATTATTGATCTAGTAGAATATCTTAGAAGTATTCCAAAGTATTTTAATAGTTTAAATTTCAACATTAATATTGAACGTGAATTGCAGAGAATATCTCCTATTGAGGTTGAAGAATCCAAGTTTAAATTGATTTCCTTTTCATTGTATAATACCAAGGATTTAAACGTTTTTACAGACATACCATATACAATATCTGATTTGCAATATGTTTATAACTTATGCGACGCAGTACCAATAAATATTGCTAACGAACAGAACCAATTATGGTAATATAAATAAACAAATTGGGCAAAAATGTTTTAGTGTAACCGCTGGTTGCATAATGTTTTTGCATGCTGGATGGCATACTTTGGCACTCACGCTGACAGGACTTGAACCCATCACAAAAGAGGAGGACCGCTACCAAGCAGTTCTCCTCTTCATTCCACAAACTCAACCTTCAAAATCCTTGCATCCGAGCGACGTACGCCAACTAATTTCACATTTTCAATCACAATTCGTTTTACAAATTGTAGTAAAAACTGGCGCTTTTCGCGGTCGGTTAGCAGCTCCCAGTTTTCACGAATATTAGTGATAATATCGGCATGGCTAAGAGCTTCTTCAGGATTGCTTTCATTTTCAAGTTTTGCAAGCTCGGCATGGATAAGTTCTTTATCGCTGTCAAGCTTGTTTTTCATGTGTCGGTAGGATTCAAAGTCAATGCCTCCGTCGCAGTAGGAATCCATAATTTCGCGGTGACGTCTTTCTAAGCTCTGCAGTTTATCGGTATAGCTTTGAATCAGCTCATCGCTTTTTTGATGGATATTTTCTGCCTGTTCCAATTCTATTTCATCCGTAACATTCAAATCAGCGATGCGGTCTATATAGGCTAAAAAAGCGGTTTCCACTTTTTTATGGTTGATGTCGCCATGCATATCGCATCCTCCGTTAACTACATTGTTTTGGCAACGGTAGGAACAGTGATATTTAAAACTGCCGTCTTTCCATTTTGTTTTTCTGTTATGGGTGCTAAGTTTGCCACCACATTTTGCACAATATAAGAAGCCTAGATAATAATTCTGTTCTACGGGTTTTTTCGTGCTGGATGTGGCTTTGTTTTTTTCTGCCAAGCTTGCCGCCTGTTCAAAAAGCTCCTCTGAAATAATCGGTTCATGCAATCCCTCTAATTCAACATAGTGTTCTTCATCATCAATAAAGTGCCTTACCTTGCCAATATAGGAAGCATTTGTGAGGAGATTTTTCAAATTCTTTCTATCCCATAGCTTTCCTTTTTTAGACGGAATTTTTCGCAGGTTTAAAAGCCGAACGATGCTGTTCATCGACATATTTTCATTGACGAACCTGTCGAATATTTCTCGGACAATCTCTGCTTCTTCATTGTTAACGGTTTGAACTTTCTTCCCCGGTTCACGGTCGTACCCATAACTTGCGTGGGAAGAACAGAGGCTATATCCCTCTTTTACTTTTCGGTCGCGCCCCATTTTGACACGCTCAATAATATTTTCACGCTCAAATTCTGCAAATATGCCGATGATTTTAATAAACATTCTGCCACTGGGTGTTTGCGTGTCAATGCTCTCCATAAGGGAGTTGAACGCACAGTTGTACTTGTTAAAAAGGTCGACTAAGAATACCAAGTCGGAGGTACTGCGGGTAAGCCGGTCGATTTTATAAACAAGCACATTTTTAACACGCCCTGCTTTTACGTCTTCAATGAGGCGACCCACAGCAGGGCGGTCTTTGATATTTTTTCCTGAGATACCTTCGTCTATGTAAAGGTCAAAAAGCGACCAATCCTTAATTCTTACATAATCCCTTAATTTCTCCTCCTGCCCCCGAATGGAGAAGCCTTCTTGCACTTGCTCCTCGGTGCTTACCCGAATATAGATTCCCGTTTCCAAAGCGATACCTCTTATCTAAAAAATATATTTTAGACATCTTTTTTCGCTTTTTTCTTCCTCGGAATCGAAGTCTTCAAGAAAAATTTCAGCATTTCTATCTGCAATTTTTCCGGCAGTACGATTTTAGGCTCTGCATTCTCCATGTTTCCCACCCCTCTACATTGTATGAAAGGGTGTGGAAAATATTTCTTATTCGAGTGGGCTTATTTAGGAGTCCACATTAGTACAGTCTCCACCGATGTCGTTAAAATCATAATATTCTGGGTTTCTTGACAATGCCCATCTGACTGCATAATTTCTTGCAGCTATTCTGTCATATTCACGGACTTCAGGCATAACCATTCTCCTTTTTATTAATATTACTGATTTACATAAAAGCAATAGGTATTTAATTCATCAGATAAATACTCTATTGCTATTATTTTGTTTTATTACATTATATGCATAAAAATTAAATTGTAATATTAAACTAGACAAAACCTGTAAAAAGTATTATAATAAAGTTACTATTGCAGGGGGGATTTATATGGCATTATATTATATTTCAGATAATAAAGTATATAAAAATGAAAAAAAAAATTCTGAACAAATAACTCTTGACAGGATTGAAAACTATAAGGAAAACTCCAGACAGATCAGCAGGAAAAATGAATGGAAGAATTCGGGAGCTGGAGCAAGATTTACAGGAACTGCTGTTATGACAAGGGATATAGAAAAGGTGCTTGAAGGTCAGGTTAAAGTCACCGGACTTTGTGACACAGGAAGTAATCTTGTTTACTCTGTAAAATTTGATGGAGTAAGCGGAATTTACACAAAAAGTTATGATGAAAAAGACAAGGATGAAAACCTTATTATATCAAGCCAGGACTTTTCTGTAAGTGGAGTTGCATGTAAAAAAGAAAAACTTGCAGCGTCACTTGATTATGCAAACGGAGAAAAGCATATTGCAATTTTCAAACTCCCAAGTGCAAATTATAATGAGATTACTGACGGAGATACGAGAGAGGAATATCCGTTCTGGTCGCAGAGAGATAATAAATTATATTTTTCGTCATCAGGAATTGCACGAGATGAAAATGGACAAATTGCGGCATTCAGCCCAAAATCAATTATGAAGTATAATTTTGACAAAGAAACGATAGAAACAGTATTAGAGTCAGAAGAATATGACTACATATTTCCACAGACAGATAATGATGGCAATTTGTATTGCATAAGACAACCATATAAAGAAAAGGAATCAGCCGGCAACATTTTAATTGATGTATTACTGTTTCCTGTAAGGTTAATAAAGGCTATATTTGGATTCCTAAATGTATTTTCCATCCTTTTCGGAGGAGAATCGTTGCATTCAGGTGAGAAACAAAGCGGACAATATAAGTCAAAGCAAAAGTCAGAAAAAGACATGATTTTTGAAAATAATATTATCAATGCTGATAAAAATATGAAATATAACAGTAGTAAAGGGGATAAGTATCCTGGAATTATTCCAAGAAGCTGGGAACTTATAAAAATTAATTCTGATGATTCTGTAACGGTTATAAAAAGTGGTGTATTAAATTTTAAAATAGTTGATGATGAATTTTATATTTCAAATGGAAAACATATAATAAGAATTGATAAGGAAGGCAACGAAAAGCATATTTGTAAGGCTGACATGGCAATAGATTTAAACCTTGTATAGCAAATATAAAGGGGTACAGAGTTTATTAACTCGGTACCCTTATTTAATATTATATTGTTTAATTATTCTGAGTAGCAAGGAGATTTTAAATATGTTTTACAGAAATACTTAATAATATCTTTTCGTGTAATTATTCCAATAAACATCTCCCTGTCATCAACAACAGGGACAAAGTTTTGTTCCATAACCATTTCAAGAAGCTTTTCAACAGTATCTGTGATATGTACAGGCGGATTCCAGTCAATCCGGAGTATATCAGTAATGTATACTTCTTCTTGATCAACTATACTGTATTCATCCCTTGAAACCATACTCCATAAAAAATCTCCTTCATTTACAGTTCCTATGTATGTTCCGTCCTGAGATATTACTGGAATAGCAGTATATCCATGATTTTTCATTATTTCTAATCCCTGGCGAAGCGTATAGTCATCTTCAAGGAAAGCAACATTTGCTTTAGGAATCAGGAAATTAATAATATTCATTATGCACCTCTTAATTTTTACAATCATTAAAATTATTATACAACAGTACTTAAATCAAATCAAGCACTTTATGCATTTGTTGTACCCAATTATATTACTCTCAATGATTTATTTCTTGACTAAATATGAAATAAATGTTACAATAAAAGTGTTTTGATAATACTTATTTCTGATTATAATTCTTACAAAATATTTATGCCTTATATACAAATATGATATGTACATAATTTCATTGGAAAAAAGTGAAAATAAATATAAATATTAAATTTCAGAGGATAGAACATAATAATGATATCAAAAAAATTAATTGTAATTGATGGATTGGATGGCAGTGGAAAATCTACACAGTTTTCAATAATTGCTCAGAAACTGGCTTCAGACCACAAGGTTAAAGCTATAAGTTTTCCTGATTATGATAATCCGTCTTCTTCACTTGTTAAAATGTATCTAAACGGTGATTTTTCTAAACATGCATCAGATATAAATGCTTATGCTGCATCTAGTTTTTATGCTGTTGACAGGTATGCAAGTTATAAGATGTTTTGGGAAAAGAACTATAATGATGGGGAATTGATTATTGCAAGCAGGTACGTTAGTTCAAATGCTATACATCAGATGATTAAGCTGGAAAAAAGTCAATGGGATTATTATCTGAATTGGCTTGACGATTATGAGTATAATAAGTTAGGACTTCCTAAACCTGATTTAATAATTTTTCTTGATATGCCTGTTGAAATATCGCAGGAACTGTTGAGTTCAAGATATAATGGTGATGACAGTAAAAAGGACATACATGAATCTGATGTAGAATATCTTAATAATTGCAGAAAATCAGCTCTTTATGCAGCAGAAAAGCAAGCGTGGCATGTTATAGCATGCAGCGATGAAAGAGGAGCTTTACCTATCGATATAATTACAGACAGAATTATTAAATGTATTAATGAGGTTTTGTAAAAATGCTTGAGTTCAGAGAAATTCAATTATCCGATAAGCCATGGATTGATCAGTTACTTGCATATTCAGATTTTATGGGGTGTGAATATTGTTTTGCAAATAATTATGCCTGGAGAAGATTATATAATTCTAAAATAACAAGGTTTAAGGATTTCTATATTTCTTTATCAACTAAATATGGAATGAAATTTACGTTTCCTTCTGGAAAAGGAGACTACAAGGAATTAATAACAGAGTTAAGGAAATATGCAGAGGAGCAAAACAATCCGTTGTGCCTTACTTCTGTAAGCGAGTGCAATTTAAAGATGTTGTCTGAACTATTTCCAGGGCAATTCAATGTTTCAACTGATGAAGGTTCAAATGATTACATTTATAATGCAGATGATTTAAGAACCTTGTCAGGAAAGAAATATCATGGAAAGAGAAATCATCTTAAAAAATTCTATGAAAACAACTGGAGTTTTTCTTTGATGACTGAAAAAGATTTTACTGAATGCATTGAATTTGCAACGATCAGTTACAATAGTAATAACCTTTATGATGATGAATCTGCTGTAATGGAGCAGTTTGCCATAAACACCTTTTTTACTAACTTTTACGACTTAAAGTTAAGTGGAGGGGTACTTAGAGTTGATGGAAAAGTGGTTGCTTTTACACTTGGGGAAGGCATTAATTCAAATACCTTTGGTGTCCATGTTGAAAAAGCACTACCTGATATACCAGGTGCTTATCCAGCTATCAATAACGAATTCGCAAAGGCTGCTACTCAGGGTTATTCATATATTAACAGAGAAGAAGATTTAGGCATTGAAGGTTTAAGAAGATCAAAAAAATCATATTTTCCTGCTTTTATGTTGGATAAAAAGACTATAACTTTTAAATAAAGGATATAACGTGAAAATGCTTTTCACGTCGCTATTTTTTACTTTTCTTAAAGAAATACCGTAGAAGGGAATGGAGATTTATAATGATTTATGTTTTCATTGCTAATGGTTTTGAGGAAATAGAGGCTGTAACATCTATAGATTTGTTACGTAGAGGTGAAAAAGAAGTTATTACAGTTGGAATCGGTGACAATCTTATTACTGGTTCACATGGTATCACTTTAGTAACTGATATTACAGATGATGAGATTATACTTGATGATAGCCTTGAAATGATTGTGCTTCCTGGTGGAATGCCTGGTACTCTGAATCTTGAAAAGTCAAAGGCAGTTCAGAATGCAATTGATTACTGTAAAGCTAACAATCTTTACATTGGCGCTATTTGTGCAGCACCGTCAATTCTGGGACATAAGGGTTTGCTTGAAGGAAAAAAAGCTACTTGTTTTGAAGGATACGAACAGGAACTTTTAGGCGCAGAGGTTTGCAGTACAGCTGCTGTTGCTGACGGTAAAATTATTACCGGAAGAAGTGCAGGATGTGCTGTTCAGTTTGGACTGTTACTTGTTGAGAAACTTACTTCAAAGGAAAAGCGTGATCGATTGGAAGATTCATTATTATGCAGCAAAAGTTAACATTTGATATTCGTGAACATAAAAAATTACTGCGAGTTAAACTAAAACAATATAGAATTTCAATGGATTCTTCTGAAAAACAATGCAAGGATGAACAGATTTATCAAAAATTAATTGGTTCAAAATGGTATCAGAATTGTAATACAGTATTAACATATGTTTCAACTGATATAGAAGTAGATACTTTACGTATTATCAATCGTGCATTGAACGATGGTAAAAATGTTGCTGTTCCAAAATGCATAGACGGAACACGAAATATGAAATTTTACTATATTAATTCTATTAATGATCTTGAGCCAGGTTTTTTTTCAGTACTTGAACCAATTGAAGAAAAGTGTACCTATGCTGATAAATTTGAAAATGCAATAAATATTGTACCTGCATTATCATATGATACTGATGGATACAGACTTGGTTATGGTAAAGGATATTATGACAGATTTCTGTCAGGACATACTGAACTTTTCAATATTGGTATATGTTATTGCGGCTGTATAGTATCTAAACTTTACAGGGGCAGGTATGACATAGCTGTTGATGCAGTGATTACTGAAAAGTTCATAAAGACTTTAGATGTTAGGAGATGTTGACATGCCTGATAATGAACTTCTTGAAAAAAGTAGAAAACAAGAAATTTTGGATGAGTTATTAAATAATATGAATAAAGATTTTGATGATGAAATATCAGGGACTGATGTAAATGACAGTGATGAGAACATTAAAAAAGATATTGATGACATTGAATTATTGAAAAATGAAAATTGTAATGATGATTGTGACGATGAAGATAACGAGGAAGAAGTTCTTGAGAAGAGAGGCAGTGCAGGAAAGCTTATCTTTGTAATGATTCTTACCACGTTAATCATTGCTGTTTCTATTTTCAGCGCTGTAATGATATTAAAAGTTTCTAAGGAAATACTTGGAGTAGGCAAGTCAAAAACAGAAGTTGTAGTAGATATTCCGACAAACTCTGGTACAGCTGCAATTGCAAAGATCTTGTACGATCAAGGAATAATTTCAGATGAAAACTTATTCAGGACTTTTTCAAAAATCAAGGGTTCTGATGGTACGTTTATTGCGGGCATTCATAAATTAAACACCAGTATGAGTTATAGTAATATTATTGAAGAACTTCAGTCGGATGCTATAAATGAGAGAGAGGTTGCCGATGTAACGTTCCCAGAAGGTATTACTTTGTTAGAAGCGGCAAAAAGACTTGATGATAAAGGAGTATGTTCTGCGGATGATTTTCTAAATGTATTTAATAATAATAATTTTGGTTTTGATTTCGAGAAAGACGCTGTTGTAAGTAAATTAAAATTTTATAAGATGGAAGGATATTTATTCCCAGATACATATAGGTTTTATCTCGATGAAGATCCTATGATTGTAGCTAAAAAAATCTATAAAAACTTTGATTCTAAAATTACACCTGATTATTACGGACGCATGGAAGATCTTGATATGACACTGGAAGAAACCCTTACGCTTGCATCAATTGTTCAGGCGGAGTCAGCTAATAAATCTGATATGAAAAATGTTGCATCTGTGTTTTTTAACAGACTTGAATCTCCTGATACATTTCCGTTGTTACAATCAGATCCTACTACGAATTATGTAGAAGATATTATTATTCCTAATATAGAAGTACCATATCAGGAAATGTATGTTGCTTATGACACATATAAAGGCCCGGGACTTCCTCCGGGACCAATCTGTAATCCAGGACTTGATGCAATAAATGCAGTTTTATATCCTGCTGAAACAGATTATTATTACTTTTGTTCAAATCTTGATACAGGTGAATTCTTCTATGCTAAGACAAATGAAGAACATGAAGCAAATTTAGTTCTTGCCGGATTGGCAGAATAAAATACCGGAGGCTTATAAATTGATTGATATAAACAGACTTGAATTATTATCTCCTGTTGGAGATTATGAAAGATTATGCGCTGCAATAGATTTTGGTGCAGATGCTGTATATCTTGGAGGACAAGCTTTTGGTATGAGAGCTTCACCGCAGAATTTTACTTCAGAAAGCTTGCTTGATGCAGTAAGTTATGCACACTCAAAAGGTGTGAAAGTGTATCTTACATGTAATACACTTCCAAGAAACAATGAGATCCCTTCGTTTGAGCAGTTTATAAATGAAGCTGTTGAAGCAAAGGTTGATGCTGTTATTGTTGCTGACCTCGGAATTTTATCGCTTGTTAAAAAATATGCTCCTGATATGGAAATTCATATGTCTACCCAGACAGGAATTGTAAACTATGTTACTGCTAATGAACTGTATAACATGGGAGTTAAAAGAGTAGTTCTTGCAAGAGAACTTTCATTTGAAGAAATTGCTGAAATAAGGGCAAAGACTCCAAAAGAACTGGATATAGAAGCTTTTATACATGGTGCCATGTGTGTTTCTTTTTCAGGAAGATGCCTGTTGTCATCATACCTTGTAAACAGAGATGCTAACAGGGGTGAATGTGCTCAACCATGCAGATGGGGTTATCATCTTATGGAAGAAAAACGTGAAGGTGAATTTTATCCTATCTATGAAGATGAAAAGGGCACATATATACTCAATGCAAAGGATATGTGCATGATTGAACAGCTTGACAAGGTTGCCGAGGCGGGTGTTTCTAGCTTTAAAATTGAAGGCAGGGCAAAATCATCATATTATGTTTCTGTTGTTACAAATGCATATAGAATGGCACTTGACATACTCAAGAAAAATTCTGGCAGCTTTGAGCTTCCACAATGGATAAAAGATGAGGTATTTAAGGTAAGTCATAGAAAATACTGCACAGGTTTCTATAATGGTCATCCAAAGGATTGCCAGTATTATGAAAACAGTGGTTATATAAGGGAATATGATGTTGTTGCTATTGTTGATGAATGCAGGGATGGAAGAATTTATGCTACACAGCGAAATAAATTTGTTAAGGGTTGTGAAGTAGAAATACTTAGCCCTGGAAAAATGTACGATACTATGAAGATAGATACAATCTATAATGAGAAGGGTGAAATCATTGACAGCGCTAGCCATGCAATGATGAAGCTTTCTATACCTTGTGATAAGGTATATCCTAAAAATTCTATAATCAGAATGAAAAAATAAACATAAAATCCTTCCCTTGTCTATAAAATTAGAATGGGAGGGATTATTTATGACGGAAATAAATCTTAATGATGAGTATTTGGAAAAAGATGTTGAGGTTATACCTAAAAACAGAATGATATTGGCTGATACAATTACGTTACAGGTGATACTAATTGTAATTATTGCAATCGCATACTTGCTTATTAATACATTTTCTCCGATTGTATCAAATGATATTTACAATACATTTACATATCATCTTCAGGAATCGGCAGAGGATTGCTATAAGAGTATTAAGACAAGTATAGTCAATATACTTGAAGAGAATAGTGATAATGATAATACTGCCGTTTAAATTTTTTAAGGTTGGATTTGATTTCAGCTTTTTTGCAGCAGTATCATTGATTATACTATTAAATGATAATAACTATGCTTTGTATGCTCTTTTTGCTTGTCTGTTGCATGAGTTTGGTCATCTTATAGCAATGAAAATAACAGGCCAGAAGATTGATTCTCTTATATTTTATGGTGCAGGTATTAAAATCCTTAAACAGAAATGCTGTCAGATTTCAGGGTTTATTAATGATGCTTTTGTTTTGAGTGCAGGATGTTTCGTAAACTTTCTGATTTTTTTATTTTGCATGGTTTTTAAAAGTGACAATACTTTGCTTTTTGGGTATATTAACTTGATAATAGGTCTTTTTAATATGCTTCCTATACATTCATTGGACGGTGGGGCACTCATTCTGTTGTTTATTAATAGATTTTTCAAATCAGGAACAGCAATTAATTATGAGAAATATTTAAAAGAACTAAATATATTTCTGTGTATTTCGTTGATGGCAGTATTTTTTATTATTCGATGTACAAATATAACCTTATATGCATCTGTAATTTATCTTATTATAATGACAATGGCTTTGTAAAATTTATAGCAAAATGATAACTGGAAATTTATATTTATTGTTAATTGTTTTAAATTATGAGATAATATAAAATAATATTTAAAAGCACTTGATTTTTTATTACTGGTGTGATAAAATTATATAGCATTTAAAAATCCGCATGCTTTATGTAGGCGAGATTAATGCTTGCTACATTGTAGCGCATTAAAAGGACAGTCCTCTTGCTCTTGATTCTTAATTAATGAATCAGTTAAATAGAGTTATGAATGTCTTAAAATCAGGAGGAAAAAACATGGATGCATTAAAGCTTATAAGCAATAGTAGCTTAAAGAGCGAAGCACCTGTACTTGAAATCGGTGATACCGTTAAAGTACACGTAAAGATCAAGGAAGGCGATAAGTACAGAATTCAATTATTTGAAGGTACTGTTATTGCTAAGAAACACGGTGGAATTAACGAAACATTTACTGTAAGACGTGTTGCACACGGCTGTGGAATTGAAAGGGTATTCCCAATTCATTCACCTGTTGTTGATAAGGTTGAAGTTATCAGACACGGTAAGGTTCGCCGCAGCAAGCTATATTACCTCCGCGATAGAGTTGGTAAGGCTGCAAAGGTTAAGGAACACATTCGTTAGTTTGAGCGTAAAGGGACGTACAGTCCCTTTTTTGCTATTTTGCAAACATTTGAATTATTTCAGAAGGGAATTATTAAAATGGCAAAATATGAATTGAATTATGAAGCACTTGAAGATAATAAGAAGAAACATTCTTCTGCAAGCGAGGAGTTTCTAAGTTGGATTGAATCGATTGTATTTTCCTTTTTTGTTGTAATATTGTTTTTTACATTTATCTTAAGAATAGCTTATGTAGACGGTGATTCTATGTTACCTACTCTAGAAAATAAGGATAAGCTGATGGTGTCATATTTGTTTTATACACCTAAGGCAAGCGATATAGTAATTGTAGACAGTGAGGGTCTGGAAAAATACATTGTTAAAAGAGTAATTGCGGTTGAGGGACAGACTGTTGATATTAATTTCAATACTGGTGAGGTTATGGTTGACGGAGTTGTTCTTGAAGAAAGCTATATTAATAACCTTACTCAGAGAGATGAGGGCGGGCATCAGTATCCTGTTACTGTTCCTGATGGATGTGTATTTGTTATGGGCGATAACAGAATGAATTCAACTGACAGCAGAAGTGGTTTAGTTGGCTTTGTTCCTGTTGACGATGTTGTTGGAAAGGTGTTTTTTAGATTTTTCCCGTTTGACAGAGTTAATACGTTTGAATAAATAATAATTGTTAAATGGAGGTCTTTCATGACTGAAATGCCATCAATTCAATGGTTTCCTGGTCATATGACTAAAACGAAGAGAATGATTAAGGCCTCTTTGCCTTTGGTTGATGCTGTTGTAGAGATTATAGATGCAAGAATTCCTGTCTCTAGCAGAAATCCTGATTTAAACAGCTTGATTGAGGGAAAACCAAGAATTGTGATCTTAAATAAATGCGACACAGCTGATGAAGCTGCTACACAGAAATGGATTAGTTATTATAAAAAGCAAGGAATTACCGCTATTCCGACTGATTGTAAAAGTGGTCGTGGATTAAATAAATTTGTACCTATTGTCAAAGATGTTCTTCATGAACTGATTGAGAAGTTTGAAGCCAAGGGGATGAAGGGCAGAATACTTCATCTTATGGTTGTAGGCATACCGAATGTTGGTAAGTCAACTTTTATAAACAGACTTGCAAAGCAGAAAAAAGCTAAGGTTGAGGATCGTCCCGGAGTTACAAGGGACAAGCAATGGGTTAAGCTTGCAAATGATGTTGAACTACTTGATATGCCTGGAGTATTGTGGCCGAAATTTGATGATATGTCTGTAGGTGAAAAGCTTGCATTTACAGGAGCTGTCAAGGACGATGTTGTAGATACAGAAGCTTTGGCATGCAGATTACTATTTATGCTTAGTAATAATTTTAAGCAGGATTTACTTTCCAGATATAATATAACTGTTGATGATAGCGATGACGGCTATGAGCTTTTAAAAAAAGTTGGAAAAAGCCGCAGCATGCTCATTTCAGGCGGTGAAGTAAATACTGAAAGAGCTGCTATAACAGTACTTGATGAATATAGAAGTGGTAAGCTTGGAAGAATTACTCTTGAGCTTCCTGATGGAGAATAACTGTTATGACACTGTTTGAGTATGACAATGAAATCAGAAAGAATTATTCTATTTTCTGTGGAGTTGATGAAGCTGGCAGAGGTCCGCTGGCTGGTGATGTTTATGCGGCGGCTGTTATACTGAAACCGGACGCAGATATAGAATTTCTTAATGACAGTAAAAAGTTAAGTGAAAAGAAACGTAGTTATCTTTATGACATTGTAATCCAAAATGTAGTGTCATATTGTGTTGCTACTGCTACCGTTGAAGAAATAGAAAAGTATAATATTCTTCAGGCTACTTTTCTTGCTATGAGAAGAGCCGTTGAAGGATTATCAGTAAAAGTTGATATAGCACTTGTTGATGGAAACAGGGATCCTGGTCTTGGATGTAAAACAGAAACTATTATAAAAGGTGACGGAACATCAGCTTCAATTGCTGCAGCATCAATACTTGCTAAGGTAAGCAGAGACAGATATATGGAGAAAATTGCTTTGGAATATCCACAGTATCAGTTTGAAAAGCATAAGGGATATGGAACAAAGCTACATTATGAAACTCTTTCTGAATATGGTCCATCTCCAATACACAGAATGTCATTTCTTAAGAAGTTTTATGAACATGACCAGTAAGGAATTAGGCTATCTTGGAGAAAAGATAGTATCCCTTTATCTTGAGAAAAAGGGGTATAGAATTTTATGCCGCAATTATTGTATTAAAGGCGGCGAAATTGATATAATTGCTGAGGTAGATGGTATTATTGCTTTTGTAGAGGTTAAGACAAGAAACCCAGATTCAATGTCAAGTGGATTTGAAGCAATAACAAAAATAAAAAAGAAGCTTATAGTTAAAACGGCAATTGAGTATTCGTACAGAAATCCGCATAATTTTCAACCGAGATTTGATGTCGCAAATGTGGTACTGGAAAATAATAAGGTTGTTGATTTTAATTACATAGAGAATGCATTTGATTCTACAGGATTAAATATAATTATGTAAAGGAATGATAGTAATGTATTATAAGAGTACCAGGGACAGCAACGTTAAAATGTCATCTGCAGAGGCAATTGTGCAGGGTATTTCTGTTGATGGAGGATTATTTGTACCTTCTGAAATACCTGAAATTACTTTAGATGAAGTTGCAAAGCTTGGCGATATGTCTTATTCTGAAAGAGCAGCATATATTTTTTCAAAATATCTGACTGACTTTACAGATGCAGAAATAAGATATTGTACAGATAATGCTTATAATGATAAGAATTTTTCTACTGATAACATAGCTGAAATATCACATTTGTTTGACGGTACTTATATTCTTGAACTGTGGCATGGTCCCACATGCGCATTTAAGGATATGGCTCTTCAGATTTTACCATATCTCCTAACTACAAGTGCAAAGAAAATCAATATTAACAAGAAGATAGTTATTCTTGTTGCAACATCAGGAGATACAGGCAAGGCTGCTCTTGAAGGTTTCGCTGATGTTGAGGGTACTCAGATTATGGTATTCTATCCTGAAGATGGAGTAAGCCCAATGCAGAAACGTCAGATGACAACACAGGACGGTGATAACGTTGCTGTTTGTGCAATCAAAGGCAACTTTGATGATTGCCAGAATGGCGTTAAGTACATCTTCACAAACAATGAAATCAAAGAAAAGCTTGAAAAGAATTTGATGATGTTCTCAAGTGCAAATTCTATCAACTGGGGAAGACTTGCTCCACAGATTATTTACTATATTTCTGTTTACGCTTCACTTGTAAAGGATGAAGAAATCAAGCTTGGTGATAAGATTAACATTGTTGTTCCTACTGGAAACTTTGGTAATATCCTTGCTGCTTACTATGCAAAGAATATGGGTATTCCAGTTAATAAGCTTATTTGTGCTTCGAATACAAACAAGGTATTGACTGACTTTATAAATACAGGTATTTATGATAGAAACAGAGAATTCTTTACAACTATATCACCATCCATGGATATTCTTATTTCAAGCAACTTAGAAAGATTGCTTTATCTTCTTTGTGGTGAAGATGATACACAGATTAAGGAATGGTTTGATTCTCTTGCAAAAACAGGTAAGTATGAAGTTACAGCTGATGTTAAGGAAAAGCTTCAGGCAGACTTTATTGGCGGTTTCTGTGATGATGCAGAGACTAAGGCAACAATTAAGCGTGTTTATGATAAATATTCATATACACTTGATACACACTCAGCAGTTGCAGTTAAGGTATATGAAGAATATAAGGCTAAAACAAGTGATAAGACAAAGACTGTAATTGCCTCTACAGCAAGTCCATACAAATTTAGTACGAGTGTTCTCGAAGCAATTGAAGGAAAGATTTCAACTCTTGATGAGTTTGCAATGGTTGACCATCTAAATGAATTGTCAGGATACGAAATACCAGAATCACTTGCTGCTCTTAAAACGAAGCAGATTAAGTATAAAGACGTTATATCAAAGGAAGAACAAAAAGATTATGTTCTTAAACAGTTAGGCTTATAAATTTGTATGCGCCTGTTTTGAATATTTAAGCAGGCGCATAGTTTTATTATATTTTGTGGGTAAAAGCGTAACAATATTACTCACAAAGCTAATTATTCCTTTCTGCAAATACTAGAGCAGAAATTTTGCTTAATAACTGAATAAAATGCAAAAAGGGAATGGAAATAAATATGTCACTTTATGCTATCGCAGATTTACATCTTTCTTTTGGCACAGATAAGCCTATGAATGTTTTTCAAGGTTGGGATAACTATGAAGAGAGACTTCTGAGTAATTGGAATACTGTTGTTAAAGAAGAAGATATCGTTGTTTTGCCTGGTGATTTATCCTGGGCTATAAATTTTGAACAAGCAAAACCTGATTTTGATTTTTTAAGCAAATTGAAAGGCAACAAGATTATTCTCAAGGGAAATCATGATTACTGGTGGACTACAATGTCTAAAATGAATAATTTCCTAAATGAAAATAATTTTAAAACAATAAAAATACTTCATAATAATCATTTTAAATATAATGAATATGGTATTTGTGGTACAAGAGGATGGATTAATGAAAACGGAATAGCCGCTGATGCAAAGGTTCTTGCAAGGGAAGCAATCCGCCTGGAGCTTTCAATTCAATCAGCATTGAAAGATGACTTGATTCCGATTGTGTTTCTTCATTATCCACCTGTCTATGCAAATGACTGCAATTATGATATTCTTGATGTTCTGTTTAAATATGATATAAAAGAGTGTTATTATGGTCATATCCACGGAAAAGCATGCAATTATGCGGTTAATGGTGAAAGAGAAGGGATTAAATATAAGCTAATTTCTAGTGATTATATACAATTTAATCCTGTATTAATCAAGTAACTTGTTAATTTTGTGGAAATAATATTCATCATATAGCATATAAAATAGAAATGTGATATAATCTTTTTATATGCTGTTATATTAATGGAGGACGATAAAATGGGTTTAGTATCAACAAATAAAATTGAAACAAATAAGTATGAGTTTACTGTATCTGCAGATGCAGCTGAATTTGAAAGTGCCGTCGAAAAGGCATATCAGAAAGCAAAGAAAAACATTGCAATTCAAGGATTCAGAAAGGGTAAAGCTCCAAGAAAAATGGTTGAAAAGCTTTACGGAGAAGCTGCTTTTTATGAGGATGCTGTAAATCAGCTTATTCCTGAATTAGTTGCTCCATCAATTGATGAATCAGGTCTCTTTATTGTTTCTCAGCCAGAGATCAATGTTGAATCTGTAAGCAAAGAAGATGGCGTAGTATATAAAGTTATTGCTTTTGTAAAACCAGAAGTTGAAATTAGTGATTATAAAGGAATAGAAATAGAAATAGTTGTCAAGAATGTTACTGATGAAGATGTTGACAAGCAAATTGACAGTATGAGACAGAGAAATGGAAGAATCATTACTGTTGAAGACAGAGCTGCACAGCTTGGCGATACTGTTAACATTGATTTTGAAGGATTCAAAGATGGCGTTGCTTTTGAAGGCGGTAAAGAAAACGGGTTTGATCTTAAGTTAGGTTCTGGTCAGTTTATTCCTGGATTTGAAGATCAGGTTGTAGGAAAGAATACAGGTGAAGAATTTACTATTAATGTTACTTTCCCTGAAAACTATCAGATGGAAGAACTTGCTGGCAAGCCTGTTGAGTTCAAGATTAAGCTTAACGAAATTAAGTCTACTGAACTTCCTGATCTTGACGATGAGTTTGTTAAGGATGCAACAGAATTTGATACAGTTGATGAATTAAAGGCTGATATCAAGAAGAAGCTTGAAGAAAATGCTGTTAAGTCAGCTGATGTAGAAGCAGATAACAATATTTTTGAAAAAGTAGTTGAAAAAATGACTGCTGAAATTCCTGAAGTTATGTTTGAGTCAAAGATTGACGAAATGGTAAGGGATTTTGAAATGAGACTTTCTCAGCAGGGATTGAATCTTGAAACATATCTTGCATATACAGGAATGGAAAAGGATTCTTTCAGAAAAACTTTTGAAGATCAGGCTAAGATGCAGGTTAAGTTAAGACTTGCTCTTGAAAAGATTGCTGAACTTGAAAGTATTGTTATTTCAGATGAAAAGGTTGATGAAGAAATTAACAGGATTGCTGAAATGTATAAGATCACAGCAGAACAGGTTAAGGCTTATGTTCACCCTGAAAATGTAAGGGATGACCTTAAGGTTTCAGAAGCTTCAAAGCTTGTAAAGGATAATGCAAAGATAAACGGTTAATTTTATTATCTATATTTATACAAACCATCTTTCCGCAGAATGATGGTTTGTATGTATATATTTTACTTTCTGCGGGGAAAGAGGCTATTATGAGTTTGGTACCATATGTAGTTGAACAAACAAGCAGAGGAGAACGTTCGTATGATATTTTTTCTCGTCTATTAAATGACAGGATAATAATGTTATGCGAAGAAGTAACTGATGCTACTGCAAGTCTTGTTGTTGCACAGCTGCTTTATCTTGAAAGTCAGGATCCAGAAAAGGACATCAGCCTTTATATTAATAGCCCAGGAGGATCTGTTACTGCAGGTATGGCTATATACGATACAATGCAGTATATTAAATGTGATGTGTCTACTATATGTATAGGTATGGCTGCATCCATGGGTTCCTTCCTATTATCTTCAGGTGCCAAAGGAAAGCGTTTTGCTCTTCCAAATGCAGAAATCATGATTCATCAGCCTCTTATTGCCGGTGGATTATCCGGTCAGTGTACTGATATTAAAATCAGAGCTGATCATCTTGTTAGAACTAAAGAGCATTTAAATAGAATATTATCCGAAAATACCGGAAAATCAGTTGAGATAATTGAAAAGGATACAGATCGTGATAACTTTATGACTGCATCTGAGGCTGCAGAGTACGGTCTTATTGATAAGGTGATAAATAAAAGATAGAATTTGAGGATAGGCTAATGGCAAATAACGAAAGAACTATGAGAAGATGTAGTTTTTGCGGAAAACCTGAAAATAAAGTACAGAATATGTTTTCAGCAGGAACAACAAATATATGCGATGAATGCGTAATATATTGTTATGAAATGCTTGTCGGAGCTGATCCTTTAGCAAGCGCAACTGCTCAGTTTAAAAAGAATAAAACAAAACCAGATACTCTTACTTCCAAACATATCAAACCAATCGAAATAAAGAAGTTTCTTGATGATTATGTTGTAGGTCAGGATAGTGCTAAAATAGCATTATCTGTATCTGTATATAATCATTATAAAAGAATATTATCTGACACTGCAAATGATGTTGAAATTCAGAAGAGTAATGTAATATTACTTGGACCGACGGGTGTTGGTAAAACTCTCATTGCACAAACTCTTGCTAAAATTCTTGATGTACCTTTTGCTATTGCTGATGCTACTACATTAACAGAAGCAGGATATGTTGGTGATGACGTTGAAAATGTTTTGTTAAGGCTTATACAGGCTGCTGATTATGATGTTGATGCTGCTCAGAGAGGAATCATATATATTGATGAGATAGATAAAATTGCCAGAAAATCTGAAAATACATCTATTACAAGAGATGTCAGTGGAGAAGGCGTTCAGCAGGCATTGTTAAAAATTATTGAAGGAACTGTATCCAATGTCCCTCCCCAGGGCGGACGTAAGCATCCAAACCAGGAGTTTATTCATATTGATACTAAAAACATCTTGTTTATCTGCGGCGGTGCTTTTGATGGCCTTGAAAAGATTATTCAGAAAAGAACTGAATCATCTGCACTTGGCTTTGGAGCTGATATTAAATCGAAATCAGAAAAAGAAACTAATATATTCAAGAATGTATTACCTCAGGATCTTGTAAAGTTTGGAATGGTTCCGGAGATTGTTGGTCGTTTGCCTATAATCACTGTACTTGATGAACTTGATGAGGATGCATTAATTAAAATAATTTGTGAACCAAAAAATGCATTGATTAAGCAATTTAAAAAGTTGTTTAAACTTGATAACATTGAACTTGAATTTGAAGATGATGCACTAAAAGCAATTGCAAAAAAAGCAATAATTCAGAAAACAGGTGCAAGAGGATTGCGTTCAATTGTTGAAGGTGTATTAATGAATACAATGTATGAGGCTCCATCCGATGGAGAAATTACTAAGGTTATAATTAGTGAAAAATGTATTACTGAAAAGGAGTCTCCGAAAATAGTAAGGGAAAAAGTATCTTCAATAAAATAGCATGTTAAATTAATACCCGTTGCTTTCTATGCTATAGATTGCATCGGGTGTTTTTTATGGATATGTCCTATTTATCAAGGTCTTTAAATACACCTTTTATAATTTAAATTAATATTGCAATAGATGTAATTTTATGATATACTTAATATGTGTTTTTGTGTGCATATTTTCTTATAAGGATTTGTATAAACTATAAATTTGAATATAATATATTTTTAGATAGAAAGGAGTGGACATGAATGTTTGTGGATAAAGCAAAGATCACCATAAAAGCAGGAGACGGCGGAGATGGTGCTGTATCGTTTCATCGTGAAAAATATGTTGCAGCTGGAGGTCCGGACGGCGGAGATGGCGGTAAAGGAGGCAATATTGTCTTTCAGGTAGATGACAATTTTTCAACACTTATTGATTTCAGATACAAGAAAAAATATAAAGCTGAAAAAGGCGAAAATGGAAGTAAAAAAAATTGCACAGGAAGAAATGCGGCTGATCTTGTTATAAAGGTTCCAAGAGGAACTCTTGTTAAGGATGCAAATACCGGTAGAATAATTGCTGATATGTCAACTGATGAGCCTAAAATAATAGCAGCAGGTGGTAAAGGTGGAAAGGGTAATGCTCGTTTTGCCACACCTACAAGACAGATTCCTAAATTTGCAAAGCCAGGTTTTCCAGGTGAAGAATATGAAGTATCACTTGAGTTAAAACTTCTTGCTGATGTTGGGTTAGTTGGATTTCCTAACGTAGGAAAATCAACGCTGATTTCAGTTGTATCTGCTGCAAAGCCTAAAATTGCCAACTATCATTTTACAACACTTACTCCGGTACTTGGAGTTATTTCAATGGGTGAGGGAAAGTCATTTGTAATGGCTGATATTCCTGGACTTATTGAGGGTGCAAGTGATGGCGTTGGTCTGGGACATGAGTTTTTAAGACATGTTGAGAGATGTAGATTAATACTTCATGTGGTTGATGTTTCAGGTTCAGAGGGCAGAAATCCATGTGAAGATTTTGAGGTTATAAACAATGAACTTAAAAATTTCAGCGAGGATCTTGCGTGCCGGCCACAGATTGTTGCAGCTAATAAATGTGATATGGCATCACGGGAACAGATTGATGAATTTAAAAAATATATAACAGGTAAGGGCTTAGAATTCTTTGAAATATCTGCTGCAACTACAAATGGAACTAGGGAACTTATTAACGGTGTATATAAAACACTCGAAACGCTCCCTCCGATTAAGGAATATGAAGCTGAACCTCTAACACAACAAGAGCTTGATGAGAAGGCAGGAATTGGTGAGAAATTCGAGATACATCGTGGTGATGATGCTGTATACTATGTTGAAGCACCTTGGCTTGAGTCGTTCATGCGCACTTGTGATGTTGAGGATTATGAATCACTGCTGTATTTCCAGAGAGTATTGAGAAATAGCGGAATTATTGACAAGCTTGAAGATATGGGTATAGATGAGGGAGATACTGTTGATATACTCGGATTCAGATTTGATTTTGTTTTCTAAGGTGTTAAAATGGACGTATTAAATTTTGAACTGAAAAATTGGACATCAGAATATATTGATGATCTTATTAAAGAAGCAGGAAATATACAAATTTCAAGGTATTTATCCAAATCATTTGAGAGTCTTAGTCAGAGGGCAAATGCTGAAGCATTTATAGAATCCTGTATAAATACATCTGAAGATAAACAATGTATGAGAGCAATTGTTAAAGACGGAAAACTTATAGGCTCAATAGGTATGTTTATTAATGAAGATATTTATTCAAGAAGTGGAGACATTGCATACTGGATTTCTCAGGATTATTGGGGTAAAGGTATTATGACTCAAATTGTCAAATATTTTTGCACATATCTGTTTGATAAATATGATATTGTCAGAATACAGGCTACACCGTTTAAAGATAATAAAGGCTCCTGTGCAGTACTTGAAAAAGCTGGTTTTAATTGTGAAGGTGTATTAAAGAAAAGTTTGTTCAAAAATGGTGATTATTTTGACAGCAGTATGTATGCATTAATAAAGTAGGTGGTAACGCTGGATAAAAAAATTGTAAATCAGTATAGTCCTTTAACGCTGGCTTTCTTAGGAGATGCAGTTTATGAGGTACTTGTTCGTGAAAGACTTCTTGAACATGCAAACATGCCTGTGAAAAAACTTCATCAAATGTCTGTTGAAAAGGTCAGGGCTGCATTTCAATCTAGTGCGGTGGACATAATCTTACCACACCTTTTTGAAGATGAGGAAGAAATTTTAAAAAGGGGACGTAATGCCACGGGCAATACTGTCCCTAAGAGCTCAAATCCTATAGAATACCGGCGTGCAACTGGACTTGAAACACTTTTTGGGTATTTATACCTTCAGAAAAAAAATGACAGACTGGTTGAAATCTTTGATTTAATCTGGTATAGTACTGAGGTGTGTTAATGCGAAAGAATTATAATAATATTAATATGATTACTGCTGGACATACTAACTGCTATGTACTTAGAGGGGCAGACGGTGATATTCTGATCGATACAGGAATTAAAAAGTTCAGAGATCATATTGAAATGTGGCTAATGAATTATAATATAAAGTTAATTATTCTTACACATGGCCACAATGACCATATACAGAATGCAAAGTATTTCTCAAAGCTTTATAATAGTAAAATTGCAATGAGTGCATATGATATAAACCTTGCAAGAGATAATACAATACATAAGTTACATACTTTTAATGCATTTGGAAAAATAGCTTTAAAGTTATTTAAGAAGAGTTTTGAAGAAAAGTCAGATAAATTTAATGTTGATGTATTGCTTGAAGATGGAATGAATCTTGATTCTTATGGGGTTAATGCGAAAATTGTATCACTTGACGGTCATACAAGAGGTTCTATCGGAGTTCTTTGTGGTGACGATTTTTATATAGGAGATGCGCTTTGCAATGCAGTAACGCCGAATTTCCGATACATTTGTGAGAGTACTAAGGCTGCAAAGAAATCTGCTATTATAATAAAAGAATCGGGTGCAAAAAGATTGCTGACTGGACATTTTGACCCGATTTGCATTGGAGACAGGAATTATAAAAAATGTTTTGAAAAGTGGATATAATTCACTTTAAATGTATAAAGCACAGTTTTAATCAAAGGAGAGGTTTTTAATGTCAGGACATTCCAAATGGAACAATATTAAAAGAAAAAAAGAAGCTACAGATGGTGCTAAAGCTAAGATTTTCACTAAAATCGGACGTGAAATTACTGTTTGCGTGAAGGAAGGCGGAGCAGATCCTAATAATAATGCAAAGCTTCGTGATCTTATTGCAAAGGCAAAATCTAATAACGTTCCTAATGATAATATAGACAGAGTAATTAAGAAGGCAGCTGGAGGTGGTGACAAGAATAGCTACGAAGCTAACGTGTATGAGGGTTATGGGCCATCAGGTGTTGCTGTAATTGTTGAAACACTTACCGACAATAAAAACCGTACAGCAGGCGATATTCGTCATTATTTTGATAAGTTCAGAGGTAATCTCGGAACAACTGGTTGTGTGTCATTCATGTTCTCATCAAAGGGAATTATTATTGTGGATGCTGATGGAGTAGATGAAGATAAGTTAATGGAAGATGTGTTTGATGTAGGGGCATCTGATTTCCAGATAGAAGATGGCACAGCTGAAATTGAAACAGAGCCTGCAGAATTAGGGTGCGTACGTGAGGCTCTCTCTGATAAGGGATATAAGGTATTGTCAGCTGAAGTTGAACAGATACCATCTACCTATACAACACTTACAGATGAAGATGCAATCCACAAAATGAATCTTCTTCTTGAACATCTTGAAGATAATGATGATGTTCAGAACGTATATCACAACTGGGATATGCCTGATGAGGAAGAGGAAGACTAGGATTATAGGGCTTTTTCAGATGTTGTACTGTGTTAGTATACGTTGAATGATGGTTTCTGTTCCACTAGTAAAGGTATATATTACATTTTTATGATTTGAGTAATCATAATGCAAATTGTATATCTTAATTCAATTTTAAATCCTTTTTGATTTCATATTTATTGAAATTAAGGAGGATTTTTTTATGTTGTTAAAAGACTTATTGCAGGAGTATATTTTTGAGTGTGAGATTAAGAAATTTACATGTAATTCAATTAAAAGTTATAGGAATTCAAACTTGTATTTGATTAAACATTTGGAGCAGAAATTTGGAATTGTAGATGCTAAGGACATAATGACAACACATATAAAACATTTTATGATGTTTCAAATTAAAAAGGTTGCAAAGAAAGTTATCTAAACCGATTATTAAGAGCCTTTAGGCCTTTTTATAAGTATCTGTTGCAAGAAGGCTATATTACTGATAATCCGACACTAAAGATAAACAAGGCTAAAGAACCAAAGACAATTATTAATACATTCACAAATAAAGAAGTAAGAAATATGATGAATACATATTCTGAAATAGATTATATTAGTGTGAGAAACAAGGCTATTTTAGCAATGCTTTTTGATATTGGAATAAGGAACTATGAATTGTGTACATTGCCATGTGATGCCATCAAAGATAATTTCATAATGATATGGGGAAAAGGAAAAAAGGAAAGACAGGTTGGCAAGAGTCCGTACTTGTGAAAAATACTTATGAAGTATTTGCATTTTAGAAATGCTTATTTTGCTTACAAAAATATTAAATATAATAATATATTTTTATCACGCACAGGCAAGCCATTAACACCAGAAGCTATTGAAAGAATTGTTTTGATAGCTGGCAAGCAAGTTAATGTAAGGAATACTATTCGTTGTAGTCCTCATACCTGTAGGCATTGGTTTGCACAAAGCCAATTAAAGAATGGTATTGATGTTTATAGCCTAAGTAGAATTTTAGGGCATAGTAATATTAAAATAACGCAAAGGTATCTTGAGGGTTTGCAATATGAAGAAGTGGTAATTAAATCAATTAAGACAAGTCCATTAATGAATTTGTAGCTTAAAATAAAAATCAGAAGAGGTGTAAAAAATGAACTACAGTAAGGAATTTAAAGACGAGGCTTTAAAGCTCTCGGATGAAATCGGAATCAAGAAAGCTTGTGAACAGTTAGGTCTTAAGTACTACACGCTTGCAGAGTGACGAAAAAACAGGAAGGCAAGGCTTTCAGAACCGATAAATCATTTGACAGTTTCTGAGGCAAAAGACCGGAAGAAGTGAAGACAAGTGAGCGGCATCTGTTTGTGTTGAAATTCAAGGAGAAATACACAGTACGGGAAATGTGCCATTTCCTTAAAATCAGCGAGTCAGGATATTACAGATGGCTTTCTAATCAACAGCCCGTGAGCTTCTTCTGGCCAGAATAAAAGAAAATTATCTCAGAGCATCCAGATAACATAAATTACGGTATAAATAGAATGCATACAGCTCTGCAGCAGCGCGGAATTAATGTTAGCATCAGAACAGTATATCGTGCTATGAAGGACGGAAATCTCTTGCATTTTAAGAGAACTCCACCTGGAATAACAAAAGCTACAACAGAAATAGAAGAAAAAGAAAACCTGATAAAACGTAATTTTAAATCTGACAAGCCTTTCACCAAGCTTTTGACTGAAATTACTCAGATTGGACCTATGTCAATAAAGTAGACACAAAAAAAGCGAGAAATTTAAGACCCATATTTATTTCAAACACCTTTATAAACTCACTCGCCATAAATACTGTTTCCAACTATACCTTTACCCAACTTTTTACGTTCTGTCAGAAGCTTCATAATTTCATTTGCCGAACCGAAGGTTGCCTTTTCGTTTGTAACTACTGCCGCAGTAAGAGACACAAGGTTAAATTGTTCGACAGCGCCTTTTCTATTTTCCGCTATGATAAAACCGTTTTGCCTATCAGCTTCGGAAAAAAGAGGCAAGGTTTTTTCGGAAAATTGTACGGACAGGGTCTTAAAAAACGCACTATACTCATATCCGCCAAGAATTACTATAAAATCATCCCCACCGATATGTCCTACAAAGCCCATTTCTCCAGCAATATTTTTCAGAATATCCGCGAGCACCTTGATTATCATATCTCCTTTTGAAAAACCGTAAACATCATTGTATGCCTTGAAATTATCAATATCAATATAAATAATAGAATATGAGCTGCGGCAAGTGGTACAGTTGCAAATTTCCTGCGATATAATGTTGTTCCCCGGTAGTCCCGTAAGTGGATTTGTGTCCCGTGCAACAAAAACAGCTATCTCTGTTGCTTTCAGTAACAACTCCTTTATTGTAACAACGCCATAGTATTCGCCACCTTTTGAAACTACAATAAAGTCGTAAATAGCGTCACGCTGCCGCTGCATAGCCATATCCGCGACTTCCTTAATGGAATCACTGCAATCCGCCTCAAGAAAAATATTGTCCATAATATGCACGACTTCTTTATTCTGATAAAGTCCGAAGCCGAATCTGCCACTAAGCTTATGGTCAAGCAAACGACGCGTAATTATGCCAATGCTTTTCCCACCGCAGACTATCGTTACGCCTAATAACTCTGGTTTTTCCTCAAACATTTCCGCAAGCTCACGGACACGCATAGTCATCGGTACGGTTACTCCCGAATCGGTAATATTCTTGATACGGAAAGAATCCGTACCGTAATTACAGGTGCAATTATATCTGATATTCGCTTCCTTAACCTCATTACTGACAAACCCGACGTTTTTTTTCAATTCTGAAAAGTTTTCCGATGGCCTGGCAAAATAATATCCCTGCCCGTAGTGAATTCCAAGCTTTACAAGCACGTCCATTTCCTCGGCGATTTCTATTCCCTCAGCGATAAGCTTGAAGTCGGCTGCTTCGGCAAGATCGGAAAGGCTTTTTACGATTGCATATTGAAGCCTGTTTTTGTGGATATTACGAATGATTTTCATATCGATTTTGACGTACTGTGGGTGTATATCGCAGATTAGTCCAAGTCCCGAATATCCCGAGCCAACATCATCAAGAGCAATTTCATACATTTGTTTCTTGTAATGCTCAAGCGCAGTCAGAAATGCGCTTATGTCGGAGATAGCCTCATGCTCTGTTAATTCAAAAACAATCTGGGACGTTTCGATATTGTTCTTATCCACATACTCGCGCGTGAAACCCTCTCGGAAATCCTTGTCGTTAATGACACCAGGGCTTACGTTTATAAACAGCAGCTTTTTGTATGTTGAGTCAAACTGCTTTGAAAGCGCCTTGAATGTGCTTTTTCTGCAAACCTGCTCCAGCCGCCATACCATACCGTTTACAGATGCATGGTAGAATAAATCCTCGGAGTTTCTTATTGAACTATCTCCTTTAATTCTGCTCAGAGCCTCGTATCCTGCTATTTTGCAGTCCCTTAATGATACTATCGGCTGAAATACCGAGAATATCAGACGTTCATCAATAATCCTTTTGATTTCCTTATCTATTTCAGTCATATTATCCCCCATACAGTCATTGTTGTAATAATTATACATTACATTTGTAAAATCAAATACTTATAAACTGTAAAAACTGTGTAAAACAAAACTTCGGACAGATTGCTGACGAAGCCTATATTTATTATATAAAAAATACAATTGAATAGCAAAGCGATACTGTTAAACATTTCAACCGTCAGAATATAACGGTCAAGAGCAACTATTCTGTAAGAACAGCTTTAAAAAATATCGTGAAGAATGCCAAAACAACACCGAAACAAAGGCAGAATATGATTTAATGGCGGAGAATCTGCGGTTGCGAAAGCAGCTTGAAGAAGCGGAAAAAGAAAACCTTTTCCTAAAAATAAGCGTAAAGTCAGCTATGCTGACTTAGCGTTCTTTGCGAAGAAAATCGATTAGCGGTGTATCAGTTTATTGAAAAAAATAAAGAGGATTTCGGACTCAGATGGCTGTTTCGAAGATGTAATGTTTATCCCAACGGTTATTACAACTATCTAAAGCATAGAAAACAGGTCTATCAGGAAAGAAAAGATAAGGTTTATGCGAAAATCGCAGAGATTTATCACGAATACGACGGTGTTCCTGGGTATCGTATGGTAAAGGCTTTACTTGAGAGGAAAAACA
>JAEZYS010000012.1 GCA_023418925.1 Bacillota bacterium
AGACTGTTCTGATGCTGACATCTATTCCACGCTGCTGCAGAGCTGTTTGCATTCTATTTATACCGTAATTTATGTTATCCGGATGCTCTGCGATAATTTCTTTTATTCTGACCAGAAGAAGCTCACGTGCTGTTTTTTTGCTTTGATTAGAAAGCCATCTGTAATACCCAGACTCGCTGATTTTAAGGAAACGGCACATTTCCCGTACTGTGTATTTTTCCTTAAATTTCAGCACAAACAGATGACGCTCACTTGTCTTACTTCTTCCGTGTCTTTAGTTCAATAAATTGAACCGAAAAGACCTAGTGCGTCCTTTAAAATATCATTAGCCCTCTCAAGCTCTGCATTTCTCTTTTCAAGTTCACGGATACGGGCTTTTGCCTCCGCTTCTGTAAGCTGATTAATAGGTTCTGAAAGCTTGACTTTTCTGTTTTTTCTCCACTCTGCAAGTGTGTAATACTTAAGCCCTAACTGTTCACAAGCTTTCTTGATTCCGATTTCATCCGAGAGCTTTAAAGCCTCGTCTTTAAATTCCTTACTGTAGTTCATTTTTTACACCTCTTCTGATTTTTATTTTATCAGCTTTTGGGGTGCTTGTCGACTCTACTTATATGATAACAGACCAGATTTATCCAAATATGCACTCTTCAACTTTTGTAAGATTAGGGACTTTTAATCGGGTTCAGTTAATTTGCCATTGTGAAAAAATTAATAATATTAATACAACCAGAATTAAATAGTTTTTTAAAAATCATCTTCATAAATAAAGCAACACGATTACCACTAAGAACATTTGGAATAGCTGCTCGCTCATTATTTTCCAAATCGTACTGATTTTCAACGAATGATCATTTACTAAACATAACACGCAGTTTAAGCATAAACACTATTACTGCATATTAACAATCCGCATATATCTCCTCAAGGCATACTCGCCGTCATGTGCTTCACCGCAGAATACCGACGACATGTTGCCTGCTTGCATAATTCTAGTTAACCCGCTTCTAGCCAATAAGTCCGTAAGTTGAATCCATTTTTCAGGCTTACAAATAAGTCCTGCTGTCTGAAGATAGCCTTTTTTCTCTCTGAGAACAGTAAAAAGTTCATTTTGCGGCAGCCTTTTTACAAGACAATTCCCGAACATTTCCGAAAGCTCAAGATTTTTATCATCACATACTGTAAGACTACAATGTTCCCCTTGATAAACCATTTTGGAACAATTAATTTCACCCGAAAGGATATCCTCAAGCTTTTTATTGTAATTTCTCAGTGTTCTTTCTGCGACAGAACCTATACTGTCAAAGGGATATTTTAACGCAGCATCTTCTAGAAAGGGTAGGAACTCTTTACAGAAAACATGAAGCTCGTCTATGCTGTCCGTATCAATGAAAATCGTTTGACAGGAACTGCATAATAACTGCTTTGTTGACATAATATGCTCTGCAAGTGCTGTTAATTCATCTTTTTTATCTTCATAACCCGATATGTAGGCAAAACCCAGCTTGTGTCCCCACTCTATAATCTTACAGCCTGCCGGTGCAAACTGTCTAACTGCCGAAACGGCAATATCACCGCCCCAGACCACAATTCCGTCAGAAATTTCAGCCATTCTTTTTATCGCAGGCAAATCACTTGATGTAGTGTCAAAAACATATATAAAGTCCGAAATTTCAGGTTCAATTTCTATAAGCTTCATAATTATTTTTACCGATAAACCGTTATCAGCCTGAGGCAGTTTCAGGATATTAACATTGCCTGTTAAAAGTCCCTCGGCAAGGCTGAATGCGGGAAGTCCATAAATATTCCCGGCGGCAATGTGAAGAAGAGTACCAAGTGGCATAGGGCGAATTGCAAGTGATTTTTGCTTAAACGGCGGATTGGTTTTTTGTATATCAAAAAAGTTTTCGCCAAGCTCAGTTTTAACCTTAAATTCAATATTTTCACGTTTTAAAGTCATGGCAGCTGTTTCAATATATTTTTCAATACCTTCAATATTCAGTTGAGAAATCTCATTTTCAAATTCACCATTATCAATTGCTTGACCAAGCTTATCAATTGCGTTGATTACCTTATGAACAGACAAAGTCTTTTCCATGCGAGTTATGTTTATATCATTTTCAAGATTTTTAAGAATAATATCCTGTTCTTTTGAATCATATAGTTTACCTTTTGAAAGAATCATAGCTTCACCCCTGACAAAAACTCCGCCGCACCTGCCGCACAGGTTTTTATATCCTTTAGCCCTACCCGTCCTATTATTTCAAGATAGGGTGAAGGAACTCCGCATCCACATTCGTTTCCATCATGCAACACACCAAGGTCGTCTGTCATTACGCTTAATATCGGTGTTGCTTTAATCATTGGAGTGATCAAATTGACCAAACCTATTTTGCCATTTTCAACAGGTTCAAGAGTTTTAACATCGCGGATTATAACTCTACTGTATGCAGGAATATGGAAATGATGATTTTTGCAGTCGCAGTATAGAATTGGATGCTCAACCGCCCCAAAAAACTCAATAATATGCGATTCTTCAATTCCTAAAACCTTTTTAGCAAGGTCATAAAGAACTGCTTTTTCAACCTGTTCGGTATAAAACTGCTTCCAGCCACCGCCAAGCATAATTTTTGACCCTTTTTTAAGTTTATACCTCATACCTCGTTCGTCCATCATTTTAAGGACAAAATAGGTGTATGATGGAAACCCCATAAATCTAACAGGAAAATTTGAACGGCTATATTTTTCTATTGCAGCTATTACCCCCTCAAGGTCAGGAGCATAGCCGTTTTCTAAGTATTTCAAAGCATATGTACGTCTTATCGCAGGAGCAAAAAATGTTGCTCCGAATGCAGTTTTTGTAACTGCAGTTTTATTTTTTCGGTGGGGCTTATAGCCAAATACTATATAGTTTACGGGTATCGGTGAAAATAATTTACGCCATTTTCCTATCTTGATTACCATTTTTAATCCGCATAGTAGTCCGCTTGCTTCAAAGCCTATATTGCTGAATTTTCCTTTCGTTCCGGAAGAGGTTGCTTTAATCAGCATTTTATATGACGGCACAGAAAAAACACTATAGTTTTTGAAGAGCAAAGTAGGCAGAAATGGAATTTTTAAAATATCATCAAAGCAATGTATGCTGTCAGGGTTGAAATTCATGCCATCCATTATTTTTTGATAATCCGGACAGTGAGCATACTGATATTGGCAGTTTTCCTTAACCGCCTGAAAAAACAGTTCTTCTGTGTTTTGAGTATCAAAAGGATTTTTTGCTTTATATAACATTCTTCGATATTTCATTTCGTATTCCTTTAGAATTAATAAACATTAAACCAAGTTCAAACAAGATAATTAACTGCCTTGTTTGCTCCCAATTTATAATTGACCAACATATCAATATTTACTATGTACGAAAGACTATAAGTCATAAATTGAACATGTTCAAAAACTCTCACTATTTAAAAAATACCGCCATTCTCCATATCAGTCTTATTCACAAAATCCATATGGTATAACTTTTCCCAGTGGTTTATATTTAGCGTTCCCCTTGTGAGACGAATTGCTAAAATACAACAATTTTCATCCTTTTCATTGTTTGCCATGTCGTACCACTCGGCGAAAGCTGCGCGAAGTTTGGTTCTTATTTCGGCGTTTTTGGGATCAAGCACCCAACCAAGGTTTTCACCAACACCATTAGCGGTAAACATCTCTAAGCAACCTGCAACCGAAACCTCTGGATTTTGTGCGATTTGAAGCATTTTGTTTGATTTTCCATATGTAACAACGTAAAATGTGCCGTCTTCATAATAGGCGTCCACACTACGGACTACAGGGCGAGGTTTTCCGTCAGAATTCGTTTCCCGCGCGATCGTCGCAAGGGAAATTGCATTATCTTTTCCGTTGCCGAACTTCTCTTCCAATAATTTTAATCCTTCTTCGTACTTGTTCATTATTAATTACTCCTATCATATAAATTAAACGTAGCTGTTTGTCTTTAAAATTTACAATTAACACTTCCTGATTAGTTAATAAGTTTGCTTATAACATGTAATCAAAATCAATCTACAATAAACAGTTTGGTACCCTTTTCTGTATATGAGCGGTGTGGATTAACATCTTCCGCTACTTGATAGCTGGTACCAGGCGTTAAAACAAATTTTCTTCCGTCATCAAGTTCAGTTACTAATTCGCCCTCAAGAACGAGAATTACATGTCCACGTTTACACCAATGATCTGCTAAATACCCTGGTGTGTATTCAACCATGCGAACCCTTATATTGCCCATTTCAAAAGTACGCCAAAAGGCTTCTCCGGTTACACCCGGGTGTCTTGTAGGTATTACTTTTTCCCAATCAATTGTACAAAAGGGAACATCTTGAATTTTCATATGCTCTTTCCTCTTTTCATTTTATATTAATAAGTCCTCAGTTCATCTGCCAATTATGTTTGCGTCATAAACAGAATGAGCAGTTATATTTAGATATTAAAATTTTCTCTTTGTACTAATATGTAATATGCTCATTTTATTTTTGACAAATTGTTAATCAAATTCTTAATCCGTTCTGTACAATCCGATTCTCGTTTCGCCAGTTATCTGATACAGGAAAATACACCTTGTCATTTACACAGTTCCCCATATCCCATTTCCCATTGTGATTTTTATTGCTTTCAAGCCAATCAACCACAAATTGAAGTTTAATTTTGGTTGTTTTGTATTTTGAAAGTAATTCTATTGCACCAAGAAAATGACTCGCTTTTTTACTTTCAAAAACATCAGGAAGCGTATATATTTTACGATCATATATATAGTAGATGCCTGTTTCGTTGTTCAGGATAAATTCAATAAAAGCTGTTTCTGTTTTTTCATCTAAGCAATCTGTTAAAAGTGAAACAGGATAGAAATTAACAAAATTAATTAGCCTTCCACCTTTTGGTATTTATCCTAAGACTTCCTAATAAGTTTTCATATAGGCTTCATGATTATATTCTCCATTTTCAAATGCTGACCAAATTATCTCTGCCCATTTTTGAGCTATGGCATTTGCATTAAGGTTATCATTTGTAAAAATTCTTATCCAAGTAGCAAGAATAAGACTTGTGAATATATCCCAATCATGTGTCTTTTCTCGTCTATCAGGAATTATCGTTTTACCGATTAAGCAATCATTCATATATGAAACTGCTTTTTTTATACAATCATCTTCTATGTTATAACCTAAATATAAAAGTCTTCGGAGAGCTTGCTCGGTTGTAATATGAGATGAGTAAACTTGAGAAAGCGAATGAAAGCACCCCCATTTGCCGTCATCTTCTTGTAATGAGATAATATCTTTTGCCCACTTTGTATCCTTATGCATATATTATACCTCCTACTGTAAAATTCCTCTATATTAATGATACCATTTAATTATAAATGATTTTTATCGATTCCTGCATAATTTTACAACCTCAACATTCCCGTCCATCCTTTTACCCTTTATGATACAGCCACATCTTTTTGTATAGAAATCTATATTCATACTATTGTCAGCTGGTGTGACCAACGAAATTGAATTCCAATCTGGACATACAGACGACATATGTTGGAATGCCTGTGTACCCATCCATTTTCCCTGATAAGCAGGAATAACGCAAAGGCAACCTAGATAATATTTTCCGACCCTTTTGTTTTCAAATGAAATTACGCCAACGGGCTGATTATTGCAACTGAAAATTAGTTTTGTGAAATGAGTTATTGAATATTCAAATCCTTCTCTTGTGTGTCCGTAAGCAGGACATTCCCCATAACGGATATAATCGTTATAAAATGATGCGTTATAAATGTCCTGCTATAATAAAGTTGTAACGCACCTGTCCAAAGTGATATAATAAAAATCACAAGGAAAAGAGGAAAAAGCAATGGGAAATTACAACGAGGAATTCAAAAGGAAAATAGTAAAGCTGCACCTTGAAAACGGACGCAGTATTCAAAGCCTTTCTGAGGAGTTCAACATATCAAAATCAGGAATATCAAACTGGGTTAAAAAATATCGTGAAGAATGCCAAAACAACACCGAAACAAAGGCAGAATATGATTTAGTGACGGAGAATCTACGGTTGCGAAAGCAGCTTGAAGAAGCGGAAAAAGAAAACCTTTTTCTAAAAATAAGCGTAAAGTCAGCTATGCTGACTTAGCGTTCTTCGCGAAGGAAATCGATTAGCGGTGTATCGGTTTATTGAAAAAAATAAAGAGGATTTCGGACTCAGATGGCTGTTTCGAAGATGTAATGTTTATCCCAACGGTTATTACAACTATCTGAAGCATAGAAAACAGGTCTATCAGGAAAGAAAAGATAAGGTTTATGCGAAAATCGCAGAGATTTATCACGAATACGACGGTGTTCCTGGGTATCGTATGGTAAAGGCTTTACTTGAGAGGAAAAACA
>JAEZYS010000028.1 GCA_023418925.1 Bacillota bacterium
GGTCAGAATAAAAGAAATTATCGCAGAGCATCCGGATAACATAAATTACGGTATAAATAGAATGCAAACAGCTCTGCAGCAGCGTGGAATAGATGTCAGCATCAGAACAGTCTATCGTGCTATGAAGTACGGAAATCTTCTGCATCTCAGAAGAACTCCACGTGGAATAACTAAGGCTACGACTGAAATCGAGGAGAAGGAAAAACTGATAAAACGTAATTTCAAGTCTGACAAGCCTTTCACCAAGCTTTTGACTGATATTACTCAGATACAATGCATTGACGGAAAGTTATACATATCAGCAATACTTGATTGTTACAACGGAGAAATTGTTGCTCTTGAAATGAGAAACAACATGAAAAAGGAGTTGTGTAATAACACAATAAAACAGCTTTCAAATGTCAGAAATGCAGTTCTTCACAGTGATAGAGGCAGCCAGTATACAAGCTTTGAATTTAAAGAAACCTTAAGAAAAAGAGGCATAGTCCAGAGCCTTTCTGGTGCTGGGCATTGCTTTGACAATACAAGAATGGAAAGCTTTTTCGCAACTCTTAAGAAAGAAAAGCTCTACCGTATTCCTGCATACAAAATGGCAAGAAAAGATGTTAAAAGCATAACTTTTAGATACATTTATGGCTATTACAACACAATTAGAATTAACAGCTTCAACAGACAGGGGCTGCCTCCTGTGGCGTACAGACAACTGGCAGATAACAAGGATTTATCAGCTTAATGCTTTATATATTTTTTGGGGTATTAAACGACTACACATTATTTGACAAAACCAATCAGTAATTGTATATGATGTTTATTTTTGTTTTGAAAGGATAATAACGATGACAAACAGCAGAATTAATTTATGTATCGAAAATGCAATAATATGGGCTCAATCTTAGATGGGATCTAAAGATTATTGTACAAAGTGTTTGGCTTTTGTTGAGGACTCTTTGGAAAGAAGCAATAGCATTGAAATTTTTGGCGGAGATACGGCCAAAGAATGAGGCGAACTATACGAAGCATGTAAAAACATAGGTATCCCGCCAAAAGCGGCTATCCATAAAGAAGTTTTGACCTAAATACAATTTAACTGGCAAATAAAGCGATTATGGATAACATCACCCCTGTATTTTTAGATACAGGGGTGAATTTTTTTAACCTGCTATTAAATGTCCGTCATTTTGACTTACACCTTATTTTTATGAATAACTTCCGAAGCAGCAGCTGCATTCATGTCAAAAACAAGAACATTTTCTTCTTCATAGTATTGTTTGAAGGTTACGGCTTATTTGTGTTACAGTATTTATGACGAATAGTTTACCTCCTGTTTCTTTTGATGTCGCAACTTAACTGTAACACAGGTTTTCCTATTCGTCACTATTTTTTATTTTCTGTCACTCATCTATTGTAAGCCTACAAAATAAATTTCGGCAAATGCAGAATATGTATTGACATAAGTACTTTGTTGGTGTATACTCAAATCAATATCGATGTTCGGCAAATGCAGAATATAAAAAAGGAGGTACTTTATGAAAAAATTACCTGAGTCGGAACTAGAACTTATGATGATTATATGGCATGCAAATAAGCCTGTTACAAGAATGGAAATTGAAAAAGAACTTTCAGAAGAAAGAAAAATCGGTGCGACAACAATACTATCGTTTTTATCTCGGTTACAAGAAAAAGAATTTGTCAAGGTTGAAAAAATGGGGAAAAACAATTTATATTTGCCTTTGATAAATGAAGATGAATATTTACAAAGATTTAGTAAATCTATTTTAAAAACATTGTATCAAAATTCAATTAAAAATTTTGTGACATCATTATATGACGGAAATAGTCTTACAGAAAAAGATTTAAAGGAATTAGAAGCATTTATAGCAGAAAAGAAAACAGACAGGTGAATTTATGATTGAAAGAATATTTTATTTTATTTTTGAAATAAGTATTGTGGTTTCAATTGTAATTATATTTACATTGATATTATTACATTTTGACAGAAACCATTTAAGATTGGAATGGAGAAAAATCCTTTGGATAGTATTGGCAATAAGATTGTTAATACCTTATAATTATTCTTTACCAGTTTTTAATGAAATCTTTCAGAAGTCAATTGGTAAGGAAGATGTGATTCATTTAATTATATCTAATAATTCTGATAAGAAGACAGGGACAGACAATCAAAATCAAGATGTACCAAATTATAAGTGGGATGACATATTTGCAGCAATTAAAACTGTCTGGCTTTTTGGCTCAGCTTCTTATTTTATTTTACATTTCGGGCAGTATACAATTTTTAGAATAAATTGCAGAAAAAAGATGAAAATTATAAATGATACAAAAATGGAAGAATACATAAGAAAAGTGTTAAAAGGCTATGGAAAGAAAAAGGAACTGCCTGTTTATACATGCGAAGGCATAACTAGCCCACTTATAACTGGTTTTTTTAATACGGTACTGCTGCTTCCGAATAATCAGTATAATGAAGAAGAATTACATATGATAGTTAAGCACGAATGTTGTCATTATGCTAACAATGATTTATGGTTTAAGTTGATTATTTCAATAGCGGCAGGGATTCACTGGTTTAATCCTATAGTACATATGATGGCTAATCAGGCATTTAAAGACATCGAATTACTATGTGATTCTAATGTAGTCATAGGTATGGACAAGCAAAAAAGAGCTGATTACAGCAAGATGATACTCGAATGCGGTAAAATTAGTAATAATACTATTTACAGCACCTGCTTTGTTAAAGATAAACACATATTAAAACAACGAATAGCAAACATTTTTGATAACTCAAGAAAGAAAAAAGGCGTTTTGGCATTGATCTCTATGCTGCTGTTGTTAATATTTTCTTGCATGTTAATTCCTTGCAATTATAAATCTAATAAAGGAAATGAGGGGATAAACGTCTCACCTCAACAGCTAGTAAATGAAAATCCAGAATTTGAAACAAACTCTAGTCTTCAGGTAAGTATAAATGAAAACGGAACAGAAAAATATAAAGGAAGTTGTAGCGGAATACCGTGCAGCTATTATGAAGAATACCCATAATTTTTAAGACAGCATTGTTTTACAATAATAAAAAATCAATAATGAAGGGATTTTACTATATGACAAAATATATAAGTAAAGTAATTATATTTGTTTTAAGTTTGCTGATGATAGGGTTTATACTGCCTTTAAATCAGTTAAGCGCAGAGGAAGCACCTGATGTAACCTCTACAACCATAAATGAACTGGGTTTTTCTATTACAATCCCAAACGATTCTTTAAGTGTAGATAAAAAACAAGACACCTTTTTTTATGCAGTGTCAGTTGATGGAAAACATTATATAGAAATATTTGATGCTGAAAAGTATCTTTCTAAAAGTAATTTTGATGGAATAACTAATCTTTCAGATGCCTCCACAGAACAAAAGGATAAATTCTTTGAAGCTGTAAAAAATATGGTGACAAATTCTCAGCCGCCAAACAATATAATAACCGAACCGATAAGCGAGCTGGTGACGGTCAACGAGGTTATCTATGTGAAATCACAGCTCTCATTTTTAGTTGGTAAGAATACGGTAATATGGGAAGGGTATTTTACTGTCACGAACGGAAGATGTATAACTTTTCAGAGCAATTTTATTGGCGGAACAGAAAATGATGCAAATAAATTAAATGCTGAATTTGATGAAATTATCCAGACGATTGAATGGGGTAACGATGTAAAGAGCCCGGCTAATGTAACATCTACATATTCAGATGAACTGGGTTTTTCTATTACAACTCCAAATGAGCTTTTGAGTGTAGATAAAAAACAGGACACGTTTTTTTATGCAACATCGGAAGATGGGAATTATTACATAGAGGTATATGACTCGGAAAATTATCTTCCTAAGAGTAATTTTGAAGGAGTAACTAATCTTTCAGATGCTTCTGAAGAACAAAAAAATAAGTTCTTTGAAGCCGTAAAAAATATGGTGGCAAATTCTCAGGCGCCGAGCAATATGAAAACTGAGCCAATGAGCGAGTTTGTGACGATAAATGATGTTGTCTATGTGAAGTCACAGCTCTCATTTTTAGCTGGTAAGGATATGATTATATGGTCAGGATATTTTACCGTTGCTGACGGAAAATGTATTGACTTTCAGAGTACTTTTGTAGGCGGAACAGAAAATGATATAGATAGATTAAATACTGAATTTGATAAAATTATGCAGACAGTTCTGTGGGGAGATGATGCAAAGTCCGCAGCTGCTGCTATACAAGCTGTTGACACTCAGGAAAACAGTACAGGAATATGGGACGAAATTAATAATATTGAATTACCGTTTTGGATATTCTTGATATTACTGACGGGAATCTTAATTTGGAAAATAAAATATGCAAAAATCAAGGAATGGCATGAAGATGCATTGTCATTAGATGTTTCTAAAGGAATTTTAGGATTTTTTGCAATACTTATAATATTGCACCATTTAGTACAAGCACTTGGTGCAGAAAAGGCAGGCTCATTAGGATTTTTAGAAAATCTAGGAGTTTGTTTTGTCGGAGCATTCTTTTTCTTTTCAGGATATGGTTTGTACAGCAGTTTTAAATCAAAAGCAGGTTATCTTAACGGGTTCATAAAAAAGAGAATGCCTTCTATTCTAATACCGTTTTATGTGTGTATTCTTGTTTTTTTACTAACGGGACTTGCAGCAGGTGAAACATATTCAGGAAAAGACCTGGCGGGTTATCTGACAGGATTTATTCTTCTGAATACACAAATGTGGTACGTTGTAGAAATTGCATTTTTTTATATTATATTTTATCTTGTTTTTCGTTTTATTAAAAACGAAAATGCCGCATTGACGGTATTTGGAGTTATTACAGTTGTGTTTATTGGAATTAGTTTGCTTTTGGGACACGGACGTTTCTGGTTCCAGGGGGAATGGTGGTATAACTCAAGTTTACTGTTGTTTGTCGGAGTAATTATTTCAAGGTATAAAGAGAAGATTACTACTTTTGTTAAAAAGGCTTATTGGGTCGTGCTTCCTATCTGTATTATTGCGACAGGCATATTCTATAAGGCAAGTATATATATGATACGCACTTATTCTTACTGGTCTGAAACTCCGGATAATGGTGGTTATGCTGACAAATTACGTTGCTTATCCTGTCAGCTCCCAATGATAATTTTCTTTGTATTAAGCTTATTGCTTATTTCTATGAAAATACAGTTCAAAAATCCAATTTTGAATTTTCTCGGTAAGATTTCATTAGAGCTGTATTTAATTCATAATCTTTTTACTATTAATTTCAGATCTGATTCTATGTTTTATATCGAAAGTAATTTTATTTATGTTATATTTGTAATTATTTTTGCTATTTTTCTTGCATGGCTTCTTCATGGCTTTGATCAGTATCTTATCAAGTCAATAAGCGGCATGAAAAACAAGGAATCTATTACTAAAGATAAAATAGAACGTAATCATTCTATTGACTGCTTCAGAATTATCGCATGCTTTTTAGTTGTCTGTATTCACCTTCCTTTTAAGGGTACTATGGGAGATATTTTTATCGCTTTTGGTAAAACTGCAGTACCATTTTTCTTGGTAGTGTGCGGATATTTAATTTATCGTGAGGATACATCCGAAATTTTAGCAAGGCTTAAAAAACAGATAAAGAGAATTTTTGTTCTTACAATTTTATCTAACATTCTATTTGTGGTAGTGGCTTATATAAATTCATGTATTGCAGGAACAAATCAGAATTTCCTTGAACGTTATTTCACACTAAAAAATTTTAAGAACTTCCTGCTGTATAACCTGTCACCGTTTGCTGAACATCTTTGGTATTTGGGTTCACTGCTTTATGCACTGATTATCCTTTTCTTATTGGTAAAATTCAAACTTCATAAATATATTATGTATCTTGCACCAGTACTTTTGGGAATATATATTTTCCTGTCATGGAAAGGAAATGCAGAGTATTATGTTTATCGTAATGCTATTCTGGTAACTTTGCCGTATTTAATGATGGGATGTCTTATCCGCCGCTTTGAAAAGGCACTTTTAACTGTCAAAGGATATGTTTACATAATATTGGCAATCATTTTATCTATCACTACTGTGCTTGAATATAGTATATACAAGACAATTTCAGTTCCTTTTTTCAGTGCCGAACTTCTTGTGTATGTAATTGTTATACTTCTTTTGAAGTATCCTAATATCGGCAAGGGAACGATAATGGAGAGAGCCGGAAACAAGTATTCATTATTTATTTATATAGCACATATGATACCTGTTTTTTATATTTACTCTATACTAAATTCTGCAAATGGATTAATTCGCAATTTTGGACCGATTATAGTATTTGCACTGACATTTGCAGCAGCTGCTGTTTTAAAATCAATAAAATTGCCTAACAATAAGTCTAAATGTATGGTATAAATTTACGATCATTTGCTTGAATTATTTTTCGTTCTTTGTTGCCCTTGCCAATAACTGAAATAATATCGGATTGAACTTGCTTAATATTAAGTGAAGCCAATTCGGATAACCTTAAAGCACAGTTCAAGAAAATGGTTATAATGCAATTATCTCGTACAGATAATTCACCTTATTTTATAAGTAAGCGAACAAATTCTTCTAATGTCAAGTACCTTAAGTTTCTTATAATCTATTAAATGAGCTTTGGTTTTTAGATATTTCCAAAACTGGCGAATTGATATTATATGAGGAGATTTTACAATGAATAAATGTGGTTTCAAAATTTTATCGGCTTTGATTATGGTACTTCTGATTTTATCAGGATGCGGCACAAAATCAAATATTAGCAGCAATAACTCCGGGACATCATCAGCCACTGGCACATCTGAGCAGAAACAGTCAGTTGATGACACCATATCTGAATTAACGGAAAGCGGCAGTATCGAATCTGGAAACGTTCTTATTGTTTATTTTTCACTGACAAATAATACCCGAAAAACGGCAAATATTATTAAAGATATGACAGGAGCTGATATTTTCGAGATACAGCCCGACTTTGATTATTCAGCGGTTGGCAGCAGAGAGGAAATGGAGGAGTTGGGAAAAAAACAGGTTGAAGAGGGATTTCTTCCCGAGCTTAAAAACTCTGTAGATAATATTGATTCGTATGATACTATAATTATAGGTACGCCAATATGGTGGGCGTCTGCAGCTCCGCCTGTAATGTCATTTCTGTCAAAATATGATTTAAAAGACAAAAAAGTTATTCCATTCTGTACCTGCGGAAGCTCCGGCGGTGATTATTTCACTCAGATTGAAAATGCAGTGTCTGATTCGGAATTGCTTACGGGACTTGAAATTACTGATGCTGAACTTAGCGATAACGAAAAAGTAAAAGAAAAAATAAAGAACTGGCTTATTAATGCTGGAATATAGAATTATAGTAGCCTAACAGCAAGGGTTTTAGCTACTCAACTCGGCGTGAAAAATGAGGCTTTGGTGTTAAAATAAAAAAGTGGACATGAAAAAAGCGACACGGTATAATAAAAACAAAGGAAGTGTTGACGATGTCCCAGGGAAGCAAAAAACGATATACAGAAGACTTTAAGAAACAGATTGTAGAACTGTATAACACAGGAACACCAGCCAGGAAACTAGCAGACGAATAT
>JAEZYS010000029.1 GCA_023418925.1 Bacillota bacterium
GGTCAGAATAAAAGAAATTATCGCAGAGCATCCGGATAACATAAATTACGGTATAAATAGAATGCAAACAGCTCTGCAGCAGCGTGGAATAGATGTCAGCATCAGAACAGTCTATCGTGCTATGAAGGACGGAAATCTTCTGCATCTCAGAAGAACTCCACGAGGAATAACGAAGGCTACAACTGAAATCGAGGAGAAGGAAAATCTGATAAAACGTAATTTTAAATCTGACAAGCCTTTCACCAAGCTTTTGACTGATATTACTCAGATACAATGCATTGACGGAAAGCTATACATATCAGCAATACTTGATTGTTACAACGGAGAAATTGTTGCTCTTGAAATGAGAAACAACATGAAAAAGGAGTTGTGCATTGACACAATAAAACAGCTTTCAAATGTCAGAAATGCAGTTCTTCACAGTGATAGAGGCAGCCAGTATACAAGCTTTGAATTTAAAGAAGCCTTAAGAAAAAGAGGCATAGTCCAGAGCCTTTCTGGTGCTGGGCATTGCTTTGACAACGCAAGAATGGAAAGCTTTTTCGCAACTCTTAAGAAAGAAAAACTCTACCGTATTCCAACATACAGAATGACAAGAAAAGATGTTAAAAGCATAATTTTCAGATACATTTATGGCTATTACAACACAATTATAATCAACATTTGACAAAATCAGTATTGCATAAGATTGCCTCCTCGCTTTACTTGATGGTGAGGAAGTTTTATGATTGTGAAGACAAGTCCCAAAGAAGGAAAGTTTCACGTGTATTATTTATAAAGTGCAGTCATTTATTTTAACAATGCTGATCTGCATGCCTAAAGAATATAATCATAGAAATTAAAAATAAAATAAAATAAACTATAGTGGTTATTGTAGGATAAAGAATATTAATTTTCATAAATTCAGCTTTTGTTAATATGAGGACCTCTGGAGCTGCCCATGGCGAAAGATAGCACTTATCCCATTGATAAGCAGACATATTCGGTATAATTCCTGCTACTGAAATTACCATTGGTGGAATAAAGCTTTTGAATATAAGTGTTAATAGCATTGACAATGGAACTATTACTATTGTAGCTAAACCTGATAGCAAAAAATAGCCGGTATATTTTATAATCTCTTTTATAGTAATATCAAATCCTAGGATAAATCCACAAGCAACATCTGCTATTGCAACACATAAGTATAATCCAATTACAAGCATTGAGATATAAATCATTTTCGCAATAATTATTTGAGTACGGCTATAAGTAGTGGTAAGAATATTTTTCATGGTTTTGCATTGATATTCGTAAAATACTGAACTTATTGAAATAAAAGAAGTTATCAGCGGGCCAAGCAGAAACACAAATGCTTCAACAACATATGAACTGAATTTATACCATGTATATGAATCAGAAGCAATAAAATCTTGCCTTGCTACAGTAAATGCTATGGCCATTAAAATAACTGGTGATATCATTCCTAAAAGAGCCAGAAGAATAATATATGTGTTTTTATATTTTTTTGTTTCACATATCAATAAATTAATCATACGTTTGCCTCCTTGAAATTTAAATTACTTGTTAATGATAAGAATTTTTCCTCTAGCGTTTTAGATGTTGAAGAAAGATTAATTACTGAAATACCTTTAAAGACAAGCTGAGAATTAATAATACTGTTATTACTTTTATGGCAGAAGACTTTAACGGACTTTTTTTCAATCTCAAAATTCAATTTCATAGTTTTTAATACATTAAGTGTTTCAGATAAATTATCCGTTTCAAGCATAACAAAGCTTTGTTCGTCTTCCTTTATTAGATTAATATCACCTTCTTGCAACAAATGCCCATTATCAATTATACCTACATAATCAGCAATTTGTTCAATTTCACTTAGTAAATGGCTTGATATCAGAACACTTATTCCATATGATTCAGATAAATTTCTGATAGTATTTCTCATTTCTTTTATTCCTTCAGGATCCAGACCATTTGTTGGTTCATCCAATATTACTATTTTGGGTGAATGGATTAAAGAGTTTGCAATACCAAGTCGCTGTTTCATTCCTAAAGAAAACTTCCCAACACGTTTATCTCCAACATCAGGAAGTCCAACAAGCTTCAATACTTCTATTACTTTTTCCTTAGAAGCATTATGCATTCGTGCTGTTATCATCAGATTCTCTATGGCAGACAAGTTATCGTATGCACCCGGTGATTCAACAATAGCTCCGATTTTTTGAATTGCCTTATTTCTTTCCTTATAAATGTCTGTTCCAAATATTCTGACACTACCCTTGTCTGCTTTAATTAATCCCATAATCATTCTTATTGTTGTTGTTTTTCCAGAACCATTTTTACCAAGAAACCCATATACCTTCCCAGCAGGCACATGAATATTCAAATCATTAACTGCTGTGAAGTCCTTGTATTGTTTGAAAAGATGACTTGTTTCAATAGCGTATTCCATTAGCATTTTACCTCCAATTTGATTTTATAATACAAGTTTAAATAACTGTGATTAATGCTCCCTTACAGAAACATTAGATTTAGATTAAAATTAGCCCCTGAGAAAATTCTCAGAGGCTATAATACATGTATTATTGTTTTATTATTGTTTTATTATTGGTAACTGTATTTTAATTATTGTTCCAATTCCTATTTCGCTTTCTGCATTAATACTTCCATTATGAGTATTAACAATTGCTTTGGCAATTGATAAACCAAGTCCAGTACCACCTTTATTTCTGTTTCGTGCTTTGTCAGATCGGTAAAACCTATTAAAAATCTTCTTTGTTTCATCTTTTGATATACCTACACCAGAATCTTTAATCTGAATAAACAAAAAATCTCCATTATTCTCTGAAGTAATTATAACTTCACATTTTTTATCAGAGTATTTAATACTGTTATCAATTATAATTCTTAGCATTTGTTTAATTAAATTATAATCGCCATAAAAAAGGCAGGGATCATTTCTTTCAATAGTAATTAAACACTCTGGTGCAAATGTTTTCGTATCTGCAGCTACATTATCAATAAGTTCGTTAATTTCAAAGTTATTTTTGTCAGCTAATAGAGTTCCATTATCATTTTGTGCAAGAAACAGAATTTTCTCAACCATCTCTGACATATTGTCAGTTTCAATGCTAATACGGTTTATTGATTCCTGCAAAACATCAGCATCATTTTTTCCCCAACGATTAATAAGACTAGTATACCCCTTAATAACTGAAATAGGTGTTTTCAATTCATGAGAAACATCAGAAACGAGTTGTTCCTGTTTTTCAAACGATATCTGTAACCTTGAAATCATATCATTTATTGTTACAGACAAATCATATAGTTCATCATTAGTGTTATTGGTATTAATCCTGACATCCAGATTATCAGCACTCACACATTGTGCTGTTTTATTGATTTTTGATAATGGTGACAAAATCACTCTTGCAACTATTGACCCAGTAAAAAGAGAAATAACAAACCCCACCGCAGTTAATATCATCAGTACTTTAAAAAGGTCCACATTAAATTCTAGATGTTGAGTAATATCAATAACAGTTTGAATAGTATACTCATTATTGTTTACTTGAATTGCAGAATTACAATATATTATAGTTGTTTCATCAATTTTCTCTTGTATTATTCTATTATTTTTAACCTCAGAGCTTGGCTCACAGGATATATTTCCATATTCTAAAAAAGTTTCACCGTTGTTATCAGATACTTTTATATATACATTATACTTTGCTGGTATTGGTGGAATTATGTTCTGTATTAAGTTGCTACTTTTAGAAATTCCATATGAACTAATATTCTGGTATATCTGTTCAGAAATTAACTGAACTTCCTTGGATGCCTCTATTGGATAATATATACGAAATATTAAAATAAGTATTGAACCAATTATTATCTGAAGTGCAAGAAATAAAAGAGAGTGAGTCAATGAAATTTTTCTTGATATTTTCATGCTTTTAAATACATTATGTGTCATTTTAAATCTCCTTTATAGAGTATCCGACACCTCTGTAAGTATATATTAATTTTTTACTGAAAGGATCATCAATTTTACTTCTTAAATAGCGAATATATACATCAACAGTGTTAGATTCTCCTACAAAATCATATCCCCAGACATTCTCTAAAATGCTTTCACGAGCACGAGTAAGGACAATATTCTTATTGATCATCATATATTCAAGCAAGTCAAATTCTTTTTTTTATAAAATTATCTGCATACCTGCTCTGATGACATCCCGTTTATGTATGTCTATGGTAAGATCATAAATACTAATCTTACTGTCCTTAACTTTAACATTATCAATTCTTCTTATTGCAGCACGAATACGAGCAAACAATTCTTCTGTAGAGAAAGGTTTTGTAATGTAATCATCTGCTCCACTGTCTAATCCCATTACCTTATTAACCAAACTATTTTTAGCTGTAAGCATTATAATAGGTGTATTTGAAAAAGCTCGTATTCTGCGGCAGACTTCATAACCATCTATTTCAGGCAACATTATATCCAGCAAAACTAAATCAAAATGGTTTTCCTCCATTTTTCTTATGCCTGTTTTTCCATCTGAAACTATTTGAGACTCATATCCATTATGTGTTAACTCGAGTTCAAGAAGTCTTGACACTTGTTCATCGTCCTCAATTACAAGAATTCTGCTCATTGCTTGTCTCCTTAAAAAGTATTATATTTTCTAATTATCTTCTTATTTACAATATACCATGTTTTGCAATTAAAGTAAATGATGTTAACATCATAATTAAATCTCTTAAAAATGCACCTTGTCTCGTATGTATAAAATAAGACTATCAAGTAACATTCTCTTTTTGCTTTGTCATTATAATTATTTTGTTTGATAATGGTATACTTAATATCAGCTTAATTGACTTCCTTCTTGATGAAACGTTGCTGTAGGATTAAACGCTGAGGTTTTATACTTTTTACTGTCAGTATCCTTATTACATCATGAATTTAGTATAGATTTAATAGGTACTGACAGTACTAAAACATCGGCTTATAGGTGGATACAAAATGATTTAACTATAAATTCTTATGTATCATGAGCAGGTTCGTTATTATTGCAATATTAAATGGCAGGTAAACTAAAGAATAGTTTCCTGCCATTTTAATTTCGTATATATTCTTTCATCATAGTGACATAATTTATATCGCTCAGAATATTTTATTAATTATGTCATAACCATCATTTTTCATACGTTCAATAACATGGTTGTAGATTCCAAGGGTCATTTCAATATTTTTATGTCCCATGCGAACCTGAACATACTTAGGATTTGCACCCTGTTCAATCAGCATTGTGCAATGTGTATGTCTGAGAGAGTGAAAGTCAAAGTTTTCTATTCCTAACGTAATACAAAGCTGAGCTATATTATCATACAAGAGATTTAATATTATCAGTTAACCATGCCTTGACAATCTCTCGGAACATATTAGGCTGTTCTATCTGCAAATTATGTCCTGCACGATTTAAAGCAACATAAGTAGAATTAATATATTTTTTCATTAAATCAAACTGATCAAGATAACCTACCTCAGTATCCTGCTTTCCTGTCATAATCAAACAAGGCTTTTTAAAAGGCAGAGACATTTCATCAACATAATATGTACACGCTCCGTCAAGAACATTATTAAGAAAATAAGTATCCTGTTCTGGAAATGCACAGCAAATATCATTACAATACTTTTGCCAAACTTCTTTTTTTTAGAATTACATTCATGTACTCAAAAGAAGATCGCTCATCTTCATTAAGTGTAGAAAGAAATTGCTCGTCCTTTTCCATAACGTGTAAAGGGATAACTCTTCCTTGTCTAAAGTCAGGAATGACCAATGGACAAATCAATATAAGCCCAGATACTCTGTTAGGCAATTCTTTTATAATTCCTCTTGCAAGATATCCACCATAAGATTCTCCTGCAATAATAAACGATTTATTTTCTGGCAAAACAGATTTAATAAATGATAATATGACTCTGATCATGTCATCAGAATTCTTGATATCTGCTCCTGCATGAGATTCGCCTCTTCCTGGCAAATCAAGATAAATTCTTCTGAATTGATAATCGATTTGACTAAATACTGGTTCCATACATCCAAACATCATTTTCCTGTTCAAACCCCATCCATGAAGCATTATTACAGGCAAACCAGTTCCTATTGTTTCATAACTTATAGTCGTATCATTATATTTAAACTTAGGCATAATGACATCTCCTTTATATTTTATATTCGTATTTAGCAGCACATTTTTACATTAATTGTATAAACATAACGCGCAATTCACTGCTAAGAAAAAATTTCATTTAAATAAACTACTCTTATAATATATCCCATAAAAGATGTATCAGTATACCCGGCGTAAGTGTTTTTGTTTTTAGATATAACTTACCAAAGAAATATCCTATTACAGTTTGATAACAGGTTATTAATAATGCGACACCAATTCCCTTGTCCAGATATTTTACACAATGAAGAATTCCAAAAAGGAAAGCTTGTATTATATTTACTTTCCACTCTTCTATTTGATATCCTTGTAGCCCAGAAATGAGTATTCCTCTGCATAAAAATTCTTCAAAAAATGCTACCAATATTAATGTATTTAATATGTAAGAGCCATATTGAACTATATTTCCCTTGAAATCATTTATGAATCTAAAGCCATCAAAAAATATTGTAATGACTGCAAACATGAGTCCTATAGCCAAAGTACCTATAATCTGACTTCGGGACATATTCCATTTAAAGTTTTTGATACTGACCCTAAATATTTTCAATAAAATAAAGGATAAAGTAAGACAAATTATTTTTATAATATTCTTGATATATTGATTATTAAATCCAAGATACTTATATAATCCAAAGACAGTAAAAAATACATTCATAAGTAAAATTGAATATATATTGATAAAAATGAACAACAACTTTTTATCGTTGTATATTTTAGAACTACCTTCAAAATTCTTCCCTAATAAATGGAGAAGAACTAATAAAGGTAAGGCCAATAGTAGTCCTCCATAATACTCTAATAAAGCAGGCAGAATTGCGAATGGCAATATTAATAAGAATTCTATTACTGATTTTTTGCTGAAATACTCTCTCATATTAACTTTTCTCTCCTTTATACATGGCGAATTATTGCTAATTGCTCACTTTTATATTATCCGAGTATTACATATCCTTGCCATAGTCAATTCTCTGGCCTATCTGAGTAGCATATTCCTTTATTTGTTTTAAATCTGCCGTTCTGTAAGGAAAAAGCACATAGCTGTCACTGCCTATATCAAAAGCCGCCATACACATTCCTTGTGATTTCCATTCGTCATCAAGAACTGGACACCATTCCGCGATACTGTCATTCTCACTTAACCAGTCTGGATTTATGTAGATGTTGTTTGTTTTTATTCCGGCTAAGTTCTGCACGAAATATATGAAATTATCTTTATCATCTTTCCAATCCCGTTCACAGACGTAATTATTTTTTATCAAGATATTACCAAGACCAATCCATTTTATTTCATCTAGATTGTCGGATTCTTTTATACTACGTTCTTCATATTGTTCTCTATTAGCATTAAAATAGTGCTTAGTATAAGAAATGCAATTTGAAATCTCACGGATAACATCTTCATTTCCATAAGAAACAGCCATTGCAATTTCTAAAAGTTGCTGAGTATATTTTATTTCGGCATTAGCAGATTCAGCTTCGGTACTGCTCTCTGGCTTCTTCCTGAATTTATCAAATAGTCCCATAATTATTCCTCAATTCAATTATACTTAATTTTAATGTGCGTTATATATATTAGTATTTTAGTTATTTGCTACCATTTAGCTCTTGCATCTGTGGATTATTTCTAATTGCTCACTTTCATAAATATAGTGTGAGTTCAAACAATGTAATTAGCTGTCCTAGTTAAGCAAGGATTTATCAGCTTAATGCTTTATATATTTTTTGGGGTGTTAAACGACTGCACATTATTTGACAAAACCAAGCAAAATTGTGACAGTACAGTCCAAAGTAATTAATCAGAGCAACGTTTTTGAAAAGGTGTTTTTTCTTTATTAAATGAATGTGGGCGAATATGGTTATACCAAGAAAAGCAAAGTCCGAAACCGTCAAATAAAGCTGCTTTTCTGAGCGATAATAATGATGATAAATCAAATCATTTTTAAGAGTGTACCACACATATGTTCTGTTGTCAAGATATAAATATACACAAATTAATCTTACAAAGATAGATAAACAGCCGAATCTGTTTTAGGTTTAGCGGTTTTCAAGCACTTCATAATTTCATAGCCTGTTTTTCTCAGCGATGCAGAACCACATTTGGAAATACTCCTCTTAGTTAATGTAAAATTTCCTGACTGGTACGGTGGTGCATCAAGTCAGGCATAAGCCACTAAGGCACTGGCACTATGAAATCGGGTCACATCTCCGATTTCGGCGATAATACGTGGTGCGAGTACATTACCTACACCAGGCATTGCAAGAACTATGTTGTATTCTTTTAAAGAACTTGCTAATTTCAGCATTTGTGATAAAATATTAGCAAGAGTTGTATTGACATGGTACAAAGACTCTACAGTTAATTTCAATGATGACGGAATTGCTAAATGAAACAGGACTTACAGTTTCAATACTGCAAGTCCTGTTTTATTATTATATTTTATGAGTTAGCCAATTAAGGTTACATAAATACCTGTCAATATAGCAGTGGTAATTACACCGCATATATTTGCACCAAGTGCATATTCCATAATAAATGCCATTTTGTTTGCCTTGGTAACTTCTTTCTGAGCAACCTTAGCAGTAGACGGAACACATGAAACACCGGCAATACCGATAACAGGGTTGAAGTTCTTTTTCCTGATAAAATATACAACGTATCCTCCAAGGATTCCCCCTATACCTGAAAGCAGAAGTGCAAGCATACCAAGAACAAGCAGCTTTAAAACAACAGGATTAAGAAGTGTTGTTGCATCGCAGAGTACACCAAGCATTAAACCGAGGAAGAATGTTGCGCAGTAGAGAAAACCGTCCTGAATAAGTTTTACATACTTTACAATACCTGATTCTCTGATAGTGATGCCTACAAAGAAGCTTAAAAATAAAGGAGCTGCAACAGGGAACAATAGGCAAAGTACAGCGTTAGCTATAACAGCAAAAATAAGCTTTTCCTTTGAAGAAATGTTATGTGTAGGTTTAGTAGCAGTAATAGCTTTTCCTCTTAATTCCTTAGGAACAAGCAATCTTATAAGATATGGATAACCGCCGTAAGTAAGGCTTAAATATAGATAGGCAACAATTGTAATCGGTACAAAGTATTCAGGAGCAAGCTTCAATGATGCAAATAATACCATCGGACCGTCAGCGCCGCCAATTATGGAAACTGCAGCAGCGGCTCCGTCTGATAAGCCCATAAGTTTTGCAACTGGATATGTTGCAACAGTTCCAAGTTCTGCAAATAATGCAAGTGTCATGCTTGTGAATGGATGTGCCAGTACAAATCCAATATCGCACATAATGCCTATGCCCATGAAAACCAGACAGGCAATAAGACCGTTACTGAATGTAAGTGTATAAATAGGCTGCAGAAAGTCAATCTGCATGTATTTCATAAGGTCATCAGTACTTGTAAGCATTGGGTCAATGATGAGGTTTCCAAGCTTATTGGCTTCAATGTAAAGAACGCCGGCATTGACTGCACCCATTCCCAACCCCATAGGAATCATGATAAGTGGTTCAAGTTTACCCTTAACACCTAAATAAACAAGCAAAAAGCTAAGCAGAATTAATACTATTCTGGCTATAACAATTTCAGGTTCCTGATCCATCATTGTTCCTATACCCTGAAATAAATCAGCTAAGTTTATAACAATCACCTTGCTTTTATAATATTTTATGGTATGATGTTAATTGTGGTTAATGTCAAGATTACTGTTCTGCTGTTTTTTTAGCGAATACTTTAATAGTTTTCAGTAAAATTTTGATTAAAAGTGCTATTCCAAAAGAAATTACAGCGCCTAATCCGAATACTTCAAGAGGTATAGTCATATATAATGGCATTTAAACCACTCCTTTAATAAAATCTAGTGACTAAGTTTTTCAAAACTTTCACCATTATGAGCATAGCACTTTGTTAGTTTTTTATCAAATACATATTATTAAAGCGTATCATTTACGAAAGTTATAGTATGGTTTTATATGTAATTTTTTAAACAGGAGATACCATATGGATTTACATTATCTTGAGATTTTTAATACAGTTGCACAGTACGAAAGTTATAAAAAGGCATCTGAAGTACTTCATATAAGTCAGCCTGCACTTTCAGTGCAGGTAAAAAAACTTGAAGAACAGATAGGGCTGAAGCTTTTTAATAAAATCGGCAACAAAATTTACTTAAACGACAACGGAATAATGCTTCAGGAATATACAAAAAGAATATTTGCTATTGTAGATGAGCTTGAAAGCAATATTTTGGATACGAAAGATTTTATAGGGGGGACACTTAGTATCGGAGGAAGCAATACTCCTGGTACCTATATACTGCCGGAAGTTATAGGAGAGTTCAAAAAGCAGTATCCCGGAATAAAAATAAACCTGCATATCGCAAATACAACCGAAATTTCACATATGATAAATAACGGAACGCTTGATATAGCTATAAATGGCGGAAGTTGTGATTACAGCAGTTATATTTATACAGAAAAGCTTTTTGAAGATGAGCTTGTTCTTGTTGCTTCATCATGCATTCCGTATTGTGATTATAATAGTATTACTGCTGAGAACTTGAAAAAACTAAGCTTTGTTGTTCATAAAACCGATTCACAGCTTTACACATACTATAAGAAATTTATTGATGAGCTTAATATTCCTGAAAACATAAGCATGTATCTGGGCAACATTGACGCAATCAAGAATGCAGTCAGTTCAAACCTTGGAATTTCGCTTGTGCCTTATGTTGCTGTAAAAATGGAATTAAAATTCGGTATATTAAAGGCTTTAAAAGTTTCAGACTGTAAACTCAACTATCCTTACAGTCTGATTTATAATAAAAACAAATCTCTTTCTGCAACATCAAAAAAATTTATACAGTTTATCAGGGGACGTTTTAAAGAGTATAAATAAATAGCATAATATTTTTATATAATTGGTGGCGCTGGTGCGTTTTAATTGACATATTCGTATGTTGCATGGCTGCTTTGCAGCGAAAAAACCAACTTTCCATGCTCCCAAAAACGCACCTGAATCTCAGCATTCAAGCTTTCATGGATTATATCAGACATTTGACCGTTGGCTGGAGCACGCAGAGGATGACCGTTGCTGGATGGTTTCACATTTATTTCCAAAAGGAGGCTTCTCTGTGACAGGCAGATGTGTGTTTCATCCGCAGAAAGAATGCGTACACCCTGATATGTTGCGAGACGGTATTCACGGCCACGGTGGACGATTGCACATATACATCCTGTGAAACTAACTCCCAAAAAAGGAATATGGGCGATGGATACCACAAGGGAGCAGGGCTCCGTAAAATCATTGCATTGCAGCCATTGATAAGACTTTGGAAACGAGGTTCCACTGTCTTTTTCTATATATCCTTTTCCACCGTCAAAGTTGTGTACAATGCCATCAACTGTCAGACTTCCACTAAGCAAATGACCCATACTGATGATCCCGTGCCGACATTCCATAGGCAGGAACTGAAACGGCCCCATAATATCAGAACGCAATGGAGTAAGTTCACTGTACCTAATTTCACCAATTACTCCAGGCAAATTGATTTTGCAACCACGTGGAGAAAACAGGCAGTTTCCTGCACGAATCGTATTTCGGTTAACTGATAGTTCCGGAACTTTAAAATGTCTTGATCCACTAGAGGAGATTAACTGCACAAATGCGCCGCTTTCTGCCCTGCCGGGAATAAATGCGATCATGTCGTTTTGCAGTTGGTGCTTAAAGTACCAGCCTTCGAAACCCGTATCCTTTATCATATTTAAATCTTTCCGGGCAAGCCCTGTGTCTATTGAATAATTTTATTGGTTATTTGTGAATAATTGATTAGAACTACTTCGTCAAACGGTACGAAGTAGTTCTTTTGTTAATACATTTACAGGTGGGAGACAGCTATGGTTCTTGCAGATATAATAGGTAGTCTGGCCATTTAATAACTTATACTCCGAAGATTCTTTCTCAAGTACCTGCACAACAGCTGAAGTGGGAACGATAGAAGAAAGCTCTGCCAGATCACTACCATTTCTCACTATTGTGATATGCATCGGTGGATCCCTCAAGTCGGAAAGTGCCATCAGAAATTGTGAGTAACCAGCTGGATAGTTTTCTGACTCATTGGACATGAGGGCAATTTGTTTTTCCAGTACGGTATCCATCGCATGATCAGGAGCAAGAGCTTGCAGTTTTACCAAGACAGTTGCCATTAAAGAATTTCCACTTGGAATTGCACCGTCATAGCTATCCTTGGGACGAAGCACCAGAGTTTCATTCTCTTTGCCATAGAGAAAAAAGCCTCCATGCTGGGGATCAAAGAATTCAGCCATGGCTTTGTTTGCCACCTGACGTGCTGATTTCAGAAAGTCCTGATTAAGTGTAGCATCGTATAGAGCCAGTAATGCAAAGGCATAGCCAGCATAATCGTCCAGAAAGCCTTTGCCGCTGCGCTTTCCCTCTCGATAGCTGACATACAGTGTGTCACCATCACGCAGATTCTTTTCAATAAACGCTTGTGCCAGTTTTGCTTTGTCCAGATAGGTAGTATTATGACTGACACGATATAAGGCACACAACGCTGTAATCATCAACGAGTTCCAGAGTGTAAGAATTTTGTCGTCAGTGTGCAGTTTGGCACGTTTCCGACGATAATCCCGAAGAACAGGCAGAAAAGCATCGAAACGTTCCGGCAACTCACTTGTTTTCAAAAGATTGGGAATGCTTTTACCTTCGAAATTGCCCCTGGGTGTGATATCAAAGCATGAACAGAAGTTTTCTCCATCGTTCTTGCCAAGAAGTTTAAAGATTTCCTCTGGTGTAAACACATAATATTTGCCTTCCTCGCCGTCACTGTCAGCATCCTGAGCACTATAGAATCCACCCGAACTTGCGGTTATTTCTGTAAGAATATAATATGCTGTTTTTTCTGCAACTGAGCGATAAAAAACGTTTTGAGTTAATTCGGAAGCCTTGCAGAATGATATTATTAACAGGGCGTTATCATAAAGCATCTTTTCAAAGTGAGGTACCAGATAATAAGAGTCAGTAGAGTATCTGCAAAATCCATAGCCGATATGGTCAAACATTCCGCCACGGTACATCTGCCGTAAGGTGGTCTCCACCATGTGAAGTGCTTCGTTATCACCCTTCTTTTCATACTGCTGCAGCAGGAACAGCAGATTATGAGGTGCTGGGAACTTTGGTGCGCTGCCAAAACCACCGTATCTCGCATCGAAGCTCCGCTGAAACAGTGATAGTGCCTTGTCAATAAGTTCATCTTCTACTGCTGAATCAGAACTCGGCATATGCTGTAATGCTGCCGTAATCTTCTCGGCGGATTGAAGAAGCGGTTCCCGTTCGTTCTCCCATTTGTCATAAACAGCCAGCAGTAACTCCTTCAATCCCGGGGAGCCATATCGACTGGTCTTAGGGAAGTAGGTTCCAGCAAAAAAAGGCTTTTGCTCGGGGGTCATGAAAATGCTGGTTGGCCAGCCGCCGCTACCAGTCATGGCCTGACACACTGACATATATACACTGTCAATGTCAGGGCGCTCCTCTTTGTCCACCTTGACAGCCACAAAATATTTGTTCAGGATATCCGCTATTTCGCCGTCCTCAAAGCTCTCATGGGCCATCACATGACACCAGTGACAAGTGCTGTAACCTATGCTGAGAAAGACGGGCTTGTCATCATCGGAAGCTTTACGGAAAGCCTCCAAACCCCAAGGGTACCAGTCAACCGGATTCTCTGCATGTTGCAGGAGGTAGGGGCTAGTCTCATTTTTAAGATGGTTGCTCATAGCCATCATCTTCCTTTCAGTTTGTATCAGATGGTAAGAACATCATCTGTTGTATCCTTATTTAGAAAATCAAAGTTAATACTTAAACTTTATTCACAGTGAGTGCATCTATACCTTCCATTGGTAAAACTATTATTTCTCATAGCAAGTGTATTATTCGGGGGTGGAGTATTCTATGTTCAAATATGGAGTAAATGATTTATTTCCATATAAATCCTTTTATAATGTAAAAATTGTTGACAAATGCCTTAACATTGTGGCAAAATAAGTATATACATTTGCGCATAAGGTGAGATACTTAGTATTTTTAGATTGAGGTTTTTTTATGAGAATATTGATTGATGCAGATGGATGCCCTGTTGTGGACATTACTATATCTATAGCACAAAAATATCATATTGATGTACTGATACTTTGCGATACATCACATGAGATAGAAAAAGCGGGTGCAAAAACACTTACTTTTTCTAAAGGATCAGATAGTGTTGATTTTGCACTTGTAAACCTTCTCGATAAAGGAGATATAGTAGTAACACAGGATTATGGACTGGCAGCAATGTGTCTGGCTCGTAGTGCAATTGTAGTAAATCAGAATGGATTAGTGTATAATAATGATAACATTGATGCACTTCTTTTGGCTCGCCATACAGCTAAAAAAATACGCAATGCAGGAGGACGTCTGAAAGGACCATCAAAGAGGACACAGGAGCAGAATAATTCATTTAAGGAGAATCTGGATAAACTACTTGCCAATTGTAATTTAAAATCAGATATAAATAAAAGCTAGATATTTAGAACATTGCAGTTTTTATATATTGAAACATAGAAGGTGGATTATGATAACCCAAAGACCAACAGAAGAAATGCTGGAAGCAATGAAATCCATATGGATAAAATATAAAGATAAATTACATCCAAACAGAAAAAGTGGTATGGAATTGCTTAAATATTTATTGAACAATTATTCGTTGACAGAAATATATGATAAAAATGCTATTAATTCCATAACAGATAATATTATCATGAATAAATTTAATTCCGAAAAATTACCGAACGGTGTTACACCTGTACCTAGAGCCTTTTATCTTGAAAATTCAGGTAATGGAGAACGCTTTTATCTGGCTGAAAATGAAGATCCTATAGATTTATGGGGCGGAAAAATTAAGAGATTTTTTGTTGGCATAGATATTTCAAGTGGATTTTACATGGTAGAAGGAAGCACAATGTTATGGGATGAACTTTGTGCATTCAGGGGAATAGATGAAAAAGACCTGCAAAACATTGTATGTGTTGCAGAATACATTAAAAGTTTAAAGCGATTCGGGCTATTAGAGATAGTAGTTTGAGTTTAGAATCAGCATTTATTATAAATATCCGTATGTTATTAATTGCGAAAAATAGTTCCTAAATATAGTAAGTCAAATTAATAAAAGTGACACAAATTTAGTAATATAGAAATAAAGACATAAATGTAAATTGTGAATAATATATATAAATAAACTATTATTTACAATACTTCAAAATACAGAAAATATATAAATGTAGCAATTATTGCACAAATAATTTAAAAAATTCGCAAAAAATATATTGACATTGTTTAAATTCGGTGGTAACATATAGTAAATTCTTGATATGTCTTTCAAGAAAATAATTGTTTAATTTACTAAACATGAGGAGGATAAGCATGAAAAAATTTTTATCACTCGCCCTTGCATTGTTTCTTACCATTGCTTTGGTTGGATGTGCATCAGGCGGCAGCAATTCTGGAGCAGGGAAAGTTGTTAAGGTCGGTATAGCAATGCCTACAAAATCACTTGAACGTTGGAACCGTGACGGATCATTTCTTGAGAAACAGTTTAAGAGTAAGGGATATGAAGTAAGTCTTGTTTATTCGGATAATGACATCACTCAGCAGGTTAACGACATTGAAAATCTGATTGCAGACAATGTAAACCTTCTTGTAATTGCAGCAATCGACGGCGAATCACTTTCAACAGTTCTTGATGATGCTGATAAAAAGGGAATACCTGTTATATCCTATGACCGACTAATCATGAACACTAAAGCAGTTGATTACTATGTATCATTTGATAATTATACAGTTGGAAAGCTTCAGGGCCAGTATGTTATTGATAAATTAGGTCTTGACGTTTCAGATCCATCTAAAAAGTATAACATAGAATTTACAGCAGGTGACCCGGCTGACAACAACGCTGGTTTCTTCTTCAACGGTGCATTTGATATTCTTAAACCTTACCTTGATGCAGGGATACTTAATGTAGTTTCTGGTCAGACAAAATTTGAGCAAGTATCAACAGCTTCTTGGGATACATCAACTGCTATGAACCGTATGCAGAATATCCTTGCTTCAAATTATTCTGACGGAACACAGCTTGATATCGCTCTTTGCTCTAACGATTCTACAGCACTCGGCGTAACACAGGCTATTGATTCAGACTACGCAGGTTCAAACTCTGTAATTATTACTGGTCAGGACGGGGACGAAGCTAACCTTGCTAACATTGTTGACGGAAAACAGTCTATGACAGTTTATAAGGCAGTAGCTAATGAAGCAGTTGTAACACTTGATGTTGCTGTTGCAATTCTTGAAGGCAAAACTCTTGATGCTAACTTAGCTAAGTCAGCAAACTGGGGCTTTAATTGTACATATGATACAGAGTCTTATGACAATAACACTGGTAAGATTCCATCATTCCTTCTTGATCCTACAGTAGTAACTAAGGAAAATATTGATAAGGAACTTGTTCAAACAGGCTACTACACAATGGGTGATGACGGTTATCCACATCCGGTAGGCTAAACCAATAACGGATTTACAGCCCATACATAAGTCTAAAAACATATGAACAGGCGGGGCTACGGTTCTGCCTGTTATATTTTTGTTTGATAATAAAAATATAAGATTGGGGGGAAAAGCCTTGTCAGACAGTATTTTGGTAATGAAAGAAATTACAAAACTTTATCCGGGTGTTAAAGCATTGAATAATGTTAATCTCAATGTAGAGCGTGGAGAAATTCATGCGCTTGTAGGTGAGAATGGTGCCGGGAAATCAACGCTGATGAATGTTCTTAGCGGAACCATACCCCATGGTGAATATCAAGGAACAATTTCTTATAATAATAATGAATGTGTGTTTAAAAACGTCCGTGACAGTGAAAAACTCGGAATAGTAATCATTCATCAGGAACTTGCTCTTATCCCTGAACTATCTATTGGTGAAAATATATTTCTTGGCAATGAACGAAAAAGTAAATTTGGTATTGACTGGGACGAGACTTTTAGCCAGGCAGAAAAGCACCTAAGAAAAGTTGGATTAAAAGAAAGTCCAATGACACTGATAAAGGATATCGGAACTGGAAAACAGCAGTTGATTGAGATTGCAAAAGCACTTTCAAAGAATGTAAAGCTGCTAATTCTTGATGAACCTACTTCTTCATTGAATGAGGCTGATTCACGAATGCTGCTGGATATGCTAAAAGACTTTAAAAAGCAGGGTATGACTTCTATTATTATTTCTCATAAGCTTTCAGAGGTTGCATATGTTGCAGACAAGATTACTATTATGCGTGATGGTTCAACCATAGAAACAATTGACAATTCTGCTCACAATATTGATGAGGATCGTATTATCAGGGGAATGGTAGGACGTGAACTGACTGACCGTTATCCTGCACGTGAGCATAATATAAGCTCTGAAGTTGTAATGGAAGTTTCAAACTGGACTGTATATCATCCGGTATATACAGAAAAACGCGTTGTAAATAATGTTTCATTCAATGTACATAAGGGAGAGATTGTCGGTTTCTCAGGACTTCAGGGAGCTGGAAGAACTGAACTTGCAAGGTCTGTTTTTGGCAAGAGTTACGGAACTTCAATAACAGGAAGCCTGAAACTTTTCGGAAAAGAAACAATACTCAGAAATGAACGTGAAGCCATTGAAGCAGGAATTGCCTATGTTACTGAGGACAGAAAAGACAATGGTCTCATCCTTTCTAATACCCTTGTATGTAATACTACAATGTCAAGGCTTGAAAAAGTATGTCACCGTGGAATAATTGATGTTGACAAAGAAAATCTGGTTGCAGAGGAATATAAAGATAAGCTTAGAACAAAGACACCATCGATACATCAGGATGTCGGAAACCTCTCAGGCGGAAATCAGCAGAAGGTTCTTCTTTCAAAATGGATGTTTGCTGATCCAGAGGTGCTTATTCTTGACGAACCTACCCGTGGTATTGATGTAGGTGCTAAGTATGAAATTTATTGTATTATGAATGATCTGGTTTCACAGGGTAAAGCTGTAGTTATGATTTCCTCTGAAATGCCTGAGCTTTTAGGCATGTGTGACAGAATATATGTTATGAACGAGGGAAACCTGGTAACAGAAATGAGCGGAGCTGAAGCAACGCAGGAAAAAATTATGGGTGCAATTCTGCATTTTGGCAATGATGAAAAAACAAGGGAGAGTGAGTAAGGATGGAAAGTACCAAAAAACTTTTAAAAAAATATACAATGACAATTGCCTTGGTAGTAGTATTTGTTTTATTTGCGATATTTACCAACGGTAAAATACTTCTGGCACAGAATATCTCAAATCTTCTGCTACAAAATGCGTACGTTCTGGTTATGGCATGCGGTATGCTTCTTTGTATTCTAACGGGAGGAAACGTTGACCTTTCTGTAGGCTCAACCCTTTGCCTTGTGGGAGCAGTAGCAGCGCAGATGATGTCTGCGGGACTGAATCCTTTTCTGACAATTATTCTTTGCCTTATAATTTCGTTGGTTGTAGGTATCTGGCAGGGCTTCTGGATAGGTTATATACATATTCCTCCGTTTATCTGCACATTGGCAGGAATGTTTCTGTTCCGAGGACTAGGACGTGTTATTCTTTCTTCGAAAACAGTTAATATTGCTGACAAAACTTTCCTCCGCATCTTTACTTCTTACATAAGCATACCTGGTCTGGATGATGGCAATATTAAATGGTCTGCACTTATTGCAGGAATAGCTGTTGCTATATTCCTTATTGTGTACACAGCAGTCAGCCGTGTTAAGAAAAGCAAAAAAGGATATGCTGTTTCTTCTCCACTAGTTGCTTTCGGTAAAATAGCAGTTATTGATTTACTTGTAATAGTATATACATGGAAGCTTTCAAATTATAAGGGCATTCCGGTTATGCTTCTTTGGATTATGCTCGTAGTTCTTTTGTATGCGTTTATCACTTCAAAGACAGCATTCGGACGTTATTTCTATGCTGTTGGCGGAAATGAAAAAGCTACTAAGCTTTCAGGAATTGACACAAAGAAAGTTTACTTTGCTGCATATTGTTCAATGAGTATACTTGCAGGTTTTTCGGGACTTCTGGTTGCAGCAAGAATCGGTTCTGTAAACGGTGATATGGGTATGTCCTATGAAATGGATGCTATCGGTTCATGCTTTATAGGCGGTGCATCCGCTTACGGAGGTTCTGGAACTGTTCCTGGAATCGTAATCGGAGCTCTGCTTCTTGGTGTTATCAATCAGGGAATGTCTATCTGTGGTCTTGATAACAACTGGCAATATGTAATAAAAGGAGCCGTTTTGCTTCTTGCTGTTATTTTTGACGTAGTATCAAACCATAAGACAGGAAAGGCATAAGATTTATATTACGGAGGAGATTCACATGTTACAGTTGCCCTTAAAAAAGAAATATGATGAAAATATGAGAAATAAAGCTTTCAGCAAACTGGCACTTAGGGTGCTTGTTGCAGGATATATATTTTATCTTGCATGGATGCTGATGTTCGGCTCAGACAGCGGCGAAAAATCAATGCCTGTTTGGTGTGTAACTTTGTTTTGTGTTATTTTTATTATCAGTTCAATTACATTTGCTGTCTATGCTGTCAGAAGCTTCATCAAATCTTTGAAAGCAGCAGAAGTCAGTGAATCATCTGACTTTGAGGAGCAGTAGTATGGGATACTCTTCTATTGAAAAAGTCTATTCTGAGTATATTTGTGCAGTTGAAAAAAATAAATCAAAGCGCAAGTTATCAGACGGTCTGATGAGTTTTGGTAAACGGGCAGACAGTTATTCCTGTCATGATGAATTTTATCAGAAATTAAATGATGAAGTTTTGGCAATAACTAAAGACGCGGAATCGCAGTCAGAGGTTTTTGATGTGATTATGTACATTTTTCAGGAACCGTTAAAAAATAAGAATAACACATCGGCTTACTGGATGATGATGGCGGCTCATTCTCTGACAGAAAATCTTTTTCCTATGATTTCTGGCAATCAGGCGGCAGAGCTTTTGCATTGGTATACTGCGACATACCCACGTTATGAACGTTTGCCAAATCAGGATAAGATGCTTAAAGTACTGAAAAAGCGCAGTAAATTGGAATGAGCAGAAGATAAAATTAATTCTAATTATACAGAATTAGCACTCATATTTCTATCATATTAAGCTTTGCTTTAACAACTAAAACCCCGTAGGTATAACTTACGGGGTTTTTTATAATTTCATGTACTTGTTTGTGCATAATTAATAATTATTTTATTTTATTTTAATTGTAATGAAAAAAAGAGTAAAATATAGTATAATTATATTTATATTCCATTATTTTTATAAAAAGAAAATAAAAAATTGTAAGCAAAAGTATATTTATAAAATGATAAATAAAAGTGAGGATATTTATTATGGAGCGATTTACAACATATAGTAATGACTGCAGATTTTTCTTAAAAATGGATGATTATTGCGGTTCTTCATTTGATAATAAAGAAGCAATGAATTTGCGCATTTCTCTTTTGTTTGTTGAAAGTGGTTCGGGAATTGCTGAATTGAATGGAAAACCTGTTCCATTTATTGCACCATGTATATTTTGTGTTGCTGAAAATGAACATATTGTAATTAAAGAGGATAAGGATAATAAGATAAGAGTAATATTCTTGCATCCTTGTGTAATAAACAGCGCACTTGATTTTGAAAGTGCAAGAGTTCTTCCTGACAATTCTCCTATTACATTAGCTCAGGACAAGGAACTGCTGAGATTGTTCTTTATGAGAGAAAAGGATTATATCGGAAAATTTAATTTAGGACCTCTATCTGGCAAGAAATTTTCTGCATTGTATGATTCCTATCATGAGCTGATAAAAGAACAAAAATATGGTAATTGGTCGTGTCGCAGTCGTTCATATTTGATGTGGATTCTATTTTTGCTTGAAAATCTGTATTCAGCAGGATGTTATTCAAATGAAAAAATAATGGGAGAGGTTGAAGAAAAACTTCACCCGATTCTTTTATATATCTATCATAATTATGATAAGAAAATAACTGTTGCAGATATCACTTCAAAATTTTATATCAGCCGAACAACTCTTTCAAGAATGTTCCAGGACAGCATTGGGGATACATGTCTTGCATATATTAATAAGCTTAGAATAACTATGGCGTCCACCATTCTCCGTGATACACTTCTCCCTATAAATGAGGTAATGAATAGGGTTGGATTTACAGATACAGTACATTTTCTTAGAACTTTCAAGAAACATACTGGATTTACACCATCAGAATATAGAGAAAAGTTCGGATGGATGTAGACTTTTCACGTAGCTTTTTATTCTTTTTGCAAGTACAATAGCAGAATTGAAAGAGTATTAAAAGTACAATTGACATATAAAAAAATATAAATAACAATTTACATACTTGCTATGTTGATATATTATATAGATGTCATAAGAAACACCCTTCTTACATATGAAATGCAAGTAAGATTGAACTGCAATCTTTCAATCTACAAGATTTGTTTCGCCGGCAATACTGTGTCTCAATTTACAGACACATAAAACTCAGAAAGGTATGGTCTTAAAAGTGAAAAGAAAATTATTTAAAACTATGATTTGCTTAGGTTTGGCATTGGGAGTTTCAGGATGTGCAGCTACAAGCAGATCAGGAAATGAAGGTGCTAACGAAGTGAAAAAATTAGAAGCTAGTTCATGGAGCCTTGTTGCTGAAAAAGAATTCGATTTTCCATCCTATATTATAGGTTATTATAATAAGGATAGTGCTTTGAGTGTAGGTTACGGCGGACAAATTTATTATATGAATTCAGAAGCACAGGGTTGGCCTATGGCTGCTAACACCTCAATGTGTCGTTTTGGTCTTGATATGGTTGAAGGAACAGAAGGTACTGTATGTTATACCTGCGGTAACGCCGGAGATGTAACAAAGAGTACTGACGGAGGAAAGACTTTTGTTAAAAAAGCAAACTTTGGTAGCATGGAACCTAACCAGTGTAAGCTTCTTAGCTTTATAGATGAAAATATTGGACTTATCGCTTCATCAAAGCGTCTTGCAATAACAAAAGACGGGGCTGAAACATGGGCAGAAATCACTACTGCTCCTGAAAAAATATCTGCACTCAGAATGGAATCGGCAGATAAATTCTACTTTATCGGAGAAGATCTCAATTTCTATAAGACAACAGATGGCGGTGTTACATGGGAAAGCACTCCGCTAAATCTTCCTTTAGGTGAAGAATATTTAACTAAGATTCAGAACTTAGCATTCAGTGTAGATGGCGAAAATACATATACAGTATTCTGTGTTGAAAAAGAAACAAAATTGTTAAAGAGTTATTCAACTTCAGATGGTTGGGCAACCTGCATTGAAAATACCGTTGCAGAATTTAAGGAACCTAATGCGGTTCTTTACTTAAATCATAACGGTACAGTGCTCACAAACACAAGTGTTATTAATAAAAAGGCAACTGTCTTTGAGAAACAGTCATAACGATAACACTTCTATAGATGAAAACACTGATGACAATTATGTCATCAGTGTTTTTTATATGGGATTTTTGCATAAAGAATTAGTATTATATATTCTCATCTTCTTTATTAATTTCAATTTTCTGAAAGCAAATATCCATATACCTTTTTGGTGTTATACCAACTTTCTTTTTAAAAATCTCAATGAAATAGCTTTGATTCGGAAATGCAAGGATATTTGCTATTTGTGACGGGAGATAATCAGAATATTTAAGCATATTCTTAGCTGTTTCTATCTTCTTTTCCTGAATATATTCTGTAACCGTAGTCCCTGTTTCCTTTTTGAACAGACGTGATAAATAACTGGAGTTTATGCCAGCATACTCTGCAAGCTCAGTAATCAGAATTCTTTTATGCAGATTATTATAAATATATTCTACACACTTTACAATTGGCTTTGAATAAATACACTTCTTTCTTAGGTTTCGCATTCGCCTTGTATAATCCCCAGCCATTTCCTGATGAAGCTTTGAAATCTGAGAAAAGCATGTTGATTTATCAGCTTTCTGTATATATAGGTCACTCAGGCTGTAAGCCGTCTCATGCTCCATTCCACCCTCTATGCAGTATCTTGCAATTAAAGCGGCAGTAACAACAAAGTGATATTTTATACTCTGAAGTGGATTATCTGATAATTTACCAAAACCGCTTTTCTCAGTAAATTCATTTTTACAAAGTTCCGATACTTTTGCGGTATCACCATTTTTAACGGCAATGTAAAATTCAAATTCAGGATTGTAAGGTGCGTGAAATTCATTGCTTTCACGCATAATATATTCTCTATAGCTTAATTCCCTATCAGTATTCATTTTTATGACCATGCTTCCTAGGAAGCATACCTCCCCTCATTGATGTTTTGCTTGGTTTTGCTAAGCAAAATTTTGAACGACAGTTCGAAAAGCACACAACTTGTAGATTGAAAGATAATTCTTCAATCTTTTACCTTCCTATACTGTCTTATTGTATCATTATTTTATTATAAAAGCAATCAGAATAGTATAAAATATATAAGTGAAATGTTAATATAAATTTAATAAAGGAGGCGGTTATTTGAAGAAGTTTACAGGCTACAGAAGAGGTATAAATTTTGGAGGTTGGCTATCTCAATGTGAACATAAAAGCGAACATTATGCAGAATTTATTCATGAAGAAGATGTCAGAAGAGTATCAGAATGGGGACTCGACCACATCAGACTCCCGATTGATTATCAGTTGGTAAGGGATGACGATGGCAACAATATTGACGAGGGATTTTACTATATTGACCGCTGTCTTGAATGGTGTGAGAAATATAATCTGAACATGATTCTTGACCTTCATAAGACTGCTGGTTTTTCATTTGACGCAGCACCAATTGACTTTTTTAAGACTCCTGCGCTGCAGGATAAGTTTATTTCATTGTGGGAAGAACTTGCAAAGCGTTACGGTAAGTACCATGAAAGACTTTGTTTTGAACTTCTTAACGAGGTTGTTGAAGAAAGTCTTGTAGATATATGGAATGATATCGTAAAGAGAACTATCCCTGAAATAAGAAAATTTGCATCCGAAATAAAAATTATTGTCGGTGGAGTCAGAAATAACAGTGTACTTTGGGTAAGAACACTTGATAAGCCCTACGATGAAAATATAGTATATACCTTCCATTTCTATGAACCACTTATCTTCACTCATCAGGGAGCTTACTGGGTTGACAAGATGACTTCTGATTTTCATACAGAATACCCTAATAATCTTGATACTTTTATCAAGGAAACAGAAACATTCCTTCCTGATGAACACAGGGAATTCTATAATAGAGTTCATACAAAAATGGCAGACAGAGAATTTATCGAGACGTCATTTATGGATGCAATAAAAACAGCCGAAGAACGTGGCGTTGCACTTTATTGCGGAGAATATGGCGTTATTGACAGAACCTCACTTGATTCTGCACTTAACTGGTTTATGGATATGAACAGTGTTTTTGAAGAGTATGACATTGCTCGTGCGGCATGGAACTATAAGGGTAAGGATTTTGGAATAATCGATGAACATTATTCTGAAATTGCAGATAAAATCATAAAATTGCTATAATCTTAAGGGGGAAATTGACATGAAATCTAAGAAGTTATGCTTGTTTCTTGCAACACTGATGATAATGGTCACAGTTACTGGCTGCGGCTCAAAACCACAGCAAAAAGTTGAAAGCACCACAACAGCACAAACAACACAAACTGTAGCAGAAGAAGTACCGCAGATTGATGACTACACTCTACTTTGGAATGATGAATTTACTGGATCAAGTCTGAACAAAGATTTATGGAATTATGAGCCACATGAACCTGGCTGGACAAATAATGAGCTTCAGGAATACACTACATCAGAAGATAATGTTTTTTTAAGAGATGGCAAGCTTGTTTTAAAGGCAATTAAAACTACACAGGATAGTGGTAAGGACTATTATACTTCCGGAAAGGTAACAACACAGAATAAAGGTGACTTTACATATGGTAAGGTTGTTGTAAGTGCTAAGGCTCCTGAAGGAAAAGGACTTTGGCCTGCAATATGGATGATGCCAAAGGATGAAAGCTTCTATGGTCAGTGGCCAAAATGTGGTGAAATTGATATTATGGAAGTTCTCGGAAGCAATGTATCAACAGCTTATGGTACAGTTCATTACGGTGAACCTCATGCAGAACAGCAGGGTACATATGTATTGAGCGAAGGTACATTTGCTGATTCATTCCATGAATATTCAGTTGAATGGGAACCAGGTGAAATGAGATTTTATATCGATGGCAACCTTTATCATACAGTAAATGACTGGTTTACTGCTGTAAGCGGTGAAGATGAAAAGCCATATCCTGCACCTTTCAACCAGCCTTTCTTCGTACAGCTTAACCTTGCTGTCGGCGGAAACTGGCCTGGTGATCCTGATGCAAATACAGATTTCAACAAGGCAGAATTTGAAGTTGACTATGTAAGAGTATATCAGAAAGCAGAATATGATACAAATGTAAAGAAGCCTGAAAAGGTGTTCAGAAAAGCTCTTGATGATGGCAACTTCATTTATAACGGGGATTTTGCTGAATCAGAAGACCTTAATGATGATATCAACTGGAAGTTCCTTCTTTTCGAGAACGGTGAAGGTTCTGCTGAAATCAAGGATAATATGATGGTTATCACTTCACAGAATGACGGAGATGTTGACTATTCTGTACAGCTTGTTCAGCCTGAACTTCCAATTCTAAAGGGCAAAAAGTATAAGGTAAGCTTTGACGCTTATGCTGATGAGGATAGAGATATTATTGTATGCATATCTGCTCCATCAGCTGGATGGATACGTTATCTTCCTGACACAACTCAGACTATTACAACTGACTGGCAGACATATTCATATGAATTCACAATGACGGAAAAAGATGATTCTAATGGCAGACTTGAATTCAATTTAGGAAACAGAGGCTCCGTTGCAACTGTTTACCTTAGAAATGTTCGTGTTGAAGAAGTAATAAAATAATTTTAGACAAATTCATAAAAATACCTTCTATAGCAAAAAGATTCCTGAATACTGTATTCAGGAATCTTTTGTATTATAACTTGACATATTATGATAAAATGTGGTATTATGCATACCAATAGTACAATACTATATAAAATGTTGACAGAGAGAAAAAAGGTTGAACTTTTTGAACTGCTGTTCGAAATTTTAATTTGCAGAAACGGAATAAAAAGCAAAAGGGAATGGAGATTAGTATGAAAAATGTATTAGTAATCACAGGAAGTCCAAGAAAAAACGGAAATACTGAAATGCTTGCAAATGCATTTGTTGATGGAGCAGTATCAGCAGGAAATCATGTTGAAGTTTACTCTGTTATTGGTAAGCATATAGGTGGATGTTTAGGATGCAATGCATGTCGTCGCAATTCGGATAATAAATGTGTTTTGAATGATGACATGATTGAGTGCTATAATATTATGGCAAAAGCTGATGTAATTGTATTTGCGACACCAATATATTTCTATGGGGCAAGCTCACAACTTAAAGCTATGATTGACAGATTACATAATTTAACAAGAAATACATTTAAAGTTAAAAAGCTTGGATTGCTTGCAGTTTGTGCAGATAATGAAATGGCTGTTTTTAATTCTGTTAAGGAAATGTACAATTCATGCCTGAACTATTTTTCACTTGAAAACGGCGGTATAGTAACTGTATGCGGAGTAGAGGAAAAAGGAGATATTTCAGGAAATACTGCATTGTCAGAAGCTAAAGAAATGGGCAGAAATATATAACAGTATAAAACACTATATAAAAAGTCCCTTGAATATTTGTTCAGGGGACTTTTTTTAAACACTTAAGATACTTTATGTAAGAATACGTTGTTTTTTACAAGTAAAAGTCGATAATTGTATGATAAAAATATTTACAATATGTAAATAATAACAAAATCTTATTATAAATATTGACTTGGTTAGTACATAGTGCTATGATAAATCAGGAAAGTTGTCACAAATTTGGATTCGGAAAATTAAAATAGTTTAATAGGTTTTCTGTAATCAGGAGGATTAATTTTATGAGACTTAGAAGAGCATTATGTACCGTTTTATCAGTGTTACTGATACTGACGTTCAGTACTGTAACAGTTTCAGCCGCCGATGAAACAAAAAATTATAGCCTTGATGAATGCGGACTTTCACTTGAGATTCCGGGTGATTTTTCTGTTTTGTGGACTGAAATCGATAAAAATGATGAGGCAATCAAAAACTTTGGTTTTAGTTCAAAAGATGAACTGCTTTCGGCTTATCTGAATGAATATGGGTTTATCCTTGATGCATACGACCCTTCCGCGGCTTCTGGTGATACAGGATACAATATTCATGTTGCTATGTTTGATACAACAGCTAAAACTGTTAATGATGATGTACTGAAAACTGACTTTGAGAATTTTTTTCAGAGCTTGTACCAGGTCAATTTAAGCAATGATGTTACATATGCTGTTGAAGAAATTAATGGTGTGTCTTACCTGAATGCACAATATGCTGCAAGTAAAAATGGATTTACTATTACAGGAAATCACTATTTTACAGTAACAGCTGACGGTAAAGCCATAGAAATTTGCGCTATTGCAAGGCAGAAGGATAAACAGGATGAATATGCGCAAAAAGTTAATGCATATATTGCTGATGTAATGAAATCAGTCAAGCCTGAAGGTATGGCAAGTGCAGCAGACGCAGGAGAAGTTCAGCCTGCAAGCAGTACTGGCGAAAAAACTACATATAATCTTAGCAATGGTATTTCATTCAGCCTTGAAAGTGACTGGAATGCTGTGTGGCGTGAAATGCCTGAGGAGTCTCCTGTTATCCAGAAATTCGGATTTGCCAACAAAAATGATATAGTTAAAAATATTATTGATAATAATCAGATTGATTTTTATTCAAATATAGATGATGATATTTATGGTTTTTATATTTTAACTTTTGAAAATGATCAGGCAGTACCAAATCTTACAGGTGCTGATGACAATTCAAAAGAAATAATGAAAAATGAAGTAATAAAATCAATCAAGTCAAATGCACAAAACCCTGATTCTGTCAGCGAGCCTGAATTTGAGATTGTTGAAATCAACGGTACGGAATATGAGCATTTTGTATATGATGAAACAAGAGATGGTATGTTGGTACAGAATGATTGCTATATTACTATAATTAATGGTGTAGTTAAAAACTTTTCTGCTGAAGCTATTGATCCTCAGAAACCTGATACATCCAGGCAGGGGCTGTCTGCATATATGAGCTCTATAATGTCCAGCGTAACTTTTGGTGAGCTTTCTACAGCTGCAGCTTCAGAAGAGAGCACTGAAATGTCAGTGTATGAAAAAATTACATCCTTTGATTTCCCAATGTGGATAATTGTAATTATACTTGTTATTGTTCTTTTTATTGGTTCATCATTAGCAAAGAAGGGTGAGTGGCAGGACGAACCATTGTCACTTGACAAGTCAAAGTGTATTCAGGGCTTTTGCGCTGTAGCAATAATATTGCACCACCTTGCACAAAGGTTTTCACAAAATGGTGACATTGGTGCACTTGGACTCTTCACTGACATCGGAGTTATGTTCGTAGGCGTATTCTTCTTCTTTTCTGGATACGGGCTTTTCAAGAGCCTCAAAACAAAGGAAGGCTACCTCAAGGGATTCTTCAAAAAGCGTCTTCCTGCAATACTTGTTCCGTTCTATGTATGCATTCTGATTTTTGTTACGTTTAATTTTATTTCCGGAACAAAGTTTGGAATAGGTGATACAATTGCTGTTCTGACAGGTTGGGGACTTATAAATTCTCATATGTGGTATATTGTAGAAATTGCAATTCTATATGTTATTTTCTTCTTTGTATTCAGATTTATAAAGAAAGAAAATCTTGCAGTAGCCATCATGGGTATACTTACAGCCTGCCTGACGGTTGGAAGTCTCCTTCTTGGTCATGGAGCAGATTTCTCGTGCAGATACTGGTTTATGGGTGAATGGTGGTATAACACTACACTTGTATTCTTTGCTGGTATACTTATTGCAAAGAATGAAAATGTGCTTACTAACTTTGCAAAAAAAGCATATAAGTTAATTCTCCCTCTTTCAATTGTCATAACAGCAGTATTGGGCTGCTTTACAAGATATGCACTTAATAAATATTCCTACTGGGCTGAGTGGCCTGGACATATGGGGTATAAGGAAAAATTCATCTGCCTTGGATTCCAGTTACCAATGGTATTGTTTGCAGTTATAACATTACTTCTTATAATGATGAAGTTAAAGTTTACTAATCCAATACTGAAATTCCTCGGAACAATTTCACTTGAACTTTATCTGATTCATAATCTCTTCCTCGAAAACCTTGGCAATAATAAAATAGCAAATATTACAGGACCTGCAATGTATGTGGTACTGACAGTTCTTCTTTCAATTGCTCTTGCAACAATTGTAAGCAGGGTTGATAAGTATATAATCGCACTTATATCAAAGAAAAAGACAGCAGTAAACAATGACAGCAAAAAGATACATTCTATTGATTGTATGCGTTTTATAATGGCATTCTTTGTAGTGTGCATTCATATTCCGTTTATTTCAACAGCAGGAGGTATAGCTATAGCATTTGGAAAGACAGCTGTTCCTTTCTTCCTTGTAGTTTGTGGATACTTCCTGTACAGGAATGATAACAATGAATTCTTTGCAAGACTTAAAAAGCAGGCAAAAAAGCTTTTGTTGCTTACAATAGGTGCAAACATTTTATTTGGAGCACTTTCTGCTATAATGTTGTATATAAAATGTGGCAACATTATAGCATTCAGTGGTAACTTTACAGCACAGAAAATAAAAGATTTTCTGCTTTATAATATGTCACCGTTTGCTGGTCATCTGTGGTATCTCGGTTCACTGCTTTATGCTTTGGTAATACTAATGATTCTCTGTAAAACAAAGCTTCACAAGTATGTGATGTTTATATCACCAGTACTGCTGGGCGTTTACATAGCACTTTCGTGGTTCGGCCATGCAGAATACTATGTATATCGTAATGCTTTGTTTGTAACATTGCCTTATGTAATGATGGGCTGCCTTATCAAACGTTATGAAGATAAGCTTATGAAGATTAAAACTCCTATTCTGTGGGCAATTACTGCAGTGCTTTGTGTAACAACTATTATAGAACTCAATACATACAGACGAGGTGTAGGAGTGCCTTTCTTCAGTGCAGAAATTCTTGTTTATGTAATAGTACTTCTTCTCCTTAAATACAGAGACTTTGGAAAGGACACACTTCTTGAAAAACTCGGATCAAAATGTTCATTGTTCATATACATTGTACATATGATTCCGATTCTGATTATTTCGTCTTTCATTCCGCAGACAGTAGGATTTATATCGTTCTTTAGTCCGGTAACAGTTTTCATAATTACAACACTTGTTGCTGTTCTTTTCAAGATAAAATATTTTTTACCAGAGAAGTCTGTTCAAAACGAAAACACTCCTGAAAATGCAGACAAAGTATTAGAAAAAGTTATTTAATTAATAATACCCCTTAAAAGTCGCAAATGATTTTTAAGGGGTATTATTTTTTTATATGATATATAACATATACGGACTGATTCATATGCACACAGATGTTATACACAACTATATTTTTAGCGTAAGACATAGCTCAAGATCTGACGGATTATATCTGCCACCCTGTGTTTTATGGTAATCAATGCGGTTGATTATTGTTTTAAGAAGTATATTCCTGTCCCTTGCGTTATCAATCTTATCAAAGTTTGCAATTACATTTTTCAGCATTACTACCTTTTCGTCTTTTGTACATTCAACAGCGTCCGAATATTCGTTAATAATTTCTGAAACAGCCTGCATTTTCTTTTGTACAGCTGACATGCGTTCCACAAAAACATCCTTGGTATAGACATCCTGCTCAAGAAGTGTATATAAGCGTTCCTTCTGCCTTTTCAGCTTTAACAACTCTGCTGCAGCATTTTTTATAACATCTTTTGAATGCTTATTTTGTGGGTTTTCTGCGTCTGTTTTAATCTGCAAATCATGCAGATAAGTCTGCAGAAAAAGTATTACTGCCTCATCAACGACAGAAATATAGGATGATTTTGTTTTGCAACCCTTATGCGGACACATAATCTGTGCGATAGAATCATTACTTTTGCATGGTCTGCGTATCATTGCGTGACCACACTCCGCACAATACAAAAGCCCCGCATAATGATTTTTTATTTTGCTGTGTGAAGGTAACGGAACATGCGACTTTGAAGCTGATAACTGACGCGCGGAATCAAACATTTCTCTTGAAATAATAGAAGGATGTCTGCCGGGAAATAAGATGCCTTCTGATCTTGGACGTGAAACAATAATTTTACCGTCAGAAATTGTCTTTCTTATTTTACGGCTGTTCCAGCGCAAAATCCCACAATACAATGGGTTTGCAAGAATATCCCTGATTGAATTTGCAGTAAATACTCCTCCTTTTTTAGGAGAATAGCCTAACTGCGTGACATATGAAGCAATTCTGCTGTAACCCATACCCTTGTTTAGATATAAATCAAATATAAGCCTGACAGCCTCAGCCTCCCTAGGAATAATCTCAAGAGTGAAGCATTTATTTGCATAGTCGTGTACCTTTTTATATCCGAACGGAGGCAATGAACCTATGTAATTCCCCTCTTTTATTGAGGCAAGACGGCCTGCCTGCATACGTCTTTTGATTGTTTTATATTCCCTACGTGACATGAACAAGTTGAACTCAAAATATTCTTCATCAAATTCATTGTTAGGATCGTATGTTTTCAGTGGTGTTATTATTTTTGTATTGCTGTACTTGAATGCCTGTGCGACAAGTCCCTGATCAATAGTATCACCACGGGCAAGTCTTTCTATTTCCATGCAAAGCACACCCTCCCAGACGCCTGCACTTACTTCCTGAATAAGCTTCTGCATTTCTGGGCGGGCACTTATTGTTTCACCGCTGACAAGCTCCTTATATACTGCACCTACAGCAAGATTTTGTCTGCGTGCAATATCAAGCAGTGCAGTCTGATGACGTGCCAGCGTTTCGCCGTCACCTTTGGCTTCTGCTTCAATATCTGCTCTGGATTTACGGAGGTAGATACAATAAGACATTAAATCAGCTCCAAACTTTCTGATTGTACAGCTATACTAACATATTTTAGAATAATTTACAACCATTAAACAACAATTCACACTATTTTCATTAGTGTAAATGAATATTGTTATTATTTTTACATGGACTTGCAACAGACATACCACCAATTACATAGGTTTATATCAAAGGAGGGGGTTACTATGATTACAGATGAAACAAGCGTAACACTATCCAATGGGCAAACTGTAAAACTTACATATGTTCACCCGGAGGTTACAAGTGACATGACACTGGAGGAATATCACAAACGTCTTCAGGCACTTGCCAACAATGCATATGATACTTATCTGGCGCAATCGGTACGAATGAAAGAAGTAGGATTAGAGACTGATGCAAAAAACCTGATTAAAAACATAATTTTGTAAATAAACAAATAAACAGCTGTCAGAGTTATTCCGACAGCTGTTTATGTTTTATTATGTTGTGCTTCCAAATCCGCCGTTGCGGGTTCCGTCTGCGTCATCATCATAGGTAATGCCATACTCAACGAAAATACCCTGAATAAAGCCTGTACCCTCTTCTATTTCAATCACTTTTTCCTCTTGGGTATCGTTAGTGATTTTAACAAGAATATGGCCTCCATTATCCGAATAGTAATAATCGCTATCAATTATTCCGACTGTATTATCAAGCTGAAGCCTGTACTTAAATCCAAGACCACTTCTCGGGTAGCATTTCAATACCCAGCCCTCTTCAATTTTAACACATATTCCTGTTGGTATAAGAAGCGTTTCCGCAGGATTCAGAACAATTTCAACAGGGGAATAAAAATCATATCCTGCTGAACCTGATGTTGCTCTCTTTGGGAGCTTTATATGATTATATATATCCTCGACACAGCATTCATCGTCATCTGGAAAAGTATCTATCCAATCCTCACCAAACTGCTCCATGCTTACCTTGTAAAACTGAGCAATCTTTTTCATTATGATCATACCTTTCTGAGTTTTGTGTGTTTTTGTGAAGCAAAATTTCTAACGTCAGTCGAAAAACACAAAACTCATAGATTGTAAGATTTATCTTTTAATCTTATTACCTCCAAAAATTTCTGGCGGTTATCAGTTATACTTCTTCATAACCTGATAAGCTGAATATACTACTCTTGACGCATTTGCAAGATACTTTCTTGTATTCTCATTTGCTACCTGAGAATTAACTTCAATAGCCTGACTTATTGTTTCTCTGCCAAGGTTAACCTGACTGTTATATATTGCATCAAGCTGTTTCATTGCATCTTCTTCAAGGGCACTATAAACCTTCTTGAGGTCCATTACAGTGTTGTTTCTGATATCATCATAATTCTCAAGTGCAGAATCGATTATTCCTGTCTGCCTTCTTTTCCTAAGAATATTCTTGAATGATGAAATTGTAGTCACTGGGAAAGTCTGACCGTCAGGTGAACATGCAACACGCATTACAGACTGTGCTACAAGGGAATTGAAATCGTTAAGTGCAACATTTCCGAAAGCAGTCTGAGTATCTGCTGAAAGATTTGCAAGACCAAGTTTGTTTGAAATATGCTTACTTGTCTTTTCAAGAACCTTTGCAAGCTTCTTCTGATGTACTTCAATGCATTTTCTGTAAGCTTCCCCTACCTTATCCATGAGGAATGAATAGAAATGCTTTTCAATATCTTCAGTGCTTGCAGTATTTCTGCATGCAAGGATGTCTTCTCTTAGTTTTGAAAAAAATTCATACATCCAGCCCTCTGCTTCCTGCTGCATTTCAGTTATGCTAAGAATGACCTTAGGCTTATTAGCTTCAAGTGCAGATGCAAGCTCACTGCACTCATGGTCAAGGTCGTCTGCCATTGCATCAAGCTTTTTGTTGTCAAGCTCGAGCATTTCAGAAATCATATGAATTCTTGTTGCTGTATCTCTCAGCATCAGGTTAAGCATTGTAAGAACTCTCTGTGTTCTTATAACATCCTTCTGCAAAATAATTTCACGCTTTAAAGATACCTCAAATTTCAGGAACTCATTTTCATAGAAATCCTGGAATCCCTTGATGTCAGGTCTGTTAAGGCCTATTTTACGTCTGTATTCATCTATACCGCTGATACCATACACATAGCAGTTTGGAATGATTGCCTCACAGCGTTCATTGATTCGTCTGATAATTTTTTTGATATCATCCTTTGTTTCCATTGCATCAATCATATTTACAAGAACATAAAGCTTGCTGAAGCTCTGCTGCTTGATATGTGTTGCAAGGAACATCTGCTCTGTTTCTGAAAATGGTGATAATGCACTTGCTACATAAATAACTGCGTCAGCATTGACAAGGTAATTCTGAACTTGCTTGTCAAGATCATCAAGGTCACTAAGACCGGGAGTATCAACTATTCTAATTTCTTTAAGAATCTTTGCATTATCTTTGATATCAATGTAATCAATCTTATCCGGAAAAGCATTAATTAGCTTTTCAAGTTTTTCTCTTGCAAGATCCTCAGGTGCAAGGGCAATTCTCTGTCCGTTGTTAAGAACCGCTTCCGCACTCGGATACTCACCATAGGAAATTGAATTGATTGTAAGAGTTTCAGGAGCAACATTGACAGGAGCAATTGCCTTGCCGAGAATTGCGTTAATTACAGTACTCTTTCCTCTTTTAAAATCACCTAGAACAACAAGTGAGAAAGGCTCTGTTCTTCTCTTTGTTATAGCTGTATTCCACTCTACAAGCCTTGAAGAAAACTCCTGACCAAGAATATTGCAAAGTTCTTTATCGTTAATAAGACGTTTAAGTTCGTTCTGAACACGCTCTATATCATTTTCAGCTGTTTCAAAACTGATAACCGGTTTGTTTTCACTCATCTCAGGAATCCTCCTTTTCAGCGCCGATTATGATTTCGCACCTGACTTCAAGAGCCTGCTTGTTTACGGTATGAATCTCTGTCTTATTGAGGTCAGAACGCCAGTTGTATAGTATTTCACAATTGAGGAATTCAAGTCCAGCATAAAATCTTCTCATACTTAAAGTTGAGGTAGGATCAATTGTTATATTTCTTGCAGGGGTAATATGTATTGTTTCATAGTTTTTAACCAGTTTTTCAAGATTAATTATGCTTCCCTTTCTGCCATAATAATCCTTGACTCCTTTTGTTTTCAGACTTGCAAACAGTTCAGGAAATTTCTCTGGTTCGTCACAGCAGATTATTCCTGCACGGTCACTTGTAACATCAGCAAGTCTTACCCACTCAGCAAGTGTATATTCCATCTGCCTGCTTATATTCTCAGACTGGCTTTCATCTGGTGGGATAAAGCCCTCTTCCTTTTTAAGTCCAAGGTAAGGCGCAGCCATATTATATATGCAGTGATTGTTCTGAATACGTCCGCATTCGCATCCTATTAGAAGCTGAAGTTCATCCGGTGAACATATAGTTTCAAGATCAGATGTTATTACAATGCACGGATCATAGCCCTCTATTGAAATAGAATAAATCTGACTACCATCACTTTCATTCTTTACATAAACAGTCGGAACGCTCATCTCCAGACGTTCTGCACATTTTTTTGTTGCTTCATATATTTCCGGGAATTTCAGTGATCCTGCAACACTTGTTGTATGGAAAAGCTTCTTGATTTTTGCAGGAATATCAGTTGTTACGAGGGCTTTATAAAGCTTGTTCCAGCCCGGAAGTGAATGTATTTTCTGTCTCATGGAATAATCAGCATCAAACGCATAATCCAATGCTCCGCCTACCATATGACTTTTAAAATCACGTGTTCTTGCTTTAAGATAATATGTAAAGCTGGTGTTAATATCTAACAATGGATTATTGTCCAGTAATGCACCAACGTCAATTGATTCACTCATATCTGAGGCCTCCCTGTTAATTGTTTTTTATCGATTAGTACTCCAAAGCATCAGTAAGAGCTTTATGCAGATTATATGTCTCTGCAAGCAGACCTCCGGTGTATTCAGCAATGCTATGGAGCTGTTCCTTTTCATTTTCAGACAGAGTGTTCTGTTCATTTTTCATTTGATTGAGTTTATCAAGAGTTTCCTGTGTATCACGGAGAATGATTTCTGTTTCATCTTCGATCTTGGATTTTAGACCTTCAAATGATGCAAATACTTGCTGACGTACTGTTTCGGAGAAGTCACTGTTGATCTTCATTTCATGGAACTGCTTTTTTACAGCAGTCTTGAAATTAGCCTTATACTTATCAATTCTTTCCTGAACAAGAATCTTGTCAACGGAAATCTTACCTGCAAATGTTCCGGCTATACCAGCAATCGCCATAAGGCAAAGTGTAACAGGACCTCCGGCAGCAATGCCAAGGAAGCCGACAAGATATACTGCTGCATAGAATGTTGCATAGAATCCTGCAAGACCTGCAGCTCCGCCGAGAAGTGCGCCCTTGATTCCGGCTTCTCTGAATCCGATAAAGAATGCGCCTGTTCCGTATGTACCGATCGCAACACCGATAATCTGGTCAACAACTCCGCCGTTTCTGTTCTTCTTTTCAGGAACATAGAACATTTCCTGAATTCTGCTGACGGATGCAAAGAATTCTTCTTCAAATGACTGGAGACGCTCAGCTTCATCGCTGAGGGCAATGTTGATTTCATTCTGAATCTGCTCACAGATAATCTGAGCCTTGTTCTCGATATGCTCCTTAATCTTTTCAGTAAGCTTAGCATAAACAATTTTAAGCTTATCCTTCTTAAGATCCTCTGCACCCATCTGGAAATCATCTATAACCTGCATAGCAGTTTCTTCGATTTCAACCCAATATTTATCAAGAATAGGCTGGAGTCCCTTGAATACATTATTCGCAGCATTATTTATCTTAACAAATTCTTCACGCTTCTTGGTTCTGATATCTTCAATTTCTTCAATTGCAGATTCGTACTTTTCCATAAATACATCCTTCTGCATTATAAGGGCATTTTCACGGAGAATAATTGAGTTGATAATTTCAGAACCTGCGCTGATTATCTTATTAGCAAGAATCTGTAGAGTAATTGAACCTCTCTCCTGAGTAAGCATAGTTTCAAGTACACTTTCAAACTTAGGGAAGTTACTTTCTTCAAGCATAGCTATATCACCGCTCTGCTTTGCCATGAGAGCCTTCTTTGCATAAATACCTATAACCTTAGGTGTTCCTATCTTTCTCTTGTAAACAGCAAATTCCTTTGAATCCTCGCCCATTACAAGCTTAGCTTTCTGCATAACATAATTTTCAATTCTCTTGCCTACAGTAGCAACAATTCTGTCCTCATCCTCTTTGGAAAAAGTACCGAAACAGTTTACTGCAAAGATAATTCTTCCCATGTCACTGGTAAGCATTTTCTTTTCAAGGAATTCCTTTTCAAACTGTGAGAAAGGAGAGTTTGCACTGATAACAAAAACTGCAGCGTCAATTTCAGGTATTATCGATAATGTAACATTTGTCATCTGCTCATCATCGTTAAGACCTGGGGTATCAATTATATCAACGTTATTTTTACAAAAATCAGTATCATAATAAACAGTTGCCTGCTTTACAGTTTCTGCCTTCATTTCTGATTCATAAGAAAGCTTGGTCACGTAATTTTCAAGCTGGTCAATAGCGACACGTTCACATGAACCGTTCTTATATTCTACTATTACATATGGAGTCTGGCTGTATGTAACTCTGTTAAGAGTGGCTGTAGCAGGCAATACGTCTGCCGGAAGAATTTCTTTGCCAAGAAGTGCATTGATAAGGGTACTCTTTCCCCTCTTGAATTCGCCAACAATAGCTACTTCAAAATGCTCGTCGGCTACTTTCTCAATTGTATCCTTTATTGACTTTGATGTGTTGTTCAATGACAGAAAGTCACTGTACTCCTGCAACTGAGAGAGACTATCAATCATACCTGTTACGGTATTGCGGAATGACTGATAACTACCATAGTTTATTTCTCCATGCATCATAATCCTCCTAACTAATTTTAACAGAAATGTAACTGTAATAAATAAATTTAAATAATTTTAACAAATTTATAAAATAATACTAATTTAAACGTATAAATTATAACATAGCTTAATTATATCTGTCAATTAAAATACATTTACATAAGTAATTTTCTACTTTTTGTTTATTTTATTGATATTTTTATGTATAATATAATAATAAAGTAAAACTAATTGAAATAAAAGCAATATTCTACTAATTAGAAAACAGGAATACTAGCGTATGTGATACACTCATATTCCTGTTTTTTATGTACATTATATGAAATTCAGTATAGCAAAAAATAATGCGGCAATTGCTAAAGCAATTTCACTGACAAGAAAAAGATTCCCTTTAAATGTAAAGCTATTGTCATCTTTTATTACGCCTTTATCTGCGTGCTCATCAAACAGCAATACTATTTTATCTCCTCTCTTATACCTTTTTGTAAATGTGCCAGTATATTTATATACTGTTGTTTTTTTATGTTCTTCGTCCCTAAACTGTACAATAGCAACCTTTTTTCTTTTCTCTCTATGCACATCAAGAATAATAGCATTGTATTCTGACATGTTTTGATATTCGATATAATTCTTTTCGGGAAGTTTTCTTCTGTTTACCTCAAGAAATACAAAAATCGCTATAAAAATTGCAGAAATTATCAGCAACATAGTATCCCTCTCTAATTCTTTTTCTGTACTATAACACAATATAATAATAATGTCAATAAAAGGGCAGACCCGAATATTATATCGGATCTGCCCTTTGTATTATCTGGATTCGCTAAGGAAAATGCTTACTCTGTTCTGAATAAGTTCTGCAACTTCCTTTGAAGTCTTTTGACCTGCAAAGTATGCCCCAGATTCTTCATTTACTATTTTCAAGACTTCTTCAGAATAACTCATAGAACTGTCAGCTGATGCAATGAGATTATTGATACAATCTATATCAGCCTGTGTTACATCTCTGAGTTTTATTTCCTGATTACCAACATAATAACTGCTGGATGCAGAGTAAACTATATTCTTTCCATCACCCTCATTGCCCTTGTCAGGATTAAGAGCCTTTTCAGCCAGCTTTTGATTTTCTGAAGTTTTAATTGAAAAATTATATCTATCATACATACCTTCATCATCTTCTTCATGATTAAGGTAATACTTCAGGAAGTTATAGGCACCATCTGTATTCTTACCCTTTGACATTATTGCTAACTGAAAACTAAATGAAAATACAGGCTTCTTCTTGCCTTCACATGGGAATCCGACAAATGATACAGGTCCTCCAAACTCAGCTTCAGACTGTCTGACCTGATCATATCCGTAGATATATCCAGAGCTTAAAAGTGCCTTATTATCTAAAAATGCTGTTTGCTGATCTTGCCAGTAACTATCATCATATTTAGAAGACTCATAGTCTACTTTGTCTTGAAACTGATTTGCATACTCAAGTAGTTTGATAAAGCTATCTGAATTAAATGTACACTCACCTTTTTCCCAGTCAATATATTCATCACTTGTAAGAATTATAGCTTGGGTAAGGAAGTTTTCCTTAGTCATATCATAATTAAACATTGTTGCACCTTCAGGAAGCTTTGCAAGAGCTGCATTCATCTCATCAAATGTCCATCCGTATTCACTGCCGATAAATTCTGTTTTACCAATCAGAGCATTTATTGAAAATGTCTTTGAAATAGAATAAAGCTTGCCATCTGTCTTAAGAGCTTCAATTGCATTAGGAACAAAATCATCCATATTTATTTCAGAATCATTTGCAAACTTTTCTGAAAGATCAGTAAGCATACCTTTTGAAGTATAGCTGCTTACAGGCATACCCATATCTATAAGAAGAAGATCAGGAACATTTCCTGCTGTAATATCGTTGTTAAGCTTGGTAAATCCGTTAAGATAACCTTCTTCACTGGTATAATCGTTATATTCGCTGTAATCTGTAACTACAATTACACTATCTTCACTTGTCTTGTTGAATTCAATTATAGAATTTTTAAGATTGTAATCAAGATAACAACAGTAGAGGTTTATTACACTCTTTTCCTTAACATCTGCCGGGTCAAGTTTTGACATTCTTACTATCTTTGATTTACCTTCACCTTGCATAGAGTAATCATAAGAATATGCTAAAATATCACCATTGTCGAGAAAACAATAATTTGAAAGCGTTTCATCATTTATACCTGATGCTGTCCAGTTAATAACCTCAGTTTTTGTCTGGGTTGCAATATCGTAGGAATACATTCTTCCATTTAAAGTGAAATAAAAATCATTTTCGTTATTTCCAGGAAAAATACCGTTTGACATAATGTCAAAACTGATGCTCTCACCAAATGCTTTTGTTCCGACGTCAATAGTCTTTAAAACAGAACTGTATTTATTGTTAGTGAAGTCATTCATAAGAACATATACTTTTCCGGTTTTATCAGTAACTATATTGTCTATGTAAGAATTTTCTCCGTTAGTAAGCTGGAACAGCAATTTCATATCCTTGTCAAATACATAAACGGTCTGACCGTCACTACCATAGATGTTTCCATCTTTAGCAAACTTTATGTTGTTCATGTAGCCATTTTCATTTTCAAATTTTGTACTGGATATTTCCTTTCCGTCTTTATCAAGTTTCTTCAAAATTGACTGTTCCTTATAATCTGAATAATCCTCCTTTGTATATGATGATTCTGTCATAAACAAAACTAAGTTGCCCTCTGTATCAAAATCAACACTACTTAAATAAGTACCTGCTTTTGATGTATAATTCTGCTCGTAGAGCTTTATTGTGTTCTGAACAGTTCCGTCAATATTACAGATATTGAGGTAATATTCCTGTCCTGCCGTACCACCATACATGTTTATTTCTTCTTCACTTGAGCCATCTGGCATAGGTATATCCTTTGCCCCGAAAACATACAGAGTATCACCTTTACAAAGAACACGATCAATAGCTGTTATATCTGCACTAACGTTAAACTCGCTATACTTATACAAATTTTTAATTGTATCAGCTGACACGGCCTTTTCCCCACAGGCTGCAAGCGGGATAATCATGAGCACAGCCATAATCAGGCACAAGCTGCTCTTTAAATACCTTGAAAACTTCATTTAATAACACCTCATTTTAATTTTGTCACACGACATTGTTTGCTTTAATTCTGCTATTGTTCTTTTTGCTAAAGAGACGTTTACCTCCTTTTATTATGCTGATAAATATATTCTTACATTTATTCAGTATTTTCTTAGTATTCTTTCTGCACCATACAGCTCCGATGATCAGATAAATTACCACCGTCAATACTGTCGGAATCAGAAAGATAATTCTGTATTTAAACAGATTTGCAACATCCACTTCAGCAGCCCTTTGTGAGTTTTCCCAGAAAGGATAATAAACGTTGCTGTCAACAATAAACTTTTTATTAAAGTTTTTTACAAAATTATTCATTACTTCTGCCGAAAACCTTTTAGAGCTTTCAATTACTGTATAGTCTTTATCCTTATCGCTTAATGACAAAGACTTTACTGTAAGATCCTTTGCAAAGCTCTTGATAGGATTTGGCATACAAATTTCATACGCAGTTATCGATGCGTCCGTTCTCATATTGCAGTATGTATCAAAATACATGTAAATATGGGACTTTTCTCCGTATGTATAATTTATATATTTACTGTCAGGCCTTTTGTATATACCTGCAATTATAAACGGATGTCCCTCAATGTTCATGGTCATTCCAATAATATCATTAGAGCCGAAAAGCTGCCATGCAAGATAATCGTCTATTATTACCCTGTCCTTCATCAGATCATCGTCGTAAAAATAGCCACCTGAAATCATATCAAGCTGATGGAAAAGAAAATAATTGCCTGCTACAGCGCTGACATTTACATCTGCACTTTTTCCATCTTTATCAACGCTCATTTCACCCTCAGTGCTGTATGCATCAGTCCATGAAACAGCATCAGTATTATCTGTAACATAAATAAGCGCCTCAGTCATAAGCTGTGTTTCAATTTGTGACCTTGCAGAATAGATTTTATACTTATCTATTTTTTTATCAGCTGAAAAGAAACATGATATGTATGAAAACTTACTGTAACTCTCGGTAGACCATTTTTCCACTACATGCTGAGAATCAAATGAGTTTGCTATTGACGCTGAAATTATTGATAGAACTGCAAATATTATCAGGCAGACACAATTTGCAGAAATAATCAGTATGTGTTTTTTCTTCATAAGGTATCAACCTCAGGATTCTGTTGACAGGCGGACCTGTGTTCCGTTCTCTATCGGTTTATTTGAAGTTGTGAGAATATACTCATTTCCATATAGTCCGGAAACTGCTGCCTGAATATCATCTGATGCAATTACCTGAACAGTAACCTTTTCAGCATAATACCTATTGCCAAGAGGGCTGTTCTTGGAATTGACAACATATACAAAGCTTCCGCTGCTGTCTGTTCTTACAGCACTCTTCGGTATAACACAATCATAATCCTGACTATTACCGCCAATTGATACATTTACACTCTGATTTGCGGAAACATCTCCTGTAACACTGAATGAAACAATGCTACTCTTGCCCGGGTTAGTCGGATCAGGCTTTATTGCTGATACCATAGCAGTTGCTTCACCTTCCCACATATATTCTACAGTAGCTTCATCGCCAACCTTGATTTTATTAGCCTGCTGTTTTGTTACAGTATAATCAAAGGTATAACCCTGCTCGTTAATTTCTATTACAGCCATTTCTTTCTGTGCTTCAACAGATTGACCAGCAGAAACTGAAATGCTCTTTATTGTTCCGCCCATCTGAGCAGTTACTTTTGCGGAAGTTGCCTCTTTCTTAAGCTTTTCAACAAGCTTTTTCTGTGTTTCAATTTCCTTTTTCTTATCATCAATTTCAATCTGTGATGAACCGGAATCAACATTATATTTTGCTATCAGCTTTTCAAGTTCTCTTTCTGCAGTCTGAACCTTAGTTTCAGCTTCTTCCCTTGAAGAACCGTATTTAGTCTTTTTCTCCTCATAGATCTTCTTACATTCATCGAGGTCATACTGCTTATCCTTGATTACGGAATTAATCTTATCTTTTTCTCCGTTAAGAACTTCCTTTATATCCTTCTTTGCACTTTCTAGTTCATTCTTAATTGAAGTCAGAGTTGAATTTGAATTATCATAAATAGACTTTACAGAGTAGTACTGGCCTTTATATGATTCAGAAGTTGTGGAAAGAGCTTTGTCAAGAGCTTCTTTCTTGTATTTTAACTGAAGTTCCTTTGAAGCTATTGCATCCATAATTGATGAAATTTCTTCTGGCTTAGTTGTAGCATTAAGTTTAGTATATTGCGTTGAAATATCAATCTCAATCTGCTCAATTTCCTGTCTTATTGAACTGATTGATGATTCAGTAGAGCCACTTTTCATTTTGCCTTCAACATCCTCAAGGTTCTTCTTGTTTTCATCAACCTTTTTCTGCTGTGCATCTATTCTATTCTTTATGTCTTTAAGTTTCTTGTAATTTTCAGGATCAAGATCAATATATTTATCTCCGGAAAGTACTGTTATCTGCGCATCAATATCAGCTACCTGTGATTTCAGATCATCAATACTGCGTTCAATTTCAATAACATCATTTTGAGCAGCTTCAACTAATTTAAGATTTTCATCTATATTTTTAATATCATCAAGATCTTCCTGCTTATTTGTAATATCTATGCTATCAGATGAGTTTTCAGGATCAACACTGAGAAGCTTCTTGCGGTATTCACTCTCAAGCTTGTCAAGATTTGTCTGTGCTTCAGATAGTTCCTTACTGTCAACATCCTCAAGATAAAACAGAACATCTCCCTTGCTTACCTTATCGCCTACTTTAACAGCAATACTTTCAATTGTTCTTGTTTCACTAAGGTTTACCTTATACTCCTGTGCTGCTTTCAAAGTACCGTTAGCTCTGATTTTTTCAGTTATAGTTCCACGGTTTGTATACTGAGTTGCAACCTCAGGCAAAGACATATTCATAATAGTATTTGAAAAGAATGTAAGTATAAGCATGACTGCCAAAAAAATTATAGCAGCATTTTTTATCCATTCTCTCTTTTTTGTAATCTGTTCGTTCATGATAAATCTCCTTATCCTTTAATACCGCCTGAATAGGCAATTCCCTCAATAAGATAATCCTCTCCATAAAGGAAAATCAGTATTGATGGGATCATATATATAGTAGCAACTGCAAATGCAAGCCCTATTTCTCCTGAATTAATCTGTGACAGAAATACAGATAGCGGATACTTTGAACTGTCAGACAGCAATACCAGAGGTTGCTCAACCATGTTCCAGTAATCTATGAATACGAGTATTCCGACTGAATAAAGCGCACTCTTGCAGAGCGGCAGACAGATATACGCAAAAATCTGTATTTCTCCAGCACCATCAAGCTTTGCTGCTTCAATAAAGGACTCTGGTATTCTTCGCATAATCTTTGTCAGCAGGAAAACACTGAACGGAGTAAAGATTGCAGGAAGTATGATTGCCCATCTTGTATCAAGCAGATTCAGCTTATCTGAAATAAGATAGTTTGGAACAAGCGTTACCTGATACGGCATAAGCATGAGAATTATGTATACGAAAAATATAATTTCCTTTAGCCGCCCTTTCAGCCGTGCAAACGCATATGATGCAAGTACCGCCGTTGCAAGCTGAAAAATCACTATCGGAACTACAAGTATAACGGAGTTCCAGAATTTCAGAAGATAATCAGGACTCATAAACAAGACTGTCTTATACTGATTGAAAGACACAATGTCTGGAATAAGCTTAAGGTTAACCTGTTCTGATATGTACGCTTTCCCGCCCTTATCGTCTACTTTGAATACTATTCCATAGTTGTTGTTAATTTCGGAAGTACCCATAAATGAGTTTGCTACTGTAAGAACTGTCGGCATGAGGAAGATAAGAGCAGATATTCCTGCAAAAAGGGTAAGGCATATCTTTATAAGCTTTTTCTTAAATTTAATCTTTGCTGTATTATTATTTTTTGTTTCCATCAGCCTTCTACATCCTCACCATACTTTTTTTCCACTATAAACAAAGCTCCGATTATTACTATCATCACAATTGCCATAAGAATTGCAGCAGATGAAAGCTTCTGATAATCCAATGATTTGAATGTATTATTCATGAAATGCTGAAGCATATAGAGCTTATCATAAGGATAATCGCCTGTTAGCAAATATATTTCTCTGAAAACCTTGAATGAATTTATCAGTGAGAGTATACCTACAAATAAAATTGTCGGAGATAAGTAACGAAGCTTTATCTTGAAAAATTTGTACATTGCTCCTGCACCCTCAAGGGTTGCAACCTCCAATATATCATTCGGTATATTATTGAGTGCGGAAAGGAACAAAATCATGTTGTATCCAAGGTTCTTCCATAAGAAAAGCACTATAATAACTACATAACAGTAACCTGATTTCATCCAGTCAACAGGATCAGCACCAAATAATGCAGTGAACTGATTCAATGCACCATTATAATGGAATATTACCTGCCATATAAGAACTATTGACGCTATCGGAACCATCATTGGCATAAGGAAACAAGTTCTGAACTGGCTTACAAGCGGGATTTTATAATCAAGAATCATCGCAAGTCCGAGTGAAAGAATTACAGCCAGAGGAACTGCCGTTACTGAGAATGTAAATGTATTCAATGACGCTTTTCTGAATGCTGTATTCTTGAACAGACTTATAAAGTTGTCAAGAAAAACGAACTCACAACTTATAGGATTATCTACCATTGAGTAAAATATGATTATCAGGAACGGTACTATAAAGAACAGCAGAACACCCGCAAGGCTTGGGGCAATACAAAGCTTTACGAATGTTTTATCCTTTTTCAGAATACCTTTTATGTTTAATTGCTTTTTCATTTTATGTATTTACTTCCGTTAAGGAAGCAGTTCTCCTTCCATAATGTTCTGTGCGGTTCTGCGTAGCAAATTATCTGATCAATTTACAGATAAACACAAAACTCATATTCTGAAAGAAATAATTTCAAAATTTACCTTAAAACAATTTTATGTTCAGAATAATATACAAATTATAGCACTTGTAAGTATAACACAAACAAATTTTACTTTCCATAGAAATTAAAAACTGTAACTGAATATTAATATTAGCTAAAGAAAATAACATTTTACTGTAACTATTTTGTAATAGTAGAAACTTTTTCTTGATTCTCAAGACCATCCCATAAACAACGGCTTAAATCCACTCTTCCGTCTTCTTTGAAAATTACACCTTCCAGTTCAAGAAGCTGCCGTTGGATATCTTTGCCCCCGAATTTAAAGGCTTCCGCTGTTTCACCGAAACGGTTCACTACTCTGTGACATGGAATATTCTCCGGGTCAGGATTGCTGTGGAGAGCAAATCCTACAACCTGTGACAATCTCCTATTGCCTATAAGATCGGCTATCATTCCATATGTTGCAACTTTGCCACGTGGTATTTTCTTAACCATTTCATAAACCAGTTGAAATTTATTCTGCATTTCAATTTCATTCCCTTCAAATTTTATACATTCCGATTTATTATCCAATATATATTGATTTGCTTGACATCCTGCATAAAAGTAGTATACTATTATTGTAACTAATATAGAACATTTATATACTGGAGGAAGAAAAATGTCAAAAACTTTTATCGTTGAAACATCTGCCCGTCACGTTCATTTAACTCAGGAAGATCTTGAAACCTTGTTTGGTAAGGGCGCAAGCCTCACACATAAAAAGGATCTCTCACAGCCTGGCCAGTTTGCTTGTGAAGAAAGAGTTGAAGTTGTCGGACCTAAGAAATCACTTGCAGGAGTTTCTATTCTCGGACCTGTACGTTCTGCTACACAGATTGAACTTTCAGCTACAGATGCACGTTCAATCGGGCTTACAGCTCCTATAAGAGAAAGCGGCGATATTGCTGGTTCTGCAGGATGCAAGCTTGTTGGTCCTTGCGGAGAAGTTGAACTCAAGGAAGGCGTTATTGTTGCAAAGAGACATATCCATCTTACACCTGCTGATGCTGCTGAACTTGGTGTCAATGATAAGGAAGTTGTATACGTAAAGGTTGATACAGACGGAAGAAAGGCTATCCTCGGCGATGTTGTCTGCCGTGTATCCGATAAGTTTGCACGCGCTATGCACATTGATACTGACGAAGCAAACGCAATCTCAGCAACACCTTCATTAACAGGCGAAGTTTTCAGAGTATAATAATAAATACATAGGGCAGATACCAATTTACCTGGTGTCTGCCCTATTTTAATTCTTTGAAAAAATTTAATAATCAGCCACAGAAAAGCTTTTATGAGTTTTTACTGTGGCATTTTTTTCAATATATTTAGCCCTGATACTCTTCAATAGTAATTGATTCAATCTGTATCTGCTTCAAAGGCTTATCATTTTCATCTGTTTCAGCTTCACTGATTTTACGGACTACATCCATTCCCTCAAATGTCTGACCGAATACTGTATATCCACCATCAAGAAGCGGAACTCCACCAACCTCAAGATATTTATCCTTTACGTTCTGTGGAAGATTAATGCCTGCTTCTTCGAAGGAACTGTACGTTTTGAGTGTTCCTGCTGCATCATAAGCTTGACCATAATAAACATAGTCCGAAGGGGTATTTACAATATAAAACTGACTATTATTTGTACTTGGTCCATTGCTGTTTGCATAAGCTATTGCACCACTAAAATGATAAAGTCCAGGTATTATTCCACCATCAAAATCTCCGCCCCATGTGGAATTTCCGCCTGTTCCGTTACCCTTAGGGTCACCACCCTGGTTCATGAAATTAGGTATAATTCTGTGGAAGATAAGTTCATCATAATACTTCTTTTCAGAAAGCTGAATGAAATTATCAACTGCATTCTTTGCTGGGTCAGGAGCAGCTTCCTTTGCTTCCTCAGCAAATAGCTTAACCTTGATTTCACCGTAATCTTTAATTTTTATTACAGCTATCTTTTCACCTTTTTCAGGCATTTCAAAGTTTATAATTTCTGCATCTCCGGCAGCTGTAGTTTCTTCTGGAGCAACAGTGGAATTTCCCTTACATCCTGTAAATAATAATGCACAGGCAACTGCTGCTGTCATACATCTTATAAGTTTATTCATTCTAATGTATATACTTCCTAAAAAGTATATCTCCTTTCAAATGTATTCTGTTTCGTATATTATTCGTTAACAATTGTAACCTTCAGCATATTGGTATTTCCGGAAACGCCAAGAGGAATTCCTGCTGTAAGAACAACCACGTCTCCGTTCTTGACATATCCGTGTTTTTCTGCTGCACTAATTGCGCTAGCAAAAAGTTCGTCAGTATTTGATTTTTCTTCAATTACCAAAGATTCAACACCCCATGAAAGATTCATCTGTCTGCATACAGTATCACTTGTTGTGCAGCTGATTATTGCACATGCAGGTCTGAACTTTGAAAGGTTTCTTGCTGTTGATCCTGTCTTTGTAACCGTAATAATAGCATTTATTCCAAGGTCATGTGCTGTTGTAACAGCCGCATGAGAAATAGCATTTGTAATGCTATTTCCTTTTTCAGCAGGACGTTTTGTAAGTCTTGAAATATAGTTAATATCCTTTTCAGTAGTTTCAGCAATAAGAGCCATTGCTTTTACAGCTTCTATAGGATGACTGCCGGCAGCTGTTTCACCTGAAAGCATGATTGCAGAAGTTCCATCGTAAATAGCATTTGCAACGTCTGTGATTTCAGCTCTTGTCGGACGTGAATTAGTTATCATTGATTCAAGCATCTGTGTTGCAGTAATAACCTGCTTGCCTGCTCTGTAGCCTTTGGAAATCAGATCCTTCTGGATAGCAGGAATCTGCTCAAAAGGAATTTCAACACCCATATCTCCTCTTGCAATCATTATTCCGTCAGAAGCTTCTATAATTTCATCTATATTGTTAACGCCGTCCATATTTTCAATTTTTGCAATAATTCTCGGTGTTGCCCAGCCAAGACTCTTGATAAATTTTCTTAGGTAATTGATATCTGCTGATGTTCTTACAAATGAAGCAGCAATAAAGTCATACCCAAGCTTAGAACCAAACTCAAGGTCTGACATATCTCTTTCAGAAAGATAAGGCATTGAGAGTTCCACTCCAGGAACATTTACTCCCTTATTATTTGAAATTTTACCGCCATGAATTACTAAGCAGACTATTTCAGTTGCTGTAATTTTCTCAACCCTCAGCTCAATAAGTCCGTCATTAATAAGAATTGCATTTCCTACCTTAATATCATCAGGAAGTCCCTTGAATGAAATTGATGCTCTTTTTGCTGTACAAGGAATATCTTCTGTTGTCAGTGTGAATATATCACCTTCGTGAATTTCAACTGGCTTGTCGTCAACAAAACGTCCAAGTCTTATTTCAGGTCCCTTTGTATCCAGAAGAGTTGCAATAGGAAGACCAAGTTCTTCTCTGAGCCTTACTACCTGCTCAAAACGCTTTTTATGAATCTCGTAATCTCCGTGAGAAAAGTTGAATCTGGCAACATTCATCCCTGCCTGCATTATCTCTCTCATTATATTATCATCATCTGTTGATGGGCCAATTGTACAAACAATTTTGGTTTTTCTCATTTAATTTTTCCTCCAATACTTATTTCCCCATATTATCCCCATATTAATTGTATATAAGTATTTTCCAAATGTCAATATTACATATAGACGTTTTTTTCTCACTTTTACAATTAATTTTTTACTATTTTAATAATTGCATATTTATTTTGCCTCATTTTACATTATTTTTGGTAAATTATTTAATAAAATGCATTGACAAAATTAGTACTACGTGTTATAACTGTATTATGCTAACTATAACAGTTATTACTGTATTTTTGAAAGGAGGATTTTATGTTTAATATTGACCTTCAAAGCCGTACTCCTATTTATGAGCAACTATACAAGAAAATAGTTGAATTGATAATAAAGAATCAACTCAGGTCACATGATAAACTTCCAAGCGTAAGGGAACTTGCAAAAAATCTTGGGGTTAACCCCAATACTGTCTCAAAGGCATTTCAGATGCTTGAACGTGATAAGGTAATTTATTCCCTTGCAGGAAGAGGAAGTTTTGTTGCAGATGTAAAAGCTGACAGCATGAAAGAAAGGGCTCTTGAAGATTTTGATGTTGCAGTCACAGAGGCTGTAAACGTCGGAATTAAACCAAAAGACTTAATAGATAGGATTGGGGGATTATACAATGATAAGTCTTAACGGTGTTGTTAAGAAATTTGATAATTTCACTGCACTTGACAGCGTTGATCTGAAAATAGAGAAAGGCACTGCATTTGGACTTCTGGGTTCAAACGGTGCAGGCAAATCAACGATACTCAGACTGCTCTCCGGAATATATAGACAGGACAGCGGTGATGTTCTTGTAGACGAAGAAAAAATATATGATAACACAAAAGCAAAGCAAAAGGTGTTTTTCATAAACGATGAGACTATACAATACGGATCATATACACTTACTGATCTGAAAAATTTTTATAAGGGATTTTATCCGAACTTTTCAGAAGAAATATTCAACAAGCTCAATGATATAATAAAGCTTCCTGTAAATAAGAAAATTGATGCTTTTTCAAAAGGTATGAAGCGCCAGTCAATAGTTATTACAGGTCTTGCATGCCAGACAGATTATCTGCTGCTTGACGAAGCATTTGACGGACTTGATCCTACAATGAGAATTATTGTAAAGCGTATGATTGTTGACGCCATGCTCGACAGAAACCTAACTACAATTATTTCTTCACACAATCTCAAGGAAATAAATGAAGTCTGTGACACTGTTGCTCTTCTGCATCAAGGAAAGGTATTGTTCAACAGGGATCTTGACAGTGTAAAGGGCAACATCCACAAGGTTCAGGCTGCTTTCCCACAGGAATATTCAAAAGAGGATTTCACTGATATGGAAGTTCTTCACTTTGAAAAAAATCAGAGTGTTCTTCATCTTATCATTAAAGGTGAAGAGAATTTTATCAAAAACAATATCAATCAAAAAAATCCGCTTTTACTTGATATTATTCCACTGACACTTGAGGAAATATTCATCTATGAAATGGAGGAACTCGGATATGACTTCAATGGACTTAAGTAAGGGCACTGCTCCTACAACAGTTACTTCTCAGAAAACTGATAAAAATATTTTATTTCATTATGCCAAGCAGAAAATCAAAGATAATCTTAAAATTTCAATAGTAGCTACTATACTTCATTTTGTTGCTGTTCCTTTAATACTCATCAACATTATTTCAAATATTGCTATGTATAGCAAACAGGAACCAAATGATTTTATTGTAGTAATTGGTGTCATTGCAACTATTTGTGCCGGATTAATAGGTATGGTTTCTGCACTTTCTACATTCAATTACCTTTACAAAAAATCAAATGTAGACATGATTCATTCGCTTCCGATGTCTACAAGCGGAAGATTCATAACTGATTATATTACTGGACTTCTCACTTATATTGTTCCGTTTATTGTAAATCAGATTTTAAGTCTGATCCTTTTTGGAATAGGATTTCTTGCTTTTGATGGAAAACCCGTTATATATTATAATTATGATAAAACATTTGATATTTGTAATATTTTTAGTGAAGCATTTCCATACTATATAAAGCTTGCACTTGGCGGAATTCTTGTTATGCTGTTCTTTTATACTGTAACAGTATTTGTAACAACCTGCTGCGGAACAGTTTTTGAATCAGCAGTATATACATTTCTTTTTAATGGAATAATACCTGCAACAATTGCTGTTGTTCTGCTCGTTCTTTTCAATGATGTTTACGGTGTTAATGTTGAATCTTCTGCTTTTAAATTAATTTCATGGACATCTCCTGCAGGTTCTGCATTCGGATTGATTGACATTCTTTCACTAGGTGAACTATCAAATACTGAAAATTCTTCTTTGTTAGCATGGTTTATTCCTGTTTTCTTTATTATAGCAGCATTTATAGGACTGACTTTTTATTTATACAAAAAACGTAATGCTGAAAGCGTAGGTAAACCATTTGTATTCAAGATTTTCTACTATATTATTATAACATGTATAACTTTCTGCATAGGCTGCACTTTCCTTTATGAAATAAGGGAAAACAGTGATGTTTCTGATATGTATATGCCCTTTATAATTATTACAGCAATAACATATCTTATTTTTGAAGTAGTAACAAACAGAGGCTTTAAAAAATTCTGGTTAAGTGTAATCAGATATGCTGCTACACTTGTCTGCGTTACCGGAATATACTTCCTTGTTGTCAATACAGGCGGATTTGGTGCAGAAACAAGAATACCTGTTGCATCAAATATTTCCAAGGTTACAATCAGCTACAATGGTTACTTTAATGTAAATAATGATAGATATTATTACAGGTCAAGTAATAAAGAAGGAATTACTTTAAAAGACAGGGAAAACATTGAGACTGTTATTGATGCACATACATCGAGAATTGACAACTTTAAAAAGTACGGTGAAGATTTTATATATGGAGACAGATATTCATCAGAAGGAGATTATCCTATAGGTTATCCAGGTAAAAGCTATTCACCTCAAAGTTATTACAGTAATTTTGAAGTAACCTATACTTTAAAATCAGGTGGCATTATAAAGAGGTCTTATGAACGTATTTCATATGAAGAAGCTGAAATACTGAAGAACCTTGACTTTACAGAAGAATTCCGTTCACAATATATTGACAAGCAAATCTCTGAAATCAAGAATGCATTTAAACAGATGAAAGATGATAATTACAGAAATTCAGATGACCCTACAATAAGTATTTTTGGCGTTCTTTCCAATTATAATGGTACTACGATAAGATTAAACACTCTTCCCGATAGTTTCTCTGAACAGCTTTGTAATGCAGTAAGGGCTGATATGCAGGCTGAAACAGTTGAAATGTACTTTACACCTGAAAAACCTACTGCATGCACTCTTAATCTTAATTACTACAGACTTGACATAAGTGCAAACTACACAAATACTTTAAACCTGCTTTCATATTATTCTGATTTAAATTTTGAAGTTAATAAAAAGGAAGCTATGGAATATGTTGTGCAAAATAATATTTATCTATTTTCTTATGACGACTTTAAAGAAATAACCGGTTCAAGCACAATAAATACAAATATGAATTTCCAATATGACAATCATGTTGTTTTGACTTATACTGATGATCTGAAGACTCTTATTAACGTTGCAAAAACACAGTATATTACAGATGAAAAGTGTTATACTATCATTGTAAACAATCAGCTTGCAGTTATTCCTCCTGAATACAATTATGTAGCTGAACGAGTTTACGAGAATATCGGCAATCCATACGAAGCAGAAAAATACTATGATTACGAAGCAAAAAAATACTATGATTACTACTATGATTAAATGCTGATACTGCCGGTATTTCTGACGATTCATTTATTCTCATTTTTATTGCATACGGATAACATAATGCAGGATCAATACCCTGCAGGAAAGGAATTCCGATGAGAAAGATATTTGCAATTATATCAGCTCTTGCAATTTCTTGCGTACTTTTTGCAGGTTGCGGAAAAAATCGTAACAACACAACAACTTCAGACACTCAGATGTCAACGGGAAGCGAAACATCAGCTTCATCCGGAGTCAGCGTAGGAACTACCAATGGCAGCAATGGCAACAATGGCGGTGTTGTAGGAAATGTAGTTAGTGATGCTGGAAATGTAGTTAGCGATGTAGTTACCGGCGCGGAAGATATTGTAAGTGATGTTACCGGAAGCGTCAAGAATAGGTAGTTTTTTAAAAGCAGGTCAGCTTCTGACCTGCTTATTTCTTTATTTTTCTTTTTTGTCAACAAATAGCCATCGAGTACCATGATTATGATAAAGCGTAACAGAAGGATAATAAATCGCTAAGATTTACTTGCTTATTATATATATTTTGCTATAATAATATCAGGTTAAATAACAAAAACAGAAAGGGAAAATGAAAATGAAAAAAACAATTGCACTTATTTGTGCTCTTTCTTTAACAGGAATTCTATTATTTACTGCATGTTCAACAAATGAAAAGCCAGCAGAAACGACAACTTCTACTGAATCAGTTACTGTAACATCAGAACAAACAAGCATTTCGGAAGAAGCAACTTCAGGTGAATCTGATAAAGATGTAAATCCTCTTATGCCACTCGTTGATGCCGCTATAGCTTCAAGCGACAAATGGCCAAACCTTGTAGAAGTTACTGACGAAACAATCATTAAGGACTACTTCCTTCTTGACAAAAGCAACGAAAATTACAATGAAATGATTATTATGCAGTGCCCGATGAGCGCTGTTATGTCTGAAATAATTATCATCAAGGCAACAGACGTTGACGCTGCTAAGGCTGATCTTGAGGCAAGACAGAAAAAAGCTCAGGATAGTGATGCTTGGTATCCTAACGACGTTGAACTTGCAGATTCATCAATTGTAGGAACAGAAGGCGATTATGCATACTTTATTCTTGCAGAAGGCGCTTCTGAAGCTGAAACTGCAATAGTTGATGTTATCAAGACTCTCTAAAAACAGAATAAATAACTCCGAATAAAAAAGCTTACCGTATTCTATACGGTAAGCTTTTTTATTATACAAGAGCCAATACTTTGGTTGCAATGTTAAAGTATATCAATATTGAACAGGTATCAACCACAGTTGTTATAATCGGTGCTGCCATAAGTGCAGGGTCAAGCTTGCATTTCTTTGCAGCCATAGGAAGAATGCTTCCCATTAACTTAGCTATAATAATCGTAAATATAAGCGAAGTTGCTACTACAAATGCAATTGCCAGGTTTTTGTACTGAATAAAAATTCTTAATCCATTAACTGCTGCAAGAACAGAACTACAAATAAGTGAAATTCTGAATTCTTTGAAAACAACTTTAAAGAAGTCCCTTATTCTGATTTCATCAAGTGCCATACCTCTGATTATAAGCGTAGCACTCTGTGAACCGCAGTTTCCACCTGTATCCATCAGCATAGGCATAAATGAAACAAGGATAGGTACTGCTGAAATCTGTTTATCAAACTTCATAGTAATCATTCCGGTTATTGTAGCTGAAAGCATAAGTACAAGCAGCCAGATTATTCTTTTTTTTGCATGCACAAAAACAGATGTTTTGAAATATGACTCCTCAATAGGCTGCATAGCTGCCATCTTTGAAAAATCTTCTGTATTCTCTTCCTGTATTACGTCCATAGCATCGTCGAACGTAACAATTCCAACAATACGGTTATCCGCATCAACAACAGGAATTGCAGCAAGGTCATATTTTGAAAGTTGTCTTGCAACTTCCTCCTTGTCATCATGTGTGAAAACAGATATAACGTTGGTTTCCATAATGTCCTCAATAAGCTTTTCTTGTTCTGCTACAAGCATATCTAAAACAGTTACTACTCCAACAAGACTTCTGTTTTCTGTAACGTAACAGGTATAAACAGTTTCCTTCATAAGACCAATTTTTCGTATTCTTGCAAAGGCCTCTGCAACTGTTGCATCTTTTCTAAGAAAAACAAACTCTGGTGTCATTATAGAGCCTGCGCTGTCCTTAGGATAATTCAGAAGTTCATTAATCTGATTTCTTGTTTCGTTGTCAGTATTTTTGAGAATTCTTGATACAACATTTGCAGGCATCTCTTCAATAATGTCAACTGTATCATCAAGGTACAATTCGTCAATTACTTCACGCAGTTCATTATCAGAGAAAGCATTGATGAGCATGATCTGCATATCGCTGTCCATGTACGTAAATGTTTCTGCCGCTAGTTCTTTCGGAAGAATTCTGAAAAGCAAAGTAAGCTCTCTTTCACCGAATTCGTCATGTTCGCTCATATCTGCAACAAGATCGGAAATATCCGCCGGATTCATTTCCTGCAGCATTTTCTTAAGCTGAACGAACTTTTTGTTTCTCACCAATTCCAAAGCTATTAATTTTTCCAAGTTACTCTCCTCCATTCAAAATAAACTGGAGGTATAAAACTTACATAAGTGATAAAACGGATGCAAAGGACACAGCCATAAGTCCGTTCATCCTACTTCGTGGTTCTATACCGCTGTTCCCCGCGTCCATTTTCTCACTCCTTTTACTTAGCATTTTTTTAGGGAACACATTTATTAATTGTGTTCCCTAAACTAATACTTCTATTATACTTTTTTTGAAAAAAGTTGTCAACCCCACTAAAAATCTTTTTTGTTCTTTCTATTTCTTATTACAGTAAAAAGTTATCTGATGGCAAGGAAAATGTAATCCAGCCGTTGTCACTTGTTGCACCGATATGATTGTAAAAATCAATGGAAGTTTTGTTCCAGTCAAGGCATTTCCATTCCATTTTCATGCAATCTTTTTTCTTTGCAATCTTGCAAAGCTCTTTCATTATTCTTTTTCCAAGTCCATTTCCACGTTCTTTTTCTACAATAAACAAATCCTCAAGGTACATTACTCTTTTGCCTGAAAATGTTGAAAGAATATAAAAATTGAAGCTTGCCATACCAATAGCTTTTCCGTCTTTTACAGCGATAATAGCATCCAAACTGTGATCTTCAAATATCATTTTTCTAATATCTTCTGGAGAAACTATCATATCCTTTGACATTTTTTCATAATCTGCAAGCATTTTCATTAGCATAATTATATCTTCGCAATCCGTTTCTCTTACTTGTCTTATAATTGTTTCACTCATCGTCATTCTCCTTATTAACTGATGTTTCTTTATATCCCCATCTGTCTATCCCGGCTCTTCTCATCGCACCGAAAAGCCTGTCAGTAAAGCCATGGTCCTCACGTTCACGTTCAGCAAGGAACTGCTTTGTTCTTTCTCTTGATGTATGACCATCGGCAGGACATTTGGATTTTACAATCTTCAGTTCATTTTTTGCAGCAGCTTTTCTGACTTCCTTTTCAGGAGCAAAAACCATAGGCCTTATCAGTGTTAAATCTTTACGTGAGAGATAGCTCACTGGAGAAAAGCAACCTATTCTTCCTTCATTGAAAAGATTCATCATAAATGTTTCAACAGCGTCATTGTAATGATGTCCAAGGGCAATTTTATTACAGCCTGCGGCTTTTGCTGCGTCATGGAGAGCGCCTCTTCTCATTCTTGCACAAAGGCTGCAAGGGTTAGGCTCTTTTCTAATATCAAAAACAATTTCACCTATATGTGTCGGGATAAGTATGTACTTTATTCCCATTTCATCGCACATTTTCTGAACTTCACTGTAATCTCCGTCAACTCCGCCGAACCTTGGGTCAAGTGTAATTGCAACTACTTCATAATCTATTCCAATAAATCTTTTAAGCAAAACAAGACCTTTAAGCAAAACAAGGCTGTCCTTACCTCCTGATACACCGACAGCTATTCTGTCACCATCCTGAATCATGTCAAATTCCTGAATTGCCTTTCTCATATAACCAAGCATTTTCTGCATAAATTTTCGGTTTTAAACCTATCGCTCCTCTTTTTTGAATTCTTACTAATTTGATATTAATTATATACTATAAAAAGTCATATTGCAACAAAATGTTATACTTGAAATAATTGTAATATTGTGATATTATTATAATGAAAGAATGAAAATTTATAGAGGTTTGTATGTTTAAAGATGTTTTAAAAATCATTTTGATTGTTGCAGGCCTTGGAGCTGTGACTTTCGGGATACGTTACCTGGTTGCCGAAAGAAATGTTCCGGCTGTGGTTATAGAAGATGAGGATACTACTCAGACTGTTTCGGCTGAAACTGAATCAGCTATTATAACGAAAGAGGTACAGGGTGTAGATACCTCTGTGTATGATACATATGTAACACAAACTGAACATCAATCTTTCTACCGACTTGATGATAATTTTTACATAGAACTTAATGAACTCCTGAAGTCATATCCTCAGCTTGAAACCAACAGTATATCACTTGAATATGAAGATATTGAAAGCGGATATACTTTTGAAGTCAACCCTGAAAACCACTATAACATTGCTTCTGTTGTCAAAGCACCTTACTGCATGTATGTGTATAAATGTGCCCTTGACGGAAAGGTTGATATTAATCAGAAAATTACATATGAAGAAAAGTATTGCATGGAAGGTACGGGCGTAATAAAGGACATGGAATTCGGCGAAGAATTCACAGTTGAGGAGCTTATCGGATATGCCATTGAGGAGAGCGACAACAGTGCTTATGTCATGCTGAGAACCATTGTTCCCGAAGAAGATTTCGTTGAATATTCAAAAACACTTGGGCTAATTCATGAAGAGGATTACAGGCTTTATGACAGACAGATATGTTGTTCATCTGCAAGAATTTATCTTGAGGCAATTTATGATTTTATTGAAGAAGACAATATTTACTCTGATAATCTCAAGGAGCATATGCTCAGCACAAAAAACGCTATGATCAGATCGCAGTTTCCTGTTGTAAGAAAATATGGCTGGTATAAGAACAATTTCCATGACACTGCACTGATATACGCACCAAAACCATACATACTTGCAATTCTTTCAGGTTTTGAAAAAGTTGATGATGATACATACCAGCTTTTCAGGGACATTTCTGACCTTGTAGAAAAATATTCACAGGACCTTATTGAAACAGACGAGTCGATAAATGAAGTAACAATAATTACAACAAGGGAGACTGAAGAAGATGAGCGTACCGAAGGAACCAATGATGCTGATGAGCTATATTAACATGCAGCTGCGTGATAACTTTGATAGTCTTGACGCATTATGTGAGGATTTTGATGTTGACAAGCAGGAAATCTGCGAAATTTTGGGCACTATTGGGTTCAAGTATAATGAAGATACAAATCAGTTTAGTAAATAGCAGAGTAATAATGGGATACTCTATAATTTAAGAGTATCCCATTATATTTTTCAATATTTTATGTTATGAACAGTCCACCGGACTGTTCATAAGGAAAGCTTAACTATAAAAACAACAAAGGAGAGCGGTCATGTTCGCTCTCCTCGAAAAGCTGTCGCTTTTTCTCACCATTTCTCCGCTTTTTTATGATAAAGTATTCCGTCGTTGCGACGACGGCAAAGGGCTTTGCCCTTTTGAAACCCACACCCTTGAAAGGTTGACGAACTTTTTAGCTTTTTATTATATCAATACTTCTCCGCAATTACTCTTGCAACATAGACACCTGATGCAGATGCCTGTGAGAGTGAGTGAGTTACTCCTGAACCATCACCAAGTACATAAAGCCCCTCAACTGTTGTTTCAAGATCGCTGTCAACAGTTACCTTTGAATTGTAGAACTTGACCTCAACACCATAAAGCAATGTATCAGCATTTGCCATACCCGGTGCAATCTTGTCAAGAGCATATATCATTTCAATTATATCATCAAGCTGGCGCTTGGGAATAACAAGGCTGAGATCTCCAGGTGTTGCTTTAAGTGTAGGATTAAGGAAACACTGCTGGAATCTATGGTCATTGGTTCTTCTTCCGTCTACAAGATCACCGAAACGCTGTACAAGAACGCCTCCGCCAAGCATATTTGATAGCCTTGCAATAGACTCACCATATGCGTTGCTGTCGCTGAATGGTTCTGAGAAGTTGTTTGAAACAAGCAATGCAAAGTTTGTGTTTTCGGTATGCATCTTAGGATCAGAGTAGCTGTGTCCGTTTACCGTAATAATTCCGTTAGTATTTTCATTAACAACTTCGCCATATGGATTCATACAGAAAGTTCTTACAAGGTCACGGTATTTCTTTGTTCTGTAAACAATCTTACTCTCATAAACCTTGCTTGTGATATGCTCGAAAACAGCGGCAGGAATTTCAACTCTTACGCCGATATCAACACGATTGCTACGTGTCTGGATATCAAAATTTTTACATACGTCTGAAATCCATTTTGAACCTGAACGTCCTGCTGCTATGACAACCTGCTTTCCTGAATAAGTATCCTTATTTGTTATAACAGTAAATTCTGAACCGCTTTTCTCAACGTTATTTACTTCTTCATAAAAGCTTATATCAATATTATCCTTTACATAGTCATAGATATTCTGAAGAATATCCCTGTTTCTGTCTGTTCCGAGATGGCGCACCTTTGCATCGAGAAGATGAAGGTCATACTTGAGTGCCTCTGACTTAAGGTCGGAAGATACAGTTGAATAAAGCTTTGCATCTTCGCCGCCCATTTCAAGGTTAATTTTATCAACATATTCCATGAGTTCAATTGCTTTTTCTCTGCCCGTATAGGTATATAAATCTCCGCCAAAGTTATTTGTAATATTGTATTTACCGTCAGACATTCCACCTGCACCGCCGAAACCGTTCATTATGCTGCAGGTCGCACAATGTATGCAGGATTTGATTTTAACGCCGTCAATCGGGCATTTTCTTGCTGAAATAGGTCCACCCTTATCAATCATGCATACTTTAATATTCTTATTAAGCTTTACAAACTCATACGACATAAATACACCGCTTGCGCCTGATCCAACTATAATTACATCATAATTTTTCATATGAATCTCCATTCCCTTTTACTGTTTATTCTAGTTTTGCAAAGCATATTTTTTTCTTTTATATTTGCAAAAAAGAATAAATAGCTGCTGAAAAAACTTCTCCCTTTATACACTATTTCATTTAAAATGATTAAGTGTTATATATACACAAACATAAATATGATACAATAAAAGACGAACCTTGTCAACTTTTTAACACATAAAAACAGCCTGTGCTATAATATAGCAACAGGCTGTCATTTTATTCTGCTATCAATTTTTCTGCACTTGCAAGCTTTACACAAAGACAAAAAAGCTGCATTGCTGTTTCAAGTTCATTAAGAGGAGGATATGTCGGAGCAAGTCTGATATTTCTGTCCTCCGGATCCTTACCATAAGGGAAAGTTGCTCCTGCACCAGTAAGCACTACTCCTGCTTCTTTACAGAGTGAAACAACTCTCTTTGCACATCCGCTGAGTGTATTTACGGAAACAAAATATCCTCCGTTCGGTTTATTCCATTCAAGGATACCCAGTTCACCTAGTTCCTTATCAAGCATTTCAAGAACAAGATTGAACTTAGGAGCAAGGATTGCCTTATGCTTTTCCATATGAGCCATAATGCCGTCAACATTTTTGAAGAATCTTGTGTGTCTTAGCTGGTTTAACTTATCGTAACTTATGCACTGGATTCCGAGAAGATTTGTAGTAAACTTAATATTATTCTTTGATGCTGCCATTAAAGCAACACCTGCACCAGGGAAAGAAATCTTGGAAGTAGAAGCAAAAATGAAAACCATGTCTTCTTTACCTGTTTTCTTAGCTTCATCAAGAATGTTAAGAATATGGTCAGGAGTATCTGTAAGATGGTGAACACAATAAGCATTATCCCAGAAAATTCTGAAATCAGGAGCCTTTGGTGAAAGGTTTGCAAAACGCTTTACAACCTCGTCAGAATAAGCTATTCCGTCTGGATTTGAATAAAGTGGAACACACCAGATACCCTTTATTGCATCATCTTCTGAAACAAGTTTTTCTATCATATCCATGTCAGGACCATCTGAATTCATAGGAACATTTATCATTTCAATGCCAAAATGTTCGCATATAGCAAAGTGTCTGTCATAACCAGGAACAGGGCAAAGAAACTTTATCTTATCACATTTTCCCCAAGGCTTTGGACTTCCGTAAACGCCATGAGTAATTGCTCTTGAAACTGTATCATACATCATTGCAAGGCTTGAGTTACCGCCGATAATGATTTCATCAGTTGAAACTCCAAGGAGATTTCCAAAAAGCACCTTAGCATCAAGTATACCGGTAAGCATACCATAGTTACGGCAATCTGTGCCATCTTCTGCAATCATACTTGCAGCATCAGTGAAGATGTTGAACATTGACATTGCAATATCAAGCTGATCTGCACCAGGCTTACCTCTTGACATATCAAGCTTCAGATTTTTTTTCTTAAAGTTTTGATATTCCTTTTCAATACCCGCCTTATACTCAGTCAACTGGTTTTTGCTCATTTCAGATAGAAACATGGAAATCTGTCCTTTCAGATATATTAAAAGTGTTCTGACAGTATTTTTCACATTAAAATAATTGAAATATGCCAGATATAATTTTTACTATTTTATATGATATTATAATAAAAGTAATTTTGCAAGTGTTTCAAAAATTTTATTCAAAAATTCAACTGATTTCACATATAACTATGAATATCTGCAATACCATAGTGTTAATATTGCACTAAGCAAAAAAATATTAGTAAATGTTCCCCTTAGTTCTCAGGAATGGAATGACACCTTTTATGTTTGAAATGCCAGTAACATACATTATAATACCAGTCATACTGTTCAGGACTTAGCCCAGTCTCGTTTCCTTTATTGCATAGTACAATATAAATTGGTTTCCCATGCAGGAATATAGAGCTGATGTCTTACATACATTTTCAGTTCAGGGTTAAGTTCATGTATTAGCAAAGGTATATCAAACATATCCTCATTTCTATGGTAAAGAGCAGAAATTATTTTTGCTCCGCTTTTAACATGCCTTTCAGAACCTAGTATTGCTTCACGTTCAGCACCTTCAACATCAAGCTTGATAAGAGTAGCCTGTTCTTTTACGGTATCATCAACAGCACGGCATTCAACAGTTGTCTTACCTTTTTCGGAAATCATGGTCATTCTGCCTTCACCTTTTGTAAATGAAAATGTCCCTGTACTGCTCCATGCTCCTGCATTTATCGGATGAAAATTATCACGCTTACCGATATTTTTAGTCATTTTCCTAAAGTTTCTAGGATTAGGTTCAAACGCATATATGCTTTTATATTTGCCGTTACATGCATTTATAAATTCAAGTGCAGTATCACCGTTATATGCTCCTAAATCCACATAAACTTCATCATCAGAAAGCTTTATAAGCTGGTCATAAACTTCTGACTTAGGGGTTGTGCAATCATTAAGGTAATCTATCTTTCCGCTAATCTTGAAGTTGATAACATCAGCATAAGTTTTCCTTGACTGCTCATCTTCAAGAAGGTTATAAACCTTTTGTATCTTATTTGCATTTTGAACTGCATATTCATAGGTGAATAGTCCATCTCCTGCAACAGGCACATCAGGTGCAAGCAAAATATGTTTCTTTGCAATTTCATTTATTCTGTCATAAAGGCTCTGATATCCAGCCGCAAATGCAAGAACAACAACGAATTCATCAATAATATTCTCAATCTGCGAAAGAGTATGCACTAAATGCCCTTGAAATGAATGTCCTCTTACAAATTCATCACTTGCAAAAAATCCTGCAAGCGGGATATTATACTGCTCAAAAACACGCATAATTTTAAGCGCACCGTCACCCATTCCGTAAATAAAAACAGGCAGTTCGGTCCGCTTAAGAAAGTCCCAGCAGTTTTCTTTTTCAACTATAAAATCAAGCATTGAATAAAATCTCCACTGTATTATTAATTATCATCCGGATCTGAATGGTCAAAATGTTCGCCTTCACATGCACCGATAACATCTCTTCCTCTGACACGGTATTTATCACGCTGAATATCAACATACTTTTCCAGTAAATCTGTAACCATTCTTGGCTTCTTTACAGACTTAATTTCCTTAACAGGGGTATCAACATCTTTACAATTCAAAATAATTGTACCACAGCCAAACAGACGCTGTCCAAACGGAAGTTTCAGGCTTTTGTCTGCAACTCTGTAAAGTTCTACTTCATCCTCTGTTATATTGAAGAAACCTTTGCGGGTTATGAACTTTTTCTCTGTAAGTATGTACCTTGTAAACGAAATAGGCAATCCGAAAAGAGTTCTTTTTTTATCAGTCCACACATATTCATTTTTATTTTTCACAATAATCCCCATTCCTTTCTGCTATTTGTTTCGATCTTAAACCTGAACTAAGTTCAGTTAAGCAAAATTTCTGCTTGTTTTTTCAGAAAAGGATCAAATAACGATGTGAAAAGTGTTTTCACGTTAATCCCCCATTCATTCCGTCTGTATATTAATGTTATCTTCTATCAATATTATACTAAATATAAAAAATATGTCAATCAGATATTGCTTAAAACAGAAGCATATTATATAATATAAGTAACAAAACTGCATACTTTAATACTGAATTTAAAAATTGATGCAGAAAGGACATTTAGTTAAAATGAAGGATGGATTCATAAGAGTTGCCGCTGCAACCCCCGAAATCAAAGTAGCTGACTGCGGATATAATTCCGAAAATATAATTTCACTTATCAAAGAAGCAAACGATAACAATTGCTCTGTTGTTGTTTTTCCGGAGCTTTGCATTACTGGATATACCTGTGGGGATTTATTCCTGCACAAGACACTCATTGACGGAGCAGAAAATGCATTAAGGAAAATTGTTGAAATCACTGATGATTTTGATATAGTTACAATTGTAGGCCTGCCTTTTATACCAGATAAAAGCATTGGTAATCTGTATAATTGTGCTGCTGTTATACAAAGAGGAAAAATATTAGGCTTTGTTCCAAAATATAATATTCCCAATTACAGTGAATTTTATGAAGCAAGACATTTTTCGGCAGGATACAATGCTCCACCTTTTGTAACATTTGATGGAAATAATATAAAATTCGGAAGTCTTGTTTTTAAGTGTAGAAATATACCGGAGTTTAGAATCGGAGTTGAAATCTGTGAGGATCTCTGGGTTGTAAACCCTCCATCAAATAAACTTGCACTTGATGGTGCAACAGTTATATGCAATCTTTCTGCTTCTGATGAAGTAATAGGGAAAGCTGATTACCGCAGAAATCTTGTTAAAAGCCAATCTGCAAGAATTGTAAGCACATATATATACTGTGATGCAGGTTTTGGAGAATCAACTACGGATATGATATTTTCAGGCCACAACATTATCTGTGAAAACGGTACAACCTTAAAAGAAAGCAAAAAGTTTAGCACGGGACTGATTTTCATTGAAACTGACCTTGCAAAGCTGTGCGGAGATAGAATAAAGACAACAACTTTCAATTGTGTTGAAAAGAAACGACCAGAAGAGGATAATGATGTATACTTTGAGATAACAGAAAAGCAGCTTAAACTCACAAGGTATTTTCCGAAATCTCCCTTTGTCCCGTCAAACAAGGATGACCTTTCAAAGAGATGTGATGACATCATTACTATGCAGGCAACTGGTCTTGCAACACGGCTTAAACACATAAACTGCAAAAACGTTGTTATCGGACTTTCTGGAGGACTTGATTCTACTCTTGCACTTATTGTCTGTGTTCATGCATTTGATATGCTTGGCCTTGACAGAAAAGGAATAAAGACAGTTACTATGCCTTGTTTTGGAACGACTTCACGAACAAAGAATAATGCACATCTTCTCGCAGAGGCTTATGGTACAGAGCTTACAGAAATTGATATAGGCAAGGCTGTTCAGGTGCATTTTGAGGATATAGGTCAAAGCATGGATGTCCATGATGTAACATTTGAAAACGGACAGGCAAGGGAACGCACACAGGTTTTAATGGATCTATCAAACAAATATGGGGGCATAGTTATCGGAACAGGTGACCTTTCGGAACTTGCACTCGGATGGGCAACATATAATGGTGACCATATGTCAATGTACGGTGTAAATGGTTCTATACCAAAAACACTAGTAAAATACCTTGTACGCCATGAAGGCATGAATTGTGATGATAAAACACTTAAAAGTGTTCTTGAGGATATACTTGATACTCCTGTATCACCTGAACTTCTTCCACCTGAAAATGGGGAGATTTCTCAAAAAACCGAAGACATTGTAGGTCCTTATGAACTTCATGACTTTTTCCTTTATTATTTCTTGCGAACAGCTTTTTCTCCATCAAAAATCTTACGTCTAGCTGAATATGCTTTTGATGGTTTGTATGAGTCAGGTACTATTAAAAAGTGGCTGACAGTTTTCATAAAAAGATTTTTCTCACAGCAGTTCAAGCGTTCATGTCTTCCTGATGGCCCTAAAGTCGGAACGGTTACACTTTCACCAAGAGGAGATTTCAGAATGCCTAGTGATGCTGTCGTTCAGCTATGGCTTGATGACCTTTCAAAATAATATGATTTTCATCGGGAATACTATATATAAGGAACAACGGATATATAAATTTGCTGCTCCTTATAGAAATGTATGATGGAGGTTTTATATGAATAATGTCATTGAAAGCGGAAACGTTCCCCTCGGATTCGGAATGGCACTTGCACAAAATCTTACAGCAATGAACAGATTTGCAGCAATGTCTCCTCAGAAGCAGAAGGCAGTTATTGACGGAACTCACAATATAACTTCCAAATCCCAGATGCAAAGATATGTCAATGACCTTGCAGAAATGTCATATTCGTAAGTACTAATCAGATTAAAAAGCCTTTGTTAATATAACAAAGGCTTTTGATTAATTTATATTAATTTATTGACAAACAGGTTATGACATGATATAATATTTTTGCCGCATGTTCCGGGCTTGTAAAGTTATGTCATTTTATGATATACGCCTGAGTACAGCGAGTTTAAAGAAAAAGGCAGGTGCCGAAAAAATGTACGCAATTATCGAAACAGGCGGAAAGCAGTATCAGGTAAATGAAGGCGATGAAATCTTCATCGAAAAGCTCGAAGTTAATGCTGACGATACTGTAACTTTTGATAAAGTTATAGTTGTTGGTAAGGATAACGGAATCGAAGTTGGTGCTCCATATGTAAATGGTGCAACAGTTGAAGCTAAGGTTATCAAGAACGGTAAGGCTAAGAAAATCACTGTTTTCACTTATAAGCCTAAGGAAGGTTCTACACACAAGAAACAGGGCCACAGACAGCCATACACAAAGATCAGAATTGACGCTATCAAGGCATAATTTGATTTAACGTATATGCATTTAATGGAGGTGTAATTGAATGGCACATAAAAAGGGTGGCGGTTCCACCAAAAACGGCAGAGATTCACAATCAAAGCGTTTAGGTGTTAAAAGAGGAGATGGTCAGGCAGTTCTTGCCGGCAACATTCTCGTTCGTCAGAGAGGCACACACATTCATCCAGGTGAAGGCGTAGGCAAAGGTTCTGATGATACTTTATTCGCAATGGTAGACGGTAAGGTTAAATTCGAAAGAGTTGGACGTGACCGTAAGAAAGTCAGCGTTTACGGCGAATAATTCTTTTAGAATTGTAAACATATATAGGAGCAGTAGTTTCTGCTCCTATATTTTTATTTAGCCTATATTTTTAATTAGAAAGAGTAATAAAATGATACAGCACCCAGATATGAGTATGGTTAATGAACTGAAAAAGCTTTGGATAGAGTGTTTTCCTGGTGATGAGGAATATTGTGAAATGTTTTTCAATGAGTATTTCACAGTAGACAGATGTCTTATTGTAAAAAATTCTTCCGCAATAGAATCCGCACTATATACTTTTGATGCAATCACTCATACAGATGATTCTGATATTCCTTCACTGTATCTGTATGCAATTTCTACATTTGCAAAATACAGGGGCATAGGAAATGCTGGAAAACTCATTGAGTATGTAAAAAAGTATTGTGCTGACAACAAAATAAACTGCATTTACCTCAAAGCTGCTGATACAATAAACGGTTTCTATGAGAAGTTTGGATTTAAAGATACTTTTTATCTCAACAGATATATCTGTTTGCCATCAGATGATGAATACAAACTTAAATTTGAAAACTGCCTGTTTGATGATTTTCAGAAAATGCGGAATGAATATCTGTCATTACTTAAATATTCAATTATATGGCCTCCTGAAACACTGACGTTCATGTATAAAGAAATATGCAGTTATGGTGAAATTATAAAGTTCAGCATTGATTCACATGATTACTATGCTGTTATTTCCATGCCTGATGATATGCTAATCATCAGGGAATCAAATCTGCCACCTGAATATTATCAGCATTTAATAAACTGCGTTGCAAGTTATTTTAATTGGGAAAAGGAATTAATCATTCACTCCTCATATAATCTTGTGCCTTATCTGAAAAATATAATATCTGCTGATAAAAAGTATATTGGTCATAGCTATTTAGTTTTAAATAGTACCAATATTTTGCAGCATTATTACTATATAAATCTTGTTGCTGAATAATTTTTTGTATATTTTCGCTTATTTTTATAATATAATTATAACATTTGTACAAAAATTGCTTTAATATGCTAATACAATTTTTTATTTTATTGATTTTGACTAAATTATTATGTATACTAAATATAGTTATTTAGGAGGTAATTTTTATGTCAAAGTTGGGAAAAAAAGTCTTATTATGTTTTATTTTGTTACTCGTTTTTTCTATCGTATCAACTACTGTATCAATTTTTAAAGGATTTCTTAATTTCAATTCAAGGCATCTTGAAAATTTTGCTATGATGGGATTAAATGTGCTTAAGAATGATACTGCTGTTCAGAATGAACGAATAGAAACTATTTTTAGAACTCTTGAAATAGACAACGCTTTTCTTGATGCTGTAAAAAACAATAAACCAGGTGTTATAAAAAAGGAATTTTCAGGTAACAGCGCAAATACTTATGATTATTGTGTTGTTGTTGATACTTCGGGAAAAGAGTTATGGAAAACAGATAATTTTGCACTTTCATCATATAATCTGTCAGGAGCACTTGCCGGAAATGAAAGTGGCGGAATTGTACTTGATAGTGCTGTTCCTATGTCTTATCAGTATTCCGGACCAATTAAAGATGCTTACGGTAAAACAATTGGTGCAATTCTGATTGGATTTGATTATGTTGATACTAGCTATATTGACAGAGTTGTTGAACAAACAAACGCTCATGTAACTATTTTCTGTGGTGATGTACGATATACAACTTCCGTAAAGGACGATAACGGCAACAGAATTTCAGGTACAAAAATGAGTGATGCAGTCAAAGCACAGGTTATTGACAAGGGTCTTACATACGTCGGAAAAGCAATGATTCAGAATGATGAATATTTTGTATGTTATGAACCTATCTTTGATGCTCAAGGCAATGTAATTGGTTCTTATTTCGCTGGTCATTCTACTGCAGAAACAGTAAAACTTACAACAAATCTTGTTATAAACACAATTACTATTGTTCTTATACTTATTGTTTTAATCAGTGTAGTTACCCTTATTTACTTTAATAAGCTTGTTTCCAAGCCGATGCTTGCAGTAAACAAACTTGCAGCTGAAATGAGTCAGGGTAATCTTAATGCTTCTGACCTTTCAATCAAGTTCGGAAATGATGAGATCGGCGATTTTGCAGCTACACTTTATGATACAAAAAATAAACTAAGTCTTTATATGAATGATATGTCAAGAGTTCTTTCTTCAATGGCTGAAGGTGATTTCTCACAGAAAACTTCAGTTGAATTCCTTGGCGATTTCAGGCAGATAAACACCTCATTCGAGCAGATAAACAAGAATCTTTATGAAATTATAAAGAATATTGACAACTCATCTGAAGAGGTAATGTTGGGTTCAAATCAGATGGCAAACGGTTCGCAGATACTTGCAAACGGTACTACTGAGCAAGCTAATGCTGTTGAAGAACTTACATCCACTATTCTTGGTATTTCAGATGATACTAAGAAAAGTGCTGACAATGCAAGTAAGGCAAAATATCTTTCAGAAAAAGTTCAGAATACCATCTCTGTCCAGAATGAAGAAATTAACAAAATGCTCATTGCCATGGACAACATTGAAAAGAAATCAAATGAAATCAATAATATTATCAAGACTATTGACGATATTGCCTTCCAGACTAATATTCTTGCATTAAATGCCGCTGTTGAAGCTGCAAGGGCAGGAAGTGCTGGTAAGGGATTTGCAGTTGTTGCTGATGAAGTAAGAAACCTTGCTTCAAAGAGTGCAGAGGCTGCAAAAAATACTACAGTCCTTATTTCTGCATCAATTGAAGCTGTAAATAACGGTTCTCGGATTGCAAATGTCACAGCTGAAAAGATGAAGGAAGTCATGACTATTTCCGAGGATACAAACAAGCTTATCATGGAAATTTCAAGCTCTGCTGAGTCACAGTCAAACGCTATTTCTCAGGTAACTGTGGGAATTGAACAGATTTCCCAAATTGTTCAGCAGAATTCAGCAACAGCAGAAGAAACTGCTGCTTCATGTGAAGAACTCAGTGGTCAAGCAAAGATACTTAAAGATCAGATTTCTTCTCTCAAAGTTTAATTGTCTTTACATACTGAAAGCCTTACATTTACTTTGTAAGGCTTTCAGTTTATTTACATTATAAGTATGATTTTATTAAGTCATAACAGAATTCTGACGGGTAATTCTCCTCCAGTTGTAAAAACCATATATGTCATTTGCAAAAACAATAAGGATACCCTATTAAATGAGGTATCCTTATTGTTATGCGTTTTATTTTTTAACAGGACTGCTGTTTAATTTCATTGTAAGAGCAATTCTCTTTCTCTTCAGATCAACATCAAGAACTTTGACCTTTACGACCTGACCAACCTTTACAGCTTCAAGAGGGTGCTTGATAAATTTATCACATATCTGTGAAATATGAACAAGTCCGTCCTCATGTACACCTATGTCAACAAAGCAGCCAAAATCAATTACGTTACGGACTGTTCCCATTAGCTCCATCCCAGGAGTTAAGTCCTTCAATTCCATAACATCACCGCTTCTAAGGAGTGGCGGAGGAAGTTCATCTCTTGGGTCACGTCCAGGTTTCTGAAGCTCCTTAACTATATCCTTAAGTGTCGGAATACCTACTCCAAGCTTATCTGCAATAGAAGTATATCCGATTTTTTCGGCTGTTTCAGAAATTCCTGCAAGCTTTCCATCTGCAACATCAGATAAACTGAATCCACATTCATCAATAAGCTTTTGTGCTGCTTCATAGCTTTCAGGATGAACTGCTGTATTGTCAAGAGGATTTTTGCCGTCATGTACTCGTAAAAATCCTGCACATTGTTCATATGCTTTCGGACCAAGTTTAGCAACCTTAAGGAGCTGCTTTCTATCTGTAAATGCACCATTTTCTTCACGATATAAAACTATATTCTTTGCAATTGAACTGTTGATCCCGGAAATATATGAAAGTAACGAGTGTGAAGCTGTGTTCAGATCTACTCCGACAGAGTTTACGCAATCCTCAACAACGCCTGAAAGTGCCTCGTCCATTCGTGCCTTTGGCATATCATGCTGATATTGTCCTACTCCGATTGCTTTCGGGTCAATCTTTACAAGTTCAGCAAGAGGATCCTGAAGTCTTCTTGCTATAGAAACAGCACTTCTCAACGAAACATCATATTCAGGGAATTCCTCGGCGGCAAGCTTAGAAGCAGAGTAAACAGATGCACCTGCTTCGGAAACAACCATATATGAAACTTTCTGTGGTACTTCTTTTATCAGGTCAGCAACAAATGCCTCAGATTCTCTTGAAGCTGTTCCATTTCCAATTGCAATTACAGTTACGCCATGCTTCTGAATAAGATTTCTTATGATAACCTTACCCTGTTCAATCTTACGCTGTTCCCCTGTTGTAATGTAAACAACACTGGTATCAAGAACTTTTCCTGTATCGTCAACAACTGCGATTTTACAGCCTGTTCTGTATCCAGGGTCAAGACCCAGAGTAACACTTCCCTTTACTGGGGGCTGCATAAGTAACTGACGGAGATTTGACGAAAAAACAGTTATAGCAGATTCTGCTGACTTTTCTGTAAGTTCTGCGCGAATTTCTCTTTCAATAGATGGAAATATAAGCCTTTTATAGCTATCCTCACATGCTGTCTGAACATATGAAGAACACTTTCCTGAATTCTTTACATACTTTTCAGAAATAAGATTTACTCCAATACCCTCGTTTATATCAACAGATACCTTGAGTTTACCCTCACGTTCTCCCCTGTCGAGTGCAAGAACTCTGTGCCCGGCAATTTTGCTGACAGGTTCAGAAAAATCATAGTAATTATTGTAGACTGTATCTTCCTCAGGATTGCATGCCTTTGAAGAAATCATACCTGATCTGTTGAATAAAGCTCTCAGTTTCTTTCTGAGTTCAGCATCATCGGAAACATCCTCAGCAATGATATCCATAGCCCCTTGCAATGCTGACTGTACATCTTCAACACCTTTTTCAGTATCAATAAATTTAACTGCTTCGTTTTCAGGATCTGAATTTTTATCCTGAAGCATAATATATGCAGCAAGTGTTTCAAGCCCTTTTTCCCTTGCAACAGAAGCTCTTGTTTTTCTTTTCTGTTTATATGGTCTGTATATATCCTCAACTTCAACAAGAGTTGCTGCCTTTGAAATAGCATCAGAAATTTCATCAGTCATCTTTCCCTGTCCGTCAATGCTGTCGAAAATCTCCTGCTTACGTTTTTCAAGGTTACGCAGATAATTTAATCTGTCATAAATCTGACGAAGCAGCTGATCATCAAGTGAACCTGTAAGTTCCTTTCTGTATCGGGCAATAAACGGAATTGTTTTTCCATCGTCTATAAGAGCAACGGTATTGTCAATCTGCTCCTGACGTAACTTAAATTCTGTCGCTAAAACTTTGCAAATGTCCATATAATTATACTCCTTATTAAATGTGCCGACTTATCATCGTCAATTTCAAATTCAGATAACAATGATAGAATTATACCACATTTTAATCTTTATTTCAAATATGATTATAAAAATACCTGCATTAATATGCAGGTATCAAGCATTTTAAAACAACAAATAAGTATATAAGCCAAGAATCGGAACAAACATCAGACAAATAAAGATTACAAGGAGTGCAGCAGATGTTCCGCCCTTCTTTCTTAGAGTTATAGAAAGATTCTCAGGGGGTGTTTTAGCTTTAATTTTCTTAATCTTTCTGATTGTGTTTTTGTAATAGAAATAGTTTGCAAAACCACCTGATAAAAACATCATCGCATAGTTCAGAATTATTGAAAGAGTATTTACTAATTCAAAGTCTGCAGATTTGGTATTAAAGTTTGCAGCAATCTGTGATAGTGGTCCATAATCAAGTTCATTGAATGAAAAAATATATCTCGGAACAGCAAGAAGAATCTTTACTAGCATAAAAGCCAATGCAATGAGCGGCATTTTTCTGTTAGCAAAATAAAGTTCAGGAAACAACATAGCAATGAAATTAAGTGCTAAATTTCTGCCTGTAGTTTTTATCCTTTTAAAAACAGGAATGTAGTAGTGCGTATTATTCTCAACAAAATCACCTATTTCACGCAATTTGATACCATCAAACTCTTCATCAGGATTATATCCGCAAAGAGGATCAGAGAAATTGATGAGAAATGGCTGTATACTGATATTTCTGTAAATGTTCTGATTCTGATTTAAATCAGAATTACCTGTATTATTAATACCTTGGTTATTATAGCGGGAATAGATATTCTGTGGGGTATTGTTATAGACATTTATGTTGAGCGGTATTCCGCAGCTTTTACAAAATAAGCAGTCATTGTCGTTATGAGTTCCGCAGTTCGGACATATTATATGACTCTGTGCATTACGATTCAGATGTTCTTCTGCCTGCTGCCATGACATTCCCGAAGCATGCAATTCTGTATTAATGCACTTCCCCTCCTGCTTGTAACATTCTCTGTGGTATGGAGTTCCGCAATCAGGGCAAACAACAATATCATCCTTTTCAGAAAAGATTTTATTGCAAATCAAACATTTTTTACCTGAAAAATCAGTCATTATAGCCTCCGTTTATGTGATACAATAATTATAAGTATAAAGTAATAATATTATATCATGTATTACTACAAATAACAAGTTTAATATGTTTTTTTAAGATTTTTATTTAATAAAAAACAAATATCAGGATACCGAAATATATTAACGGTATCCTGATAAACATTAAGCTTTATTTGGAAAGATAGTTATAGATAAGGAACATTGCCATAGCTCTTGAAAGCTTTGCATCAGGGTTAAAGTTGCCCTTTGAATCTGCAACGACAAAGCCTTTTCCGTAAGCAATTGCAATATATCCTATATCAGCTCTTGAGCTTGAAGCATCCTTGAACGGAACTTTATAAATTCCCTTAAGTTCAGCATAATTCTTTCCGCCTGTATATTCTACAAACATCTTGCATGCTTCTGCTTTTGTAATATAATTTTTCTTGATGGTTTCTTTTTTAACACTTGTATCAGATTCAGCTACTTCTTCTACTGGTTGTTCTTCTAAGTAATAGTTTGAGGAAATAATCTGATTCAATAAATATTGGAATTCTTCTTCTGATATTGAACTATCAGGCATAAATTTGCCGTCCTTTGCTTCCAGCATGATATTGTATTTTGCAAGCTTTTCTACATACTTTTCAGACCAGTGACCAGAAAGATCCGAATATTTCCCATCGTCTTCTTTATTTTCTGCACCATAAATTTCACCAGTAAATGCATTCATAGAGAAGCTATCCATTGAGTAGCTGAGGTATGTTTTTACGTTTCCTTTATAATCGCTGAATCCATGATAGTAAATGTCAAAATCCATTTGCTCAAAAAGCTTTTCAAATGCCTTTTCCTGTGAAATAACTTCAGGAGCTGGGAACTTTACGTCATCATAATTATAACTGAAACTTGTAATTTCATTATTTGCATCTATAGTAAAATTAATTCTGTTTCCTAATACAGAAATACCATTTACATAGCGGACATAATCTACATAGCAGGTAGTTGATTTTTCAGTTGATTCACTGCCTGCTGCCATTTTAAATTCTTTTGATTTATCTCCAAGATAGTATGCTGCTGCTTCATCTGCAAGCTTAACAGCACTCTTTGTATCTGCATATTTCTTCTTACTTACATCAGAGCTGCTGTATTTATAAAATGACAAAATGTTTCCTGTTTCAGCATCCAGAGTAACATTAACATTCTTTGTTTTCTTGCCGTCATTATAGAAGAAATTAATATTCCATGAGTAATCATCAACATTTTCATATGGGTAACCTGATTTTGTCAGTCTGCTATTACTAACTTTATAATTATCATCAAGCTTCAAGTACTTATCTTTCATGGCAATACTAACAGCTTCATCCTTTGAAATAAGCTTGCTGTTTTCATCTATTGCCTTTAATTCCTGTTCTGTAAAGGAAACGCTTTCTTCCTCTGCTGCTTCATCTTCTACAAGTTCTGTTCCTTCACCAGTAGCAGGATTCTCAAAGCCGAATCCATTCTCACCTGTAGTCTTTTGAGCTTTTTTTAAGTCATCATCATAAGAAGATTTCTTTCCGGTAAAAGCATCAATTTCTGATGTAAAGTCAGGACTGTAATTAAGTAATACATCAACAGCCCCTGTTTCATAATCCCGATCAATAATATATTGAAGTTCAAGTTTGCAAAGCTTTTTATAAATTTCCTGTATCTCTTCAACGGACTTGATATTATCAGGCTTTTTAAATTCTGCCCCATTAAGCCAGTTGACATCATAACTTAATAATTCGCCTGTATTCTTATCAACAGATATGTATCCGTAATCGTCGTTTATATTTATATCATTTTCATATGCTTTAAAATAAAGCTGTGCCCTATCTGAATTTATATCAATAGATTGAATTTCAAACTTCAGTTTATCATATATATCCGGATTAATAGTTTTTGCATATTCCTTTGCCTTTGCAATAATTTTTTCATCAGAAAGCTTAGCAAATGAAGCTTCATTCTGAGTATAATAAGGGTCATATTTATAAATATAATAACTACTTATAATATCATCAGTTATTGCAACAGAAAGGGAGTTATAATTATCATCACTCCAGGAAAAATAAAATGAGTTATCGTTATTTTCTGAATATGAGCTGTAATCAAACTTAGCAAGATTTTCAGGTATAGTTATCCTTGACTTAACCTTTGCCAGTGCTTTCTTCATATTCTCCTTCTTAGCATCTTCTGTTATTCCTGTTTTAGACGAAGTTGCAACCTCAGCACTTACAGGCATAATAACAGTGCTGCCTAATATCAGCATTGCTGTCAACAATGAAACTACTTTTTTAAATTTCATAATGCTATCTCCTTATGTATTATTTATAGAGAATTATAGCATCATTAGCAAATAAAGTAAATTAAAATTTAATTACAATCCAATTACAATTAAAAAACTCGTTTTCACTTGTTGAAATATATATTAAAATGTGATAAAATAAAAGTGCAGTAGCATTAAAAAGCTATATTATATTGACAAAAAATTATAATGGATGTGTAAAATGACTACAAATAATAATGAAAAATCTCAGAAAACAGCAATTAATAAAATCCTGACTATTTTGATTGTTCAGGTAATCATTGCTGTAATTCTCATTCTAATTATCATACTGCTCATTTTAAGGAAGCCTGTAATTGAAGAATATGTTGCTGTTGACAGCAGCAGGATATATGAATTCTATAAGGGTGGTCAGTTTATTGACCTTGAAGATTATACATATGGAAAAATAAGAGTTCCTGCACTTACTGATGTTCCAAAGCATACATATAATTTTGATAATCTTTTATATGACGGACGATTTTTTTCATATACAGAAGGAACACAGAAAACTTCTGTTACCGGAATAGATGTTTCTTATTTTCAGGGCAGCATTGACTGGGACAAGGTTGCTGCTGACGGGATAGATTTTGCTATAATCAGAGTTGGATACAGAGGGTACGAATCAGGAACTGTCAATATTGATGAAAGATTTGACGAATATGTCAAGGGGGCAGCTGATGCAGGAATAGATATCGGAGTGTATTTCTTCTCTCAAGCTAATTCAATAGACGAGGCGCACGAGGAAGCAGATACAGTAATTAATGCAATAAAGAAATATAATATTACATACCCTGTTGTTTATGACTGGGAGATCACCGGGAATGAAACTGCAAGAACCAATGATATTGATGTTGAGACTGTAACGGACTGTGCAGTTGCTTTCTGTGACAGGGTATCAGAAGCCGGATATATCCCAATGATATACGGAACAAAAAAATGTGCACTTATGAAAATGAACATGAGCCAGCTTGCGGGGTATCATTTCTGGTATACAAACTACAAGGAAGATGAGCCGTCATTTCCATATGAATTTCAGATGTGGCAGTATGCTTCCGACGGTAAAGTAGATGGAATAGACGGAGATGTTGATCTCAATATCAGCTTTATAGATTACTCTAAAACCAAGCCTGTTTCATACTTATCACAGTAATTGACAGGAATATATTCTTAACTTTCTGAAACAATAAGTAAAAATATGTTACAGAAAGCAGATGAAACGCATGGCAAAAAGAGGCATGAAAAGAATTGATCCTCGTGATCCAGGTAAAACAAGAGAAAATCATAAAATGAACCTCCCTAAGAATGATGTTGAGCCAGTACCTGAAATTCAGGGAAAGGCTAAACACGGCAATAAAAAAGCGGGTCTAATGTAAAAAAGCAAAGCTGTACACCAGATTTTCTGATGTACAGCTTATTTTTATTCGAGGCCTTTGAGTGCAGCAACCATGTCAATTTTTTTAATCTTACCCGCAAACATATAGTTTACGAATATTGAGAAGCAGAATGTAAGTATAATTGTCTTGATAATACTTGGCGTGTATATTACTGCCTCAGTATCCATTTCAATAAATGACATGATTATGTCCACTAATGCAATACCAAAAGGGAATCCGAGTATTATACCTATAACAGTCAGCCAGATATTCTGCGTGAGAATAAGTTCGCGGACTTTTCTGCTTTTCAGTCCGACAACTTTAAGTGTTGCAAGGTCACGCTCTTTTTCTGTAAAATAAAGAATCCCGAGATTATAAAGTACTACAATTGCAAGAACTGCTGCCGCAAGGATAAGTACTAAAAGCATTGTATTAAAGCTCTCAAGGCTTTTGTTGAATTCTTCAAGAGCTTTCTTGTTACTTACTGTGCTGGTCATTCCGTCATAAACCTTTGATACTGATTCATCTGTGATGATTGAAGTAGGTTTGTAAACGTATTTGTTTCCGAGATTCTCATAATAATCCCTTGAAATTGTTATACCCTGAATAACAGGGTTTCTGTAAATTGCGGCAATTTTAGCATTTTGCCAGTTGTCATCGCCGTATTCTTTCCAAAGGATATGATCCCCGACTTTAACTCCAAGCTTATTTGCAGTGAAGTAGCTTAATGACAAGCCATCCTCAGGAAGTATTATATATTCACGCTTGATTCCTGTAAACCTAAGCATTTCATCTGTGTCTGTTATTGTGATTACTGATCTTTCATTTTTCCCGTTAGCCTTTATTTCAACCTGATTCTGCATATATGATTCGCCATTGAATTTATAAAGAACTTCATCAATCTGCGGATCACTTGCTTTTTCTGAAACTGAAATAAGAGTTGTATAATTGTTCAGCTTTCTATAGCTCCAGTCACTGATGTCGAGAATTGTATCTTTCATTGCAAATGCACAGGCAATAAGTGCTGTACATCCCATTACTCCGACAATAGCCATGATGGAACGAGCTTTACTTCTGACAACATCCCTTAAGTTCCACTGAATATTGAAGCTGAGGTGTTTCCAGAGTTTTGTTTTTTCAAAGAAGCTTTGCTTTGTGATTTTCGGAGTTTTAGGACGAAGCATCTGTGCCGGTTTATCATGCATTACAGTTTTACATGCTGAAAATGAAGCAAAAGTACATATTGCAACTGTTATTACCACTGATAGAAGAAATAACGGTGACACTACCGGTGTCCAGTGCATCATGGTATAGTATGCTGCCATGCTTTCATAAAAGAGTGGGGGAAGAAGAAGCGGTCCAAGAATCATACCAAGTATTGATCCTGCAAGAGAGAGCCAGAATCCATATGAAATATAGTGACGTTCAATTACTGAATCCTTGAATCCAAGTGCTTTCAGAGCACCAATCTGAATACGCTGGTTATTAACTATTCTTGTCATTGTAGTAAGGATTGTAAGAATAGCAACCAAAATGAATACAATAGGAAAAATGAATCCTGAAGCTACATGCTGTTTTACTTCGTTAACTATTGTCTTGTTGCTTGTAAAATCAGCCTTTTTGATGAAAACACTGTAATCCCCGTCAAGAACCTCATCAATTTCTTCTTCAAGCTTATCAAAATCAGTTCTGTCTGTTTCTATTACAATTTCGTTATATTTAATGCTTGTTCCTGAGAGAAAAAAGTCAGCAGAAATTACGCCATATCCGGATTTATAGTGATTAGGCATTTCCTCGGTGCTTGGAGTAAAATAAACATATTCAGGGTTATATACTATTCCTGAAATACTTTTTTCAACTTCTGTATTCAAGAATGTAAACTTGATTTTATCACCGACATGCAGTTTTTTTGCATCTGCAAACTGTTTATCAATCCAAATTCCATCAGTATCGTTTGAAAAATTCATTCCTTCTACAACAATACTCTTTGAAATTCTTTCGCTGTTTTTATATGTAATCGAAAGTTCAGGCTCATTTCCAAAATCCGCGATTGCTTTTACATTAAGTCTTAGTTCGGCATCTGAAACACCCTTTATACGCTTGATATCCTTGATATCCTTCTCAGTAAAATCATCCCCGTAAATCCAGGCATCACCGAAATTTGACTGTTCGTAGTACGAATCCAGTTCAACCTGAATACCGTACCATTCAGAACCTATACCTATAAAAATGAAAACTCCGAGAAAAGACATGAGAAATATAGAAATAAACTGTGATTTCTGTCTAGCCATATCCCTGAGCATTTTTCTGAATAGCATTACCAGTTCACCTCGCTGACAGGTAACGGATTTTCACTTATTATTATATCCTTGACATGACCGTTCTTTATTTTTATTACCTTGTCGGCAGCTTGTGCAAGTGCGGCATTATGCGTTACTATAATTACTGTCTTGTGATTTTTATGGCTCATATCCTGCAAAAGTGAGAGAATCATAACGCCTGTATCACTGTCCAGTGCGCCGGTAGGTTCATCACAAAGGAGCATAGTCGGATTTTTGCAGAGTGCTCTTGCAATAGAAACACGCTGTTGTTCTCCTCCGGACATCTGTGTCGGGAACTTGTCAAAATGTTCATGCAATCCCACAGAATCAAGTGTTTCTGCAGCGTCAAGTGAATTCTTTACAATTGTCTTGATTAGAGCTACATTCTCAAGAGCAGTAAGTGTAGGAATAAGATTATAGAACTGAAAAACAAATCCTACATTATCAGCTCTGTATTCAGTAAGCTTATCGTCATTATATTTTTCAATATTTTTGCCATTTACGATAATCTGTCCCTCTGTTGCGGTATCCATACCTCCAAGAAGGTTAAGGACTGTAGACTTTCCCGCACCGCTCGGTCCCAGAATAACTACAAATTCACCCTCATCTATAGTAAAATTAATATCTTTTATAGCATATATTTTTTTGTCGCCGATGTTATAAGCTCTTGATACATTTTTAAATACTATCAGATCTTTTTTCATTGTTGTGGTTATGCTGTCAAAAGACAGCATTTCTCCTTTCAGGACGTTATAGCATATTTGATAAGTCAGTTTATCGATATTTTATTTTGTAACGGAAACTTCATTGCCTTCTGTGATACTTTCAGATGAATCGGTTATTACAAGCATTCCATCTTTAAGATCAGAACCATAGATTTCAATATTGTCATCATTTTCAATGCCTGTTGAAACCATTATTTTCTTTACAACAAGATTTTCTCCACCGTTGTCCTCAGCTATTAAAACATAAGCTTCGTCATCATCATTATATCTTATTGAATCGAAAGGAACTGCAAATACGTTTTCCTTTTCATTTGTCGTGATTTCAACCTTAGATTTCATACCAATCATAAGTTTTGTATCTTTTGATTTGATTTCAACTTCAACTTCAAATTCAGTTTCTGAAGAATTTCCATCTTTAACGGAAGTAGGGGCAATCTTTGAAACTAAACCCTCATATTTTTCTGAACCTGTTGCATCAGATTTTACAACTACTGGCATACCGACTTCAATTAATGCAATATCATATTCCTTAAACTTTGCAAGCACTTCAAGCTTATCTGTATCTTCAATGATAAAGAGAATTCCCTGACCTGCATTGCCTTCCTTTGCATATACAGCTGTAACAGTTCCTGATACAGGAGCAGTAACAGTGCAGTCCTCAAGGTCTTTTTTAAGGTTTGCAAGATTTTTCTGTTCTGGAGTATAATCGACTGTAGACTTGTCATTTTCAATACTGTTCAAAAGGTTTTCAAGTTCTGTTTCTGAATCTCTTTTAACTATTTCATAATTTGAAACAGCATTGTCATAAGCAATTTTTGCTGTGTTATATGCGTCTTCAAGAGAATCAACAGCGTTTCCAGCTGAACTTACTGCATAATCATATTCAACTTTAGCTGCATCATACCTTGTATATACTGCATAGATTTCAAGCCAAGCCTTGTTGACAGCTTCATCATCAACAGCATTCTTGTTCATTTCCTTTACTGCTTCATCATAAGCAAGTTTATTTGCATCTGAATTATTTACAAGAAATGCGTTTCTTGCACGATTGACCTCGCAAAAATCAACATAATAAACATTCTTTATAATGTCAGGCATATCTTTAAATATATCATCCAAAACCTTACGTTTAATCTTTATATCACTTTCAATCAGTTTAAGTGAACTAAGTTTTGCAGATATATTTGATTCTGTTAAGCTGTCTATTTCAGTCAGCTTCTTTTTATAATTTTTTTCTGCAATATCTAATGATTCCTTTGCAGAAGCAACCTGCTTTTCAGCGGCAGAAACAGGCTGATATGTTCCATTTTCAAGCTGTTCCTTCATCTTATTGTAATCCTTTTCTGCCTGAGAAATGCTAAAGTCTGTATTAACTTCAACATTGTTAAGTGATTTTTCTGCATTGAGGATAGCTGATTCAAGACTTTTTGTATCAAGCTGGCAAAGGACATCCCCTTTGTTTACCTTATCGCCGACTTCTACATTTACTTCTTTAATTGTATATCCGAGAGTTGAATAAACATTTTTCTCTTCATCACTCTGCACATAACCTGTTGCCGAGACAGATGAAACAAGTGAAGTCTGATTAAGCTGGATAGTTTCAACATACATTCCTTTAGACGCTGAATTGATATATGCTGTTACACCAAAAGCGCTTGCTACGATAACTGCAACTGAAATAATTGGTATTAAGATTTTCTTGTTCATAATATGTACTCCTTAAATTGTTCATAAACATGAATGTTATTTCATATTCATATTATATACTTATAGAAAAATAATGTCAATGATTATTTCTAAAAATTATACTGCTGTTTTACACAAAGATTTACATAGTTTTATTGTATTATATATTATAATTTTACCCAAAACCTGAATAAAATTTCATATTCAAATTATATAGCATTAGGTATTAAGATGTCAACATGTTTTAAATGAAATTATTATAATAAAAATAACATTCCGGTTAATCGAAACTAACCGGAATGCTTATCATTACTTCTTTATTACTGGAATCCAGATTTCACTTTTATATGTCTGTGACATCATGTCACCATCAGAGTACCATTCAATTTCAGGTGCATCTGCATGTTCATATCCTGACATCGGGAACCATTCTGTAAAAATTCTTTTCCATACTGACTGCATTGCTTCAGGATTTGGCCCAACGCACTCAAAAACTGCCCATGTTGCAGGTTCAATCTTCAGCTCACTCATGTTTGCAGGTACATCGGCTGTGCTTTCTACTGCAATGTAGTAATCTACACAGTTATCATTAAAATCTGCACATGCTCCATATAAACAAGAGCTTTTACTACTGCTCAGCTTGCACATTTTATCAGATGTGCCGTTTTCACAGACTTCTTTCCAAAACAGAGGTATTTTTTCAAAATTCTCACCGTTATCTGTTCTGTAATGTCTCTTGACACCAACTAGTCTTATAGCACCTTTTTCTTCAATTTTGTAATTCATAGAGGTATCTCCTTTAATAGTTATTGAGAAGAAAATACGAGGGTATGATTTCAGATATATGCTCTTTTCTCTTGCTGCTGACGGGGTTACGCCATGCATGTTCTGGAACGCCCTTGTAAAAGATGATGGAGAATCATAACCATATTTAAGAGCAATATCAATTATTTTCTCCTCGGTGTTAGCTAAATCGAAAGCAGCGCATGTAAGTCGTCTCCGCCTTATATATTCACCCAGCGTGATATCGGATATCAATGAAAATATCCTTTGAAACTGATATGAAGAACAGCATGCCAGCATTGCAGCCTTACTAAAATCAATTTCATTATCAAGATTCTGTTCAATATAGTCAAGAGCTAAGTTCAGACGTCCTAACCAATCCACGTTATCCCTCCCTTGTATTAAAGTATATCTTATCACATAAAAGAAATCTTTGCATTTTTTGCAAAGTTCTGCATAGTCATCTACGTATTTTTTAAAGTATATACCGTGCTTAAAGGTTTGTCAATATGACTGTATTACTTGCTGACATACCGACTGGAAATATACTTGATTTTATTTTCTTGATATGCTATAATGTTATGGTATTTGGAGACGTATCGAAGTGGTCGTAACGAGCTTGACTCGAAATCAAGTTGTCCGCAAGGGCACGTGGGTTCGAATCCCACCGTCTCCGCCAGTTTATTTTATACTTGTAATCCACTCCATTTATTTTTATATGGAGTGTTTTTTATGTCTGGTTTACAAACAATATAAAGCTTAATATGTCAATAAATCAATGTGATTTTCAGAAAGGATACCTTAGTTATGAAATTAATGTTCGCCTCCGATATTCACGGCTCGTTTACTTATTGTGAGAAAATGATGGATAGATATTTTGAAGAGAAATGTGACAAACTTATTCTGCTTGGAGATATACTGTATCATGGCCCACGAAATGACCTTCCTGACGGATATGCTCCGAAAAAAGTTGCTGCTCTTCTCAATGAAAACAAAAAGGAGATACTATGTGTCAGAGGAAACTGTGAAGCCGAAGTCGATCAGATGATGCTGGATTTTCCGGTACTTGCAGACTATATGATACTGTATCTTGGCGAAAAGATGGCTTTTGTCACACATGGGCATCATTTTAACACCTCGAATCCCCCGATGCTGAAGGACGGAGATCTTCTCATTCATGGACATACACATGTTCTTAAAGCGGAAAGTTGTGATAATTATGTTTATATTAACCCGGGATCTGTTTCAATTCCGAAAGAAGGCAATAAACACAGCTACATGGTATTTCACGACAACACATTTATCATCAAAAGCCTTGATGGAAAAGAAATACTTAGATATTCTATATAACAATAATAACAGCCGTACAAAATAAATGTACGGCTGTTTCTTTAGCTATTATACTGGTTATAGTTATTTTGGGTTTCTTTATTATACTTATATTTTGAGCCTGCCCACATATAAAACAACGGGATAGAAACAAATACAATCCATGCCCATCCCCATGCATTTATAAGGAATCCAAGTGCAAGGAAGATAAACGTCACAAAAACAGGGTAACAGAAGATAGCGGGATTATTTTTTTCCTTTGCAGCAATACTTGTATAGTAAAGTGGAATGGTCAGGAACAACATCCAAGCCGGGTGCCACCAATCAAGGAATACACCTGCAACGAGGAAAATAATTGTAACAAAAATCGGGTAAGGAAAATAATATGCAGGATTAGTTATCTTATTCTTTTTCTTTTCCTTATGCTTATGTTTACGTTTTCCACAGCAGCTTTCAGTTTCATCTTCATACTCTGACTGACCCTTGTCATTATAATTATAAGAATAATTGTAGCTGTAGTTATATGAATCGTCAGCTTTATTCTGCTGTGCGTTCTTTTTCTTTTCTGCTTCAGCAGCCTTTGCAATTTCAATCTGCTTGTTGATTTCTCTGCCTACAGCATCAAGACCCTTACCAAGTTCTTTCCCTGCAATTTCAAGGCCCTTGCCAATATCCTTACCCATTTTACCTAATTCAATGCCCATTTGACTATAAGCATTCTTGCCAGAAGTATTATCAGATGTAGTATTTCCTTGATATGAATATCCAGGATTATTCTGCATTTTTTCTGATCTTGTTTCAGCAGTATATTCCTTTGCTGTCGTAAATTCGCTCTTCGGAGCCTCAGCAGCAATATTCTTTATATATACTTCATCATTTGAGAAAGGAGAGCCCTGTGGTTCAGATGGAATACTTTGAGGATATATTTCTATATTAGTGAAATTTCCTTCAGACATAGCCTCCTTAACAGCATAATCCTCTTTATTAAGAGAAATCTTTGAGTCGTTCTCCGGCTCAGCATCAGTATTATTTTCACTTACATTTCTGAAATCATAATTAAGATTAAGGATTGATTCATCAGTTCTGAGCATCTGGTCAAGTGATACATTATAAAGCTTTGCGAGGAGAAGAAGGTTGTCAGTATCAGGTGAAGCTTCTGCTCTTTCCCACTTAGAGACAGCCTGTCTTGAAACTCCGATTTTTGCAGCAAGTTCTTCTTGAGACAAATTATTTTGTTTTCTAAGTTGCTGTAATCTGTTTGCTATTTCTATAGTCATATAAAACACTCCATTCAATAAGCTGTTTTTATTTCTTTTATGATTGCATTATAACACGACGTATAATATTATTCAAGCAATTCTGGTAAACATTTTATATATTTCTGCAAATTTATTATGTAACGTCTGGTTGCAAATTAAAAAAACCCCTTTTAAGGCATAAATGTTTTAGGTCATCCATGCTTTCAAAAGGGCATTCTAAAGTATACTCGCAATAGAACTGGTATTTAATTTATGTCTTAACTGATAAAGTAATCAATTAGCAAAGACTTTCTTGACACTTTCCTTTACTTTAGTAAATCCATGGTGTATGATTTGTGCTCTGAAAAGCACTGTTTCAAGCAATCCACAGTATTTATCAACTAATATTATTACATATGTTTCTTTATGCTTTGGAAGTGACAAGGTCAGAGGAAACATATGCTTTTCAATAATTTCACTTTCAAGGTCAGAAATCGTGAAATTTTTTAAAGCATTGTTAAGGGCAAGTTTTGGGTGATACGAACCATGAAAACCATTTTCACCCTTGTAAGTATGCCAATCATATAAAAACAAATCATGGAGCATACCGCCTCTTGCTCCGGCTCTTGCATCCAATGAGAATTTTTTGCACAAAAGATAATTATAATATGATACGTTAACGCAATGTTCAAAAGTTGTAGTATTACCATGCTGTATATAATTTTTCATTTGCTGAACCACTTCATTATTAAAAAGGTCATCGACAAAACTATTATATTCATTTAGTCTTTCATCTGTCAGACTAAACTTTGATCCTATTGGTTTTATCATTTATTTACCTCACATATTATTTATACTTCCAACTATGTAATAGTATAAAACATTTTAATTCAGATTTCAACACTTAATTAATAACATATTATATAAAGTTAGCATAGAGAAACTATTTATTATTACTAATATGTGTAACAAATTAGTAATATCACTTAAAAATATTTGTTATTGCATTAATACAGTATACTATTTGTATAAATATTTAACATTATTACATTAAAAAGAGCTAATTAGTAAAAATGCATTAAAAATTACAAAAAATTTCATTATTAATTTAATTGTGAATTTTATATTGCGGTTGCTTTTTAAAGACGTGTGGTGTATAATAACATTGAAGTGGTGACGAATGGTGTATAAGTGGTGAACAGTGGTGACAAATTGCTGCTTATACAATTTTTAGATACATACTATTTTAAAAAGAAAGTGTGGTGATAAAGCTTGGCAGAAAATTCTCTTATGGGTACTTATGAACACGTCATTGACATAAAAGGACGTATGGCCTTCCCAAATAAGCTCAGGGAGCGCCTCGGCATATGCTTTATCGTCACAATCGGACTTGACGGATGCTTGTATGTATATTCCAACAATGAGTGGGACATATTTACAGAAAAGATTAAGACACTTACAGGCGATAAAGCAAAAGCTGCAAAGATGTTTATTATCAATGCCACACCTGTTGAAGCAGACAAGCAGGGCCGTATCCTAATACCACAGAAACTTCGTGAGTATGCTGGACTTGAACATGACGTTACAGTCCTTGGTGTTATTAACAGAGCAGAAATATGGGATACCGCCAGATTTAACAAAATCAGCTGCGATATTACTAACGAAATGCTTTCTGACGCTATGGCTGATCTTGCGTTCTGATTTAAAACTCAATATAAAGGAATTTAAATATGAATTTTTCTCATGTTTCAGTATTATTGAACGAATGTCTTGAAGGACTTGACATCAAGCCTGACGGAATTTATATTGACGGGACCTGCGGCGGAGCCGGACACTCCTGTGAAATAGCTAAAAAGCTTTCAACAGGACGTCTTCTTGGAATCGACCGTGATCCTGATGCTGTAGCTGTAGCTTCCGAAAGACTTTCTCCTTATAATGCTGAAGTTATCAGGGGAAACTACTCAGAAATAAAAGAAATTGCAAACTCAGCCGGAATTTCCAAATGTGACGGCATACTTCTCGACCTAGGTGTATCTTCATATCAGCTTGACAATGCAGAAAGAGGTTTCTCTTATCATAGTGATGCTCCTCTTGATATGAGAATGTCAAAGGAAGGAACCTCTGCAAAAGATATTATAAACACATGGTCATTTGAAGAGCTTTCAAGAATTATTTTTGAATATGGTGAAGAAAAATTTTCAAGAAAAATTGCTGAAAATATTATAAAGACAAGAGAAGCTAAGGAAATCCAGACTACTCTTGAGCTTGCCGACATTATAAAGCAATCTATACCTGCAAAATTCAAACGTGAAAAGAATCCATGCAAAAAGACATTTCAGGCAATTAGAATTGCTGTCAACTGTGAATTTGAGCATCTTAATAAGGGACTTGACGATTCATTTGAACTATTAAAGCCTGGTGGAAGGCTTTGCGTTATAACATTCCACTCACTTGAGGACAGAATTGTAAAGCAGCGTTTTGCTTCATTCTGTAAAGGATGTATTTGTCCACCGGATTTTCCACAGTGCGTTTGTGGCAGAAAGCCAAGAGGTAAGCTTGTGTGCAGAAAGCCTATTGAAGCTACTCCTGAAGAACTTGAAGTAAACAACAGAAGCAGAAGTGCAAAATTAAGGATTATCGAAAAATTATAAGGGGGATTTATTATGGCAACCAACAATCTTGCATATGATTTGTCCAAGTACGAAGATTACAATCCAAAAAAGTCTCCTGATATTAAGGTTAAAAAGATAACAAGAGAACAGACTGGTTCTGCGCCTAAGGTAATTGTTGTCACATTGATGGCAGGAGTTCTTATGGGTGGGGTTATTTACGGAAAGGTTCAAAATGCTTCACTGCAGACTGAGATTGCAAATCAGGAAGAACAGGTTGATATTCTTTACAGTGAAAATGTCAGAATGCAGACTGAATTAGAAGGAAAAAGCGCACTCAAGACAGTTGAGGAATATGCTGAAAATGTTCTGGGAATGCAAAAGCTTGATAAGTCACAGGTAGACTACATAACTATGGAAAGTGGAAATGTTGTTGAAATTCCTGAGGACAGCAACAATGTATTTGTCAGAATTAAAAACGCTTTTGATGATTTTGTGGAATATATAAGAGGATAACACAATATTATATAAAGAAATAGGCAGAAGTCCAAGCTTATTATATTCAATTTCTGCACTGTTTTAAAACAAGGGTTGCAGAATATGCAACCCGTATTTACATTAAAACACCAATAATTATTCTAAGAGGTGAACCCAATTGTCTTATCAGCCAACAAGCAAAATGAAAAGAAAACTTAATATCTGGGTGCTGTTTATGCTTTTGGCTTTTACCTGCTTTATTATAGTGAGTCTTTTCAGAACTTCAATTACCGATAATGAAAAGTATCAGGTTCTTGCAAATGAAAATCACTTTGGAAGCACTACGGTAAGCGCTAACAGAGGCAGCATTTATGACATGAATGGAAAAATTCTTGCTCAGTCAGCAACTGTTTATTCAATAATTATTAATCCATATGCTTTATCAAACCTTGATAATGAAAAGATTGTTGAAGGAACAGATAAGACTGAACAGCAGCGTCAGCTTGATGCGACCGCTACTATTCTGAGCGAAGAACTCGGAGAAGTTACATATGATGACGTTGTAAAGAAGTTTGAAAAAACCACTACAAAATGGGTATGTGTTAAGAAACTTGTAGAAAAACCTATTGCTGACAAGATACTTATGCGTGCCGATGAAGAAAATCTTATCGGTAATCTTATCTACACTGAACAGGATACAAAAAGGTATTACCCACAGGGGGAGCTTGCTGCCGCTGTAATAGGATTTACAAACTATGAGGGTGACGGAATATACGGCGTTGAATCATATTATAATGAATATCTTTCAGGCGTTGACGGAAAAGTAATTTCTGCTACAGATGCCCAGGGAAGAGAAATGCCATACAAAAATGATAAGATTTATGCAGCTCAGGATGGAAACTCGCTGTATCTTACCCTTGATATGACTTTGCAGTATTATGTAGAGAAATATCTTGAAGAAACAATAGAAACACATGAGGTTGAAAACCGTGCATGTGCAATTATAATGAATGTCAAAACAGGAGCTATTCTTGCAATGGCTACTACACCTGGTTATGACCTGAACGACAGAAACTCAATCTTTTTTGATAAGGATAAGCAATATCTTGACACTATAGTTGATGAGGAAGAATATAATAATGCTTATGCGACCATCAGAGAAAAACAGTGGAAAAATAAAGCTATAACAGAACTTTATTATCCGGGATCTGTTTTTAAGGTTGTTACAGGAAGTGCGGCACTTGAAGAAAAAGCTGTTTCACTTGATTCTACATTTGTCTGCAACAGAACATACGTTGTCAGGGATACAACTTTCCACTGCTGGGCAAATTATTCTCATGGAGTTCAGGATTTTACAACAGCAATGACAAATTCATGCAACCCAGCTTTTATTCAAATTGGTGAAAGACTCGGAGCTGATAAATTTTCTGAATACTTTGAAGCATACGGATTTACTGAACCTACTGGCATTGATCTTCCTGGTGAGGCATCAAGCTTATTCGTATCACCTGATAATATGGGACCTGTTGAACTTGCATCAAGTTCCTTTGGTCAGACTAATAAAATTACACCTATGCAGATGATAACCGCATATGCTGCTGTTGTAAACGGCGGATATCTTATGACTCCTTATGTTGTCAGCAAAATAGTAGACCCTAACGGAAACGTTGTAAAGACTACAGAACCTAATGCAAGACGTCAGGTTATTTCAGAGGAAACATCTGAAATGATGAGAGGTGTCCTTGAATCAGTTGTAAACACCAAGGGTGGTTCAAACGCTTATATAAAGGGATATAAAATCGGAGGAAAATCAGGAACATCACAAAAGCAGGATGAAAACAATGCCCAGAAAAGAGAAGACCTCTATGTTTCATCTTATGTTGGATTTGCTCCTGCTGATGATCCTGAAATTATAATGCTCGTTATGGTTGATGAACCTATGGGAAAGGAATATTACGGAAGCCTTGTTGCTGCTCCTGTAGTTTCTAATGTATTCAAGGAAGCTCTTCCTTACCTTGGGTATTATCCTGAATATACAGAAGAGGAACTTGCTGAAATGGATATTACAGTTCCATCCGTTCAGGGCAGAAATGTTGATATGGCAAAGAAAACTCTTGAACAGCTAGGACTTCAGGTTTCTGTTCTTGGAACCGGAAATACTGTTATTACACAAGTCCCATCAATAGCTTCATCAATTCCTAGAAACGGAAAGATTATTCTTTATACTGAAGAAAATCAGGAAACTCAATATACAACTGTACCGAATATCATTGGCAAACCGGTTGACGAGGTTAACAGAATTTTGACAGAAGCAGACCTCAATTTCAAGTTAGGTGACGGTGCATCTCATAACTCAAGCTCTGTTGCATTTTCACAGAATTATGGAGAAGGATGTGTTGTCCCTGTCGGAACAATCGTCGAGGTTTACTTTATTATAAAAGATGAAGGCTAATTGAAATTCTGATTACGGCTTTCACGCCCTACTCGGCTGATTTCCAAAATTCCTTTATGCGGAGGTTATTATGAAGTTAATAGATTTACTTAACGACGCAATGCAGAATCAACATGCTGTTGTCAGATTGATTGATACAAAAGCTGACGTCAGGGGCATTACAGACAATACAAACGATCTGAAACCAGGATTTATTTTCATCTGCGTAAAAGGTAATAATTTTGACGGACACACGGCTGCACAGGAAATGCTTGACAAGGGTGCTGTTTGTGTAGTTACAGAATATGATCTTAAAGTTGATAATCAGATAATTGTTGATAATTCAAGAAAATTCTATGGTCTGCTCTGTGCGGCATGGTTTGGTCATCCTGAAAAGAAGCTTCATCTTCTTGGTGTAACCGGAACAAACGGCAAGACAACTATGGCTACACTTATAAAAGAAATCTTAAGACACAACGGTAAAAGGGTTGGCTTTATCGGTACAACTGGTACTGAAATAAACGGAGAACCTGTCAAAACTGATGAATCAACTTCCACTACTCCAAGAGTTTATGAATTGTACTCTTTATTCAAGAAAATGGTTGATAGCAGATGTGAATTCGCAGTGATGGAGGTGTCCTCCTTTGCTCTTGAACAAAACAGAATTGGTCCTGCTATATTTGATGTTGCTGTCTTTACAAACCTCACACAGGATCACCTTGACTATCACAAGACAATGGAAAACTACTATCAGGCAAAGAAAAAACTCTTTACAGATCATTGCCGTACTGCAATAATCAATAAACAGGATGGATACGGTGAAAGACTGTACAAGGAAATAACCTGCGAAAAGTACACCTATGCAGTTAAAGAAAAGGCAAGCGTTTTCGGAGATAACATTAAAGTTCAGGGTGGAACAACAAAGTTCTGGTTCTGCACACATGAAAAAAGCTTTCCTGTTACCCTTAACATGATTGGTGTGTATAATGTCAGCAATGCTGTTGCAGCAATTGCAGTATGTTCTAGGATAGGCATTTCTATCCAGGGAATAATAAGGGCAATGTTAAGCTGTAAGGGCGTAAGAGGAAGATGCGAAGTTATTCCGACTGACCGTGACTTCATGGTTATCTGTGACTATGCACATACTCCTGATGCTCTCGAAAATATGCTTCCTAACATCAAGGCAAATATAAAGGGCAGGCTTATATGCCTGTTCGGATGCGGCGGTGACAGGGACAAAGCAAAACGTCCTCTGATGGCAAGGGCTGCTGAAAAATATGCAGATTATCTTATAATTACTTCAGATAATCCAAGGAACGAAAATCCAGAAAAAATCATAGATGATATTGTTTCAGGACTTAACAATTCAAAACCTTTTGATGTAATAACAGACAGACGTGAAGCTATTCATCATGCAATAAAAATTGCACAGAAGGATGATGCAATTGTACTTGCCGGAAAAGGGCATGAGGATTATCAGATTCTTTCCGGAAATGTGCATATTCATTTTGATGAACGTGAAGTTGTTGCAGAAGCTCTAAACACAAACAAGGCCGTTCATATTGAAAGAAAAATCCGTGAACAGCTTCCTGTTTTTGATATCATTGCTGCTATAAACGGTAAACCACACCTTGTTTCACATCCACAAATGTATGCATATGTTGACCTTATCAGCTCTGATACAAGAACAATTCAAAAAGGTTCTATTTTCTTTGCAATCAAGGGTGACAAGTATGACGGACATGATTATGTAAAGGAAGCAATAAAGGCAGGAGCAGTTGTAGCTGTTACTGAAAGAGTTGTTGACGAATGTCCTTGCATTATTGTACCTAACACAAGAAAAGCACTTCTTGATCTTTCATGCTATTACCGTTCAAAGTTTTCTCCGATTCTTGTCGGCGTAACTGGGAGTGTCGGAAAAACAACCACCAAGGAAATGATAGCTCTTGCTCTTTCTACATCATACAAGACAATGAAAACTGAGGGAAATCATAACAATGAAATAGGACTTCCGTTCACATTGTTCTCGCTTAATCACAGCTATTCAGCCGCAGTAATAGAAATGGGTATGTCACACTTTGGTGAGATTGACAGACTTTCCCGAACAGCAAGACCTACTATTTGTGTCATTACAAACATAGGCTATTCACACCTTGAAAATCTGGGTTCAAGAGATGGAATCCTTAAAGCTAAAATGGAAATACTCAACGGTGCCACTTCTGATGCTCCGCTTGTAATAAATGCTGACGATCCATATCTTTATTCAATCAAGCTGAAATATACGATAAAGAATAAAATTATCACCTTCGGCATAGAAAATGAAGATGCTGATTTCAGAGCTATAAATGTTACTTTCAATGAGTTTGGTTCTACATTTGATCTTATGTATGAAAATGAGGTTATACAGAGCTTCACTCTTCCATGCTCCGGTATTCACAATGTAATGAATGCTTTGTGCGCTGCTGCTGTTGCAAAGATAAGCAATGCTGATATGAGTGCAGTTGCAAAAGCATTAATGAATTTCGAAACTGATCCTTTAAGACAGCACATTGAAAAACGAGGCGAACAGACTTTGCTTGTTGACTGCTACAACGCATCACCTACATCAATGGAAGCAGCAATAAACCTTCTTGCTGATATGAAACCTGAGGGAGAAGGCAGACGTGTTGCTGTTCTCGGTGATATGCTGGAACTTGGTGCAAAGTCGCCACATCTCCATGAAAAGCTTGGTGAATACGTTGTACGCAAGAATATAGATATTCTTGTATGTTACGGCGAGTATGCCAAGTACATCGCTAAACGTGCTGATGAACTTGGTATGCACTCAGGATGTTCAAATCAAAAGGATATGATTGTGAACTTTTTGAAATTCAAACTTAGACCAAATGATATTGTTCTCTTCAAGGCAAGCAGAGGAATGCATCTTGAAGAAATAATTGAAGAATTATATAAGTAATATTTGGAGGAACTGTTATGCCATTCTGGATCAATTTGCTGGTTGCCCTTATTTCTTTTGGGGTAGCATCAGCAACAGGCTTATTTTTAATACCGCTGCTTAAAAAAATACACTTCGGGCAGACTATATATGAAAAAGGTCCTGCGTGGCACAAGGATAAACAGGGTACCCCTATCATGGGTGGTTTCATGTTTATAATAAGTTCAATTGTTTCTACAGGCATTGGCATTGTGCTTTACAGACTTTCAAGAAACACACTTTTACTTGCTGAAGACAAAACACTTCTCTACAAGCTCCTTGCGGGAATAATTTTTGCTCTTCTCAATGCATTTATAGGATTTCTTGATGACTATATCAAAGCCGTAAAGAAACAAAACCTCGGACTCAAAGCAAAGCAAAAAATGGCTATGCAATTTGTATTCTCATGTGCTTTTCTGCTTGCACTCTACATTATCGGGGACAGATCGACTGCAGTTGTCTTCCCTCTTATCGGTGAACTTGAACTTGGGATATTCTATTATCCTTTAATGATTTTATATATGATATTCCTCACAAATGCTGTAAACTTAACAGACGGAATTGATGGACTCTGCGGAACTGTTACTGTTATTTCAGGACTTTCTTTTGTTGTACTTTGCAGCTTTATGAGCAACTGGGAATATTCAATTTTCTCAATGGCCCTTGCAGGAGGATGCTTAGGATTTCTTGTCTGGAACCTCCACCCTGCCAAAGTATTCATGGGAGACACAGGTTCAATGTTTTTGGGGGGATCAATTGTTGCTATAGGCTTTGCAACAAGACAACATGTTCTTCTCGCTGTGATAGCCATTGTTTATATCTGCGAGGCTCTCTCTGTTGTACTTCAGGTTATCAGCTTCAAGACAACAGGAAAAAGAATTTTTAAGATGTCCCCTATTCATCATCACTTTGAAATGTCAGGTTTTTCAGAATATAAAATTGTTATAGCTTTTTCATCAGTAGCTATGATTGCAGGAATTATTGCTAATACTATTTTCAAGCTTTCTCTGTAAGACAGTATCTCGCTAAACTAAGACAATACTATAACGGACTTAATAAAATATTGCCTTTATTACTTATACTTTTATAATGAAAGGATGGTCAGAGAATGGCAACTACAGCCGGTGCTTTACCAAACAAAGGCGCAAAAAATAATAAAGTACAAAAGCCCCGACTTAACCCCGACGGAACGTCTAAGGGTTACAAAGAAAAAATTGTATCCGGACCAATGGATCTGACTTTCTTTCTGATTATCATGGTTTTGCTTGTAATGGGTATAATCATGATGTTCTCTGCGGGATATGCCTGGGCTATAAATGAAGGTAATGCAGGAACATTTTATGTAAAAAGACAGCTTACTGCTGCTGTGTTGGGTTTAGCAGGTATGTTCATAATGTCTTTCTTTGACTATCACTATCTAAGAAAAGCATGGATAGCTTATGGAGCATACATCGGATCAGCGGTATTACTTGTGCTATGTAAAGTAGGTCCTTTTAAATCTCCGCATAATGATTCTTATCGTTGGGTCGATTTTAAATTTATTCCTGAATTCCAGCCATCTGAAATCATGAAGTTTGCTATTATTCTTCTGTTTTCATATATTATTTCTGTGAATTACTCAAAGATGAAAGAATTCAAGTATGGCATTGTTCCGTTTGTAGGTTTTCTTGGAGTTGTCTGCGGACTTATGCTTTTACAGCCTCACCTTTCAGGTACAATTATCATTTGTGCAATCGGTGCAATAATGATGTTTGTAGGCGGTTCAAAAGTTTCTCATCTTTTTTTAGTTGGCATAGTCGGAATTGTTCTTGTAATAGGCGTCGTCTTTTACCTTGCAACTACAAAAGGATTTACCTACTTTGAAAAACGTTTTCTGACGTGGCAGGATCCTTTCAATGAAGAAATTAAGGATATTACTTGGCAGACGCAGAATTCTCTTATTGCTATCGGCTCAGGCGGACTTTTCGGATTGGGACTTGGCAACTCAAGGCAGAAGTTTCTGTATCTTCCTGAATCAAAAAATGACTTTGTTTTTGCAATTGTATGCGAAGAACTAGGATTTGTCGGCGCTCTCATGGTAATAATTCTGTTTCTTCTCTTCATTATCAGAGGATTTTATATTGCTACAAAAGCACCGGACAAATTTGGGATGATGCTTGCAGTAGGACTTACAGTTCAGATTGGTCTTCAGGCTTTGCTGAACATTGCTGTTGTAACAAACACCATACCAAACACAGGAGTTTCGCTTCCGTTCTTCAGCTATGGAGGAACTGCTCTTGTCATGCAGCTTGTCCAGATGGGTATTATACTGAATATATCACGTCAGTCATTGATAGAAACATAGGAGGATTCATAATGTTAAAGGTTTTACTTGCAGGAGGTGGAACTGCAGGACACATCAATCCGGCTCTTGCAATAGCATCTATAATTAAAGAGCATAATCCTGACGCTGAATTTCTGTTTGCAGGAACACCAAACGGTATGGAGTCAAGGCTTGTTCCAAAGGCAGGATATGACTTTGCACCAATAAAGGTAAGTGGTTTTCAGCGTAAAATTACTCCTAAAAATATTGCACGAAATATTAGGGCACTTGCTTACCTCACTACAGCAGGGCATCGTGCAAGACAGATTATCAATGACTTCGAGCCAGACCTTGTAATAGGTACAGGCGGATATGTAAGCGGGCCTGTTGTCATGCAGGCAGCAAAGATGAAAATACCTACTGCTATTCACGAGCAGAACGCTTTCCCCGGAATGACAAATAAGCTTCTTGCAAAACACGTTGACCATGTAATGCTTACAGTTGAAGATGCTCTCCAATACCTTGAAAAAGGTATAAAATACACTGTTACAGGACTTCCTGTCAGAACAGGCTTTATTGGCAAGTCAAAGTCAGAAGCAAAAGCTGAACTTGGACTTGACAGCAACTTATGTATTCTTTCATGGGGTGGAAGCCTTGGTGCTGGAAAAATAAACGAAACTGCTGCTGACCTTATTGAATGGCATACAAAAAACAACCTTGAAATTAACCATATTCATAGCTTTGGAAGAATGGGTAAGGACACCTTTGAACAGTCTCTTACAGATAAGGGTATTGATTATAAAAATAATCCGCGTCTTATTGTCAGAGAATACATTGACAATATGGATACCTGTACTGCAGCTGCAGATTTAATAATCTGTCGTGCTGGTGCTAGTGCAATATCTGAACTTGAGGCTCTGGGACGCGCATCCATACTTGTCCCTTCACCTGTTGTAGCTGGAAATCATCAGTATTATAATGCTATGGTTCTCGGGAAAGCAGGAGCTGCAATTGTTATTGAACAGAAGGATCTGACAAGTGAAATGTTAATTCAGAAAGTTGAGCAGCTCTACAAAAATCCTGCAAAACTTAATTGCATTGCAAAAAAAGCAGGCGAAATGTATGTGAAAAACACTCCGGACAGGATTTATTCTGTTATTGAAGGCTTGATTAAATAGCCCCATGCACCAATATTCCTTCATCGCATAGTATGATATAAATATGCGATAAAGGAGCTGCACGGTATGCAGAAACTTATTATAAACGGCCGCAGAAGAATCAGCGGCGAAATCTCCCTGCAGGGTGCAAAGAATGCAGCACTTCCTATCATTGCCGCTGCAGTACTGTGCGGTGAAAAGGTCACTCTCGCAAATTGCCCTAAGCTTTCAGATACTTATGCTGCTCTGAGAATACTCAATTATATTGGCTGTAAAACCAATATGGACGGCAACATTGTTACTGTTGACGCATCTGTTATTGACAGAGTTGACATAACCGATGAACTTATGCGTGAGATGCGTTCCTCTATTATTTTTATGGGTGCTATCGTTGGCAGGACAGGAAAATGCAGAATGACATTTCCTGGCGGCTGTGATATAGGGCCAAGACCTATAGACATGCACCTCTCTGCTTTGAGAAAAATGGGCGTAACAATAAATGAGGAATATGGTCAGCTTGACTGTAGTGTAGAAAAAAAACTTACCGGTGCTAAAATTTCTCTGTCGTTTCCTTCCGTAGGAGCTACTGAAAATATTATTCTTGCTTCCGTTCTTGCAGAGGGAAAAACCATTATTCAGAATGCTGCAAGAGAACCAGAAATCGTAGATCTTGCAAGATTTCTTAAAGCCTGCGGTGCTGATATCAAGGGTGAAGGAGAAGGTCAGATAATAATTAACGGTGTTTCAAAGCTTCATGGATGCACATATAAAATCATGCCCGACAGAATTGTCTGTGCAACTTATCTTGCTTGTGCAGCAGCTTCAGGTGGAGATTTGCTTATCAAAAATTGTCACCCATATGATATTGACTCAATCACTCCAGTAATGGAACAAATGGGATGCTTTATAAGTAGTTATGGCAATAACATTTATATCAAAGGCACAAATAAGCTTAAATCTGTCGACACAATAAGAACAATGGTATACCCTGGATTTCCGACGGATATACAGGCTGTTGTTATGGCACTTCTCTGCAAATCCAACGGTACTACTGTTTTTGTTGAAAATATATTTGAAAACAGATACAAGCACGTCGGAGCACTCCAACGCATGGGTGCAGATATCCGTGTTGAAGGAAAAGTTTCAATTGTTGAAGGTGTCAGAAAACTATATGGTGCAAGGGTTGACGCAACAGATTTAAGAGGTGGTGCCGCTCTTGTTACTGCAGCTTTATCAGCTGATGGAACAACCGAAATTTCTGATATTCACTACATTGATCGTGGATATGAGGATATAGAACTCGTTTTATCTTCTGTTGGAGCAGATATAAGAAGGATGTAATCACATCTTACATTTTACTTGACTTTAATATAATTCAAATGAAAGGATTTGCAATTGATGCAGGATGTTGTAAAACAAGGTACTTCACAATATAATAAGTCAGGGCGAAGAAGGCATAAAAGGAATATGTCTCTTTCCTATATGCTTATTCTTTTTATTGCTGTAACCGCATTTATAATTCTGTCTGTTACAGTGTTTTTTAATATTGAGGAAGTACGTGTTGTTGGTACATCTGTTTATACTGCCGAAGAAATAGTAAAGTCAAGTGGTCTTATGGCAGGAGAAAATATGATCAGAGCCAATATGGGAAAATCCGCTGCTAAAATAAATCATGACCTTGTTTACATAGAACATACGAAAATAAGGCGGATATTCCCAAACACTGTAGAAATTGAAGTTACACCATGCAAAGAAACAGCTATGATCAGTTTTCCAGAAGGATACTTTCTCATCAGTAAGGGTAGGAAAATTCTTGATATTACTGAAAATGCTAGAAGTAATATGATTACAATAGACGGATGTGAACCTGTTGAAAGTCTTAGTGTAGGAGATATATTTGAATCTGGAGATGAAAACAAGACAAAAATAATCTCCCAGCTTATAGAATACAACTCTATAAGTGCAGACGGAAAAATCACTGAATACAACATCTCTGATCGTCTGAATATCACATGTCTTTACGAAAACAGGATCTGTATTGAGCTTGGACTGATTTCCGAGCTTGACTATAAAATCCGTTTTGCAAATGAAATTATAGTTACTAAAATAGGAAAGGATACAGAAGGAACCCTCAAAATTCTTTCAGATGGTGAGGCCTCATTCCTCGATAAATTATCAATTGAAGAAAATAAGAAAATATATGAAAGCAACATTAATACAGAAATAGTTAATGAGACGACATTTTCTGATAGTTCTACATCATCAAATGGTAAAACTACTGGTATGATGGAATAATATATCATAAAATCATAAAATTTCTATAATAATATTGCTTAAATCTTAGTTTTATTTTCAGTAAAAGTATTGAAAAAGTACTGATTATATGATAAAATTAATGTTGTGTATGTTTGATAGGTATTTACTATATATATAGGAGGACGTTAACATGGGCGGATTTATTCTCGATAATGAAGAATTCATACCTGATGTAAATATAAAAGTAGTCGGAGTTGGTGGCGGCGGTGGAAATGCTCTTAACTGTATGGCTGTTGCTGGCATTAAGGACGTTGAATACATAGCTGTAAACACAGATGCTGCTGCGCTCAAGTCTTCTAAGGCTTCTCAGAAGGTTCAGATCGGTGCAAAGCTTACTCGAGGCAGAGGTGCTGGAAACAAGCCTGAAATAGGTGAACGTTCCGCACAGGAAAATAAGGATGAAATAGCTGCTGCTCTCAAGGGCGCACAGATGGTTTTCATTGCTGCCGGTATGGGTGGTGGTACTGGTACAGGTGCTGCTCCTGTTGTTGCTGAAATAGCACAGGAGATGGATATCCTTACTGTTGCCGTTGTAACAAAGCCTTTCAATTTTGAGCAGAAAACAAAAATGACTCAGGCTGAAAAAGGTATTGAAGAACTTAAAAAACATGTTGACTCCCTCATTGTCATTCCTAATGAACGTCTTCTTGTCGGTTCGGACAAGCCTCTTACTATGAGAGATTCTTTTTCTCTTGCAGATGATATCCTTAAAACAGGTGTAAAATCCATTGCTGAACTCATCACAGTTGAAGGTATGATTAACCTTGACTTTGCTGACGTTGAAACAACAATGAAGGACGCTGGCTATGCTCATATGGCTATCGGTCACGGTTCTGGTAAGGACAAGGCTTCTGAAGCTGCTAAGGCTGTTATCTCCAGCCCACTTCTTGAAACATCTATCAGCGGTGCTACAAGACTTCTTATTAACATTGTTATGTCTGAAGATGTTCTTGCAAACGATGTTGATACAGCTACAAAGCTTATTTCTGAGGCTGCTGATCCAAACGTAGACATGATCTTCGGTACATCATTTGATGAAACTATGCAGGACGAGCTTAGCATTACAGTTATTGCTGCTGGTTTCACTAACATGGATGTTGTCAATACCGACAAGTCTATTGAAAAGCCTGATGACAGCGCAACTGCACAGCACAGGCCTGTTGACGATTATAGTGATCTCTTTGATCTGTTTAACAGCAGAGGTTAATGTTCTCCTTTAAATTAATAAAACTTTCCCCTCAGTATTGTTACTGAGGGGTTTTTCGTTGCATATAAAAATAAGCCGGGTAAATTAATACCCGGCGTATACTTTTAATTAATATTCCATACCAAGCTTGATTGCTTTCATGTTGTTTTCGATAAGCTGTACCTTTGTTGGAGGAACAATCTTCTCAAGAGCCTTTCTTGCTATTTCTTCAGAGATGATTCCTGTTTCCTTCATAATCTTTCCGAGAAGAATAATGTTTGCTCCTCCAGGAAGATTATTATCAGCTGCAAGCTGTGTTGCAGGAATATAGTAGCAGTCAATATCTGTTCTATCACACTTTTCATCAACCATTGTGCTGTCGACAAATACCTTACCGCCAGCCTTAACTGAACCAATGAATTTGTTGAATGAAGGTGTATTCATTGCGAGAAGAATAGATGGTTCAATTACAAGCGGAGAACCGATTGGCTCATCTGAAAGACAAACTGAACAGTTACATGTACCGCCTCTCATTTCAGGGCCGTATGATGGAAGCCATGATACTTCCTTATCATCAATAAGTCCGCTGTATGCAAGAACTTTTCCGACAAAGAGGATACCCTGTCCTCCGAAACCTGCTAAAAGAATTTCGTTAGTCATTACTTGTTACCCTCCTCACTAGTATCCTTATAAACGCCGAGTGGATAGTAAGGAATCATGTCCTTCTGAAGTCTATTGATAGCATCAACTGGTGAAAGTCCCCAGTTTGTTGGACAAGTTGAAAGAATTTCAACGATAGAGAAGCCTCTCTTGTTCTTCTGATTTTCAAATGCCTTTCTGATAGCCTTCTTAGCTTCCTTGATATGAGGAACAGTATCAACTGCAACTCTCTGTGCGAGAGCTGTACCATCAAGTGTTGAAAGCATTTCACAAACTCTTACTGGATAACCCTGAATCTTAGGGTCACGGCCGTATGGAGTAGTCTGTGTAATCTGACCAGGGAGAGTAGTTGGAGCCATCTGTCCGCCTGTCATTCCATAAGTTGTGTTATTTACGAAAACAACTACGATATTTTCCCCTCTTGTAGCAGAGTGAACTGTTTCAGCTGTACCAATTGCAGCAAGGTCACCGTCGCCCTGGTATGTAAATACATACTTGTCAGGCTTTGCTCTCTTTACACCAGTTGCAACAGCAGGAGCACGTCCATGAGGAGCTTCAATCATATCACAGTTAAAATAATCATATGCCATTACAGAACATCCTACAGGACATACACCGATAGTGTCGCCTTCGATGCCCATTTCATCTATAACTTCACAAAGTATTCTGTGGATAATACCATGTGTACATCCAGGACAGTAATGCAAAGTAATGTCAGCAAGAGCCTTTGGTTTTTCAAATACAACAGCCATTACTTAACACCTCCGTATTTCTTAATTTCATCAAGTACCTCGGAAGGCTTTGGAATGATACCGCCTGTTCTTCCAAGGAATTCTACAGGCTTTGAGCAGTTGATAGCAAGCTTGACGTCATCGATCATCTGACCCATTGACATTTCAACGCAGATAACTGTCTTGCAGTTCTTAGTTGCTTCGATCATCTGCTTCTTAGGGAATGGCCATAATGTGATTGGTCTGATAAGACCAGCCTTGATACCCTGTTCTCTTGCAGCATTGACAGCAGATTTTACAACTCTTGCTGTTGCACCATAAGCTGTAAGAACGATATCAGCGTCATCACACATATATAATTCAGCTTCAGCATGATTTTCTTTAATTTCATCATATCTCTTGTATCTGTCAAATACAGACTGCTGGAGTTCTTCAGGCTTGAGGTAAAGAGAGTTAATGATGTTGTGCTTTCTCTTGTTGCCATGACCTGTTGTAGCCCAAGGCTTGTCAACGCTTTCAGCCTTGACTTCAGGGAATGAAACCGGTTCCATCATCTGGCCGAGGAAACCGTCTGCAAGGATCATTGCAGGCATACGGTACTTATCAGCCATATCAAAAGCCTTTGTAACTGTATTAACCATTTCCTGAACGGAACATGGAGCATAAACAAGAAGCTGGAAGTCACCATGACCGAGAGCCTTTGTTGCCTGCCAGTAGTCTGCCTGTGAAGGCTGAATACCACCAAGACCAGGGCCGCCTCTCTGTACATTGATGATTACGCATGGAAGGTCAGAACCTGCGATATATGATATACCTTCTGACTTAAGGGAAATTCCAGGTGAAGATGATGAAGTCATTACTCGTGTGCCTGTTGATGACGCACCGAGTACCATGTTAATAGCAGCAATTTCAGATTCTGCCTGGAGGAACAATCCACCAGCCTTAGCAAAACGCTTTGCAAGGTAAGCTGAAATTTCTGTCTGAGGTGTGATAGGATATCCGAAGAAACATTTACAGCCTGCACGAATAGCAGCTTCTGCAAGTGCTTCATTACCTTTCATTAAATTTCTTTCCAAGTTAGTCACTCCTTTGGTTAATTTGAGTAAGTCATATTATTGACTATATCTCGTTTACTTCTCTACGATAATAGCACAGTCAGGGCACAAAGTTGCGCACATTGCACATCCTATGCAAGCACTGTCATCTATACAGACAGCAGTAAAATATCCCTTGAGATTTCTTTTATTCTTCTGTATTTCAACTATCTTTTTAGGACAAGCTGTTGTACAGAGAGCGCAGCCCTTGCACTTCTCAAAGTTTACAGTAATTTTTGCCATATATAAATCTCCTTTCGGTAAAATACATTTTATATATTTCTGTCAAGCTTCCCAGATTTTCTTCACATATATATCAACATCAATACAATTTTCTACATTGCATTCCAGTCCATAAGGAACAGCTGTATACATAATAGGAAGTCCGGCTTTTTCAGAAACAGCTTTTGCAAATTCTGTGGAATTCTCAATGGTTTCAACAGTTGTTTCATCAGAAAGATTACTGTTGTTTACAATGCCCGTATGCTTCATTCTTGAAGCTGCCTCAATCTCATACATAAGCTCAAGAGCTTCTTCAGAAGTTCTTGTCAGATACCTGTAACAATTAATAACATACAGCATATCGATATTGTCTGTAAATCTTGCAAACGCTTCTGTATATCTTCCGAGGGCAATTGCTCCCGCATCATCACCACCAACGTCTACGATAAGATAGCCATCCTCTGTTGCAATTCTTTCAAGGTCAAACGAGATTGCAGGAATATCAAGGTTTGAATTAGCATACATTGGTGCAACAAGCTCAATTCCATGCTTTTCAAACAACTCGGTAAAGTCAGCTGTCCTGAAATACGGATTTACAATGTCAAGATCAACAACAGTCACCTTTTTATTCTGTTTTGCAAGCTTCATTGCAAGATTTGCAGAAAAATTTGTCTTTCCGCTTCCGTAATGACCTGTAACAATGGTTATCTTTTTCATATTCATAGTTGTGCCGACCTGCGGCAATGCCTCTCCTTCTGCGGTTTATCCGCAAATAATTTATTCAACAGATATGATGTAGTAATATACAGGCTGTCCGCCATTTATTAGCATGATTTCGAAATTCTGTCCGTATTTGCTCTGTAACTGCTGATGGAGCTCGTCCGCTTTTTCATCAGTAACATCTGCACCGTATATAACGGTTATGAAGCTGGAGTCATTCTTAATCATCTTTTTGGTAAGCTTGAATGCAGCCTTTGTAACATCTTTTTCTGTGAATGAAAGCTTGCCGTTTTCAAGAGCAAGGATTTCACCTTCTTTGATATCATGTCCGTCAAAGTCACTGTTTCTTGCAGCAAATGTGACAAGACCAGTTGAAACCTTTTCAATAGCTTTACTAAGGTTAAGTCTGTTTGTTTCAAAATCAGAATCAGGGTCAAAGCTGAGCATAGCGCTCATTCCCTGAGGAATTGTTCTTGACTGGATAACGCATACATTTCTGTCAGCAAGCTTTGAAGCCTGTTCAGCTGCCATAATGATGTTTTTATTATTAGGTAGAATAAATACTGTTTCAGCAGGTGTTGCATAAATAGCCTGAAGGATATCGTCAGTTGAAGGGTTCATAGTCTGTCCGCCTCTTACGATACAGTCAGCCCCGAGATTTGTAAACATTTCCTCAATGCCGCTTCCTGATGCAACAGTTACAAAACCAAAAGGCTTTTCAGGCTTTGCAGGAACAAAGTTCTGTTTCTTTACAACAGCAGCTTCCTTGACTTTGTTTTCATGCTGCTGACGCATATTTTCGACCTTCATATTGATAAGCATACCGAAAAGTATTCCCTCTTCAAAAGCCTTACCAGGGTGGTCAGTATGAACATGAACCTTTATGATATCGTCATCCTCAACAACAACAACGCAGTCACCTATTGTTTCAAGATAAGCTCTGAGCTTTGATGCATCAGGACAATCAGATTTTTTATCAACAATGAATTCTGTACAGTATGTGTAATTGATTACTTCGTCAAAGTCACCTACTGCTGTATTGAAGTTATCAATACGAACTGCTTCAGCCTTCGGAGCATCAACAGGCTTTTCAATTTCTTCACCGTTGAATACCTTGAGCATAGCAGTAAATACAATATATATACCCATACCGCCTGCATCTACAACTCCTGCTTTTTTCAGAACAGGAAGAAGTTCAGGTGTATTATCAAGAGCAACCTTAGCTTCAGCACAAACCTCAGCCCAGAGTGCCTTTTCATCCTTACAGTTTTTATAAATAGCCTCTGCTTTTTCAGCAGCAAGTCTTGAAACAGTAAGGATTGTTCCCTCTGTCGGCTTCATTACTGCCTTATATGCAGCTTCAACGCCAAACTTCAGCGCATTGGAAAGACTTTCACAGTCAGCCTCTGTTTTACCCTGAAGCCCCTTTGAGAAACCCCTGAATAACAATGAAAGAATAACTCCTGAATTACCTCTTGCACCCCTGAGCAATGATGACGCAGTAACATCTGCAACATGAGATACAGTTGCATCATCGTCGATAATCTGAAGTTCTTTCAATGCATTGCTCATTGTCATAGACATATTTGTACCCGTATCCCCGTCAGGAACAGGATAAACGTTAAGCTCGTCTACTTCACGTTTTTTGTTTGCAATACTTATAGCTGCTGATATAAATGCATCTCTAAGTACTTTTCCGCTTATCACTTTAAAACCAAATCCTTTCGGAGTAATTTTACATAGAAATCATGTCATCTACAAATATAGTTATTCTTGAAATTTTCAGCCCGGTTTTTTCCTCAATGGAATATCTTATTTTATGAACAAGACTATCTACAACTGCTGATATCTTAGTACCAAACATCACAGAAATATGAACACCTATAATAAGTTTACCTTCATCATACCTTAGTGAAACACCTGAGTTTACATTTCTGCATTTATCAAACAGTCCAATAAGACCTTGTCTTTCACAAGTATTTATTGCGACAACTCCAAAGCAACCTGAAACGGTATGCTCTATCAGTGCAACCAGGTAATTATTAGAGATATTTACGGTTCCCAGATAATTTTCAACAGTAATCAAGACAGTCATCTCCTTTAAAAATTATACAAACAATATTATAACACACATAAAACACAGTTTCAAGGCTTTAAAATAAAAATAACGTCTTAAAATACCAATAAATCTCTTTTTTATCATGATTATATAATTAACTTTTAACTTGAGGGCTAAAATATTTCCGTGTCTTCCCGATTATGACAAAAAACTGCTTTAATAGTAATGTAATATATATGTCAGAACAAGCATGTTTATTACTACATTATTGAAAGGTATGGTTGTTATGCCCGTTATTATCGACACTGAAGAAGGCATTGTTATTGCTCGTCTTTCAGGTGAGATAGATCATCATTGTGCAAAAGAAATACGTTCTGACATTGATCTTGCAATTGAGAAACTTAAACCGCAGAAACTTATCCTTGACTACGGAAATGTTACTTTCATGGACAGCTCAGGAATTGGTCTTGTTATGGGCAGATATAAGGCAATGAAAGCACTTGGCGGTTTTGTTATTGTTGATAATACATCATCTCAGATAAAAAAAGTCATGAGACTTGCAGGACTTGACAAGCTTGCAGTTATCAGCTGATTATCCTGAAAGGAAGACATTTCAAATGAACATAATCAATGAAGTTAAAATTACATTTCCAAGTAAAAGCTGCAACGAAAGTCTTGCAAGGACAACAGTTGCATCTTTTCTGTCGCAGCTTGACCCATCTGTAACTGAACTTTCCGATGTAAAGACTGCTGTTTCTGAAGCTGTAACAAACTGTATTGTTCATGCATATAGAGATACAGTAGGCAAGGTTGAGCTTACAGCAAGAATTCTTGAGGGCAGTATCCTCTACATAAAGATAAAGGATATGGGATGCGGCATTGCCGATATAAAAAAAGCTATGGAACCGCTGTATACCACTGCACCCGAAGAAGAACGTGCCGGCCTTGGATTTGCTGTTATGGAAAGCTTTATGGATAAGGTAATTGTAAAAAGTAAATTAGAGAAGGGTACAACAGTATTCCTTTATAAAAAAGTATATTCTAAATGCAATAGTTCCGAAAGCTGTCGGAACGAGAGGTATGAATGAGCAGTCTTAAAACAGACAGCCGTGTTGAAGAAAATCTCGGCCTTGTTCACCTATGCGCAAACAGGTTCCGAGGCCGTGGAATAGAATATGATGACCTTTACGGTGCCGGATGTATAGGTCTGGTCAAAGCTGTTTCTGCTTTTGACGAATCACGAGGAGTTAAACTCTCAACATATGCTGTACCTGTAATATTAGGTGAAATAAAACGTCTTTTCAGGGATGGAGGCTCAATCAAGGTCAGCCGGTCTATCAAAGAGCTTTCACTCAGAGTAACACGAATAAAAGATGGATTTATTATGCGGAATGGCAGGGACCCTACCATTTCAGAATTAGCTTTACTGGCGGAAGCTGAAGAAGAAGACATTGTCGAGGCTCTTTCAATAAGTCTTCCTCCCATTTCACTTACTGATTCGGGAGATGATGAAAAGGGCGGGCAAATTGATGTCAGCGTTGAAGCTCCCGATAACGATATGGTTGATATCCTGTCACTCAGGCAGGCTATGGGAAATCTTGAGCCGCAGGACAGAAAACTGCTGTATCTTCGCTATTTCCGTGACATGACACAGAATCAGGTTGCGGAACAGCTCTCTATGACACAGGTTCAGGTTTCAAGAAGAGAAAAGAAACTGTTATCAGAGCTGAAAAAATCATTATCCGAGTAATTATCTCATTTCTGTTCCATTGTTCATCTCCTTCATATTGCAGAAATCCCCTGTACATCGCTCTGTACAGGGGATTTCTGAGTGTTAAACTATAATTGATACCTTCTGTGTTGGCTGCTCCTGCGGAACTGTTGTAACCTGAGTCTGTTCCTCATTAGAAGATGGCTGTGCAGGCTTTTCTGCCTCCACAGGTCCTAAACACTGAGTAGCCTTTCCACTTTCATCAAGCCAACCATTCTTCTCAAAGTATTCTTCAAGACAGTACCCGCCTTTTTTTATTTCATTTGCATAATAAACGCCGACAAATCTGTAATGCCATGGCTCATATATAATGCCCGTATAATCGGATTTGTTTTCAGGATATCTAAGAATAAAACCATATTCAGCAGAATGTTCGTCAAGCCATTTGAAAGCTTTTGTATTCTTAAAGCCATCATCGTCCATACTTGTGTATTCCTCTGACATGATATCTGCTGCAAGACCTGCATTATGTTCACTCTTTCCTGGAAAAGCAACACTTGCCGTAGTATCCTTATATGCCTCATCATATGTCATACCCGAATTGATTCTGTCATTCAGACTGCTGTCAAAATTCTGCTGCTGATAAGCACTTGTTCTATAAGCAGAAACAACCACAAGATCAATGCCATCCTCTTTTGCAGCTTCAATCATATCTGTCATATAAGAAGTCATTCTTGAATCCATATAATAATCTCTGTAGCTTGAATATACAAGTGAGGTTTTAATTATTTCATCATAATTTTCAGGCAAAGGATTATCATTATTAACAAGGAACATTGCCCATTCGTTATCGATATTCACATCAGGCTCCTCCTTAGCTGTACTATCTGTACTTTCAGTTATGCCTGAGCCAGAAACCTGTGTTTCACTTACAGTACCTGCATCTGTGACAGATGAAACAGTCTGCGAACCACCCTGCTGTTCTATTTCACCATCATCGCTTTTATGAAGCAGTTTTGTAGCAACAAAAGCAATAGCAAGCAAAACAATTGTTACTATTAATAAGTATTTGATACCGTTCAATATTATTACTCCTTTTTTATTTCTGTGCAAACCTTTATGTAGCTTTCTTTTCATTAAATTATCCTCTTATACTAATATACAATTATTAAGTGTACAGAAAGTGAGTTGTTTTCGTGCATATATTAAAAACTTAGAAGATTTTTTATACACTTTAATTGGAGATTAGTGTTACAATTAATTCAAAACAAAATCGAATATTATTATAGCATTTCATATAAACAAAGTCAATAAATCTCTGTATCAGAAGAGTAGGCAGATAGATTTATTTAATGTCCGACTGCTTGCATAGAAAAAATAATTACTTTATGACATTCAGTATTTTATTGACATTTTATACAGAAACATGATAGAATAGTATAAATTGATATTTGGAGGTTTGTCTATGAGATGTCCCTTTTGCGGCTTTGAAGATACAAAAGTTATTGACTCTCGTCCTGCTGAAGGTAAGAAAAGACGAAGGCGTGAATGCACTAAGTGTGGAAAAAGATTCACGACCTATGAGTCTATAGAAAAACCTCTGCTGCTTGTTTTAAAAAAAGATAACTCTTTTGAGCCATTTGACAGAACCAAACTTATCCAAGGGCTTACAAGTGCTGTTAAAAAACGCCCTGTTACAATTGAACAAATCACTAAAATTGTTGATAGCGTTGAAGGCTATTATGCAAATAAGATGCAGACTCAGGTAACAACCTCTGAAATCGGCGATATGGTACTTTCACTCCTGAAAGACATCGACCTTGTAGCATATGTAAGATTTGCATCCGTGTACAAAGATTTTACAGATGTTCAGAGCTTTATCCACATTATATCTGAACTTACCGAAAACAATAAAAAACAGGCTGACTGATGTAAGCCTGTTTTTTTACTTGTTAATTATACTGCATAACCGGCAGCTTTGAAATTATAGTACTTATATGGTACAAAATATCCCTGAGGATGCTGACATACAGGGCACTGTCCCGGCACCTTCGGACCCTTATGGATATGTCCGCAGTTAAGGCATATCCATTCTGTTGAGTCATCGGCTGTAAACAACTTTGATTCTTCAACAAGCTGTGCAAAGCATTCGAATCTCTCACCGTGGATTTTTTCAATCTCCGCAATCTGTTCAAAGCTACGTGCAATCTCTATGAACCCTTCTTCTTTTGCTATCTGTGCAAAAGACGGATAAACCTTTTCATACTCTTCAAATTCATTATGCTGTGACGAGCGCAGAAGCTTTTCAAGCTCTTCATAATTGTCAACAGGATAAGCTCCGTCAACAAGTATATTTGAACCGTTACTCTGCTTCAAATGATCATAAAAAATTTGTGCATGCTCCATCTCCTGATTTGAAGTAATTGTAAAAATATTTTCGATAAGACCATAACCCATTTTTTTAGACTTTTTTGCTGCAAGTGAATATCTTGTTCTTGCCTGACATTCCCCTGCAAATGCTCTCATTAAGTTCCCTCTTGTTTTACTTGTATTAAAATCAGTAGGCATATAATATCATTTCCTTTCCGAATTTATATCAATTTTCTGCAAACCTGAAAAACTGTACTTCAGTTCTTGCACAAAAAGCATAAATCCTACGTGTAAAATTATTATTCACGCTATCCTTCTAAATTCAATGAATTATAGCAGAAAGCTATAATGATATTATTGTCAATAAAATTTTTAATATTACAAAAACACACAGCAGCATTCTTTTGCCACTGTGTGTTAATTTTATAATCCGTTGTTACTGCTGTTCTGACTTTCTTCAACCTGCTGAATTGCACTGAGACATTTTGTGCCATTCTGTTCTGTTACAATATACTTTACATATTTGTCAGGTGTAGGTTTTTTATCTGTTGTCATTGTCAGCCATGATGGACTAGGTGAAAGATATCCTACAAGCAAAGTATAAGTATTATCTGACTTTTGAATATCCTCGACTACAGGAGAATATGTGAAATATTTCGGATTAACAGGAATTCTGTAGGATTTTATTTCTGGCTCATAATAAAATTGGATATCAGAGTTAAGAATTGAATCATGTGTAAAGCTCAATCCAGTTCCGAAAAGTTTTGTTGCATGTTGCTCAATATCAAGCTCAGGAACTATAATATAGTCAAATTCAGCGGTATATTTTGATTTATCCTCATAAAGAATAATATCCCAGATTGCTGCTGTTATCATTGTATCATTTCTTAGCTTGATAGAATCATTAAATGGTGCAGGATCACAGATTACTATAGGATAAATAAATTCAGCAAATTCATTTTTCTGCTTAGTGTTATCAGCAAAATTCTTTACCAGATTAACGCTAAAAACAATTGAGCAGATAAATCCGAATACAGCAAAGAACGTAAACATAATTCCTATAATAAAGTTTACCTTTTTCTTAGCTTCAGTTTTATTCTCCGGAACAATACTGTCAATATCATCGGAATTAAGTTCAACAAAATCATTGATATCTTCGTCAAGTGCTTCGTCGATAATTTTTTTCAGGTTATCAAGCGGTTCTGCGTTGCCATGTTCATTATGATAGTTCTTCTTATCAGGCTTATTCTTATTTTTAGTCAAAGCCTGTGATTTATTATCTTTTTTATTCTGCTGAGTTTTTTTATTATTGATTTTTTTCTTTTTATCAACAGTTTTTGTCGGAATATCTGCACTTTTTGGCGCATCTATCTTATTATTTTTCTGATTTAAGGCAGTTTCTTTAGACTTATCACTATTATCTTTCTGAACAGGTTTTTCTATGCTTTCCTTTATCATATCAGACTGTTTAGCCTTATCGTCAGTTTTCGCTTCAACAACATTAGCAGTATCTTTTTCTTGCTTTATCGGAACAGACACTTCTATTCCAGTAACTTTGGAATCTGATTTTACATCTTCCTTTTTATCAATTTTTTTTGGCTGTTCAATTACAGCATTAGAAACCGAAGCTTGATTATTCATATCTGGCAGCTTTTCAACCGGAGGAATACTCTTCTCTGCAACAACGCTTTTATTAATTTTGGGTTGTTCAGGAGTAATATTCTGTGTTTTCTGAGCGGATTTATTATTTTGAACAGGTTTCTTGTTCCGATTGTGATTATGTTTATTCTTTTTTTTATTTTTGTTGTTCTTACTGTTTCCATTTACATATGCGTCATAATCAAAAATCTCATTCTTCTGGTTCTGATCCATAAAAATCTCCATTCCCTTCTACTATTTGTTTCGGTTTTGCCAAGCAAAATTTCTGCTTTATTTTTTGCAGAAAAGGAACAAATAGCGACGTGAAAAGTATTTTCACGTTAACAACCTTTCCATTTAAAATCCTTGACTTTTACTGTCTGATTTGCCCGTCTCCGTTTACAAGATATTTTACAGATGTAAGCTCTTTAAGTCCCATTGGTCCTCTTGCATGCATTTTCTGTGTCGAGATTCCGATTTCAGCGCCAAGACCAAAAACTCCGCCGTCTGTAAATCTTGTTGACGCATTTACATAAACTGCTGCAGCGTCAATTTCATGCTGGAAACGCCCTGCATTTTTTAACGAATTAGTTACTATACATTCTGAATGTCCAGTTGAATACTTTAATATATGATCAATTGCTTCATCTATATCTGCAACAACCTTAACAGCAAGGATATAGTCATTGAATTCAGTTGCATAATCCTCTTCGGCAACATTCTTCACGCAATCTCCAAGAATAGCCTTAGTCTTTGCACATCCTCTAATTTCAACATTATGCTCATCCAATTTTGCCTTAGCCAAAGGTAGAAACTTATCTGCAATCTTCTCATGAACAAGCAGACTTTCAATTGCATTGCAGACTGAAGGACGCTGTGTTTTTGCATTGTCAGTAATGTTTACAGCCATATCAAGATCTGCTGATTCGTCAACAAAGACATGACAGTTTCCCACGCCAGTTTCAATTACAGGCACAGTTGCATTTTCCATAACAGCATGGATAAGTCCTGCTCCTCCTCTTGGAATGAGTACATCAAGATATCCATTAAGACGCATAATCTGTGTTGTAACTTCCCTAGTTGTATCATCAACAAACTGAACAACATCTTCAGGGAGTCCAGCTTGTGCAAGAGCTTTTCTCATAATCCCGCAAAGACACTTATTTGAGTTGTAAGCCTCCTTACCGCCTCTTAAAATAACCGCGTTTCCTGCCTTAATACAAAGTACGGCAGCATCAACAGTAACATTCGGACGGGATTCATATATGATTCCGATAACGCCGAGCGGCACTCTTGTTTTCTGAATTTTTATTCCGTTTTCACAGATATGTCCGCTATCAACAGAACCCACAGGATCACTGAGCTTGATTATATCAATAACAGCATCAGAAATTCCTTTAATACGTGCCTCTGTTAGCTTTAATCTGTCTCTCATTGCCTCTGACATGTTGTTTTTCACAGCATTTTCAAGGTCAGCATTATTAGCTTCAATAATTATATCTGTCTGATTTACAAGTTCTTCAGAAATCAGCTTAAGCGCACTATTTTTCTGCTTTGCTGAAGCAGTTGCAATTGCTCTTTCTGCTTTTTTTGCATTTATTCCAAGGGATTCAGCATATGTCATATGTAATTACCTCATTTCTTTTCGGCAGTAAAAATTGTTCCTACCTGTTTATCATCGAAAATATCATATAGAATGCTTGGATTTCTTCCATTGAGAATAGCCATGTCAACTCCTGCCCTCATAGCAACTTCAGCAGCATTAATTTTTGTAATCATACCACCGCTTCCAAGTCCTGATGTTACACCACCTGCAAGACTTCTAATATCATCATTGATTTCAGAAACAACAGGTATAAGCTTTGCATCTGGATTTAACTTTGGATTGGAATCATAAAAACCATCAATATCAGAAAGAATAATGAGCAAATCAGCCTTACAGAAAGTTGCAACTTCAGCAGCAAGTGTATCATTCTCGCCAAATTCAAGTTCAAGTTCATCTATTGCAACAGTATCATTCTCATTTACAACAGGAATTACTCTATGTGCAATAAGCTTTTCAAAGGTATTTACAATATTGTTCCTGCTTACCGCGTCAATTACGTATTTTGTAAGCAGAATCTGTCCTACTGTAAGGTTGTATTCACCAAACAGCTTATCATACATATACATCAGTTCACACTGTCCTACAGCTGCACAAGCCTGTTTCATAGGTGTTTCACTTGGACGTGATGTCAAGCCCATCTTTGAAATTCCAAGTCCGATTGCTCCTGAAGAAACAAGAATTATTTCTTTTCCTGAATTCTGAAGGTCAGCAAGCACCTTGACAAATTTTTCAACCCTTCTGATATTCAATCTTCCTGTTTTATGTGTAAGAGTAGAAGTTCCTACCTTAATAACTATTCTTTTTTTATCTTTAACACTATACATATTAATCTCCATATCTTTATTTGATATTTATACCGATTATAAAAAAGCAAAATCTCTGCTCTTTAATTTGCAGAAAAGAGTAAATATTTGCATGAAAAATCACGCTATTTCCTTACTCAACTATATTTATTGGGTTTCCGTTAATAAATGCCTTGAGATTTTCTGTTACAGCTTTTACAAGACGCTGTCTTGTCTGTAATGGTGCCCATGCAATATGAGGAGTTATTACGCAATTCTTTGCATTAAGAAGAGGTGTATCCTTATCCATAGGCTCTTTACACAGAACGTCAAGACCAGCACCTGCTATAATGCCATTATTAAGAGCATATGCAAGGTCATCTTCGTTTACAATAGGTCCTCTTGAAGTGTTAATAAGCACCGCAGTAGGCTTACAAAGCTTCAGTATATCTATATTTATCATATTTGCTGTTATATCTGTAAGAGGGCAATGAACTGTAATTATATCTGATTTTTCAAACAAGGTCTGCAGATCAGCAAACTTTACTGAACTATCCTGCTTTGCAGTACGGGTATTTACAATTACGTTCATATTAAATGCCTTTGCAATCTTTGCAACGTTCTTTCCGATGCTACCGTAGCCAATTATTCCAAGTGTCATACCTGAAAGCTCGGTTACAGGAAATTTGAAACATGAGAACGACTCTGATTTTATCCAGCCACCTTCATGCACAAAATCGTTGTACATTGCAGTTTTACTTACAAAGTGAAGTATAAATGAGAACACATGCTGTGCTACAGCTTCAGTTGAGTATGCGGGGACGTTGCTCACCGTAATGCCGCGCTTCTTTGCCTCTTTCATGTCAATATTGTTGTAACCTGTTGCACATTCACCTATATATTTAAGATTGGGGCATGCATTCATTACTTCAGCAGTAATCGGAGTTTTATTAATAAGAACAGCTTCTGCATCCCCTATTCTTTCTATAATCTTATCATCAGGAGTAAGAGGGTACTCCTTAACGTCACCGAGTTTATATATTTCTTCGAATGATACATCACCCACAGAAACTGTATGAGCTTCAAGCATTACTATTTTCATTCAGATATCCATTCCTTTCTGAATTTGCACCAATTTTTTACGACAGGCATAAATCTACATAAAAGACTATTTTTTTACGCTAAAAAAATTATAATATAATAAAAGCTTATTTATTCTGCTTTTTCAGAATTACTTTTATGTTTTTGTGCCATTGACGCTTTTTTCATACCAACTATTGTAATAATCAATAGTATGAACTCAACACCACCAAATATATAGAAAATCGTTTTGTTTTCGACCCAGTATAATGCAAATAAAACAATTACACCAGCCATAAGACTTAGTTTATATAACTGCCTTGTTCTTATATAACTGATTATTAATGCAATTACGCTGATTACTACATATATAAGCAGATAGTTGAACGGAATAGGCAGCAATGAGGACTGTACCATAAAATCATATTCTCCTTTATTATTTTCAGCTGGCAAAACCAGCATCAAAATAAATATGTACGAATTTTATTATATCATACCGCATTTCAAACTGCAATTAATTTTTTCTCATATTTTTATATTGTTACAAAAAACGACATCTGTCTACTGAACAGCATCAAATTTTAATACATCTGCACAAAATCATATATAAGCAGGCACAAAATATTTTTGCAATATTGTTACCAATTTGTTGCCAATCAGTTATTGATTTTAATACATTTTTATAATATAATAATATCAATAAAATAATTTTGCGATTATTACTTATAGAGAGAAACGAGCAGAATGATTGGAGAAAGAACGATGGAAAGATTCTGTGCAATTGTACCATCCCTGAATCCGGATGACAGAATAATTGACGTAATTAACGGCCTTAAATCAAGGAATTTTTACAGAATAATTGTCATAAACGACGGAAGTAAATCTAAGGAATATTTTGATAAGATAAGTGATAGCTGTGATATTCTTACTCATTATAAGAATTATGGCAAGGGCAGAGCTATGAAAAATGCCCTGAACTACTACATGAACACATATTCAGACAAATGTACGGGCGTTGTATTTCTTGACTCTGACAACCAGCATGACATAGACGATATATGCAACTGTTGTAAATGCAGTACAGAAAATCCAGGCAGTCTTGTACTTGGTGTCCGTAACTTCAACAGTAAAAATGTTCCCTTTAAAAGCAAATACGGCAACAAAATAACTGCTGCTGCATTCAGATTGCTCTGCGGTATTACAATTTCCGATACGCAGACAGGTCTTCGTACTATGGACAACAGCGTTATCCCTTATTTCCTTGATGTTGAGGGGGAAAGATTTGAATACGAAACTACTATGCTGCTTGAAACCAAGCGACATAGCATACCAATCAAGGAAGTTGAAATAAAAACTGTTTACTACGGCAATAATGAAACAAGTCACTTCAATCCTCTGACAGATTCATTTGCAATATATAAGCTTTTATTCAGATTTTCTTCTGCTTCAATTGCTTCTGCTGTCATTGACATTGGTATATATACTCTGATTGTTTACCTGTTTCTGCATTTTTATATACCACAGAACAGTGCAATACTTATTGCAACAGTTTCGGCAAGAATTATTTCTTCGCTGTTTAATTATATTATAAACCATAAAATTGTATTTAACAGTACAGGGAGCATTAAACACAGCCTTATAAAATATTATATTCTTTGCGTTTTACAGGTGGCAGCCTCATATTTCGGTGTATTTGCATTAGTAAATTATTTAAAGTTCTCTCCTGTAATCGCAAAAGTCATTGTTGATTTTATTCTCTTTCTGATTAGCTTTAAAATTCAGCAGAAATGGGTTTTCAGAAATAAAAAAATAACAGGGGTGTAGTGTGAAAAATACTTTTCACGCAGCTATTTATTCCTTTCTGCAAATACAAGAGCAGAACTTTTGCTCCGCAAAAACGGAATAAACAGCAGAAAGGAATAGTAATTAATATGACAGGTGTAGCTTTATCAAAGCCAAAACAATCCAGCATAGGAAAAACTGTAGGTAAGGTAACTGCACGGTTTTTCATAACTCTGGGAGTAATAATTTTATGTCTGCTTGTCTTTCTGATGGGATGTATCACGATTGTCTGCAAAGGCCCGTCTCAGAGCGCAAGAGATTTATTTGTTGTTACTGTAACAGAAACAAGTGCTTTAAAATTTATACCTAAAATATACTTTTCCGACGATGAAATAAAGAACATACTCGATTCAAACAAGGCAGTTGAGACACTTGAAGTAACCGACAAAAATCTCATCAAAATTCCTACTCCGCAGGAACAGGCCGAATCAAAGCAAGAGCCTCTTGAAGTTATCGATGTTTCAGGCACTACATTCAAGGGCAAGCTTATGATTGTGCGTGACCCGTCAAGAATAAAACTAAGTACTCCTGATACACTCGGTTCAAATTCCTCTGGTATACAGATAGCAGAAATGGTTGAAAAAGAAGATGCGGTGGCAGGAATTAACGGCGGTGGATTTGCTGATGAAAACGGTGTTGGAAATGGCGGGCAGCCTCTTGGTATTGTTATAAAGGATGGGGAACTCCTTTATAACGGGGGGGCTTCTGTAGTTGTTGGATTTGATACTGATAACAAGCTTATAGTAGGTCAGATGACTGCTGATCAAGCTATGGAAAAAAATATCCGTGACGCATGTTCATTTGGTCCTGTATTTATTGTTAACGGTAAAAGAAGTGAAACTATCGGCACAGGCGGAGGGGTAAACCCGCGTACATGTATCGGTCAGACAGCTGACGGAACAGTTCTCCTTCTTGTAATAGACGGCAGGCAGGCCACAAGTCTCGGAGCTACATATGCTGATTGTATTGATATACTTGAGGAATATGGGGCTGTTAATGCCGCAAACCTTGACGGAGGATCATCCTCTGTTATGTATTATAATGGTGAGGTCATCAACATTTGTGCAAGCGTTTACGGACCGAGAAAACTTCCAACTGGATTTGTTGTCACCAAAGAAAACGAAGGGGTAACAAGCTGATGAGTGAATATCATGGTGAGCACTACAAGGAAAGTGTTGCTGAAAAACGACATGAGATAATATATATCAATGATTCACGATACCAGCACTACAAGCCCATTAAACAAGAGCCTGAAACGGTTGAAGAAGAAAAGGTTATACCTGCAAAAAAAAGAAAGTCTAGAATTTTTGCTCTTTGCATGATTATTTTCTGCGGACTATGTTTGATTAGTTCCTGCTTTGCATGGACAAAGCTTTGGGATTTTCTCGAATCATATGAGACCACAAATCAAAAATATGCTGTTGATGAATATATGAAGCAATATAAAAGCAATGATATTGTTTCAATAATAAATATACTCGGAGTAAAATATGATGATTTTAATACAGAGAGTGAGTACATAAAATTCTTTAAGAAAAATTATACTGAAGACGTATCTCAGGCAATTGCTTTAAAAGCTTCCACATCAAATGATGTAACTACATATAATGTATGCATAAACAAGAATATAAAATTATCTGAATTTACACTTTCTCCTGATGGAAAGAAAAATAAGTACGGACATGAGGGATGGAAAGCTGAAACAATTCAGACTGCTGATGAGCTTTTCCCTAAGTATAACAGTGCAAAGGTTTATATACCTAAGGGAGCGGTTGTCTATGTAAACGGAACTGCACTTACAAGTAAATACCGAAGCTCTGAAGATTATAGTGTCAAGTTCTATGATGGGCTAGATGATACTTCCCTGCGTCCTGAATTTGAAGTTTACGATACAGGCAGCATTTTTCTTAATGTACCTCAAGTTACGGTCAAAGATGCAGACGGCAACGATATGCGAATTGAGGAAAAGAACGGTTCTTACTATGCTTATTCATCAATAGACGGCGCAGAACTTGAAGAACTGAAGAAATATGCTGAAAACTTCTCTGTTACTCATGCAAAGTTTATTACAAAGGATACTGATTTTGACAGCGTTTCACCTTATCTAGTACAAGAATCAGACTATTACAGAAAAGTCCACAGCTACTGGAATGAATACTACCGTCAGCACACAATCACATACGATAATCTTAAATTCTCTGATCCAATTGTTTATGACAGCAACCATGTTGTAATTGATATATCGTTTGGCTATCATGTTGATATTGGATATATGACTAATGATTATGACGTTGAATATACACTTTGTCTTATAAAAATTAACGATGAATGGAAAATTGCAAGTATGTCGCTGTAACGATACTGAAAGGAATAGGTTTGAAGGATAAATCTTTCAAACTCTGAGTTTTGTGCCTTTCGAACTGCCGTTCAAAATTTTGCTTTGCAAAATCACACAAAACATCAAAGAAGGGAGGCATGCTTCCTGCGGAAGCATGGTCATAATAATGAGAATACTTCACACATCTGATCTTCATTTAGGAATTACATTATGCTCAGAGCGTCTGCTTGAATATCAGCAGGCGCTTGCTGATATTTTGTGCAATGTGGTTTCCGAGAATAAAATTGACTGCGTTATCATTGCCGGAGATATATTTGACAGCGCTATGTCGTCAGGAGAAGCTATTGCTGTTTGGGACAGAATTGTAACAGTTCTCTGCAAAGAAGCTAAGGTACCTGTTCTTGTATGTGCAGGCAATCATGACGGTGCTGCAAGACTTTCATCGTGTGCAGAACTTCTTGCATCAAGCGGACTTTATATCTCAGGAAAGCTTACTCCTGAAATAACCCCCGTTTCAATCGGATGCTGTGACTTTTACCTTATCCCTTACTTCAATCCGTCAGAAGCAAGAATTCTATATGACTGCTCCGAAAACAATCCAATGACATCCATACTTGACAGCATAAGGGAAAACATGGACAGAACCAGAACTAATATTGCCGTTGCACATTGCTTTGTAAACGGAGCAGAAGTCAGCGAAAGTGATAATTCAGCAAGAGCTGCCGCCTCTGTCGGCGGCTCTGATATTGTTCCTGTGTCTGCTTTTTCTGACTTTGATTACGTTGCTCTCGGCCATCTTCATAAACCACAGACTATAAAAAACAGCAACTCTTCTGTGCGATATTCAGGAACACCTTTAAGATACTCTTTCAGTGAAGTAAGTCATACAAAGACGTTTTCTGTTTTTGATACAGATACAAAAGAAGTTTCTGAAATTCCTGTGCCTGACTTAATCAGGTTAAGGATTATTGAAGACACATATGAAAACATTATTGAAAACAGCAAGAATGACACTAATCGGAATGATTTTATGAAAATAGTCATGACGGACCGTTTCAAAGGCGAAAGCACTTATTCACAGATTACTGAGCTTTATCCTAATACTCTGATTTTTCAGGGTGCGTCATACCACGAAGATACAGATGAAACTTATTCTGCGAAAGAAATCTGTGAGCTTGATGTAATTTCTCTTGCAAAGAAATATATTGAACATATGCGTGGCACAGAGCCAGACAACGATGAAGTCGAATGGCTTGCACAGGCATTTAAGGAATGTGAAAGGGAGGATGAACAATGATACCTGTTTCACTGAAATTTCAGGCATTTGAATCATATGTACATCCTGCTGTTGTCGACTTCACAAAACTTGACAGGCTTTTTCTTATTCACGGTGAAACAGGTGCAGGAAAAAGTGCTGTACTTGATGCAATCACCTACTCACTTTATGGTGAAAGCAGCGGTGGTGAACGTGCAAATTTCCGTTGTGCAGACAGACAGGCAGAAGATATTCCTACTGAAACGGAGTTTGTTTTTTCTATTAAAGGCAAACTTTACAAGTTTACACGTTCAATAAAAATTGCTCCCCGCAGTAAAAAACAGGAGCAAAAACAGGATTGTTTTTATCTTGATGAGAATGACACATGGATACCTTTCTTTGAAAACCCAAAACAGCTATCTGTAAAACAAAAAGCAGAGGAACTTCTCGGGCTTACTTCCGAGCAGTTCAGGCAGGTAATAATTCTGCCGCAGGGTGCATTTGAAAAGCTTCTTACCAGTGACAGTGCTGAAAAGGAAAAAATTCTTTCCACGCTTTTCAATGCAGATAAGTATACACGTTTGTCAAATCAGCTTTACTCTCTGGCAGATTCAGAAAGAAAAACACTGTCTGAAAAGAAATCTGTTCTTGATGCTGTGCTTAAAGGTGAAAATGCAGCTAATGAAAGTGAACTTGGACAGATGCTTTCAGATAAAAATGCAGAATTGAATGAAAAAAGTTTTCTGCTTGAAGATATAAAAAAATACCTTGAAGAGCTTAATGAAAACCTTGCTGAACAACAGCTTCTTGCAGATAAATTCATCAGATTAGATAATACAAAAAATTCAATTATGGAACTTAATGAAAAAAAATCAGACATAGACAAGCTGAAAGAACTTATTGCACGTTCCGAAAAGGCAGGAAAACTTTCTCCAATTTATAAAGAGTTTAATTCTGCTTTTCAAAACTATAGTGAGAGAAAAAAGATTGCTGCATTGCTCTTACAGGAAACCGAACAGCTAAGAAAAAGCAGAATTTCTCTTATTGAAGAAGAAAAACAACTTAATGAAAATTCTAAGAATAATGATTTGAATAAAGCAGAACTTATGCGTCTTGATATGCTTTCAGAGTTTTATGAGCAAGCAGAACCAACACGTCTTGACTATAATCAAAGAAAAAAGGAACTTGATGTTATAAAATCAAAGCTTGATGAGCTGACAAACATCCTTACCCAGAATACAGCTTTAATTGATGATTTGAAAAGAAGTAAGATTGAGATTGAAGAAGAATATTCTGACAAACCAATTAAGTTAAAGACACGCCTTGATGAGCTTGACAGAGGCAAGGCCTCGCTCGATAAAATTGAAACCTATAAAACCCTGCTTAAAAAGCTGGAATCTGAACAGACGCAGGCTGAAAGGCTTATTTTTGATTCACAAGCAGAAATAAGCAAAGCAGAAAACAAGTATAATGATGCTCTTTCAGCATACATAAAGGGCGTGTCCTCATCACTTGCCAGAGAGTTGGCAGAGGGTTCTCCCTGCCCTGTATGCGGAAGTATTCATCACCCATCTCCTGCCCATGAAAATGCAACCACATATGAACAAGATATAAACGTTCTTCGTTCTGAACTTTCGGCACTACAGAAAAAACATCTTGAATTAATTTCAAAAAATGAATCTCTGAAAGAGCGTATCCGCAACGGCAAATCAATGATAGAAGATGAGCAGAAAAACATTGACAACGTTTTATTTTCACAGGAAGAATATACTGCTGTCAAAAATGCTATTTCTTTATGCAATAAAAAGTTAGAAGAACTCAAAAAGCTCAGTGTTCAGATATCTGAACAAGAAGATAGAACAAGCCAAATCAACGTTCAGATAAATGAGCTGAAAAAGAATTATGATGAAGCAAATGAAAAAGTACTTTCTTCATCGGCAAAGCTTGATTTAATTATTAAAAAGCTTGACAGGAATATTCCTGACCTCAATGCTCTCAGAGTAAAAATCAAAGAACTTAAGGCTTCTACAGAAAAATATGATGAAGATGTAAGACAATTTAAGTTGAGAAAAGATAACAATGCAATCCAGCTTTCTGCCGCAGAGGCTACGGGAAAACAAGCTCAATCAGAACTTGAACAGGCTGAAAGTAAATATATGCAATTATCTGAAGCGTTTAATAACCAGCTTGCAGGAAGCAGTTTTTCAGATGTAAATGATTTCTTGTCTGCTTTGCTTTCAGAGGAAAAATTTAATGATTACTCTACTGCATGCTCACAGTACAATGAAAAATATACACAGCTTTTAAACACTCAATCTGAACTGATGACGCAGCTTGAAGGCAAACAAGTACCAGATATACAGTCACTTAAAGAAAAAGTTGCTTCATGTGAGTCTGAAAAGCAGGAGCTTTTAAAAAGCTGGGCTGTTCTTGATGATTCAGTTAGACGTCTTGAAAAAGTTATAAAATCTTACAAGAAGAAATATGCTGAATATATTACCGACAAGGAGAAAAATGACCGCCACCTTAGCCTTGCTTCAATGATGCGTGGCGACAAGGGTATGTCTTTCACAAGATATGTTCTTGGAGTTATGCTGTCACTTGTCACTGCACAGGCAAATCATCTTCTTACCGATGTACATGGAGGACAATTCAGATTATACAGAAAGCATGACGGTGATCAGCGAAGTAAACAGGGTCTTGAACTTGAAGTTGAATCTGCGCTGTCCTCTCAGGCTGTAAGATACAGCGTAAAAAATCTTTCAGGCGGAGAAAAATTTCTCATTTCCCTTGCCTTGTCAATGGGCTTGTCATCAACCGTCCAGCAGCGTTCAGGCGGGATTTCTATTGACTCAATGTTTATCGACGAGGGGTTTGGCTCTCTTGATCCAAGATCACTCAGGGAAGCAATTTCAATACTATGCGGAATTAAGAACAGCAGGGGTACTATAGGAATTATTTCTCACGTCAAGGAAATTAAAGAGATTATCCCAAGCTGTATAGAAGTAAATAAAGACAGCACCGGAAGCAGATTATCATTATAAAAAAAAAAAGCGTACGCCATAAAATATGACGTACGCATTTATTTTAAGAACATAAATTTAAGCGATTACTGCTTATCTTCAATGTACTTTACAATATCGCCGACTGTCTTCATGCCTTCTACAGCATCATCAGGAACTTCAATATCAAATTCTTCTTCAATACTCATTACAAGGTCAACAATATCAAGAGAATCTGCACCAAGATCATCCTGAATATTTGAACCTAGAGTTACCTTATCAGCATCAACATCAAGCTGTTCAACGATAATGTCCTTTACTTTATCAAATACCATTTTGTTTCCTCCGTTCTATCTTTTTTATATAAAGACATCCGTCCTTATAACATGAAATCAAAATCCAAAAGTTATTCTATGAACTCTCCGATTTTTCTAAACTTAGTATATCGTTCATTAAGCAAAACGTCAATATCTAAACTCATTTTTTTCTCTAGCGTTTTATACAAAAATTCGCAGATGTTTTCAGCAGTATGACTATGATCATTATGAGCACCACCAATTGGCTCCTCAATAATCTTTTCTGCAACTCCAAGCTCAACCATATCTTCAGCAGTAATCTTCATAATTGACGCTGCTTCTTTTTCTCTTGCGGCATCTTTCCAGAGAATACTTGCAAATGCCCTTGGAGAACATACACAATAAAGTGAATTTTCAAGAACACCCAGTTCGTCACATACACCGAGAGCCAAAGCTCCTCCGCTTCCACCTTCGCCGAGTACAACAGATACAACAGGTGTTTTGAGTTTCATAAACTCATATAGATTGCGGGCAATAGCTTCGCCCTGACCTCTCTTTTCAGCCTCAACTCCGCAGAATGCACCAGGAGTATCAATAAAGCAGATTACAGGCCTATGAAATTTTTCAGCCTGCTTTGCAAGTCTTAACGCCTTTCTGTAACCTTCAGGATGAGGCATTGCAAAGTTAGAGTCCTTATTTTCATTAATATTTCTACCCTTTACTTCAGCAATTACTGTAACAGGCATGCCATTAAGACGGCCTATTCCGCCGATGATTGCGCCATCGTCTCCGTAAAGTCTGTCCCCATGACATTCAAAGAATTCGTCAAAAATCATAGGTATATAGTCTCTTACAGTAGGTCTGTTTTTATTTCTTATTATTTCGACACGTTCCCAAGGAGTGAGATTGTTAACCTTCTCCATTTTTACTTCACATCCTTTTCGTGTAGTTTAAGCAGATGAGCAAGTGTTCTTCGCATAACCTTTCTCTCTACTATCATATCTACAAAGCCGTTTTCAAGCATAAATTCCGCTGACTGGAAGTCTTCAGGAAGTCTTTGCTTTATAGTACCCTCAATAACTCTTCTTCCTGCAAAGCCGATAAGCACCTTAGGCTCTGCAATGATAATATCACCCAATGAAGCAAATGACGCAGTTACCCCGCCTGTAGTAGGGTCTGTCATAACGGTTAAATACAAAAGTCCTGCATCAGAATGCCTTGCAACAGCACCGCTTGTTTTAGCCATCTGCATAAGGGAAACTATACCCTCCTGCATTCTTGCACCGCCTGAAGCAGTAAATACAATAATGGGCAATTTTTTCTCTGTTGCAGTTTCAAATGCTCTTGTCAGCTTTTCACCGACAACACTTCCCATAGATGCCATCATATACCTTGCATCCATTACAGCAAGTACGCAGTTTACTTTTCTGATTGTACATTCACCTGTTACTATTGCATCCTTTAACCCTGTGCTTTCACGCAGCTCATCCTGCTTGATATCATAGCCAGGAAAATCAATAGGATTCTTACTCTGCATATTTTTATCAAATTCAATAAAACTGTCCTTATCAGCAATAAGAGAAATACGCTGACTTGCTGAGATTTTTGCATGATAATTGCAGTACGGACAAACCTTGAGATTCTTCTCAAATTCATCCGTCATAATTGTATTCATACAACGAGGACATTTAAACACAAGATTATTAGGAATTTCAACCTGTTTTTTAGGTTCCTGCTTCTGTTCATCCTGTGCATTACCGTTAAAACGAGTTTTAACTACATTAAATAAATCTTCTAACAATTTCCCTGCTCCTTATCTATATAAACATCCATGTCAGCTTATAAACGGAAATAAAAAAATACGAATAATAGAGATAATTATTAATATCTTTTGCAGCTTTTTTGCTTCCGGATCATAATTTGTTTTAAGAGTTGCAGCAAAAATAAAACCTAAAATTGGTACCAGTACTGCAACAAGTATCATCCACCATCTCTGGGCGATAAAGCCCTTTTCACCCGTGGAATACGATCCGTTGTTAGTATAAACATTCTGCTGATATGGTTCAAAAGGAACGTTATTTCCACTTCCAGTATTCTGGTTTGCGTTATTTTGCACGCCTGTGCCATTCTGCCAACCGCTGTTCTGACGAGAACCTGCACCACTGTATGGTACACCTGGAGTAACATTGCCATTCTGTGTTCCAGTACCATTCTGCCAGCCGGTATTATTGGTCTGCTGAGGACGTGTATTGTTCCACTGAGAAGCTGCTGTATTATTTGTAGCCTGATCAAAATTTCTGTGAGGGGTCTGTGGTGCAGTATATGGCTGTGGTCTTGTAGTACCTGCAACCTTAATATCAGGAGTAATTCTTACACTAGCATCCTTGTATGGTATAAATGCAGGTTGTTCTTCATCCGGATTAAGACTGTATCTTGAAGTAAGATCCTCTATTTCTGATTCATCAGGAACTTTGTAACCACAGCTTATACAATATCCCTGTTCAACTTTTCCTTGACACAAAGGACATTTCTTTGCCATAAAATCACCTCCAAAAAATTATTTCATTTTTCTTCCGAGATAACCGATGTCATAGCTACCATCCTCAAAATGAGAATCACGCAGAAGTTCAAGATGAAAATCTATATTTGTTTCAACGCCTTCAACAATAAATTCAGCAAGAGCCCAGCGCATTTTCATTATTGCATCTTCTCTTGTAGCGGCATACACAATCAACTTTGCAATCATGCTGTCATAGTAAGGAGTGATTGTATATCCCTGATAAACTGAACTGTCAATTCTTACTCCGGGACCACCAGGAATGTGAAGAGCCTCAATTTTGCCGGGACTTGGCCTGAAACCATGTGAAGGATCTTCTGCATTGATTCGGCATTCAATTGAATGACCGGTAATTTTTACATCTTCCTGTGTAAAAGGTAGCTTTTCACCTGCAGCAATTTTTAGCTGTGTTTTTACAAGGTCAATTCCTGTAACAAACTCTGTAATAGGGTGTTCAACCTGGATTCTTGTGTTCATCTCCATAAAATAAAAGTTTTGATCTGAATCAACAAGAAATTCAATTGTTCCTGCATTGTAATATCCGCACACCTTTGCAGCGGCAACAGCAGCCTTCCCCATTCTTTCACGAAGTTCAGGTGTCATAATGGTTGAAGGAGTTTCCTCAATAACCTTCTGGTTTCTTCTCTGCATTGAACAGTCACGCTCACCAAGATGAACAATGTTTCCATGTTTATCAGCTATAATCTGAAATTCTATATGTTTTGGATTTATTATAAACCGTTCCATGTATATGCTGTCATCGCCGAAGTAATTCTTTGCTTCCTGCTTTGCAGCAGCAACCTGCGATTCCAGATCTTCTTCCCTTTCAACAAGTCGGATTCCTCTTCCGCCTCCGCCTGCTGATGCCTTGACCATAAGTGGAAATCCAATCTCTTTGCCGAGCCTCAGTGCATCCTCAAAAGTTTTTACCGCACCATCAGAGCCAGGAATTACAGGAACTCCTGCTTTTTTCATTGCAACCTTTGCTGAAGCCTTGTCACCAAGCATTTCAATTGATTCAGGAGCCGGACCAATAAATGTGATTCCACATTTCTCACAGTTTCTGGCAAAGCCAGCATTTTCAGATAGAAAACCAAATCCAGGATGGATTGCATCTGCACCAGTTATTTCACATGCTGCAAGAATAGCCTGTTCATTAAGATAGCTGTCTTTTGTGTTCGGACCGCCTATGCATACAGCCTCATCCGCAATTTTAGCATGGAGAGCTGTTCTGTCTGCAGTTGAAAAAACTGCAACAGTCTTTATGCCAAGTTCCCTGCATGCACGGATAACTCTTACCGCAATTTCTCCACGGTTAGCTATAAGTACTTTTTTAAGCATCTTGTGTTCCCCGATTCTACTTGATTGCAAAGGTTATTTCAGCTGAAACAGCCTTTTCACCGTCTACTGTTGCAACGGCTTTTCCAACGCCTACAGGTCCTTTTGTCTTGATGATTTCAACTTCAATCCTGAGCTTGTCACCAGGAATAACCTGTCTGCGGAATTTAGCTTCCTTTACTCCGCCAAAAAGACCGATTTTGCCCTTGTTTTCAGGCATGGAAAGCATTGCACAAGCACCTGCCTGAGCGCACATTTCCAGCATAAGAACACCCGGAACAACAGGATATTCAGGGAAATGTCCCTTAAACCAGAATTCGTCTTCCTTCATATATTTATATGCAACAACTCTTTTGCCAACTTCCATTTCCTCTATTTCATCTATAAGAAGAAAAGGATCTCTGTGAGGAATTATTTCCATTATCTGTTCTTTATTAAGAAGTGCCATGTGAGTCCTCCTTACTTGATTACAATAATAGGCTGATCAAATTCAACTGCCTGTCCGTTCTTTACAAGAATTTCTTCTACAACACCATCAAATTCACTCTGAACCTCATTCATGAGTTTCATCGACTCAATTATCATTATAACATCACCCTTGTTTACCTTCTGACCGATTTTAACAAAAGGAGCCTTATCAGGTGCAGGGCTTGCATAATAAGTTCCCACAATTGGTGACTTAACAATATTTCCGCTTAGTTCCTTCTTTTCCTGAGTTAAACTCTGAACAACAGGAGCTGACTGTGCAGTAACTGAAATACCGGCAGGCATTGAAGAAACAAGCTTCGCTTCCCTCTTTGCCTTTATTGTTACAGATATATCTTCATTGCTTATTGAAATGCAGTCAAGATTCTTTTCCTTGATTACATCTGCAAGAGCATTGATATCCTCAATATTCAAATCCTTGATTCCTAACATAATTGATCCTCCTCAGTACTTCAATCTTTATATTTTTTTAAACAAATAGTTGCATTGTGTCCGCCAAAGCCTAAGTTATTTGAAAGAGCGGCATTTACAATCATATTTCTGTTTCCCTCAATGCAGTAATCAAGATCACATTCAGGGTCAGGAGTTTTATATCCTACTGTACGGTGAACAAAATCTTCCTTACATGAGAGTGCTGTTACAATTGCTTCAACACCACCTGCTGCACCAAGAAGATGTCCTGTCATTGACTTTGTTGAGTTGATAACAGTCTTTTTTGCGGCTTCTTCGCCTAAAGCTATCTTTATTGCCTTTGTTTCATATTTATCATTAAGACCTGTTGATGTACCATGAGCATTGATGTAATTAATATCATCAGCCTTAAGTCCTGCTTCAGTATATGCTTCCTTCATGCTTCTTGCGGCTGCTTCTCCTTCAGGTGAAGGTGAAGTCATATGATATGCGTCAGCAGTTGCACCGTAACCTGCAATTTCAGCATAGATCTTTGCTCCTCTAGCCTTTGCATGTTCAAGTTCCTCAAGAACAAGAATACCACTTCCCTCTCCAAGAACAAAACCATTTCTTTCGCCGTCAAAAGGAATTGAACATCTGTCCAGATCATCTGATCTTGAAAGTGCCTTCATTGTATTGAATCCACCGAGAGCAAATTCAGTAACACATGATTCTGCACCACCGCAGATACATACATCAAGGTAGCCGTCCTTAATTTTTCTGAAAGCTTCACCTATTGCATGTGTTGCAGATGAGCAAGCTGTCGTTGTACAGAAATTATCACCCATAAAGCCTGTCTTCATGGAAATAGTTCCTGCTGCCATATTTGCAATCATCATAGGAATATAAAACACTGATATTCTGTCAGGTCCCTTTTCATTATATTTGTTGTGTTCTTCAAGAGTAAGTTCAAGTCCTCCGATACCAACACCGACAATAACACCGGCTCTGTAAGGATCTATATCCTTGAAATCTGTACCTGAGTCATTGAGAGCATCAAGAGCAGCAACCGTTGCAAACTGAGTAAAACGGTCAATACGTCTTGCTTCCTTTTTATCAATATATTTCTCAGGTGAGAAATCCTTTACACGAGCGGCAATCTTAACGTCAAATCCCTCTCTTGTTATATCATCAATATATGAAAATCCATGCTTGTTAGCCTTAATATTTCCCCAAAATTCCTCAATACTGTTACCAATAGGAGATACAACTCCCATGCCCGTAATAACAACTCTATTCATAAAAGTGACTTATCCTTTCATTTGTTTAAAAGTAAATTTACAAATTTGCTTTTTTACATTGATAATCCTCCGGATATTTCAATTGTCTGACCTGTTACATAAGATGCATCATCAGAAGCAAGGAACGAAACAACTCCTGCAATTTCTTCAACACTTCCATATCTCTTCATCGCAATAGCAGAAAGCATAGCAGCCCTCTGTTCATCAGTAAGCTTGTCTGTCATAGGTGTCTGAATAAAGCCAGGAGCAACTGCATTTACAGTAATGTTTCTTGCACCTAGTTCCTTTGCTGCTGTCTTTGTCATACCTATTATTGCTGCCTTTGAAGCGGAGTAGTTTATCTGACCAGGATTTCCGTAAAGTCCTGCAACAGAAGCAAGGTTTATTATTTTTCCTGATCTCTGACGAATCATTACGTTGCAGACATATTTCATCATATTGAATACGCTCTTCTGATTAACTGCAATAACAAGGTCATACTGTTCTTCAGGCATTCTTGCCATAAGCCCATCTCTTGTAATTCCTGCATTATTAACAAGAACATCAATTGTTCCGAAACGTGCTTTTATATCCTTAACCATCTTTTCACACTGGTCATGCTTTGAAACGTCAGCACAGAAGCATTCCGTCTCAACACCAAATGCCCTGCACTGTTCAATTACTTCATTGTTTTCAAACATACTTTCATTTATATCATTAAAAGCAATATTATATCCGTCTTTTGCTAATCTTAGCGCAATAGCTGCTCCGATACCTCTTGACGAACCTGTGATAACTGCTGTTTTAGCCATATAAATACACCCTTTCATTTATCATTAAACTGTAAACAATACTCATGCTGTCATAAAAGGAATAATCTGCCTATCAAAATCGTCATATCTGATTATAAACAGTTTTTTGATACGTACATCTGCATACTTTTCGATTATTTCAACAAAATGTCTTCGCATTATCTCCGTTATAGCTTTTTCCCTGTAAACTAGCCTATCATATTTAAGGCGTACACACAGCTTGTTCAACGTTCTGTTTATACCAAGAACGGAAATAAGAACATTTATCCTGCCATTCTTATCCCATAGCTGAATAGCAGCACAGATACACATAAATATCAATCCTATCCAGCCGCTTCTTGAAAAAGCTGCAAGGATATTATCTGTAATAAATGTTATGCTTTCATAAAGGTCATCATAATTATAATTCATCTGATTGCCTCAATATTAATATTCGATAATAACGCATCCCGTTGTCAGTCCTGCACCAAAACCTACAAAGCAAACTTTCTGGCCATGCTTTATTCTTCCGTCACGGACTGCCTCATCAAAAGCTATAGGCATTGATGCGCTGGAGGTATTTCCGTATTTGTCAAGAGTGATAATAAACTTATCCATTGAAACACCAAGATTCTTTGCGGCTGTTTCAATAATTCGTAAATTTGCCTGATGAGGAACAAACCAATCTATTTCATGTATATCAAGGCCAATCTTTTCTGCAGCCTTTATTGAGGCTGTCGGAAGAGCCTTTGTAGCAAACTTGTATACTTCTTTACCATTCTGATGAAGGAACTGATCATTCATATCAAAATCGCTTCCGTAATTAACTTCCTGAGAAGTACGGAAAGGGTGCTGAGGAAATGTTTTCTTTGCATAAAGAAATTTTGCTCCGCTGCCATCAGACGAAAGATAATCTGAATAAAGCTTTTCTGAACGTTCAATTACAACTGCACCTGCCCCGTCGCCGAAAAGTATACAGGTTGAACGGTCAGAAAAGTCAGTAATACGTGAAAGAAGCTCATTTGAAACTATAAGCGCATATTTTATATTTTCGTCTGTCTGGAGAAATCTTTTTGCGGTATCAAGTCCATAAACAAATCCTGAGCAAGCAGCGTTTATATCGAAAGCAAAAGCATTTACAGCACCTATTTCGTTCTGTATAACACATGCAACTGACGGAGTATAAAAATCTGCTGTTGCAGTTGTGTCTATAATAAGGCCGATATCTTCCGGAGATATTCCAGCCGACTTAATTGCTTCCTTTGCAGCCTGTGCACCCATGAACCATGCTGACTCACCGTCATTAAAATGACGGGTTTTTATACCTGTTCTTGTGGAAATCCACTCATCATTAGTATCAACGATTTTTGATAATGCATCATTATCTATTTTAAGTTTAGGAACATAGCTACCTGTTCCTAGAATATTAATTCCAAACAAAAAATTTTCCTCCTGTATTGTAATTTTTATTTATATATGATATATTGTTAAAGATATCATTCAGACTTAGGCATATAGTATTATTGTAAAGCTTTTTTGAATTGTTGTCAACTGAATTTTATTATATATTAATCTATAATATTTAATTCAGGTTACAGTAGTTAAGCAATATTCACTATTACTGCTTAAGTATGTACACTATTATAATTATAAAGATTAACGGATTTTTTCAGTCCGTAAGCATTCTGAAAGGAGCGATGCTGCCTTTTCGGCAGCATAATATATCTAATGAATAATACAGTATTTTTATTTTCTGGACAAGGTTCACAGTATGCAGGAATGGGAAAGGAACTCGTTGAACGTTTCCCACAGCTAAAGAGCATTTATGACGTTGCAAGTGAAATTCTCGGGTTTGACCTTGCAAAGAAATGCTGGGAAGGTTCAGATGAGGAACTTGCACAGACAATAATTTCACAGCCTGCTATTATGGCTACATCCCTTGTTGCATATGATGCCGCAATACTTTCTGATATTACATGTACTGCTGTTGCAGGACATTCACTTGGTGAATATGCTGCTATGGTTGCATCGGGAATTCTTACAATGGAAGATGGTTTCAAGGTTATCAAAGCAAGAGCTTCTGCAATGCAGAAAGCCGCTAAATCAAGCAAGGGTGCTATGTGTGCAGTTATGGGTAAAACAGCACAGGAAATTGAAGCAATCTGTGCTTCAATTGACGGGTATGTTGTTCCTGTGAACTACAATTCATCTGCACAGACAGTTATCGCGGGAGAAATTGATGCAGTTGACAAGGCTGCTGAAAAGTTCACAGAACTTGGTGCAAAAGCAATCAAGCTGAAGGTTTCCGCTGCTTTTCACAGCAAGCTTATGCAGCCTGCTGCAGATGAATTCAAGGAAGCAATAAAGGATATTGAATTCTTCAAACCACAGATGAAATTCTTCTCAAACCTTACCGGCGCAGAACTTAAAGATATTAATGATATGCCTTCAAAACTTGCAATGCATATTGTGTCTCCCGTAAGATTTACTACAGAGCTTGAGACTCTCAACTCTCTCGGATATACTAACTATGTTGAACTCGGGCCTAATAAGGTTCTAACAGGTCTGGTTAAGAAAACACTTAAGGGTGTTAATGCTGTAAATATAGAAAATGAAGCTACTCTTGACAAGGCAATAGAAACATTATTAAAATAATTTTTTCTCTGACATATTATTTTTGACTGGTGGTATATAAATGAAACATACACTTTTATATTCAATTGTATTTTCGGGATTAATTCTCTGTTCTTGTTCTAAAGCAGAAATGAACAGTATTCATACTGAAGAAAGCACATCTGCGTCTGCTGTTACAGAAAGCAGTATTTCTGTAACAGCATCGTCAGTGACATCAGATACTGAATCCAAAACACTGACTGTTAAGAATGATGATACTTCTGAGCAGTCTGTTCTTGAAAAGCTTATACTTGATTCAGCTCAGCAAAATTCTGAAAATGGTGAAAAGTGTTCGTTTGAATATTATGACCCTATGTTCGGGGATTTTGACGAAGATGGTAAGAATGAATTAATTGCACTTGTAAGTGGTTCTTCTTCAGGTGAGCTGGAATACTGGTATGCATGTGACGGTAAGGCTGAAATGCTCACAAGCTGGTGGTTAGAATGGCTTGAACCAGAGATTGTCACAAGTGGTGATAATACATTTATCAAGCTTGAAAAATTATATCTTAGCCAAAGAGAATCTGTTTATTTTTTACTTGAAAACAGCACTCCCGTTTACGTTGAAACATATGGAATACAAGGACTTTATCCCGATGGTGATAATGGGGATTTCACAGGCTATCACAGCACATATGACAGTTACTCTAACGGAGTGGGTCATACTTGGAAACCATACTGGTTTTATTACAAGGATAAGGAATTTCATGAGTATGTTGGTACAGAAATTACTGTTGATGAACTTTTAAAGTATGATGGCGCACAAACTGTTCTTGACGAAATTAAGGTTGAGGGTGGAAAAGTAATTCACATTCTTAAACGTGAAAACGGTATAATCAATATTGACTATTCAATTGCAGAAGAAAACGACATGTCAGATGTTCCTGATACAATTTTATGTTTTCATTTCCGAACACTTAAAATAAGCGGAAATTCAGTTTTGGATATTACCCCCACGTATGAATATGATGATGGTACAATAGAATATGAAAACCGAGGATTTTATGAGCCGACAATGTCAGACATCTCTACATATTATAAACTTTTTAATATAGAAAACTGATACTTAAAAGGAGCGATTCAATTGAGTAAATACTCAATTTTAGGTTATCCATTAAAACACACTATGTCCCCTCCTATTCACAAGAAGCTTTTTGAGCTTGCAGGGATTAACGATTATGAATATACAATAAGTGAAATTCCCCCTGAAGAGTTTATTGCAAAAATACCTGAACTCAATGCAATGGATGGATACAATGTAACTATACCTTATAAAGTTGAAATCATAAAATATCTTGATGAACTTGATGAATCAGCAAAAAGATACAATGCTGTAAACTGTGTTGTCCGAAAGAAAGGTAAAAACATCGGTTATAACACGGATTGCTACGGCTTTTTAAGGGCACTTGAAGCTGTAAACATATCTTTAGATGGCAATGTCCTTCTGCTTGGATGTGGAGGTGCAGGGCGCATGATGGCTATCGAAACTGTTCTTCATGGTGGAAAGCTTACCATTGCTGCACGAAACAGAGATGAAACTCTTGCTATTGCTGATGATATCAGAAAAATAAAGTCTGATGCAGATGTTTGTGTAACATCGCTGACTGATATACAAGGGAATTACGATGTCATGCTTAATTCAACTCCTGTCGGAATGTTCCCTAAAACTGATTTTTCCCCTGTAAGTGAAGAAATCATCAGAAAATGTGGATTTGTTTTTGATGCCGTATATAACCCTGACACAACCCTGCTTATGTCTTATGCGAAAAAAAATGGGATCAAAACACTTGGTGGAATGTCAATGCTTGTATGGCAGGCAGTTGTAGCACATGAAATCTGGAACAATTCCTCATACAGTGAACAAGATATAAACCAGCTTATTTCAGACACACAGAAGCATATTTCTCTATAAAATTATTATCATAAGCATACCATATTATTAATGAGCGGAGGCTTTTCCGCTCTTTTTTCAATAATACCTGCTTATTTTTGTATTGTATTAATGGTTGACATATGCACATAAAAGGTGTATTATTATAAGGTATAAATATCTATTTTACTGAATAGATAAAAAATGAGTTCGGAGGCTTAGGGGATGTATTTCGGCAGTGTTAAATTTTTTAAACATCTGATATTAACCGTGGTCTTCGGGTGGATGGCTATTGCAACGGGACTTGCAATCTTTTTCGGAATCCGACTTGCAATTGTATCACATGATAAGGCAAATTCAGCGGATGAAAATATTCAGGCGGTTTCAGAGGATGTTTTGACAATTCCCGATAATACTTCGCTTGAACAGATTTATCTTGTTCTTGCTTCTAAGGGTTATTCAACAGAAGATATTCTTGAATTTCTGAAGGATAATGACAGCAATTCAACAAATGCCTTCATTGAAAAGTATAAATCCACAGATGCTATGGCAGAGAATAAGCCTGATACACTTCCTTCATACGCCAGCCTGTATCCTGATTTATATGCGGAAGAGCCAGAAGAATTTGTTGTCTCTGATAAAACTATTTATCTCACCTTTGATGACGGTCCTTCTGAAAATACACTTGATGTTCTTAGTATTCTTGATAAATATGATATCAAAGCAACGTTTTTCATGAGTGGAAGCGAAACCGAACAAGGTATGGAAATTATGAAAAAGGTTGCAGATTCAGGGCATATGATTGGTGTCCATTCTTATTGTCACGACTACGATACTATATATAAAGATGTTGAATCATATCTTGATGATTTCAACAACACATATAACATAATTTATAATGCTACCGGCGTTAAACCTCAAATATTCAGGTTCCCAGGTGGCAGTATAAATAGCTACAACAGACTTGTTTACAGGCAGCTTACATCTGAAATGACCCGCCGTGGATTTGTTTATTACGACTGGAATGTAAGTGCTGAGGATGCAAGTTCACGCGCAACCTGGACTAGCATCTATAATAATGTCCTGAACGGTATTGAAAAAAATTCAAACAAACGGGCTATCGTACTTATGCATGACAGTGCAGGAAAACACACAACAGTTAATACACTTGAAGACATTATTATTGAACTCAAAAATCAGGGGTATGAGTTCGCACCTCTTGACAATACTGTTAAACCGGTTACTTTTATTGTTCCGGATTGATAAAATACATAATCTGATGCTGGTAAGCAAACTAATCTGTATGGATAGGAGTAAAAACAATGAGTCTAAAGGACAATTTTAATCAGGCTTTAAAGGAGTTATTAAAAAAAGACGGCCTTGTGGGAGAGGATCTGTCCAAGGATTCCAAAAAGAAATCCGAACTTGACAGGTATCTTGACCGTGAGTCTGCACCTTCAGCGCCTGCTGACAGCTTTATGCAGCAAATGTCCGAAAATGAAACCATTGCAGAGCCTATAAATCAGGCTCAGGAATCTAAAACTTTCGGCGGCTTTACTCCCGAATCTCTTGGACTGGGTGCATACAATAACAAACCAGAATCAACTCAGCAATCAGCAGAAAGAGTTTCAAAGTCTGAGGAAACAGCTTCTTCTCCATTTGCATCAGCTGCTCCTAAGGCTGATTTCGGTTTCGTTCCGCCACCTCCTGCACCTCAGAGAAATTATGGCCAGTCAGTAAATCCAGCACCATCTTCACGCGGACAGGAACCTCCATATTACGAAACTGAAGAAACTACTGTTATTTCAAGAAATACTATAATTGATGGTAATGTCCGTTCATTTGCTAATATCACGATTGATGGTAGCGTTAAGGGTGATGTTAAAATTACAAAGAATATCAATATCACTGGCAAGATTGTCGGCGATATTGAATGTAATAATTCTACTATGATAGGTGCTTCAATGCAGGGAAATATTGCTTCAAAGGGACAGGTTCAGATGGATAGGGACAGCCTGCTTCTCGGAGATATTGCTGCACAGTATCTTGACCTTAATGGAAAAATCAAGGGTAACGTTGATGTCGGCGGAAAGGCTGAATTCAAAACTGACGCTGTTATTCTCGGAAACATCACAGCTTCAACAATTACTGTCCTTGACGGTGCAACAATTCAGGGATTTGTAAATACAACATTCCTTCAGGAAAACTCGGGAAGTATTTTCCCAGAAAAAATTGCTGTATCTGAATAATTAAACTATGGAAATACTAAACGACAAATCTTCTCTTACCATTAATATCAAGCAAAATATGTTTAAAATAATTGATGCAAGAATTATCAGAAAAAATGTCTTTGTAAAAGAACTTGGAGGCAAAGATGAGTTTGATATTATTGATACAGCAGCTTTTCACATTGTAGTTTACAAGGATTGTAAACCTGTTGCAACTGCAAGAGCGTTCTGTTATGATGATGACATTTATGCTATTGAGCGCCTATGCGTCATACAAGAATACAGGGGCTCCGGAATTGCTGCAATACTGCTCTCTGAACTTGAACAATTTATTTCTACGATATATTCTGGGACATTAAAGTTAATAGCGGATCTTGAAAGCTATGAGTATTTTGAAAAATATGGCTATGTTCGTTCCGGATATCCTTATATTACTGAACGTGGAGTTATGGTTTGTTTGGAGAAAACTATTTAACCAGGTATCATTTTATTCAGACAAAACAATTATGGAGTGATAAACTATGCCAGAATCAGATAAACTACTTTTAAACAATTCTACTCTTCCTCCTCTTGAAGATATTGATGCAACAAAGCTTTCTGAATCCAAGCATATCGAAAAAAATTTCAGTACCCTCCCTCCTCTTAATGATATTTCTATAGGCGAAATACAACTTGACAATATCAAAACTGATTATATTTCTGATGACAATTCAACTGCTGCAAAGTCGATTGCAAATCAGATCAAGCTTGACGATATTTCTTTGGAAATGTCTGAATCTGCACCTGTACTTGAGGATTTATCTACCCAATATAAACCTACATATAATAAGGCAAAAGCTGATGAACAGTTTCGTCCTGTTGAAAAGAAATCTGAAAAGCAGCTTATCAAGGAACGCCTTCAGCGTGAGATAAACAGGGTTCCTGATCAGATTGATAAAAAAGAAAGCCTTGCACTTTATAAAAAACTAATGGAAGAAAAGAAAATCAAGGATGCTCACAAGGGTCTAGTATCTACAATTTTTGTAATGGTTTTTGGAATAATGAGTGCATTCATTTCTTATTTCTTCCTAGACTGGAGTAGTCAGGCTGTTTTCAAGTATCTTGCTATTGCTGCAATGGTATTTTCTCTTCTATTGTTAATAAAACTTAAGTTTGTCAAGGTTTTATGTACTATATTCTTTGCGGTAAATACTTTGATCTTGCTTATTCCCGGCGTTATAAAGTTTGCAATACAATCTGAGATGGCAGAAGCAAATGAAACTAGTTTTATAAAAACGCTTATTCTCCTTGTTGCTGCTACCCTGCTTAGTGCAATTTCATGTTTTCAACTTGCAACAAGTGATAAAATTGAGGCTTTTTATTCTACTAAAATTTTATCTAAATGATTTTTGTTATAAATTTTGAACATTATTGCTCTCAGTAATCTCTGGGAGCATTTTTAATAGGGGTGTATGCAGTGACTAAATTAAAAGAAAAAGAGAATAAATTGTCTGTAAATATAAGTAGTATTGATGACGATTATATGAAATGGCGTCAGCAGGACAAGGAATACAACGAATCATATAAAAAGTGGAGAAAACAAAATAAAGGAACTACCGGCTTTTATTTTTCACAGAATCCCAATGAGCTTACATATCAGCATGGTGTAGGGTTTATCAAAGATTACCCTGAAGCTGTTGAATCCAGCGCTCTGAAAGGAATAAGTCATTATATCGGCATGAGCATTATATTTTTTATAATGTCCGACATTCTTTGCGGAAATGTTCTTCCTCTGATACTTTCTTATTTAGGTTTTGATATAAAAATTGACCTGTTTGTAAACAAGACATATGGAAACCCTTTATTAATTTGTTCAATATATGTGTTAAGACAGCTATTAAAAGTGATTTATCCAATAATAATTTGTATTAAAAAGCTTAAACTACCTGTACAGGTTATGTATCCGATAAAAATTATAAACAAACCGCTTTTTAAACTGACAGTACCTGTTATTATGTTTTTTATAGGAACTAGTTACGTATTGACTAGGCTTCTTATTTTCCTCATGGATGCTATGAACATTAATACAAACATTTCTCAATACTATAACAGCTTTAATACAAAGTATAGCATTCTTTTCTTTATAATTACAGTAATACTGACTCCGATAATTTCTGAATTTGGAATAAGATGCATTTTTGTTCAGATTTTACGTCAGTTCGGTGATATTTTTGCAATAATTATTGTAAGTGCTGTTACTGCAATGATGACATTCAACTTATCATCATTTTGTTATATATTTATTAATTCAGTGGCTGTTTCATATTTTCTGCTGAGGACAGGGTCAATTATTTCTTCTATTATCATGCGTATAATGATAAACTTAGTAGATTTTATCATTATTAACCTTTACTATAACATTGATCACACATCTTTTGATTTGATAACATCATCAATGTGCTTAATCTTTATTATTATAGGAATTATATGTATCAAACTATATGCAAAAAAACATACTGAAAAGCTCGATATGAAAATTTCAACACAGCACCTTCCTGTTTCCGAAAAGATTATTACAATGCTCTCAAGCAAAGCTATACTGATTTCAATTTCATTAATTTTTATTTTATTTATATTAAATCTGAAGATAAGGATATAATAAATGACAGATACAGATAATTTATATATGGAGAGAGCCATTGAGTTAGCTGAAACTGCTGCTGTGATGGGAGAAGTACCAGTAGGAGCAGTCATTATAAGAAATTCTGACGGACTAATTGTTGGTTCAGGATATAACAGGCGTGAATGTGACCGTAATTCCATTGCACATGCGGAAATTATTGCTATTAATCAAGCATGCAATTTTCTGGGTGGATGGCGGTTATCAGGGTGTTCATTATATGTAACACTTGAACCATGCCCTATGTGCTGTGGAGCAATTATAAATTCCCGTATAGACAGGGTTGTTTTCGGAGCGTATGATAAAAAAGCAGGTTCAGCAGGCTCTGTTGCTAACCTATTTGAATTTGACTATAATCATCATCCACAGGTTAAAGCAGGAGTAATGAGGCAGCAGTGTGAGACTATTCTCAAAGACTTTTTTAAGGAGATGCGCAGTAAGAAAATGAACAGTTCAATAAGATTAATTGAAGCTCGCTCAGATGAACAGCTCAAAGCAATTGAAGCAATGGCATGTGAAATATGGAATGAACATTATAAAACAATTATTTCATCAGAACAAATTGATTATATGCTTGATAAATACCAGTCAAAATCAGCAATGAAAACCCAGATTGCAGAACAGAATTATCACTATTATTTCATTCAACGTAATGCTCAGCATATCGGATATGTTGCTTATTCTGTACATGACAGCGAGATGTTTCTTTCTAAGCTGTACATCTTGAATCAATACCGTTCAAAAGGATATGCCCGTGAAGTTCTGAATAATCTTACTGAAATCTGCAAAGCTAATAATATAAACCGAATCTGGCTGACTGTAAACAAGCATAACTCAAACTCTATTGCTGTATACGAAAAACTAGGCTTCAAGACTTTCAGATCTGAAAAAACAGATATAGGTAACGGATTTTTTATGGATGACTTTTTCATGGAAATGAAAATAACTAACTTGTTTTCTAAGGAGGAAAGTGCTGTTATATCAGCATTGCAAAATTTATGAATATGAATATAAGTGATAAGAAAGTTAAAGAAATGCTTTGCAATATTCGCTGTCAGGCTATAAAATGTGCAGCGGTAAGTCTTGTTTCTGAAATGCTTTATAAAACACTGATTGCGCCGAGAAGCTCAAAAGTTATTGTTGATAAGAATGTTCCAGCTGAAATAGTTGCTATAGGTAGCAATGATGGGCCAACAGCTGTTTATGTTACAACTAAAAAAAGGCGCAGAATAAATATTGTACCTGCAGTTGCGTGTATAACCGTTGCAGGAATTTGTCATTATCTTCTCACAAAAAAGCTTTACAAATAGTATAATCGTCAGTCAAATATACATTGGCTGACGATTATTTTTATATTATAATTTTCAGTTGACATACTCATTATAAGGTATATAATAAAGTTATATAAATCATACTTTTCATACTGATAAATAAGGAGGTTAATGTGAAAATACTTTTCACATCGCTATTTGTTCCAGAAATTTTGCTTAACTGAACTTAGTTCAGGTTCAAGAACGAAACAAATAGCAGAAAGGAATGGATATTTTTATGACAAATCACGATGGAAAATATGCATGGACTGTAAAGGTCGGAGAAAAAGGACAGTTTGTAATTCCAAAGGAAGCCCGTGATCTTTTTGAAATCAATCCAGGAGATACTCTTATCGTCCTGGGGGACATTAATCAGGGAATTGCCATCCCACCGAAATCTACTTTCAACAATCTTGCTAAAATAATTTTCAATTCTAACGATAAGGACGTGAAAAAATAATGAGTATTCTGCAAGTTACAGACCTTTGCAAAAAATATCCGGAGTTTACTTTAAAAAATGTTTCATTTAATCTTGAAGAAGGAAAAATCACAGGACTTATAGGACGTAACGGCGCAGGTAAATCCACAACACTAAAATCACTGTTCAACTTTGTTCACCCGGACAGCGGTTCTATTAAATTCTTTGACAAAGATTTTAACGAGAATGAAATTGAAATTAAAAGCAATATCGGCTTTGTTTCCGGTGCAGTTGATTATTATCAGAAGAAAAAGCTTAAAACTATCACAGATATCACAAAAAATTTCTATGCAAAATGGGACAATGAAGCATATAAGAATTATCTTTCCATCTTTAAGCTTAAGGAGGATAAAACTCCTGAGCAGCTTTCTGCAGGCATGAAAATCAAATATGCTCTTGCTCTTGCTCTATCTCATAATGCAAAACTTCTTATTCTTGATGAACCGACAAGCGGCCTCGACCCTGTTTCAAGAGATGAGCTTATGGACATTTTCTTGGACTTAAGTGATAAGGGTATCACAATTCTTTTCTCAACTCATATTACTTCTGATCTGGAGAAGTGTGCTGATAACATCATTTATATAAAAAATGGTACTGTTGCTGCTAATGATAACATGAAAAACTTTGTTTCAAAATATAAAATTGTTGAGTTTAAAAATGAAAATATTGAAGATAATCTCAAAAGTAAGCTGATCGGATTCAAGAGAAGTAAAGAAGGCTATTCTGCTGTAATCAGGACTGAAGTCGCTATATCTGAAAACCTTAGGTATATTGATGCTGACCTTGAAAATATAATGGTGCATTTTGAAAAGGAGGAAGCATGATGAAAAACTTACTTAAAAAAGAATTCTCACTTTGTATGCATCCGACAGTACTTATTTTTCTGTCCTTCTCCTTTATGTTCATAATTCCAAATTATCCTTATTATGTGATTTTCTTTTATAACGGACTTGCTCTCTTTTTCACATGCTTGTCAGGAAGGGAAAACAACGATATTGAATACTCACTTAATCTGCCGATTGCAAAGAAAGACATTATCAAAGCTAGGTTGATGTTCGCATCTTTAGTTCAGATTGCTCAAGTAATTATTTCTGTTCCTTTTATAATGATAAGACAGGCAATGCCATTGCCTGGAAATCAGGTAGGGATGGACGCAAATATTGCTCTTATAGGATTATCACTCATTATGATGGGTCTATTCAATCTTGTATTTTTCGGAAGTTATTACAAGAATGTCAGAAATGTAGGGAAACCTTTTGCAATTGGAAGCACTGTCGTTTTTGTGTATATTATTATTGCAGAAACATGCTGTCATATCATTCCATTCTTAAAAAACTATCTTGATACAAAGGATACAGAGTATGTTGGATATAAAATTTTAGTACTTCTGATAAGTATTGCACTATATATTCTGCTGACTTTTATTACATATAAGAAATCTGTTACTTCTTTTGAAAAATACGATATATAATTATTATACTAAAGAAGTCCGTGTAATTATTCTACACGGACTTCTTTACATTTAATAAACTGCTATTTCTCTCTTTTTTATTGTGCTCCAGCTTCTTTTTTATACGATCACATGCGGGTACATTCTTCTTATCATTAGTATGATGTAACCTGCAAGCATCGCAGTCACCATGTCTTTCGCACTTTGTCCTTTTACAAGAACAGTTCTCATTATTATTCATTTTTCTCCTCATTTATGTTTGCAATTCTTTTATCATAAACTATTACTTTTTACCATTTACTCCACCAGGCATTATGTTCTGTTAGAATTACGTGAGATAACTGTCACAGTTCTTCTAATCTCATATCAAAAACTCTTTTTTTATATTTCTTAACCTCTTAATGAAACTCTATATTATTAAAATTATAACATTATGCATCGATTTAATCAATCTTGTATAAAATATTTTTAATATAAAAACATAGTATTACCAGAATTTATTTTAGCATATTTTTTATAAAATTGCTTGACAAGTGTTTTGCCTTATGATATAATAATTAAGTCGTTAGATGACAAGTAAATAAATGGAGAGGTGTCCGAGTGGTTTAAGGAGCTGGTCTTGAAAACCAGTGATCCCGCAAGGGACCGTGGGTTCGAATCCCACCCTCTCCGCCATTACAACTAAATTACGTCTCAGTTTCTCTGAGACGTTGATTTTTATATGATTCACCTAATGGAGAAATACCCAAGTGGTGAAGGGGCTCCCCTGCTAAGGGAGTAGGTCGGGAAACTGGCGCGAGGGTTCAAATCCCTCTTTCTCCGCCAAATCGAATTATTGAAAGAAACCGCTTATCTGCGTAAAACAACGTAGGTAAGCGGTTTCTTTATGATTTTACTTTTGGATAAGAATATATAAATAAAACAAAATGACTATATAATTTTGCTTTTTTAAAAAGTTACCTTGCACTTGCTGTATATGTAATTCCATTTACTCGTAAGTTGTTGATTGCAACAGGCCAATTATTTTGATTCCATGCTGCTGCATCCCCGATACGTTTGAACTCCCTTGCCATATTTGCATACCAAGTAGCCTGGTTTCTGTTATACCATGGATCATTATGCGGATTAGGTCTAAATTCATAGCGGTTATTTCCAGGATTAAAGCACATCCCCCTGTTTGTACCAAAACTCAATTCCATCCATCTATAGTTTGTGCCATTTATAGTGATGTTTCCTTGAATAGCACCTAATGAAGGTAATAAAAAGTACGATTCATCATCAGATATATCATCATCTTCTGTCACAAAACGAATATTAGTGATGGAATCTGGACACTGGAAAGCTTCAATCATTGAGTTATCAATATCTTCACTTGAATTACTTTCTGCCATATATGTCTTTTGACTTGCAGTAAGATAATAGTCTCCTATACCGACAAGTTCAGTCTGACCCTTTTTGCTAGTACGATATAGTACTAACACCTCAGCCAAATCCCATAGTACAACATTTCTGTCTTGATCAACAGCATTATAATTAAAGACTTCTCTGACTGTTTTAATATTTTCACTACAATACTCATCTAGCTTACTGATTTGATATTGCATTCTGAGTGTATCAGACAAAGTAAAGTCTCCGCTTGTTCCGCTGCCACTGATTGTATTTTCAATCTGTAATTCCTGACGAGTTTCACGCCTTACTGTAGATCGATTTGTAATTTCCAACGTCTTTTCATAAGATTGATTTGCAGGAATGGAAACTGTTGTGTTTTTTCTTACCTCATATACGGAAACTGTAAAATAGTCCTCAACAAAATGTCTTTTACTATAAGCATCTGGACACTTTCTATCTATAATCTCATTCCACATTATTCTTGGAACAGAAGCTTTTTCAGTGCGGCCATCTAATTTTCTGTTTAAGATTATATTCTGATCAGGTATAAAATAATCAACAGTTTTTTCATGTGGATTAATCACTTCTAAATTCTGTATTTTATCCCAGTCATACAAATTGCTGTAACCAATTTCAACATATTCATTTAATTCAGGCTTTACTTCCGATGATTCAGTTTCATTTATGCTATCTGAACATAAAGTTGTTGTTATTGTTGCTGTAGTTGCAAAATCATGTGCTCCATTTGGGATCTCTTTAAAGCCGCTTTGAGTAAGTATGCCATTGCAAGTAAAACTACTGGTATTATTATGCTTCCAGTATGGAACATCTACTGCTACAGAAAAACTACCATACCTTGTTTCCTGTTCTGTGTTAGGTTTGTCCCTCATTGTAAAATAAAATTCAAGTCCTGTTGGATTTCCAGCCGGTGAATAAACCTTAAAATCTCCATGTTGACCTGCAGAAATAGTTTCAGGAAACTTTCCATCACGTTTTCCCCACGGAACGCTTGAAGAAACAAGTTCAAGAGTTCTGTCAGTATCATTAATAATCGTTAGTAAATAGGTCCATTTTGCCATATAACTCACCTCATTAAATTATTTATAGTTAATTCTATTCAAAATTAACCTTAAATAGTACATGCTCTTCATATCAATATTTGCAGTAAAGCTTTTCAATAAATATAATTTTTGATTCACATTAACAACTATTAAAATCTTAGACTATTATTTAACATACCTTATAACCTTAAAAATTACATATAATTTTTTAAAAAACAACTATAATTGATTAAAATATGCTATAATAAATTTTACTGATATTAGATATTCTTTTGATAACAATAAAAATATAATTGCATTGTGATTTTAAGAATAGCGTTACGAAAGGGTTGTTAGTATGATTCGTTATTATTTAACACAAAACGAAAAGTTAAATCAAGTAGAGAATGTACAGTCTGGTTGCTGGATTTCAATGGTTGCCCCAAACGATCAGGAAATTCAAAGTATTTCAGAAAAATTTAGTCTTGAAAGTGATATATTGAAAGCAGCTCTTGATATAGATGAACGTTCCCGTATTGATTTCGATGATGGATTTACAATGGTTCTTGTTAACATTCCTACTTTAGAGGAAAAAAGTGATAAAGAATTATACAGTACAATCCCAATGTCTATAATTATTGCAAAGGATGTAATTATAACAGTTTGCTGTGAGGATTCTCCTGTAATACGCTCATTTGAGCAGGGTAAAGTCCGTGGATTCAATACAAATATGAAGTCCCGCTTTATTTTGCAGTTTCTTTATCACATTGCAACACTGTATCTGCAATATCTCCGTAATATTGATAAAAAGAGTGAGGCAGTTGAAGCAGAACTTCACAAATCGACTCAGAATCGTGAGTTGATTGAACTTCTTAAATTGGAAAAGAGTCTGGTTTATTTTACTACAGCTCTGCGTTCGAATGAAATTGTTCTTGAAAAACTGCTCAGAATAGAATTGATAAAAAAGTATCCTGATGATGCGGAATTGCTTGAAGATGTAATCGTAGAAAACAAGCAGGCTATTGAAATGGCCAACATTTACAGTGGAATTTTAAGTGGAATGATGGATGCATTTGCTTCCGTAATTTCAAATAACCTTAATATAGTTATGAAGATTCTTGCTGTAATTACAATCGTTATGGCAATACCAACAATGATTTTCAGTGCCTACGGAATGAATGTCAATTCAGCAGGAATGCCGTTTGCACAGAATCCCTTTGCATTCGGAACTATTATTATAATGACTGTTATAATCAGTTTATTAGTAACATTTATTTTCATCATACTTAAAATGTTTAAGTAGAGAAAAAAACTGCCGCCGTGAAATCTTATCACAGCGGCAATTTCTATTTTTTCTCCAGTACTGTCATAGCACAGTAGTGAAGGAAATTTTCTACTGTACTGAACATTGTAAGTGAAAGATATTAATAATTTAAAAAAATATAAAAATATTTTAAAAAGGTATTGACATTGACGTTACGTCATAGTATATACTCTGTATCAGAGGAGATGAGATAATGAATAAACAAAAAATCAGAATGCAGATTAACGAAATTGCAAAGCTCACAGGTGTCAGTGTGCGCACACTACATTATTATGATGAAATTAACTTGCTGAAACCTTCATATGTTGACGAACAGAATGGTTATCGCTTTTATGATGAAAAATCACTTTTGCGTATGCAGGAAATAATGTTTTATCGTGAGCTGGACTTTTCCCTTAAAAGCATTTCTGAAATTTTGTCCTCTCCCAACTATAATAAAACAAAAGCATTATCTGATCAGAAACAACTTCTTATGCTGAAAAAGCAACGTATAGAAAGGTTGATATCTGCTCTCGATGATGCAGTTAAAGGAGTAGATACTATGAATTTTGATGCATTTGACAACAAAGAATATGATGCTGCACGTGAAAAATATGCAGCAGAAGCAAAGGAAAAGTGGGGTAATACTGACGCATACAAACAGTTTTCTGATAAGACATCTTCATATTCTAAGCAAAAATGGAGTGAGGTGAACAGTGCTATGGACAGAATTATTTCAGAATTTGCAGAATGTATGAACAGTGGAGCAGCTCCGTCTGACAATTCCGCTCAAGGCCTTGTGAAGAAGTGGCAGGATTTTATTACTGAAAACAACTACAACTGCACAAAGGAAATTCTTGCAGGCCTTGGTGAAATGTATGTTGGTGATGAGCGCTTCAAGAAAAACATAGATAAACACGCAGAAGGTACTGCAGAATTTATGTGTGAAGCAATCATAGTATATTGCAGATAAGTATTAGAAAATGTAAAAACAGGAGCTATTCGATATGAACGGCTCCTGTTTTTATTACTTCTCCAAAAGTTTTGCTATCTCCGGAAACACTTCAACGCTTCGTTTCAGTATTCCATTCATATAGGCAATCAATATGCCATAATTAGTCATTGCAAAGCCCTGCTCTTCAGCACAGCGCAGACGATATTTCATTTCCCTCTCATTAAGCATACAACCTCCGCAATGAACAATTAGCTTATATTGAGAAAGGTCATCCGGAAATTCTGTCCCTGATGTAAATTCAAGCACAGGGCTCTTACCAGCATATGCTTTAATCCAGGCTGGAAGTTTTACTGTTCCTATATCGTTGCACTGACGATGGTGAGTACAACCTTCAGAAATTAGAATTTTATCTCCGTCATTAAGTCTGTCTATTACCTTTACGCCTTTAACTGCCTGCATTAAATTGCCTTTATATCGTGCCATTAAAATTGAAAAGGATGTAAGCAGGATATCTTTCGACACATCTGCTGAAACCTTTGCAAAGACCTGACTATCTGTTATGACCATAACAGGTTTTTTGCCTAGTTCTGATAATGTATTTTTAAGATCATTTTCCTTGACAACTACAGCATTTGCATCTGCATCAAGAATGTCACGGATGGTTTGCTGCTGGGGTAAAATTAGACGACCTTTTGGCGCTGCTTTATCAATCGGAACAACAAGCACAACAAAGTCTGACGGATTTATCAGATCACCGACTAAACGTTTTTTATCATCTTCGTCAGAATATTGTTTTGCAATCAGTTCTCTTAGTTCATTTATGTTTATGTTTTTCTCTGCACTGACTGCAATCTGATTATCATCTGAGACATTGATATCGTTGTACAATTCACACTTGTTATAAGCAATTACATAAGGAATCTTTTTTACATTAATACGCTCAATAAGCTTTTTTTCCTCTTCATCCAACTTTCCGCCGTCAACAACAAGCAGAGCAATATCGGTTTTGTTAAGTACCTGCAAGCTTTTCTTTACTCTCATCTCACCAAGCTCACCAGAGTCGTCAATACCAGGTGTGTCTATCATCATGACCGGGCCTAAAGGGAGTAGCTCCATTGCCTTGTAAACAGGGTCGGTAGTTGTACCCTTGACATCAGAAACAATTGCAGTATTCTGATTTGTCAAAGCATTTATAAGGCTTGATTTTCCTGCATTTCTCTTTCCAAAAATGCCTATATGGATACGTTCTGAGGATGGTGTTGTATTCAAGCTCACAAAGTTCCCTCCTAGAATCTGAAATCTCTCTTACCTTTTGAGATTTCATTAAGATTGTTTTTTACTATGTATCTTACCTTTTCATTCGGAATTTTGTCAATTTCTTTCTTAATAAGTTCATCACCTATATCATGAGTATGCTGCGAAGCATAATCCATAAGATATTCTTTAAGTGTCATAAGTGCATTAGGATGACAACAATTCTGAATCTGACCGTTTTTACAAAGACTCATGAATCTGTCACCTGTTCTTCCTTCACGATAACAAGCTGTACAGAATGATGGAATATATCCCATATCCATAAGCCAGCATACGACCTCGTCAAGCGTTCTCTGGTCGGAAACATCAAACTGTTCAGTATCATGCGGTCTTGAATCTTCTGCATATCCTCCGACAGATGTTCTTGAACCCCCACTTACCTGCGAAACCCCAAGACGAATAACCTTTTCTCTTACTTCCTGGCTTTCACGGGTTGAAATAATCATACCTGTGTATGGAACAGCAATTCTGATAAGAGCACAAAGTTTTGCAAATATTTCATCGGAGATCCCATTGTCAAAAGCACTTGGGTCAATATCATCAGCATGTTTAATTCTCGGTACACTTATTGTATGAGGACCAACACCGTGAACAGCTTCAAGATGTTCAGCGTGCATAAGAAGTCCTGCGAATTCATATCTGTAAAGCTCAAGTCCGAAAAGAACACCAAGTCCTACATCATCAATTCCGCCTTCCATTGCTCTGTCCATTGCCTCAGTATGATAATTGTAATCATGCTTTGGTCCTGTCGGATGAAGCTTTAGATAACTTTCCTTGTGATATGTTTCCTGGAAAAGTATATATGTGCCGATGCCTGCTTCTTTAAGGCGGCGGTAGTTTTCAACTGTTGTTGCTGCTATATTTACATTGGCTCTGCGGATTTCACCATTCTTATGCTTGATTGAGTATATTGTTTTTATGCATTCAAGAATATATTCAATAGGATTGTTGACTGGGTCTTCTCCTGACTCAATTGCAAGACGTTTATGCCCCATATCCTGCAAAGCAATAACTTCTTTCCTTACTTCATCCTGTGAAAGTTTTTTTCTGGCAATATGCTTGTTTTTCATATGATAAGGGCAATATACACAACCATTTACACAGTAATTTGATAGATAAAGCGGTGCAAAAATAACTATACGGTTGCCGTAGAAAGCTTTCTTTATTTCTTCAGCAAGGTTATACATCTGCTGAACCTTTTCAGGAATATCGCAGGCAAGAAGAACAGACGCTTCTCTGTGTGAAAGTCCAGAACAGACAGTACTGTTTCCGTTTTTTCTAGGCTTTGCTTTTTCAAGAATACTGTCAATAAGCTCAACATTATTCTTGTTTGCGTCAGCATACGCAAGGGTTTCCTTGATTTCCTCATCGCTGATAAATTCATCAGCACTTAGTGATTTTGGATTATACATATTATTTTTCCTTTCTTAATTGGGTCAGAACGAATCTTCCCCGTCAGAATCTATTTTTATTGATTAATAAAATCTCCTCTGTCAACAACAATTTCATATCCGATACTGTTCATGCGCTTCTCAAGACATATGCGACATTCTGCCGCCTCGTCACCGGTACAGATCTTATTGTCATAGAGCATGTACTTCTTTCGTACATCCTTTGGTGAAAGGTTTGGCATGACAACATTTGCTCCTGAAAGAATACCCAATTCCCTACCCTGTGGTGAAATAGTTCCAAGCGCTGTTGTTGACGGGATCAATGCATAAGGAAGCATTAGCCTTAAAAGTCCTATCATAAACAAAGTCAGTTCAAGCGAACCTGCTTTTTCATTTGCAAATGGTGTTTCATGGTGTGGAATAAACGGACCTATTCCAACCATTTGGGGTTGCAGTTCATTCAGAAACAGCATATCCTCTGCAAGATTTTCTGAGGTCTGGAATGGTGAGCCGACCATGAAACCGCTTCCTGTTTGAAATCCAATGTCTTTCAAGTCAGAAAGGCATTGTTTTCTGCTTTCAGAAGTCAATGAATCCGGATGTAGTTTTTTGAAATGTTCATCGTCTGCAGTTTCATGTCGGAGTAGATATCTGTCAGCACCGGCGTCAAAATATCTTTGATAGCTTTCACGACTTTTTTCGCCAAGTGAAAGAGTCAGTGCACAATCAGGATAGCTGCTCTTTATGGATTTGATAATATCCACCAGCATATCGTCTGTATAGAAATTATCCTCTCCCCCTTGCAATACAAAGGTACGGAAACCAAGCCCATAACCATTCTCACAACATGATAAAATCTGTTCTTTTGTAAGTCGGTAACGCTCCGCATTCCTGTTACTGCAGCGTATTCCACAGTAATAGCAGTCATTTTTACAATAACTTGTAAACTCAATCAGACCTCTTATGTAGATTTTCCTGTCATAATTTTTATGGCGGATATTTCTTGCTTTTAAGAAAAGGTAGTCTGCAATCTTCTCGTTTCTGTTCTCAATCAGTTCTGCAAACTCACTTTTACTAAGTATCTGCTCACGCTCAAGCTTGTCAATAAGTTCAAAGTATTTATTCATAATACACCTCTTTTCTGATTAACTACATACTACATTCAAAATTTTTATACCTTTGAGTATACAGTTTTTGTTGAAATTCCTTCAAGCATACCAAGTTTTCCTGACAATGCACTGATAACATCTGACGGTGCATCTATTGCTATACTTATAATTGAAACGCTTTTCTTTTCATACGGCACGCCCATTCTGCCAATAATAAACTGTCCATAATCATGCAGAATATTATTCAGCTTTTCAACAGAATTAGGTTTTTCTACGACAATTCCTATAAGTGCAACTCTTGTTTCCATAGTAAATTTCTCCTTTTGACAATTAAAAAAGCCTGTTCATTTCTGAACAGACTAATACTCATAAGTACAGTATTGCATAGATAGCTATACTGCAAAAATATTGTCCTTCTTCCCCCTCAGAAATGATCTTTGGATGTCAGAGATGAATATAAAAATATTAAATTAAGATGTTCACCGTCAGAATTTCTTTCAGCTTACAAATATATTATAACACATTTTATTCGAAATACAACAGCAATTTTTTAACATTTTTTTGCTGTTCATATTTATGATCATACTATTACAATAATGTCTCCTCACATTAGTCCTGTCACTGATTTACCCACAAACCATGCTTGTTACAACAGAAATATAGTTTACCTCCGTAAAGTTTTGGGAAACGTACTTCTCCACCCTGTTCGGGATAAAGTCTTACAACAAGAACACGGTCACAAGCTACATATGCAACAAAATTAATATAATGATCCTTAGTCATGTCATGAGAAAATGTTATATAAAAATCATTTTCAACCGTCTCGACATTAAGAAAATGCTTATCATCACTTGGTTTTTCAACAAGAACGGTCAGCTTTCTTCCGCAGCAGGATATCTCCGTATCTCCTGTGGATGTTATAATATTCCCACAATTCGGACAAACATAAAATTTTACTCTTTTCATATTTCCTCCATCAATATCATTCGGATTCAAATCTCCGATCAATATTTTCTCAACATTTACGTTTAAAACGTCTGCTAATTCATGAAGAATTGAAACATCGGGACAGCCCAGACCACGCTCCCATTTTGATATTGTCTTGTCGCTTATATTCATAGCATCTGCAAGCTGCTTTTGTGTCATATTCTTTTCTTTGCGCAATTCATAAATCAATCTGCCAATTTTCAGGCAATCCATAATGCTCACCTCCATGTATTTATTATATATTTAAAATTTCAGTATTTCAATAAACGCTCCGTTGAGTTTAATACTAATCTCCAATTAAAGTGTAGACAATAAATCTTCACAGTTTTGCATATATGCAATAAAACAGTTCAATTTTTTGTACACTTAATGATTGGATATTAGTATAAGAAAATTTTATACTGCTAAACCTGCGATTATAAATAGCCAGACATCAGTCTGGCTATTTATATATTTCTTTAATTGTAAAATCAGTCTACTTAAGAATACTATTCTTGTTTTCCAGCAACTGTTCAAATTCCTGAACAGAAACAGGTTTTGAAAAATAGAAACCCTGTGCTGTGTCACAATTAATGCTTTTAAGGAATTCTACCTGCTCTTCTGTTTCAACACCCTCCGATACAACATACATATCCAGGTTTTTCGACATATTTACAATACTCTCAATTATAATTTTATCCTCATTGGAATTATTGTTAATATTAAGAAATTCTTTATCAAGCTTGATAACATCTGTTCTGATATTTTTCAGAAGATTAAGACTTGAATAGCCAGAACCAAAATCATCAATTGATGTTCTGAAACCTTTTGCTTTAAGACCATTTATAAACTCAGAAACACTGACGAGATTATTTATATAAATCATTTCAGTAAGTTCTATTTCAATATATTCAGTAGGAACATGATATTTCTGAGCAACATCCACAAGCTTATTAAGGAAATTAGGCGAGTTAAGATGAAGTCTTGAGAAATTACAAGAGATAGGAATCGGATTTATACCCTGATTAATCCATTTTCTCAATAGAGAGCAAACTGTTTCATATACCCAGAAATCAATCTCGCAAATAATTCCGCTTCTTTCCGCAATTGAAATAAAATCATTCGGGAAAATAACCTTTCCGTTATAATTCCACCTTACAAGTGCCTCCGCGCCAGTAAGCCTGTAGTCTGTAAGTGATACCTTTGGCTGAAGGTTAATGAAAAACTTCTGACTCTTTAGTGAATTTGCAAGCAATTCTTCAGTTTCCTTCGTTTTGACTATTTTTTCAGATAGTTCATACGAATACTCAATATAAGGCGATATTTCATTATTTCTGCAAGCAAAAGATGCTAAAGTAATATTCATCATAAAACTGTCAAAACTGATAAATTTTGTCTGAATACGGTATACTCCGGTATAGAATTTCAGGTCAATAGATTTAATCGGAGAAATACAGTTTCCTGATAAATCCACTGAAAAGTTACTAAGTTTTTCAAGCAAATCCTCTAAGTTATCCTTCAATATAATAATAACAAAGTTGTCTCCGCCGATCCTTATTATAATACCATTGTCACCAATATACGCGGCAGCCTGATTTGCAAACTGAACCAGCAACAAATCACCGAAAGCCTGTGAATACTTTTGGTTGTACATTTTCATGGATCTGATATTGACAAACAAACCTGCATACTGATCTGCAACTTTATTCTCATTTATCCCAGCTATATATTTTATCAATGCATTTCTGTTTCCAATTCCGGTAAGGCTGTCAGTAACCTTACTTTTATAGAACATCTTTTCAAATTCATCCTTAATAAGAAATGTGGAAATAATTTTTGCATAATTCTCAAGCAGATTAATTTCCTGAAAACTGAACTGATTAGTCCTTAGTCCTTTAAAAGCCTTGAATGACAGATAAACCCCTTTTGTTTTATTTGAAAAAATAAAGATATCATTATAATCTATTTCATTTTCATTGATTCCACTGTTATATAATTCATATATTTTTTGAATACACTCTTCCTTGAAGTTTACCTGGACTCGTATAATTTCCACGTTTATATGATACCTTAAAAGAAAGGCAGATTGTTTTAAGGCATTCAAAATGTTATCAGAAAAAAAAGCAGAATTATAAATTTCCATCAATAAATTATGATTATCGATTATTTGTTTGTCTATACTAAGAATATCCAAAATGTTCACTTCCTTTTAACATATTATATCACATAAATATTTAAATGTAAACAGTTTCCACATAAATAATTAGTTAAAATTTCAATTTTTGTTAAAATTATATAAAAAAGGACATGTTTTTATGTTATCAGTCATTTTATCGTTTATTTCAGGCGTTCTGACTGCTTTTTCTTTTACAAAAGAAAGTTTTGCGCCCTTTATTTTTGTTTCATTAGTCCCTTTCTTTATATCTATGCTAAAGGCAAAAAAAAGAAGAGAATTTTACAGATCATCTGTTGTATTTTATTTTGTATACTGTATAATTACTTTTTCTTGGGTTTTTGAACTGAAAGAATTCATTGATGTATCAGATGGATCCAAATATTTAATACTTGCTATATCTCTTTTAATAATGGCCGCAGTAACAACTTTCAGAATGATGCTGGCACAGTTATTTTATTTCAGAATAAAGACAGGCAATTACAGTGACATAGTTAAGTTTTCATTTATATTTATTACAGGGGAATGGATTCAGGAACATATTCTTTTCTTGCCTTTTCCGTGGGCAAGGCTGGGGATAATCGCCTCACCATTTACTACGTTTATACAGTCGGCATCTGTTTTCGGAAGTTTGTTTATATCATTTCTGATTGTTATGATAAATGGCACAATTGCTTTTATTATTCTTAATTACAAGCAAGCTTCTAAAGCTGTTGCAGCATCAATCTGCATTTTGATTCTGATTACTGCAAATATGTCATTCGGAATACTTTCACTCCTAAGAACTTACTCACAGGAAAGGTATATCAACGTATGCCTTGTTCAGGGAAATTTTTCAGATATAAACAAGTGGGAAGCCACCTCAGAAGATACTCTTTATCAGTATCTTTCACTTACAGAAGAAGCAATTACCCCGCAGACAGATATTGTTTTCTGGCCGGAAACTGCAATACCGACTTATATCAACAGGTCAGATATTGCAAATAAAATAACTGACTATACCCGCAAGGAAAATATTCTCCTTATAACAGGTGCCTTTTACGATAAGACATGTAATAATAGTACTGAGAATTTCAATTCAATTTATATAGCTGATAAAAACGGAAAAATAAACCATGTTTACAGCAAACAGTATCTTGTTCCGTTCGGTGAGATGTTCCCACTTTATAATATGATTTCAAAAATGCCTGTTTTTGATACGCTTTTTTCAGATAGAATTATTTATTCTCCGGGAAAGGACAGCGGATGTGTAGACACAGATTACGGCAGATTTGCTGCCGTAATCTGCTATGAATCAATCTTTCCGAGCTGCACAAGAAGTTCTGTAAAGGATGGTGCAGAATTCATTGTAGTTTTAAGCAATGACAGCTGGTTTGGTAACTCGCATGCAATTTACCAGCATTATTCCAACTCAATAATGCGTGCAGTAGAAAACAGACGTTATCTTGTAAGATGTGCAAATACAGCTGTAACAGCAATTATTGACAGTAACGGCAGAGAAGTAGTATCTGCACCATATTATGAGCCTTATGCAATTAATTCAACAATTGTGCTCAACAGTCAAAAGAGTATTTACACTTATATCGGTGATGTTATTGTTATCCCAGGTATGATTTTTGGGGCATATGGGCTTTTCAAATATGTAAGGTTTAAAATTTCAGAGCATAAGAAAAAGAAGTCATCTTAAATAAAATAGCCTTAGAATTCATTTCTCTAAGGCTATTTTATTTTATACTACCGGTAACCCACACTTTTTAAGATAATATTCGTATATTGCACTAGTAGAACTTTGTTTTGATCTGAATGTCATATATTTAGGAACATCCTCTACGGGAAACCATTCTGCTGAATCTACTTCCTGTGATAAAACCAGCTCACACTTCGGTGCAAAACCAATAAATCCATGCATAAGCTGATCCCTCGCATTAAACCAATATGTACCTACATATTCAACCTTTTGAATGTCAACACCGATTTCCTCTTTGACCTCTCTTATAGCAGCTTCTTCAGCTGTTTCTCCGGGAGAAATATAGCCTGATGTAAATACAGCAGATGTAGTTGATAAATATTCTTGTCTTGCGAGGACTACTTCATTGAATTCATTATATACCAGAATTATAATACAATCTGAAAATGTATCAAACCAATATTGATTGCAATTCTCGCAGAAAGGGACGTTCCCGTCATCCCCTGCTAGTTTATCTATTAATTTATTACCACACTGTGGGCAATATTTATAATGCATATCAGGTCCCCCATAAGTTTGTAATTAATTTCTGAAATAGTAATATCATTGTATCATTTACAAAAGTAAAAATCAATAAGTATAAAATCGAAAGATAAATCTTTCAATCTACAAGTTTTATGCTTTTCGAACTGCCGTTCGAAAAGCATAAAACATCAAAGAGGGGAGGCATGCTTCCTACGGAAGCATGGTCATAAAAATGAAAGCCACCTCTGATACATAAATATCAAAGTGGCTTTCAGAAAGATTATATTTTCACTACTTATTCAGATTTATTACTCATAAGCTTATCCCTGACACTGAAAATATGATTTACAAAAACTTCATCATATTCTGTAAATCTGTAGTGATTAGGATAAATTATTATATCCTTACTGTGTTTTTGTGTATCCTTGCACTCCTTCATTACAAGGCCATACTGGTCAAGCATTTCCTGAGGAATCGGTGATACCCACATATATGAAGATTTAACCTTTGACAAAAAATCAAACTGACTTCCTCTTTCATATACAAACAGCTTCTTTGTATGTGTTTCATTCTTGAAAGCTTTTTTCAGATATGAGCCTGACAGATAAGGAACGGAATTATCTCCATGAACAATTTCAACCTTGTCTTCAAGGTCAACAAAATTAACAAAAGGCTTTGATGCAAAAGGGCTACTCTTTGACATAACAATCTTATAATCAAAACTCCATATTTCCTTATAAGCAATCTCCTTGTCAGCAAGCAATGACAGAAAGAAATCCTCATAGGCACTTTCATATCTTATTATTCCTATATTACATTCGCCTTCAATAATACTGTTGATCGTTTCAAGAGAATTTGTTTCCTTGAAGTTTATCTCTATTTCTTCAGTTCTACTAAGTCTATCAATAAATTCTGCAGCAGCAAACGTTATATATGACGCTCTCGGAACCTTTATTGACATAGATAAAACATTGGTATTTTCAGGCTTGGATAGAGCCTCCATCTTTTCGACCTGCTGAATTATTGCCTTTGCACATTCAAGATATTCTTTACCTTTATCAGTAGGTTCAACACCTTTTGAAATTCTTTTGAAAATAGGTGCACCAAATTCATTTTCGAGTTCTTTTATAGCCTTGCTCAGGTTCGGCTGTCCCATGTAAAGCCCTGCCGCAGCTTTGGTTATTGAGCCTGTTTTCTGAACCTCAATAAGATATTTCAGGTGCATCAGATTCATGTTATCAATCATTCCTTTCTGCTATTTATTCCGGTTATGTAAGTAAAGATTCTGCTCTTATATTTTAAAAAAGAATATAAATAAGTGCGTAAAAAGTACTTTTGACAATCCTAATTCCTAAATAATTAGAAATAACATACACTTATTTTTTTACCCATCTTTTTAAGACATACACTCAGTTCGTCTATCAATCTCATTTTTATACTGAAATTAATAGGAAGATTAGGGTTCTGATGAGCCGGATTTATTGTTCTTCCGACATAAAAGCTTATGTCGGTTGCTTCTTCAAAAAGAAGTCTTGCAATCCTGCAAGCACCATCATTTTTATTTCTCCAGCTTGAATAGCAATCATTGTTTTCAATATAATCCTGTGCATATTTTAAAACTCTTGTCATTGTAATGATTCCCTCAGTAACAAGATCCACTCCCTCTATTTTTGCAATAGGAGGAATTTCGGGATCAATATAATCAAGCAGGGGGATAACCTTTTTACCCAGAAATTCAGCTGCAAGAGTTGAGGTAGTTCCACCACAGACAATATGCTTGCCCTCTTTAGCAAAGAACAAAGACATCATCTTGTTTAAATCATTAGGGTTTGACGGAGGCCCGATCATAAGGTTCATTGGCATTCTGCACCTGATTTTAAGTACAGCAACAGTTGTATCATCTCCCGGAGTTCCACCGTAAAGATTTGAGCATTGCTCAACAAGCATGGCTGAAATGGTTTTTGCAGAAAAGTTGTCCTCATAGTTACCAACAAGAAAATCAATGATACTGTCTCTCTGCCATCCGAAGTTCAGTGTATTTCCTACACCTGCATAAATTGCCCCGTCGCTCATTGCAACAAAAACATCATTTACCTGTAAATCAAGCTTTGAAATATATATATTCTTGCCCTGTATTTCTGAACAGGTTATAGGATAATCGTATTTTTCTCCATTGCGAAGAAGAATTACATGTGGATTATCATACTGAATTATTTCAGCATAATTGTTATCCTTTATACTGATAATTGTAAATGTTGAATATGCTATACCTCTTTTTTCACAAACAGGAAGAGTTGCTGCAATAGTGGCTACACATTCATTTATGCTCATTGAATTAGCCATCATTGTTGATATAATTTTTGAAGTAAGTGTTGAAAGTATACAAGCTTTTACACCGCTTCCGAGACCATCTGCAAGAACAAGCACCATTGAATTGTCGTTATTCTCGACTATTTCAACATGATCTCCGCAAAGCTGTTCACCATGCTTGTTAATACTGTTGAATCCAATTTCCGTGCAAAGATTATTCATCGGTCAGAGTCTCCTTAAGCTTTGAAAGGGCTATCTTTGTTTCAGCTGTTGTTTCACCAAGCAATGATGCAATTTCCTGTACAACTCTCATCTGCTTGTCAATTACCTTATCGGTTATTTCAATAGCCTGACGGTTGGTATTCTCTTTCTTATATCTTTCTGATTCATCGTTTGTAATGTCTCTCATTATGCTCATTATTATATGATAGTTTTTGTCATAGATTATAGTTTCTTCTACGTATTTCTGATATTCCGCAAGGAACATCTTCTTTTCATAAACATTTCTTCCATCATTAAGTACACTTATATATTCGGTAGGGTTAAGGATACGTACAACAGGACTTCCAAGAACATCAGAAGAATTTTTTACATTCATTATCTTGCACGCAGCTTTATTTATAAGCTGAACCTCAAAATCCTCATTAAGTACAAGAATACCATTAGGTGTATTATTGATAATATTATCCGAGAAAGATTCTGCTTTGTCCTTGAGATATGGCAGGCACATTGTAAAATCAGCTTTTCCGTTGAACACAGCCTTTGCTTTTTCACGGCATGTATTATATCCGCAGCTCCCGCAGTTAAGCTCATCCTTAGGACGTGTCTTTCCCATTTTCATAAGTATTTCAGCAATTTGCTTTTCATTTGGATTTTCAGAGTAAATTTGTGATGGTACAATATCAAGGTACAATTCTTCACGGTTGTACTTTTTATCAATAACATCATTCTGACCTGCATAACGTGATACAGCTATATATCCTGAAACAGGAGAAGCATTTTTAATATCCATTGCCGGTCCACCGATACAACTTTCTTCACACGAGGACATTTCAATAAAGCAGTTTTTTATTCCTCCTGATTTTATATCTTCAAGGGCATTCAAACAGTTTTCTGCTCCGCTGACAGCAATAAAATTATAGTCTGTTTCTTCCTTCGATGTCATTGAACGGAGTATACCTCCGTTTGTCGGAAACAACCTTGAACGCCCCTTTTTCTCAATATCTTCAGCTTGTTCTATTTCAATATGCTCATCTTTTAGCCATTCAGTAAGCTCTTTAAAGGTTAAAACTGCGTCTGCATATCCTTCATATTGATCTGCTTCATTTTTCTTTGAAATACATGGGCCAATAAAAACGGTACAACAATCTGGGTTTTCTTCTTTAAGCTTTTTGCAATGGGTTTGCATTGGCGTCAGCACATGGGCAAGCATTGGAATAAGCTCAGGATAATATTTTTGTATTAGGAGATTTATTGTTGAACAGCAGGATGATATAATCACATCTGATTCATGGCTTTTAAGCATATCAATGTACTGGTTCTTGACTATTTCAGCACCGACGGATGTTTCCTCTGCAAAAGCAAACCCAAGTTTCCTTAGAGCTTTGTCCATAGAAGCAATTGTAACGTTTTTATAGTTTGCAACAAAAGACGGAGCAATGCTTGCAATAACAGGCTTACCGGAATAAAGAAGCTCTCTTACATTTGCAACATCATTTCTGATTTCCTTAGCACTCTGGGGACATACAACATAGCATGTGCCACACAAAATACACTCATCAGCAACAATATGAGCCTGATTTCCTGAGAATTTTATAGATTTTACAGGGCAGTGCCTGATACATTTATAGCAATTCTTGCAGTCTGATGTTTTCAGTTGGAGATAATTGTTGCTTTTTATCATTACTGTTATTACTCCTCTTTAAGTTTTATAGAAAAGGCATGTAATGCACCCAGCAGTTTATCAGGCTTTTTTAAGTATTTTTTCTTTAAAAACTGAACTGAAATTTTCAGGTGATACTCCACATATTATTTCATCTTCAACCTTTATTGTAACTCCTGAAGTGCACTTTCCAAGACAAAATGCAGCAGAAAGGTTAACCTTCTCACCAAGGCCATAATTAGAAATACTTTCCCTCATTAGTTCAATAATTTTATAGGATCCCTTTAAATGACACGAGCTTCCGACACATACATAAACATTCATGAATCAACATCCTATCGTAAAATATTTAAGTCTATTTATAATTAACCCTGAATTAATTTTTTACCTTTTTGCTTATCATACATACTTGCAGAAAGCTTATTTGACAGAACAGCAAGTGACGCTGCCATGTTCTCATTCTGAACAATTATTCCATCCGGAACTTCCAGTCTTACGGGTGCAAAATTCCAAATTGCAAGAACTCCACATTTTACTAGCAGATTGCAGACATGTTGTGCACTTCTTGCAGGAACAGTTATAATTCCAATATGTATATTAAGCCTTTCACAGATTGTTTTCAGCTTTTCAACCGAAAGAACCTGCCTGCCGCTGATACTTGCTCCAACGACATTGAAATCAACATCAAAAGCAGCGACAATATTCAGACCATAACCTGCAAACCCACTGTATCCCATAAGTGTCCGCCCTAGCTGCCCTGCTCCGATAAGAACAGCATCCTTTGTATTATCATAATCCAGAAAATCAGTTATTGCTGAAATACAATCTGAAATTACAAGAGGTACGTCAGGTTTGCATTTTGAACCTATGCTACTGAAATCCTTTTTAAGCTGTACTGCTGTTATTCCGAAATGGGTACAAAGGTCAACAGCCGAAACAGTTTCTTCTCCCTGTTTATGCAATTTTCTGAAAAAAAGCAGATATTCGGGAAGCCTTAGCAATGTTTCTTTTCTTACAGGAGTTAATTTTTTCACTACTTTATCCATAATTCAGAACTCACTGTCAAAAGACAGCATCTCTCCTTTCAAATTATTCGGTATTTTCCTGTACTGTAATATAAAATTATTATATACTTTGCCTGATTATATTTCAAGGGCATAAACTGCGTCAGTTATTGATTTTTCGGCAGCTTCCTTACCATATTTGTCAACAGCAAGCTTATCCTTTGGTCCATGTGTAGGGCAGGCTGCTCCACCTATACATCCGTCAACACAAGCCATGCCTTCAATGAAGTTTTCCTGCAAGACACCCTTTCTTGCTTTTAGAAGAACTATCTTACACTCAGCAAGTCCGTCACAGGCAATACTGTTAAGCTTGAACTTATCTTCTGAAATACCCTTTTCAGAAATAGCTTCTGCAACTGCATCACAAAGTCCGCCGCTTCTTGCAAAGATTCTTCCATAGTAAGATGCATTGTTGAGAACATCCTCTTCAAGATCCTTCAGGATAATCTCTTTGGCATCGAACAAAGCCTGAAGCTCCTCAAAAGTTATAACATTGTCAACGTACTTTCTTACTTCTTCTTTTATTGCCTCAGCTTTCTTTGCGGTACAAGGCCCAATGAAAACTACTTTAGAATCAGGATGGCTCTTTTTGATATATCTCGAAATTTCTGCCATAGGCGAAAGATTGTGTGAAACGTACTGTTTCATATCAGGGAATTGAGTTTCTATGTACTTAACAAATGCAGGACAGCATGAACTTGTAAGGAAACCTTTTTCAACCAACTCATCAGCTTCCTTGTATGCAACCATATCTGCTCCGAGTGCTGCCTCAACAACTGTATGGAAACCAAGCTTTTTCAATCCCGACACAACTTTTCCTATAGGTACAGAAAACTGTCCCGATATTGAAGGAGCAACAACTGCAAACACCTCAAAAGTTTCATCCTCATAGGATTTTTTCAGGAAGTTAATAGTATCAAGTATATATGATTTATCACTGATAGCACCGAAAGGACACTGGTATACACAAGCTCCGCAATCTGTACATTTTTCATAGTCAATGCGTGCCGATAGATTGTTATCCATTTCAATTGCACCTGCTTTGCAGGCTCTTATACATGGACGTTCATTTTTTACAATTGCTGAATAAGGGCAAGCATTAAGACATTTCCCGCACTCGACGCACTTCGACTTATCAATATGAGCTTTATGGTCTATAATATGTATGGCGTTTTTAGGACATGTGTTCATGCAGCGATGAGCAATACAGCCTCTGCATGCCTGGGTAACCTGAATACCGTCAACCGGACACTCATCGCAGGCAATGTTGATTACCTCAATTACATGATCATTTTCTCCTTGCCCAAGTGCCAGCTTCAGACGTTCATTTACAATTGCCCGTTCTTTATAGATACAGCATCTCATTGACGGCTTCGGTCCAGGAACAATCGTCTCCGAAATATCAAGCATTCCGTCACTAAGCTGATCCATGAAAGCAAGCTTTGCAGCTTCTCTCAGAACTTTATACTTTATCTCTTGGACACTTGTATCAAAAAGCATTTATTGGTCACCCTTTCTTAGTTTTGTGTTATTCAAAACAAGTTTAAATAAAAATCTGAAAATACAAAACCTTTCCTTAAAAGTTAAAATTACTTTACAGGTAGTTATCTTAGTAAGTTTAGTCTAATATAAAAATCATTCTATTATATTAATATTAACAAAAAAGCAATGAAAAAAGTGTTGCAGAAGTATATAATTAAATGTATCTGATTTTTTAATCAAACATCATTGTTTGTTCCTGATACAATTATATCACCGTTATTCCATTACTGCAAATACATTAAGCGAATGATACATATACTTTTATATATGTCATAAGTCAACTGTGAAATTTTCTTATGTTATAAGGTTCAATTATTGCACTTGTTCGGAAACTTTCGTTAATAAAATAGCAATAAATTTATGGTATAATAGATTGTGTTCTTGTATAAAAAGGAGATGGCATGTTGAAAAAAATACTTATTATATACATTTCTAAAGGCGGTCATACAGCAAAATATGCAAACTGGCTCAAAAACAAAATAGATGCAGATATCTGCGAAGTTTCAAGAGTTACTCCGGAAATGCTTGCAGCATATGATCTTCTTGTATTCGGAAGTGGTGTCTACAGCGAAAAGCTTGCCATTATGCCCTTTATAAAAAAGAATCTCAATATCATTATGCTTAAAAAGACTATTTTCTTTGTATCATGCTGGTACAAAAACGATATTTTTGTAATTAAGGCTCTTGCAGCGAAAAATCTTCCTGATGAACTTTTCGGCAGAGCAAAGATATTTTTTCTCAAATACGGCATTGATAAAAAGCGTTTATCCCCTGCGGATAAAATAGTTCTTGCCAGAGAAAAAATGTACATAAAGAAAAAGCCTGAGCGTTCCAACGAAGATATTATGCTTTTAAGCTGTATTGAAGGATATGCTGATTATACTGATGAATCAGATCTTAATGATATTGTTGCACATATCAACGACGGCAAATGGAAGCTGAGTGCTAATAATGAAATGAGTATGCGTATGAGGGAAGCAGAAGAACGCCAGAAAGAACAGGAACGCAGAAAAAAAGAAACAATGGACTAATTCCTGACGTCTGATTCTACTTTTCCGTCACAGATTCTTATTACTCTTAAGGCATTAGCGGCAATATTATCGTCATGGGTAATAAGGATTATAGTCTTTCCCTGACTATTCAGGTCATAGAGTATTCTCATTACCTCTTTTCCTGAACGACTGTCAAGATTTCCTGTAGGTTCATCTGCAAGGATTATCGGTGGTTCAGCCGCAATTGCTCTTGCTATTGCCACTCTTTGCTGTTGACCTCCTGACATTTCAGACGGCTTATGACTTACTCTGTGTTTTAATGATACTTTTTCAAGAGCTTTCATTGAAAGCTCTTTTCTTGTCTGTTTGGACAACCCCCTGTATATCAGCGGAAGTTCTACATTCTCTGCTGCTGTAAGGCTTGATATAAGATTGAACCCTTGAAAAATAAACCCTATTTCCCTGTTTCTTATTGAAGAAAGCTTGTTGTCTGACATTTCCTTTATATTTGTCCCGTCGAGGTAATATTCACCTTCCGACTGGGTATCCAGACAACCTATCATATTCATCAGGGTAGACTTTCCTGAACCTGAAGCTCCTGAAATAGCAACAAATTCTCCCCTGTCAATTGTAATGGAGATGTTATCAAGTGCAGCAACCCTGCTTTCTCCACAACCGTAATGCTTGGATATGTTTTTCATTTCAATAAGTGCCATATAAGTATCCTGCCTTTATATTTATTTCCTTTGAGTGATAGAATTTTTACCGTATTTACAAGAAATATTATACCCTTAAGCAGTTTTTTTATAAGTTTTAAGATATGGTAAACTTTATTTGGTTAGTAAGGAATATATTATTGTTAATTTTTATAACCTATTGACAAATATGCCTAATTATAATATTATATAGTTGGTAATATGTTGTATTATAGTACATTGACAACGTATACATGTTGGTGTATTATATTTTGTGTGATATTATTAATACAATAATACAAAGAAAGCAACTTTATATTGTTATTTTGTATTACCTGCAAAAGCCCTAATTCAGAAAGGATGAACATACAAATGGGAAAAGTTCTTGAAGTCTGTGAACTGTCAAAAAAATACCCTAAAAAGGAAGTTTTTGCTGCTGACAAAATTTCTTTTGATGTAAATGAAGGAGAAATTTTTGCTCTTATCGGCCCTAACGGCGCAGGAAAAACCACTACAATCCGTATGATTTCTACGCTTATCAAGCCAACATCCGGAGATGCGGTTGTCGCTGGGCACAGCATTCTCAAAGCGCCTGACAAGGTAAGAGAAAATATTACATATCTACCTGATGAAGCAGGTGCATACAAGACAATGACCGGAAACAATTATCTTGACTTTATGGCAGGCCTGTTTGCAAAGAATAAGGAAGAATCCGAGATTTACATTAACCGTGCAAAGACAATCTGCGGACTTGGCGATCGTCTCAATGACAAGATAAACAACTATTCAAGAGGTATGATAAGAAAACTTCTCCTTGCCCGTGCTGTAATGACAAACCCAAAGCTTGCAATTCTCGATGAACCTACTTCAGGTCTTGATGTAATTAATGCACTTGAAATCAGAAAGATGATAAAGCAGCTTGCAAAGGATCAGAATATGGCTTTCCTTCTCTCCTCTCACAATATGCTTGAAATAGAATACGTTTCTGACAGAGTAGGAATCATTACTCAAGGAAAGCTTATTACTGTCGGAAAAATTGATGAGCTTAAAGAAAAGTATGAAGCCCGCAACCTTGAAGAAGTTTTTGAAAAGGTGGTAAAGAATAATGAAGTTCGGTAATCTGTTAAAGAAAGAAATGCGTGAGCTGTTGACATTCCAGACCATCTTCGGTATGGTATTTACACTGTTTCTTTTTGTTATTCTGGGGCAGGTAATGGGAAATGGAATGGAAGAATCAATGGATACTTCAACTATCAATATCTGTGACCAGGATAATACTGAATTCTCAAAATCAATACTTAAAGAGCTTGGCAAAGATCAAACACTCACAATTAATAAGGTAGATATACAGGGTGACAATTATGCAGCAGAACTTGCAAAAAGTGATGCTAAAAGCGTAATTATTATTCCACAGGGTTTTTCAGATCAAGTAAATAATGGTGACAAAGCAGCATCCCTTATTTTAGTCGGCAAATACAGCGGAGGAGGAATGTTCTCTTCATTATCCGGAATGTCATCTGCGGACTCTGTTACAAATATCAGTAAAGTAATCTCTGACAGTATTCTTAAGAACAAGCTTTCTGCTGATCAGAGTCAGATTGACAGAATCAATAATCCGGTTGAGCTTGTTGAATATACTGTTGTAGGTGAAAAAATGGCTAAGGTATCGCCTTCAGCTTTATCTGCAATTACTATGACTCAGTCAATGATTATTCCTTTCGTTATTTTCTTCCTGTTACTCATGGCTTCACAGATGATTATGACTGCAATCTCAACAGAAAAGATTGATAAAACCCTTGAAACTTTACTTTCAACTCCTGTAAGTCGTTTGACTGTTCTTTCAGCAAAGATGGTTGCCGCACTAATTGTGGCTCTTTTAAATGCGGGCGTAATGATGGTCGGATTTATTTTCTACATCACAGGAATGACTGGCGGTGCACTTACTGAGATTACTGAATCAGCAGGAGGAACTGCTTCTGCGGCTGCTGATATGGCTAATATAGGTGCTGCAATGAGCGAACTTGGCTTGACTATATCGGTGCAAAGTGTTCTTCTTATTGGACTTCAGATGTTTGTTTCAATTGCTATCGGCCTTTCACTTGCTCTAATTCTCGGTGCAATGGCTACTGATGTAAAATCTGTACAGACTCTTGTAATGCCATTAATGATGCTCACACTTATACCTTTCTTCGCTACAATTTATTCGGATGTAAATGCAATGTCAACACCAATTAAGGTTATACTATATCTGATTCCATTTACACACAGCTACACAGCCGTTACAAATCTGACCATGGGTCATTTAGGTCAGTTCTGGCTGGGATTCGGTTATCAGATTGTTGTGCTCATTGTATGCATGTTCTTTGCGGTAAGAATGTTTACAACTGATCTTATCTTTACAATGAAGTTTGAATTAAAGAAAAATAGAAAGAATGCTACTGCAAATCAGGAATGAGGATTAGAAAAACATGTCCAGGTTCAAGTCTAAAAAATATATATTCAACTACCCAAATGTTATAAGTTCTGTATCAATACTTGGTCTTATACTCCTATGGGCATACAGGGAAAGGGCAGGGATAAGTTTTGATACAATGATGATTATGACAGGTATAGGTCTTGCTATCATCTCACTAGGGCTTCTGAACATAAAAAGGCAAAAACAAATCATTCTTGACAAAAAAGCAATCGAGGAGTCCCGCAAACAAATAGATGAGAATCTCAACGATGAAAAGGGATTTTAATAAAATTATTATAGTAGAACAGTTTATATAACAAAAAATCCTCACTAAGAATATTGATATAATCCCCTTAGAGTAGACACTTGAAAAAGAAAAAATTTCAAGACTACATTAAGGGGATTTGTTATGCAAAGAAAAAGTCATAAGAACAAGAAATATAGCAAGGAATTAAGGTTGCGA
>JAEZYS010000013.1 GCA_023418925.1 Bacillota bacterium
TTGGTAAGGATGAGGTCGTCAGTTCGAATCTGATAGATAGCTCCATGAAATATTACGTAGATACGTCGTTTGCAGGACTTTGCAAGCGGCGTGTTTTTTTGTTGAGTTGATAATAAACCAATAAAAACCAACATTTTTATAAAAGCATATGAACTGAAATCATTTCTGCAGCTTCTTGTTTAGTAAATATTTGATCTGTGGTGTCAGAAATTTAGGCAAAGACCGATGCTGTCACAATATTGTCTGCGGGTCTGCTTTACAATAAAAGTATGTGCATATTTTTATAACTTGCTGAAATAATAATTATTGAGGTGATATTATATGAAAGACAAATCAAACCTTAAAAAACAGAATGGCGATTCCCGACCGAATTACGCTAAAAAGCAATCACTTGAACCAAATGCAAAAAAGAAATAGCATTAACCCTTACAAAACCTATTACTATGAATTCTTATTTATTGCCAGCTTAACATAGGATTTATAATCAAGAATTTAAACATTGCAAATGTGGCAGTATGTCATCTGTTTATTACAAAAGGTATTTGCATATTTTCTATACTTGAAGAAATAATACCCTTTGAGGTGATATTTTATGAAAGACAAATCAAACCTTAAAAAACAAAACGGCGATTCCCAGCCGCATAACGCTAAAAAAGAATCACTCGGACCAAATACAAAAAGAAAATAGCATTAAGCCCACATAACCTGTGGGTTTTCTTTTTAACTTTAAATCTTGATTAAAAGCCTTATTTTCTTTGTAATAGGTGGAGTATATATTCAGGAGAATAAGTTAATTGTCTGGAAAGTATTGTATTGTGCATTTATTTGTGTTAAAATTAGACATATAATTTTGACATGGAGGTATGACTAAATGAGAAAAACATTTATTAAAGCATTAAGCTTAGTAATGACAATGACAATTTCAGTTTCAGCTATGATTATGCCAATATCAGCAGACTTTGAAAAGACGGATAAGGGAATTTCATATACTGATGAAAGCGGCAAAAAGTTGACAGGATGGCAGACCATTGATGGAAACAGGTACTATTTTGATAAAGATGGTATCGCAAAAAAAGGCTTTGTAAAATTCAAATCAGGTACAATGTATTTTGGTTCTGATGGTTCAATGAAAACAGGATGGGTAAAGATCAGTAAGAAAACATATTATTTTACTAAAAAGGGGTATATGGCAACTGGCAAATATAATATTGGTTCAAAACAGTATACTTTTGATAAAAATGGTGTATGGGATAATGAGCCAGGTCTTTATGTTTCAAAGTATGATTTCAGAAATTCAAACTGGGGCGATACAATAGAGGAGGTTAAGAAAGTTGAAAAAGAAGATTTGTATGGGTCAGGATCTGATTATGTGATAAAAAACAGAGTAAAATTAAATGACAAGCCGTACATTGTCGGATATCTATTCGATGAAAAAAAGGGTACCCTTCATGGTGCTGGATATGCACTTATAGATTTAGAAGATAATGATGAAAAAATTGATTATATTTCAGAGTATAATTCAATGTATAAAATTTATGAGAAGAAATATGGAAAGCCAATTTTTAATGGTAAAACTGATAAGACTTTTTACAATAAATTTAATAAAACGTATATAAGTATACCAGAAGGAGTTATAAACAATAATATAGTAATTTGGGAAACTGAAAGTTCAGTTGTATGTATGGCTGTAATTGAGCTTGATGATTATGGTGAATGTTTAGATATTTTATATGCTTCAAAAGAATACTTAGAAAGTACTGGGACAGACTAAAAATAGTTATACATAAAAATGGGCAGGTACGGCTAATGTCGTTCCTGCTCATTTTTTATCAAAGCTAATTTAACTTTATGAAATTAAGCAACTTAACATTGAAGAAAAGCTCTTAGTTACAAATTTTAATTGTGCAAGTTTGGTATTAAATATTTAAATATTTATGTAAATTTAACTAAAATAACAATAAATATTGAAAAGTAATAGGCAACATGTTATAATTTAAATAGTAAAAAACATAAATTTTTATGTTACTTTTTAAAAAAAATAAGATTTTTTAACTTTTAATTTAAATGTAGAACGGTAAGATAATAAAATTACATAATCATCTGTTAGGATGCAATTCATTTTAAAATTATTTTAATTTTTGCATAGAATATTTGGTATACTTTACATCTATGTCATTCATTAAAAAACCAGGGTGTATATTTCGTATAATTATTATCAGGATTGGGGGTACTTCGTTAATATTATAGGATTTCTGCCTTATGCAATGAAATATTTGGCATTAAGCTGCATTGCTAAGGGAAAATAAAGGAGGTATGGCTATGAAAACTGGAACTAAAAAAATTAGAAGTATTAAAAAAAGAATACTTACTCTTGGGTATGTTACTATTTTAATTGTTGTTTTTGTTATAGCAATTGCAAATCTTATCGTTACCAAGCAAAATCAGAGGAACAGTGTATATAGTCAGGCGGATATGCTTGCTGAATCATATTCTTCATCTATAGAAAATGTTATGTCAAGAGTATATTTTGAACAGGATACTCTTGCAAAAGATACTGAAATAGCAGAAAAATTCCTTACTAAAGATGTAAAGGGTATAGAAACATATTTGCTTGGTAACAGGTCAAAAAAGACGATGTTCTATTCAGTAAGTTTGCTGTATCCTTCTGGTGAAACTTATGATGGATTTGACTTGTCTGGAAGAGATTATTTCAAGAAGGCAATGGATGGAATTCCAAACATTTCTTCACCCGTTTTCAGTAAGAAAGATCAAATAATGACTTATTATGTTGCACAGAGAATGGATAACGGAATTACAGATGGTGTTATTTTCTCAGGTCTTAACATAGATTATTTCTATGACATTATAAAAGGTTATGAGGAATCAAACGACTACGGCGGTAAAGCATTTATAGTTGACAGCAAGGGTACATATATCGTTTCCAGTGATGATGAAAAGGTTAATAATTCTATAAACCCAATTACTAGGGCTCAAGAAGATAAGAACTATGCTGATTCTGCACGTCTTGTACAAGAAATGCTCGGCGGTACTGAAGGACAATCTATTGTTTCTATGGAAGACGGTAAACATTATTATGTTTCCTATAAACCAATAAATTCTGCTGATGGCTGGTCAATTGCAGTTTTGATTCCTGAATCTGAAGTTGCTGTTCCTGTACTTAATAGTTTGATTATGTCTATTATTATAAGCTTAGTTGCGTTTGTTAGTTCTTCAATAAGTTATAGTTTATTTGCTAGAAAAATAGCAAATCCTATATCAGAAGTTGTTGAAAGAGTAAAGCTTCTTGAAAAAGGTGACCTTACATCAGATGTCAAGATTTCATATGATACATCTGATACATATGAGCTTACAACCAGTATTTCGAACACAATAAATAACCTTTCTGCTTATATCGGTGAAGTTTCAAGAGTTGTTGAACAAATGGCAAACGGCAATTTCAACCTTGACATCACTAAAGAATATTACGGTGACTTTGCTCCTCTTAAGGTTTCACTGAATAAGATACTTGATTCTCTTAATAATGTTTTGCTTAACATAAGAGTAAGCAGTGAACAGGTTTCCAAGGGTTCTGAACAGGTTGCAAATGTTGCACAGGAACTTTCACATGGTGTTTCTACACAGGCAAGTGCTGTCAATGAGCTGAGTTCAATAGTTGATGAAATTTCAAATCAGGTCAAGAACAGTGCAAAGAATGCAAAAGTTGCAAGCAGTAATTCCGCTGATGAGACAAAGCTTATCAAGAACGGTAGCGTTCAGATGGAACAGATGATGCAGGCTATGAAGGATATTAATTCCACATCATCACAGATTGTTAATATTATTAAAACAATTGATGATATTGCATTCCAGACAAATATTCTTGCTCTTAATGCTGCAGTTGAAGCCGCAAGAGCCGGTTCTGCCGGTAAGGGATTCGCTGTTGTAGCTGATGAAGTAAGAAATCTTGCTGCTAAATCTGCTGAAGCTGCAAAGACAACGACAACACTTATCCAGAGTTCAATAACTGCAGTTGAAAGCGGAACAACAATTGCCGAAGAAACATCTAAAACACTTGAGGAAATTGTTAAGAATTCTGTTGAAACAACAAGACTTATTACTTTGATTTCAGATGCTTCTGAGGAACAGTCACGTTCTATAATAGAAGTAACACAAGGAATCAACCAGATTTCAGATGTTGTTCAGAAAAACTCTGTTACATCAGAGGAGAGTGCCGGATCTTCTGAGGAAATTTCTGCAGAGGCTCAGAAGTTATACGAACTAATTGCTAAGTTCAAAACAAGAAACTAAAGTCAATAAATAAGTGGAGTATCTGATGGTGTACTAAAATAGTGCTTTAGCATTAAGCATTAAATGATAATCTAAAATATTAAATCAGGTTGTACCAAAGAATTTTTAATAATTCTTTGGTACAACCTATTTTTTATCAGGATCATATTAATATAAAATAAAATTATTGTAGAATTTTTTGCTCTTTATTGTTGGTATTAAATAGTTCACTATAATATTAAGACTATGAAATTATTAGAGTAAATAAATGTATAATTGCATTATTAAAATATATTGAAATTAAATGTTGAAAATGATAAAAAAATGTCGACAAATTAGTTAATTTTACATAATTTTATTATAATTTGTTCAACATATATTGACATATATATCAAAACATGTTAAACTTTTATTAAATAATTATGTAAGATTTTGGGGGAATTAGTATGAGTAAAGTAATTCAGGAATACATGAACAAGATCTACAGTTTGGTAATCATTCTCGTTACAGGAAGCACTACTTGCGCCGCTGTTACATTTGCTGCATTAAAAATGCTTGGTTTTTATCCTGATGTCTCATGGATTGCTCTTGGAATTTTTCTTGGTACCTGCACTGCCTATCTTACGATAGGAATTATTCTTATCCGTATCTCCTATGAAAAGGACGCAGATGGAAATAAAAATCTAAAACCTAAAATGCTTAAAGTAGGAAAGATTTTTGTTCTTGTTCTTCTTGCAATCCAATATAATTTCATTTACTATATGATACCTACCCGTGAATTCTGGGCTTATGTTTTCTACTTTGCAATATTGGCTGCGTTTTTCCTTGATATAAAGGTTGTTGTTATTTCGATATTCGAAAGCTTTGCGTCGCTGATTGTTGTCAGCATAGTAAGAAGCGATGTCGTACTTCCAATTAAGGACAGCATTTTTATTGCAGAACTTGTTCTGAGAATTGTCGGAGCTACACTTTGTCTGTTTGCTGTATTTTTGATGTGTCTTCTTATCAACCGTTATCTTGTAGATATGAAGAAGGATGAAATAGAATCTAACAACGCACGCGTACAGAAGGTTCTTTCAACTGCACAAGCACTTTCTGAAAAGCTGCTTAAAGCAGGAACAGTGCTTTCAAAAATATCATCCAATGAAACCACTACTGCACAGGAGCTTGCTTCAACAGGAGAGGCTCTTCTAGCTGATAGTAATGCATTGCGCAAAAAATCAGACGCAAGTATTGCAAATCTTAATGAGCTGAAAGACTGCGGAAAACTTCTGAGCAATAATGTTGAACAGGTTGCACAGACTTCAGGCGAAATCATTGATAAGTCCTCAGAAAATGAAAAGTCACTTAACTCTCTTCAGGCAGTAAATAAGGAAGTAATTCAGTCAATGATTGAAACAAGTGCTGTTGCTGAAAAACTATCCGAGGCCGTTAAGGGAATTGACGTAACATTAAAGCTGATAAGCGATATTGCAATGTCAACCAATATTCTCTCTCTTAATGCAACTATTGAGGCCGCTCGTGCAGGAGAGGCAGGAAAGGGTTTTGCAGTTGTTGCTCATGAAGTTGGAAATCTTGCAAACGGCACACAGCAGTCATTGTCAGAAATTCAGACTGTAATGAGCAGAGTTCAGGATAACGTAATTGAGATGACTTCTTATGTTGATAATAATAACAAGAAGCTTAATCTTCAGAATGAATATTTTGCAAGTGTCTTCAACAATATGAATGAAATCAACACATTGCTTCATCAGTCAATGGATGACATTAATGCAATGAATAATGTACATAGCAGGCAAAATGATGTTATTAAGCGTACAGTTGATATCAATGTTGATATTGCGGAGAGCATTGAAAAGGAAAACCGTGAGTTTGCTTTGATTACAAGTATGGTTGAAAACAATGCCAAGGATGCTGTACAAATGAAAAATCAAGTAAAATCCATAAACGAAATGGCTGAACAGATTGACGTTTTGCTTAAGTAGAATATAAAAATAATTATATCCGTCATTTTTACATGACAACCCCTTACTCCAATAAAGTTGTATAAAATGTTAACTTTTTTATGTTTTATTATTTAAGAATATACTTTACAATCATTATATATGTCAAATGTCAAAAGATTATGTATATACTGTTGAATTTATTGACTTATATGTGGCATTATGTTATACTTTTGTTGGAAAAAATATATTTATGGGGTGGGTTATGAATAATAAAGTGACGGATATAATTGATAATATCAATAAAGTCCTAGTCGGAAAACCTGAAACTGTAAACTTTGCTGTAATGACTTTTCTTGCAGGTGGACATCTGCTTCTTGAAGATGTTCCGGGTGTCGGAAAAACAACGCTGGCAAACGCACTTGCTGTTTCTGCCGGATGCGACTTTTCACGTATTCAGTTTACTCCCGATACATTGCCGAGTGATGTTACTGGAACGTCAGTTTATGATATGAAAAGCGGGGAATTCAGGTTTATAAAAGGTGCAGTTATGAGCAACATTGTTCTTGCCGATGAAATTAACCGTACCTCACCAAAAACTCAGGCAAGTCTGCTTGAAGCTATGGAGGAAAAGCAGGTTACTGTTGACGGAAAAACATACCGTCTTGATGAGCCTTTCATGGTTATTGCAACACAGAACCCTTCCGATTTCCTCGGCACATATAATCTTCCTGAAGCTCAGCTTGACCGTTTTCTTATGCGTATATCAATCGGCTATCCTGAATTTGATGATGAGAAAAAGATGGCAGAAAATTTCCTTCAGGGGATAACCCGTGAGTGTCTGTCAGCTGTTGCATCAAGGGATGAAATTCTGCAAATGCAGAAGGAAACTGCATCAGTGAAAATAGTGCCTGATGTTTCTTCATACATAGTAAGCATTGTTTCTGCTACAAGACAAAATGAAAAGCTTCTTCTGGGAGCAAGCCCTCGTGCTACCCTTGCACTTATTCGTGCTTCACAGGCTTCAGCATATATTTCCGGACGTGATTTTGTTACTCCGGATGATGTTCAGCGTGTTGTTTACAACGTTCTGTGCCATAGGGTAACTCTTTCATCCGACGCAAAAATGGAGAAGGCAAGCGTTCATTCCGTAATTGAGCGTATTCTCAATAAAATCAACACTCCTGTGCTTTAAGCGGAGGGAGTTTGAAAGATAATATGAAAATAAGAAGAATAATTCTATTAGGATTAATTATTGCTTCGGCAGTTTTTGCATCCTTTTTCGGCGGTGCAGCACGGACACTGTTTTATATTCTTATTCTGATACCAGTGTTTTCACTTATTTATACTTTTTATGTGTATCTGCGTTTTCGTATTTACCAGACAGCCGAAAACAAAATAGTTGTCAAGGGCGAAAAGACTCCATATTTTTTCGCTTTGTCTGACGAGGATTTTTTGTCATATACTGACGTCAAGGTGACATTCATGGAGGACTTTTCTACTCCACAGAATATGTCCCTTTGCAGAAGTTACCACCTTGTTCCACAGGAGAAAATCAAGAATCATACTGAAATTCTCTGCAAGTACAGAGGGGAATACAATATAGGTGTTAAAGATGTCATAGTAACAGATTATCTAGGGCTACTCAGCGTAAAATATCCTGCACCATCAACAATCAGCATGAGCGTTCTTCCAAAGATCTATGAGATAGATAAAATTACGCTTTCTCCTTTGGACAGCGACGCAAAGCTGCTGCGCTTTTCCCGTGGAAATAATTCCGAACCTCCTGATTGTGAAAACAGAAAGTACATTGTCGGTGACAGCATAAAGCTTGTAAACTGGAAGATATCCGCGAAAAAGCAGGAGCTTTTCGTCAGACAGAACTCTGATGTTCAGGATGGAAAAATCATATTTATTATGGATATGACACAAGTTAATTCTGATGATTATACCCGCATTATCGTTGAGGATAAAATTATTGAAAGCGCGTTGACAACTTCTAGTTACCTGGTAAGAAAAAATGTACCTGTTACAGTTGTTTACGAGTATGAGGAGATAAACAAGTATTATATTGACAGTCATGAAAACCTCAAGAAATTCTATAGTAAATGTGCAGGAATAAATTTTTGCAGCAATCATTCTCCTGCAAAAATATTAAGTATATTTCCATCTTTCGGTATGACGGGGGATTTCGTGATTTTTGCTGTCAGCTCTCTTACAGAAGAACTTTGCAGAACCTGTGAAAATATTATAAAGCTTGACGGGGACGCAGCAATTCTGCTTATCGGAGAAAATGGACTTGCTCTTTCTGAGGCTCTTGACAAGCGGGTAATTTTCCGCCATATTGCTCTTTCAGATGAAATATCTGACGTTCTCGGAGGTAAAGATGAAAATTAGAAAACTACTTTCCGAAAATCTTCACACAGCCTTTATATCGCTATGTTTAGTTTTACTAGCAGAAAGCGGATTGCTTAGGCTTATGGGAAATACCTCTCCGCTTGCTGTGGCAGTTACTTCGCTTATTTTTACTGTGGTAACTGTTTTTTTATATATTAATAGAAAAAATTCAGCAGTTTTTGTTGGTACGGCGGCAGTTCTTACAATGATACTCCTGATACTTAATCTTGTCGGAATTTCGATCGTTGAGTATATTGCAAACACAGCAATAAATTTTTTTTCAGGAAATGAGATTAATGCAGGAGAAACAATTTTTATAACTTCTGTTATGTCTGCAATTCTTTCTGTTGTGTTTTTTCCACTGCTGAAATTACCTTATGTTAGATATTCCGCAGCACTTCTTACATTAATATTGCTGTTTATTTATGTAGCCGCCGGAGTTGTTCCGAGTGTAGTTGAGACTTTTGCTTCTGCCGGAATTATTGTGACTGCAATGGCAGAATTAAGCCTGTTATACTTATATAAAAAAGACAGAAAAAATCTTGTACAGGTCCTGTCTTTCTTATTGCCGCTGTTTGCAACATTCTCACTTATAATAGCTGTATTGCCGTCATCCGAACAGCCTTTGAGCTGGAGTTTTGTTAAAAAAACTGCTGTTAAGGTCAGTGAAATACTGACTGATATCAACTATCTGTTTAATCCTGAATCAACGGAATTCAATATTGGTTTGCAGGGTTATTCCGATGATTCAGGGAATGCTTTTGGCGCAGGGCTTAAACAGCGGGATATCAGTCAGCTGTTGCTTACATGCTCATCCGCCAGCCCTCGTTCATCAGTTTACCTAATAGGAAATGTAAATGATGATTATAGCAAAAAAGGCTGGAGGAAAAGCAAATATGGCAATTTTTCCGATAGTGACTATTATCTTGATTACTGCGAAACTGTTTGTGCTTTTGAACGTGAAGGTATTACCAGAGATGATTTTGCAAGGGTTACAGCAAAGACAGGACTTATTATTAGATACGATAATATTAACACCCAGACAATGTTTTATCCATTAAAAACTTTTGAGTTATATAACAGGGAAGAGTATGATGCATCTTCACCGTCAGTTATATTCGAGGAAAGGAAAGGTGCTGACACAAGTTATTCTGTAAATTATCTGGAAATAAATTATCGATCGGATGAGTTCGGAGAAATCGTCAGCTCAACTTTCGACTATGATACTGATGATATTTCCACAAAGCATTACCTTGATAAAAGTATACCTGAAAATATAGAAGAAACACTTGCTAAAAGATCAGAATATATATTTGAAACATATACAAAACTTCCAGGCTGTGTTACGGAGAGGACATATCAGCTTGCCGACAAAATAACTGCTGATTGCACAAACGACTATGACAAACTTTGCGCTATCGAGGCATTTCTCAAAAATTATGAGTATACTCTTACTCCAGGCGAAGTGCCAAAAGGGAATGACCCTGTAGACTATTTTCTTTTTGAAAGTCAGAAGGGATACTGTACATACTTTGCATCTTCAATGGCAGTGCTTGCTCGGTGTGAGGGAATCCCGACACGATATGTACAAGGGTTTTCCGTAAATTGCAGTAATTTGCAGTCATTTTTGAATCTGTCTGTTCCTGGGTCTACAGCACATGCATGGGTTGAGGCATATATAGAAGGTGTAGGCTGGATTCCATTTGAGCCGACAGCTTCATTCAGTAACGGCAGGTATGATTTCCGTGAAAAAGCTTCTGTCAAAGTAGAGTATAAAAACAATAATGCATTTGAAAATGATAGAAACACAGAAGCCTTGACAGAAACTTTATCTGATTTCAAGCCTGAAAAAGATAATCATTCATCGACGTATATAATAGTTATATCTTTCTCTGTTCTTGGCATTTTGCTAGTAATTATTTTATACATTGCAGTAAAGTCAATGAAATTTCTTAGTACATATAAAAAAAGTTCAGATACCGAGAAATTCATGTACTGCTTTAGAATGTCGTACTATTTATTTGCAAGGAAGAAACTTATTCCTAAAAACGGAGAAACTGCCGCATGTTTTGCCTCAAGGGTTTCACTCAGAATGAGATTCGTAGATGTTTCATTTGAAGAAATTACGGACGTTTTTGACAGGATACGTTATGGAAACGGAGAAGCTTCATGTGAAGAACGTGAAGTTATAGAAAAGTATGTAAGATCCATATATCAAGAAATAAAGGAAATAAACGGGCAATTTTTTGCACTGACTGCATTTTTAAGATATTGTTTCCAACAGTAACAAAGCAATGTAATTGGCAAATTTACAGAATAATTTTAAAGAGCCTAAGGAATTTCCTTAGGCTCTTTAAGTTTACTCATAAGCAATTTTGAAACCACTGTTTTCAATACAATTTTTCAGGTCAATTTCTGTTGCAGGCTCGTTATATTTTATATCGACAGTACCTGTAACCAAGTTAACGCCAACTTCACGAACACCATCAATTTTATTAAGTGAATTTCTGATTTGCGTCTTTTGATCCTTGTTTTTAATGCCTGAGACATTGCAGAGCATCTGATTCATATTTCATCCCCCATGTTTTTTTCATGTTTGCTTTGATGCAGACCTATTTTTTTACCATTTATAATACCAACATCAGAATTTTCCTTTGGCTTCATTTTTCTTAGCTCAGGATTGCTTTTAGGACGGTCTTTCATTCTATTTTTATTATTATCCATTACAAAACCTCCTTATAAAGTTATTTGTCATTACCTGGTTTATGTCTGCTTCCAGACTGCTTTTTATTATTTCTGCTTTCTCCGTCAAGTGCGCTTTCTGCCATAGTATGACCACCGTTTGACTTCATTTTGCGAACTTTTTTAGGATCAAGCTGACTATCTTTTGGCAAAGTAAATCACCTCATTTGTATTATGAGCTGTGATAATTGAATTATACTTTGCTCATATTAATGAGTGTCTGTAAACTGTATATAATTAAAATATGTAAAAATTATGTTGAAATATATAGAATAATATGTTATTATTTCCCAGCCATAAGGGTTGAGAGGCGTTGTTCTTATTTTACTTACAAGTTTATCTTATTTGGTTATTTGACATTTTTTAATAATTCAAAACGTTAAATCATGGCAATGATTTCTACGTTAATTATAATCACTCAGCGGCAAGCTCACGCTGGGTTTTCTTTGCCAGCTTTCCCACAACATAACTGTAAGAATGGTCAATCATTCTTAATATTTCGTCATGTGGAACATCCTTCTCTAAATCTATTGTATTAAAATACGGTTGTTGTATCGGTGGACAGTGGTATCCACGTCTGACGGCTTCGGGATAGGTGTTCCGATAAAATACACCTGTCATCATATCACAGTTCAGAGTTACCATTGGAACATTTTTCAGAATAAATATCTGAGCGAAAATTCTTTTTTTCACCTTAATACAAAGGCAATCAGGTCCAAAAGGATAATTTGTATATGCACCCTTCTTTTTCAAGCAGTAATCCAGAATTTCATTATGAGTCATATCTTATCTCCCAAATAGTCTGTCCGTTTTCCGTTTCCTTCCCCGTTTGATTATTTCCACATGAGCAAAGAAGAAGTGCTGTTAAAATAATTGCTAGCTTTTTTATCATGTTATCACTCCTCAAAATTATGGCAATTCAGGCACATACATTTCTTCAGGATATATAGCAATTTCAGGAACAAGTGCTGTCAGATAGACTCCGTCATTGCTGTCAATCTCCTTTAGTTCTTTGTTGTCAAAGCATGGCTTATATGTTTTGTTCAGTATATTATAATATATGGGATTGTCTGATTCGTAAGCCGCAATACGGTAGTTCACTAAAAAGGCTACATCGTCTCTGTATAGAATTTCAGTTATCTCTCCGCCCTCAGATTCAATTTCATCATGAATTTTCTCAGCAGATTCTCCGTATGTATTAAAAAAATCGGTTTGATTAACAGTGATTGCTCCACATTCCTTTAATCCGACGTCACTGTAGTAAAACAGATACTTTTTAAAAGAATGAGTCCCTACGCTTGTTCCATTTGCCTGCAAGCCATCATAAACTGAATGTATAACCTCATAATATCCGTTATATAATTCGCTGTAGTCAAATGAGATTCCCCTTCCCAGTTTTATAACCTGTTCTGCTTTCCCGTCTTTTACGGTGTAAGCCTCGCAGTACGTTGCACCCCATGGCTCAAACACAATAGTGTCATACCAAAGCTTATGAATATTATAAAAGGTTTCTTCTGCAAGCTGTGTTGTATTGCCTGATGAATCAATGAAGAACACGCCGTCATTGTTCTGGAAAAAGGCCTCAGGCTTCATGTCTCCGTCATAATCTCCGGGAGCAAACACATAGTAAATATCACTTTTGTTTATAGACATATTTTCAAGCTTCTTGTAATCATTATAAAGCTTGAATACCGTTTCTGCACATTCAGACTGGTCAATATCATAATATCCGTAAGTGGTAACGGCGTATTCCTCTCCTAAACGACATCGACATTGCTGTTCACCTATAAATTCAATGCTGACAGAAGACTGTATATATTTCTCGTTGATTTCCTCGGTATAGCCCATTGTTGGATAGCACTCACCGTAATTAAGCAGACCATATCTGTTATAAATATTTTCACTATTCAGACCATCGTTATATATTTTAATAAGATCAAATGATTCAACGCGCTGCCAGTTAGAATGCTCGTAATAATTATGTACAATAGTGCCACCGTAACCCTTGCTGAACCGGGTATATCCGTCACGGCAGAAACCCGAAAACTCGCCAAGAAATTTACCGTCCTTTGCTCGGTACACCTTGCATGGCATATTACCCTGGCCGCCGTTTGAATATATAAATATTATTTCAGGTATGCCGTCATCGTCAAAATCATGAAGTGCAATTTCAGGCACAATTGTTTCCTTACTGCCTTTCTCAAACAGTTGTTTCAGAATTGTCAGATATTCTTTTGTAAGCATTCCCTGTGAATCAATCAGTTTTTCAGACAACGTTTCAGCTGTTGCTGCTGTCGTTTCTGAAACACTTATAGCAGTTGTGGTTATACCAGATTGCGAGGCAGTTTCTTTTCTGCTTTCACTTATAGAAGTTGTTACCTCAGAAACAACCTCTGTTTGTGCAGTACACCCCGAAAGTATAGCAATAACAAGCACTATCAGAAACAACTTTTTCATCAAGAACCCCCCTTGTTTTCTATTACAATTTAATTATATATCACAAGATGTACCATTTGCAATAATATTCATAATTTGTAATATTTTTGTAATGGGAACCTTTTTAATGAATAAAAAAAGTGAATATACCAATAAAGGCATATCCACTTCCATAAGCAATCAATCAATATATCCCTACGTTGGCATTACCCAAATCAGGTAGTGGGTCGAAGGGTTACCTTCTTCTCAGCCTGTCACACAAGCTCCCCATTTTATTGTTTTTATATATGAAATGTCATTAAAAATAGCATTTTTTTAAAGTAAAATTATGTTATGCTGTTCGCACTCTGATATCATATCATCACTCCATATCGAAACCTGAACTTCACCGATATGAGCCTTTTCAAGTAATAGCATACAAATTCTAGACTGTCCTATTCCACCGCCTATTGTCAGCGGAAGAACACCGCTCAGAACATCACGGTGATATTCAAAATGCTCACGTTCCTCAGCTTCACATTCTTTAAGCTGAGCCTTCAAAGTTTTTTCGTCAACTCTTATACCCATCGATGATATCTCCAAAGACCTTTGTAAAGTCTCATTCCAAATCATAATATCTCCGTTGAGTGACCAATCATCATAATCGGGTGCTCTGCCGTCGTGTTTTTCACCGCTTTTCAGTTTTCCGCCAATCTGCATTATGAATACAGTTTTATATTCAAAAGTAATCTTATCCTCACGTTGCTTCGGAGTAAGATTCGGATACATATCATAAAGTTCCTGTGTTGTTATAAAGAATACATCATCGCAGATTTCCTGCGCCAGCCGTGGATACTTTTCTTTAATTAAATCCTGTGTTTCTGAAAGTGCCACAACTATTTTCTTTACTATTGACTTTAAAAAATCAAGAGTTCTGTCTTCACGGTTAATAACACGCTCCCAGTCCCACTGGTCAACAAACAAAGAATGTGTATTATCAGTATCATCATCACGACGTATTGCATTCATGTCTGTATAAATACCTTCACCTGGTTTATAGCCGTAACGATATAAAGCCATACGCTTCCACTTTGCAAGGGACTGAACAACCTCTGCTGTGCCTTCTACATTCTTCATAGTAAAATGCACCTTGCGTTCAACTCCGTTCAAGTCGTCGTTAATCCCGCTTTTCTTTGTTACCATTACAGGTGCAGTGATTCTATCTAAATTCAGTGCTGCCGAAAGCTTGCCCTGAAAGGTGTCCTTGACAAGCTTAATCGCCTTCTGCGTCTCACGCAATGAAAGCTTTGAAGCATATCCCTGCGGTATAATTATTTTATCCATGTAGTATTCTCCTTTTATCTGATGCTACCGACAGTTCTAGGGTAAAGAATTACATCACGGATGTTACCCATACCCGTTACATACATAATTATTCTTTCAAATCCCAGACCGAAACCACTATGCGGAACTGAACCAAACTTTCTTAAATCAATATAATCCGCATATTCCTCCATGTTCATGTTCCTGTCCTTCATTGCCTGAATGAGCTTGTCGTAATCTGCTTCACGTTCCGAACAACCGATAATCTCACCTACACCAGGTACAAGAAGATCAGTTGCAGCAACGGTTTTGCCGTCAGAATTCTGCTTCATATAAAATGACTTTATATCCTTTGGATAATTAATAATAAACACCGGCTTATTGTATACTTCTTCTGTAATAAATCTTTCATGTTCTGTCTGCAGGTCACAACCCCATTCAACAGGATACTGGAATTCCTTGCCTGACTTTTTCAGTATATCTATTGCATCTGTATAATCCAAAATTGCAAAATCATTGCTGATAACATTATTTAGCTTCTCGTGAAGTCCCTTTTCAAAATGCTGTTCAAAGAATTCTATTTCCTCCGGACAGCTTTTCATAACATCAGAAATAATATACTTTATCATTTCTTCCGCTATTCTGATGATATCCGGAAGCTCTGCAAAAGCAACCTCAGGTTCAACATGCCAGAATTCGGCAACATGACGTGGAGTATTGCTGTTTTCAGCTCTGAAACTCGGTCCGAAAGTATAAATCTTACCCATTGCCATTGCAGCAACCTCGCCCTCAAGCTGGCCCGAAACACTAAGTCCTGCTCTCTTGCCGAAAAAGTCATCAGCATAATATTCCTGCTCATTCTTATACTTATCAGAATATCCGATTGTCGTTACCTTGAAGACTTCACCAGCACCCTCGCAGTCACTTCCCGTGAGAAGTGGTGTGTGAATATAAACATAGTTTCTTTCCTGAAAATAGCGGTGGATTGATTCTGCCATTGCAGAACGAACACGCAAAACCGCATTGAATGTATTTGTCCTTGTTCTGAGATGAGGCATTGTTCTTAGATACTCAAGAGTATGCCTTTTCTTCTGAAGAGGATAGTCCGCAGGACAAACACCAAGTACAACTATTTCAGTCGCATTTATTTCAACCGCACCCTGTCTTGCTGGAACAACGATGCCTGTTACCTTTAAAGAAGTACCAAGTGCCGTTGCATTTTCCGGAACGGTCAAGGTCGATTTATCAATTACGACCTGAAGATGCTTCAATGATGTACCGTCATTTATCTCGATAAATGCCATGTTCTTTGAATCTCTGGTTGTTCTCACCCAACCGCAAACAACTACCTCACTGTTAAGATAGCTCTGCTTTGTCATAATGTCTTTTACATCAATATGCTGCATACTGATTTTACTCCCTTCGTTTTATAAGCTATTATTGAGAGCTGAACTACCATATAAATAAAAAAGGGTGCAGTAAGCTCTCCTACTAAAAATAGGACGAGTCACTGCAACCCGTGGTACCACCTATCTTACCGCACACATTACGCACGGTCACTCATTGGTTTCAAACAAAACCCATCTGATTTACGCACAGAATACGACGCACCTAATAAGCAAATAATATATCTGCTGTTCAGATTGCAGCTCCGAAGTGTTATTCACCTGTTCTCCGTTATGCGGCTTACACCAACCCGCACTCGCTGATAATGACCACATCAGGCTATTTCTCTTCATCATAGCTTTTATTTCAACTAATTATTCCATATTATAAACCTTTTGTTCTGTTTTGTCAAGCATATTTGTACTGTCTTTAATGTATAACTTATCGTTTGTTAATGTTAACTTTTTATACTATAAAAATATTGGAAAAATACTAAATAATTAAATTTGCCTATTATATTTATAGGCAGCCAATAAGCCAATATTAGATAAAAAAGTAATGCTGTACATTAAACGTTAATTATCCACTTTATTCATTGCCACAAGGTTATTAATAAGTAATTTTTTCTTCCCACCATCCAAAAGCTATTCTTCCGGATGCTGAGCTGATTGTTTTTTCAGTTAAAGACAAAAATACTAAAAAAGAGCCTCCTGGAGGAAAAATTAATTTTCCGTTCTCTGTTTCAACCAATGTTGTTCCAGGTTCGCCTCTTCTAACAAATGCTTTTACTCCTCCTACCGGCTCATGAGTAACATTTGACGATAACTGCAATTTTACCTTAGGTTTTGGAGTAGGGCAAAGTGCCAGATTTGAAGTAGTTACAAGAGTTGACTCTAATGGTATGCCGGGTGGAGTTGAGTTAAACCAGAATTGTGCACGAAATGGTGATTCTGATATATCTGTTACAGTCCAAACATTTACATGCAAATTTACGCATGAATGCTGTGGATTATATAACCTTGCCCATGCACTGGTACCGTTGTTCATACTTAAGTTATCAGCATAACCAATAAAATAGTCTCCCTTAATAGATTCATATAATTCTATTGGTATATTTACGGTTTTATTAAACTTATCCTGTTGATTGCAACATAAGTTCTGATATCTTGAATCAATCATAATTTCACCTTTTCTATATTATTTATTGTTATGATAACGCTAATATTTATATATTATGTTAAACATAAAATAAATGTGAGAATACTGTATTATAAGATTTAAATGTTATTTAAGTTTATGGTAAAATTAATCTAAAGTATTTTACAGTGCAATTATTTAAGACATGCTTATTATGTATATTATAAAATATATATTATTATTGATTTTTTTATATGTATATGTTATTATAAGATATCAAAAGTAAATATTTGACTTATAAAAGAATGCAGGAGGGAATAGAATGGGAATTCTAATATGTCTGGCTATATTATGGCTTATTTCTCCTATTGTTTTGCTTGTATTATTAATTACTGCACAAAGTGATAAAAAAAGGTTAAATGAAGAATTGAAACGACAGAATGAGTATATTGCACAGATTGAAATGTGGCATTCTTTGGGCACACCAGTGTATTCACAGCAGAATTTTAATACAATAAATGATATTAACATGCCAACAAGTATTCAGCAGGATGTTAACATTACTCCTACACAAGCTGTGCCAACAAATATTTCTCAAAATGCATTTGATGAAAATCAACCGATTCAAACTACATCTACTCATCAAAATGCAAGTGCAGTAAATGAGCAAGAAATTCCTTATGGCGTTAGCTTGCAAAAAAATAAAAATGAAAAGCCTGGTGTCAGTACAATCAATATTATGCTGATTATTGGTGCTTTGTTTATTATCACATCAGGTCTAATTTTTGCTACTACTACATGGGATATCATGTCAAACGGTATTAGAGCTGCTGTTTTATTTTCATTTTCTGCTATTTTCTTTGCTACTTCATCTCTTGCTGAACGTAAGTTCAATCTTCCTAAAACAGGTTTACTTTTCTATACACTTGGAAGCTTTTTTTTGCCAATAACCCTTATTGCTGCTGGCTACTTCAATGTATTCGGTGACTGGTTTTCACTTTCTGGAGAAGGTTGCCCTCTTCTTATTTCAATTACTTTTGTTGCGCTTTCAGCCGTGTCATTTAAGGGAGCGTTAGATTATAAAAACAAAGCATTTTCATGGTGTTCATTACTTAGCTTTTCAGCTGCCGTATGTGCTGTTGCAATTCAAATAAACAGCAGAACTGATGTAGTTTCACTTATTCTTTCAATTTACGGATTTGCTGTAATATTAATCTGCGGATGGCTTTCAAAATCATCTTCAGAGCGCTTTTCAATTATAATTTCACAGCTTAAATTATTTGCTATTGTAAATGTATCAGTACTTAGTATAAGTTCTATTATCGGCTGTTTTGACGGTGGAAGAAACCAGGCTGTTTCAATGATCTCCTGTACACTTTTTGCTGTGTCATATTTGCATAATTGTTTTACCGAGAAAAGTGGATTCGGTGGTGCTCTTCCGTTCACTGCTTTCATTTCAGCAGGTCTTTTCAGTTTAATCTCTCCCGACAGCTTCAACAGTTTTTCTTATATAGTTATTGGCATAAGCCTTATAGTTTCGGCTTTTTCTCTCATGAATATTGTTCCGGAAAAGCTTAAGTCAGCATTCTCAATGATTTCAAATATACTACAGATTTCAGCAGTCTGCATATGTGCAATGTGCATATTTACGAGTGATACTACATGGATAACCTTTGCGGCATATTCTGTTTTGGCTTCTGATATGCTATTGCTTGCAAAACTTAACAAGGAGAAAAGCAAGCTTTTGTTGTCGACATTTTCAGTGGCTTGTGTAGTTCTTGCATATCTGTTTGTATCACTTTTATTCAAAAATTCTAGCCCGGCAATGGTATGTTGTGCAATGGCTACTATAATATTGCTTTTACAAACGCTGTTTGTTTTCGTGAAGCCATTAAAAATAAGAACGATAATGTCTGACATAACCTTCTCGGTAGTATCAGTAATCATCGAATTAATTGTTCTTTCATTTGTATGTTCTATGGAAAATGTGAGTGGGGTTGATTACGCTTGCCTTGCATATGCCTGCACAGCGCTGATTATTACTTTGCTTATCCCTGCAATCAGTAAAAGTGAAAGAAGATTTCCAGAGTTTTATGTCGGTTTTGCAGCTTTCTTCTTCTGTTCATTTGCATTGCCTTTATATGAACTTATAAAGATTATTTTTGTTAATGCTTCATCGGATGTTGCTGTAACAACATCTGTCGGCTTGTGTTCATTAGCACTTGCAGCATTTTCAATTTGCTCTACACTAGCGTATCAAAAGAAAAATGATTCAATAATCAGGAAAAACATTGACTTAGCACTCGTTATTGCATTCCGTTCTGCTCTTGTTATATTAGTAATAGCTGAATTTATATGTGACACAAACGGATTGCTTTCTGACAGTTTCCAATTCGGTGCAAACACAGCTATCCCACTGCTTGCTCTTATTGCAGTATCGGCTGTACGTTCTGCCGTACTGAAAAGTAAGGCAGAATATGTTACAACTTTACTTTCAATTACAACATTTATAACATCATGTTCTATGATTATTTTTAGAGATCTCAGTTTTAAGTGGATACTTATTTTTACATGTGGAGCTGCTTTTGCAATCTTTGCAGTAAATGAGCTTGTTCTGCACACCAGTAAGAAAAATCCTATTTTTTATTTACTGACGCTTAAAGTTTCAGGATATATGCTTGCAATTCTTTCTGCCTGCACAATGATAGCATATAATGGTTCAAACTATGAAAATAAATATCTTCTGGCAATAGCTTTAGTATTTATAGCAAGTACATTTGTTAATTACATAAACCGTTGTACATTGATACTTATTCCACAATTTATAATGCTTTATATAATTATTCCGAATATTCCTGAAATTTCACAAAGCAATGCTATAATTGGACTTTTGTACATGCTTGTAATATTGTTTACAATTGCACTCAGTTATCTTTTACATCCAAACAAACTAATAAACTCTGTTGATAAGAAGGATATTTATGCTGACATAATGGCGTATACACGATTTTTTGGGTGTGCAGCAATGTTTATAGTACTCTTTGATGACGATCTGAGGTGGCTTGTTCTTCCTGCACTCAGTACATCATTTGCATCTATGTACCGTCGTGAAAATAAGTTGTCAACAAATAGTACCATGTTTACTCTATCAGCTGCAGGCATTGTTTTAGCATGGATAACACAGCCGTTCTTCGCTGTTCCTGATGTAATAGTTACAGAACTCAATTTAGTCTCCATTCTTCTTTTCATGTATGCCCTTACATTCATATGGAAGGATAACAAGGCAACTGTTTATCGGATAACATTTATTACCTATTGTATTTCTTATGTAATTCTGTTGATCAGTGCATTGGCAAGTGATTTGCTTGCTGACGGGCTTATTATTGTAATATCTGCACTTGCAATGTTAATTTATTCTTTCACTGTAAAGCGGAAAAAGTGGTTTCTTCTTTCAGTTATAGTTATAGTAGTATCAACTGTTTTCCTAAGCAGAAAGTTCTGGGCAAATGCTGGATGGTGGGTATATCTTCTTATAGCAGGACTTATTCTTATTGCATTAGGTATATTGAATGAACTTAAAAAGCAATCAGCTGAAAAATCAAAGTTTTCAGAAAAAGTATCACGTTTCATGTCAGAATGGACATGGTAAGGGAATTATGTTGAATTATTGTCAAGTAAATTTCAAGTAGCACATCTAAAAATTTTCCATGCTTATGATAAATAATCACACACTCCGAAAATTTAATATACCAAGGATAATGCTCCTTGGTATATTAAATCGTTACGTTTGATTTTGATAGCTAATATAACTTATTCAATTTTTAATTATTTTCTTCTGGATTTATTTACACTAAGTTTTCAGAAAGCTTTTATTTAGTCATAGTATCTATTCCAGATAATTGATAACCATATTCATTAGTTATCTCTGACGCCTTTGCATATATTTGAAACCCTAAATCATCAATTACTGGAGTGCCATCAGAATAGTAAACAGGTGATAGTTTTTCTACTTTTTCACCGTTCAAAATTTTATTAAGATTTTCGTTCCAATAATTTATCCAAGTATCTGCATACTCCTGAGTCCATCTTCCGTCAATCACACCCTTACTTAAACTTTCAATTTCAATTTCTGCTTCTGCTTTGTATTCGTCATAAGTATAATATGTTGGCTCGCAAATATACCCTGAAGCGTCTATTGGAATTTCAATATTATAAGATTCAGAAACACTCAATGTAACAGTTGTAATATCATTGTCGCCCGGATTTTTATAAATAACATTCAAGCTTTCTTTTTCTGCAATTTCTGATGTTCCAAAAACAGAAGCTGTTCCTATAACGAGAATAAAGGCAGTTATTACTGCAAATATGGAGGTTTTTTTCATCTTCATAATTGCAGTAACTCTTTCTTCAACACAATTTCTGCTGAAATAATTATAAAGAGGATTTATAAGAACTTTCTTTTCTTCAAGTCCTATAAGTGTAAGTGCATATTCTGCTTTTGAATTTTTTTCTGATGTTATAATAACTTTTTCATCGCACGAAAGTTCAATATCACGGTTTGCGATAATATACATTATCCAAACCAGTGGATTAAACCAATGCACAGAAATTGCTCCTGCAAGTATAAGCTTCCACAAGGTATCAAATGATTTTATATGTGCAAATTCATGGCTAAGAATATAGTCAAGCTGACATTCATTTTCCCAGTCAAGTGACTTTGGAAGAAGTATTACGGGCTTAAATATTCCGTATGTAAGAGGTGTTGGTATACAGTCAAGCTGTTTTATCAGCACTTTTCTTTTTGTTTTATGCTGACTCAACCAGTTGTTTATATACGCGCTGTCACAAGGTAAAGCTGTTCTGTATTTTCTGCGGAATATCAGATGAGATATAATAAAAATCAATGCAAATGCTATTACACCACAAATCCATATAATACTTTTTATCATAAAATCATGATTATCTAAAGCAGGTATAATTGAGTTGTAAGTGTATGTAGCTAATTCAGTATAATTTGAGTTAGTGGTATCGGCATTAGAAATTGCTACAGTTATGATTTCTTCTTGCGGATGTAGAAAATGATTTATTAAATTGAAAATACTTATATGCGATGGCAGAGTAAAAGGAATCATAAGTCTGCACAAAACAATTCCCCAAAGAATTATAAAGGTTTTTTTAGGAAGCTTATGAATTGCAGCTACACGGATAATTAATACTGCAATTATAAGAGGCATCGCATAAATACTTGTCGTAATAATGTCCATAACTACTAACCTCATTTAAGATTTTCAACAATTTGCTTTAAACGCTCAATTTCCTTTTCGGAAAGCTTTTTCCTACCAAGAAGAGATGCAACAAGCATGTCAGCAGAACCGCTGTACATTTTATTAATAAGCTCGTCTGTTTCAATCTCCTGTGCTTCTTCTTTCGATATAACAGCATGGCATACGAAATTAGGGTCTGTTCGTTTAACAGCACCTTTATCAATACATTTTTTTATAACCGTATAGGTTGTAGTCTTGCTCCAGCCAACCTTTTCCTTGAGGATATCTGCAATCTGTTTTGCTGTAGCATCTCCGATGTCCCATAGTATCTCCATAATTTTTAGTTCAGAATCGAAAAGTTTTACATTCATTTTAATTACCATTCCTTTATACTGTTTATTCCGTTTTTGCGAAGCAAAATTTCTGCTCCTGTATTTGCAGAAAGGAATAAATAGCTGCGTGAAAAGTAATTTTCACGCTGTCATCCTTTGAAATATTATTATTGTATTATTTAGTAAAATTGGTTCTATTGTAATAGATTATATCTACATACTATTACAATAGAACCTTTTTGTCAATATCTTATTAGCTTAGCTGTTTTCGTTAAGGTAAAGCTGCACTCTGTTTTGGATTAGCTTTGCTGCTTCTTGCGGAGTTTTGCTACCACTGAAATAAGCAGAAGCTTCTTCTGTAATAATGTTTAATACCATATCGTCACACCTCATTTGTTTATCAAGTGACTTAATAAGTTCATTAACCCTGTCAATATCAGCCTGCTTTGGCTCACCAATTTCAATATCACCTGAAATTGCAATTCCCACATTTCCTATAGTATACTCAAGTGGCTGTTCAGCTCTTTTTTCATCATATACCATTGCTTCTGCTGCTTTAATTTCAAGTGCGGATTTTTTTACTGGGAAGCAGTCAGTACTTTGCTGATAGTTATCAGACAAGAGTGAACGTACAAATTCCCACGCACCATCCTGATTTTTCGATTTTGCAGATATTGAAAAGCCAGAATCGGCAACTACTGCGTTACCGTTTTTTGATGAACAAGGAAAACCCTTTGCAGTAACGGGAGCTGAAAAATTCATCTTTTCAAAGGCATATAAATCACCGTAGTTTCTGAGATAAGCAAGCTGGAGAAGAACATTGCCATCCTTGTACATAGTCTTGGATTTATTCCAGAAATCATCATCAAAATAGGTTTCATAATCAACTTGATCAAGGAAACGGTTTGAAAATTCAAGTAACTTAATAAATTCATTACTCTCAAAATTGCATGTTCTTTTATCGTAATCAATGAAAAGTTCAGGTGACAGCTCCATGCCATATGTTAGAACATCACTTTTAGTTGTACCTGCAAGTATTTCTGTGCCTTTTGGCTTCGAATCAACATATTTAATGACATCATCGTAAGTCCAGCCAGTTTTATCACCTACTTCAGAAGTTTTACCGATAACAGAATATATTTTAAAGCTATCTGTGAACTTATAAAGCTTTCCATCAGTTTCAAATGAAGAAATAATATTTTCAATAAAATCAGAACGTTTTATTTCAGGATCTTTATCCATGAATTCATACATATCAGCAAATAAACCTTTGGATATATAACTGTCAATAGGAATATAATTGTTTGTAATTAGTATGTCAGGTATTTTCCCTGCCATTATCTCATTATTAAGATCAGTATACCCTGTACCGTCATTGAACGTTTTAAGTTTAATTTTATACTTATCACTTTTCTTATTGAATTGCACTATCTGATTTTTTATATTATTATTTATGGTATACGATAATCCTGCAAGAGTAATTTCAGCCTTTTGTGGTAAGGAAGATGCATCAATTGTTTTTAGAATAGTGATTATTGGACTGCCTGAAAGGATAGATGTACCTGCACAAATAATTTCATTATCACTTATATAAACAATACTTGTTATCTCTGAAATACTTATATTTGAGTCAATCCAGTTTAGAATCTCAGTCTTTTGTGATGTTTCTATGTCATAACCATACAGACTTTCGGTGCCAAGAAGATAAAAATCATACTTTTCTGAACCATGGACAGGAGTATAATCATAATAATCCATTTGATTTTCACAGAAATTTATAGAGTCACCTAAAGCTTTTGTACTTATATCTACAGGGCAGAAAGCTCGTGTTCCGTCATCTTTATACTGATATAAGCAAACTGTTTTATCTGCCACTGTAACAGCGCTATCAACATAATCCGTTTTGATATTGAAAAGATAATTTGCATTTGAATCAAAGACAACGGTGTTAAAGAATCCAACAACATAAATGTTGTCATTTTTATCACAGCAGGTGAACTGTGGTATAAATGTCTTTTGAGTATCCTTTAGCTGTTCGCTTACAGATGAAGTAATATCAGTTGAGTTTATAAGTTTGCCTGATTTATCAAGTTTTTTGAGCATGTATGTATTACTTGATGCTATTGCTTTTTCATCATTAATTCCTGTGGTTTCTACATAACAGATGTTGCCGTTTGAATCTACCGAAGGTTGGCTTACAATAATATTTGTACCTGATGTAAGAGGGACAGATGTATAATCTGTGCCATCTTTTTTCATTGATACAAGACTGTAGTCTGTAGTTTCTGCTTCACTTGCTTTTGCTGACGGAATAGTTTTTTTAGAGATACAATAAATCCTGTCATTGGCATAAATATAGCCTGATAACTTGCAGCTTTTCAGTTCAGCGGACATATTGTATTCTTCTCCTCTGTATACAACACCAGTTATATTTCCGTCTGTCTGTTCAGCTGAATTTTTTTTATCACTGCATCCTGACATTGACGTTAATAACAAAGCTGACATTACTAAACTAACAGCTCTTAATAATAAGTTCTTTTTCATAAATTACATCCTTTCGTCTTGTTCTATTACAATAGAACAACTACATTCTATCACAATAGAATGTAGTTGTCAAGGGCTCATTTATAATCTAGATGGATTAATGGAAATTAGCAAAGTGAAATTTGAGGTAAGAAGTTTGCTGAACGAAAAGTAATGGCATTGCGTGTTTCATATTACAATTACAAATTTTAACTATATTAGGAGAAGGACTTCAAGATACGATAAAGTAATAATACGATCATCTGGAAATAATTAAAATGTATCAGTTCTTTTATCATTAAAGTTAGAATTCAGCTGTAACAGCATGATTTATAAGTGCCATAATTGGTTGAAATTGCTTCTTTAATATGGTATAATAAAACATAATTTATAACAAAACAGATTATAGCGACAAGATATGATTTGTGGGAGATTAGAAATGACAAAAACAAATATACTTATTTTATGTGCCGGCATGATTTGCTTACTTACTGCGTGTGGAAGTAATTTTGAAGAAAACAAAACAACAACTTTAATGTTAAATGATAACATTATTTCAGAATCAACTATAAGTGAAGCTGCCGCAACTTTAGAAATAACAGAGAAAATTACTGAAGAAGCTACTAACATCGGACTTACAGTTTCTCCGAGCGGATATGTGCTTGATCCGGAACGAAAAATAATTCCTCAGCATTTTGGAATGGATCTTGAAATGGATACAGCATACTTTCTATGGCAGTCAGATGATGAATGTCAGAAAATATATGGTGTACTGAGCAGCGAGATTATTGAGGAAACTGACGAATTAGGCACCCATGAGCATAACAGAAGATATATAATAATTGAACATGATGGTATTGCAGAAGAAATTGAGCGTAACTGGCTTGGCAGATTCGGAACTGAATCCACTCCGGATTTTGAAAGGTTATCTCAGTATGATAATGATATTTTCTCATCGCTATACTTTGCTGGAGGAACATTTTGCTGTATAAATGATATGGCCCTTTTTTCCTTGGATGCCAATGGCAAATATAAAATGTATTCTGCCGATTCTTCAAAAATAATTGATGAGCTGAAAAACAACATTGTAATTGATATTGATAAAGAAAATAAAACAGTTACATTATCAACAGGGACCATAGGTTCTATGTATGTTTCAGATATATCATATTTATCGGAATATAATAATTTTGATATTGATAAGTTATCATCCGACAATATATGGTTTGCCGGAGACAATGTAATATACTATTACATTGAAGATGCAGAAATTATATGCAAAATGCCTGTTTGGATAAGCTACTATAACTATTTGCCGAATGATGAAAATATGCCTTATCTAAAAATCCGTCTTTCATTTAATGACGGTGAATTTACCGTAAAAACCATTGATTTTGTTACAAATCCTATCTTATGATCTTATGATAGCTGCTTTATAACTTATTGCATTGACAAGCAACCATCTTCGGATAAAATAAAGAGTAAAATGATAACACACTACAATATAAATTTCTATGTAAAAGCTTCAGATTACATAAATAAAAAATGCCGATTTTGCAGTTGATTTTTTAAAGAATCAGAAGAACACATCAACTTAAAAGCTTTTATGTGGCTTTAATGTGTTGGATTAATTAATAGATTTCATAAATAAAGTTTCATTGGTGGGGTGAAAAAAATAATAATTAAATTGATACAGCCCAAAATGTCGTTACGACCAATGGATACATCATTAAAAACAAGAATGGCTCCATCATTGGGACTTTTAGTAATTGCGCAAATTCTGCGAAAAGAGCATACCGTTATAATTGAAGATGAAAATATATCGTCTATTGATTATTCAAGAAAGGCAGATATTGTAGGAATCACAGTTACAGTTAATACGGTTGACAGGGCGGCTGAAATTGCAAGAAAGTATAAAAAAATAGGTGCAGTAACCATTGGCGGTGGAATACATATATCTTCGGATCCAGATGAGTGTGAAAATTATTTTGATGCCATTTGTATCGGTCCTTCGGAAACTATATGGGAAGAAATTATTTCTGACTTTCATATGGGGACTTTAAAGAAAAGATATCAATGCAATAAATCTATGTGTGGGAAAGATATTGTTTCACCGGCATATGACTTGATTGATAGATCAAAGTATCTTTATTCCAACATAGTTTTTACAAGCTATGGCTGCCCATTCAGATGTAGTTTCTGTTATAACAGCTGCGAAGCTTACAATAACTTGTATATAAACAAACCGATTGAACAAGTTATACGTGAAATTACAGCAATAGGCAGAAAACATATTATGTTTATTGATGATAATTTTATTGGAAATCCTGAATGGACAAGAGCTTTTATAAAAGCATTAAAGCCTTTGAATTTAAAATGGAATGCAGCTGTTTCTTGTAATATTGTCAATATGCCTGACCTCTTGGATGAAATGAAAGAATGTGGCTGTCAGGGATTATTTATTGGGTTTGAAAGCTTAAAAAGAGAAGTGCTTTCAAGCACAAATAAGATTCAGAACAATACGGATATGTATGAAAGACTAATAAAAGAAATACATGATCGTGGTATGATTGTAAATGCAAGTTTTGTATTTGGTCTTGATGGCGAAGATGTCTCGGTATTTAAAAACACATTGGAATGGGTTGTCAAAAATAAAATAGAAACTGTAACATCGCATATACTTACGCCATATCCCGGCACATCACTCTTTGAGAACTTTATAAAAACAAGCCGAATAACTTCATTTAACTATTCAGAATATGATACGGCACATGTAGTATTTTCACCGAATTTGATGAGCCAAAAAGAATTATATGACGGATATCTGTGGATTTATAAAGAAATATATTCAATTAAAAATATAATAAAACGTATCCCTTCATCAAAAAAACAAGTTATTCCATATCTGTTGTTCAATTTATTTTATAGAAAATTTGGAAAACTGACAGCTTTTATGTGCGAAAGAATCGGCTATGCCCGTATAGGAAAATTAGCGGAAAAGCTTTCTAAGTATATTTAATAGTTATGAACCTACTTATTAAGATTTATAAATCAGGTTAAATTTTTACGCATTTTTCTTTTGCTACTGTAGAAGAACTTATAATTCCCGCCCCTAATACTTATCTTTATTAAATTTGGAGGAAAATAGAATGAAAATAAGATTTGCAAAATTAATAATGTTATTAATTGTTTTTTCAGTTTTGCTTACCTCCTGTGTGAACGACAAGGATAAAGAGGTAGAAACACAGCAAACTTCAACTACTGTGCAAACCGA
>JAEZYS010000025.1 GCA_023418925.1 Bacillota bacterium
CTCGCAACCTTAATTCCTTGCTATATTTCTTGTTCTTATGACTTTTTCTTTGCATAACAAATCCCCTTAATGTAGTCTTGAAATTTTTTCTTTTTCAAGTGTCTACTCTAAGGGGATTATATCAAAATACACAGGATTATAATTTCATTTCAGGAAAGATATTAAAATATTAATTATCCTATCTGAACAGAGTTGCTCCAGCTCAGAATAACTTTGTCGCTGCCTTGCTGAACCACTGAAACAGCATCACCCATATCAACGTATTTCGAAGGAATACAGAGTTGGTTACCGCTTAAATAAATAGTATCAATAACATTTCCGTTTATTGCAATCTTGCTCCATTCAGTGAAGTTTTCACCGTATACAATAAAGTAGTCATTTGAGAAACTGTAGTTATCTATAGTGACATCATCAATGCCAAGCCTTGTTTTTACCTGAGGAAAAGGACTTTCTTCACCATAAACATATTGATTTCCATAAAGCATATCAAATTGCAGACTGTGAAGATCATCACTGTAATCAGGATTCTCTGAACATGAATTATGAAAGTTTGTAAGAATTCCACCGTTAATGTCAAGAATATTGAGAACCTGTGCAGTAAGCTGGAATGAATTCAGATCTTTATTCTTTATAGGCATACTGAAATTACTCCAGATAACATATTCAGTCTGGAATACATTTGAACCATTAAGATCATCGTTTGTTATCTCAAGGTTAGGAAGATGGTCCCCGTAAAATACAACTACAACAGGTTCATTATAGTTCTCAAGTTCAGAAACGAGGTTTCTAATAAAGTCATCCGTTCCTTTTACCTGGTTAGCATAATAATCAAGAGCAGCCTGTCTATCTTCTTTATATCCACTTGTAGAAATAGCCTGTGTATCGTCAATAACTTGATCAGGATACTTACCATGTGCCTGAACAGTTACTGTAAACACAAAGTCACGATCATCTGTGGAGTCCATTGCCTTTAAGATTTCTCCCGAAAGCACATCATCCTCAGCCCAGTTGTTTGCGTTGTATTTAACATTCTGCATATATTCAAGGGATGTAAATGTATCAAAACCAAGGTTTGTGTATACCTGATTACGATCATAGAAAGTAGCATCATTGTTATGTATAGCATGGGTAGAGTAATTGAGTTTTTTTAAATAGTAGCAAATGCTTTCAGATGTAGTATCTTTTAAAATAGTCTTATAAGGATATTCGCTTGAGCCAAAGTAATCAAGACTCATTCCGGATAGAACTTCAAATTCTGTATTAGCAGTACCAGCACCTATTGAAGGAACAGTTACATATCCTGAACTATAATTTTCCCTAAGCTCAGAAAATTCAGGATTTGGATTTTCATTATATGTAACGTTTTTCAAGGTGTTCATATCTATGAAAGATTCAAGTTGAACCATTACTATATTAGGACGGAAATACTGGTTTTTACCCTCTTTGGTTATCTTGGAAAGAATGTTATCCATATTCTCCTCAGAGTAATTTTCAGGTTCTTTTATACCCCTGTCAATAATGCTGTTTGAAAAACAATAAGCAAATCCGTAATCTTCATATGCCTGAGCTATATTAGGAAAGCTTGTTTCAAGAGCATCAGCTTGAACGCTTATACTGGTAACAACTGCAATTGAAACACCGACACCTGCGATTGAAGCAATTGTCCTGACATAATGGAGTTGAGATGTAACCTTAGGACATTTTATAAAGAATATTACCATTCCTGTTATTACAGCAACAATGCCAACTATTATAAGTACAATCTCAAAGTTATTCAAATAAACTTTTACAATCTGTGAAACAGATGAGAATATTTCTAGATCAACAGCTGAAAATGGAGTAGTCCTGAATCCGAGTACTATACAATTGATTATTCCGCATGTAAGCCATAAAAGGCTGATAAGAGAGAAAAAAAACATTCTTTTCTTAAATACAAGTACAATCATTAGTGTAAACATGATAATCATTGCATTATATGCAAACATCAATGGTGAGTGAGTTATATAATGAGAAGCTTCAAGCAGGCTTCTTCTGCTTAATGACTCAACTGTAAAGTCAAGCAGAAACGATAGGATTGCACAAACAGCAACAGGATGTTTATCAATAAAATTAACTATCTTTTTCATAATATATCAAACCCAGATGGGGATTTCTCCTTTCAAATATTTCTTTTTGTTGATATATTTTAGCACAATGATATTTATGTTACAATAGCAACATCATACAATCTTTTCATAAAAAAAGCACTTTTGCTTGTAAAAATAACAAAAAGGCATCTGCATGTTTGTTACATAATGAACAAAAATGTTACCATTTCTTAACCAATAGTAAAAAATGTACCGACAAGCATGTAAACGTTGTCAGTACATTCAACAAATATTAGTTAAAATCCTATATCCTTTAGTTTAGAGACAATCTGAACATACTTTTCTCTTGGGTCAAAACCTTTGAAGTCTTCTCTATGCATCCGTAATGAAAAACATGTTCAGTTTTGATATTCTTACTTTTTCATATCTGATTATAAAAAAGTTCGGACGTAACGATGGACTTGTTGCAGTTGATTCAGCTAAATGGGGAAACTTCAAGGGTGTTTTTGAATCAAAATATACAAGGGGTATTTCTCACGGTGATACCATAGACCTGAAAATATATTTATTCAACTATCATATTATATACCGTTTACTATGCAATTACAATATGCTTCATATATTTTTGTACATTCTATCAACATATTATAAATATTTTTTCATTACTATGGATAAATATATGCCTTTGTTGTAGTAATTTGAATCAAAGTATGTTATAATTATTTTGATTTATTTTCTGAGGTGAGATTATTGAGTTATGCAGATAAAGTATTTGTTGAAAATATAAATGACATTTTAACCAACGGCATATGGGACTCAGAATTAGAAGTACGTCCTAAATGGGCAGACGGGACTCCTGCACATACAATTAAGAAGTTCGGACTTGTGAACAGATATGACCTTTCAAAAGAATTTCCTATTATGACTTTGCGTCGTACTTTTCTTAAAACAGCTTACAAGGAATTATTATGGATATGGCAGAAGAAATCAAATAATATCAGGGATCTTGATGCTCATATATGGGATAGTTGGGCAGATGAAAACGGATCTATCGGAAAAGCATATGGCTATCAGCTTGGTGTTAAACATAAATATGCAGATGGTGAATTTGATCAGGTTGACAGAGTATTGTATGACCTGAAACATAACCCTGCAAGCCGTCGGATTATGACAAATATATATAACCACCATGACTTGTCTGAAATGGCGCTTTATCCTTGTGCATACAGCATGACTTTCAATGTCACAGGCAAAAAGCTCAATGCGATTCTTAATCAGCGTTCACAGGATATGCTTGCTGCAAACAACTGGAATGTTGCACAATATGCCTTACTTGTGATGATGTTTGCACAGGTCAGAGGTCTTGAAGCTGGCGAGCTTGTTCATGTAATTGCCGACGCACATATTTATGACAGGCATGTTCCTGTTATAAAACAGATTATTGAAAATGAGCAGTTTGATGTTCCTAGGGTTTATTTTGATAAGGATATCACTGATTTTTATAAATTTACGCCTGAAAGCCTGCACATTGAAGGCTATAAATACAATGAGGAAAGTGTAAAGTTTGAAGTTGCTGTTTAATATTAACACCAGAGAGGAATGCTGATTTTAATGAATATTATTGTTGCTGTGGGAAAAAATCTTGGAATCGGGTATAAGAATGATCTTATCTACAACATATCAGAGGATAAGAAATTCTTCCGCAGAACTACTCTTGAAAAAATTGTAATCATGGGAAGAAAAACATTTCTTTCACTGCCTAATTCTGCTCCGCTTAAAAACAGGACTAATATTGTAATGTCAAGAGATAAGGATTTCAAGGCGGACGGTATCACTGTATGTCACAGTAAGGAAGAACTTCTGCGTTTGCTTGAGAATTATGACAGCAAGGATGTATATATTATTGGCGGTGCTGAAATATATGCTGAACTTTTTGATCTTTGTGATACTGCAATAATTACAAAGATTGATGATGATAAGCCTGCTGATAAATTTTTCCCTGATATAGATAGCATGAAAAACTGGAAACTTAGCGATATTTCAGAGGATTATTATGACAATGGTATCAGGTACAGATTCTGCACATATATAAAAGCATAAAAGTATGTTGGCGGTCGTTTGATAACGGAGGTGGGCAATGAATAAGTTTGATGAGCTTTATGAGCAGATTGAAAAGTCTGACAAAATAGTATTCTTCGGAGGCGCAGGGGTTTCTACCGAAAGTGGTATTCCTGATTTCAGAAGTGTTGACGGTCTGTATAACCAGAAATATAAATATCCTCCGGAAACTATACTCAGCAGGTCTTTTTTCTGCTATCATATTGCAGACTTTTATGAGTTTTATAAAGATAAGCTGCTTCACCTTGATGCAAAGCCTAACAAGGCACATTATGCCCTTGCAGAGCTTGAACGGCGTGGAAAACTACTTGCAATAATAACACAGAATATTGACGGACTCCATCAGGCAGCAGGAAGCAAGAATGTATTTGAGCTCCATGGTTCTGTACACAGGAACTACTGCATTGAATGTGGGGAATGTCATGATGCTGAGTATATCAAAAATTCACCGTATATACCACAGTGCAGAAAATGTGAGCATTTGTTAAAGCCTGATGTTGTACTGTATGAGGAAGCTCTCAATTCTGAAACTGTAAATGGAGCAATTGAAGCTCTTGAGCAGGCTGATTTGCTTATTGTCGGCGGAACTTCACTTGCAGTTTATCCTGCAAGCGGACTTATAGATTATTACAAGGGTGATAAAATCATTCTTATCAATAAAACACCTACACCTCTTGATAGCAGAGCAGATCTGATTATACAGGACAGTATAGGCAAGGCACTCTCGCATAAACCGGAAATGGAATTATAATAGAATAGGGGACACTTTAAAATGAATTTACCTATATTTTATGTTGATAACATCATTAAAACAGCTCTTGAAGAAGATATCAATTACATTGATGTTGCTACTGATTACCTGCTTGATGATGATGCACAGTCATCTGCTTCATTTATTGCAAAGGCAAGCGGTGTTCTCTGCGGAATTGATATTGCTTTGAGAACTTTTAGCCTTATTGATAATACTGTTTCCGCTGAAATTTTTATTATGGATGGGGAAAAGGTAAACAAGGGTGATGTTATAGCAACTATAAAGGGCAGAACAAAGACTATTTTAAAGGGTGAAAGAACATCACTTAATATTTTGCAGCATATGTCCGGAATTGCAACTGAAACAGCAAAGTATGCTGAATGTTGCAAGGGTACAAATGCTCATGTTACTGAAACAAGAAAAACTTTACCTGGTCTAAGGTCATTGCAGAAATATGCGGTAACAGTAGGTGGGGGAAAGAACCACAGATTTAATCTTTCTGACGGTGCTATGCTGAAAGATAATCATATTGACGCTTACGGTGGCATTGAAAATGCTGTAAAGGCACTTAGAAATAAAGTCGGACACATGGTTAAAATAGAAGTTGAAGTCAGAAATGAAGATGAACTGAAAGAGGCTTTGAAGGCACAGGCTGATGTAATTATGCTTGATAATATGAATTGTGAGCAGATGAAAAAGTGTGCTGAAATTGCTGACGGAAAGGCTGTTCTTGAAGCATCAGGCAACATCACACTAGAGAATTTAGCTGATGTTGCTAAAACAGGAGTGGATATTATCTCAGTCGGAGCACTTACACATTCAGTCAAGGCTTTTGATATTTCACTGAAAATTAACAAATAACATCCAACTGGAGGAATAAAATTGACCATTGCATATGCCGTTAAAGATAATTTGTATCTTAATATAACAAACAGATGCCCTTGTGCCTGCACTTTCTGTATTCGTCAAAATGACAACGGAGCATATGGCTCTGACAGTTTGTGGCTTGAACGTGAGCCGACTGTTGAAGAAATCAAGGAAGAACTTTGTAAACATGACATGTCACAATTCGGAGAAATTGTTTTCTGCGGTTATGGAGAGCCAATGGAACGTGCAGAGGATGTTTTCGAGATAGGCAGATTTATAAAATCAAAGTGGAACATTCCTGTAAGGCTTAATACAAATGGTCTTGGTGATAAAATTCAGGGTAGACCTGTTGCACAGTTGCTTGAGGGTGCTGTTGATATAGTTTCTGTATCTCTTAATGCAGGAACTAAACAAAGTTACCTTGATGTGACAAGACCAAAATGGGATGACGCATTTGAAGCAATGCTTGCTTTTGCACAGGATTGCAAAAAGTATGTTAAAGAAGTAATGTTCACAATTGTTGATGTTATTCCTAAAGTTGAAATTGAAGAATGTAAGAAGATTTCAGAAAAAATAGACATTAAATTAAGAATCAGAACCTATGACTCCTAATTAATCTTATATATAATCATTTTGAAAGGGCAGATAAAATGGAAAATCAAATATATTCAAGAATAGCAGACCATAAGGGGATAAAAGCTGTAGAACTTGGTGTGGCTGGATATTATGCAGTTGTAGCACCGTCATTGGGATGTAATGTTCTCAGATTAAGGGATAACAACAAGGGTATTGAAGTATTCAGATACCGTGATGATGTTTCAATTGCTGAAATTATGAATTCTTCTGAAATATGGGGACTTCCAACCCTGTATCTCCCTAACCGTTTTGATGCAGGTGTACTTAAAACTTCTGATGCGGTTTATCACCTCCCTGTAAATGAAAGTATGTTTGGAAATCATATTCATGGATTTATTCAGAAGAGAGCATTCAGTATTACAGAAATGGGAACAACAGAAAACTCTGCTTTTATTGAATGTGAATATGCATACGATGATAAAGACTATTTCTATAACTGCTTCCCAATCAATTTCAAGGTAATTATCAAGCTGGAGCTTTCTGAAAAAGGACTTCTCCATACAATAACTTTGAAAAATAATTCTGACGTCATGATGCCGGTTTCAATTGCAACACATACAACTATCAACGCTCCGTTTGTTGATGATGGTAAGCAGGAGGATATCACAGCTGAGATACCAATCGGTGAACATATTATTTTTGATAAGACAAGATGGCTCCCTACTGGCAAGACAGAAGCTTTGTCGAATTATGACATTGAGTATAAAAATGGAACAAAATGCCCTGTTCTTCAGGATATATGCAATGATATGTACACAGCAGAGACAACGACTCTTGACGGAAAGAGTTTTCATGGAGCGATTTTCACTGATAAGGCAAGCGGTAAGAAAGTTTGCTATGAAATAGATGATGAATATAAGTTTTGGATTATCTGGAACCATGAAGGCTTCATGGGATATTTCTGTCCTGAACCTATGACAGCTCAGGTAAATGCGCCTAATCTTGACATGCCTGCTGAAAAGTCAGGATACAAGGAGATTGCACCTGGCAAGGAATATTCTGTTTTCCAGAGATTTTTTACAATGTAGTTGTTAAAATAGCATTGTATAGTTATAAAAAAGTGACTGCTGAACTTTTCGTACAGCAGTCACTTTAATTTATGTATCAGTATACAGGAAGTGTTGAAGGCTCTTCTTCAGCAAGCTTATATCCGACACCTACTTCAGTGCAGATATATCTTGGGCTGGACGGATCTTCTTCAATTTTTCTCCTAAGGTTCGACATATTGACTCTTACAATCAGAGTATCATTCTTATTGACATCATTTCCCCAAATCTGATTTAGTATGTATTCATGCGACAGAGTTTTTCCAGGATATTTTGATAGTAAAGTAATTATTTTGTATTCATTAAGTGTGAGATGAACTTCCTTACCAGAAACTGTAACCTTGTGCTTATCATAGTTAATCACCAGATTACCAACCTTGAATACACCAAGTTCAGCTGAACCATTACCTGAAGCCTGAATTCTTGTATGGCGGATTGATGTTCTGACTCTTGCAAGAAATTCAACATTTCCAACAGGATTGCTAAGGAAATCGTCTGCTCCTGCATCAAGCGCAGCAGCAACAAATTTTTCAGGACAATTGTCTGATATGATTAGAATAGGAAGGTAGCACCATTTTCTGGTTTCATAAACGATTTCAATAATGCGGCGGCATTCTGATTTTGAAGTCAGTATTATCAGTGAAGGGCAACATGCCGGTATAGCCATATAAGGCTCAGCATCGGCTGAAACAGTTTTAACAGTATAACCGTTATCGGTCAGTAAATCTGTTAACGAAGATTCAATTGCTGACTCTGCCTGAATAATTAAAATTGTTTCTGTCATTTTCAATACGTCCCCCAAAAATTATTTAAACTTCAAAAACATTATACCAGTTAATTCTAATAAAATCAAGCACTTTTTAGAAATGTTATTTCCTGTTATTTCATAACAACAATTGCGCAAAAAAGGCTCCGCGTTTTGCGGAGCCTTTAATAACTTTTCGTGTAAAACTATATTTAATCTTACTGGAGAAGTGAGAGAACGCCCTGTGGTAATGTGTTTGCCTGAGCAAGCATTGCCTGTGAAGCCTGGCTGAGAATCTGATTCTTTGTGAAGTTCATCATCTCTGTAGCCATATCTGTATCACGGATACGTGATTCAGCAGCTGTGAGGTTCTCGTTAGTTGTGTTCAAGTTATCAATCTTGTGTTCCAATCTGTTCTGGAGAGCACCGAATGTACCTCTAACCATTGAAACCTTATTGATAGCATTGTCGATCTTATCGATAGCAGCATTAGCATCCTTCTGAGTAGCAAGTGAAATCTTGTCTGTTCCAAGGCCCTTAGCTGTACAGTTAAGGTCATCAGCGAGACTGCCAATTCCATCTGATTCATACTTGAATGTGAAGTTTACGCTATCCTTAGTTCTAGCACCAACCTGAAGTGTGATGTTATCTGTGTAGGAAAGCTTAGCTGTTGAAGCATCGTTTGAATCTGAAACTGAAACGCCTGTTTCAGCAAGATATGCCTTAGCGCCTTCAAATGTATTAACGTCGATTGCGTTAAGTGCAGCAAGCTGACTTGTCTTTGCTGCTTTAGCAGCTGTAAGTGCTGTATCTGCAGCAGCAAGATCAGCTTTGGCTTTATTTGATGTGCCGAGTGCAGCATTGTCACCAGCTGTAACAGCAGCACCGCCTGATGATGAGAAGCTGTATGATTCAAATGCAAGCTTAGCTGTTGCTGTACCTGTAGTAGCTGCAACGTCAGCAGCGCCTCCAGTGATTGTCATGAGAGCAGTACCAGCAGCACCACCATTGTTTGTAGAAATAGTTACAACACCACTAGCATCAGCTTCTGCCCAGAAAGATACGTTATTACCAGCAGTATCTGCCATTGTAATAACAGCGCCAGCACCAGCATTTGCAGATGTTCCACCAATTGTAAAGGATGAAGGTGTTGTTGCAGCGCCACCGTAAGTGAAAGTAATATCAGCGCCCTGGAGAACATCCAAGACATCCTTAATTTCCTGAGTCATAGCAGCATCGTCAAGACCAGCATCAAGAGCTACAGAAGTAATATCAGCAATTGTTCCTGTTCCAGAAGTTACATTGTTTGACTTAGAACCTGCTACAAAGCCGATGTTATCAGGAGCAGCAGTCTTATTTAAGTTTCTTGATAATTTAAGAGTAATTGTGTCGCCTGTCTTAGCATCAGATGTATCATTAATTACATTAAGAGTAGCACCGAAAGTTCCGCCGTTAGCAGCTATTGTGAAACCGCCGTCACCCTCTGAAGCTGCAGCAGCAACAGCATCTATATCTGTTGCGTTGGCAAAAGCTGTAGTAAGAGCTGCGTCAGAGTATGTAGTCTTATCTGTTGCGTTTGATGTTGCGGATGACGCAGTCCAAGTTAATACACCAGCAGCATCTCTTGCACATGTAAATGTAACAGAAATTTCGGTAGCATCTGAAGCAGCAAGACCGATATCTGTGAATAAAGCATCAGCTTCAGCATCGGTATAACCAGAATCATCTATTGTGTTCCATTCTGTTGCAGTGCCATTTTCTGAAAGGTCATATAATGTTGTTGCAATTGCAGCATTTGCTGTGTCATAAGTTGCCTGTTTAGCAGTGATATCTGCATCAGCGGCAGTTGTTGCTGCAGTGATTGCTTTGCCTAATGCAGCCTTAGCCTGGTCTATAACCTGAGTCTTCTTGTTAGCGTAATCGAACTTACCTTCAATAGCCTTAAGACCGTCAGCCATCTCACCGCCGTTAAGAACTACAACTCCGTTGAAGTCTGTGTCAGCAATCTGATTGAGTTCGTCGTTTAACTGATCATATTCGAGCTGGATAGCAGCACGGTCAACAGAATCATCATATGAACCGTTTGAAGACTGAACAGCAAGTGATCTCATTCTCTGAAGAATTGAGTCAGTTTCTGTAAGAGCACCTTCAAATGTCTGAGTCATTGAGATACCGTCCTGAGCATTCTTAGAAGCCTGTGTTAAACCACTGATCTGAGCTCTCATCTTTTCAGAAACTGCGAGGCCAGCAGCGTTATCACCAGCACGGTTGATTGCGTAACCTGAGGAAAGCTTTTCAAGAGATTTGGAAAGCTTGTTATTGTTCATACCAAAGTATCTGTTTGCGTTAATCGCAGGCATGTTGTGTTGTACTACCATAATTATACCTCCTGTAATATGTACAGAACGAATCCTTTCGTTCTGTGCTATAAATTTTTTTGCCGATCAGCTCATTGCGCACCTGAGATTTTCGGCAGCGTACGAAGTGTTCATTCTCAAATGAACATCTGCCGGATGAAGTTCTCGTCAGATCCTTTATCCTGCCTTCTGATTAGTATATCGGCATCGACCTGTTTCGACTTTAGTGTTTTTATAAATTTTTTTAAATATTCTAAATTTTTTCTTTGATATATGTGCATATTAGATATAATTTGAAAAATAATGTGACAAATTCGGAGGAATTATTAATGTTAAAGATACTTAAAGGCCTGAAAGAATCTATTTTATCAATTATAGCGATTTTTCTATTACTTATTGTTCAGGCAACATGTGAACTTGCTCTCCCGCATTATACATCAAAAATTGTTGATATTGGTATACAGCAGTCGGGTATAGAAAATTCTGTTCCATTACGTATACCAACAGTTGAAATGGAAAAGGTTATGTTGTTCATGGATGAAAGTGGATATACTGCTGTTCAGAGGTACTATAACGAAAGTGAGGGCGCTTACACTCTGAATGATACCTCAGATAATGTAATAAGTGAACTGGATAATATTTTTGCACTTCCGGAGACAATTGTGTTTTCAATTGGAAAGATGTCACCTGATACAGTAAAGAACAATTTTGACGGGCATATTGAAGATAGCAGTGCAATATATGATTATCTTAAAGCTATGCCGGAGGAACAAAGAAAACAGGCTGTTGAAGAAATAGAATTACAGTTTTCAGGAATGAGCAGTATTGTAATAAGGCAGATGTCGGCACAATATCTAAAATCCGTATATCAGGAATCAGGTGTAAATATTAACACAATCCAGTTCGGATACCTGAGGGGAAAAGCTGTTGTAATGATTTTATATGTAATTGTAATGACTGCTGCAAGTGTAATGGTAGCTTTTCTTTCTGCAAGGACAGCTGCTTTGTTCGGAATGAAACTTCGTTCAATGACGTTCAGGAAAGTAGTATCCTTTTCAAATGCTGAAATGGACAAGTTTTCGACAGCTTCGCTTATAACAAGAAGTACGAATGATATTCAACAGGTTCAGATGGTAATTGTAATGCTGCTTAGAATGGTTATATATGCACCAATTCTTGGCATTGGAGGACTAATAAAGGTAAACAGTACAAAAACAGGTCTTGGCTGGATTATAGGAGTAGCTCTCGGAGCAGTTCTTGCAGTTGTAATCATTCTTATAACTGTAGCTATGCCGAAGTTCAAACGTATGCAGATACTTGTAGATAAACTTAATCTTGTAACAAGAGAAATCCTGACAGGGCTTCCTGTTATAAGAGCATTCAGCAGGGAAAAACATGAGGAACAGAGATTCAATACAGCAAACATGGAACTAATGAAAACACAGCTTTTTACCAACAGGGCAATGACGTTTATGTTCCCGACGATGATGCTCATAATGAATAGTATATCCGTTATTATTCTTTGGGTAGGGGGATACGGTATAGACGCAGGAAATCTTCAGGTAGGTGATATGGTTGCTTTTATAACCTATACAATGCAGATTATAATGTCCTTCCTTATGATTACAATGGTATCAATAATGCTTCCGAGAGCGGCTGTTTCTGCAAAGCGTATCAACGAAGTTCTGGAATCTGATATTTCTGTAAAGGACAGAAATATTACATCTTCACTTAAAAATGTAAGAGGTGAAATTGTTTTTAATAATGTAGATTTCAGATATAACGGTGCAGATGAAAATGTACTGAACAATATTTCTTTTACTGCAATGCCAGGTGAGATAACAGCTATTATAGGAAGTACAGGTTGTGGAAAGTCAACACTTATAAACCTTATTCCTAGATTTTTTGATGTTACAGATGGGAAAATTACTATTGATGGAGTTGATATAAGGGATATAAGTCAGCACCAATTAAGAGAAATGATAGGTTTTGTTCCACAAAAAGCTGTTTTGTTTTCAGGAACAATTGCATCTAATCTCAGATTTGGAAACCAGAATGCACAACAATCTGAACTTCAAGATGCAGCAGAGATTGCACAGTCAATTGATTTTATTGAAGAAAAACCTGATAAATATGAAAGCCATGTTTCTCAGGGCGGAACGAACGTATCAGGCGGACAAAAGCAAAGATTGTCCATTGCTAGAGCAATTGTCAAAAGGCCAAAGATATTTATTTTTGATGATAGCTTTTCTGCTCTCGATTATAAGACTGATGTAAAGCTTAGAAAAGCTATTAAAGAAAAGGTCGGTTTCAGCACTATAATAATAGTTGCACAGAGAGTAAGCACTATAATGAATGCAGATCAGATTATTGTACTAGATGACGGTGAAATAGCAGGAATAGGAACGCATAAAGAACTTATGGAATCTTGTAATGTATATCAGCAGATTGCTATTTCACAGCTTTCTGAATCAGAACTTAATAAGGGAAGAGGGGAATAGAATGAGTGCATCAAGGCCAGCAAGGCCTGAACAAATGGGCGCAGTTGAAAAGGCAAAAGATTTCAAAGGATCAATAAGAAAGCTTGTAAAATATATTTCAAAGTATAAAGCGTCACTTTTACTTGTATTCATCTTTGCCGTATTAAGTACTATCTTTTCAATTGCCGGGCCTAAAACCGCAAGCTTGATAACAACGGAGTTGTTTGAGGGTATAACAGAAAAAATTAAAGGCACAGGTGGAATAGATTTTGTTTATATCACAAGGATTGCTATTATTGTACTCGGACTTTATGTAGCAAGTTCAGTATTTTCATTTATACAGGGTTGGTTGATGACTGGAATATCTCAGAAAGTTGCTTTTAGTATGAGAAAAGAACTTTCTGAAAAAATAAACAGAATGCCAATGAAATACTTTGAGAGCAGAACATATGGCGAAGTGCTTTCAAGAGTTACAAACGATGTTGATACTCTAGGAATGAGCCTTAACCAGAGTGTTTCTCAGCTTATTACTTCTGTTACTACTATTATAGGAATTATAATTATAATGCTTTCTATAAGTCCTGTTATGACATTCATTGCTTTTGTGATTCTCCCTGTTTCGGGTGGACTTATTGCATTAATAGTAAAGTTTTCTCAAAAATATTTTAAACAGCAACAGGAGTATCTTGGGCATGTCAACGGTCAGGTTGAAGAGGTATACGGAGGCCATGTTGTTGTAAAGGCTTTCAACCGTGAAGATAAATTCATTGAGGAGTTTGATTCTACAAATAAAGTCTTGTTCAGGTCAGCATGGAAGTCACAGTTTCTTTCTGGAATGATGCAGCCTGTAATGACGTTTATAGGAAATCTCGGATATGTTGCTGTGGCAATTTCAGGAGCATGGCTTGCTATCAGAGGTGTCATTACAGTCGGAGATATACAGGCATTTATCCAGTATGTCCGCCAGTTTACACAGCCTATTTCTCAGCTTGCACAGGTATCAAATATGCTTCAGTCAGCAGCTGCAGCGGGAGAAAGAGTGTTTGATTTTCTTGAAGAGGATGAAGAGGATCAGACAGTTGAAAATCCAGAAGACATTTCTGCCTTAAAGGGTAACGTTGAATTTAGAGATGTTCATTTCGGGTATTCACCCGAAAAAATTATTGTGAATGATTTCAGTGCTACTGTTAAACAGGGGCAGACGGTTGCAATTGTAGGTCCTACGGGTGCAGGGAAAACCACAATGGTAAAGCTTCTTATGAGGTTTTACGATGTAAACAGTGGCAGTATCCTCATAGACGGCAAAGATATAAAAAGCTTCAACAGAAGTGAACTCAGAGAAGCGTTTGGAATGGTTTTGCAGGACACATGGCTGTTTAAGGGTACAATAATGGAGAATATCCGTTACGGCAGACTTAATGCAACTGACGAAGAGGTTAAAGAAGCAGCTAAGGCAGCTCATGCAGACCATTTTATAAGAACTCTTCCAGGGGGTTATCAGATGGAACTGAATGAGGAAGCAAGCAATGTTTCACAGGGGCAGAAACAACTGCTTACAATTGCAAGGGCAATTCTTGCAGATAATAAGATTATGATACTTGACGAGGCGACAAGTTCTGTTGATACACGAACAGAGGGGCGGATCCAGAAAGCAATGAACAACCTTATGAAAGGCAGAACAAGTTTTGTAATTGCACATAGACTTTCTACAATCAAGGATGCTAATCTTATTCTTGTAATGAAGGATGGGGATATTGTAGAGCAGGGAACACATGAGGAACTTCTTGAAGCAAACGGATTTTATGCAGACTTGTATAATTCACAGTTTGATAAAGTATCATAAAGAAATAAGGCTATTGCAAGTGAATGCAATAGCCTTATTTATATATGTTATGTCAGTTGCAGAAAAATATCTGCCCAATGTACAATTTAGTAGCAGTTGTTGTTATTGTTGTTGTTGAAACAATTCATAAGGAATGTGATGAAATCAAAACACATAATTTTTGTACCTCCAATTTATTTCCGATATAGTTACAAAGTGGTTACCGGATTGATTACATTATAACAAATTGGTAACAAAAAAACAAGCTGTAAGTAATGGTACAATCACTTACAGCTATATGTCAGTTTAATTTAAATAATTTTTCAGCATTTTTATGAAGAATTTGCTGCTTTTCTTCTTCAGTTAAAGGAATTCTTGCAAACATCTTAAGCTCGTCCGATGCATTCCACATAGGAAAATCCGTTCCGAAAAGAACCCTGTCAACACCATATGCCTTGATAAGCTCTGCGGCTTTTTCAGGAGAAAGAGCATAAAGAGAACTTGATGTATCAACCCAAATTCTTTTCTTTGAAAGCACTTCTGCTGCATGTTCCCATACTGACCAGCCACCGAAATGAGCACCAATAACGTCAAGCTTCGGGAAATCATCTATTACTCTTGCCATTCTTTCAGGTCTTGACCATTCATATCTATAATCACCTGTATGAACAAGAATAGGAAGTCTGCCTTCAATGCATTCGTAAATCTTATATGCTTTTTCGCAATCAATTTCAAAGTGTTGAAAATCTGGATGAATTTTTACACCCTTTAATCCCATAGAAATGGCTCTGTCTATTTCTCCCGGGATATCATCAAAGTCAGGATGAATTGTTGCAAACCCTATAAGCCTGTCAGGATGTTTGCTAACTGATTCAACAATAAAGTTGTTTATTGCAGTAACCTGTGCGGCAGTTGTTGCAACGGATTGAACTACAAACTTATCAACTCCTGCTTTATCACCAATTTTAAGGAGAGTAGAAAGCTTTCCATCGTAGGACATATTCAGATCATAGAAACCTCCAATGCCTTCAACAGCTTTTTCAGCAATTTTTTCCGGAAAGATATGAGCATGGGTATCGATAATCATTTTATTTTATTTTCCTTTCATCATGTAAGTGCTTGACTTTTCCAATATCCTTTTTTATAAAGAACATAAGATATTGCAGAAGATATAATCCAACCAATCGGCCATGCAAGGCTAATGCCTGTAAAACCAAGGAATGGTGTCAGAATATAAGCAAGTACAACTCTTAGCAAAAGGTCACTGAATGTAGTAAACATAAATGCACGCATTGCACCGCCACCCCTCAGTACACTATCTGATATAAGCTTTACTGATAGAACTGCATAAAGCGGACAGCAATATTGTATAAACTGACTTCCGACAGCAAGAACTTCAGGTGTTTTTTCCTTTGAGAACAAGCCAACAAAAAAGCCTGGGAAAAAGAAATACAGAATTACAAACGGTATACAGAAAAGAAGTTCAAGCTTCATTGCAGCCTTATAGCCCTGAGTGACACGCTCTGGTTTGTTGGCACCTATATTCTGTGCTGTGAATGATGAGGTTGCAGTTGCTATAACTCCGATGCAGTTTACAGCAAATGTGTTAAGCTTGATAGCAGATCCAAATCCAGCTATTGTAGCATATCCCATTCTGTTTATAATTTTTTGAATGAAAAGTCCGCCCACAGATACAAAGCAGCTCTGTATTATACTAGGAACAGCAATCAGGCTGATTGTTTTAAGCGCTTTCCATGTGAAAACCGGAATATGATGATTGAGTTTCATGCCTCTCAGACGCCTGAACAGTGTAATTACTGAAAGTACACATGAAATACCCTGTGCTATAAAGGTTGCCCATGCAATTCCCGGAACACCCATACCAAATGCTGTTACAAATACAATGTTAAGAACAACATTGCCGACAGAAGAGGCAATCAGGAAATAAAGTGGAGTTTTTGAATCTCCAAGTGCTGTGAAAATACCTGTGCATATATTATATATAAACAAGAAGGAGAATCCTGCTATATATATTGCAAGATATGCTGATGAATCAGCAAAAATATTTTCAGGTGTTTCAAGTGCTTTTAACAGAGGATTACATATAATAAGACCTATTATTGTAATAATTACTGAAAAAACAACTGATGATATAAGAGCAGATGAAACAGCATTTTTCATCTTTGCAAATTTTTTCGCACCGAAGTACTGTGAAATTACAACAGCACAGCCCGCATTTGACCCGTTTGCAAAGCTCATGAAAATCATGGTAATCTGATACGACGCGCTTACAGCTGAAAGTGCATTGTCATCTATAAATTGTCCTGCAATGATACTGTCACAAACGTTGTACATCTGCTGAAAAATAATACTGATAACCATTGGAAGTGCAAATTTCCACAATACTTTTTCAGGAGGATCTTTTGTTAAGTCCGTAATCAAATAACCACCCTTTTCTAGTACATAAATTTTTATTAATAGTACACTAAATTATTATAATACATTTATGTATATATTACAATTACGAAAGTGACAAAATAGGATATCATGTAACAGCGGTTATTTGACAAATACTAATATAGTCTATATAATTATAACAGATTTTGAAAGGGAAGTGCCATAATTGGGGAATTTACTTGCGGATAAAAAGTTGTTGGAAATACTTTTTATATTGTTGTTTTATGTGATAATAATAAATGCAGCAGGCTTTATTCTAGCTGCTGCAGATAAATCAAAGGCTATAAAGGGGAAACGGAGAGTTTCTGAAAAGTCATTGTTTCTTGCTGCTGGCTTTGGCGGAGCAGTCGGAATGTACATATCAATGCTTATATTCAGGCATAAAACAAAACATAAGAGGTTTATGATTGGTATACCTCTTATTATTATTGTTCATATAGTTATAATAGTAGCGTTATACAGGTATTTCCTTTTGCCAGCGGGTCAGTAAAAAGGCTTCCTTGGGGTGGATAAACTGTAAAAATAAAAAACATAATAGTAATTAAGAATATAATTGTGATGCCTTTCTTGTTGGATGAATTTTCATTTGGTATTTCAGATAACCCGAAAATGTACATAAGTACATTGCTTATTACAAAAATAATAATATCAGCAAATAAAAAATTTCTGCCTGCAATAGCTGTGTATGTATAGAACATTGCAAGAAGCGAGAGTATTCCAAGAATAACGGCAAAAGCTTTTACTGTGAAAAAACCTGTATATTTATTTCCAATAATATAGTATTCCACTACAGCATATAATATAAAAGGGATGAACAGTAGTTTGAGGTGTTCCCAAACGCTTTCATTAATAGGTGCAAACAAAGCGATAATGTCGTTGCAGCCAGACCATTTATAGACAAAATGCAGAACTGTACCTGCAATTAATCCGAAAACCAGACCAACAGTCTCGGCAATAACAAGTTTTTTCAAAATAATCATCCTTTCTGAATTCTTATAATCTTTAGCAATTCAGGACAGCGTTCCGAGGAAATAAAACCTTACCTCATATCAGTATATGTTTTATACTATATAAAATGTTAATAATACTGCTGCATAATAAAATTTCTGATAAATGGCTCAAAGCTTTTAAAATATAAATCTTTTTTGTGAAATTGCTTGCAATTTATTTTTTATGTGGTATACTTTATTGTAGTACTTAATATCTTTGGTAAAAGATCGGAGCAATCCGGTCTTTTGTGTTTGTATAAAGGTGTTTTGAAAACGGAGGTTAGTTAATGGCAAATAATAAAGGCGGAAATACTGTACAGATGGCTTATGAAATTGCGAAGCCAGCTGCTGATGAACTTGGTCTTTCGCTCTGGGATGTAGCTTTTGAAAAAGAAGGTGCTTACTGGTATCTGAGGGTTCTGGTTGATAAGCCGGGTGATTCACTTTGTATGGATGACTGCGAGACGCTTTCAAGAATTCTTTCAAAAAAACTTGATGAAAAAGATCCTATTGATCAGGGTTATATTCTTGAAGTTGGTTCGCCGGGACTTGGGCGACAGCTTAAAAGGAAAGAGCATTTTGAGGAATATCTTGAATGTCCGGTAAGAATCAGATATATCAGGGAAACAGACGGACAGAAGGAGTTCATTGCAATAATTAAATCCTTTAACGGTGATACACTTTCGGTTCTTACTGAAGAGGGTGAAAAGGATGTTGTTCTTGCAGAAACAGCTTTTATTAAGCTTTATGATGATGAAGATCTCTTTAATGAAGATAATGAATAATAATTAATATTATGCGTAATACCGCAATTAGGAGGAGTCAGAAAAAATGAGCAAGGCATTATTTGAAGCACTTGAGCTTCTCGAAAAAGAGAACGGCATCCCAATGAATATGCTTGTTGATAAAATCAAGCAGGGAATATTGAAGGCAGTAAGAAGGGAATATCCTGACTGTGATGATTTCAGCGTTGAAATTGATCCACAGAGAAATAAGTTCGAAGTTGCAATCATGAGAACAGTTGTCGAGGATGAACCTATTGACATGAATGAGATTAACATTGATGAGGCAAAAACATTTGCAAAGGGCTGTGCAGCGGGAGATGTTGTTCCTTATCAGCTTTCAACAGCTCAGTTCGGCCGTGTTGCTGCAATGTATGCAAAGCAGTCAATACGCCATGACATAAAGGAATTTGAAAAGGAAAAGCTTATAGCTCAGTACAAGGATAAGGAACATGAAATTGTTACTGCGATAGTACAGAAGGTTGAACCTGCAACCGGAAATGCTACATTGACAATTGATAAAAACGAAGTTTATCTTTTCAGAAATGAGCAGATTCCGGGAGAGGTCCTCAAGGAAGGTACATCCATCAAGGTTTATGTTGTCGGAATAATTAATCCTGACAGAAAGCCTGTTGTAAAGATTTCAAGAACACATAAGGATCTTGTTAAGAGACTGTTCGAGCTTGAAATTCCTGAAATTTACGACGGAACAGTTGAAATCAAGTCTATTTCAAGAGAAGCAGGTTCAAGAACAAAGATTGCTGTTTATTCAAAAGATCCGAACGTTGATCCTGTAGGAGCATGTATCGGACCTAAGCATTCAAGAATCAGCAAGATTGTTGATGAGCTTAACGGTGAGAAAATCGACATAATTGTTTACAATGAAGATCCTGCAGTATTTATTGCTCAGGCACTTGCACCAGCCGATGTCATCAGCGTTTCAATTAATGAGGGTGATGAAAGAACATGCTCCGTTATTGTTCCTAACAACCAGCTTTCACTTGCTATCGGCAATAAGGGACAGAATGCAAAGCTTGCAGCAAGACTTACAGGATATAAGATCGATATTAACCCTGAAAATGCAGTAAGCGAATAAAAGCCTTACAGCAGAAGTCAAGGAGGAATAGTATGGCAGGTGTAAAAAAAATTCCTATGCGTATGTGTCTCGGATGTGGGGAAATGAAGGCTAAAAAAGAGCTTATAAGAGTAGTAAAATCACCTGAGGGAGAAATTTCCCTTGATCTTACCGGAAAAAAATCCGGACGCGGAGCATATATTTGCAGGTCTGCCGAATGCTTTGCAAAGGCACGCAAGGCAAGACGCTTTGAAAAAACTTTTTCATGCATGATAACAGAAGAGGTATATGACAGCATGGAAAAGGAGCTGGCAGACAATGAATAAATATCTGAATCTTCTCACAATTTGCAAAAAAGCAGGAAAGCTTGCGACAGGCTTTGATCCTGCTAAGGAGGCAGTTGACAAGGGTAAAGCAAAATTGATACTCCTTGCCTCCGACCTTTCTTCCAAAACAGAAAAGGAAATACGTTTTATTGCGGAAAAGAAAGCGGTAACGGTTATGAAAACCTCTCTGACACTGGATGAATATTATTTTGGTTTAGGAAAAAAAGCCGGAGTTTTTGCAGTTTGTGATGATGGTTTTGCAGTAAGTTTGTCAGGCCTTGTGTCAGACAAATAAGAACAACTTAATAATTGGAGGATATAAAGCCTATGAGTACAAAACAGCAGAATAAGCAGAAGCTGAATGAACTGGCAAAGGATCTTAATATATCAAATCAGGAAATTATAAATTTAGTAAAAGATAAGTTTGATACAGTCAAGAAACCAACAGCAAGCCTTGCTTCTGATGAAGTAAATATAATTCTTGAACATTATACACAGGAAAATCAGGTTAGTGATTTCAATGGGTATTTTGCTGCACGAAATGAGCCAAAAACACAGGTCAAGGAAGATAAGCCTAAGCAAGAACCAAAGGAACAGCCTAAAAAGGATGCTAAGGAAAATACAGCAGAGAATAAGCCTGCTGCAAAGCCTGAAGTAAAAGCTGTTCCTAAACAGGCAAACGCTCCTGTTGAAGGCAAGGTAAGGGAAGAGTCAAAACCTGTTCAGAAACCACAGCCGGCTCCTGCTGCTCAGCCAAGAAAGCAGGCTGCACCTGTACAGAAGAACGTTAAGAATACACAGAAGTCTGCAGTTGAAAGATTTAATCAGCAGATTCAGAAGTCTAATGATCAGAAAAACAAGCCTGTTAATAATGCTCCTGTAAAGTCACAAAATAATAATGATAATGCCAAGGCACAGCCAATAAAGACAAGACTTAATGCAGGCATGGCTGATAAGTCTGCTGTAAATGATAATAAAATTCATACTGTAGACACAAGAGGTTCTTATGTAGAAATTGATAAGTACAACGAAAAGTATGAAAACATTGCTCCTTCACAGAGTAGTGGTAAACACAAGGATAATTTTACAAAAAAACAAAAGCTTACTCAAAAGTCTGCTCAGCGTAATAAGCAGCAGTACAGCAATAAAAAGGAAACAGAAACTGAAAAGCTTAGAAGACTTGAACTTGAACGTGCAAGAAAGCAGCAGCTCAAGGTTCTTATTCCTGATGAAATCGTTGTTTCAGAGCTTGCTACACGTCTTAAGGTTACTGCAACAGACGTTATTAAGAAGCTTATGGGTCTCGGCGAAATGTGTACAATCAATCAGGTAATTGATTTTGATACTGCAAGCTTAGTGGCAGAAGAACTTGGTGCTAAGGTTGAAAAGGAAGTTATTGTTACCATTGAAGAAAGACTTATTGACCATTCAGACGATGATGGTGAGGGTGTTGAACGTGCTCCTGTTGTTGTAGTAATGGGTCACGTTGACCATGGTAAGACTTCACTTCTTGATAGAATCAGAAATGCAAAAGTTACAGCATCTGAAGCCGGCGGTATTACACAGCATATCGGTGCTTACAGGGTATTATGCAACGGAAAGGAAATTACATTCCTTGATACTCCTGGACATGAAGCATTTACATCAATGCGTGCAAGAGGTGCATCCATCACAGATATTGCTATCCTTGTTGTAGCTGCTGATGACGGTATCATGCCTCAGACGGTTGAAGCTATCAACCACGCTAAGGCAGCAGGTGTAACAATTATTGTTGCAATAAATAAAATGGACAAGGAAAGTGCTAATCCTGATAACATTAAACAGCAGCTTACAGAGTATAATCTTGTAGTAGAAGAATGGGGCGGTGACGTTATCTGCGTTCCTGTTTCAGCTAAGACAGGTGATGGTATAAACGAACTTCTTGAAAACGTTCTTCTTGTTGCTGAAGTTGCTGAATACAAAGCTAACCCTAACAGACTTGCAAAGGGTACTGTTATTGAAGCAAGACTTGACAAGGGTCGTGGACCAATCGCAACAATTCTCGTTCAGAATGGTACTCTCCATACAGGTGATGTCATTATTGCCGGTACTGCTGTAGGCAGAGTAAGAGTTATGACAAACGATAAGGGACAGATTGTAACAGAAGCAGGACCATCATATCCAGTTGAAATTACAGGTCTTGCAGAAGTTCCGTCCGCAGGAGATATTTTTAACGCAGTTGAAGATGAAAGACTTGCAAGAGAACTTGTTGACCAGAGAAAGCATGAAGCTAAGCAGGAACAGTTCAGCCAGTATCAGAAAGTTACTCTTGATAACTTGTTCAGCCAGATTGAGCTTGGTGAAATCAAGGAACTTCCTATTATAGTAAAAGCTGACGTACAGGGTTCTGTTGAAGCAGTAAAGCAGTCACTTGAAAAGATTTCAAACAATGAAGTAAGAGTTAAGGTTATTCACGGTGCTGTTGGCGCTGTATCAGAAAGTGACGTTATGCTTGCAAACGCATCAAATGCAATCATTGTAGGATTCAATGTCCGTCCTGACCCTGTTGCAGCTGAAAGTGCAGCAAGAGAAGGCGTTGATATAAGACTTTACAGAATTATCTATGATGCAATTGAAGAAATTACAACTGCTATGAAGGGTATGCTTGCTCCTAAGTTCAGAGAAAATGCAATGGGACGTATTGAAGTTAGACAGGTATATAAGATTACAAACGTCGGTACAGTTTCAGGTGCTTATGTACTAAGCGGTAAGGTTACAAGAGCATGTCTGATAAGAGTTGTCCGTGATGGTATCGTTATTTCAGAAGATAAGATGTCAAGCCTTAAGAGATTCAAGGATGATGTTAAGGAAGTTGCAGAAGGATACGAGTGCGGTATCACACTTGAAAAGTTCAGCGATGTCAAGGAAGGCGATATCTTTGAAGCTTTCATTATGGAAGAATACAGAGCAGACTAATTAATAGTCTGATGATTTGCGGGTATTGTCATTAATATGACAATACCGCAGCTATCTGCAGAATGACGGGGTAATGCACCTTGTTGAAAATATATCTTAAAGGAGGGCCCGGTTATGCCTAATTTCAAAAACGGACGTTTGTCAGAGGATATTAAAAGAGAAATTTCTGCTCTTATGAGAGATGAAATCAAAGATCCGAGAGTAAACGGAGGATTGATTTCCGTTGTTCGTACAGAACTTTCAGGTGATAAATCTCACTGCAAAGTGTTCATTTCAAGCCTCGACGGAATTGATTCTGCAAAGTCTGCGGTAAAGGGATTTGAAAGTGCATCAGGATATATCAAAAGGGAAATTTCAAACAGGCTTCATATCAGAAAATGCCCTGAACTGAAATTTATTGCAGATGATTCAATTGAACATTCCGCTGAAATTGCTAAAATGCTGGGCGGTATTGATAAGAAAGTTGACAGTGAGGAATCAGAGTAACTTCCGGAGAGTGATTTAAAAAATGCAGATGAATTTAAAAGAAGCAGCAGAGTATTTAAAAAAATGTAATGATGTACTGATTCTGACACATCAGAGCCCTGACGGTGACACATTCGGAAGTGCATTTGCACTTTGCAGAGTGCTTCGGAGTATGGGTAAGAATGCAAATGTGCTTTGCTCAGATGAATTCCCAAAAAGATATGATTTTATGTACAAGGACTATGTTCCGCAGAAGTTTAGTCCGCAGACAATTATTGCTGTGGATGTTGCAGATAAAAAATTACTTGGCAAGAAGCTTGCTCAGTACGGCGACTATGTGAACCTTTGTATTGATCATCACTTTTCAAATATGCGCTACGCTGAAAATCTTCTTCTTGACGGGAATGCTTCAGCAACATGTGAATTGATGTATGAACTGTTTTCTGAAATGGGTGCAGAGATTAATAAAGAAACAGCAGACTGCATTTATACAGGAATAGCAACAGATACAGGATGCTTTAAGTATGACAATACAACACAGAGAGCTCATATAATTGCTTCAGAACTGATGGAGTACAATGTAAGTTTTGCATGGATAAACCGTAGAATGTTTGATGTAAAGAGCAAGGAAAGGCTGAGGATTGAACAGTTTGTTACTGCAAATATGGAGTTGTATCTCGATGAAAGATGTGCTCTTATTGCAATTACTGATGATATTATTCAGCAAATCGGTGTTGCTCCTGAGGAATTTGAGGGGCTTGCATCAATGACATTACAGCTTGAAGGTGTTGAAGTCGGAGTTACAATGAAAGAACGTGAAAAGGGCAAGTTTAAGGTATCAATGCGTTCAGCTTCCGATGTTGATGTTTCAGAAATATGCAGTCAGCTTGGTGGCGGTGGTCATATCAAGGCTGCAGGTTGTATGGTTGAAGCCACTGAAGAGCAGGCAAAAATTCAAATTCTTCGAGCTGTTGCTCCTGCTTTAGGTATGGACGTATGGACGGTTTAAAATCAGCAGGCAGTGAATACTGTGGTATTATCTGTATAGATAAGCCACAGGGATTCACTTCCTTTGATGTCATTGCAAAGCTAAGAGGAATACTTAAAATCAAGCGTCTGGGACATGCTGGCACTCTTGATCCGATGGCAACAGGAGTTCTTCCCGTGTTTGTAGGAAAGGCTACAAAGGCATGTGATATTCTTCCCGACCATGACAAGACCTACGAGGCAGGATTTAAACTTGGCGAAACTACAGATACACAGGACATCACAGGAACAGTGACAAACAAGGTTGAATCATTCAATGTGTCTGCTGATGATATTAACAATGCCCTTAAAAAATTCAGGGGGAATATCATGCAGATACCGCCTATGTATTCAGCGGTTTCCGTCGGCGGAAAAAGGCTTTATGACCTTGCAAGGAAAGGCATTGAAGTTGAGCGTGAAGCAAGACCAATTACCGTTTATAACCTTGAGCTTTTGAATTATGATGAGAAAAGTGCATGCGGTGTAATGAGTATATCCTGTTCAAAAGGCACATATATAAGAACATTGATAAATGATATAGGTGATGCTCTTTCCTGCGGTGGAATAATGACAACACTGATACGGACATCTGCCTGCGGTTTCGGGCTTGAAAGCTGTACAACTCTTGATGAACTTCAATCGGTAAATGCAGAGAAAAAGTTTCTTGACAGATTCATATATCCTATTGAAAATGTTTTTATGTCTTGTCCTGAAATACGCATTTCAGGAGCGCAGGAGCGAATGTACAGAAACGGTGTCAAGCTTGATTCAGAAAGAGTAAAAATACCGGAAAAAGCAGAGCGTTATCGTGTTTATGGCAGTAATGAGTTTATCGGAACTGCTTATATTGACTATGAAAAAAATGAACTCAGGGCAGAAAAGAATTTTCTTGCTTAAGAGGGTGATATTACGATAGATTTAACAGGAACAAATGAAATTCCGAAAACAAACACAGCAGTTGCAGTGGGTTTGTTTGACGGACTGCATTATGGTCACAGAACAGTTATAAAATACGCAGTTGATATTGCACATGAAAATAATTGCATTGAGCCTGCCGTTTTTACTTTTGAAACGGATACGGTAACATCAAAATGCTCAGGGAATCTCGAGTATATCATGTCGAGGGATCTGAAACGTGAGATGCTTGAATCGCTTGGGGTTAGGTATATTTATTCACCTGACTTTATGAACTTTAAAAATCTTACAGCTGAGGAATTTGTTACACTTGTACTTAATGACAAGCTGTGCGCACAGTATGTGATTTGCGGTGAGGATTTCAGGTTCGGGCATGGTGCTTCAAGTGGTGTTGATGACCTGAAAAAACTATGTCAGAAATTCGGCATTGAAGTCATTGTCATACCGCCAGTAAAAGAATTAGGAGATAGAAGAATCTCATCTACCCTTATCCGTGAATATATAAGGCAGGGAGATGTTGAAACAGCAAATAAGCTGTTGGGATACCCGTTTCAGTTCAGACTTCCTGTAACATACGGAAATCAGATAGGAAGAACAATAAGCTTTCCGACTATAAATCAGATTATGCCAAAGAAGCAGATTTTGCCTAAATTCGGGGTATATGCTTCAAAGGTGGAGTTTGCCGGTATGCGTTTTCTCGGAGTTACTAATGTTGGTGTCAAGCCGACAGTAGGAGGTCAGCATTCTCCGCTTGCGGAGACTTTTATAATAGATTTTAACGGTGATCTTTATGGTGAATCCGTTAAGGTAATGCTCACAAAATTCATTAGGCCTGAAAAGAAATTTTCAGGAATAGATGAACTTATGATGCAGATAAAATCCGATGTTGAAACTGTAAAGCAAATAAATATATCAGCACTGAAAAGGTGCTGCGGAAGGAATGAATAATCTTGAAAACAGAGAATGTCAGAACCAGATTTGCACCTAGTCCAACTGGCTATATGCATATCGGAAACTTGAGAACAGCTCTTTTTACCTACCTCATTGCAAGGAAATATAATGGAAAGTTTATTCTTCGTATTGAGGATACTGATCAAGGAAGATATGTTGAGGGTGCAACAGAGGTTATTTACGATACATTAAAAAAATGTGGTCTAAACTGGGATGAGGGCCCTGATATAGGCGGTCCTGTAGGTCCATATATTCAATCCGAAAGAATGGGAATCTTTAAGGAATATGCTGAAAAGCTTGTTGCAAGCGGAAATGCATACTACTGCTTCTGCACAAAGGAGCGTATGGACGAGCTTCACAAGGAACAGCAGGCACATGGAATTTCGCCGACATATGACAGACATTGCCGTAATCTTTCCAAGGAAGAAGTTCAGAAGCTTCTTGATGCCGGAACGCCTTATGTAATCAGGCAGAAGATACCTATGGATGGAGTTACAACCTTCCATGATGAGCTTTACGGAGATATAAAGGTTGAAAATAAGGAACTTGATGACCAGATTCTTATAAAGGCAGACGGAATGCCGACATATAACTTTGCAAATGTTGTAGATGACCATCTTATGGGTATCACACACGTTGTAAGAGGAAATGAGTATCTTTCATCAGCACCAAAGTACAATCTTCTTTATGAGGCATTTGGCTGGGAAGTACCTTGCTATATCCATGTTGAACATATTATGAGAGATGCACAGCACAAACTTTCAAAGCGTGACGGTGATGCATACTTCGGCGATTTTGTTGAAAGAGGATATACAATTCCTGCAATCATGAACTACATTGCACTTCTCGGATGGGCGCCAAAGGGTGAAAATGAGATATTTTCACTTGAAGAACTTGTTGATGAGTTTGATATTTCAGGACTTTCAAAGTCCCCTGCAATATTTGACCCTGTAAAGATGAAGGCTATAAATGCTGAATATATCAGACGTATGTCACATGATGAATTTAAAGCTGCTGCAATGCCATATATCAGGCAGACAGTAAAGCGTGACGATATAGACTTTGATGTACTTGTAAATACACTTCAGCCAAGAGCAGAACTGTTTACTGATATTCCTGAAAAGGTTGACTTCATTGATGAAGTACCTGAGTACAGCAACGATCTCTACTTCAACAAAAAGATGAAAACAACTCCGGAATCTTCATTGGATGCATTGAAAATGTCTCTGTCTGTCCTTGAAAGTGTTTCAGACTGGAATGAAGAATCTATTCATTCAGCTTTGTTTGCAGAAATTGAAAAGCAGGGAGTAAAGAACGGGTGGTTGCTCCTTCCGCTTAGAGTTGCTCTTTCGGGCAAGGCTATGACTCCAGGTGGAGGAGTTGAGCTTGCTGCTGTTCTTGGTAAGGAAATTACAATTGAACGAGTACAGAAATCTATACAAAAATTGTCTTAATTTCATCACATAATTTACACATTAGGCTGGTAATATAGCTGAGGTGTGTAAAGAATTTTAAATTTCTAAGTATGTTATCATATATAGAAATTGATGTTTGTTCATTTTTTGCCGGAGAAACCGGTATGTTTAATAAAATGGAAGGATGGTCGTGCAATGATTGAGGTAAAAAACCTTACCAAGCAGTATGGTCAGAAAAAGGCACTGGACAACATTTCCTTTACCGTTCAGGACGGAGAAATTCTTGGTTTCCTGGGCCCTAACGGCGCTGGAAAATCAACAACTATGAATATTCTTACCGGATATATTTCGTCAACTGACGGAAAGGTACTTATCAATGGTGTAGATATTCTTGACGAGCCAACAAAAGCAAAGAAAAATATAGGATATCTTCCAGAGCAGCCACCTGTTTATCAGGATATGACTGTTAAGGAATATCTTAACTTTGTGTTTGAACTGAAAAAGTGCAAGCTCCCAAGGAAACAACACATTGAAGAAATATGCAAGCTTGTTAAGATCACTGATGTTTATGACCGTATGATAAGAAATCTTTCAAAGGGTTACAGACAAAGAGTTGGTCTTGCGCAGGCTTTGATAAACAATCCTCCGATACTTATTCTTGACGAGCCAACAGTAGGTCTTGACCCTAAGCAGATTCTTGAAATCCGTTCACTTATCAAGAAGCTGGGCAAGAAACACACAGTAATTCTCTCCTCTCATATACTGCCTGAAATTCAGGCTGTCTGTGACAGAGTCGTTATTATAAACAGGGGCAAGATTGCTGCTGATGATACAACAGAACATCTTACAAACGATATTTCTGCTGACTATAAGCTTGTTGCAAGAATTGATGGTCCTAAGGAGGAAATTCTTAAGGTTATAAAGACAATTCCTGGCGTAATCAAAGTTGTCGGAGATATGGAACGTGAGCCTGGTATATTTGATTATGAAATTGAAGTCAAGGAAAATACAGACATAAGAAGTGAAATATTCAAGAGAGTTGTTGACAGGAAGTGGATAATCCTGGGACTCAAGGCTGATGAAGTTACTCTTGAAGACATCTTCCTTAAGATTATTATGGGTGATACCGTAAATATATCAACAAAAAAGAAATCCGAAAATAAAAAGCCAGAGGATAAAAAAGCTGACAGCCATAATAAAGCTGATGAAGCAGAATCAGACGGGGGTGAAGAGTAATGGGTGCTATATTCAGAAAAGAAATCAAAACGTATTTCACATCACCTATTGCATATGTTTTTCTTGCAGTATTTTACCTTTTCACAGGTTATTATTTTGTAGGTGTTAACATTTACGGTGCCACAACTAACCTCAGCACCGTTTTTACAATTGTATTTTTTATTATGATGATTCTTCTTCCTCTTCTAACAATGAGATTGTTTACGGAAGAGAAAAAGCAGAAAACAGAACAAGGATTGCTCACAGCCCCTGTAAATCTTTACGAAATAGTACTTGGTAAGTTTTTTGCCGCTACAACATTATTTATTCTCGGTATGCTTATTTATGTAGTATTTTCTCTGACACTCAAGGGTATTGCAGGTTCAGTTGAAATTGCATCAACAGTCGGCAGCTTTATCGCACTGTTTCTTCTCGGAACAAGCTTTATTGCAATAGGTATATTTATTTCTTCAACAACAGAAAATCAGGTTGTTGCAGCAATACTCAGTTTTATTGTAATATTCTTCTTCTATTTGATTGATACTCTTTCATCAAATCTTAAAAATGAATTTATATCAAACATATTGAACAGGTTAAGCTTCTATACAAGATTTACTGAAGTATCAACAGGAATTCTTGATATAACGAGTATAGTATTCTTTATAAGTGTTATTGTATTATTTAATTTCCTGACCATCAGGGTGCTTGAAAAGCGCCGTTGGGCTTGATTAGGGGAGGGGAATAAAATGGGAAAGATAAATTTTAACAAGAAAAAGTTCAAGTATGGTTCTCTTGCTACTATAATTACAGTTGTAGTTATTGCAATTATTGTAGTCTTAAACGTTATTCTTGAAATTGCAGCTGATAAGGTTAACATGAAGATTGACTTAACACAAAATCAGATATTCCAGATTTCTCAGGATTCAATAGACTACCTTAATACACTCGGTGAGGATGATGATATTGAAATAATAGCAATGTCAGATGAGTATGTTTTTAAAAATTCAGACTATGTTTATTATAAGCAGGCATATGAGGTGCTTAAGAAGTATGTCGCAAACTCAGACAAGGTAACACTTAAGTTTGTGGATAAGACAAAGGACCCTACTTACATCGAGCAGTTTAAGACAATTTACAGTGGTCAGATCAGCGAATACAGTATAATTGTAAGACATGGCGACAGAATGAAAGTTTTCTCAATTCAGGATCTTTATAATATTGAAGTCGACTATAACACTTATCAGCAGAAAATCACATCTTCAAAGGCAGAACAGGTAATTACATCTGCAATTATGTATGTAACTGATCCATCTCCTATGAAGGCAGTTGTTTTTGATGTTCAGGTTGCAGGACCAGATAATACTAACATTACCACAATGCTTGACAGAAATGGATATGAGGTTGTAACAATCAATCCTCTTAACGATCCTATTCCTGAGGATGCTGCAATTGTTGTAATAAATGCTCCTTTGAATGACTTCCCTGAGACTCTTGTTAAGAGAATATATGAATACCTTGAAAATGACGGCAAATATGGCAAGAACCTAATGTATATTGCTGACTATAATCAGAATACAACACCAAATATTGATGCACTCCTTTCTGAATGGGGAATAGATTTTGGTGATGGTGTTATCTTTGAAACACAACAGGACAAGGTTGTTGACAAGCCTTATCAAGTTAAAACATATATTCCTGATACTGTTTATGATACTTTTGCTCAGAACGTTGTAAACAAGCAGCTACCTGCTATTGCTTACTACGCACGTCCGATAAACCTTACTTTTGCAACATCAGGCAAGGTTACTACTATGCCTATTCTCTGTACTGCTGATTCCTCTTATGTTCTTACACAGGAACTTTACCAGGAATTCCAGGAAGGAAACAAGGATATGCCAGCAACAAGTGTTCAGAACGTAATAACTTCATCTGAAAAGGTATCAGCTGATGGAACAACAAAGAGCACTATACTTGCAGTAGGTTCATCATATCTGTTTGATACTTACTATACAGATGCAACATTTTATAATAACGGTGAGTTCTTTATTTCATCCGTTAATAACATTACTGGAAAGGCAGCGGGAATTACAATTGTGCCTAAGGATTTCGGAACAGAAAGATTTGATATTGATCTTAAAACATATAATGCTTGTAAGGTAGTATTTATTTTCATAATCCCTGGTGCTGTTATTATTGCAGGTATTGCAGTATGGCTGAAAAGGAGACGTAGCTGATGAGTTCAAGGTTAAAAGGTATTATAGCCGGAGCTATTGTGCTGCTTGCACTTGTGGGAGTTCTTATCTGGGTAATGCTTTTACCTTCTGAAGAAGAAAAACAGGATGCAGGTTCTGATGCATCACAGCAGATGTCCTCACTTATTTATGACAAGAACCCTCAGGACATAGTTACACTTTCCATAGAAAATGAATACGGATCATATAAGATTGAGAAGTTATCTGATGGACTTTATATTATTTTAGATTATGCATATATTCCTCTTGACAGTTATAGAATTCAGCAGATGCTTGAAAATGCCGCATCAATAACGGTTCAGCAGACCGTTTTAGAAAATGCAGAGGAATTTTCAAAGTATGGTCTTGATAAACCAAGAGCAACAGTATCAGCTTCATTTGGTAAAGACGGCGAAGACGTCAAAGAATTTATTATCGGTAATGAGACACCAACTGAAGGTAAATCATATTTTGCATTCAAGGGTGAAAAAACTGTATATACAATCAATGATGATGCTTTTCAATTATACCTTGCAGACAAGACTGTTTGTTTTGAGGATACAGTATATACCCAGTACCAGCCGTCAGATAAAAATGACACTACCAATTATAAGAAGATAAACAAGATCACCATTGAAAGAAAAGATCTTGATTCCAATATGGTAATTGAGTATGATGACAGAAAAGCTGATACAGACATGACAGTTACAAATGTTGTTGCATATAAAATGATTGAGCCAATTAAGGTAAACCTTGATTCAAGAACCTGCCGTAAGGTTACAGAGGATGTTTTCGGATTGACAGCTGCAAAGGTTGCTGCTGTTGCTCCTAATGATGAACAGCTTGCTGAATATGGCTTGACTGATCCTTTTGCAAAGGTTACGATGGACATACCTACAGGCGATTTTGCGATGATAATCGGAAATGAATACACAAATGAGTCAGAGGGTATATCAGGCAGGTATTGCTATGTTAAAGGAATTGATGTTGTGTATGTATTCAACAACGATTCTCTCCCATGGGCAACTGTAAAGCCTGTTGATATCATTATAAAGAAGCTTACAAATAATGACATAAGCACTGTTTCATCTATTGATTTTGATGATGGTAATAAAATTACTAAAATAACTGTTACAGGTGATTCAGAAGAAAATCTTAAAGCAAAGCTTGATGGAAAAGACATGGATTCAGCATTGTTCAAGAATTTTTATAAATTTATAATCAGTGGAAATGCTGAAGAGGTTTACACTGAAGATACCAATGCTAAGGCAGATTTCATTATGACTGTAAAATCCGTAGCAGGAACAGATACTATTGAATTCATACCATCAGGAAACAGAAAAACAATTGTTAAGATTAACGGCAAGGTAAGCTTCAAATGTAAAACCGCTTTTGTTGACAGGTTAAAAGAAAATCTTGAGTTGGTTAGAGACGGACAGAACATAGTGACATCATATTAAAAAAATGTAAGCGACTGATTTTTACACATTTCTTGAAATAGTTGTGATAAAATAAATACTGTTGCAGAGAGATAAGTTCTTTTGAATTTATGTGCAACTGCAACAGTATTCCTTTATTTTTTATAATATATTTTAGTGAGACTTGCATTTTATAACTAATATATGATATAATATATTGTAATGAGTAGAGGCAGCAATTACATAAGGAGGATACTAAATGATCGAAACAGCAGTAAGCGAAAAGAAAGCAAAGAAAACGGATTTTTTCATGTATAAGGGCTATCCGCTTGTAAGAAACAAGGATACGATATATTACGGAAATATGTCAGATAATTATGTAGTTATGATGCAGATTCTTGAAAAAACTAAAGTTGGTTCAATGGATGTTGCAAGCAAAGTAAAGATATATCAGATGGCAACAGATGAAAAGCTTAAGCCAAATGAAGCTATTGTTAAAACCAGTGAAAAATCCAGTTTATACGAAGCTCTTGATATTGCATATATATGGCTGACAAGAACAGTCAGTGAATAATGACATTTCGCAAAAAAATAAACCGCCTGATTTCAGGCGGTTTTCTATTTTTATTATCCAACTGCTTTTCGTATCGAAGAACCAGGAACTGTTTTTTTACAAATATCTGCCCCAAGTCCTTTTAGCTTTTCAACAATATCTTCATATCCACGTTCGATATGATAAATGTCTTCTATTTCTGTAACACCCTTTGCAGAAAGACCTGCAATAACTAGTGCAGCACCAGCTCTTAAATCAGGTGCAGTAACAGGTGCACCCATAAGCTGTCCAACACCTTCAATAACAGCAACTTTTCCATCAACAGAAATATCAGCACCCATTCTTCTGAGTTCGTCGACATATCTGAAACGGTTATCAAAAATTCCTTCTGTTACAATACTTGTGCCTTCACAAAGGCAAAGTAGGGCAGAAATCTGTGGCTGCATATCAGTAGGAAAACCAGGATGAGGCATAGTCTTAATACTTGTCTTAACAAGAGGACCATCAACAGAAACTCGGACGCTGTCATCAAATTCCTCAATGTTTACGCCGATTTTATCAAGCTTGGCAGTAATGCTCTCAAGGTGCTTTGGAATGACATTCTTGATAACAACATTTCCGCCTGTTGCAGCAGCAGCTACCATATATGTCCCTGCTTCAATCTGATCTGGAATAATTGCATATGTTGTACCCCTAAGGCTCTTGACACCTCTGATTTTGATAACGTCAGTACCAGCACCCATAATATCAGCACCCATGGAATTGAGAAAGTTTGCAAGGTCAACAATGTGTGGTTCCTTTGCAGCGTTTTCAATTATTGTGAGTCCTGTTGCCTTTACAGCCGCAAGGATTGTATTAATGGTTGCTCCGACAGTTACCATGTCAAAGTACACCTGAGAGCCGAGGAGCATGTCTGACTGAATATCAATCATGCCATGATCAAGGCTGCAAGTTGCGCCAAGAGATGTAAATGCCTTTAAATGCTGATCAATAGGTCTGTCACCCAGATAGCATCCACCCGGCATGGAAACACGCGCTCTTTTAAACTTGCCCAGTAATGTACCGAGAAAGTAATAAGAGGCTCTCATATGTTTAGCCATTTCATAAGGAACGATTGGTTCAGTAATGCCTGTAGCATCAATTTTAACGGTATTTTTTGAAATCATCTGGACATCTGCGCCCATCTCATATAAAATACGAAGGCTTATGGATACATCGCTGATATTAGGTACATTTTCTAAAACACATGGACCATCAGCAAGAATAACTGCTGGAATAATTGCAACTGCTGCATTTTTGGCTCCGCTGATTTCAACTTCTCCGCTTAATCTGCGTCCACCCTTGATTATGAACTTTTCCAAAAATAATCGCTCCTATATATAAATACAGAAATCTGTATAGTTAATTAAAATTCTAAACATTTAATAAGTATAAACATAAACAAAAAATGTTTTTGTCATAACAAAATAATTATAACATATTGCGTCCCAAAATAAAAGCTTTTTTCTAAATATTATAAGCATTTTTCAATATTTCTCATTTATATATAATTTGAATATAAATTTCTAATATAAATTAATAATATTACATCAAATCTCTTTAAGAAATTCCCGTTAAAGTCAGTCTCCGAAAGAAAAATCAAGGTAGAATTAAGCTGATTGTGTGGTTCAATAAACTTTGTTTTCTCTTCAATATCTGACAGTGGTAATTATACCTTTAGATTGTTGCACTAAAAAATGGACGTTACCACCACATGTAAGAAATCCATTCTGATTATTTCAGCCTTCCACAAAGCAGAAAAATTATAGTGTTGTTTATACAGAAGGGTATTAAAATCGCTTCATGATAACCTCCTGTTTTCTATATATAGTTTGTGCATTTTAACAAATGTTAAGTCACGTTATAGAAAAAATGGGCAGAAATAATCCGCCCATTTTATGTATACAATGCGTAAAACGCTCCTCTATAATCAAGAATGTATAATTATTTATACATTTACCTTTTGATGATCTCGCATGAAATCTTCAAATTTATCAGCAGGCATAGGTCTTCCGAAGAAGTAACCCTGTGCATGATCACACCCTGACTCCTTAAGAATCTCTGCTTGCTTTTCAGTTTCAATTCCTTCTGCAATTGTTTCTATTTTCTTTGATTTTGCTATTCTGATAACTGCAGAAACAATCTCCCGCGAAATTTCATCATCTTCAAGGTACATTATAAATGATCTATCAAGCTTTAGAACCGTAATTGGAAGAACCTGAATATAACTCAATGAGGAATATCCTGTTCCGAAATCATCCATGGAAAGCTTTACGCCAAGCTCTTTAAGCTCACGCATTTGAGAAATTGCATGGTCAATATCCTTAAGTGCAAGGCTTTCTGTAAGCTCAACATCAAGCCACTTTGCCTCTAATCCTGTTTTAGTAAGAGCTTTTTGAATTGAATCCCGTACATCAGTCTGATAAAAGTCAACTGCAGTAAGATTTATAGAAACAGTTACAGGATCATACCCTCTGTCCTGCCAGTACTTATTCTGACTACATGCTTCATAAAGAACGAAGTCACTGATTTTAGTAATGAGCATTGAGTTTTCAGCAACAGGAATAAATTCGTTTGGTGGGATGATAGTTCCGTCAGGCTTTATCCATCTGATAAGTGCTTCCATGCCAATTAAATCACCGTTTGTTAAGTTAATCTTTGGTTGATAATATAATACAAGCTCTTTATTTTCAATGGCAAGCGCAAGTTCTTTTTCAATAGTTGTGCTTTCAATAATTTTGTCATGAATTTTATTATCATATCTGATAATTGAGCCTCTTGCACCGTTTGAAAGGCTTAACGAGAACTCTGCATGGTCAAGGATATGAGTGAAATCGTCACCGCCGTCAGACATCTTGCAATAACCAGCAGAACAAGTTATAGTCTGTGTTGAAAAAGACTTTTCCGAAATATTTGCAAGCCCATTCTGAATTTCCTTTATAAGCTTGATCGGAAGTTCATCATCTCCGGTATCACGGGTAAGAAGTGCAAAGTTGTCCCCGCCAATTCTTGCTCCGAATCCGAAATCTTTTAGCAAAGCAGTTATAACTGTAGCAAACTCATGGAGAAGTTTGTTTCCTGCGAGGTAACCACAAGTATCATTTATAAGGTGAAAACTGTCAATATCGAAAACAATTACCCAGTAATCTATTGTACAGTTCAATGAACATTCAAAGGTTTCCTGACCAATCTGCATAAACTTATTTCTGTTATAAATTTCAGTAACCTCGTCAATGTATGCCATTTTTTCAATAATGCTGTCTTTTTCCTTATCTTTGGTTATATCAATGATAGACCCGCCTATGCTAGCCTCAAGAAGATCCTTACTTGGTGATACTTTATATCTGAACTGATACCAATGATATGTTTTATCATAGCACATAGCTCTAAAATCAAGACTGTGAATAGTATTAGAGTCTGTGTAACTTATAACAAGAGTGCTGATAAGTGAATCAACCGCAACAAGGTCATTTGGATGAATTAACTTCTTAAATTCATTGTATGAGAGATACTGCTTGTTCACCCCAAACATATTCTGGAGCTGTTCAGAGAGGTAAAGTTGCGTGGAATAAGCCTCCTTAAGAATAAGACCAACTTCAGAAAGTTCCATAGAAAGTGCGTATTTATTTTCTGTATCAGCAAGGTCATTGGCATATTTCATTAATGACTGCTTCATTTCAAGTGTTTCTGTAAGATCAAATCCAATAGACATCATCAGGTATTTTTTTTGTTTTTTAAATGTAGTACAGCTCATAATAGAAGTATTCCAAACTGTGCAGACGTGTTCACCGCTTTTGGCAATTGCATTGAATTCTTCATCTTTACAGTTGATAATAGCCTGCAGATTTTCACAGAAAGCATCAGGCGGAAGAACTTTTCTTAATGTTGCTTTATCCAAAAGTTCCTCAGCCGTATATCCCATAGTCTTTATAAATTCATCGTTTACGTTTACATAATCAAAATCAGCATCCCATAGAATAACCATGGCATTTATGCTTGTCATAATTTTGGATAGAGATTCTTTTTCGTGTCGTTGCTGATTTGCATTAATATATTTTATAGCGATTACATAACTTATGGTTGACACAAACTCAACAATAAGGTATGCTAAAATAAGTATATTGGCATTTTCAGGACGCCATAATATTAAATTTAGTGCTATTAATGTTGTAATAAGGTAAAAAGAAATAGCAACAAATAGTGTATTGTTATTCTTCACAATGTCACCCCCGGTTAAAAAAATTATAACATATATACAAATTAATTATATATGTTAATAATGATTTTGTCAATAATATTTATAATTTATTGATAAATATGATTAGATATTTCATACGTTATACACAATTGCATGATAAAATATTTACTGAAATAAAATGATTAGGAAATGAGGATAGTAGATGCCGAAGATTTTAATTGTTGACGATGAAAAGATGATTCGTAATGTTGTCAAGGAGTATGCGGAGTTTGATGGTTATGAAACCGCTGAGGCTGAGGACGGAATGCAGGCTGTTGAGATATGTAGGAATCATGATTTTGATATAATTATAATGGATGTAATGATGCCAAAACTTGACGGTTATTCTGCTGTCAAGGAAATTCATAAAACTAAAAAAATTCCCGTGATAATGCTTTCGGCAAGAGGCGAAGAATATGATAAGCTTTTCGGTTTTGAAATAGGCGTCGATGACTATGTTGTCAAGCCATTTTCTCCAAAGGAACTTCTTGCAAGGATGAGAGCAATTATTAAGCGTTCTACAGCACAGGAAAATAAAATGGATAAGCTCTGCTTTGAGGGGCTCACAATAAATGTTACAGGCAGGGAAGTTATAGTTGACGGAAAGCCTGCATCACTTACTCCAAAGGAGTATGATCTGTTATTCTTCCTTGTTAAGAATAAGGGCATTGCCTTGTCCAGGGAAAAACTTCTTGAAGAGGTCTGGGGGTACGACTTCTATGGTGATGACCGTACTGTCGACACACATATAAAGATGCTGAGAAATTCACTCGGACAGTACAGGAAATTTGTTGTAACCTTACGAGGAATGGGGTACAAATTTGAAGCAAACTGAGAATCACAGGGGTAATATAAGTCTCAGATCGACAATATGGCTTTATTTTGCAATATTTATTTCAAGTATTCTGATTCTGCTATGGTTTTCTTTTGTTGTTTCATTGGAAAGCAACTATAAAAACATGAAAACAAGTAACATACTTGAACTTGCAAACTATATTGTAAAATGTCTGAACAATGAATCTATAACCGGGGAGGATATAGAAGAACTTGACAATATTGCCTATGCTAATGACATGTGCGTTTATATTGAAAACAGCTATGGTTTTCCAATTTATTCATATGATATGATGGCAGGAAATTGCCTTATTCATGGTGTACAAAGCTTAAATCTTTATAAGTACAGAGAAAAGGTTCAGCAAAGCTCAAACGGAATTTATTATGTTGAAACTTCAAACCCGAGATTCAATAACAATATGCTGTTGTTTGTAATGCAGGTTAAAACAGAGAGCGGTCAAGTACTGTATGTATATCTCAATACGTCACTTGAACCCCTTGATTCCACAACTGATATCATCAAAACTCAGATTCAGTTTATCAGTATTCTTTTGCTTGTTCTTGGATTAGGCATTTCATTTTTCCTGTCAAAGTTGCTTGCAACTCCTATTGCAAGAATTACACGTTCCGCTAAAAAATTAGCGCAGATGGACTATTCTGCAAAGTTTGACGGGCGTGGATACAGTGAAACTGAAACGCTTGCCGAAGCTTTAAACTATGCAAGCAGTGAAATGTCAAAGGTAGATACACTTAGAAAAGACCTTATAGCGAATATTTCGCATGACCTAAGGACACCACTGACAATGGTTAAAGCTTATGCAGAAATGGTCCGTGATTTATCCGGTGATAATCCACAGAAGCGTAATGAGCATGTCGGTATAATTATTGAGGAGAGTGACAGACTGGCTGCACTTGTAAGTGACATACTTGATCTCTCAAAACTTGAGAGTGATTCTATGGATATTGAAAAGAGAGACTTCTGTATCTCTGATACACTTTCTTCAATTCTTGACAGATATAAGCTAATTTCAGAACAGAAGGGATATAAATTCATTCTGAATATTGACAAGCGGACAGATGTCACAGCTGATCAGATCAAGATTGAACAGGTTATATATAATCTTATTAACAATGCAATAAACTACTCCGGTTATGACAAAACAATCTATATAAATCAGATTAACCAGAAAAATGTTGTAAAGATTGAAATTACGGATACGGGTAAGGGCATTGAGCCTGAACTGCTGCCATTAATATTTGACAGATATTATCGAGCTGAGAAGAGTATGCGTGAAGTTGTCGGAACAGGACTTGGCCTTTCAATTGTAAAGCAGATTCTTGAAAAGCACAATTATCAATTTGGCGTAAAATCAGAACTTGGAAAAGGAAGTACATTCTGGTTTGATATAAAAAAATAAGAAAAACGTCTTTCATTGCGAAAGACGTTTTTTAGTATAATCAGTGATGGGGATCTGCACTTACAGTGCTTATTGCCTTGATTATTGCAATTTCAATATCAACGGTATTCTGATATTTCGAGTTGTTAAGTTTGGTAAATAGCTCTCCCTTATGTGAATTAACATACTGTGGTTTCAATTCGTTAAGTGTAAATGCAAGCATATCATCATAGCATTTTTCACACTTGCAACAGTTATAGCTTTTCAGCAATTCATCAAGTCTCTGACGTACAATAATTTCTGTCATATTTATAAGAGCCATAAAGTCACCACTTTCAATTAATGTCAATCTAACTCGATAACATAAAATTATCTGTCAGCAAACTTGTTCATTACCATTCCTGTAATAAGCTTTGGATAAAAATAAGTAGATTTTTGAGGCATTTTTTCTGATGCAAGAGCAACGTCTCGAATTTCTTCAACTCTTGTAGGATTGAGAATGAATGAGCAGTTTGCATTTCCGAAATCAACTGCCTCAAGTGCCTCATCCAGTGAACGGGTATAAGTAAGATTAATCTGATTTGCCATGTTTTCCTTGTCTATACCTAGAATCCTTTCAAGTACAAGTGTGTGAAGAACAGAAACATCCAGTCCACAGTAAGCATCTGATTTGTCAGGTAAAAATTCTTTTACAGCCATTTCATTTTTAAGAATCATAACTATGCATTTTCCCTTGCCTGTATAAAGTGCAAATGCTTTTTTTCCATTCTTGTAAAGCTCATTGAGTGATGCCTGCATTCTTTCCTGTGAAGGAGCCTCTGCAATATCAAAATATGCTCTGCACTTTTCAATAAGTACATCTGCGTCAAAATTATTGAGATCTTTTACAATTCTGTGTGTTGGGAATACAACAAGACCCTCGTTTTCCATGTTTACAAGCATCATGGAGATGTATGAGCTTAGGTCTCCGTCCTGTGCCTTACCTTCTTCAACAAGGTGACGGTGGAAGTTAAGTGCAGTTTCGTAACGGTGATGACCATCGGCAATATACAGCTTTTTGTCAGCAAATATACGTTCAAGTTTGCTGATGACAACTTCATCTGTTACACACCACATCTTATGAACTGTTCCGTCAGGATCAGTAACCTTCATATCAGGTTCACATGAGGAACATGAGTTGATTGTATTGTAAGCTGCCCCATCCTCATCCATATAGAGTGAGTAAATCTGGCTGAAATTACAGTAAGTTTCGCTCATGAGATTGAATCTGTCTGCCTTGGCTTTTGAAAGGGTTTCTTCATGAGGGAGAACAATTCCTTTTGAAAAATCTTCAAGCTTTACAAGTGAAACAAAACCCTTTACAGCCTGTCTTGCTCCGTTAGCAGTAAACTCCATTTCATAAACATAAATTGAACTCTTATCATCCTGACGGAGAACGCCGCTGCCAAGCCAGTTTTCAAGCGTTTTTCCTGCTTCTGCATAACGTGTGTCGCCACCTTTAGGAAGCTCAAGTCTGATAATATTGTATTCATTGTTCTTAATATAATCTTCCCTCTGTTTATCAGATATAATATCATATGGAGGACATACAAGCGAATTGAGATTTCCTCCTTTGGAGGTATCATATCTCATGCCATTGAATGCTTTTATTTCAGCCATAATTACGCCATGCTGCCGGTGCGGCAGCATATCTCCTTTCAAAATGTTATTTCAACTGAATTTACTTCAGGTCAAGTCCGCAGCAGTTTTTGTACTTTTTGCCGCTTCCGCAAGGACATGGATCGTTTCTTCCGATTTTCTTGCCTTTTCTGATAGGCTGTTTTTCAACGCTTCCATCATTGCCTGTATCCATAGGCTGCATTACACGTTCTCTCTTAGGAGCTTCTTCATCCTTCTTCATCTGGATTGTGAAGAGAAGTCTGATTGTTTCTTCACGAATGGATTCAATCATAGCGTCGAACATCTCAAAGCCTTCGTAACGGTATTCAACAACAGGGTTCTTCTGACCGTATGATCTGAGTCCAATACCCTTTCTAAGTTCATCCATATCGTCGATATGAGCCATCCACTTAACGTCAACAACCTTAAGGAGAACAACTCTTTCAAGTTCTCTGAGTACTTCTTCACCAAGATCCTTTTCACGTTTCGCATAGAATTCAAGTGCACGCTGGGTGAGTGTTTCAATAATCTTATCCTTGGTCATATCAGAAAGTTCTTCAGTTGTATATCTGAAATCGCTCTTCACTGTAAACAGACCCATAAAGTGTTCACGCAGACCATCAAGATTCCAGTCATCATGAGCGCCGTCATCAAGTAGATATGCATTTACGCCATCAGAGATCATTTCCTTTATCATCTTGATAATATATTCGTGAATATCTTCGCCGTTAAGAACCTTTTCACGCTGGCCATAAATAATTGTACGCTGTGTTGACATAACGTCATCATAGTTAAGAACGTTCTTTCTGATTCCAAAGTTACGTCCTTCAACCTTCTTCTGTGATGATGCAATAACAGAAGTGAGCATTCTTGATTCTATAGGCATTGTTTCTTCAACGTTGAGTGTATTCATCATGCCTGTAAGTCTGTCACCGCCGAACAAACGCATAAGGTCATCGTCAAGAGAAAGGAAGAACTGGCTTTCGCCTTCGTCACCCTGACGTCCTGCACGTCCTCTGAGCTGATTATCAATACGTCTTGATTCGTGGCGCTCAGTACCGATAATAAACAAGCCGCCTGCTTCTCTTACCTTATCAGCCTTTGCCTTTACTTCTTCATTATATTTTTCATAAAGCTCTCTGTACTTAGCTCTTGCATCAAGAATAGCCTGATCATCAGTTTCAGCAAAGCTGATAGCTTCATTAATAAGATCTTCTTCAATGCCAAGCTTTTTCATTTCTGCCTTAGCTTTGTATTCAGCATTACCGCCGAGGATAATATCCGTACCACGTCCAGCCATGTTAGTAGCAATTGTTACAGCACCGTATTTACCAGCCTGAGCAACAATTTCAGCTTCCTTAGCATGCTGCTTTGCATTGAGGACTTCGTGCTTAATACCCTTCTTTGAAAGCATCTTAGAAAGAATTTCTGATTTTTCTATTGAAATTGTACCGACAAGGACAGGCTGGCCCTTTTCGTGACATTCAACAATCTTATCAATAACGCACTTGAATTTTCCAAGTTCTGTCTTATAGACAACGTCAGGGTGGTCATTTCTCTTGATAGGACGGTTTGTAGGTATTTCAATAACGTCAAGTTTGTAGATTTCTCTGAATTCGTCTTCTTCTGTCATAGCAGTACCGGTCATACCTGAGAGTTTGCTGTAAAGACGGAAGTAGTTCTGGAAAGTGATGCTTGCAAGAGTTTTTGACTCGTGAGCAACCTTTACTCCTTCCTTTGCTTCAATAGCCTGATGAAGACCGTCGTTGTAACGTCTGCCCATCATAAGACGGCCTGTAAATTCATCAACGATGATAACTTCTCCGTCATTTACAACATAGTCAATATCAAGCTTCATAACACCGTTAGCTTTGATAGCCTGGTTGATATGGTGGAGAAGAGTTGAGTTATCAGCATCATAAAGGTTTGTAACATTAAAGTGTTTTTCAGCCTTTTTAACACCCTGTCTTGTAATTGTAGCAGTTTTAGCCTTTTCATCGATGATGTAATCGCTGTTTTCAGAAACATCTTCCTGATCAAGTTTGTTATCCATTTCAACAACAATATAAGGCTTAAGTGTTTTTGCAAATTTATCTGCCTGAGTATAAAGTTCTGTTGATTTATCTCCACGTCCGGAAATAATAAGAGGTGTTCTTGCTTCATCTATAAGTATTGAGTCAACTTCGTCAACGATAGCATAATGATGTCCGCGCTGAACTTTTTCCTTTGCATAGATTACCATGTTATCACGCAGATAGTCAAAACCAAATTCATTGTTTGTACCATATGTGATATCACAGTTATATGCTTCACGTCTTTCATCATTGTTCATGTCGTGAAGGATACAGCCTATTGTTAGACCAAGATATCTATAAACCTTGCCCATTTCTTCTGACTGAAACTTTGCGAGGTAGTCGTTTACAGTTACGACGTGAACTCCGCCGCCGTCAAGAGCATTAAGATATGATGCACAGCATGCAACAAGAGTTTTACCTTCACCTGTTCTCATTTCAGCAATACGTCCCTGATGGAGAACGATTGCACCGATGAGCTGAACAGGGAATGGTTTTTTTCCAAGTACTCTCCATGCAGCTTCTCTTACTGTTGCAAGAGCTTCAGGAAGTATGTCATCAAGAGTTTCACCATCTGCAAGTCTTTTCTTTAAAACTGCTGTCTGATTTTTAAGAGTTTCCTCTGACATAGCAGCATAATCATCTTCAAGATTAATAACACTTTGTTTTATTGGATCAATCTTTTTAAGCTCACGCTTGCTGTAATTTCCGAACAGTCCGTCCAAGAGTCCCATTTTTATTCCACCTTTATATATAATTATCCATTTTATACTATTAGCATACTTATAAAGTATAGCACAGTTTAATTTTTTTATCAAGCATATATAAGAAATTTATCCTCATTTCTGTCTATTTTGCTATAAAATCGACAAAGCTTGTAAAGCGGCAGGTTTATGGCAATTAATAATTGATCTGATTATGTAAAAAATAATAATTGACAAATTAATATAAAAGTGTTAATATAGTAACTGCAAGTAAGCTATGCGGTTGAACGCTGCGTGAGCAGAGTTAGGAAAGTCCGGGCATCACAGAGCAGGGTAGCTGCTAACAGCAGCCGAGGGTGACCTTAGTGCAAGTGCAACAGAGATATACCGCCTGAGATTTATTTCAGGTAAGGGTGGAAAGGTGAGGTAAGAGCTCACCGTCATACAGGAGACTGTATGGACATGTAAACCATACCCGATGCAACGTCTGATGGTACAGTGCGTCAATGTCTGCTCGGCAGGCGTATTGTAATGACGGCTAGAGCGTTTCGGCAACGATTCGCCCAGATAGATTTCCGCACACGACAAAACCCGGCTTATCGGCTTAGTTGCGAAAAATGACAAACACTCCGGTCTGCATACGGAGTTGTACGTGTAGATCCTTTTTGGATCTACACGTTTTTTTATTGTATAAATTCCATAAATCCATACAGACTAAAATATATAAATTTCAAATGTTGTTATGGGGAGTTATTCAATGGAAATTATAAAAGTTATAATAACGTCAACCGTTGCGATGATAACACTTTATATTATTACAAAAATTCTTGGAGATAAACAGATTTCTCAATTGAGTTTGTTTGATTATATTATTGGTATATCCATAGGTTCAATTGCAGCTGACCTGTCAGTTGAACTTGAAAATCCTGAGCATTGTATAACAGCGATGATTATGTTTGGATTTTGGGCATTTGTAGTTACAATTTCAACAAACAAATCTAGAAAATTAAGAAAAATGCTTACAGGAAGATCTCTTATCATAATGGATAACGGTGTTATTTACAAAGAAAACCTTAAGAAAGCAAGAATAGACCTGAGTGATTTTCTCACTTTCTGCAGAACGTCCGGATATTTTGATTTAAGTCAGATCCAAACTGCTATATTTGAGTTCAACGGAAAGATGAGTTTTTTACCAGTAGAAGCAAACCGTCCAGCTACACCTCAGGATTTAGGCACCTCACCTGAGCAGCAGTATATCATAACCAATGTTATTATGGACGGACAGATATGTCATGAAAACTTGAAAATTTCAGGTAAAAATGAAATCTGGCTTAATAAAGAACTGCATAATCAGGGATATTCCTCTGCAAATGAAATACTGCTTGGAACAGTAGACAGCAATAATAAGGCTACATTTTATCCATTAAAGACAGATACAAATACTTCTGACAGGTTTGAATAGAAATATAAAAATGAGGGCAACATAAGTATTTTTACGTTGTCCTCATAGTTAATTTGTTCAGTTTGAATTATGGGTTAAAACAGTATCAGGCTGGTTTATTGAGCTTTTTGAAACCTGATTTGATTTATATTCCTGTTTTAATTTTTCTTTTTCCTTACGTTCCTTTTCAAGAATTTTTTCATTTTCCCTAAGGATGGATTCATCTGATTTGAGAGTGTCATATTTCTCTATAAATTCATATGTAGCAGCTTCATCAAGAGGTTTACTTACAAGGAATCCCTGTACATAATCACATTTCATTTTCCTAAGGAAATTATATTGTGCAACTGTTTCAACGCCTTCCGCTATTGTGCTTATTCCAAGATTATGAACAAGATCAATAATGGTATCAGTTATTGTATAGTCCTTTTCATTATTATAAATCTCATCAATAAAAGACTTATCTACTTTGAGACATGAGAAAGGATAACTCTTCAGATAATTCATTGAAGCATAGCCTGTTCCGAAGTCATCAATTGCAAGGACAATACCCATCTGATGAATTTTGTCGAGAACATTTTCTTCATTGCCTGTATATTCAAGCAAAGTTCCTTCTGTAATTTCTATCTGAATATTTTTAGGGTTAAGCTGTGTTATTTCAAGAATTCTCTTGACATGTTCAAGATAGTCATCACGTTTAAGCTGTACTGGTGAAACGTTAATGGACATTATAAAGTCATCACGGTTATACTTTTCGCACAGTCCTTTTAGGAAACGGCATGCAGTTTCAAATACCCAAGTGCCGATCTGTACAATAGTTCCTGCTTCTTCTGCAACTTGAATAAAATCTGACGGTGGAATAAGACCGAACTGTGCACTCTGCCATCTTACAAGAACCTCAAATCCATGTATGTCATTGTTTTCAAGATTGATAATAGGCTGGTAATTGAGAGTAAGTTCGCTGTTGGAAAGAGCAGTATTGAGTTGATTTGCAATTGCAGCTGAACTGATGGAATCGTCATCCTGGACATTGTTGTAGAAAGCAACTCTGTCCTTGCCGCTTTTCTTAGCACGGTGAAGGGCTATATCTGCATCTCTTAGCAGCAGATCGGCAGTTGTATCATCATCTGGAAAAACTGCAACGCCAATAGAAAATCTTAGGTAGATTTTATCTTCTCCGATAACAATCGGGCTGTCAAAAGCTGAATTCATTTTATTGATTATTTCGTTGACTTTATCAAGATTATCGTCGCATTCAGTGAGAATTACAAATTCATCTCCGCTGAATCGGAATACCTTGCCTATTCCTTTAAGAGTATCAGAAGTTTCCTGAGCAAATTTAATGAGGCACTCGTCTCCGAACTTATGACCAAGTGTTTCATTCATCCACTTGAAGTTGTCAAGGTCAACAAACAGCATTGCAAATCTGTTGCAGTTATCATCTCTGCATTCAAGCATGTCATCAAGAGATCTGTACATACTTATCCGGTTTGGTATCTGTGTCAGGGAATCAAGAATTCTATGATTGCTGATTTCAGATCTGCTTTTTTCTATTTCAGCAGACATTTTATCAATTACTCTTGAAATATCTGCAATTTCTCCCTCTTCTTCAGAGTTTATTCTAAAAGAGAAATTATCGTTATTTACTTGGGTAACTGCATTTCTTATGTTCTTGATTTCATGTGATTGTGTTCTGATAATATTAACAATAATCAGAATCAAAAGTAAAAACATACAAATAAAAACAGCATATTGCTGAAGTAATGAGTTTAAGTACCAGCCACTTATTATCTGGGAGTCAAAAGCCATAACAGTATACCAGTTTCTTGCATTGGTTGCACTTGTAAAAACATAATATATGTTATCTTCAACAACAAACTCTTCAAGACCTGTTGTACTTGCAGGAGCCTGAATAAAACTTTTGAAGGGGTATGATTCTACATCAAAAGTATTTATAAATTCTGAGTTATCAGGTGAATATATAATATCACCATAATCATTGATAATTAGCATATAGCTTCCATCAGAAAAGTTGTATGAATTAATCAGGTTTTTTAGACTGGTAACATTTACATCAATTCCACAATAACCAACGATATTCTGATTGTCAAAAACAGCTGTAACAAAGGATATGTATTGTTCGCCTGTATATGAGTTTTCGTTTACAGCTGAAACCCAATTGCTTGTATTACCGATAAACTTTGATCTCCATGCCTGACTGTCAATGCTGTATTCACCAGCGGGAATGAAATATTCATCAGTAACACAGAATTTTGCTGATTCAGAAGCAACCCATGCATTTAATATGGATGAATCATAATTTTTGATTAAACGGAGAGTGTTTATAAGTTGATTATAATATACAGACTTTTGAATGTCTTTTTCTTTTGTCAGTACAGTATCAGATAAAAAAGCTTTTACGCATTCAATTTCTGAAAGTGAACTGAGTTCAGAACTTTTTTCATTTATAAAAGTGTTTGTAATACTTACAGCCGTATTTCCGGAAGAGTTCATTTCATCCTTAATTGTGAAGTCAAGGGAAATATTTAATAGAAAGAATGTAATAAGAGTAAAAAGAGCAATAATAATCAAGCTTGAAATTATTGTTCTTAATACAACTCTGTTAATATAATTATTTCTAAGGTTATGCCTTATTTCAGATATCATTTAATAGTTTCCTCCTTAAATAAGGATAGGTTAAATTTTATATAATTATTATAGCATGTATTGTCATAGAATTAAATAACATTTTAAACATTTATAAAGAATCACAAATACTTCAAATATTTATTATAATATTTTAACAATTTTGTATATTTACTGGTATAATTGTTTTTCAGAATATAAATTATGAATTTTGGTGAAGTTTGTTATAATTGACTTTTATGGCATATTAGTATATAATTATATATATTTTTACTTTGAAATAATAGTATTATTTACTGCTTTGGAATTGAGGATTATATAATGGTAAAATTGGCTATGCTTAAAACGTTGTCTGTATGTTTTTCACTTGCTTTACTGTGCAGTTGTACTGATGTAAATAACCAGTACATTAATGGTACAGAAATAACTGAAAAGGTTACTGATTCTAGTGTTTCTGAAATAATTTTATATGAAACCAGTACCAACATACGTGAAACGGAACTTTCTGATGAAATTCAGACTAACCCAATTTTACCTGATAGTGAATCAGAGGCAATTCAGCATGAAAGCCCTATGGAAAGTGTGTCCGAACCTATTTCAGAAAAGGAAACAACTATTCCAAAGACTGAAACCACTGCATCAGAAGCACAGCCTGAAACTACTCAGCAGTCTATAGTTGTACAAAATGGTAATGCCTCAAGCGTGTATGGCTCAAATAATTATAAAGCTTTGAATTATAGCGATCAGAAGGGTATATGGATTTCTTACCTTGAGTACGATTCCATTATGAAAAACAAATCTGAAAAACAGTTTACTTCAAGTATCCGTAAGTATTTTGACAATGTTTCGGATGCTGGATTTAACACTGTATATGTACACGTAAGAGCGTTTGGTGACGCATATTATAACTCAGAACTTTTTCCGTCAGGAGACAGATTTAACGGGACTATGGGAACAAAGGCTCCATATGATCCTTTACATATAATGATTAAAGAAGCTCACAGCAGAGGAATTTCTGTCCATGCATGGGTTAATCCAATGCGTTTAATGACAGAAACACAAATTAAATCACTGTCAAATTCAAATAAGGTGAAAAAATGGTATAATAGCAGCAAAACAAAGGGTAAATACATTGTATATGTAGATGGCAGATGGTATCTTAATCCTGCATATGATGAAGTCAATAAATATATCTGTGATGGTATTTCTGAAATAATATCAAAGTATGATGTAGACGGAATCCAGATTGATGACTATTTTTATCCTACAACTGCATCTTCCTTTGACTCTGCAGCCTACAAGGCATCAGGCACATCACTTTCCTTGAGCAAATGGAGAATTCAAAAAATCAATTTAATGGTAAAGGATATGTACAATACCGTACATTCAAGCAGTTCTTCTGTTGTTTTTGGTATTTCACCTCAGGGAAGTCTTGAAAATAACTATGATACAATGTATGCTGACGTAAAAACATGGTGTTCATCAACGGGGTACTGTGATTATATCCTGCCTCAGGTTTATTTCGGTTTTGATAATCCTGCATTGCCTTTTGATAAGACAATAGATCAGTGGAGCAAAATGGTAACAAACAAAGATGTACAGCTTGTTATCGGGCTTGCTGGGTACAAGGTTGGTGTTACAGACACATATGCTGGTTCAGCTAAGAATGAATGGATTAACAATAATGACATTATCGGAAGACAGATAAATTCCTGCAACAGCCTGGATAATTATGGCGGTATAGCTGTTTTCAGATATGGCAGTATATTTACTCCTGCATCTTCAGTATCTGCACATGTAAATGCAGAGTTGGAGAATATAAAAAAAGAGATAGAATAAACAGAAACGTGGAAGAACAATGTCAAGAGACCTGAAAAGTCGTAAGGCCTTGGGTTTTGTAAATTCAGAATCCTGAAAGGATGGTCATTAAAATGAAAGGAAAGTTCTCGCGTGTAATAAGCGTGGTAATGGCATTAATAATGTTGCTGCCGTTTATTTCTGAAAATACGGGAATTATACCTGGTTTAATAACATACGCTGAAGATGAAAATTATGTTGAAATACAACAGGATGATATAAACCGGGATGAAAACCTTCCTGATTTTGTTGAGCCTGAATATACACCTGCGTTTTCATTTCCAAATGAAATGAGGGGCGTTTATATTACGCCTACTGTTCATTTTGCTGTTCCGAATGAGGACGGCAGTGAGAAAACTCCTGAAAAGATTTCTGCAGAAGTAGAATCAATGCTTGATACGATTGAGGCAACAAAGCTTAACACAATAATTATAAACACAGACTATAAAGGAACAATGTTTTACAGTACTGATGTCAATGAAACAGTAAAGCGTTCAGTAATTGAGTATGCAATTGATGCAGCTAAGAACAGAGGCTTTTATGTGTACCTGACATTTGACATCAATAATGTTCTGAATAGTCTTGAAGATATGGATTTACAGTCAAGAATTGATTATCTTGCAATAAAAGCTCATTCTTTTACTGTTAAATATCCAGTTGACGGCATTATACTGGAGGGATATTATTCATCAAAAAATACACAAAGTTATGATGAATATATGAAAAACGGCTCCGGAATTGGCTTTGAAAACTGGCTTCTGGATAATGGCGCATATGTTTTCAGCCTTTGTGCAGATGCAATAAGAAAAACAAATAATACTGTTCCTGTCGGAATTTCAATTATTGACGTATGGGCGAATTATACTACAAATGAAATTGGCTCAGAAACAACAGTTGACTTCGAAGCACTTACCGATGGATATGCAGATACAGTAAGCTATCTTGAAAAGGGATACGCTGATTTTGTTATGCTTAGAGCAAAAGGCTCAATTGCTGATAACACTATTCCTTTTAATGAAATAATGGGTTGGTGGGACAAGCATTGTACTACGGTGGATATACCAATGTTCGTCAACCATGCAAATGAAAAGATATGTACAGATGCACAGGGATGGTCTTCACCTGATGAACTTGTAAAACAGGTTATTGCTGCAAAGAATTATACTTCATACAAAGGCAGTGCATTCAGCTCATACAACAGCCTGAAAAAGAATTCTCTTGAGTCAACAACTGTTCTTGTAAAGCATTATAATGATCAGGTTGACCTTGAAGGACTTAACAACGAACTTGAAATGACATTGCCGACTTCGACAACGTTCAAGACAGAAGAACCTTCAGTTATTTTTGCAGGTTCCTTTGACCCGAATTTCTCTGTGTACTTTCAGGGTAAACCGATTAAACTTAATGAAGCCGGACGATTCTATTTCAATATGGAACTTGATGTCGGAGTAAATACTTTTACTTTCCAGAGTAAGGCAAAGATTGTTACATATAAAATAACAAGAACAGTAAATGTACTGAAAAGTGTTTCACCGTCAGACTCTACAATGCGTGTTGAAGAACAGTCTACAATCGCACTCAGCGCAATAGCTTATAAGGGATCAACTGTTACGGCTTCAATCAACGGTAAGTCCATTTCACTTAAACCTGTTGACGGACTTACAGATGAGCTTGATCCTAACTCAAACTATACAAAATATGTCGGTCAGTATACTGCTCCGTCAGGTAAAAGGGGACAGGATATAGACCTCGGTGCAATAAAATTCTATGGTACATATCCGACGAAAACTACAAACATAGAACAATCAAGGACAGGAAGCAATATTATTGTAAATGCTCTTGCTGAAATAGCAAATGATTACAGCGGAAGTCTGCTTATGGTAAACAGCGATAACACAATGGTTTACAATTACAGGACTACAGATACAGTACCTACTCCTGATATGTCAAGACTGCCTGCCGGAACTCTTGATTATTGTGTTAAAACCGTAACCTACGGCGGCACAAGCTATTATCTTACTCAATCTGGAAAGAGAATAAAAACGTCAGCTGTTTCTGTTCTTTCAAATAAGCCGCTTGGAACAAATGTAATGTCAGTAAAGTCTGTTGCAAAGGACGGAACAGATACTGTTCTTAAACTTGGTGTTACACAGAAAATTCCTTTTGCAATGGCTTTCAATAATGTAAATTATTCCGGCGGTGACAACGGAAGTTATTATATTTCTGATTTTACTGCAACTTCGCTAGTTATCACGTTTGATTATGTTACATCTGTATCTGCAGGTGATATATCATTCCCATCAAGTTCTGTATTTACTTCCGGAACATGGAATAGCTATGATTCAAACGGATTGACTAAGACAAAGCTTACGTTGAATTTAAGAGAACAGGGCATCTTTGCAGGTGTAACTACTACATATGATTCAGAGGGCAATCTTGTTTTCAGATTCAATGGTCCAAGAAACAGTGTAAGCGGAGCAACTATTGTAATAGATCCTGGACATGGATATACAGGCAAATCAGCTTTTGACCCCGGTGCTGTCGGACATATTAAAGAACAGTCTGCAAATCTTGCCATTGCAAAATATCTTGAACAGATTTTATCTGATCAGGGTGCAAATGTTATAAGACTTAAAACTGAAAGTCAGACTTATGTAACCGATCAGAGAGCATCAATTGCAAGGCAGTACAGCCCTGATTTGTTTATCTCTGTTCACTGCAATTCAGCTTCCGAATCAGCTAAGGGCGCGGAAGCATATTACTTCACGCCGTATTCACAGCCGCTTGCTAAGTATGTTTCTGCGGCAATTGGTTCATATCTGTCCGAAAATGTTCATGGAGGCGGAGACTGCAACAGGGGTGCAAAGTACAACTACTTCTTTGTAACTCAACAGCAGGATTTCCCGTCAATTCTGATAGAGTCAGGATTTGTTACAAACTATAATGAGGCAATGGCACTTGCAGATTCATCACATCAGTATAATATAGCTAATGCAATTGCAAAGGGTGTAAGTAGGTATTTTTCAAGATGTACATATTCGTCATACGGAGATGGTTCAGGTGTGGCAGAGAAAACAGAAGTTCCACAGCAGACACAGCCTGCATATACAGAATCAGCTGCTCCTGTGGAAAATCCATTTGCTGATACAACTCCTGTTCCGGATTCGTTCTGGCAGACTGAATATATCAACACAGATGACCCATACTATAGTTGGTATTTAAAAGGTAATCCATACGGATAATTAAGGTAAAGTTGGTACAAAAAATATTATTTGAAAACAATCTGTTAAATAGCTTGAAAAAATGGTAGAATTAATATAATATAGTAATCAGTTGTTTTATTGTGATTGAACAAATGCATGAATTGCTTTATGTGTAGGTTTAACATATATTTAAATTTCAGGAGGTAAAAATGAATACAATTTTATTTTTCGGTTTGGCAACTCAGACAGCAGGCGATGCTGCAACTGCCGGAGGCACAACAGGATCAGTTCTTTCAATGGTTTTATCAATAGGTCTTATGCTTGTTGTTTTCTACTTTTTCCTTATCAGACCACAGAAGAAGAAGGAAAAGGAATCAAAGAACATGAAGGAAAACCTTCAAATAGGTGACGAAGTTACAACTATCGGAGGAATAACAGGTATAATTGTACGCAAGGCAGAAGATACTGTTGTTATCGAAACAGGCGGAGAAAAAAACAAGATCAGAGTAAAGATCTGGGCTATTTCAGAAAATGCTACAAGTCATGACGACGCTGAACAGGCTGCTGCTAGCAAAAAGAAAAAGATAGACTAAAAAGCATATACTGCTCATTTTCCGAATAAAATGTTGTAATTAACGGATGAATTTCTGTATTAATACAACGTTGGAATGTGAGGGGTTGCTATGCGGAAAACTGTTGCTCAGACTGAAAGGCAGGAGCGTATTATGCTCGCTGTAACAACCATACTGTCCTGTGTAGGAGCAGTATTTATTTGTGTATCAGTTTTTTCTGCAATTATAGCAAATCTTGATGTTCCGGATGGGGTTGTTACTTTGATGTCAACGCTGTCTCTATGTGCCGGTTGTTTTGCCGCAGGTTATACTGCATCAAAACGCAGGCGTAAAAACGGACTTCTGACAGGGGTAATTTGCGGAGCTATTATTTTTATTGTTGTATTTATTCTTGGGATTATATTTGCGGGAAGTTTTTCTGCGGCTGGTTTATTTACCAAAACAATAATAATAATTGTGTGTTCTGCTATCGGCGGGGTGGCAGGTGTGAATATAAGGACAAGAATTCGTTAAAATTACTATTGAAATAGGAAATGTTTTGTGATATAATTATTTTAATATTTTTATTGGAGGAGAAGAACCAATGAAGCACATTAAGACAATTAATATGGCTAATCTCAAAAAAACTGCTGTAAAGGGTGGCTGTGGCAAATGTCAGGCATCATGCCAGTCAGCATGCAAAACTTCATGCACAGTTGCTAACCAGAAGTGTGAGAAGTAATCTCATTACAGAGATAAAGTTTTAAGGGACAGTAATGTCCCTTATTTACTTTTTTGATTTTGTCGGATTATGTGCTATAATTGCCTTGTGCATAGATATTGAATGAGGGATGGTATAAAAATGATACATAAATATAAGCTTAATGGATATAACATCGTGCTTGATGTAAACAGCGGGGGTGTGCATGTAGTTGACGAACTTACCTATGATATGCTTGATAATGTAAAGCCACCGTTTGAAGATGAGTGCCCAGCAAGTGTTATAGAAAAGCTTATGCGTTTTTATGAAGAGGATGAAATAAAATCCTGCTATAATGAGGTTAAGGAACTTTATAATCAGGAGATTCTGTATTCTGAAGATGATTATGAGAAATACGCAAAGTATGCTGTTGCTGCTCCTGTAAAGGCAATGTGTCTGCTTGTTGCTATGGACTGTAACTTAAGGTGTGAATATTGTTTTGCTTCCACAGGTGACTATGGTCACGGAAGAATGATTATGGATTTCACAACAGGAAAAAAGGCACTTGACTTCCTGCTTGAAAATTCGGGTGACAGAGAAAATCTTGAAGTTGACTTCTTTGGCGGAGAGCCACTTATGAATTTTGACGTCGTAAAACAGCTGGTTGAATACGGCAGATCAAAAGAAAAAGAGTATAACAAGAAGTTTAGATTTACTATGACAACAAACGGCGTTCTTCTTGATGATGAAAAGATGGAGTATCTTAACAAGGAAATGTCAAATATCGTTCTTTCAATTGACGGACGTAAGGAAGTCAATGACAGGGTGAGAAGACGTGTTGACGGTACAGGCTGTTATGATAAGATATTACCTGCTTTCAAAAAGGTTAAGGATCTTCGTGGCGAACAGAGTTATTATGTAAGGGGAACGTTTACAAAGTATAACCTTGACTTCTCAAATGACGTATTCCATCTTTTTGATGAGGGCTTTGATCAGATATCAATTGAGCCTGTTGTATGCGATTCAAAGGAAAAGTACGCTATCACAGAAGCAGACCTTCCAAGAGTTTTCAGTGAGTACGAACGTCTTGCACAGCGTATGCTTATAAATGAAAAGAAGGGAAAGAAGTTCAACTTCTTCCATTTCATGCTTGATCTTGATCAGGGACCTTGTGCAATTAAGAGATTAAGAGGTTGCTCAAGCGGTAACGAGTACGTTGCTGTAACTACTGAGGGTGATATTTATCCTTGTCATCAGTTTGTTGGAATTACTGACTTTAAAATGGGTAATGTTTTTGATGGAACATTCAATACTGAAATGAAAAAGGAATTTGCCGGCGCACATATATATTCAAAGCCTGAATGTAAAAAATGCTGGGCTAAGTTTTATTGCAGCGGCGGATGTAATGCGAATAATTATATTTATTCAAATGATATTCATATTCCACATAAATTAAGCTGCGAGATTCAAAAGAAGAGACTTGAATGTGCTATTATGATTAAAGCAGCACATGCCTGCGAAGAGGAAGAGGCAGAATAATAACTTAATTATAACACAGTTTATTTCTTTAAAGATATAAACTGTGTTTTTTTATTTAATGAACATGAAATTTGTTTCAGGTATTGACCTTTGTAAAAAAATGTGGTAAATTAGTTATAGGTAACTTAAATATAGGAGATGCGATATAATGGTCGAACGTGAAATAAGTACACCTCAGCAGCAGAGGTCTATTGATAAAAAAAACAGAATCCTGAAAGCAGGATATGAGTTAATCTGCAAAAATGGATATTATAATACAAACACAGCTGAAATAGCCAAAGCAGCTGGGGTTTCAACTGGAATACTATACCGTTACTTCAAAGATAAAAAAGATATATTTCTTCAGGGTTTAGAAGATTGTTTTTCCTCGTTTTCAACATCTGCCTTAGAAAAGCTTGAACTGCTTGATAAGAGTGATATGCGAAGTCTTGTAAACTTTTTCGTGGAATACACTCTTGAATATCATAATATGGACAGAAAAGCTTATAAGGAACTTGTTGCAATATCTAATGCAGATATTGAGATTCAGAATTTATTAGTATTTGCAAGTTGTAAAACTATGGATTTCTTTGTAAAAATACTACCTGAATTCGGTATCAATCAGGATAAACTGAAGGAAAGAGTTAAAATATCTTATCATCTTATAGAAAATTATGTTCATGAATATACATTCTATCCTGATGATGAAATTGATTATACATTTATTAAAGAGAAAATAATCGATACTGTTATGTTTATTCTTACAGAATAAAATATGAAATAATAAATACGGATGCCTTTTTTACAGCGCATCCGTATTACTTTTTTTATTTGCCGGCATGAATATTATATAGATTAGCAATATCATTCCAGCTCTCAAGATCTATTATTCCGGTTGGCGGATTTCCTACAATAACCTGTAGCTTTTTTACTTCGTCCATTGTTTCTGTATCATATACACCATTAACAGTGATTGTATTGATATTGCTGTAATATCGTGAAATTGTATTGATCATTGCCTGCAGAATATATATATAGTCTCCTTTTTCCATATAATTAATTTTATAGTCTGATGAAGGGAACACCTTTATTTTGTTTGGGCCAAGAAAATACGATGTCACATCAGTGTTATATACAGTGACAATTTTATCAAAAGTATCTTTATCAACTGCACCAGTTTCAGGAAGTCCGTATTCTTTCTGAAAAGTTCTTACAGCTTTCCGTGAATCTTCTCCATAAATACCGTCAGGAATTATAGCTGGTATAGTAGGATTAATAAAGGAAATACCTCTGAGGTAACTTTGTATTTCATAAATATAGTCTCTTTTATCTTGATTTGTAAATGCCATTTCAAACCTCCATTTTATTTTAATAACATGTAGAAGTCGTTTCAACCATTTAAGTGTTTAAAAAACAATATGTATACTTGCATATAAGAAAAACTACAAGATTTTTGTATACACTTTAATTGGAGATTAGCAGTATTTAAGAAATGGTATAACCAGCAAACTGTCCAGGCTGTTTTTCATAGCCGGATTTCAGATCTGAATACAAACTTGATATGTAGTACCATGTTTCCGAACCAACAGAACCCGTCTGAGGCAAGCCAAACTGTTTCTGGAAAGCCATTACCGCCTGTTTTGTAATTGGTCCAAAGTAGCCCGTTGCACTTACTTCAGGGATATTCGGATAAGTCTGATGAATATATGACAGGTATTTTTGAAGAACCTTGACATATTCGTTGGTTATTCCCTCTGCAAGTATTGATCCAGGATATAGAACAATTTTTTCACCTTCGACATTTACTGGTGCGTTTTCAACTATTCCAGCATAAGCCCGGTAAAAGTCATCCCATGTCTGTTTATCTATTATACCTGTAACAGGCAGACCATATATCTCCTGAAATGCTTTTACTGCATCTACTGTTGGCTGGTCATAATCACCTGTTATAGTAATAGCAGGAACAGCATTGTAGTATGCACCTATAAATGCAAGATAATACTGAACGAATTTGACAATATCACCTATATCGCCAAATTGAAGTGCTTTATTATACTGACACTCAGCCTCAGATGGAGTAAGTCCTTCTGAATTGAGTTCTGCAAGTTTTTTGATGCTTATGTAGATAAACTTTATTTTATACCATGTTGATTTATCAACAAACCCTGTCTGTGGAAGATTGAATACTCTCTGAAATTCTTCCACTGCCTGTTCGGTATTTGCCACAAATATTCCATCAACAGGATATATTTTCGGAATGGTAGGATAGTTTCTTGAAATTCTGTTAAGTTGTACCTGAATAGTGCTTACTTCTTTTCCTGCAGACCCGATTTTAAGAGGAGTTCCTGGATATTTAGGGATATTTGTGTTTATTCGAGCGTTTTCTACTATATTAATGTTGTCTCCATAATAATTTGTTATTATTTCATATGGTGTCAGACCCTTTTTTGCAAGGTCAACTGTGCCCCATTTTGAAAGCTCATTGCACTGCACTTGATTTTCTTCACAAAGTCTTGTAAAGAGAGGCTCAGCGTTGCCTAGTCTTACAAGGTAGTCATTGAATAATTCATCAACTACATCACTTATCGGTATGAAAATACCTCTGCCATCAACATAATAATGATCATACTGAGTGTTGTTGGTTATATCAAAATTATATCCTTTTGAACGATACCATTCTGTATATACCCTGTTGAGTGTATGTGATATAATAGCATAAACATTTGCTCTTATTGCGTTTTCAGGCCATGTAGGATAGATTTCACTTGATGCAACGTTTTTAATATAATACGGAAAGTCCACCGTTACATTTCTTGCACTTGAATCATCCGGAGCACCAAGATGAACAGTTATTTTTTCCGGGATAAAAGGAAGATTGCTGTCAGGCATTAAATCCGCTCCTTTCTATTTGCTTGAAATTGCAGATTGTGTTTCTTCTGGAGTATATTCAGGAAGCGGAACAAGTTGGAATGGCTGAATTGATTTTACTGTAGCAAAAATAGGAACATCAATATTTTCTTCAGGATAAAAGCCCTGTGCCTCAACTCTTATAGTATATTTTGCATATGGCTCAACTTCAGCATTTCCTTCATCCTCAGAGTAACTTTTAGGAGGCGCAGGGAGCGGAATAGTTTCAGTTTTTCCGCTTTTATCTGTTTTTAAAGCTTTTACAAGACTGGTTTTTCCATTTTCTGTTTTTGAAACAATTACTGTTGCACCTGCAATAGGAATTGCCTGATTGGATACAGATGTTTCAACTTGCAGGTATCCTATATTACTATCAGGAGCTGACATGTTATAATTGGTATCATCTGTGCTGATTTCTTCATCATGCTCTTTAACAGGTTTGTTTGCTGACTGTATAATATCTAGCTCTCTTTGCACCTCTTCGGGAACTGGAATATCAGGCGGTTTCGGCATATCCATGTCAGGATTTACTGTGAACATATCTCTGCTCATCATATTATTGTTTGTAGTACCAGTAGTTTCAGGAGTAACGTCCTGTAAAGGTTTCTCTTCCTGATTGGAAGTTATACGATTTGCTGGTGCTTCATTATTTGTTATTTCGTTCAGTATTTCCTGAGGAGAACGGAATTTAGATGTTGTCATGGTTTCAGATGACGCTTTTTCAACAGGCTTTATAGGTCTATAATCATGTGATGGAAATACAGGACATTTTACAAAGCTTTGTTCCGTTTTGTCAATTATTTGCTTAGAGTAATTATAAGTACTGTTTGTGGTAGTGGTTTCAGCATTGGTATCCTGGCTCACAACTGGCGGCAAACTTTTTGGGGCAGAATTAACAGGGTTGACAGGATTTTTACTGTTGATTTCTGTTTCAGAAACAGTAGGTATATTACTGACAACCGGTGACTGATTTGAAACTGAAGCCTGTTTCTTTTGTTGGTCACGGTAAATCCGCATCATTTCATCCTTGTATCGCTGGGTCATGTTGTCCAAATTTTTATCATTGTACATTTTTTTCCCTCCAAAATGCTTTTGTATAATTGTATTAAAGTTTCATCAAACTTATTACGATTAATAATTATTTAACAAAATAAAGATATAAAAATAAAGATGATTGTTGCTGTTAATAGTTGAAAAAAGAAATATTATGTGTTATACTATATGGGTGTATTTGTACTTTACTGCTTTTGTATATTATGTTACGGAGGTGTTAAGCTTTAATGAGGAGTGCATGGTTTGTTATCAGTGACAATAATAATTTACATAAAATAGAACTATCTAAAACCCTTCTGCACTTTATTGAATTTGACTTTACATACTTCTGGGAACAGTGTATTGAAGCAGGAAAAAACGCAAGAAAAACTGGAAGGCTCCCACAGAGCCAACTTTCTATTGCTAAAAATGCTATAGTAAAATGTCATCCGTATGTTGACGCATGTATATACATGGATTTTGACAGTATTGCTATTGACTGCATTATTGAATATATATGTAAGTCCGAAAATATAGGACTTGAAGAATTGTGGGCAAGATGTATCTCTCCGAAAAACCTTTATGAAAGGGCTATATTCAAGCGTATTTCAGAGTATAAAACTAACAGGGCAATTAATCAGTGGGTAAATATTGTTAGAATGAGAGATTACGCAAAACAGAAGCTTGAGTTCATCTTTGACAGTGAAGACGGTAAGGTTGAAGCTGATGATATATACAGAACAAGAAAAGAATATTTTGATCTGGCTTTTTCCGTTGCAGCAAATGAAACAGGGATGCCTACAAATGAATTGCCGTATGTAAAGGTATATAACCCTGCGCTCATGCCTGAAGCTTCGTTCATGATGAGCAAGGTTTCAAAGGCTATTTACAGAAGAATTTCAGATAAAATGGCAAATGTTGATTTCCCGGTATACAAGGGTATCAACGATCAGATGCGTGACAGAATGGCGCTTGATGCTTTTTCTTACGTAAAGAATCTTTCCCGTCCTGCTGAAAATGAAATGAAACTTGCAGTAGAGGCTGTTAAGGATTTTCCTGAAACAATATATCTGCCGAGCAGTTTCAAGGCAATCATTGATCTTGAGTTTGATCTTATGTTCGAAGATAAACTGTATTTTCGAAAATGTTCAATGTGCAAAAGATACTATGTTGATGAAAGTTCTTATGATAAACCGTATTGCAGTAGGATAAACAGTTCCGGAAAGACCTGCCGTCAGACTTTTGAAGAGCAGAATGCTGAAAAAACTGCAGATGAGTCTTTGTCTGAAAAGAAGATAGTTGTAGCAGAATCAATTCCTGTTGACCTTGAGAAGAGATGTCAGAAGATATACAACTCTTTATATAAAAAGGTTGGAAAGATTATGGATGACCAGGAATTTAAGGAATGGTCACAATACCTTTCAAATATGAAGCGTAACATTAAGATTGGAGAAGCTACTCTCGACGTACTTGTTGACTTTCTTGGTTATTCTGAAAAAATGTATGGGGAAGTCAAGTCTGTTGGCAGACCTAAAAATCAAAAATACAGAACAGAAACTGAAATGCAGTCAGGTGAGTTATTTAATAATTATATAAAACAGGATAAAGAGGCAAAACAAAACGCTGTTGAAAATAGTGAAACTGAACAGGATGTTCAGACTACAGTAATAGATAAAACAGATGAAACAAAACAAAAGTCTGTTACTGTCGTAAAGGCATCTGAGAATTCCAAGCTGAAGCCCTTTGTTCCTGAAAGCTTTGATACGCTGTATGATGCGGTAATGTCATCATGGGCAAAAGAAGCTGATGAAAACAATGAAGATGATTCTCATGAAGAAGAGGAACGCCCTAAAAAACGTGAGATACGACTTCCGCAATGGGAAGTAATCAAGCGTGACGTAAAATAAAACTGATAAAATTGATATAATGCAGAGGTGAAAAAATTGCAGTTTATAAATGAACAGAATGCTATAAATGGCATATCAGACGCAATAATAAAAGGCGGAGTGAGTTTATATAATGCAATAAAATACCTGTATTCAATTGCAGAAGAAGATTTTTACAAGGTAAACATCAAGGATGCATTTAAGGTTGTTCTGAATAATATCTTTGATGCAGATTGTTTGCAGGCTCTTGGACTTCGGATTGATGACAATAGCTGTACAGAAATGCAGGGTGAGGATTACAACAGGACCTTGTCGCTGATTGTTTTCAGCTTTGCTGTAAGAATTCCTACACTGAAAAAAATCAAGAACGGTGAGGACTGTATGACTGATGACCAGCTTTATCAGATTTATACAACAGTTCTTGAAAAGGGCGCCGCTAATTTTAATGATATTATTGTGGACAGTTACCTTGAAATGAAATACCTTGTAAGGAAGAATAAAAAGCTTCCGGCATATACTGCTGACTGGTACAAGGCATATATATTTACCAATGTACCGTCGCTGACTGCTATTACAAATAAAAATATGTTTCTTCTCGGGTTTGTTGATGTGCTTTTTGCAATGTTTTATTCTTGTCTTGAGGACGAACTTCATGACAAGGTACTTGAGTATGTTGCTGATCCTGCAGAGGAATTAGACAAAAATTGATTATCGGAGATGATTATTTGCAAACAGTATATCTATGCGGGTTTATGGGTTGTGGTAAGACGACCATCGGGAGAAAACTTGCAGAAAAGCTTTTACTTCCATATACCGACATGGATGAATACATAACGCAAAAGTATAAAATGTCTGTTCCGCAGATATTTGAGCAGAAGGGCGAGGACTTTTTCAGACAGGCTGAGACTGACGCTATTGCAGAGCTTGCGGGAATAGGTGGTGTTATTTCTTGCGGCGGAGGAGCAATGCTAAGACAGCAAAATGCTGATATTGCCAATAAAAGCGGCACTGTGGTGTACATAGATGTAAACTTTGAAACCTGCTATGCAAGAATATGCAATGATAAGAACCGCCCGATTGTAGCCGCAAATTCTAAGGAACAGCTTTTTGATTTATATAATACACGGTCAGTTGTGTATATGAAAAACAGTAAGATTCATGTTTCAGGTGAAGGCACACCTGAAAATATTGTAAAGTTAATTATTGCGGAACTATCCGCTTGAATATTTAGGGGACATAGAATATGAGTAATAAAACCTTTTCACTTGGTATCGATGTTGGTTCAACGACAGTTAAAACTGTCATTATTAATGATGAAAAAAAGATTGTTTATTCAAAGTATCAAAGACATTTTTCTAAAGTCAAAGAGACAGTAATAGAACAGCTTGACATTATCAGAGAAAAATACCCGGATCAGAAATTCAAGCTTAGTATTACTGGTTCAGCAGGGTTAGGCCTTGCAAATGCTTCTGACCTTCCATTTGTTCAGGAGGTTTTCGGTGCATTTATTGCTGTTAATAACACTTATCCGGATGCGGATGTTGTTATTGAGCTTGGCGGTGAGGATGCGAAAATAATCTTCCTGACAGGTGGTGTTGAGCAGAGAATGAACGGCTCATGTGCAGGAGGTACAGGTGCGTTTATTGACCAGATGGCTACACTCCTCGGTATTACCACTGATGAAATGGATGAGCTTGCTCTCAAGTCTGAAAAGCTTTATCCTATTGCTTCAAGATGCGGAGTATTTGCAAAGTCAGATATTCAGCCACTTCTTAATCAGGGTGCTAAACGTGAGGATATTGCGGCTTCAATTTTCCAGGCGGTTGTTGACCAGACCGTTTCTGGCCTTGCACAGGGCAGAACTATTGAAGGTAAAGTTCTTTTCCTTGGGGGTCCTCTTTCATTCCAGAAGGGACTCAGACACGCTTTTGTCAGTTCACTCGGACTTTCTGAAGAAAATGCAGTATTTCCTGATGACGCTCCTTGCTTTATGGCGTTCGGATGTGCTTTATATGCAATGGATAATTCAGATGAGTACGATGTTGCAGAAGTAATTGAGATTATGAAGAATGCGAAAATGAATGATGATATCATAACAGGTGAGCGTTTATTCAAATCTAAGGAAGAATATTATTCTTTCGTTGAAAGACATAAAAAGTGCGATCTTAAATATGAGCAGATTGAAACATATACCGGTGATGCATATCTCGGAATAGATGCAGGCTCAACAACTACAAAGCTTGTGCTTATCACTCCTGAAGGGAACTTACTATATCAGCATTATGCTTCAAATAAAGGGCAACCTCTCGATGTAATCGTTAAGCAACTTTCAGAAATCTACAGACTTGCTGGCGACAGAATTAACATTAAATCATCAGCTGTAACAGGGTATGGTGAGGATCTTATAAAAGCTGGCCTTGGTGTTGATTCAGGTATAGTTGAAACAGTTGCTCACTACAAGGCTGCATCTTTCTTTAGACCTGACGTTGACTTCATTATCGACATCGGCGGACAGGATATCAAGTGCTTTAAAATAAAGAACGGTGCAATTGACAGTATCATGCTGAATGAAGCTTGCTCATCAGGATGCGGTTCTTTCATTCAGACATTTGCACTTGCAATGGGTTATGATATAGCAGATTTTGCACAGCTTGGTTTGTTTGCTGAAAGGCCTGTTGACCTTGGCTCACGTTGTACGGTATTCATGAACAGTTCCGTTAAGCAGGCTCAGAAGGACGGTGCTTCTGTTGAGGATATTTCCGCAGGTCTGTCCTCGTCAATTATCAAAAACGCAATTTATAAGGTTATCAGAGCAAAATCTGTTGATGAACTTGGTAAGAATATCGTTGTTCAGGGAGGCACATTCCTTAATGATGCTGTTCTCCGTTCATTTGAAATGGAAATGGGAAGAAACGTTGTTCGCCCTGCTATTGCAGGTCTGATGGGAGCTTTTGGTGCGGCTCTTTATGCTAAGGAACACTGCAAAGGTAAGTCAAACCTTATTGATGCAGAACTTGCAGCTGAATTCTCTTATTCATCACGCCAGGCTCAATGTAAGGGCTGTACAGCAAACTGTAGCCTTACAGTTATCACATTTAGCGACAATCATAAGTTTATAAGCGGAAACAGATGTGAACGCGGTGCTGGTAAAGCAAAGAACAATGACATTCCTAATATGTATGAATACAAGTATGAAAGACTTCTTTCTGTAGCTGATGAAAAGCCTGAAAACCCGATTGCAAAGGTTGGACTTCCTGTTGCTCTCGGATATTACGAGCAGCTTCCTTTCTGGCATAAGCTTCTTACAGAGCTTGGATTTGAGGTTGTAATTTCAGAGGAAAGCTCACGTGATATCTATTATAAGGGGCAGCATACAATCCCATCAGATACCGTTTGCTATCCTGCAAAGCTTGCTCACGGTCATATTATAAGCTTGCTTGAAAAGGGTGTAGATTTCATTTACTACCCTTGTCAAACATATAACCTTGACGAGGGTGAAAGCGATAACCATTACAATTGCCCTGTTGTTGCTTATTATCCTGAACTCCTCAAGGCAAACATTTCAGAGTTGAATGATGATAATTTCATAAATCCTTATATAGACATGAACCTTAATAAGCACTGTATTACTGCCATTACAAAATCTCTATCGAAATACAATATCAAGAGGAAAGATGTTGCTTCAGCACTTGTAAAAGCTCGTGAAGCACTCCAGTCATATCAGGATGACGTTATTGCAAAGGGCGAGGATATTATAAAATATGCACGTCTGCAGAATATTCCAATTATTGTTATTGCAGGCCGTCCATATCATATTGACCCTGAAATCAACCATGGTATACATAAGCTTATAACCTCTCTTGGTCTTGCAGTTATAGCAGAAGACAGTATTGCTCATCTCGGACATACTCCGGAACTTACAGTGCTTAATCAGTGGACATATCATTCAAGGCTTTACAGAGCTGCCCAGTATGTTACAACACAGAAAGATATGCAGCTTGTTCAGCTTGTATCATTCGGATGTGGTATTGATGCTATCACAACAGACGAAGTACGCTCAATACTTGAATCTAATGGTAAGTTGTATACTCAGCTTAAAATTGATGAGATTAACAACCTTGGTGCTGCAAAAATTCGTTTGAGGAGCCTTGTTGCAGCAATGTCTGAAAAATAAACTGACGGTTCCGTTTAAGAAATTATATCGGAGGAACAAAAAATTGTCGAATGCAAAATTTACACCTGAAATGAAGAATACGCATACCATTCTTATACCTGATATGCTTCCTATTCATTTCGGACTGATAATGGAGATATTCCGTCAGAGTGGATATAAAATGGAACTTCTCAGAACTGCTACCAGAAACGTTGTAGATGAAGGTCTTAAAAATGTGCATAACGATACATGTTATCCTGCATTGCTTGTTATTGGTCAGTTTATAGATGCTATCAAAAGTGGAAAATATGATCCTGATAAGACTGCATTGCTGATATCCCAGACGGGCGGCGGATGCAGAGCGTCAAACTATATACATCTGCTCCGAAAGGCACTTGATAAGGATTATCCACAGATTCCTGTCCTTTCAATTAATTTCAGTGGACTTGAAAAGGACAGCGGATTTAAAATAACAATTGCTATGTTTTACAGAATGCTTTATGCTGTATTGTACGGTGATATTTTAATGTCACTCTACAATCAGACACGAGCATATGAAGTAAACAAAGGTGATGCTGAAAAGGTACTGAATGTCTGGCAGAAGAAAATTGCAGAGTCGTTTAAAAATAAAACTTTCACAAAGACAAAGAAGTATTATAAGGAAATTCTTAACGATTTTGCTGGAATCAATGTTACAAAGGAAAGTAAAATCAGGGTTGGTATTGTCGGGGAGATATATGTAAAATATTCTCCGCTTGCAAACAATCACCTTGAAGATTTCCTTATTGAAGAAGGCTGTGAGCCTGTCGTTCCTGCATTTCTTGATTTCTGTCTGTACTGTGCAGTAAACAATGTCATTGATGGAAAGCTTTATAATTTCATAAATAAAAACACAACCGTATTCAATATAGCTTATAAGTATATTTATGGCAAGCAGCGTGAAATGATTAAAATTATGAAGGAAGACGGTAGGTTTGATCCTCCACATGATTTTGAGGAACTGCGCCATAATGCTGATAAATTTTTCCACCAAGGCGTTAAAATGGGTGAAGGATGGCTTATTCCTGCTGAGATGGCTGCGCTTGCTCAGAGTGGGACAAAGAATATTATCTGTACACAGCCATTTGGATGCCTGCCTAACCATATTGTTGCAAAAGGCGAGTCAAGAGTAATAAAGCAGGCTTTCCCTGATGCAAATATTACAGCAGTTGACTATGACCCAGGCGCAACTAAAGTTAATCAGGAAAACAGAATTAAATTAATGCTTGCAAATGCAAGAAAGAAGTAAAAAATCCTCACTAAGAATATAATCCGCTCCCTGTCAAGTAGACAGACTAAAAAACAAAAGAATATTTAGTATGTGAATTCCACCCTCTTGAGCAGCAGGGTGGAATTTTTCACGCCACATTGGCGTAATGAAATTCCAT
>JAEZYS010000003.1 GCA_023418925.1 Bacillota bacterium
TGCTCGCAACCTTAATTCCTTGCTATATTTCTTGTTCTTATGACTTTTTCTTTGCATAACAAATCCCCTTAATGTAGTCTTGAAATTTTTTCTTTTTCAAGTGTCTACTCTAAGGGGATTATATCAAGATACATCGTAAGGCATTGTTTTTTTATGTTCTGACTTTTTGAAGAATTTTCGCAATCTCATCGGCTTTTAAAACCTTGCCGTAAGAAACAACCTTGCCGTCAACTACTAGGGCAGGCGTACTCATGACGCCATATGCTGCAATCTGTCCGAAATCTTTAACGTGATCTATTTTTGTGTTCATGTTAAGTTGTTTAAGCGCCTCAAGAGTATTAGCTTCAAGCTGATTGCATTTTGCACATCCTGAACCAAGAATTTTCACACTAGCACCAGTGGTTTTTGATTCTTCCGCTGCTTTCACAGCTTCTGCATTGCAGTTTCCGCCACAGCAGCAACCTTCTTCTTTTTTCTTACCGAACAAACTCATAAAAATTCTCCTTTACTTATATTCATTTAGAATTTCTTCAACTATTTCTACTGCGTCAGCAATCACCTTCGGACATACTGTATTGAATAAATTTTTTTCCTTTATTATCAGTTTGTTTTTAAGTATGGAAAGGTCATATCCAAGAAGATCCTTGCATACAATAGAATTATTTTTCTCACAGAACCGTCTGTTGAACTCTGTTGCTATTTCATAAGCCCTAAATTTTTCGCCATCGTTATCAGAATGACAGTGACCATATTTAAGTCCGAGAACCATAAGAGCACCTGCGACAGCCCCACAGATTTGTCCGCATCTTGCACCACCGCCGAATTGTGTTGCGAGTTTAAGTGCCAACTCCTCCTCAATGCCCATTTCTGTTGCAAAAGTTGTGAATAAAGCTTGCGAGCAGTTGAAATTGTTTGAAAAATAGTTTAATGCCTTTTCTTTGTGTGTCATAATTTTTACTCCTTTTATTTTATTAAAACAAGAATTGTAAAGCGTTGAAAATGTATCCTACAAGAATTATTCCGACGATACAGATTGCAACAAATGTAGCAAGAAGTTTAGGTTTTACAGCTTTTCGAAGCATAATTATCGATGGAAGTGAAAGGGTTGTTACAGCCATCATGAATGATAGTACAGTACCAAGATTTGCACCCTTTGACAGTAATGCTTCTGCAACAGGGATTGTTCCGAAAATATCTGCATACATAGGAGCTCCAAGCAGGGTTGCAAGAACTACACTTAAAGGATTTCCAGAACCAAGAACCTTTTCGACCCAGGTTTCAGGTATCCAGTTATGAATAACTGCGCCAATACCAACGCCAACAATAATGTACGGGAAAACCTTTTTAAAAGTTGCTATGACTTGATCCTTTGCATATACTAATCTGTCTTTTTTAGTGAGTTCTATATTTTCAATATCAACCATTGAAGCTTTCTTTATAAACTCTTCAACGTATTTCTCCATGTGTAGTTTTTCAATCAGAGTACCGCCTGCAACCGCTATAACCAATCCCAGAAACACATAGGCTATTGCTACTTCCCAACCAAATATGCTCATCAGTAAAACAAGCGAGCCAAGGTCAACCATTGGAGAAGAAATCAGAAATGAAAATGTTACACCAAGAGGGAGACCTGCGCTTGTGAACCCAATAAAAAGAGGTATAGATGAACAGGAACAGAACGGTGTAACAGTACCAAGCAGTGCAGAAATAGTGTTTGCCCCTATTCCATGAAAACGTCCCATTATTTTTTTACTTCGTTCAGGCGGGAAAAAACTTTGTATGTATGATATAATGAAAATTAAGAAGCAAAGCAGTATTGTTATCTTTATGACGTCATATAGGAAGAATTGTATACTTCCGCCTATTCTGGTTGTAATATCAATACCCAATAGGGTAATAAGCTTTCCGATTATTTCGTTAAGCCACTTCATACCTAGAACCTGATTCTGAATGAACAAGCCTATTTCTCTTAAAATCTGCATATGAAACCTCCTTTATAAATAGAAATATTTATATATATCTATTCGTATGTGATTATTACTGGCAACCAAAAGATTGCCAGTATGATAAATTATATGCTGGTGAATTAATTTAATTACATTTATCTGTGTTGCAGCATTTCTTATAATTTTTGCATTGTTCTGCTGACAAGGTATACTTGCAGACCATTTCCCTCAATTTGCTGCTGCCATTTTCACAAATAGAATAATGAATCCATTTTCCCTGTTTACATCCCTCAACAATTCCGGCATCACACAGAATTTTCATATGGTGAGAAAGGGTTGGCTGTGTAATAGACAACTCTTCAAGCAAAACACAACCACATTTTTCTCCGCTTAAAAGCAATTCAAGAATTGCCAGACGATTTTCATCAGCAAGCGCCTTTATTATTCTGACATCTTCTGAATATCTGGTTGCCATACATATACCTCACATTCATAATCTTCAATGCGTAAAGTATATCACACACATTGAACCTTGTCAATATATATTTATATAAAAAACACACATATATCATAAAATGACTTACGATATATGTGTGCATTAATTTTATTTCCTTACCTGTGTATTTCTTACAGCCTGCTTTGTCTTTCTTATGTCTGCTAAATTATTCTGCATACATTCTTCAGCCTTTGTAAGAATATCTTCTATGTATTCATTACTTGCATTACGGACTTCCTTAGCCTTTGATTGAGACTGATTAAGAAGTTCTGTTGCACGCTGTTTTGCAGCTTTTGTGATTTCGTCATTTGAAACAATTACCTTAGCACGTTCTTCTGCACGTCTGATAATAAGTTCTGCTTCTTTATTGGCATCAGCAATAATAGACTGTCTGTCATGTACAATCAGCTTTGCCTGCTTGATTTCCTGCGGCAGGTTAAGTCTGATGTCATTTATACAGTCACGCATCTGATCACTGTCAATTATGGACTTTTTGACAGAAAAAGGTACACTTGCCGCTTTGTCAAGAATATCATCCATCATATCAAGAATATCATCTATTATCATGATGTTACACTTCCTTTACCAATAGTTTTATTTATGTTCTATCAGTCTCTTTTTAATATCATCCAGTATGCAGGCAGGTACAAAATGGCTTATATCTCCGCCGTATAAAGCTATCTGCTTTACAACGCTTGAGGAAAGATACATATTTTCGGAGCTGGTTGTAAGAAAGACAGTTTCAGCACCGTCATAAAGTATTTTATTTGCAAGAGCCATCTGAAATTCGTATTCAAAGTCAGATACGGCTCTAAGCCCCTTGACTATAGCAACAGCACCTACATCCCTGATATACTCAGCAATCAGCCCTTCACATATATCCACAACAACATTGTCAAGATCAGCAGTTACTCTTCTTATAAGATCAACTCGTTCAACAACCGAGAAACTTGGATCTTTTGATGCATTTATTGATACGAGTACAATCACTTTGTCAAACAATTTTGATGCACGCTGTATAATGTCCCTGTGTCCGAATGTAACGGGGTCAAAACTTCCCGGGCAAACTGCAATTCTCATATAAGCATTTCCTCTGTAGATCAGTCAAAAATATAGACGGCATAAATTATTCATTATTAAAATCAGTCCTGAATATTGTCACTTCTATTTTTCCGTATTTGTAGGTTTTGTTTTTTATAAGTTTCCCGACACTTTCAGGAAGTTCAAGACCTATCTCATGTTCACAAACAACAATGCCTCTTTCGGACATCTTCGGTTCAAGAATCGGCATAACCTGCATTATAAGACCCCTGTCGTAAGGCGGGTCTATAATAGCTATATCAAAAGTATTTCTGCATGTTTTAATATAATCAAGGCTATCGATGTTAATAACATCTGCGTTATTTTCAAGAGCTGTTGTTTTTAGATTTTCTTTTGTAGCCTCAACAGCCTGTTTGCTTTTATCAATGAAGTATGCATGGCGGGCACCTCTTGACAAAGCTTCAATACCCATTTGCCCTGATCCTGAAAATAAGTCCAGAACCTCAGATCCCTCTATATCAAACTGAATGATTGAAAATATAGCTTCTTTAACTTTGTCTGTTGTCGGGCGGACATCGATTCCCTCGAGTGTTTTCAGACGTCGGCCACGTGCTGTTCCGGTAATTACTCGCATATTGACCTCACATAAAATTAATCTGTAAAGATTATTATAACCTAATAAAAGCTGTTTGTCCATAGCTTTTGAAATTTTTGTTACCTGACAGACCTATATTCAAAGCTGATTCTGTGCAAAATCATAGACCTGTTCGGCAAGCTCTCTGTTAATGCCTGCAGCTTTCATTATGTCTTCAATTGTTGCATTTTTAAATTCCTGTTTTGTTTTGAATTTCAAGAAAAGCATTTCAGCCTTTTTATCGCCAATGCCTTTAATCTTCGTAATTTCAAGTGCATAGGAATTTTTTCTGTGTTTCTGACGCTGATAACTGATTGAGTATCTGTGAACTTCATCCTGAATTCTTGTCAGCAACATGAAGGCAGATTTTGTGCTTGAAACTGAAATTTCTTCTCCGGCAGAAGTAATAGCTCTTGTTCTGTGCTTGTTATCCTTGACCATTCCGTAAATAGGAACGTTGATTCCCATTGATCTCAACAAAGGCTCAACAGCACCTACATGCCCCTTGCCACCATCTAGGAGGATAAGGTCAGGCATACGTTTGAAACCCTCATCAGTTTCATTTTCATCCTGATAATGAGTAAATCTTCTTTCAATAATCTCCTGCATACATGCGTAGTCGTTTTGTATAGCAACTTCCTTGATTGAAAAACGCTTGTATGCTTTTTTCTGTGGGCGGCCGTTTTCAAACACAATCATTCCGGCTACCATAGCAGATGAGCCGAGGTTTGAAATATCATATGATTCAATATAAAGCGGCGGCTTTGAAAGTCCGAGAAGTTTTGCAAGCTCTTCAAGTGCTACAAGCTCCTGTGCCGTACGTCCGAGTTTAATAGAAAGATACTCACTTGCATTAGCTTTTGCAAGCATTACAAGCTTTAGTAGTTTTCCACGCTTAGGGGAGATTATGTCAACTGCATGCCCTGAATTTGTTCGCAGGAACTCCTGGATAATTTCAGTATTCTGCAAATCATCCTCAACAAGAACCTTCCGTGGAATTTCTCTGCCTGATTTATAGAACTGAACAATAAAATCTTCAAGCATATCAAGGTCAATTTCAGGTTCACCAAGGAAAAATTCTGCACGGTCAAAAAGCCTTCCGTTGCGGTACATAATAACTGCTGCACATGTATCTGTACTGTTTTTGGAAAGAGCAATAATGTCGGTATCACGCATATCCTCATCAATAATTTTTTGTGAATCAGCAGCTTTTGAAATTGCATTGATTCTGTCCCGAAGTTTTGCAGCAAGTTCAAAATCAAGCTCTTCCGCTGCATTGTTCATTTGCTTTGTAAGACGTTCTACTGACGCCTCACTTCCGTTTTTAATATACTCAACAGCTTCACTGACTAATTTTCTGTAATCCTGTTCATTGATATTTCCCTGACATACACCCATGCATTGTTTGATGTAAAAGTTAAGGCAAGGGCGACCTCTTCCGATTTCCTGCGGGAATTTCCTTCTGCAGGTCGGAAGTGCAAAGAATTTATTTGCCTCAATGACAGCCTGTTTTGTAACAAACGAACTTGTGTAAGGGCCAATATATGTGCCGTCGGAGGTTTTCTGGAGTTCAGCTGTAATACGTGGAAACGGCTCATCAGAAATTTTTATAAAGCTGTATCCCTTATCATCCTTCAGCAGAATATTATATTTAGGAGAATGCTGTTTTATCATTGAACATTCAAGAACAAGTGCCTCATATTCCGTGTCTGTAACAATAAAATCATAGTCAAATACATGAGAAACCATCTTTGCTACCTTAGGAGTATGGTCAGGGTTCTCACGGAAATAGCTTGTAACTCTGTTTTTCAGATTTTTTGCTTTGCCGATATATATAATATGGCCTGTCTTGTCCTTCATCTGATAAACGCCAGGTGATGTAGTAAGCTTTGACGTCTTTTCACGAAGAAATGGAAGTCTTTCATTCATGGCTGTAACCCACCTCCCAAAGCATTAAGGCAATAACGCACAATACGTTTCTGTCGATTTTCAAAACAGGCTCAGCAACGTATTTTCGCTGTTTCTCAAATCGTCGAAACGTAGCCTGAGGCTTTGTGCGGTATAGCCTCAAAAATAAAAAACAGGAATCCGAAAACTCCTGCATGAAAATCTATATTAATTATAGCACATACCTATGTTTTGTCAACATTACAGAAAACTTAACTGTATGCAATCATATCCAAGCTTATACGAACGGATAATATCTGTCATGTTGTAAACAATGCCATATTTGTCGCATTGTGCCTTGAAAATCTTCCAGAGTTCCTTTGCCTTTGGGGAAATGCAGCTGTATTGTGTTCCGTAAGTTTTGATATACATTTCTTTTATGCCAGGGAACTTTTCATCAAGCTTGTCATAAAACCATTCACGCTGGTTCATTCTAAGAGTTACTCCAAATGATGGATATATATATTTAACACCGCATAGATGTGCATTTTCAATTATAGAAAGAATATTTTCTCTGGTATCGTTGATGAACGGAAGAATAGGCATCATCAGCAAGCCAACTTTAAGACCAGCATCAGAAAGCATTTTTGCAGCCTGAAAGCGCTCAGATGTTAGCGAAACATTAGGTTCAATTTTTTCGCATAAAGCATCGTCTGCTGTTGTCACAGTTATATTTACAAGAACAGGAGAATGCTCAGCAATGTCTTTAAGGATATCAATATCTCTTGTGACAAGTGTGCTTTTAGTATATATAGCAGTTCCGAATCCATATGCATTGATAAGTTCAAGAGTGTGACGAGTAAGTTCAAGTTCCTTTTCAAAAGGATTGTATGGGTCTGACATTGATCCCATCCCTACAACGCCTGTTTTGACTTTACTTCGTAAGTTATTTCTGATAATCTGAAGAGCATTTTCCTTTGCCCTAACCTTATCAAAATTATCAATGTGGTAACAATCAGAGCGGCTGTCACAGTATATACAACCATGACAGCAACCCTTGTAAATATTCATGTTGTAATTTACTCCGAACCAGGAATCAGTACCTTTAAAGGGAGAAATAATAGTTTTGGCAGGTATATATTCCATTAAAACAAGTCCTTTATGTATATTTTAATATTTATAATACTATATGTTTATGCATGCTTTACAAGCACTTTCTTATTAGCATTGTTTTTATATTTTAAACGGAGATTATCTGTTATGAGAGCAATAAATTCAGAGTTTGTTGGCTTGCCTTTTCCAACGCTTACTGTATAGCCGAACAGATTGTTTATTGTATCAATGTCCCCCCTGTCCCATGCAGTTTCAATTGCATGACGGATTGCTCTTTCAACTCTTGAAGCTGTTGTGTTGAACTTCTTTGCAACTGTAGGATAAAGCTGTTTTGTAACGCTTTCAAGCATTTCCTTGTCCTCAATTGAAAGCAGAATAGCTTCTCTGAGATAATGATACCCCTTGATATGAGCAGGAATACCAATTTGATGAATGATATCAGTAACGATGATTTCCATTTCTTCTTTGATTTCGTTGTTCTTATCAGCGGAAATGTTAAGTGTGCTTGTAATTGAAGAGATTACATTAATCATAACTTCCGTATCAAAAGGCTTGAGAAGAAAATATGCATTGCTGCAGGACATAATCTGATTTTCAATAAAGGAGTTGTTATATGCAGCTGTTACAATAAAGAAGGGTTTTTTGTATGCACTTGCCGAAATACGCTTAACGATTTCAAGAGCATCAAGATTTGGCATAACAGCTTCGATAATTACAATATCAGGCATATCTTCTCTCAATGCGTCAAAAATAATCAGGCCGTCCTTTGGTTTGGTATAAGCAAAGTAGCCTGCTGCTCTGATTGCATTAGCAAACATGCATCCGAACTCTGTACTGTCATCGCCGATAAGAATTTTTACTTTGTTTGTCATAAGATAACCTCCATTTTTTACTTCCCCCATATACTAACATTTTTTTATACCAAAAGCAAGATATTTTAGATATTTTATGTCAAAAAGATTTCGATAAAATGAACAAAAATAACTTACAAAAAAATGTTATACGACATAAATTAATAATATAGTACATTTATTGGTATGTCAATCGACTAAAATAACGAAAAAAATCAATATTTTGATTGCAAATAAACTATAATATTTATTCTCATTGTTATATTTTATTTTTAAGTGTTGATTTTAATAACAAATTGTATATTTATGGTCATAAAAAGGCAATTTTCGCCGATAATAAAGAGATTGCAATAATTATACAAAGAAATGTGTATTAATTATCTATATTAAAAAAATGAATTTTTTGTAATCGATTAACATTGTAATTGTTAATATATTGACAATTTTTAAAACTTCAAAACAAAATTGATTGTTTTTTTGTGTGTTTATGCAAACTCAATTTTATCAAAAATCTATTTTTTCACAAACTATTTTCAATAATCTTACATGTGTAATTTGCATTACCATTTTCTGAATAAAAAGGCATAGTTGAAAAGTAATTTTCACGCTATGCCTGGTGTATTTTTAATTCAGTATTGATGAGATAACAAGAATAAGCGGAAGTGTGAATGCTGACATTATTGTTGACAGTGCAAAAATTTCTGAAGCATATACTGCATTCCCGCCATACTTATATGCAAACATTATTGCTGCAGTTGCAGTAGGGCAGGCGGCTGCTATTACGGATGTGTTCAGAATTGTTTCATCAATGCTAAAAGGCATTAAAACAAGCAGAATAACAATCGGGACAATCAGCAGTTTGAATGCTGCAATCAGATATATTTTAGGCTTTTTAAATGCATTTTTGAGATCCGATTGAGCAAATGTTATTCCGGAAACAATCATTGCAAGAGGGGTGTTAAGGCTTGATATGTAATTTAGCGGTTTCAGAAGAATTTCAGGAAGCCTTAACCCGGTAACGAAGCAAAGTATACCAAGAACAATAGATATTATAGCAGGGGAGCGCAGAGCCTTTAAAAAGCTTCTGAAGTCACTGCTCTTTTTCATTGTGCTCACTCCATGCGTCCACATAAGCAGGTTAAATACAGTAATATATGCTGTCAGATAAAGCACACCGGTGTCTCCATATACAGACTGAATCAAAGGAATACAAAGAAATGCACAGTTGGAATAGCCGATTGAAAACCTCTCAATGTTATAGTCAGGGTTGTCCTTTTTCTTGATAACAATATTGGCTGTTAAAAAAAGAAGCAGATGTGAAACTGCGGCAATCAAGGCAGAAATCAGCAATCCCTTGAGCAGACTCATATCAAAATCAGTCTGGTATGTTGTAAAAATAAGAACAGGGCATACAACGCTGATAACAAAGTTTGAAAGCTGTTTATTTGCACGTTTTGTGATAAAGCCCCATTTGTAAAGTCCTGCACCGAACGCAATCAGCAGGAACATTATTATTATCTGAAATGCTATTACTTTTGCTGTTTCCATTTTTTAATTCCTTTTCTTTGAACCGGACATGGTTTTAAAGTACCTTGCTTAAAAAGCTTTTCAGTCTTTCGCTCTTTGGATTTGTAAAAAACTCCTCCGGAGAGTTTTGTTCTGTAATAACACCATCGTCCATAAAAATTACTTTGTTTGCAACTTCCTTTGCAAATGCCATCTCATGGGTTACAACTACCATTGTCATGTTTTCTTCTGCGAGGTCACGCATAACACTAAGAACTTCACCGACCATTTCAGGATCAAGTGCGGATGTAGGTTCATCAAAAAGCATGACATCAGGCTTCATGCATAATGCCCTTATAATTGCAATACGTTGTTTCTGTCCGCCGCTTAACTGGTTAGGATAATCATCTGCACGATTTTCAAGACCTACCCTTTTAAGAAGGTCAAGTGCAGTTTTTGTTGCTTCATCCTTTGTTTTGCCCTGAAGCTTCATAGGTGCATGTGTAAGGTTTTTGATTATAGTCATGTGAGGGAACAGATTAAACTGCTGAAAAACCATCCCCATTTTCTGGCGATACTTATTGATGTCATTCTTAGGATCAGTTATATCTGCTCCTTCAAAGTATATTTTTCCGCCGTCCGGAACTTCAAGAAGATTAAGACAGCGCAGAAACGTTGACTTTCCTGAGCCTGACGGGCCCACAATAAAGACAACATCACCCTTGTATATTTCAGCAGAAATATTTTTAAGGACAGTTACCCCGTTGAACTTTTTAACCAGTCCTTCAACTTTAATAAGTAGATTTTTATCAGTGGTCACTGTTTCTTAACCTCCTTTCAAGACGTGTCATAAGGTATTGCAATCCCATAACAATTACAAGATATATAATAGCAACAGCAATAAGAGGCATAAAAGCATCATATGTGCGGCTTCTTATTATATCTCCGCCTTTGGTGAGATCCTGCAAGGCGATATATCCGGATACAGAAGTTTCTTTCACAAGAACAATAAATTCATTTCCAAGTGCAGGGAGAACATTCTTGAATGCCTGTGGGAGTATGATGTAAATTATAGTCTGTGTATAACTGTATCCAAGACTTCTGCCTGCTTCAAACTGCCCCTTGTCAACGGACATGATTCCGCTTCTGACAATTTCAGCAACGTATGCTCCGGAATTAATTCCAAACGCAATTACAGCAACAACAATCTTATCAATATTTACGGAAGCAAATACAACAAAGTATATTATAAGAAGCTGTACAACAACAGGAGTTCCTCTGATTACTGTAAGATAAATCCTGCATATTATATTAGCTATTTTAAGTTTTCCCGTTTTGTCATGTGTTGATCTAATTATTGCAACAATAAAGCCAAGAAATATGCCGATAAGAACGGCAAAAAAGGTAACTTCAAGCGTTATAAGGAGACCGTCGGTAATATATCTCCAACGGTCATCCTTAACGAAGTTGTTTATAAATCTATCGTACATGTATACCTCCGCAAAATTATTCAGCGGAAATGTACTTGCTGATAATCTCCTGAAGTCTGCCTGATTCCTCAAGCTCTGCAAGAGTTTTATTTATTGAATCAACAAGTTCCTTGTTGTCTTTCTGTACAGCTATGGCATACTCTTCACTTGTAAATTCCTGATCAAGAATTTTAAGACCAGTTGTCTGTTCTGTAAGAATCTTTGCAGGTTCACGGTCAATAATTACAGCGTCAACTTTACCCTGGCTTAGTGCCTGAACAGCTTCAAATCCCTTGCTGTATCTTTCAACGGTTGAATTTTCTATATCTTCAGCATAAATCGCTCCTGTTGTACCTATCTGTACGCCGATAGTCTTTCCTGTAAGGTCATCCGGAACAGCAATATCTGAATTATCATTAACAATAATAACCTGTGATGCAGTTGTGTAAGGGTTTGAGAAATCAACGCTGAGGAGTCTGTCCTCATCAACAGTCATTCCTGCTGCTCCAAAGTCAGCTTTACCTGATTGAACTGCTGCTATGATTGATTCAAAAGCCATGTCTTCAACAACAAGCTCCATGCCCATATCATCTGCTATTGCCTGTGCAATTTCAACATCAATTCCTACAATTTTGTTCTGGTCGTAGTACTCATACGGAGGGAATTCTGCATTTGTCGCCATGACAAGAACTTTCTTTTCTTCCTTTCCGCAACCGGAAAACAATGTGAGAACTGAAATAAGGGATAAAGCTGTGGCAAGTGATTTTTTTAATATAGCCATTATTATTTCTCCTTCATAAGTATTGTGAGTATTTTAAAAATATTATGCTGATTATATGTCAAGTATGCTGTTATGATAGCAATGATGATGTGGTTCATAATGTTGACATTGTGTTCTCATTGCTTTAAAATAAATATAAGGCAGAAAGTAAGCAGAAAATTATACATGTTTAAAAAATACGTTAAGGAGAATTGTTGCAGTAAGCGGCATATACAACGAAATGATATATACAGTTACTTTTAATCCGTCATTGGATTATGTCATGAAAATAGATCATATTAAACAGGGAGAAGTGAACAGAAGCAGTATTGAAGCCATCTATCCAGGTGGCAAGGGGATTAATGTATCACTTGTACTCTCAGCTCTAGGGCTTGAAAGTAAGGCTCTGGGGTTTACTGCCGGATTTACCGGAAAGGAAATTGAAAGGTACCTTGAAGAAAGCGGCTGTTATACAGATTTTATCAGACTTAAAACAGGTATCACAAGAATTAACGTCAAAATAAAATCTAAGCTTGAAACTGATATAAATGCAACCGGCCCAGAAATTGACGAAGGGTCGCTTAATCAGATGATAAACAAGCTGGACAGCCTTGAAAGTGATGATATTCTTGTCCTTGCAGGAAGTATACCAGCAGGAGTGTCTGATAATATATATGAAAGAATACTCGGAAGGCTTGAGGGCAAAAATATTCTTTCCGTTGTAGATGCAACAGGAAAACTTCTTCTGAATGTTCTTAAATACAGACCATTTCTGATAAAGCCAAATATATTTGAGCTATCAGAATTGTTTGGTGTTAAGATTGAAACTGGCGAAGAAGCTGCAATATATGCCAAAAAGCTTATTGAAGCAGGTGCACAGAATGTTCTTGTTTCAATGGGTGCTGATGGTGCTGTTCTTGCAGCAGCAGACGGCAAGATATACAGACATTCTGCTCCTTGCGGTAAAGCCGTAAATACAGTCGGCTCTGGAGATTCAATGGTAGCAGGATTTATCTGCGGCTGGTGTGAATGTAATTCATACGAAACAGCACTTAAATACGGCATTGCGGCAGGGAGTGCGTCTGCATTCTGCGAATGGCTTGCAGAAGGTGAGCAGATTAAAAAGCTTATAAGAGAAAATTAATTTTAGTAATTTTCACGTCTGCGCTGTTTTCTTAATTCATTTCTTTTTAAAGCTCTTTCCCACTCTTCCTTTTCTTCTTCTGTTTCAACAATCAGCGGAGGAATTGGAGTAGGACGGTCATTTTCATCAAGTGCTACCATCACTACATAAGCAGTATTTATAATTTTCTGACTTCCGTCAAGGTCTTCAACATATGTTTTTACGCATACCTCCATTGAGGTTCTTCCCGTGTAAGTGATTTTTCCTATAAGAACAACAGTATTGTTCACATATGCCGGTGCGGAAAACTGAAGGTTATCCACCGAAGCTGTGGTAACATTTTTACCGGAATGTCTTCTGGCAGCAACAGCAGCAACAATGTCTATCCACTCCATTAGTTTACCACCGAATAGTCTTTTATAACCGTTCATATATTCATATGATAAAATCTGTACTTGTTCGGTAAGTGAAGCGGATGCTTTTTTTCCTTCCATGTAGTACTCCTTTCATATGTCAATTGCAAAAGCCACTGAAAAAAGCAGTGGCTTTTGTATTATAGATATGTCTTTAGAAATTATACGTTTTTTATCGTATAAAGTCAAGAATAGGTGTATAGGTAATAATTTCATAGATTTCTTTTTAATTTATCTTATAAAAAAATTAATGAAAAAGCATATAATTTGTATATAATGTGGTTGACAAGATAATATTTTGATGTTATACTTTAATACATAAAAGCTTTAAACCACACAAGCTTTAAAGTATAGATAAATAATAGCATATATATTTATAATAAAACATTTTGAAAGGAGTGTGCCCGTTGAAAACCTTGTATTAAGAGGTTGGTTCAGGGCATGATAACAACTATGGTAATTGTATTGAATGCGGATATTAATGATAAAAGAGTAATAAGCCTTTTTGATGGTATTAAATCCAAGGGGCTTGAACTGAACATAAGTCAGGGTAAGCAACACACAATAGTTGGTCTTATCGGAGATACAACAAAGCTGTCAGTGGATGACCTCCAGAGTATTGATGTCGTTGACAGCGTTAAGAGAATTTCAGAACCATACAAGCAGGTAAACAGAAAAATGCATCCTGAAAATTCTATGATAAAAGTAGCTGGAAAGCTTACAGTTGGCGAAGGCTTCTTCCATGTTATTGCAGGCCCTTGTTCTGTTGAAAGCGAAGAACAGATTATTGAGGTCGCAAACGACGTAAAGAAAAGTGGTGCAACAATGCTCAGAGGAGGAGCTTTTAAACCAAGAACCTCTCCATACGCTTTTCAGGGACTTCATGCTGACGGATTAAAGCTTCTTCTTCTTGCAAAAAAAGCAACAGGACTTCCGATTGTAACCGAAATAATGAATACAATCCATCTTGACCTTTTCAATGACGTTGATGTCATTCAGGTAGGTGCAAGAAATATGCAGAATTTTGATTTGCTCAAGGAACTCGGAAAGTGCGACAAGCCTATTCTTCTCAAGAGAGGACTTGCAAATACAATTGAGGAATGGCTTATGTCAGCTGAATACATTATGGCAGGCGGTAATCACAATGTAATTCTCTGTGAAAGAGGAATAAGGACATTTGAGACTATGACAAGAAATACTCTTGATATTTCAGCCATTCCAATGCTTAAATCAAAAACACATCTTCCAGTTATTGTTGACCCATCTCATGCTACTGGAATCAACTGGATGGTTGAACCGCTTTCAAAGACTGCTGTTGCAGCAGGTGCTGACGGTCTTATGATTGAAGTTCACAACAATCCTGCAAAGGCTCTCTGCGATGGTGCACAGTCTTTGAACCCTGAACAGTTCGATAAATTAATGGCTGATATTAAGAGAAGAGTTGAATTTGAAGGAAAAACAATATAATAAGCATATAAAAACATGGTATATTTATGTAAAAAGCTGTATTTCTTGCTGAAATGCAGCTTTTTTATTGACTTATACAAAAAAAGTGTAGTATAATATCAAGTGCATGTTTTAGTAAATAACTGTGATATAATTATTACAGTTTGAAAACAAAACTCCTACAAATTGCATATAGTGATTGACTTTAGCTGTTTTTACTGATATTATCGTATGTAACGTAAAAAATCAGGTCTTTATTTTTTATTTAAGGAGGTTAGTGGCTTTGCAGGATTTCAAACTTGATTTATGTTATGGCTGTATGGAGCCTAAAACAGGTGAAACTGTCTGCCCTAACTGCGGTTATATACAGGATTCTCCTTATCTTCCTTCATATATGATGCCTGGTACAATTCTTAACGACAGATATATTGTTGGTAAGCTTAAAAGCTATAACGGTGAAAGCGCCAATTATATCGGTTATGATACTGTAACAGAATCTAAGGTAATGATAAAGGAATATATGCCTGATGCCCTATGTACAAGAGAAAAGGGCAGTAATATAATCAGCGTTAATCCTAGTTATGTTGCGCAGTATAAAACCTATATGTCGGAATTTGTTGAACTGAATAAAACCTTATCCAAGATGAGGACACTTAATCATATTATCCCTGCTGTAGATTTGTTCGGTGACAATAACACAGGGTATGTAATTTTTAATTATTTTGAAGGAATTACTTTAAGTCAATTTCTTAAGCAGAATGCAGGGGAAATATCATGGGAAGAAGTAAAGGCAATGTTTCCGCCTATTTTTACTACATTGTCCCTTGTACATAATGCCGGACTTATTCACAGAGGTATATCTCCTGATAATATAATTATCAATGAAGAGGGAGAAATTAAGCTTACCGGTTTCTGTATCGGTGACGCAAGAACTGCAAATACGGAGCTTGCAAGCGAGCTATATAATGGCTTTGCTGCTCCTGAACAATATAATTCTTCTAACTGGCAGGGTACATGGACAGATGTTTATGGAGTATCTGCGTTGCTTTACAGAATGCTTACAGGTGTTGTTCCTGCAGATGCTATATCAAGAATGACTAATGATACGCTTATTGAACCTGCAAAGCTTAATCCATCAATTCCAAGAAACGTTTCAAAGGTTATCATGAACGGCCTTTACATGTCTGAGGAACTAAGAATTCAGACTATAACAGAGCTTGTAACACAACTTTTTGAACAGCCTGAATACAATTCAGTGAGATTATCTTCAAGCAGTACACAGACTATAGCTATTCCTAAGCAATATAGGGGCAGGGATTCTGAAGAAGTTGTTGCAATCAAGCGTCCAAGCAGACATTTTGTATTTTTACTTACAGCTGGAATATCACTTATTATCGGTCTGATATTTATTATACTGCTTATTGTTCTTGTTGATGATACAAGTACTGATGCAGACAGAAATGTTGAAATTACGCAGTTTAGTTCAGATGTTTCTGAAATAACTATTACTGCCGCCTCGGAATCAGAAGCTCCTAAGCAGGAAACAGCTACAATAAGCGACCCTTCTGAGTTGTTGCTTGCAAATGAAGGCAGTGCATCAATGATTTATGTAATGACGGATATAGTTGGCAAACCTTTCGATTCTATTAAGAATTCAAGTACTTACAGCAGTCTTGATTTTGTACCGAAATATGAATACAATGATTCTGTTGCAAAGGGTATAATTTTTGAGCAGTCTATAAAAAAAGATGAAAGCTACAATGAGGGTGCTGAGATTGTTGTTAAGGTTAGTCTTGGACCAAAACAGGTTGAAATCCCAGAATATATAAGCATAAATAAAAAAGATTATTTCACTATACTAGATAATCTCGGAATTAAATACGAAGAAAAGCAGTATGAAACAACTGATGTTCTTGAAGGCTATGTTGCAAAACTGAGCAAGGAGCCTGGTGAGAAGATTGATGTTGAGGCAGGAGAAACTCTTGTAGTTTATGTTGCTGTTTATCCTGCTGGATATGTTGAAACACATCCTCCTGTTACTGATCCTAAAACTGGTAATACTATATCAACAGCTGAACCTGATATAGTTATTACTGCATATGATTAAGATAATTGATAAGCTGTAAAGTACCACTTTACAGCTTTATTAATATATTGAAAAAAGGACAAATTGCTATGAAAAGTATTTTTTTACGACTTTTAATTGTTATCGGACTTTTTTTATGTATTACATTGGGTACATTTCTTATCCTAAAATACAAATCGGATAACGAAAGTAAACAGATTAATGCAACGGTAATAACCACTGCGTCAACAGAAACAGATGCTATTACATCTGAACCAGAACTTTCACAAGTTCCTGCTGAAGAAACAACTAATGTAAGTGAATCTGAAACTACTGCTCCCGAAACAGTGTTTGATGAGGACAGCACTTCTCCGACAAAATTAATAATAACTGCAAGAGATCCGAAAGAGTATGACAACAATTCAGTTTACATATCAATGGAGAATATTCTTCAGAATCCGGAGCTTCCTGTCGGATGCGAAATAACATCGCTTACAATGATGTTAAGATATCTTGGCTTCAACGCTGAAAAAACTGATATGGCAAAGAACTACCTTCCGATAAGTGCATGGGGAAATGCTCAGTATAAGGACGGAGAACTTTATAAGGACAGCTTTTTTGACTATTTTATCGGTGACCCTTTCAGCAGGGGATATGGCTGCTTTTCAAATGCCATTGAAAAGGCTGCTAATGACTATATTGCTGATAACGGCGGAGGTTATACCGTAATAAACCTTTCAGGAAGTTCGCCTGATGTTCTGTATGACTATATAGCTGAGGGTGTTCCTGTTATATGCTGGGCAACTGACGGAATGATTGAACCAGAGTATTATGAGAGCTGGTATGATAATAAAACAGGGAAAAAGCTTGATTGGTACCTGAATGAGCATTGTTTCATTCTTGCAGGCTTTGATATGGAAAGAAATGTTGTCACACTTAACGACCCGATGAAAGGCATTATTGATTACGATAAAACCAGATTTGAAAAGCGATATGTCCAGATGTACAGCCAGGCAATCGTTATTCTCAAGGATAATGAAAATACAGATGAAAGCGTATCTTCCATAGAACAATAAATGCAAAGTTAGATGTAAGTTATTAAAGATAATTATATTTAGTTATTTTGTAAAGTTATGGAATAATACTTTATTTATTGACATTTAATGCTTAGTATATTAAAATAAATATATAAAATATTTAAGGAGAATTTTTGAGCTGATGGGAAAATTTATAAGAAAAGCAGTCGCGTTTTTAGCGTCTGTATGCATTGCTGTTTCAGTTTTAGGTTTGAATGCGTTTGCTATTGAGGATATCCCTATGGGTGACGGTGAATCCGCTGTTCTTGAGGAAGATAATACCGTTGATATCCCTGCTAAAGCAGTTAAACTCAATAACAATCATGTTGAGTTACATAAGGGTGATAAATTCAAACTTACATATAAGCTGAAACCAAAGGATTCTGATGATATTGTAACATTCAAATCATATAACAAGAAGGTTGCAACTATTGATGAAAACGGAGTTATTAAGGCAGTAGGTTATGGTACTGCTAAAATAACAGCCAAAGCTACAAGCGGCAGAAAAATGAACTGTATTGTAAAGGTATTGAAGGATTCTGCTGATATTGACAATTCAGGTATGGAAAATACTATGGATCTTATTGATGAATCTGCAATAATAAAAATAAACACTACTTTCCAGATTGAACCGCAGATACCAGCAGAAGCTGTTTCATCACTTGCATATAAATCAAATAATACATCTGTTGCAACAGTAAACTCCACTGGTTATGTTAACGCAGTAGGTGTAGGTTCAACAACAATTACAGTTACAGCCGGAAAGAACCTGAAAGCAACTTTCTATATTACGGTTTATGATAAGATGATCAGCGGAATTGATGTTTCAAAGTGGCAGGGTAATATTGACTGGAGTTCTGTAAGGGCATCGGGTACTGGCTTTGCAATGATAAGAAGTTCATTCGGAAGTGAAGATGTTGATATAAAGTTTTATGATAATGTAGATGGCTGTCAGCAGAATTCTGTTCCTTATGGTTTCTATCATTATACATATGCAAAGAATACTGAAGAAGCAAGGGCTGAAGCAGAATTCTTCCTTCAAACAATTCAGGGATACAGCCCTTCATATCCTGTTGTTCTTGATATTGAAGATAAGCTTTATAACGGAATGTCCAAGAAGCAGATTACTGATATTATCTGTACATTCACAAGTATTTTAGAAGATAACGGATACTATGTTATGGTTTACAGCTATGCAAACTTCCTTACAGATAATGTTGATCTGAGCAGAATAAAGGGCACTGATATCTGGGTTGCAAGCTGGGGTAATGATGATAAGCTCAGAGAGCACTATAAAGGCACATTTGGAATGTGGCAGTACAGCTCAACAGGCAGGGTAAACGGAATAAGTGGTGATGTAGACCTTAACTATGCATTCAAGGATTATGCACATGTTATCCGTAAGAACGGACTTAACAATTACTAAAAAATAAAGAAAAGTTTCTATAAAAAATAAGACCGCAAATGTTGAATCACGTACATAGTTCAGTCCGTGGCAACATTTGCGGTTTTTATACTGAAATAAATTTTTCAATGCTCTATACTGCAATGAAATCAAGTCGATTTTCGCCTAAAAAGCTTACTGTCATTCTGTGATCCTTGAAAAAGCTTTCTATAATACGATATACTTCATCATCAATTTTTTCATCCTTTGTTTCAAGTGAAAATGACTGTCCGCCGCAGGCATCATGCATATGAATTTTACAGCCGAAAGGTTCTATTTTGTTCTGTAAATCAATAAGATTACTGAAAGTTATTACTGCCATAGTTATGATCATTCCTTTCTTGATATTTTATGTCCTCATTTTAACTTTTATTATATTTCACAAAAAAAGCATTAATAAACATTTTATTCTGCCGCAGTAAATTATTACATCAATTATATCTCGGGATAATTAGTTCCTGAATGAAGATAATATTCATATAACAGTTATTCCATAAAAATAATTTTTGAAAAATAACTTCAGAAAGGAAGAAAACAGATATGCCAAGATTAGGTTGCAGTGTAGGAGAATGTTCATATAATTCAAGCGGTTACTGTGCGCTTAACAGCATTGATGTCTCCGGAGGAGGTTCTAAAGATACTACCTGCTGTTCAAGCTTTGTTGCCAAAAATAACGGTGCTATGAACAGTATAGAAAATGAATATCAGAATGTAACAGCTTATTCAGATATCAGCTGTGAGGCACAGGATTGCATTCATAATGATAACTGCGAATGTAATGCAGATTCAATTGATATCTGCCATTGTGGGTCATCCTGCAATTGTGATTCAAGCAGGGATACAGAATGTTCAACTTTTTATAAGAGATAATTTACTGTTCAGAATCCGGGGTTGTTGCATTCATGTGTAACAGTTCCGGATTTATTGTTTTATTCATGCTTCAGCATTTTCTTGAGTTCAAGTGCCTTTGTGATATTGCCGTTAACTTTAAGCTTTCCGAGAGTGAATGCAGTAATTGAGTCAAGTTGTCCTGTTGCTAATTTCTTAAGTACATCAAAGCTTGCAGTAAATTCGGCGTCCCTGTCCTTATAGTCATATGGCTCAATATTAAGCTGACCATCCTTAACTTCAAGATAGAACGTTCCTGCCCCTTCACCTGTAATATTAAATTGAAATGCAAGGTTCCCGTTTATTTTGCTTATATCTGCTTTGGATAATAAATCTTTAGCCAGTTGAAATATTTCTTCAAAAGTCATTATAATCTCATTCCTCTAAAGTATTTTTTATATTATATATCATTTTACATGTGATTGCAATAAACATACTGTTTTACTGCATAAGAATATCTTTTCTGTTTATATTTACAGATACACATTTACATTATTGACTAATGACAATAAAAGTGATATAATATATACTATATTAGTATATATTATAAGAAAGGGTTATGTATGCAAAAAAGTGTTAAAATTGAAGGAATGACATGTGCAGCCTGTGCGTCACGAATTGAACGTTTTGTTGGCAAACTTGATGGAGTAAACTCTGCTTCTGTTAATTTTGCAACCGAAACTCTTACAGTTGAATTGGACAAGGCAGATATGAAACAGATCGAAGCAACAGTAATGAAGGCAGGATATAAATTTGCAGGGCAGGATCAGAAAAAGAAGTTGTCAACAAAGCAAATTATGCTGTTAAGACTTATTTTCTCAATTGTTTTTACAGTTCCTTTGCTTCTGATAAGTATGGGACATATGGTAGGAATGCCCCTTCCTGATTTTCTTAATCCACATCATAATGCATATAATTTTGCCCTTGCACAGCTTATTCTTACGATTCCCGTAATGGCAGCAGGGTATAAATTCTATTATATCGGTTTTAAAAACCTGTTTACATTGTCCCCCAATATGGATAGCCTTATAGCTATAAGTACTACTTCTGCATTCCTATATGGATTATATGCAGTTTACAGAATAGGTTTTACTCCTGATGGTGCAGAATATGCAATGCACTTGTATTTTGAATCAGTAGCTGTTATTCTGACTCTTATAACGGTTGGCAAATTTCTTGAAGCCATATCTAAAAGTAAAACTGATGAGTCTGTAAGAAAGCTTATGGATCTTGCGCCTAAAACTGCAATAGTAATCAGAAATGGCAAGGAGCTTGAAGTAAAGCTTGATCAGGTTCAGGTTGGTGAAATTCTTGTTTCAAGATCAGGAGAATCTCTTGCTGTTGATGGTGAGGTTATAGAGGGCAGTGCTCTTGTTGATGAGTCAATGCTCACAGGAGAAAGTATTCCTGTTCAGAAGGGTGCCGGTGACAAGGTTGTTGGTGCGTCTATAAATAAAAATGGATATATAAAATATCGCTCTGAAAAGGTTGGTGCTGATACTGCTCTTTCACAGATAATAAAATTTGTTGAGGAGGCACAAGGCTCAAAAGCACCTATAGCAAGGCTTGCAGACGTTATTTCAGCATATTTTGTACCTGCTGTACTTGTTCTTGCAGTTATCGCCGCTGTAGGCTGGTTTATTGCAGGAGAAACACCGTTATTTTGCCTGACAATCTTTATTTCTGTTCTTGTAATAGCTTGCCCTTGCGCACTCGGACTTGCAACTCCGACAGCTATAATGGTCGGAACAGGAAAAGGTGCGGAGAACGGAATCCTTATTAAAGGCGGACAACCTCTTGAACAGGCTTGCAAGGTTACTTCCATAGTATTTGATAAGACAGGAACATTGACAGTTGGAAAGCCTGTTGTTACTGATATAGTTACATTAGGCGAAATAAGTGAAAATGATGTGCTTGCTATTGCAGCAACAGCTGAAGCAGCTTCAGAGCACCCACTCAGTGAGGCAATTGTACAATGTGCAAAGGAAAGGAACCTTTCATTCCCTCAGAGAAACAGCTTTGAAAATATTGAGGGGAGAGGTATACGTTCGGATGTTAACGGGCAGGTTGTACTTATCGGCAATATCCGCCTTATGGAAGAAAATAATATAGACAGCACTTCAGCAGTACAGATAGCAGACAACCTTGCGGACATGGGAAAAACCCCTATGTATATAGCCATAGACGGAAATCTTGCAGGAATTATTGCGGCGGCTGATATTCCAAGGGAAGATAGTTTTTCAGCTGTTAAAAGACTTCACAGCATGGGAGTTAAGGTAATAATGCTTACAGGTGATAATGAGCGAACAGCAAAGGCAACCGCAGAGAAACTTGGTATAGATAAATATATTGCAGGAGTTTTGCCTGACGAAAAAGCAAAGCATATTAAACAAATGCAGGATAGCGGCGAAATTGTTGCAATGGCAGGCGACGGAATTAATGACGCCGTAGCACTTACACAGGCAGATGTTGGAATAGCTGTAGGGCAGGGAACAGACATTGCAATTGAATGTGCTGACATTGTTCTTATCAGAAATAATCTTGAAGATGTTTGCAGTGCAATTAAGCTTTCAAAGGCAACAATACGAAATATCAAGGAAAATCTGGGTTGGGCTTTCGGATATAATATACTTGGAATACCTGTTGCAATGGGATTGCTTCATATATTCGGCGGACCATTGCTAAACCCTATGATAGCTGCGGCCGCAATGAGTTTAAGTTCTGTATCAGTTATTTCAAATGCATTAAGACTAAAAAGATTCAAACCATAAAATATAGAAAGGATTATAATTATGCGAAAGGTAAATATTAAAATTGAGGGAATGTCATGCAGTCATTGTGTCGGTCATGTTACTGATGCTTTAAAGAAAATCGGAGCGCAGAATGTAGATGTTTCACTTGAAAATGGCTGTGCAGTAGCAGAAACAGACAAGAGCAACGAAGAAATCAAAACAGCTATCGAGGATGAAGGATATGATGTTGTTTCAATAGGATAAAATCTTTAAAGCCAAAGGCATAGTGTTAGAGTAATGACACTATGCCTTTGGTTGTCTATCGTTCTTTCTCTGCGTATATAAGCAGGATGAAAATTTGTTTAATAAGACAATGGAAAAATAACATAATATGTAGTATGATATTTATTAATATACTTGTAATAAAATAACGCTTGATCTGATTCTGATTATATAAGCTTTGGGTTTATTGTTTTTATTATTTATTAATAACATCTGAAATTATAATATAGTGATAAGTCTGAATTGATCTTCAGACTGTGGGTTTTGCAATTTATTATAATAGAAAAATGTAGAATGTAAAACTCAGAAAGGATGCCATGAATATGATTACTGATAAAAGGTTTGCGGTACTGATTGACGCCGAGAACGTCTCAGCGAAATATATCAAGCCTATACTTGACGAGTTGTCTAATGACGGAATAATCACTTACAAACGTATATATGGGGATTGGACTAACCCTACCCAGTGTTCATGGAAATCAGTTCTTCTGAATCATTCCATTACACCAATTCAGCAGTATTGCTATACTCAAGGCAAAAATTCTACTGACTCTGCTATGATAATCGATGCTATGGATATATTGTATTCCGGCAATGTTGACGGATTCTGCATTGTTTCAAGTGACAGCGACTTTACAAGGCTTGCTGTAAGACTAAGAGAATCGGGTAAGTTTGTCATAGGAATGGGTGAAACAAAGACGCCTAATGCATTTATTCAGGCTTGTAACAGTTTCAAGTATCTTGAAGTTATCAGCAGTAATACTCTTGAAAATGCAAAGCAGATTGAAAATGAGCCTGTAATTCTTACAGAAGATATGATAAGGGATGCCATATGCATGATAATTGATGAAATCTCTGATGAGGACGGTTGGGCATCATTAAGTGAAATAGGAAACATTCTTATAAAAAGATACCCGAATTTTGACTACAGACATTTTAATTATCCGAAGCTTAGACCTTTTGTTGAGTCGTTGCGGGCTTTTGAAGTATACTCAGAGCCTAGTATGGCAAATTCAAAGGTTAAGGTAGTATATATCAGAAAAAAACTGAATTGAGGTATTGGCATGAAGGAATTCAAGGCAGCAATCTTTGACCTTGACGGCACAATTGTTGATTCGAATTTTGTATGGGAAAGAATAGATAGAAAAATTCTTGAAAACCATGGTATCAGTGTATCAGATGAAGATATTATAGAGATGACTGCAATGTCATATGAAGATTGCATTAATAAAATGCAATCTTTTGGTATACCTGACAGTTATGACGAATTAAGAAAACAGCTTGATGATATGGCAGTATATGAATACAGAAACAATATCTTTCTGAAGGAATATGTAAAGGAATACTTTGATTTTCTGAAGGCAAAGGGTATATATATTGCCCTTGCAACAGGCTCTCCTGAAAGGCTATATGAACCTGTTCTCAGACATAATAGTGTTTATGGTTATTTCGATGCTCTATGCTGTACTGATGAAGCAGGAAGAGACAAGGATTATCCTGATATCTATCTATTATGTGCCTCAAAAATCGGAGTTGCACCTGAAGACTGTCTAGTATTTGAAGATTTGCTTAAAGGAGTAATCAGTGCAAGAAATGCAGGAATGCAGACAGTAGGAGTTTATGATAAATTTTCTGAAAAAGATATATTTTCTATTAAGACAATATGTGACAAATATATATACACTTTTGCTGAAATGATGTAAAATAATATAAATTAATAAGAAAATATATTGAAATTGTTGAAAAAAGAGTGTATAATGATAATATTGTAATAATTGTATTGGGGGCGTAGATATGGATCAATATATAGTACGACAGGCAATAGTAGATGACACACAAAACTCAATAGGTTATGAAATTTTATATGCAGATAACCAGTTTCAGAATGAGCAGTCAGGTGATGCATCTGCTGCTAATGCAATAGATCACTTTTTATCTTCAATGGATTCAAACAGATTTCTTGATGGTAAAGTTGCTTTTCTTACATTTACAAGAAATCTCCTTGTAAAAAAGATTCCGAAACTTTTTACAACACAGAAGCTTGTTATTCAGATTGAAGATTCATTGATAACAAATCCTTTATCACATACGCTCATCACTAAATATAAGCAGAACGGATATAAGATTGCCGTTGTAGATTTTGAGTTTGCGCCAAGATATTTCAGCGTTCTTGATATTGTTGATTACATAAAAGTTGATTTCAGTAACATTGAAAATAAATCTCTCCAGAATGTTATTAGTATGGGCAAGTCTTTCGGAAAGACTGTTGTTGCCTATAATGTTGAAACACAGGAAGCTTATGACAGGGCAAAGGAATGGGGATGCAAGTATTTTCAGGGTACATTTGTTGCAGAAAAGCTCCCTTCTGCTATCAGAAAGATGAATTATCTTCAGGGAAACTTTTTTATGCTTATGGTAGCGGTTACAAAGGATGAACCTGATATTGAAGAAATTGAGCAGATTATTTCACGAGATGTTTCGTTGACATTCTCTTTGCTGCGTCTTGTAAATTCTGCTTATTTTGCATTGAGAAACAGAGCAAAATCAGTTAAGCAGGCTCTTGTAATTCTCGGACTTGGTCAACTTAAGCAGTGGATTTACCTTCTTAGCTTTAAGCAGGACGACGGTTCAATGCCGGATGAACTCATTAAGATTTCATTCCTTCGTGCTAAATTTGCGGCATCACTTAATGAGTATGCTTTTGATATGCCGATTTCCTATTCTGAAGCTTATCTTATGGGTATGTTTTCGACACTTGGAAAGCTTATGCAGGCTCCTCTTGAAGAAGTTCTTGCACAGCTTCCTATCAGCGATGATATCAAAATTGCTCTTATCAACAAAGAAGGCAGAGCAGGACTTCTTTACAAGCTTATTCTTTCATATGAAAAGGCTGACTGGAAAACTATGTCTGAGGCTGCAACCCAGCTTGGAATACCACTTAACATGATTGCTCAGAAATACTTTGAGTGTGTTGAAGATGTAAATGAAACATGGGCTAGCCTTATGAGAAGCAATACTGATTCAAAAGACTGATAACTAAAAAATTAACGTCATTCATCATTTCCGTGATGAATGACGTTTTTTATATGCCATACAGATCAAAATCGGGTGTATATTCTTCCTTTGCTGATGATTTTTCCTGCATATATCCCCTGAATCCCATGTCAACAGCCTTGTCATAAACATAATTGTATTCAAAGGATGATATGCGTCTGTTAATTTCCTTGTACTCAAAGCTTTTGTAAAACGGTGTATACTGGCTCATAAGGCTTAGGAAGAAATCATTTATCGGAAGAGTTTTATCCAACATCTCAAGCACCTTAACTGAATCGTGGCGTCCTCCCGGAAGAACAAGATGGCGTACAATTACACCTTTTTCTGCAATACCGTTACTGTCAAGTGTTATTGCTCCTGTCTGCCTGAACATTTCAGGGAGAGCTTTACAGATAACGGAGCAGTAGTCTTTTGCAGCAGAGTACTTGTATGACATTTCTTCACTGAAATATTTAAAGTCAGTTAGGTAGATATCAATATACCCGTCCAGCAATCTAAGTGTTTCAACTGCTTCATATCCGCCGCAGTTATATACAACGGGAATTTTAAGCTTATGTTTTATTCTGTCAAGTGCTTCAATTATATGCAGGGAATAGGGGGTAGGGCTGACAAGATTTATATTATTAGCCCCTTGTTCCTGCAATTCAAGGAATATATCTGCCATATGTTCTGTGCTTATTTCTTTGCCGAAGTTCTCAGCAGATATCTTATAATTCTGACAATAGCAGCATTTAAGGTTACAGCCGGAAAAAAACACTGTTCCGGAGCCGTTAGTTCCTGAAATGCAAGGCTCCTCCCACATATGAAGATAAGCCTTTGCAAGCTTTATATTACTTCCGCATCCGCAGAATCCGAACGATGTTGTTCTGTCTGCGCCGCATTCTCTAGGGCAGATTGTACAGGCTGATAAGTTCAAACTAATCCCCATTCCTTCTTTGCTATATGTATTATAAACCTGATATATTATATCACATTATGTTCAGTTTGTCACATATAGCAATTGGGGTTTTAATCAAGATAGTCTACTTTACTGAATTCAGCATCCAGAACATTCTGATAAAAGTTGGACTGGCTCAAACACTTTTTTGATAACACTTTTGTTATAACTGAAACCAGCAGGCAAACAAGTGTAAAACCTGCAATATACAAATACAATATATCACAGAGAAAATAGTTATATGCAAAGAAAGCACCTGCAAGCAAAGCAATACACAGTAATGTTCGGGTTGTGTACTTGTTGAAGCTATATTTTTTTTGCGCTTTTTTAAGGAGATTTTTATTTTTATTTATCCAGTCATTCTTTTCCTTTTGTTTAGCTCTCTTTACTTCTTCTTCATCTCTTTTTACTTTTTCAAATTCTTCATCATTGCGTTTTATTTCCTGCAAAACCCTGTTACTGCTCTTTGAATAAATTTCTCTTTTGATATCAAGGAATGAATCCAGTACTTCGGAAATCGCCTTACTCTCCTCCGGGTCAAGATGAAGTGTATAACTTCTGCGGACATATTTGACTGTGCTGTTATTGTCATGTGAAGCAATAGCTTCTGGTTCTCCGATGTATTCAAATGCGGATAATGCATATTGAGACATCTCTATTCCAAGGCGTACTGTTTTTATTGCTATAAGAGCTGCCTGCCTATCATTACCAATTTTGTCAGCATTTATTATACTACAGGTTATCTGGCAATATCGTATAAGATATGAAATATTGCAGAGAAACTGCTTGATGAAATTTTTTGAATGTCTTGTTTTTATATATAATTTTTCTTCACTGTATCTTACAGTAAGAAAATGATAAAGGTCATGACATATTAATACCTTCATATTTTTCTGTTCTGATTCTGAATCAAAACACATTTCTATTTTTTCCATTAATTCAGGAATAGTGTTAAAAAAAGCTGTGCATGAAATATAGGAATTTTCAGTAGATTTCAAAAGATAAAGACGTGAAATTTCTTTTCTGAAATATGCCTTGATATTATTTGTATCAAGTTCAGATATTTTGTTGTACAAGTAATAACAGTTTTTGAACATATCGTCGTTGAAAGCTTCATCAGCCTGCGTCAAAAGTTTTTCAATATTCTCATTATACTCAGATAGATTTGATTCATCAATTAAAATAATGTTATTTTCGTTAATCTGAGTGCCGCAAGCGTTGCAAAAAAAATCCGGATCATCAGTATTAAAATGAACAATATTTCCGCATGTCGGACATTTACCTGTTGATAATGACATTGCAATCATCCTCCGTCTTAATTAACTCAATCAAGTATCCGGTTACTGAAATACACCTTCAGCTTCATAATCCAATAAGCAGATTACCGGATAACATATTTTTACTCTACATTATATTCCGTAGAAAATAAAAATCTAATCGAATTAAAAGAAATATTACTTAAAAATAAAAAATAGCAATTTAATTAAAAATCACACTGACAGCTTGTAATATATGACCAGTTAATTTTGTCTTGTTCTGTAGTTTTTAGTACTGTTATGTGTTCTGAAAACACATTGATTTGATAAACATAAATACAGACTGAATTTTAGCGTGCTTATGGTTATAATTTCTGATAAATCTGCATAAGAAAATATGAAGCTGTTTTGTTAGGAGGGGAAGATTGAAAGATAAATCTTTCAATCTCGAGTTTGTGATTTTCGAATTGCCGTTCGAAATTTTGCTGAACAAAAATACACAAAACATCAAAGAGAGGAGGCATGCTTCCTGCGGAAGCATGGTCATAAATATGGAGATTTATGTAGTACAGCAAGGTGACAGTATTTTTTCTATAGCTCAGAAATTTGGTGTTTCAGAACAAAGTATTTTAATAAATAATGGAATAGTTTTTCCAGATAAGCTTGTCCCTGGACAATCGATTCTCATTTTAATTCCTGAAATATTATACATTGTTAATCAGGGTGACACGCTATATTCAATTGCTCAGAAATACGGAACAACAGAAATATCAATTATACAGAATAACCCTGTACTTGCAGGTAATAGTAATATTTCTATTGGTCAGGTTCTTGTTATAAAATATACGGATGAGAATAAGGTTAATAAGTATACATGTGGGTTTGCATATCCCAGTATTGATTTAAATATCCTTGAAATGAGTCTGCCTTATCTCACATATGTTATTATATTTGAGTATGGGTTTAACAGCGATGGCTCAATTATTATACCTGAGGACAGTGAAATAAGAGCACTTGCCTTGAAGTACAAAACAGCAGTATTGTTAAGCCTGACAACTATTGATATTAACGGAACATTTAGCACAGAAAAAACAAAACAACTCCTTGATGACAAGGAGTTGCAGACAACGGTTCTATTAAATATGCTTGATGTAGTAAAACAAAAAAATGCGGCAGGAATTGATATTGATTTTGAATTTGTACCACCTGATATGCGAGAACAGTATGTATCTTTTATAGAACTAGCTGCAAACATTATGAACGATGCTGGATTTATCGTAAATACTGACCTTGCACCTAAAACTTCTGCCACACAAAAGGGAACCCTCTATGAAGCTCATGACTATTCTGCAATTGGTGCAGTTGTAAACACAGTTTTTCTTATGACATATGAATGGGGATATACATTCAGTTCTCCACAGGCTGTCGCTCCGATAAATAAAGTCCAGCTTGTTGTAAATTATGCTCTTACTGAAATATATCCTGGCAAAATGTATCTTGGAATTCCAAACTATGCTTATGACTGGCCTCTGCCATATGAAAAAGGCGTTACTATGGCAACGACTATCGGTAACGTGACCGCAGTTGAACGAGCTCAGGAATTTGGTGTTCCAATTATGTTTGATGAAACTGCACAAACCCCACATTACAACTATACTGCTGAAGACGGAGTTGTGCATGAAGTCTGGTTTGAGGATGCAAGGAGTATAAATGCAAAGCTTGACCTGATTGTCAGGGAAAACATGCTTGGAGCAGGTTACTGGAATCTGATGAGGCCGTTCCCTGCAAACTGGATGTTGCTTAATTATTATTTTAATATAGCAAAATTAATATAAAAAGCAACAGTCTTATTGAACTGCTTAGTTAGTTGAAACCCCCTGAATTTCGTAGAATTCAGGGGGGGTTAACTTTTTCATAAATGAAACAACTTTGGTTCATAGCATTTTAGTAAATTTCCACCATTTCATGTACTAATGAACATAATTGCAATGCATTATGTACTGTTGAGAATCTGTTCTTGCTCCTGTCATGCAAATATCAATTTCTATTGGTTTGGGTTCGCTTTTCAAATGAATATATACTTGTATTGTGTTTTTCGTAGGTGCTACACCACCAGTATCAATTAAATCTGTTGTTGTATCATACTGTGTCATTGGTACTTCCTTCTCAACGATTTCAACACTGGCAATATCACTGTAGTTATAGACATTAGCAGACCCCTGAACACTCCATACTTTATGAATCTCATCAATCATAAGCGGCAGATGTGTTTTTGTAACTTCACATCCTTGCTTTTTAAATGCTGATCTTACATTGTTACGTTCCATTACACCGCCAAGATAAGCTTTAGCACAAAATGCAACAAATGCTAAGAAAAAGATTAAAAATAAAATAAGCTTTATCGGCATGATATACTCTCCAAAAATATAATAATTTTATTAAAATTTTTTTAATAAAATACCTCTGTTTTCCTCTTTAAAAAATGTTTCTATTCTCTCAAGAGACTTTTTTCTTTCAAACGGTACAATAAAAATTTTATAATCTTTATAATAATCTCTTCTAATACCTAAAAAAATTATTAATAAACCAAGAATAGAAATGGTAACAGGTAAAAGCATAAGTATTCCAAAATAAAGACTGGTACTAAGTCTTTCATTTACAGGACTACCTGACTGCAAAGAAAGACAACATCTTTGAACCATAAAATAGTTTTCACATACCGCTGTTGTCAATAATGCAGTAGCAAGTCCAATGATACATGCACAATACATAGTAAATGAATATTTGACACTGAAATCCGATTTCTTAAATATCTTGAAAAGTTCTTCTTTTTCACAGGCTTTTATATGCTCGTTTATGTAAGTATATGTTTTTTCTATACTTGCTTCAAGGCTGTTGTTCTTTCGTGTCTGCTTAAAGAATTTTCTAGGGTTGTAATTTGTCTTACTCATAATTCTGTCCTCCTGAGTTGTTCATAATAATAAAGTCAAATAGCATTTTTATTATACCTTATGCAACGTTGAGATATAGTTGACTTTAAGGATAAAAAAGATACTGAGTAAAAACAGCAGTTTAACTGAACTGCTGTTTTTGCTTCTTTTAAAATCCTAATGAATCATTTATAATAATTACTTTAATTCTGTTCTTGATTCTCTGCTGTGCTGAAACAAGGTAATTACAACAGATACGCTGATCGCTTTTACATCCCGAGGTTATTTCGCTGTTATCAGATGTGCAAGTCATGCAAAGTCCTTTTTCGTGACAGTATGTTTTTTTGTCAAGCCTTTTCGTATTGCATGGTGCTGCTATGTTTTTGACCCTTTTTATTGCTTCATCAAGATTAGAGACAATTTTATTATATCCTGCAACAATTATTACAGATTCTGGCCCATAGCAAATTGCAGCAACTCTGTTACTGTTACCATCAACATTATAAAGTTCACCGTTTTCAGTTATAGCATTAGCACTGCAAAGATATGCATCAGCAAAAAAAGACTGACGGTAACAATTTCTCTGTTCATCACCAGACAAACCTGTTGAGTCAAGGTAATTATATCTTCCTGACATAAGCAGGTTAGTGATTCCAGCTTCCTTAAGTGTCATTGAACCACCTTTTGCTACTGTGCTGCCTTCTTCAAGAAGAGATTCAACAATTGAAACAGCATCTTCTTTTGTTTCAGCATAAAAAGTCTGCATATTGTTACTTTCAAGATTTTTTCTGGTTCTCTCAATTCTTTGTTTAATAATTTCATTTAAACATTCATTCATAAAAATCTCCATTCCTTCCTGCTATTTGTTTCGTATTGCAAATTCTGCTGTATTTTTCTAAAAAGGAACAAATAGCAACGTGAAAAGTATTTTCACATTAATTAACACCCTGAGGCTTTATTTCTGTCTATTAAATTTATTATATCATAAAAAATTAATCATTTTAACACATAATTTTAATTTTGTATATTTAACTAATATTTCAAAATATAATTTAGAACTTTTGAATACAATCTGATATATGTTAATTCAACGTGTTATGTTGAAATAACATAGAATTAATAGTGTTAATCTTTTTTTATCAAGAAATAATTAATTTATCAGCAAAGATACAATATATATACTGGAACAAAATTAATAAGAATACATAGTATAAAGTAAAAATCTGATTAATGGAGTTGATTATTTTGAATATGCACAGATATTTTCTTGGGGGTGCGTCGCCAAATGGTTTTGTAACAAAGTTCGGGGATCAGATCGATGATACAGAATATTGTACATACATAATCAAGGGTGGCCCTGGTACCGGCAAATCAACACTAATGAAAAAAATTGCAGATACTTTTCCTGATGAAGATAAAGACATCTACCATTGTTCTGCAGATCCAGGCTCTCTTGATGCTGTTGTATTGAAAAATTATAAAGTTACCTTTGTTGATGGTACAGCACCTCATGTTTTTGATCCGGAGTATCCGGGTGCAGTTCAGAAAATATTGAATCTGGGCGAATACTGGGATCTATCAAGGCTTATAAACAATAAGGATACTATAATCAAAATTCAGAAGGAGTATGCACAGTATCATTTAAGATGCCGCAGATTTATAGCAGCTCTTGCATCTGTCACCAGTGATACAATACAGATAACTTCTTCTCTTATGAATACAGAAAAGCTTAAAAATTTCATAGAAAGACTTTCGAAAAAAATAATTCCTAAGAATGAGAAAAAAGATGAAGGGAAAATTATATTTAAACAGATGTCAGCACTTACCCCTAAGGGCTATATGACATTTGTTCCGAAAGATTGCGATATTTATCTTATCAATGATCCTTATTTTTCAGGAACAGATTTATTTTTGAGAGAATTTACTGAAATTATCAATGAAAGCGGATATGATGTTATCGTCAGCAAATGTACAGTACAGAACGGCAATATGTTTGAACATATTTACATTCCTGAACTTAATACAGCGTTTATCTCCTCAAACCCTGTCAATGAAGTTACTGTCCAGAGTGAAAAAGTTATCAACTTCATGAGATTTTACAATAAAGAAGCTTTAAAAGAAAAGAAAGCGCGTATCAAGTTCAACAAAAAGGCTGTTTCTGATCTGCTTGCAGGTGCAGTTGAATGTCTGGTAAGTGCAAAGGTAACACATGACTTGCTTGAAGAATACTACATAGGTGCAACTGATTTTGACGGAATCAACAGACTTATTTATAAGCTTATTTCAGAAATAAAGAGCAAAGCATGAATAAAAAGTCAGTGCAGAAGAACAGCCCGATAATAACCGGACAAAAAATCTTCTGCACTGATTCAGTATAATTACCAAAATATATTATTTTTTCCTTTTGAATAGCATTATGAGCAGCTTTATTGAGACAACTATTACCAAAATAAGCAGTATAGTATTGATAATTGTAATTATTAATGATAAATTGCTTAACATTTTGTATCATCACCCTTGAATGTAATTATATACTTATATTACCATAAATACATTTATAAAGCAATGCATTTTATACAAATATATTTGTATAGCAGAAAGTAAGATTTTCTGGATTATTTTATTATATCCTTTATAACTTCCCCTGCAATTATAAGTCCGGCAATTGAAGGGCAGAAAGCTATACTTCCTGGCACAGGTTTTCTGCTCTCCTGATTTTCCAAGACCTTTTTATGTGTTACCGGCTGTTCCGTAGAATACAGCACTTTAAGCTTTTTAATGCCACGTCGTTTCAGTTCATAACGCATAACTCTCGCAAGCGGGCAGACAGAAGTTTTATATATGTCAGTAATTTGAAACTTTGTAGGGTCAAGCTTGTTGCCTGTTCCCATACTGCTGATAATAGGTATATCTTTATCTTTTGCACGTTCTATAAGGGTAAGTTTTGCAGAAACAGTATCAATTGCGTCAACAATATAGTCAAGCCCGTTCATGTCAAATTCATCCGCATTGTCAGGCATATAAAACATCTTTACAGGTACAACATCACAATCGGGATTTATGTCCTTTACACGCTCTGCTGCAACTTCTGCCTTGTATCTTCCGATTGTAGAAGTGAGAGCAACAAGCTGACGGTTTATATTAGATTCTGCAACAACATCATTGTCAACGATAATAATCCTGCCGATTCCGCACCTTGCAAGAGCCTCAATAACATATGAGCCGACACCGCCTGCACCGAATACGGCAACGGACGAGCCATTTAACTTTTTTATTGCATCTTCACCGAGCAAAAGTTCAGTTCTCTGAAATTTTTCCACATTATTACCATACCTTTCTGAGTTTTGTGTGTCTGAAAACTAAATATATTCAATTAAGCAAATCGAGGCAACAGCATTGCCATGGCAAAAGAAACATAACTCTTATATTGAAAGATTTACCTTTCAATCTTTACCTCCGAAAAAACTGCATATTTATTGATATAAATGTGATTATAGCATTATTAGTCAGAAAGTCAAGTTATATGCAGATGCATTGCCTTATATAATGTAAAAAAATTAAAAATATGATTGATTATGAATGGATTATGTGATATGATTATTTCATATTGTTATGTAATCAGGTCGCCTTTATGCTTGGTTCATACATTCTATTATCTGGGAGGATTCAAAATGAAAAAAGAGCTGTCAAAGCTTTATGAGCCTAAAGAAGTTGAAGATAAAATATATAAGTTCTGGATGGACAATGAATGCTTCAAGGCTACTGTTGACAAGAAGAAAAAGCCTTATACAATCGTAATTCCACCTCCAAACATCACAGGTCAGCTTCATATGGGACATGCCCTTGATGAAACATTCCAGGATATTCTTATCAGATGGAAGAGAATGTCCGGATACTCTGCTTTGTGGGTTCCTGGTACAGACCATGCCGCTATAGCAACTGAAGCGAAGATTGTTGAAGCAATGCGTAAGGAAGGTATTCCTTCAAAAGAAGCTATCGGACGTGAAGCCTTCATGGAACGTGCATGGAAATGGAAGGAACAGTACAGCGGACGTATTGTAGAACAGCTTATGAAGCTCGGTTCATCATGCGACTGGTCAAGGCTGCGCTTTACTATGGATGAAGGCTGTTCAAAGGCAGTTAAGGAAGTTTTCGTAAACCTCTATAATAAGGGCCTTATTTACAGAGGCGAAAGAATAATCAGCTGGTGTCCTCACTGTAAGACATCAATTTCTGATGCAGAAGTAAATTATGAAGATCAGGCAGGCCATTTCTGGCATTTAAGATATCCATTGGCAGACGGAAGCGGCGAGTATTTACAGCTTGCAACAACCCGTCCTGAAACATTGCTGGGTGATACAGCAGTTGCTGTGAACCCTAACGATGACAGATATAAGAAATATATAGGCAAAAATGTAATCCTTCCGCTTGTAGGACGTGAAATTCCTGTTGTTGCTGATGATTATGTTGCCGTTGATTTTGGAACAGGTGTAGTTAAAATTACTCCTGCACATGACCCTAACGACTTTGAAGTAGGACTTCGTCACAATCTCCCTGTAATCAATGTTATGACTGATGATGCAAAGATTACTGGAGATTATCCTAAGTATGCAGGTATGGACAGATATGAAGCAAGAAAGGCAATTGTTGCTGACCTTGAAAAAGAAGGATTCCTTGTTAAGATTGAAGACCATGAGCATAATGTAGGAACTTGCTACCGTTGTTCAACAACAGTTGAACCAAGAGTTTCAACACAATGGTTTGTTAAGATGGAACCTCTTGCAAAGCCTGCTATTGATGCAGTAAAGAACGGCGAAACAAAGTTTGTTCCTGAACGTTTTGAAAAGATTTATTTCCACTGGCTTGAAAATATCAGAGACTGGTGTATTTCCCGTCAGATATGGTGGGGGCATCAGGTTCCTGCATTCTACTGTGACGACTGCGGAGAAATGGTTGTAACAAAGGAAGAAAATCCTGTTTGTCCTAAGTGTGGAAAGCCAATGCGTCAGGACGACGATACTCTTGACACATGGTTCTCATCAGCATTATGGCCATTCTCAACACTTGGCTGGCCTGAAAAGACAGAAGACCTTGAATATTTCTACCCTACAAACACACTTGTTACAGCTTATGATATCATTTTCTTCTGGGTTGTAAGAATGATGTTCAGTGGTATTGAACATATGGGCAAGGTACCTTTTGATACAGTTCTTATCCATGGACTTATGCGTGATTCACAGGGCAGAAAGATGTCCAAGTCACTTGGCAATGGTATTGATCCGCTTGTCGTAATTGATAACTACGGCGCTGATGCATTAAGATTTATGCTTGCAACAGGTAATTCACCTGGAAATGATATGCGTTTCTCCGAAGAAAAGATAAAGTCTTCAAGAAACTTTGCAAACAAGATATGGAATGCGTCAAGATTTATCATGATGAATCTTCCAGACAATTTCAAACTAAACGGCTTACCTGAAAACCTCAATGTTGAGGACAAGTGGGTAATCAGCAAGTTCAATACACTTGCTGAGGAAGTTAATGAAAATCTTGATAAATTTGAAATCGGTGTTGCAGTTCAGAAGCTTTATGACTTTATCTGGGATATTTACTGTGACTGGTATATTGAACTTACCAAGCCTAGAATCCAGGCAGGAGGAGAAACTGCTGAAACTGCTCAGACTGTACTTGTATTGGTAATGCAGGGTATGCTCAAGCTGCTCCATCCATTCATGCCATTCATAACTGAAGAAATATGGACAGCTGTTTCAGACAGCGAAACACCTATCATGCTTTCTGATTTCCCTGTTTATGATGAAAAGCTTTCTTTCGAAAAGGAAGAATCAGATTTTGAGAAGATTATTTCTGCTATTAAGGCAATAAGAAACCGTCGATCAGAGATGAATGTTCCACCGTCTGTTAAGGCTGCTCTTCATATTGAAACAGCAGAAACAGCAATCTTTGAGCATGGAAGACTTTTCTTTGAAAGACTTGCATCAGCTTCAGAAATTATTATAGCTGAAAAGGCTGAAATCGAAGATGCAGTTACAGTTGTAACAGATTGCGCAAGAATATTTATTCCTCTTTCCGAACTTGTTGACAAGGAAAAGGAACTTGCAAGACTAAATAAGGAAAAGGCAGCAGTACAGAAGGATATTGATTTTTCAAGCGGCAAGCTGAACAATCAGGGATTTATTTCAAAGGCTCCTGAACAGCAGATTGAAGCCGAAAAGGCAAAACTTGCAAAGGCTCAGGAAAAGATGACTAAGATTGAACAGTCAATTTCTGCCTTTAATAAATAATTAATTTGGGGCAGGGTTAAAGCCTTGCCCCTTTTTCATAGCTACTCGTTGTTATTAAATCCCTTTTAAGTTTACTTTAAGGAGTGGTGATATGCAGATTTTTGAGGCAATGCAGTTTCTTAATTCTTTTTCTAAGCTCGGAAAAAGGGTAATGGATCTGTCAAGGTTTCAGACGCTGATGAACAGACTCGGTAATCCTCAGGATAAACTGAAGGTTATTCATGTTACAGGAACAAACGGCAAGGGATCAGTTGTCAGAATGCTTGCTAATATGCTTACAAAGGCTAAGTACAAAACAGGTGAATTTACATCACCATATATTTACACTTATAATGACAGAATTAAAATAGACGGAATAAATATTTCTGATCAGGAATTGTGTGCTATTCTTGAATCAGTAGCACCCGCACTTCATATGGATAACGGATATTCCCAGTTTGAAATAACAACTGCAATTGCATTTTTGTATTTTTATTGGCAGAAATGTGACGTTGTTGTCCTTGAAACAGGACTTGGAGGTTTATTTGACTGCACAAATATAATTAAAAACCCTGTTGTTACGGTTATCACTTCAGTATCATTGGATCATATGAAAATACTTGGAAATACAATTGAAGAAATAGCAAAGCAGAAGGCTGGTATAATAAAGCCCTCCTGTCCGGTAATTCTTGCTCCTTATAATAAAGAATCAGTAAGAAAAATTATATATAATACTGCTTCAGTAAATGGCTCTTACTTTTATGTTCCTGATACACAACGTCTTAGAGTAATCAGTTCTGATATAGCTGGTAATCAGTTTATCTACAAAAATTATGAATACCGCACACAAATGGCTGGATTACATCAGATTACAAATGCACTTACTGCAATTGAAACTGCAAAAGTACTTTGTCATTCAGAATTTGGGAACCTTGATTTTCCACATATATATGAGGGTATAAAAACTGCATTGGTGCCATCAAGATGCCAGGTAATAAGAGAGAAGGATCCTGTTTTTATCGTAGACGGAGCACACAATCCGGATGGAATGAAAACTCTTGCAGACTTTATCAAGAAAATGCCGCAGCATCCAAAAATTCTGGTCTGTGGTATGCTTCAGGACAAGGATTGGGTCAGCACGATAAATGAGATAACGCCATATATAGACAGAGCTATCTGCGTTGATGGATTTACTGCAAATACTGTTTTTGCTCCTGTACTAGCTGACAGGTTTAAGGATGCTGAAACTGCAAGTATAGATAATGCAGTTGTAAGGGCATTAAGATTGTCTGGCGATGGTGGAATGGTGATATGTGCAGGCTCATTGTATTTATCCTCTGCACTGCTTAAAACAAGAGCTGTTAACGATTACTATATGAGATAAAGTTAAGACGTTTTAATTCCTGCTTATGGCAATTTTGTTTGTGATAACTGCACAACAGGTTACAAGAAAATTTTATGTTTTATTTTACGAAATTTATTGTATTTAAACGTTTAAGATGTTATAATGTTTATAAGTGTTATGCTATGGGAATAGCATTCATTTTAGGATATCCGTATATTTATAATAACGGATACATTTTTATTATAATAAAGAATGAGGTATGTAGGATGAAATTCGGGTTTTTTGATGATGCAAAAAAAGAATACGTTATTACTTCCCCAAGGACTCCTTATCCATGGATAAACTATCTTGGAACACAGGATTTTTTTGCGCTTATTTCTAATACTGCAGGTGGCTATCATTTCTATAAGGATGCCCGTCTTGCAAGAATTACACGTTACCGTTACAATAATGTTCCTGTCGATGAAGGCGGACGTTATTTCTACATAAACGACAACGGTACAGTCTGGAATCCAGGTTGGTCCCCGGTAAAGACAGAACTTGACAAATATGAATGTCGCCACGGTATGGGTTATACAAGAATTATCGGTAAGAAAAATGACCTTTCTGCTGATGTAACTTTCTTTGTACCACAGAATTTCAATGGTGAAGTTCAGAAGGTTGTCCTCAAGAATGAAGGCAATGCTAAGAAAACATTCAAGTTCTTCTCATTCATTGAATGGTGTCTTTGGGACGCACAGGATGACTCAACAAACTTCCAGAGAAACTTTAACACAGGCGATGTTGAAATTGAAGGCTCAACATTCTTCCATAAGACTGAATACAAGGAAAGACGTAACCACTTTGCTTTCTATACAGTAAACGATTCAATTGATGGTTATGATACAGACAGAGAGTCATTCATGGGACTTTACAACGGTTTCCATAATCCTCAGACTGTATTTGCAGGCAAGCCAAATATGTCTGTAGCAGACGGTTGGTCACCTGTTGCTTCACACTTCAAGGAATTCACTCTTGAACCAGGCGCAGAAAAGACACTTGTTTTCATTCTCGGATATGTTGAAAATCCATATGAAAAGAAGTTTAATGCTGATGGCTCAATGAATAAGTCAAAAGCTTATGAAATGATGAAGCAGTTTGATTCAGCTGAAAAGGTTGACGCTGCTCTTGAAGAACTCAAGAAAACATGGGATGCACTTCTTGCAAAGTACAACATTAATTCATCTGAAGAAAAGCTCAACAGACAGATTAATATCTGGAACCAGTATCAGTGTATGGTTACATTTAACCTCTCACGTTCAGCTTCATATTTTGAAAGCGGTATCGGACGTGGAATGGGCTTCAGAGATTCTAATCAGGACCTTCTCGGATTTGTTCATCAGATTCCTGAACGTGCCAGAGAAAGAATACTCGATCTTGCTGCTACTCAGCTTGAAGACGGCGGTAACTACCATCAGTATCAGCCGCTTACAAAGAAGGGCAATGATGCTGCAGGTACAAACTTTAACGATGATCCATTGTGGATGATTCTTTCTACAGCTGCATATATCAAGGAAACAGGCGACTTTGGAATTCTTGATGAAATGGTTCCTTACAAGAATGATGAAAAGCTTGCTCAGACAATGCTTGACCATCTCAAGCGTTCATTCTACCATGTTGTAAATAACAAGGGCCCTCACGGTCTCCCACTTTCAGGACGTGCTGACTGGAATGACTGCCTTAACCTCAACTGCTTCTCAAGGGTTCCTGGTGAAAGTTTCCAGAATACAGCAAGCAACATTGAAAAGGAAGTAAACCCTGAAACAGGCGCTCCGCTCAACGAACAGACTGCTGAATCAGTTCTCATTGCAGGTATGTTCACATACATCGGACCTGAATACGTTGCTCTCTGCCGCAAGAAGGGCTTCACAGCTGATGCAGATGCAGCACAGGCTGAAATCGACAAGATGAAGGAAGCTATCATTGAATTCGGTTGGGACGGCGACTGGTTTATGAGAGCTTATGACGCTTATGGCAAGAAGGTTGGTTCTAAGGATAATGACGAAGGCAAGATCTTCATTGAACCACAGGGCTTCTGCATTATGTCTGATATCGGTGGTAAGGAATATACTGAAAAGACAATGAAGAGCATTGAAGAACGCCTTGGAACAAAGCATGGTCTTGTTCTTAACAACCCTGCATTCACTGATTACATTGTTGAATACGGTGAAATTTCTACATATCCAGGTGGATATAAGGAAAACGCTGGTATATTCTGCCACAACAACGCATGGATTATGTGTGCTGCTGCTTACGCTGGCATGGGTGACAGAGCATGGGATTACTATACAAGAATTGCTCCTGCATATCAGGAAGATGAACAGCTTCACAGAACTGAACCATATGTATATGCACAGATGGTTGCAGGTAAGGATGCAAAGCGTTTCGGTGAAGCTAAGAACAGCTGGCTCACAGGTACCGCTGCTTGGAACTTTGTTGCTGTTTCACAGTATATTCTCGGTATAATCCCTGATTATGACGGGCTTAAGATTGATCCATGTATTCCATGTGCGTGGGATGGCTACACAGTATCCCGTATGTTCAGAGGTGCAACATATAACATTAAGATTGAAAACCCTTCACATGTTTCAAAGGGTATCAAGTCTGTTACTGTTGACGGAAAGGCTATCGACGGAAATATTCTTCCTGTATTTACAGAAGGAACACATGAAGTTGTAGCTATAATGGGTTAATTACTTCTGTATAAAAATTATAAATCCGGATATTGTAAAAATTCAATATCCGGATTTTTGTATATGTTATTTGTATTTAAGTAGCATATAGATAAACTTATATCATATATTTGCAACTGATAAAAAATATATCAGAATTTTTTACTATTAATGCAATATATTAAATAAAAATGTGAAGCTGCTTTTTAGCCTAGACTATACGGTATATTTTATTGAAATATACTCGCTGATTACTTCTTCCAAAGTAGACGGAAGAACACAGTTATCAATAACAATATTATAAATCTCGTTTATCTGATTAAAATCAGTTGTGATATTTGGAACACTTTTTTTTTCAATTTTTCCATCATTTCCGTAGTACACCTCTATACCGTATGATACTTTATCAAATTTATCTCCACATACCAGTTTATACAAAATTTTGTCGTTGGCCATTTTTACCTCTTTTATTGTCTGCATTAAAAAATTCATTCCTTCCTCATAAAGTATTTACAATACCTGATAAAGAAAGTATATCTTAATTGTGAGTAATTAACAAGTTAAAAGAGATTACATAATTCTACATAATTTTCATTTATTTGTTTATCATGTATTTTTTTAAAATCAAGAGTAAACATCTGTATACATTTTTACAAAATACATTAAAATTTTGTAAAATTACACAACAATAAAATATTGATTTTGATATATATTAATGCTATAATTAATATAATATTATAGCCACTTTATGTTATAATAAATTAACAATTTAATTAATTTAGTCAAAAAGGATGGTAAAAGATATGAATGCTCAGATGTTTACAAAAAAATCCATTGATGCAATTAACGGTGCACAGAGTGTTGCCATTGAATACCAGAATTTGAATGTTGAACAAGAGCATATACTCTTTGCATTACTAAAGCAGGATAATGGACTTATTCCTCAGTTGTTTATAAAAATGGGTGTGGATAACAATGCTATAATTAATTCAATTGAAAAAAGTATTTCTACCCTTCCAAAAGTCACAGGTTCAGGCAGAGAGGCAAATACTGTATATATTACACAGGATCTTGACAAATGTCTGAATCAGGCAGAAAAAATTGCAAAGCATATGAGCGATGAATATGTTTCTGTTGAACATATTGTTCTTGCACTTTTTGAAACTGCAAATGATAAAATTAAGAAGATTTTCAAGGACTATTCCATTACAAAGGATAAGTTCCTTACTGCATTGTCAGAAGTAAGAGGAAATCAGAGGGTTACAAATGATACTCCTGAAAATACGTATGATGTTCTTAAAAAGTTTGGTCAGGACCTTGTTGAACTTGCCAGAAATAATAAGCTTGACCCAGTTATCGGACGTGACACAGAAATCAGAAACGTTGTCAGGATTCTTTCAAGAAAAACAAAGAATAACCCTGTTATTATCGGTGAACCTGGTGTTGGTAAAACTGCAATTGCTGAGGGACTTGCAATAAGAATAGTAAAGGGCGATGTACCTGACAACTTGAAGGATTGCACAATTTTTTCTCTTGATATGGGTAGCCTTATGGCTGGAGCAAAGTTCAAGGGTGAATTTGAGGAACGTCTTAAAGCTGTATTGAATGAGGTTAAAAAGTCCGACGGTAAAATCATTATGTTTATTGATGAACTTCATGTTATCGTCGGTGCAGGCAAATCTGACGGTGCTATGGATGCGGGAAATCTCCTCAAGCCTATGCTTGCAAGAGGTGAGCTGCATTGTATCGGTGCAACAACTTTAAATGAATACAGAAAATATATTGAAAAAGACCCTGCACTTGCAAGGCGTTTCCAGCCTGTTATGGCTGACGAGCCTACAGTTGAAGATACAATTTCAATTCTAAGAGGTCTTAAGGAGCGTTACGAAGTATTCCACGGTGTAAGAATTCAGGACTCAGCTCTTATTACTGCTGCTGTCCTTTCAAACAGATATATTTCTGACAGGTTCCTTCCTGATAAGGCAATTGACCTTGTTGATGAGGCATGTGCATTAATCAAGACTGAAATGGATTCTATGCCTTCTGAACTTGATGATCTTTCAAGAAAAATCATGCAGCAGGAAATTGCTGAAACTGCACTTAAAAAGGAAGACAGCAAGCTTGCACAGGAAGAACTTTCAGAAATTCAGAAAGAACTTGCGGAAATGCGTTCTGAATTTACCCAGATGTATACAAAGTGGGAAAACGAAAAGACAGTTATTACAAAACTCCAGAAGTTGCGTGAAGATATTGAAAAGACAAATGCAGAGATTACAAATGCTGAAAGAAAATATGACCTTGACAAGGCTGCTGAACTAAAATACGGCAAACTGCCTGCTTTACAGAAGGAGTTGCAGGAAGCTGAAGTTGAAGCTGAAAAGCAGAAGGGTGAGGGTTATCTCCTCCGTGACAGAGTAACAGATGAAGAAATAGCAAGGATTGTCGGACGATGGACAGGTATACCTGTTTCAAAGCTTATGGAGGGTGAAAGAGAAAAACTGTTGTCGCTTGAAGACTTACTACATGAACGTGTAATTGGTCAGGATGAAGCTGTACAGAAAGTCAGTGAGGCTATTCTGCGTTCAAGGGCAGGTATTCAGGACCCAAACAGACCTATCGGTTCATTCCTGTTCATGGGACCTACAGGGGTCGGTAAGACGGAACTTGCAAAGGCACTTGCACAGGCTTTGTTTGACGATGAGAAAAACATTGTCCGCATTGATATGACTGAATATATGGAGAAACATTCTGTAAGCAGACTGATAGGAGCGCCTCCGGGATACGTTGGATATGAAGAGGGTGGCCAGCTTACCGAGGCTGTAAGAAGAAAGCCTTATGCTGTTGTTCTCTTTGATGAGGTTGAAAAGGCTCATGCTGATGTGTTCAATATCATGCTTCAGATTCTTGATGATGGACGTATAACCGATTCACAGGGAAGAACAGTTGACTTCAAGAATACAATTATTATCCTGACATCAAACTTAGGATCAGACTATATTCTTGATGGAATCACAGAAGATAATGAAATTTCAGATGATGCAAAGGAAGCAGTAAATATACTTCTCAAGTCACATTTCCGTCCTGAATTCCTCAACAGACTTGATGAAATTGTATTCTATAAGCCGCTGTCAAAGAAGGAAATATATCCTATCATAGACCTTATGCTCAAGGATTTGCAGAAGAGACTCAAGAGCAAACAGCTTACTGTTACAGTTACTGATGATGCAAAGGAATATATCGTAAAGGAAGGTTACGACCCTGTTTACGGAGCAAGACCATTGAAGAGGTTTATTCAGAGTAAGCTTGAAACACTTATTGCAAAGAAAATCATTGCTGATGATATTCAGCCATATACAGAACTTGTCGTTGATTATGACGGAAGCAATGTCTTAATAAAATGAAAAGTTCGCCAGCCTTTCAAGGCTGTAGGGTTCAAAGGGACAAAGTCCCTTGTCGCTGTCTGCAGACAGCGAAATACTCCAGACAAAAAACGGATCAGAGTGTGAGAATTGCTGCAGCAAAGCGACAGCTTTTCGTAGGAGAAAAGTATGTTTTCAACATACTTGCGAACACGACCGCTCTCATTTGTTGTCCTACTCAATGAATTAGCCTCTTAAACAGTCCAGTGGACTGTTTAAGACAAAGTAGTTTTATCAAAAAAAATGCAGCGGCTTTTTCAGCCGCTGTTTCCATGTAAATATAACCAAATTAATATAACTTTACAAGCTGTTTAGGTTCAAAATTCTTGTCCATTGTCCATTCAACTGCAACGCAGTCTCTAAGTACAAATATCTGAAGGATTCCATCAATACCTTTTTCCTTCCAAGCCTGAAGGAACTTTCTTGTAGGATGATTGAAAATTTCTTCTCTAAGCTTTTCATCATTGACTTGCTCAAGTACACCTGAAACTCTTATCTGTGTTCCATTTGAGAAAAAACACATTTCTGCCTTAGGGTTAGCTAAAGCCTGCTTGAAAACATCCTTTGTTGATCCTGTATGAAAGATAAGTCCGTTTTCATCTGCTCGGAATAAAAGCATTCCTCTTACTCTCGGCTGGTCGCCTTCAACTGTAGCAAGGTGAAAGCATGGATTTTCGTTGATAAACTTTAATATTTCTTCCTTTGTCATAATTAATTTCCCCTTTCATATATGCTAATCATATATTTGATTGGCATAAAATACTTTCAAAATACTTGCTGAAAATATAATAAAAAAATCATTCTACATATTTGCTACGGTATTCAGTAGGGGTAATTCCATTGTTTTTAAAAAAGCATGAGGAGAAATGCGCACTGCTGTTAAAACCACATTTTAAAGCTATTTCTGTTATTGGAATACTTTTTCGTCGGAGAAGAATTTTGCTGTTGGCAAGTCTTATTTCAATCAGGTAATCAATAGGTGTTTTACCTGTCTCTTTTTTAAAAATCCTGTTCAGGCTTGACGGAGACATAAAGCCCAACTCTGCAAGGTTATTTACAGTAATCTTTCTGCCATAATTCATCTCGATATAATGCTGTGCCCTTGCAACAGAGTAATCGGAGGATATTGCACGCATATCAAGATTTTCTCCAAGTATACTGCGGATAATCCAGTGTGTGATTATTGAAGCCTGTGCATCAAGGGTGACATCTGAATTCATCATTTTCTTGCTGTACTCGAATGCAAATGTATTCAGTGCCTTGAGAATATCATGGCAAATTTCAAACTGTTCATGTCTGAACTTTGGTACTTTCGCAGAATATAACTTGTACTGACTTTCAAAGTATTCCTTATCGATCAGCAGGCAGTAATAATGCAAATCAGAACCATCATCATGCGGAACAAGCGGGGAGGTTATGTATGCAGAATAGTGTTTATTATCTGTATGTAATTTGCTTTCAGAAGTGTTTTCAAATACAATTGTTACCATATATGAAGGATGGGTGTGATTCTTCTTTGATGCATATCCACAGGCACCCGTCGACGGAATAAATAACCCGAGTTTGTTATGTACAAAGCAATCAATATTTTCAAGATCATTTTCTGTGACATTTTCGCCGATAAGATTTTTGATTATTTCAAAGTCTTTCATATTTATAACCATGCTTACGCAGGAAGCATGCCTCCTCTCTATGATGTTTTGTGCTTTTCGAACGACAGTTCGAAAAGCACAAAACTCGTAGATTGAAAGAATTATCTTTCAATCTTTCATATCCTGTTATAGTCTGAATTTATGACAAAAAAGAAGATAATAATATACAAATAGTATTTATGCAAGGCAATTATACAAATTCATGCATAATACTTTCCGCATATAAATATAATTCGTCTTCACTTGTGATTTTCTTATTTGAGGAAAGTATAGCTTTTTGCACGGAATGAGGAAGTGACAGAAAATATATTCTTGCAGAATCACAGGTTTTCAGCAGGGTGTTAAGGCTGTCATACATATTCATGATATCTCCGTAATTATGGAATAAGTAAGTATTTTCTGATGTATATGTTTCCCGTATATAAGAGTATTATTCTGACATCATAAATGCATTGATTTTATCAGCCATGCTTATAGCAGTATCAAAGCCCTCCTGCCATGTCTTATCAAGAACAGAAATATTTTTTTCAAGATTTTCAAGCTTGTGTTCAGGTCGGATAATAATAGCCTTCCCGTCTTTTTCAAGTTGTTCACATAACTTAACTTGTTTGTTGTAAAGTGTATGCCTTGAAAGGAGAACTGTCTCCATTTTAGGAAATCTGCCCCTTATTAATTTGCTCATAACTATATTTGATTTACCTAATTTCTTAACATATCCCTTTGGTTGAGTGAGTATTATAATATGCTTTTCAAAACCGTCATTAATTGCTTTTTCAATTGATATAGGGGACACAAGTCCGCCGTCATAGTAGTAGTTGCCATTAATTCTTGCAGCAGGAAAATAACCGGGAATAGAACATGTCGCCCTGAGATATTCCCATCGTTCATTGTCCTTTATCCCATCAACAAATTCTGTTCTGCCGCTTTCAGCATTGAATATGCCGACAAGAAATTTGCCGTCGTAGCGCCTGAATGCGTCATAGTCGAACGGAATAAGCTTGTTTGGAATCTGGTCATAAACAAAATCAAGACCGAAAAGACTTTTGCATTTCAGAAAATTTCCAGCACCTATATACCTCTTGTCAAGGCGGTAATTATCTATAATATCAATGTTTCTTCTGAATTGTTTTGAAACATATGAAGCAGCATTTGAAATTCCTGCTGAAACGCCGACTATGTAGGGAAATTCTATTCCTTTTTCAAGAAATCCATCAAGAACCCCAGCAGTGAAAATACCTCTTAATGTTCCTCCTTCAAGGACTAAGCTTGTCATATGTTTTTCTCCTTTTTATAGTACTTGCAAACATAAGGTATCAATGTTATAATTAAAATAATTCGGATGTAAATGGGGGGAATATGCTTGAAAAATGCCATACTGGTTATTGTGCTGTTTGTTGCACTTGTTGTCAGTACAGCAATTTCTGACTATGCATATTCAGAATCAGTTTACAGTGCAAGAATTGATGAACAGATACGATATATGTCACTTGATGCAGACAGGCATGCAAAATATTCGGGGTTTACGGTCGAACAGCTGGGTGAGGGGTATATAAACCCCGATGACTTCCTAGGGAAGGTTCTGATTGATGTACCGGTTATAAATCAGTTCCCTGAACTTCCTGTCGGGTGCGAAATTGCAAGTGCTGTGTCTGTGCTGAATTACATAGGATATGATATAGATAAAACTGAATTTACAGAAAAGTATATTACATGGGACGATAGCTTTAAGTATGATAAAAATGATAAGCTTCACGGCCCTGATCCATACAAGGTTTTTGCGGGAGATCCGTTCAAGTGGGGTTATGGCTGTTATGCTCCCGTACTTACCGAATCGATCAACAGATACTTTGAGGATACTGGCAGTTCGGATATGGCAATTGAGCTTAATAATGTAAATATTGCAGACCTTGAAAAGCTTGTAGATGAGGGTGTTCCTGTTATTGTCTGGGCATCACAGGAAATGATGTCATATAAGTACAAGGAATCAGCTTCTTGGGTAGTCAATGGTACATCAGAGGAACATCAATGGCTGTCAAATACTCATGTACTTGTCTTTGTCGGATATGATACAAATTGTTATTACTTTATGGACTGTAATGATAAAACAGAAATCATGCCATATTCAAAGCAAGGTTTTATCAACAGATGGACAGAACAAGGAAGCCAGAGTATAGTAATTAAAATACAAGAAAATTCATAAATATTATATCATATAATATAAAATGCGTCAATTAATGCCATAAGAATTATTTCTTATGGCATTAATATTTTTATTGCTTTGAAATATACTCAAAAACTTTATCCGTACTCCAGAAGAACATTTCGTATTTGAATCTGTCCTTAAATCCGCATCTCTCCATCATGTCCATAACATTGGACTGAACGCAGGAGAAGTATACCATTCGTCCTTCAGAGATAAGTTTTTCGCAGTAATCTCTCAGAGCTTCAACTCCTGAAATGTCTGCAATGGTAACGCCTCTCATCGAAAAGATTACTATGTAATTTTCATTGAGTGCTTCAATTTTCTCTTCAAGCTTGTTGCAGGTTCCGAAATAAAGAGGACCTGATATATAAACTACACTTGTAAATTTAAGCTTTTCAGGATCCACATGTTCTTCATCAAGTTTCGTGGTATCAACTTCTGAAACGCTTACCTGCATATCAGAAACTTTGACAACAAACATTACTATTGAGAATGCAACACCAATAAGAATAGCAATTGTAAGGTCAAATATTACCGTAGCAGCCATTGTTATAAGGAACTGGAAAATAGCAGTCTTGAGCTTTTTATTGAATATGGATTTGATAACATGCCATTCATTCATTCTCCATGCAGTAACTATAAGTACGCCTGCGAGTGCAGAAAGCGGTATCATAGACATTACTCCGCCAAGAACGAACATAGACAGCAAAAGTATAACAGAGTGAATTACAGAAGTAAGTCTTGTCTGTCCGCCTGACTTGATTGCAACGCTTGTTCTTGCAATTGCCGCAGTAGCAGGAACACCACCGAACAATGGGAGAAGCATATTTCCTATCCCCTGTGCAACGAGTTCAACGTCCGCATTGATTTTTTCATTTTTCATTCTGCCGGCAGAAGCGCCGCATAGCAGAGATTCGATAAGTCCAAGAGCAGCAATAGAGATTGCAGGAATAACAAGGTTCTTTGCATCACCGAAATTTATCTTTGTAAAATCAAGTCTGTCATCAAGGAAGATTGTTTTCGGAATTACACCAACAACAGTAACATTAAACTTGAATATTGCATTTGCAGCAGTAGCAAGGATAATCGCTGCCAATGATGAAGGGCAGAACTTTGCTATCTTTTTAGGATAGAATATCATAAATATAATTACTGCAACGCCAATTATAAGCGCTGTAAGGTTAAGGTTCTGCTCAAGAGTAAAGTAGCTCTTTATTTTTGCTATGGTTGATGTTCCTTGGCTTGTAAGTCCTGTAAGATTGTTTATCTGTCCAAGTGCAATTATTATAGCAATACCACTTGTGAATCCTGTAATGACAGGCATAGGAAGATATGATACAAGCCCTCCAAGTTTAAGAAAGCCTGCAACGAGGAGTATAGCGCCTGCAATGAAGCTTGCAATAAATACTCCCTGTATGCCGTACTGTGCAACAAGTGATACAAGGATAGCTGTCATAGCGCCTGTAGGGCCGCTTATCTGATATGACGCTCCTGACAATGCTCCGATAATAAGTCCTGCAAAAATAGCAGTTATAAGCCCTGCTGCTGCGGTTGCACCTGAGCTTACACCAAATGCAAGAGCAAGAGGAAGAGCAACGGCTGCAACTGTTATTCCTGCAAGTAAATCTTTAGTGAACTTCTTTCCATCATAGCCTTTGAATTCTTTTTTCAATGACTGAGCATATGCTTTTACCAACATTTTATTAAATCGCCTAACTTTCTGTGGAACGTGTTAAAAACGCTTTATAAGGTATTATCATTTCGTTCCTGAATTTGTACATTAAAAAAGCACATGCAAGATGCGCTTTAATAATTTTACGCCTAAGTACAAAACAAGTCAAGCAGAATTTTTCCAGCAGTAAGGTATCTGCTTTGTCTATCTTGTACAAAAGGGACATTCATAAGAAATGTCCCCAGTGTAATATAATATTTTTAAGGAAAAGGTCAATTAATCAAGATTAAGCTTTTTCGTGAATAGTACATTTGCACCTATATAAAGCGCAACAGCAGTTATTAGATCAATAACTAAGCTGTATTTCATTGCATTTAATGCAAATATAATTCCTTCTGCATCAGTCATCATAGTTTGATTATTTGGGAATAAGGATACAGCTAAAATCATACCAAGAATCTGTAGGGCAATTGTAACTCCAAAGAAAACTACTATTGACCAGAGAAGCTTATTCTTGTTTGACAATTGTCCGATTGAGAAGCTAAAATATACCTTGGCCATAAATAACAATGAGTATAGTGCAAACAAAATAGCAGTAAGAATTAAAAACTGTTTTGCATCTGCTACTGAAATATTGGTTGCTTCAAGACCTATCGCCATACCTTTTGAGAATTCTCTTGAACAATCACTGATCCATAAAAGACTTCCTGAATGAAGGGCAATGATAAAGTAATGTAAAATTACATCTGCAACCATCCAGATAATGAAAACAAGGAACTTTGACAGAATCAACATCCATGTAGGAACCGGGAGCGTATTCGTAAGATATCCTTCATCCTTCATCATGCTGTTGTAAAATCTGCTGACTGATATCACAAAAGTAGCAATAAACAATGTAATTGAAACAAATACAACAAGCATATTCAGTGAAGCTTCAAATAATTGTGCTAACTTTACTCCATCAAGATTTTTTGTAAATGCATTATATATTTTCAGCACGATATTTAAAAAAGCGGCTGCAATATACAGGATAATAAATGTTTTATACTGTGCTTTCAGTTCGTGCTTTATAAGTTTTCCTAGCATGCGAATACCTCCCTGAAAAGTCCGTCTATAGTTTTGCCGTTCTGCTCCCTTATCTCATCCGGAGAAGAATGAAGAACAATTTCACCGTTTTTGATAAAGATAACATCATCAAGTATATTTTCAATATCACTGATAAGGTGGGTTGAGATTATTACAGATGCTTTCTCATCATAATTTGTGATAATAGTATTGAGTATATAATCTCTTGCAGCCGGGTCAACTCCCCCGATAGGTTCATCAAGAAGATATAATTCTGCTTTTCTGCTCATTACAAGAATAAGCTGAACCTTTTCTCTTGTACCCTTTGACATCGACTTTATTTTGTCATTATAATTGATGTTAAGCCTGGTAAGCATATCATATGCTCGCTGTGCATCAAAATCAGAATAGAAATCTGCAAAGAAATCAATCATATCCTTTACGCTTAGATGAGGATTGATATATGTTCTTTCAGGGAGATAGGAAACTACTTTTTTTGTTTTTGGTCCAACAGGATTACCGCTGATTATTACTTCACCATTGTTTATTGTAAGAAGTCCGCTTAGAATTTTGATAAGTGTTGTTTTACCGCTTCCGTTAGGTCCAAGAAGTCCGATGATTTTTCCAGGTTCAATTTCAAGACTAATATTGTTAAGTGCCGTTTTATTTCCATATTGCTTTGTTACATTCTTGCAGCTTACAAGATTCATTATTTTGTCCCCCTAAACATTATAGTTTTTTAATAATGAAATAGCTTCTTCTTTTGTATAGCCTAATTTATTCATTTTATCAAGAAAAAAATCAATCTGTTCTCCTGCAAGACTTTCACGAAGTTTTTTTATCATATCAGAATTTTCAGTAATAAATCTTCCGGCAGTCCTCTGTGAATAGAGTAGCTCATCTTTTTCAAGCTCTGAAAGTGCTTTCTGCATGGTATTTGGGTTAACAGATGCTTCTGCAGCAAGTTCCCTGACAGCGGGTAATTTACTTCCTGCTTTATATTCTCCCAATGCTATTCTTAACTTTATATGTTCAATAATCTGAGAATAAATTGGGGTATTTCCATTTAAACACCAAGGCATATTAATCCTCCTTTGTATTATTGTATTATTAACTTAATACAATAATACATTACAAAGTTTATTTTGTCAAGCACTTTTTTATTTTTCTTGAATTTTTTTTAACAATATATTTGGTATTAACGATTTATCGGGGCTTTCAAGACATACAGATATAATATAATTATCTAATTTACACTGTCTGAAACTGAATTGCTTGTCCGAACATGATACGTTGTAGTTATCATTAACAGTAAATTCAATGTTCTTTAAGGATGACCGCAATCCAGTTCCGACTGCTTTTGAATAGCTTTCTTTCAAAGTCCATATGCGACAGAATTTTTCAGCATTACAGTCTGTATATGCAAGTTCAGCATTGCTGAAAAGTCTTTTTGCAGCCTTAGGATGGAAGCTTTCGATTTTTTCAATGTCAATCCCGCAGTTAACTTCACTTACAATGCATACTGACATTCCCTCTGTATGTGAAATACTAAAAAAAACATTGGGGTAGCAATTAAAGTATGGCTTCCCATATTTATTTCGGATAATATCCTTTTCTGTAACAACAATTCCATGGATATCGTAGGCAGCAAGTTTAAGAAGGTCAATAGATTTGTCGTGCTGTAGTTTCCGGTATTCTTTTGCTGAAATATTCAGATGTGTTTTTTTTTCAAATTCAGAATAGTAAATAATCATTTTTATATTTTTTCTGTTGGCAGAAAATCCTCTTTTCCTTAAAAAACACCGCTTAATCAGTTGACTGAAATAAGCGGTGTAATAATATTATGTAATAAAAATCCCAATGGATTTAACTATCCTAATCACTTAAAATGCAGCTCTTACTAAAAGGATAGCCTTTTCTGTGTCTCCGTAAATCTCAAATACTTTTGAAGAAATAGCATCATAAATGCTTAATTTACCTGTAACAATCTTTACAAGGTCTTCTGTGTTAGTATAAATCTGGATGTCTGCACCCTTGTAATCCCAAGGTTCAACAGATATAACGCCATCCTTGATTTCTATGTAAAATATTCCGTCACACTGACCATATATTGCAATCTGCGCTGATATTGAATCATTGAGTTTGCTGATATCAGCAGCAAGAACTTTCTTTGCAGTCATTGTTACAACATCATTATAAGTAAGCTTGTTTTCTGACTTCTTTGTTGCAGCAGGCTTTTCTTTTTTAGCAACAGGCTTATCCTTTTTTGCAGCAGGCTTTTCTTTTTTCGCAGCAGTTTTTTTCTCTGCCTGTACTTTTTTTACAGGATTGATCTCTATAGTTTTCATTTCATCAGTAATTACTTTTGCTTCATTTTCTTTTTTTATTTCCTGAGTTACTGCCGGAATCTGATTAGCTTCTGTATTATTTTTTGATTTAGAAGTAGCCATAAATAAATCCTCCTTAAAATACACATCTATAACTTGTATTATATATTTGTTAGCTATATATGTCAATGATATTTATTAAAATTTGTTAAAAAATTTTTTGATAAAATTTTATCAAAAATAATATAATATAAACAATAGCAGAGTGGTTTCTGCTTTTTACACCAAAAACCACTCTGCATTTTTACTGAATAATCAGTATTTTTTTAGCTATCTGATGGTTATGACTTTATTCCCTGCTTATATGCAGCGATCATTTTCTTTACCATCTGGCCGCCTACTGAGCCTACTTCTCTTGAAGTAAGATCTCCGTTATAACCATTCTTGAGGTTTACGCCAACTTCGTTAGCAGCTTCCATCTTAAATCTTTCGAGAGTATCTCTACCCTGTTGAGTCATTTCATCTTTCATTTTTTAAAACTCCTTTTATTTTAATGCGGACTATATTCAATTTTATCTTGCAAGCCCGCTTCAATTGGGGTTTGCAGTAATAGTATATGAACTGATGTAATGATTATTAGAGGGAATTTGTTTCAAAGTCGCTAAGATTATACAAGTTGTTTTTAATTTTTCTGAAACCGCTTAAACAGCACTATCATTTTTTAAAAAAATCAAGACTGTCTGCTTTTATAATTGAATTTTGTAATTATTATTGTCAAATTAATTCAGAATATTATATTAAAAACTAATAAAGAAAAAGTTATAATAATATTTAGTTAAAGTAATTTTAAAAAACTGATATTTTATTTCTGATTTTCTCTTAAAAGCTTATCCTTGATATCCCAAAGCTTTTTAGATAAATCCACATAATATTTATGCGGATATTCAAAACGCTTGACTTCATCCCAAAGTGTGTTAAGCTGTTCAGCACAATATTCCCTGATTTCATTTACTGATGGGGAAGTATATACACATTTTCCCTTATCAAAAATCTGCACCCTGAGTTTTACTGCACCAAAGTTTGTGAGAACTTTACGTTTAAAGGTATATTCAGGATCAAAAATCTCATAAGGCTTTGTATCGTCAATAGTTTCATCTGCACATGTAAGAACATCAGCAATTGCTTTGCCTGTTACATTATCGTACAGTCTCCATATTTCCTTAAAATCAGGTGTGGTGATTTTGGAAACATTTTCAGAAAGCTTTATTTTCGGAATTATTTTGTTATTCTTTTCAATTGCAACAAGTTTATAAACTCCTCCGAAAACTGGCTGAGATTTTGAAGTAATAAGTCGTTCGCCTACCCCAAAACTGTCAACCTTTGCACCCTGAAGAAGAATATCTCTTATGATGTATTCATCGAGGGAGTTGGAAGCAACAATTTTAACATCAGGGAAGCCTTCCTCATCAAGCATTTTTCTTGCATGCTTTGAAAGGTAAGTTATATCTCCGCTGTCAATACGTACTCCGGAAGGCTCATGTCCTTTTGCACGCATTTCTTTGAAAACAGTAATAGCATTCGGAATGCCTGATTTCAGTACATTGTAAGTATCAACAAGCAAAACTGTTGCGTCAGGATAACATTCAGCATATGCACGGAAAGCATCAAGTTCACTGTCAAACATCTGAATCCATGAGTGTGCCATAGTTCCAAGCGCAGGAGTTCCAAGCTCTTTATCTGAAATAGTACATGCAGTTCCGCAGCAACCACCAATATATGCTGCTCTTGCACCGTAAACTGCACCGTCAAAACCTTGCGCACGTCTTGAACCGAATTCCATAACAGGTCTTCCCTCAGCAGCACGGACAATTCTGTTTGATTTTGTAGCAATAAGGCTCTGGTGATTGATACATATAAGAAGCATGGTTTCTACAAACTGTGCCTGGATTGCAGGACCTCTGACAGTGATAAGAGGTTCATTCGGAAATACAGGAGTACCTTCAGGAACAGCCCATACATCGCATTCAAATTTAAAACTGGTCAGATACTCAAGAAATTTTTTACTGAACATATTCTTTGAACGAAGATAATTTATGTCATCATCAGAAAAGCAGAGATTATTAAGATATTCAATTGCCTGTTCAAGGCCTGCCATAATTGCAAAGCCACCATTGTCAGGAACGTTTCTGAAAAAAAGATCAAAGTATGAAGTAATGTTCCCCATGCCGTTTTCAAAATACCCATTTGCCATAGTTATTTCATAAAAATCTGCCAGCATGGTGAGATTTCTGTTATTCAATGTATTATTTACTACTTTCAGGAAGTACTCCTCCTTATAGGGTTATTCGGTAATTCTGCTGACAATTTTTATTCCGCAGTCAGCCATCATTTTAATAGCAGCAATATTCATAAAATCACTGTTGTGGTTTTCAGAGTCATATGTTTCAACGCAATTAAGCGGAACAATTATCTCAACATTTTTATTAGCTGCATTAAACCATGTTTTCATTGTCAGGCACAACTGCATTATGCATATATCGGTGCAGTCACCTGTAACAATATAGGTGTTTGTCTGAGGGTTTGTAACAAGACATTCCTGAAATTCCTTTTCGTGAAATCCATTTGTTGAATTTTTGCAAAGCTTAATGTAACCTCCTGCTTTCTTGACTTCGTCAACAAGTTCTGATTCACTTGTTTTTTCAAGGCAGTGAGGTGGAAATATTTTAAATTCTGCACAATTATCACGGTGGCAGTCAGCAAAAGCAACAATCGGAATTTCCTTATGATTGCATTTATCCATCAATGAAGTAATATGAGGAATAATTGAAGCAATCTGTGCTGAAGCCATTGCTCCCTCACGAATAAATCCATTCACAACATCAACTACAATAAGTGCTGTGTTGTCAGGACTTAACGTCGAAAAACTGAGTTCTCCATAATCCGATATCTGTTTAATCAGGTTTTTCAGAAACGGTGTACAGCTGTCAAAAGTTTTTTCAGTTAACTCTCTCATGTTGGCCTCATTTCTCCGCAGACTAAGCGGTTAAAAATTTTTATTCTAATAAATATCTTGACTTAAAATATCTATGTATTTTAATTATTATTAGTATATAATAATTAAATGCAGCAATCAAGCAATAAAATGCACTTTTTTATTGAATTTTTATGGTTATTTATTTATAATATAATTTATAAAATATTTCAGGAGGATAAATAATGAGGAATAAAATAAAAAAGCTACCTTGTTTTGTTTTAGTCTTGATGCTTTTGTGCAGTTGCCAGGATGTAAATAATACAGTTGAAACAGCAACAACTGTACCGGAGCAGACAACAACTGTTATAACAGAAGAAACAACGGTGACAACAACTGAACATGTTCCACAGTATGCGGAAATCAGTTTTTCCTGCACAGGTGATAATCTTATTCATTCAAGTATATATAAGCAAGCGAATGCAAGGGCAGGGTATGACGGATATGACTTTGAATATGCATATAAAAACGTGGTTGATCTGATAAAACCTGCTGATATAGCAGTCATTAATCAGGAAACTCTTATCTGTGGTGACGGATATGAACCGTCGACATATCCTCGTTTTAATAGTCCTGAAGAACTTGGGGATTATATGATAGATATAGGTTTTGATGTTTTCACGATTGCAAATAATCATACTCTTGACAAGGATGAGGATGGTCTTGAAGCATGTCTTGACTACTGGGATGATCATAACGATGTAGTTGTTGCAGGAGCATATAGAAACAAACAGGACAAGCAAAGAACACGCACAAAGACCGTTGAAGGTGTCAAGTTTTCTTTCCTTTCATATACTGAATTTCTGAATGGTCTTTCACTTCCTAAGAACTCGGATATGATTATCGATAACGCAAATGATGTTGATGGAATGATAAATGATATAAAGAGAGCAAAAATGGTTTCGGATATCTGTGTAGTGTCACTTCACTGGGGTGTTGAAAATTCTGATGTAATTTCTGATTTTCAACGTGAAACAGCAAAGAAGCTTGCTGATGCAGGTGCAGATATTATTATCGGAAATCACCCTCATGTTCTTAGGGACATAGAGGTTATCAAGGCAGCAGACGGGCGTGAAACTCTTTGCGCATATTCGCTTGGTAATTTAATATCAGCACAAAGTGTTGGCCAGAATCTTATCGGAGGAGTTTTACAGTTCAATGTTGTTGTAAATCTTGATGATATGTCATATGAGCTGAAAGATATCAAGCTGGTTCCTATTGTAACACATTATGATTATGGCTATGCAAACGTAAGAATATACAAACTTTCTGATTATACTAAAGAACTTGCAGATTCGCATGGAGTCAAAGCATACAGTAAATTTAACTATGACTACATAAATTATGTTCTTGAGAAAAATATCAGTGAAGAATTTCTTGAAAAAGAATAAAAAATGGAGAGCAATTGCACTGCTCTCCTTAAAAACTTTTACATTGTGAAAAAATGCAGATATATTACTCCGACAACATTTATGGTTGCGTGAGCAATAATCGTAACAATAAGACGGTAATTACGTTTTTTGTATAAAGCAATCCAGACAAATCCATCGATAAATGACCCACCCATGTTGTACCAGTCAACTATTCCAAATAAAACATTACAAAGTATAAGGGCTGTTTCAATTTTCATAACCTTTCCAAGAAGATGAACAGCCATTGCTCTGAAGTAAAGTTCTTTCAGAAACCCAGCAACAACAGCTAAAGAAATAAATTTTAATAGAAATGTTGATAAATCTTCTGGCTTTGCTTCTGGTACAGGCAGTGCCGCAAAATGATTCTGAATTGGCATTAAAACCAATGATGATACTATTGAAAATAATCCCCCTAGTAAGCCTGCAATGATATCGCCTTTAAGGTGTTTTTTATCAATAATCATTCCTGTTATTGAAATACCATTTTCTTTGAAAAGTATCAATGAAAAAGGCAGTGCAGCAACTAGAACAAATATCAGCGTCAGTGAGTAAGGAACAGAGTTTATTGCAGATAAGCTGAAATCAAAATAATTCATCCCGTCATTGTACTTCATTGTTGCATTAAGAAATGTCTGTCCTGCGATAAGTAAAGTAACAACTGAGATTAAAAGTAATGCCTGTTTTGCAGTTTGATAATTTGATTTTTCTAAATTCATTTTTCATCCCTCCGCTTATATGATAGCATAAGAACAATCTTGAATTCATTGATGTATGTTAAGAGTATTAACTTTTTATACTAAGGAGAATTATATGACAACTGTAGAAATGCTAAAGTATAATGATAATGACATAATAAAAATGTTTAAGCAAAGCTTTGGGGTTGAAATCAGCAATGACATTATATCAGAAATAATGTCAATCTGCTCTGTACGCTTTTTTCAAAAAGGTGAACAGATAATCATGGTTAATGAGGAACTGAATTGTGTTTTCTATATTCTGAGCGGAAGTGTAAGGAGCTACTTTACAGATATAAACGGAAAAGACATGACAAGATATATAATTTCGCAGAATTCAATCTGTGCAGAAGAAAGCATGATGAAAAGAAACAAAAGTATTTACGGTATTGAAGCACTTGAAAATGGTTGTCTGTTGCAGTTTCCTGCATTGAAACTAAAAGAACTTATAATGAAAAATGATGTATTAAAAGATATTTACATAGATGGTCTTGAGAGGTCATTGTTGTATAAGATGGACAGGGAAAACAGCTTTATGATAAAAAGTGCAAAGCAGAGGTATCTTGATTTTCTGAATGAACATCCTGACGGTGAAAGCCATATAAGTCAGAAGCATCTTGCCTCATATCTTGGAATTACACCTGAATCATTAAGCCGTATACGCAAAGAATTGTCAGAGTAGATATTGATACTTTCTCTATTTACAAACGGTGTTTTGAAGAAAATATGTTTGTAATATATAAATTTCTCTTGACAATCAATAAGATTTGTGGTAAGTTAAAATTATATTTAAACCTATGATGTGGAGATAAAACTATATAACAGTATGTTGGCTGATGATATCAGTTCAGCGCCGGACAGAGAGCGGAATGTTGCTGAGATTTCCGTCGGAGATGCGGTGTAGTAAATGGACCACAGAGGGCAAGGGGAAAAGTCGGATATGCAGATTTCTTCTTTATCCGCACTTAGTATCTTAGACGTATGTCGGCGTTAACGGCAGAAAATGTATTAGCATTTTCGTATGAGTGAGCCGTTTTTACGGCTAATTAAGGTGGTACCGCAGATTTGAATTCAATCTGTCCTTATTTGATTAAGGGCAGATTTTTTGTTTTCTGTAATAATATTCAGTATACACAGTAAAATGAGGGGAGGAAATGCTCTCATATGGGAGCAGAAATATAATAATGAAAGAAATAATGCTTGGAAATAATGCTATTGCCTGCGGAGCAATTGCAGCTGGTGTAAAGCTTGTAAGCGGATATCCTGGAACTCCGTCAACCGAGGTTCTCCAGACAGTTGCACAGAGAAACAAGGATGGAAAAATTCATGTTGAGTGGTCAACAAATGAAAAGGCAGCTTTGGAGGTAGCAGCAGGTGCTGCTTATTCAGGAGCAAGAGCAATGGTTACAATGAAACAGGTTGGTCTTAACGTTGCTTCTGACCCTCTCATGTGCCTTGCATATATAGGCGTAAAGGCTGGTATGGTTATTCTAGTGGCTGATGATCCGGGACCAATATCTTCCCAGACAGAGCAGGATACAAGACACTTCGGTGAATATTCAAATATTCCTGTTCTTGATCCGTCATCACCGGAAGAAGCATATGATATGACAAAGTATGCTTTTGAACTTTCAGAAAGAATTGGGAAGCCTGTTATTGTTCGCCCGACTACAAAGGTCTGTCATGCAAGCGGTACAGTTGAGCTTGATGAAAAGTATTATGAATATGAAGTAAGCGGATTTGAAAAAGATCCCAAGTGGGTTATTTTCCCGCCTCTTTCATACAAAAGACATATTGAATTCGGTACAATTCAGAAAGAGCTTTCAAAGGAATTTGATACAATCAGATTCAATATGATTGAGGGTTCTGGAAAGACTGGTATTGCCGCAGGCGGAGTTACATACGCAATCTTAAAGGATGTTATAAAGACACTAGGTGTTGAAGATAAGGTATCTCTTCTTAAAATCGGAGCAGTATTCCCATCACCTGACGGACTTTATGAAAAGTTTCTTTCACAGACAGATAAGATTCTTGTTCTTGAAGAACTTGATCCTGTTATTGAAAAGCAGATATTCTCCTGTATGGCTCATTGCAAGTTGAATGTTCCTGTTTCAGGAAAGTTAGACGGAACAATCAATCCTGCCGGTGAACTTAAATTTGACGGAGTTCTTGCATATGTAAAGAAGTATCTTGACATAGCTGATGAAAAGATAGAGCCTGTAAAACCAATGGAACTTCCGGCACGTCCTCCTGTATTATGTGCAGGCTGTCCTCACAGAGCAAGCTTTTATGCAGTAAAAAAAGCAATGAAAGGCAGGAAAGCAGTTTTCTGCGGAGATATCGGTTGCTATACTCTCGGTAACGCAAAGCCTCTTGATATGGTTGATACATGTCTTTGCATGGGCGCAGGTGTTACAATTGCACAGGGTATCAGCAGAATGAACAAGGATACAAAGTCATTTGCATTTATCGGAGACAGCACATTCTTTGCAAGCGGTATGACTGGTCTTGCAAATGCAGTTTACAACAAATCTGATGTAAATATAATTATTCTTGATAACTCAACAACAGCAATGACAGGACATCAGCCTCACCCTGGTATAGGTAAGACTATGATGCAGACAGAGTCACAGAAGATAAACATTGCCGCAGTTGCAAAAGCATTGAATGTCGGTTTTGTTGAAACAGTAAATCCATATGAACTTGACAAGGCAGTTGAAACTGTCAAGGCAGCAGCAGATTATAAGGGAGTAAGTGTAATAATTTTTGAGGCTCCTTGTATTGCAATTACAAAGCCAGCAGGGTTATATACAGTTGACGGCTGTATTGGATGTTTGCATTGTATAAAGGAAATCGGCTGTCCCGCAATGTTTGTTGAGGACGGCAAAGTAAAGATAAACGATACGCTTTGCTTTGGCTGCGGACTTTGTGAAAATCTTTGTCCGACAAAGAAAATCAGAAAGGGATAAAATTATTATGGATATATTAATTTCCGGAGTAGGCGGACAGGGAACAATACTTACATCAAAAATACTTGCAGAAAGTGCAGTAATCAACGGTTCAAAAGCCGCAAGAACAGGAGAAACAATCGGTATGAGCCAGCGTGGAGGCTGTGTTGTCAGCCATGTCAGAACTGAAAATACATACTCACCATATATTCCAATGGGTTCAGCTGATCTTCTTCTTAGCTTTGAACTTTGCGAGGGCGCAAGAAATATCCCTCAGATTAAAAAAGATGCGCCAGCAATTATAAATACCGCACAGGTAAACCCGATTATAGTTGCTCTTGGTCAGGCTGATTACAATACAGAAGAAATGAAAAACTATATTTCTGCACACAGCAAGGCTTATTTTATAAATGCCAATGATATTGCAATAAAATGCGGCTCAGTTAAGGCTGTAAATGTTGTTCTTGTTGGTGCGGCATATGGTCTTGGACTTTTAAATATGAGCAAAGAATCAATTATTAAGGCAATTGAAAAGCTTGTAAAACCTAAATTCCTTGAAATGAATATGAAGGCTTTTGAAAGCGGAATAACAGCCGCTGAAGCCTTGAAGTAAGTACAAAACATCAAGAAAGGATTAGTTATAATTATGACACAGTTTAATGATGTAATCAAAGCACTGAACTATGCCGCAGAAAACAGCCCTTTTTATAAGGATATGTTCAAGGATTGCGATATTAAAAACGTTAAAACAGTTGAGGATTTTCAGAAGCTGCCTTTCTCTGATAAGTATGATTTAAGACGAGCTTATCCTCTTGGAATTCAGGCTGTACCTGATGCTGAGGTAGTAAGAATTCACTCATCATCCGGAACAACAGGCAAGCCTATTATTATCCCTTACACAAAGCAGGATGTTGAAGATTGGGCAATAATGTTTGCAAGATGCTATCAGACAGCGGGAATCACAAACCTTGACAGAATCCAGATTACTCCTGGCTATGGTCTGTGGACAGCAGGAATAGGTTTTCAGGCAGGCTGTGAAAAGCTTGGGGCTATGGCTGTTCCTGTAGGTCCTGGAAACACAGAAAAACAGCTTGAATTAATGGTTGACTTACAAAGTACAGTTTTTTGCGCAACATCTTCCTATGCTCTTCTCATTGCCGAAGAGGTTAAGAAAAGAGATCTTAAGGATAAGATTAATCTCAAAAAGGGTATCATCGGTTCTGAACGCTGGGGCGACCTTATGAGAAAGAGAATTGCCGATGAACTTGAAATCGAACTGTTTGACATTTACGGTCTTACTGAAATATATGGACCTGGAATCGCACTCGATTGCCCTGCACATGAGGGTATGCATTACTGGGATGATTTCCTCTACTTTGAAATAATTGATCCTGCAACAGGTGAGGTTCTTCCTGAGGGTGAAACAGGAGAGCTTGTTATTACAACACTCAAAAAGCAGGGTGCTCCTCTTATCCGTTACCGTACACATGACCTTACAAGAATTATAAAGGGCAAGTGCAGCTGTGGAAGTGAGTATCCTAGAATTGACAGAATTCTTGGCAGAACTGATGATATGATTAAGGTCAAGGGAGTAAATATCTACCCTGGTCAGATTGAAAACACCCTTACAAAAGTAAAGGGGGTATCAAGTGAATATCAAATTGTCATCAAGCATATTGATGGAAAGGATAAGATGACTCTTAAAGTTGAAGTTCCAGCCGAATCTGATAAGCTGCTTACCTCTGCAAGAGTTATGGATACATTCAAGAAGCTTATTGGTATTAAGATTGTCTGTGAATGTGTGGATATGGGTGCTCTTCCTCGTTCTGAAAAGAAATCAAAGAGAGTTTTTGACTACAGACAGGATTAATATATTAATTTAATACTTTATGTATTTATTTGAAATTAAAAAAGATTACTTAAATTAGTTGTAGTAACATAATTATAAAAATAGGAGGAGAACTCTAGAATGAAAGCTATTGTATATGAATCCAATGCAGGACACACAAAAGCCTATGCAGAGATGTTAGGGAAAAAGCTTAATCTCCCGGTTTACAGCTTAAAAGAAAGCAAGTCGGTTGAAAATAAGGCAGATATAATTTACATGGGATGGCTTATGGGCGGAACGGTAAGCGGTCTTAAAAAGGCGGCAGAGAAGTTTAATGTAAAGGCTGTCAGCATGACAGGAATGGCTGCTGAAGAAGACTTGCAGAATGATGTTGAAAAAGTAAACTCCATGTATGGCATAGATAAAAATTCTATATTTATTCTGAGAGGCGGATTTGAACTCAGTAAGCTAAAGGGTATATTCAAATTTATGATGGGTGCCATGTCAAAGAATGTCTGTAAGGATATTCAGAATAAAACAGAACGAACAGATAAGGATAACCAGACCTACGAGATGTTTACAAAGGGAATGAATCTTGTGGATGAGAAAAACCTTGATAAGATTGTTGAATGGTACAGCAAAATATAATAATAGAAAATGCCTGTGATTTCTCACAGGCATTTTTGTGTGTTATTTGCTTTGCATTGAATCCATTGCAACGATAAGAGGTGAGTTCCAGTAAATTGTGATTTCATTTGTTGAGAATGACTGTGAGTTATCTGCATAGCATTTAGCAGGTGGCTTGCCATTCAGAACATTCTTTGCATATGGATCTTCAAGCTTGGAATCAGGACCGCCAACGAGCATACCAGGCATTGTTTTGCCTAAAGCTTCTGAAGGTCTGTGATGAGTATTGACCGGTGAAACTGTACCATATCCTGTTACATAGGAAATTGAAAGCGGGTTTCTTCCGAATAAGTAATGAACATGTTCTCTTGCTGTCTGTACATATTTATCATTTGCTTCAATTTTATTTGCAAGAACAAGCAGCATTGCGTTGTTTGCAACTGACATATTACTTCCCCAGTTATACTGTCCAGGTAAAAGTGAATTCATATATCCGTCAGATTTTGAGTAGCTTACAATACCATTAGCAGCCTTTAAGAAACCTTCCTTGACTTTATTATAGGAATTATCACTTGCTGCCTGGTTTTCAGGTGTTGTAAGGTATGCATAACATCCGTAGTAGCCAACTGCAGCCCATCCAAATCCTTCAGGGATGTATTTGGAAGCATCAATTTCCTTAACTGCAACATCTCTGTACTTGCTGTCGCCGGTTAATTTGTAAAGTTCAGCAGCAGCCCAGAAACGTTCATCTGCCTGCTTGGGATCATCATACTGACCTGTAACTATATCTGCAGGGTTATGGAATCCTGTGTTATTTTCAGTTACTTCAAGGTAAGCCCATGCTTTCTCTGCCGCTGCTTTACAAGTAGCTGCATATTCAGGATTTGAATTTGCAAAAATTCTTGAACTCATTGCCATTACAGCTGCAAAATCACCTGTTGCTGCAACAGAGATTGGTGCAACAATAAGTTCTTCTGTTTCTTCCTGCGGCATAACCATTGAAGGGAAGTTTGCGCATGTAACCTTGTGGTATACACCACCTGTTTCAGCATCCTGCATTTTCAGCATCCAGTCAAGTTCATACTTTGCTTCATCAAGAATATCAGGAACGCCGTTGCCGGATTCAGGAATACCTGAATTATCACCGAATCTTTCAGGGTTAAGTTCATATGAAATGAACAGGTCTGCAACTGTTTTTGCACCAGGTACTACATATCTTCCATAGTCGCCTGCATCGTGCCAGCCGCCTGTTACATCAATTTTCTTGTCTGTTCCGTAAATCACCGCTTCAGTAGCATGACATACAGGATGAGCAAAATCTCCTGCCAGGTCAGCAGTAAGTTCGCATCCACATCTCTGCATATAGAGCATTTTTACAACATCATTATAAGCACTGTTAAATGTATCATCACCGATTTTAAAAGTATATGATTTGATATCATTTGCTTTTATGTAATAGTTACCTGCATCCTTAACATCGGAAAAATCACCGAATGCATTGTCTTCACCTGAAGAAGGATAATCCTTTGAATCAGAAATCTTTCCCTTGAAGACTGATTCTTCTGTATCAGCATTGATTACTTCAAATTCAGAACCAAGAGCTTCCCCTCTGAAAACAGCAATCTTTTTTTCTGCTGAAATATAACCAACCTGATCAACATTAATATCTGGTCCAGCTGCAGCTTCTTGAATCAGTTCAGCATTAGTGTCATCAACAAGTTTTAGAGATATATTATCAAAATAAATCTGATGTGGGTCCATGGTTTCAACATCACCCTGTAAGCCAAGATTAAAAGCAAGCCTTGGAGCCGGGTCAGTTTCTTCCTTCATCTCAAAATCAATAGTAACAGTCTGAACTTCTTCATTGATATCTATGTATTCCATAGTGTAAGCATGATAGTCTCCGCCGTTAATCTGAATTCTGAACTGGATTTGTCTTGGAATTGTGGAATAAACGTCAAATTTCATCTGATACTTGCCGTTCTTGTAAAGTCTGAATCCATCCTGGTAAATCTGAACACCATGTTCAACGAAACCGCATTTCTTTATATCCACTTTCAGTTTTCCATCTTCAACAGAAGTTTCTGCATTTCCACCCTGAAAAAATTGTGTCCATGGTAAAACATCACCAGTGTCAAAAGTTCCGTTCTGGAGAAGTTCATCTTCATCAATTTCTGCAACAGGCTCAACGGAAGTTTCTGTCTCGGTAGCGCTGGTTTCAGAAGCAGATGTCTGGCTTTCAGTAGTGCTTTCATCACCATTATTTTTTGCTGAATTACACCCTGTCAGGGTTAGGCTGAATAATGATAATGACATTAGAAATGCCAATAATTTTTTCATGATATCACCTTTTTCTTAAATATTATAATAGTAAATTTTACACTAATTATTAAATTTTGTCAACCAAAAATATATACAACATCAATAATATTATTTCTTCTGAATTAACTTACAGAATAAAAAACATTACAAAAAAAGCGACTAAGCATACTGATCCCAGACCAAGCAGAATAAGAAGCGTATTCATCTTACTGAAAGGTACATTCTTTTTTGCAGGAGAGAACTCCTGAAATGTTTTTATATTTTCCTGCTGCATTAATTTAATCTGAAGATTAAGTTCTTTTAATTTCTTTCTTTTTTCCTTGTTCAACCCAATTCTCCTATTATTTTTTCGTTCTGTATTAAATCAATTATATCTTATTCTGGGCCATGCTGCAACTTTTTAATGTAATTTTATGTATTACTAATCCTCCAAATTTCTAAAAGAAGCAAAATATATAAATTTGAAATAATTTTATACAATAATTATAGAAACTATTGCAAAAAATTATATTGAATGATATAATTTGATAAATAGATAATTTAAATAAGGGGGATTAACATGAAATTTGATATTAGATCTGCTTTACAATCAACTAGGGCAAAATTTACCGCTGTTACAATGATTATTGTTGCAATTGTTACAATAGCACTTACGGTGGTTTCATCAATACTAATAAGTTCGACATCTTATAAATCTTCATTGCAGTTAATTAAACCTCTTGAAATTCAGGTTTCAAACAATCTTCAGGTTATTCTTGAAGACACAAAACAAATTAGTAATTCTGTAGCAAATAATGAAGGAGTAAAAAATGGATTCAAAGTAAGTGTAAAACCAGCACTTAAAAATGTTATTACACAGGGAAAAGCTTTGAATTGTGCCATGTTTAATCTGGACGGAACAGTATTTGCAGCAAATGACACAGCTCTTGAACATTACAGTGGATCTAATCTTTTTAATAAAGCTGTTGCCGGTGAAGAAGTATTTTCTGATCCATATACCGCTGAAACAGGTCTTATTTGTGTTGATCTCCTTACCCCTGTAATCAATCAAGATAAAGTAGTTTATGTTATCATTCTTACATATGATTTCACTAAGGTTGATAATCTTCTGGATTCATTTACATTCGGTAATACTGGCGTTGCTTCAATAATTAACACAGAAAATGTTCTCGTTGCAGGAAAAGGTGATCGTTTTACTAATTATAATGAAGCTGTAGCACAAGTAAATAAACTTAAATCAATAGTTGAGTTTTATAATAAAGCTATTAATGCAAATGAATATGGAACTGGTGAGTATACTTCTCCTGACGGAAAAGATATGTTAGGTTGTTATGCCCCTATTGAAGGAACTGATTGGATTTTAGTTCTTGGAGCTGAAAAGAAAGAATTTGCGGGAACATCTTTAGGCGGCATTTTCATTACAATGGGAATCGGAATAATTCTTATGATTGCTGCTTTCATTTTTACGATGAGAATGGTAGACAACGTGATGAGACCGGTTTCTGCGAGTTCACAGAGACTTAAAGCACTTTCAAACGGTGATATAAGTTCACCTGTAAGCACAGTCTTCGGAAGTGATGAAATATCAGTGCTATCGAGATCATTGGATGAAACTGTTTCAGCATTGAGGTTGTATATACATAAAATTGATGAGGGTCTTAATGCTATTGCACAAGGTAATCTTACATATAGCATGGAAGGTGACTGGAGAGGGGACTTTATAAGTATAAAGACAACCTTTAACAGTATTCTTGAATCTTTAAGAACTACATTCTCAAATATCAATTCTGCTGCAAAACAGGTAAATGAAGGTGCTACACAGGTTTCAAGCGGAGCACAGACATTATCACAGGGTGCAACAGAACAGTCAACTGCTATCAGTCAGCTTGCTTCACAGCTTGAGGATATTTCTTCACAGGTTGAAGCAAATGCCAAGGCAGCAAGCAATACATCAACTATCGTTGAAAAGAACGTTCAGAATATTGATATTTGTAATCGTGAAATGAACAAGATGCTTGTTTCAATGGATGAAATCAAAAAATCAAGTAATGAAATCTCAAAAATCATTAAGGTTATTGATGATATTGCATTCCAGACCAATATTCTTGCGCTTAATGCAGCTGTTGAAGCTGCAAGAGCTGGTGAAGCAGGAAAGGGTTTTGCAGTTGTTGCTGACGAAGTAAGAAACCTTGCAGCCAAGAGTGCTGAAGCAGCAAATCAGACAACAAGCCTTATAGAACAATCAATTTCTGCTGTTAATAACGGTGCTTCAATTGCAAAGAAAACTGCAGGGGCATTAAACGAAATTGTTGCAAGTTCTAAAGCTATTGCACAGGAAGTCGGTCATATTACAGAAGCATCTGCTGCACAGGCTGAATCTATTAATCAGATAAATGTTGGAGTAGATCAGATTTCTACAGTAACACAGAATAATACTGCTACTGCAGAAGAATCTGCGGCTGCAAGTGAGGAACTTTCCGGACAGTCTGATATGCTTACAAATCTTATTTCACAGTTTAAATATGATGGTGTTGTAAAGAAAGATTCAGATGAAATTGAAGATGATTATTTCCTTCCTTCATCCAATAACTTCAGCAGTACAGGAAATAGTACATCCTCAAACAGCTTTGAACCACAGGATAATGGATTTGGCTCATCAAACGACAGTAGTTCATTGTTTGAACCACAGGACAACGGATTCGATTCATCAAATGACAGCAGTTCATTGTTTGAACCTGAGGACAACGGATTTGGTTCGTCAAATGACAGCAGTTCATTGTTTGAACCACAGGATAATGGGTTCAAGTCTGTAGATTTTGACCCGAAATCCTTTGATAATTCCGATGACTTTGAAAATATAAACAGCAAGTATTAATAATAACGGCAGGCATAGAGAAAGCTTTATGCCTGCTATTTTAATAACATAATGTAAAGGAAATTCCTGTATATGCAGATAAACAGATTATTTGAGATTATATACATATTACTTGAAAAAAAAACTGTAACAGCAAAGCAGCTTGCAGAACGGTTTGAAGTATCAGAAAGAACAATTTACCGTGATGTGGAAACATTGTCTGAAGCAGGTATTCCTGTGTATATGAGCAAAGGTAAAGGCGGCGGCATTTCTCTCCTCCCAGATTTTATTCTAAACAAAGCTGTGCTCACTGGGGAAGAAAAGTCAGAGATACTCTCATCAATGAAAGTGTTCAGTGCAGTAAATCTTTCTGAGAAAACAACTGCACTCACAAAGCTTGACAGCATGCTTGGCAAGTCCGAATCTGATTGGATACAGGTCGATTTTACTTCGTGGAGTGATGACGGAAAGGAAGCTGAAACCTTTGCCTTGCTTAAAGATGCTGTGCTGAAAAAAAAGGCAGTAGTCTTTGATTATACAGCTATCATGGCTGAAAAATCAGAGCGAAAGATATACCCGTTGAAAATGCTTTATAAAAGTCAGGCATGGTATCTTTTTGGCTATTGTCTGATGAGAAATGACTGCAGATGTTTTAAGCTAAGGCGAATAAAGAATCTTAAAGTTATCGACGAAACCTTTGACATGAAAGCGCCAGCTGTAATTTCAGATAATGACAAGATATATAATAAGACATTGATTTCCGCAAAATTTGAAATTTCAAAGCGGATGGCTTTCCGTGTATACGATGAATTTAAAGATTTTTATATTGATGATAATGGAGATTTTATTTGTTCAGCTGAATTTCCTGATATGATTACTATATGCAGCTATGCTATGTCTTATGGAGAGTTCTGCAAGATTATTGAACCGGAAGAGGCAAAGGAATGCCTTATAAAAAAAATTGCAGATATTCAGAAAATATATTTATAATATGACACGCTTATGTCATATTAAGCTTGTTATAATGTGATTACAGAGTTTGAAACAAAGCATTCAAATTCAGAATTCAAAAATATGAAAGAGGTAATCACTATGAATTATGAAATCGTAAATCTTGAAGAAAAAACTGTTGTTGGTCTTACTGCAAGAACAAGTAATGAACCAACTGAAGTAACTGCTGTTGTCGGTGGACTCTGGGGCAAGTTCCTTGGCGAAGGTCTTATGGACTCAATAAAGAACCAGGCTAATCCATATGCTATCGGACTTTACACCAATTATGACTTTAAGGAAGTATCTTATGATGTTACAGTTGGAGTTGCGGTTACAAAGAATGATGATCCTGAACTTTCTGCTAAGACAATTCCAGCAGGAAAGTATGCAGTTTTCAATATTAAAGGACATATTGTCAAGGATGTTGCAAAGGCATGGGAAGATATATGGGCTATGACACTTGACAGAAGCTTTACTGCTGACTTTGAAGAGTATCTTACTAATGACGAAGAAAATGCAGATATCAGAATTTACGTTGCATTGAACTAAAATGAGGTGATTTTATGCCGTCCTATGACTACAAAAAGGAATTCAAAGAACTGTACTTACCTAAGACTTCCCCATCAGTAATTAATGTCCCTGCAATGAAATTCATTCAGGTCAGGGGAAAAGGAAATCCAAACGATACTGGCGGTGAATATCAATCTGCCCTGGATGCTTTGTATTCGCTTTCAAACACAATAAAGTTTATGCCAAAGGGCGGTATAACACCCAAGGATTATTTTGCTTATGTTGTTCCGCCGCTGGAAGGTATGTGGTGGATGGAAGGTATAGATGGCATTGATTATTCAAGGAAAAGAGACTTCAATTGGATATCAATGATAAGGCAGCCTGAGTTTGTAACTGACGAGGTGTTCAGTCAGGCATGTGAAATCGTAGCAAAGAAAATGCCACAGATTGATTTATCAAAGGCACACCTTGTTGTATTTGAAGAAGGTTTTTGCGTTCAGTGTATGCATATAGGTGCGTATGACGACGAGCCTGCAACAGTTAGCCTTATGGACAGGTTTATAGCAGAAAACAATCTTGAAAGTGATTTTACAGAAACAAGATTGCATCACGAAATATATCTTTCTGATCCAAGAAAGACCGAATTGTCAAAGTCAAGAACAATAATCAGACATCCTGTAAAGACAAAATAGTATTTACATTTACAAGTCAATAAGAGCATTATAATTAACAATCTAAAATAATTATCATCGGGGGTTGAACTATGGACTTTGTAACAATCACACATGACAACCTTGAAAAGGAACATATCTGCTGCTGTATTACCGATAAAAAGGGAGAGAACTGTGTTGCCTCGAAGAAAGCATGGATGAAGGACAGGCTTGATGACGGTCTTGTCTTTACAAAGCTTGATGTAAGAGGAAAGGTGTTCATAGAATACATTCCTGCTGAAAAGGCATGGTGCCCGATTGATGCAAAGGGATATATGCATATTGATTGTTTCTGGGTTTCCGGTCAGTACAAGGGTCAGGGATATGCAAGTCAACTTCTTGAAAAGTGTATTGAAGATGCAAAGTCAAAGGGCATGATAGGATTGACTGCTTTATCTTCAGTGAAGAAACTTCCGTTTATAAATGACCCGAAGTTTCTGAAGTATAAGGGATTTGTTACTGCAGATTCAGCAGAGCCTACATATGAGCTTCTCTATCTTCCTTTTAAAGAAAACGCCCCAGTTCCGCATTTCAAAAAGCAGGTCAAAAAGCCTCATATTGATGAAAAAGGACTTGTTTTGTACTATTCATCGCAATGCCCGTTTACTGCAAAATATGCTCCAATGCTTAAAGAAATTGCTGAACAGCATGGCACAACAGTAATACTGCATAAAATAGAAACAACAGAGCAGGCACAGAATGCACCCGCTCCGTTTACAACGTACAGCTTTTTTTACAATGGCGATTTTATAACAAATGAAATCTTTTCAGATAAGAAATTTGAAAAGTTCCTCCTTGAAAATATTTTAAATTAACTTTTCTGATTCAAGTATTTCAGAAACTTTATCATCAACTTTATCGATATTATGAATTTTAGGCAATGAAAATTTGCCTAATTTTTTTATGCTTTTTGCAGATGTGAAATGTTTTGCAGCATTATTCAGACACGCTTCTCCTCCTCTTGCAGCATAGGTTATATACAGGTATATGTTCTTACCTGAAAAATCATTATTATTGACAAATTCTTTTACCGCTGGTGGGAAATTGCTAACCCAGTTCGGAAATCCTATAATAATGTTATCATATTCTGATAGATCAATTTTAGGAGTAACAAGCTTAGAAGAATTTCTTGAAATCATTTCTTTTGCTCCGTAAACGTACATGGATACAACATCCGCATTTGCTTTTTTATCTGTCTCTATTTCAAACTGTTTGCATTTCAGCTTATTGCACATAATATCGGCAATAAGCTTTGTTTGTCCCGAAATCGAATAGTAAATAATAATTGTATTCATTTTGAAAGCACCTCCACAATTTTTATGTAGACAGAAAAGTTTCTTATCTTGTAGTCAAATTCTTTAACAAATGTCACACTTGTGTAACTTATAAATATATGATATATTGTTAAATATGAATAGTCAATACATTCAAGTTAAGTGCTACAAATTATGGACTTGTGTGACACTTTAAAAACATACCGAAAGGGGAAATACTTGCATGGAAATGATTATGAAAGCAAGTGAAAATCCGAGTGCAATTCAGTCCCGAAAGCGAATTATTGAGGCATTGATTGATTTAATGCAGATAAAAAAGCTTGAGGATATTTCAATCAGCGAAATTACAGAAAATGCAGATGTTGTAAGACGAACATTTTATCGCCATTTCAAGTCAAAAGAGGATGTTCTTGACTCATATTTTAATTCCCTTTTAAATGAATTTAAAGCGGGTTTGAATGAAGATGACAGAAAGATTGACTGCATGTATTCAATAAGAATTATACTGAATCTGTGTTATGTTAATAAGCGCTTATTTACAGCTCTTGCAAAAAGCAGAATGTTGAATTATATGCTAGAAAAGTGGACAGACGTACTGCCGGAAATTCATCAGCAGATTCTTGACAGGATAGTAAATTTCCCTGATATCCAAAACGAAGAAGTGCTTGGGTACCTGCTTGCATTTAATTCTGGTGGAATATACAATATAGTTTTGAAATGGGTAAAAGAAGGCATGACAAAAACTCCTGACGAAATATGTAACATTGTTGAAAAGTTTGCGTTCGGCTCACTAATGGTAAAGTAAGTTAAATACAATAAGTTAATATTATTATGATTTAAACAAATTGTATTTTGATATACTTAAATTTTTGAAAGTATTAATTTAAAAAACGGATATAATAAGAATAAATATTTATTAAAGGAGCAAATAAAAAAATGTCTGTAATAGAAGTTACAAAAGATAATTTCAAAGATGAGGTAATCTCTTCTGATAAGCCTGTATTAATTGACTTCTGGGCATCATGGTGTGGACCTTGTAAAATGCTTTCTCCTGTTGTTGATGAAATTGCAGAAGAAAACAATGGCTTTAAGGTCTGCAAAATTAATGTTGATGAAAATCCTGAACTAGCATCAGAATACAAGGTTGCAAGTATTCCAACACTTATGGTTTTTAAAAACGGCAAGCTTATAAACACTTCCGTAGGAGTAAGGTCAAAAGAAGACATACTGAAAATGGTAAATACCTGATTGTATGGTATGATTTATGTATGATATAGTTATTATAGGTGCAGGAACAGCAGGGCTTTCAGCTGCGATATACGCTGTCAGGGCTGGTAAAAAGGTACTTGTGCTTGAATCCAATTATTATGGAGGACAGATTGTAAATGCTCCTGATATAGAAAACTATCCCGGAATTAAGAAAATTTCCGGGTATGACTTTGCTGTCAGTATTTATGAGCAGGCAAAACAACTTGGTGCTGAAATAGAATTCAAAACAGTTACAGGTATTTCTAAGGATGGTAAAACATTCAGTATCCTGACAGATAAAGAAAACATTGAGTGCAGAGCTGTAATCATAGCAGCCGGCGCCAGACACAGACATCTTGGCCTTGATAAAGAAGAAAATCTTGTCGGCAAAGGAGTTTCCTATTGTGCTGTATGTGACGGTAACTTCTATAAGGAAAAGGTAACAGCTGTGGTAGGCGGCGGGAACACTGCAATTGAGGACGCAGAGTATCTTGCAAAGATATGCAGAAAGGTATATGTTATTCATCACAGAAGCGATTTTAAGGCTGAAAAAAGGCTTATGAGTGCTATCACAAAAAAAGAAAACGTTGAACTGATTATTGACAGCACCGTTACATCATTAATTGCTGACGAAAAGCTGACAGGTGTTGAAGTCGAAAATATAAAAAGCAAAGATAAAAAGAAATTGGAAGTTGACGCTTTGTTTATAGCAATAGGCTTTGAACCTCAAAATGATAAATTTACTCCGCTTGTAGAACTTGATGAACGTGGGTATATTTCTGCAGGTGAGAATTGTAAAACAAATGTTGATGGAGTATTTGCCGCAGGGGATTGCAGGACAAAGAAAATCCGTCAGCTTTCAACGGCAGCGTCTGACGGTTCAATAGCAGCACTTTCTGCATGTGAATATCTTTCAAAGTATGAATAAAATAAGGGTACTGAGCAAAAGCACAGTACCCTTTAACTATCTTAAATTATCATTCATTCTGCTGGAACTGACTTGGGTGTCTTGTAAAGAAGTCAACTCTAGGTTCAAGGAATTTGAGCTTCTGCTCAGTTTTTCCGTCTGCAAATTTCTGTATTGTATCGAAAATATAATCCCAGTCCCAGAAATCTTCATCAAATCCAAGGTATTCAAGCACCATTGATGTTCCCTTAGGAGCAATAGGGTGGAGGAGAACAGCGGCAGTTCTGATCATGTGGAACAGGTTTACAAGTGACTGTCTGCGGAATTCTTCGTTGTCGTCTGTATCATAAATCTTCTTGACTCTTGCCATGTATTTGCTTGCTTTTCTGATATATGAGTCAAGAACATAAGTTACCTGATGGAATTCAAACTTGTACATAAAGCGCTCGTACTCAAGGATAGCCTTTTCAGCGTCTGCAAGAACATCTGCTTCAACATCACCAATAGGCATATTTCCGTCGTAATATTTCTGAACATCGTAAATACATGTACGGATAATTCTGTTGAATACGTTAGAAAGCAGGAAACCCTCCTTAGTAACTGGATCGCTCTCGTCCTCCTTAGCGGCAGGATTGAGAGGTTTTGGCTGGAAGCTTACACTTCTCATGCCAAGTCCGAGGCTGATAAAGTGCATACGAAGCTGTTCAGCTGTATAGTAATCGAGAAGTTCCTCTGCCATAGGTGGCTTGATACTTCCACTGCTGCTTGCCTTTTTATCAAGGAAAAGAATATGATGGTTAGCAACAAGTACAGGCAACTGCATTTCGCCATCTTCAGGCTGAGTAGAGAGATTGTCCTTGCCCTGTAAAGCCATGAACATAGCCATTTCAGCAACACCATAGAAATAAATATTGTCCTGACCGATGAACTGATAAACCTGTGAGTCCTTTGAACACCAGTAGTTTTTCCACTCTTCAGTATTCTTGCCAATAGAATCAAGATAAGCCTGTGTAAATGAAATAGGTGCCCAAAGTGATTCAGGCCATACCCATACTGTAAGTCCTTCTTCACCTTCCATAACAGGTGCAGGAACACCCCATTCAATGTTTCCGGTAAGTCTGAAAGGAACGAGCGTCTTGCCAGTACGGAATCTGATTCCTGCGTTGGCAAGAACTTTTTCAGCGCCATCACGTTCGTTAAGAGTATTGAATTTTATAGTAAATGAAGTTTTTTTAGGCTCTTCAATAAACTCATGTTCAGCCATCTTATCCTTGACAGAATTATACTCTTCAAGATATTCATTCATTACATATATAACAGGAGGTTCAAGGAATTCGCTGATAGTCTTGTAAACAACAGGACGGACATTTTCCTGTGTCCTGATTTCTGAAGCATATTTTCTTAACTCATCAAAATGTTCAGTAAGCTTAAAATACCAGTTTACAACATCCTTCATTACAGGTTTTTCGCCTGTAAGTGTACTCTTAGGGTCAATAAGGTTTACAGGCATATACTGATGACCGAGGTCACATTCGTCTGCATATCCCTTTTCTGACTGACATCCCTGTACAGGACATTTACCTACAACCTGACGTCCATTCAGGAAAGTGCCGACCTTTTCATCATAGAACTGAGCAGTAGAAATCTTTTTTAAATGACCATTGTCATAAAGCTTTTTAATAAATTCTTCTGAATATTTATTGTGAACTTCTGCTGTCTTTCCAAGGCCAGACGCCCCGAAAAGATTAAGACTTATATCATATTCTTCAAGTGTTTTCTTCTGGTTTTCATGGTTGGAACTGACAAAATCCTTGATAGTTCCTGTATATCCCTTTTCTTCCTTAAGCTTACGGTAGCTTTCGGCGATAGGTGAGCCATAGCAGTCAGTCCCGGAAACAAATATAACATTATCCTTACCGATTCTGTCCCTTAAAAAGCGAGCAAAAACGTCAGCAAAAACGAATACGCCGCCGACATGTCCGAAATGAAGACACTTGTTGCCGTAAGGCATACCTCCGGTGATAACTGCACGCTTAGGAAATTGTGGTCTGTTGTCACGACTGATTTTCTTTTTATAATCCTTGTTGTTATTATCCATTGATAGGCCTCCAGTATTTAAATATGGCAAAGAACACTTTGCCATTACACTATTGAATTATTTTATCATATTATGTATTGAATTGCAAGAATAATATACTTAATATGCATGTTCAGGCTAAAATTATACTTTATGCTGTATTTATTTTTATGAATTGGATAACAGTAATGAGCTATGAAATATATTAAAAATATATCAAATATATAATAAAATAATTGAATAGAAGAAATTAAAGTAGTATAATAATAAATAGATATTACAGGAAAGGTGAATCTGCTATGGAAAACAGTATTTTATTTTCACATATTGATCATACACAGCTTAAAGCCGTGGCTGATTGGAAAGATATACAGAAACTTTGTGATGAGGCTGTAAAATATAATACAGCGTCCGTCTGTATTCCACCTTCATATGTCGCAAGAGTTAAAAACGTTTATGGGGACAACCTCAGAATCTGTACGGTAATAGGATTTCCTTTAGGTTACAGTACAACTTCTGTAAAGGTTTATGAAGCAGAGGAGGCTATCATTGACGGTGCAGATGAAATTGATATGGTAGTAAATCTCGGTGATATCAAGAACGGTGATTTTGAAGCTGTTACTGAAGAAATCAAGGCAGTAAAGGAAGTTGCCAACGATAAGATATTAAAAGTAATAATTGAAACCTGCTATCTTTCAGAGTATGAGAAAGAAAAGCTCTGCAGGTGTGTTTCTGAAGCACAGGCAGACTATATCAAAACCTCAACAGGCTTTGGAAGTGCTGGAGCAGAAATAGAAGATATAAGATTGTTCAAGGCTAATATCAGCGATGAAGTTAAAATCAAAGCTGCGGGAGGCATAAGAACAAAAGAAGATATTGAAATGTTTATTAATGCCGGATGTGACAGGGTAGGAACAAGCTCGGCAGTAGCTATTCTTACTTCTGAAGAAAAATAATTACAGGGATGGATTAATGTCAAAATACTTTTCACATTGGAATGGAGATTTTTATGGCGGATATTAGAAGAATTTTCCTCATTGTACTTGACAGCGTCGGAATAGGCGAAGCGCCTGACGCAGATAAATTCGGAGATGTTGGAAGTCATACTGTCGGCACTTGCTTCAAATCTGGAAAGCTGAATGTTCCTAATATGCAGAAGTTAGGGCTTTTCAATATTGATGGAATTAACTGCGGAGAACCTGCCAGCAACCCATCAGCAGCATATGCAAAAATGACCGAGTCGTCCAAAGGAAAAGATACGACTATTGGTCATTGGGAAATAACAGGAGTAATATCAAATGAACCTCTTCCGACTTACCCTGATGGGTTTCCAAAGGAAGTTATTGAAGAGTTTGAAAAGCAGACAGGCAGGAAAGCAATTTGCAACAAGCCTTATTCAGGAACAGCAGTAATAAAGGAATATGGCAGTGAGCATATGGAAACAGGTGCGCTTATTGTTTATACATCCGCAGACAGCGTTTTTCAGATTGCGGCTCATGAGGATGTTGTTCCAGTTGAACAGCTTTACAAATATTGTGAGATTGCAAGAAAAATCCTTTGTGGAAAACATGCAGTCGGAAGAGTTATTGCAAGACCTTTTGTAGGAGAATATCCTGACTTTAAAAGAACATCAAACCGCCATGATTTTTCTCTTAAACCACCAAAGGACACTGTTCTTGACTATATTTCAAAATCAGGCCTTGATGTAATTGCTGTCGGAAAAATCAATGATATCTTTGCAGGCAAGGGTATTACACAGATGACAAGAACAATAAATAATGATAACGGCATGGAAAAAAACTTAGAATATGTAAAGACTGATTTCAATGGACTTTGCTTTGTAAATCTTGTTGATTTTGACATGCAGTACGGCCACAGAAATGATATTCCTGGGTATACAAATGCCCTCAATAAGTTTGATGAACAGCTAGGACAGTTGCTGCCAATGCTGAATGATAACGATGTTCTGATGATTACAGCCGACCATGGCTGTGATCCTGGAACTGCAAGCACAGATCATTCAAGAGAATATACTCCGCTCCTTGTTTATGGTAAGAAAATCAAGTGTGTTAATATGGGCATAAGACCAACCTTTGCAGACATTGGAGCAACTGTTGCAGATATGCTCGGAGTTAGTGCAGAAACAGATGGAAAATCACTCACTTCTCAATTACTTTAATTGAGTTAAGACCACTTTTCATTACAAGCATTCTCAGAAACGGATTGTACATGAAATGACATTTGAAAAGCTTGAAAAATAGCTTTAGTATCTGAGGCATTATTTTAAGTCTGTATAGTTTATTTTTATCAGTGGCGCCTGAATTAAAGACGTCGCTGAGTTTTTTTGCACTAATTATTGCAGAGCTTATTCCCTCCAGAGAACTCGGGGAAACAAGTCCTGCCGCTTCACCAAGCAGGAAGATGTCATTTCTGCCTGAACAGAAGTTTGATATGCTTTTGGGGCGCATTACAAGGCAGGCTTCGGTTTTGATTGGTGTTCCGAATTTAAAACCGTATCTTTTGAGCCTATCTTTCTGCAATTCAAACATCTTGCGGCAATCTTTCTGTTTAAAAGCACCCCCGAAAATAAAACTGTTATCCTTTGAAACAGACCATGAACAGCAATCCGAAGTTTCAGCATCAAATATGCATGAGTAAAAAGGGTTAGGATGACATTCTTCAAACCACTGCTGGATTGCAACATATTTTCGGAATTTATATTCTGGAAAGAAAGTGTTTCTTACTATGGATTTTGCACCGTCAGCACCAATCAGATACTTTGCTTTAATACTGTGTATTTCTCCTTGATTATTCCTGTAACTTACTTTATAGCAGTCAAATTCTTTCTCAATACTCATGCAGCTTTCGTCAAAAACATTCACATTTTCGGGTATAAGTGATTTCAGCCACATATCAAATTTGTGTCTGTCAAAGTTTATATAAAAACGCTGATAATTACGAATTAAACCTGTTTTTACGTCTATTGTCTTTACGGTGAAAATCTGCGGGTCAACTATAATTTCTTTAGGAAATGTCATGTCAAAGCATGCAAAAGCTTTCTGTGCATCAGATGACAGCAGCCCGCCGCATGGCTTCATAAAACTATTAGGAGTATTATTTTTGGGGTCAATTGCAGCAATTGTATATTTATCAGAAACAAGTCTGCAAAAGGTTGAGCCTGCAGGACCAAGTCCTATTACTGCTATATCGTAAACATCATTCATTTTAAATCCTCTTTTATAAAACTGTAAATAAACAATAAAAGTATAACACAGACTGTTTTTTTGTCAATGATAATTAATAATTAGATTAAAAATAACAGTTGAATTTTCTTGCAATATAATATATAATTATATATTATATTGGTAATAAATAATATAGCATTCACTTTATTTCATTTCAATTTTTGGGACAGTGAAAGGAGATGTGCTTCATTAGTGAAGCATATAAAAATATGAAAAAGGCATTGTTTGTTTTTAATCCGCATTCCGGAAAAGGTCAGATAAAATTTAATCTGCTTAATATAATTGATATACTGACTAAGGGAGGGTATGATGTTACTGTTCACCCAACTCAGTCAAAGTATGATGCACTTGATACAGTTACACAAATCGGTAATGATTTTGATGCAATTATTTGCAGCGGCGGAGATGGAACTCTGAACGAAACAATTGAGGGTATAATGTCTCTTGAACAAAGAAAGCCTCTCGGTTATATTCCTGCAGGTACAATGAACGATTTTGCTACAAGCCTTAATATTTCAAAGAATATGAAGCAGGCTGCATTAAATATAGTGAGAAATGAGAAAATTAACGTGGATGTAGGTTCATTCAATAAAGTCTTTTTCACATATGTTGCAGCATTCGGAGCATTTACAGACGTCAGTTATGAAACCCCCCAGCAAAAGAAGAATGTATTTGGAACACTTGCATATATAATGGAAGGTATGAAAAAGCTTAATAAGCTGAAGTCTTATTCTGTAAAGCTCAAGTATAACGATACTGAAACTGAAGGCGATTTCCTTTTTGGAATGGTTTCTAACTCTACTTCTGTAGCTGGTTTCAAAGGTCTTAGCGGAAATGATGTTATGCTTGATGATGGAGTATTTGAATGTTTCCTTGTAAAAAATCCAACTAACCTTATGGATTTCCAGATGATGATAAATGACCTTCTGCAGAGAAAGCTGGATTCACCTTATTTCTGCTTTTTCAAGACAAATTATGTAGAGTTTGAATCTTCTTCAGAATTACCATGGACACTTGATGGCGAATTTGGCGGAATTGAAACCAAGGTTGTAATAAAGAATAATCATAAGGCAATTGAGATTTTTGCTGCACCTAATGATAATATTTCTGAACATACTGAAGTAACCCAAAATTGATTGCAAAAATAATAAAGATGGCATAGATAATTTTCTATGCCATCTTTTTATATTACTGCTTTGTCTGGTTATTAGGAGTATTGTTATTCATATTTCCACCAGCGTTATTTGGCATGTTTCCATCTGTATTGCCAGCGGTATTTTCGTTTGTATTACCTATCATATTGTCGCCAGTGGTGCCAGCCTGACCACCCCAGCCAGTTGTGAATGCTCCGGTGACATCTTCCCAATTTCCTGAACCATTAGCATATCCGAGAAGTGATGAACCGAAATTATCTCTGAAATTCTGGTCAGGGAACATTGTAAAGCCTGTCCAAGGAATATTCTGAACATCTTCTCTATTAATCCAGGTAACTACTTGCTTTGATAAAGGGTTATTCGGAATATCTGATTCTGTAAATGTGTCAAATGGAGCAATATATCCAAGTTTATTTATAACATAATCCTTACCTTTTTCACTTGAAAACATCCAGTATAAGAAATCTTCGGCAAGCTTCTGGTCAGCATCACTTGCATTTGAGTTAATTGCAAAATAGCTTTCAGAACCAATGCAAAGGCCCTGATTTTCTTCGCCTTCAATACCCATATAAATAGGGATGAATCCGATATCTTCAGCTTCAACAACATTCTTATCTACCGCTATAATCTGGTTCCAAGCCCAGTTTCCGTTCTGCATCATTGCACACTGACCTGTTGCAAAATCATTGATTGAATCAGATACATTGTAATTTCCAACTTCTGCTCTGTCAATTGTAGAATTGTTCAGATATAAATCAAATATATTTCTGAAATTATCTGAATACTGGAACTGAACATTGTTAGTATTACCACTTGTTAAATCAACATTATTGTTTTTATACTCATAATACATCGGAATGTTTGCAAGGTGAGAATGCCATCGCCAGTCTTCTCCGGACTTAAGGGATGTTGGTGCAAATACGCCTCTGATACCAAGTTCATCCTTGAGAAGTGTCATATCCTCAACAACAGCTTTTAAGGCAGAAAAACTTTTGATTTCATCAATTGAAGTGTATTTTGTTGACTTCTTTTCAGATTCAAAGTAATTTTTCATTATATCATTATTGTAAATAATACCATAACCTTCAATTACATATGGAATTCCATATACACCGTCACCATCTGTAATAGCAAGGTTTTTATCGGAAAGATGCTCATATAAAGCTGTGTCTGAAATATCTTCACAATAATCAGCCCAGTTAGTATATCCTCTGTTACCGTTTATCTGGAATATAGTCGGTGGGTTTTCTTTACCTAATTCTGTGGTAAGAGTATCTTCATATGTTCCTGATTCTGCTGTTACCACTTTGACTGGAATCCCAGTTTCGCTCTGATATGTCTGAGCAATTTCCTTTAAAACAGCATCTGCATCAGGCCTGTAATTCATGAGATAAATAGTGCGTTCTACCTGACCTGCTGCTGTTGTTTCAGAAGTCTGTGAATCTGTTACCTCGTCACCTGAATCATTTGAACATGCACAAAGCGATAAACATACTGTTGCTGAAAGTAAAAATGCTAATAACTTTTTCATAAAATACCTCCTTGTTGGAAAGTCCAACTTAATTATGGAAATTAAATATATAATGTCTTGTGAATATATAATGTCTTATTTTATTGCTAATATTTATAAGTTTGCAATTATTTTGCCTATATTTTTAAAAAATATTATACTAAAATTAAAAAATACGGTATAATTGCAAAAGCAAAAATACCGTATAAATATAATTTATATAATTTATGTCGAAAATTCTGATATAATCCTGCCAATCTCATCAGCAAGATTATGAAGATCAACAAATATAATTTTAATCGGGCAACCATTCTGTGAAACAAAACTCAATTCGCCAAATTCATCGTTGAATGAATCCGATTTAGGATAAATTATAAAAGCCGATGAAGCATTGAATTTCGTCGTATCAGCATACATTTTCCCGATCTGTTCATCAAAATCATTAAGAAGCGAAATATTTCTCTTTTCTTTTTTATCCCACTTAACGTCGATTACAGTAAATGCACCACTAGCCCAAGTGTCAAAAATTGCATCGGGAAGAAGTTCAGAATATTGAGAAAGCCTGTCAAGATCACTGCAATGTTTGTTCAGAAGTCTGAAACTGAACTTTGGAGGTACCATATAATCAGACAACTTTTTTGTTATATAACTCTCAAACAGCCTGTGCATAGGAAACAGAACTGCATAACCTGAGTTTTTGCTGCTAAAAAAGAATGAACTCTTTTTCTGAAGGAAAATTCTGCTCCACCCAAGAGAAGCATGGTACATATTCATACTTCTGTCTGTTGCAATTTTTTTAAAGTCAGCATTAAGATTGGTCGAATAATCAACATCCTGAAGAGCTGAAATAATTGAAGCAAGCTGACGTCTGTTCTGGATATTGAGAGAAAGTCGTGTCAAAAGCTTTGCAGTGGATTTAAGAATCTTATTTTCGGTTCTGTTTACACTGAAATCATCATATTGAACAAAGAAACGTTCCTTATGAGCAAAGTTTTTCGTAGCATGAACAGAATAAATAGTTTTTCCTTTTACAAATCTTTCATTTGCCATAATTGAAACATATGTCTGTTTGAGCCCGTTTTTCATGATAATGAACAGTTCATTTATAAACATTCTTACAAACATTTCAAAGATGTTCATTCCTCCACGTTTTACAACGCTCTCTGATAACGGCGTTACAGGCATATTATCAATGGTATACAGCATTTCAAGAAGTGCAGCACGGGAACGTATTCCACAAAACAGCTCAATCTGAGTACCGTCATTCAGTGAAACAACCCCACTGAAATTGCCTGGTTTAATAATTTTACCTATCTTCTCATCTTCACATACATAAAAGTATTCATATAACTCGCCGCTTATTGCAGTACGTTTGCTTTCAACGGCGAAGTTTTCAAGCAGATCAAAGGTTCCTTCTTCAAGTACAATACAGTTCGGATCGTCAATTTCAACATTACGGGTGAAAAAGCCGTTTTCTGTTATTGCAAGACGGTTATCTTTTTCCATAATTATGACCATCCTTTCAAGAGTTTTGGCGGTCTGTTGCAGATTCGTACAGTAACTTAAAAGTCAAAACTCAAATGCTGTCGAGTTACAGCTTCAGGTAAGAATTAAGATTAGTGAAAGCCTTTTCATTTATTTCATAAATATCATTTCCGTCAAGGTACAGATCAGATTTTACGCCGAAAACTTCACGATAATCAACATCAACTCGTCTGACGAACTGCTCGTCAAAATCCTTGTTGACATCACCGAGAACAAGACGGATTTTTTCATAATCATCATAAAGATATTCCTGTAGAAGAGGAATAATCGAATTTTTAAAAATATGTCCAAGTGTTTCAATAGAAGGATCAGTTCTTAGTGCCATAAAATATGCATGTCCGATAGTATGATCCCTGTCGCAGAGAATTTCAACTCGCTTATTTAATTTTGTAAGAAGATCAGCTATATTAAGACCGCCGATGTTAATATTTCTGAAAAGCTCAGAATTAGGAAGCATTTCAATAAACTCAAAACGTCTTCTAAGAGCAGTATCAAGCATAGCAATTGATCTGTCAGCAGTATTCATAGTACCGATTATGTAGATATTGTTTGGTATACCAAAGTTATCTTTTGAGTAAGCAAGCTTAACTTCTGAAGCTTCAGGCTCACCAAGTCTTTTTGAAGGTTCAATAAGAGTAATGATTTCACCGAAGATTTTTGAAATATTACCGCGGTTGATTTCGTCTATTATAAATACAAACTTTTCAGTCGGATTGGCTGCTGCCTGAGCGCAGAATTCCCTGAAGATACCTCTGTCAACTGTGTAAACCATTTCTTCCTTACGGGAACGTTCACCTCGTTCATTCATAACCTGCATGAATACTGGCTTAATACCTTCAATAAATTCCTCATATCCAAAAGACTGATGGAATGTTGTAAATTCAATTTGCTTGTAAGCTTCTTTTAATGTATAGTATCTTTCAAGAAGATCGTTGTAATCTTCCTTCATTACATTTTCGACAGGAACATCATAAATAATTGATAAAGCGTATGCTACAGTATGATAAGTTTTACCTGTACCAGGAGGTCCATATAGAATAATATTCTGACCCATCAAAGTCCCCACCTTAACCTAAATTTGCAGAATTGTTTAGTTTGTAATATGCTATATTATAGTACTGTAAAAATTAATTATTATTGATTAATTATACAACATAAAATATTAGATTTCAATAGCTAATGAATTTATTGGATATATTGACGAATTTTAAACTGGTTAGTATATGTTGGTATGTTAAGAAAATATAAACGTTTAAGATAGAAATATCAAAGGCAATACCGCACAATACGTTTCTGTCGATTTTCAAAACAGGCTCAGTAACACATTTTCGCTGTTTCTCAAATCGTCGAAACGTAGCTTGCAGCTTTGTGCGGTATTGCCCTTAATTATTTTTTATTAATATGGAAAAAGGTATTGTTTAAGTTATTTTTGTATGATATAATTTATGTGAATTTTATGAATTTACGATTAATAAAGGGGACACTTCTTTATGAAAAAATTATTAGCACTTTTAACTTCTGCTGTACTGCTTGTAGGATGTTTAACAGGCTGTACTGATAAGAATAAGGAAGCAGTAGCTTCGGAAACTTCAATAACAAGAGCAGAAATAATTGAAGATTCAAGCTATTCGGATGATGTTTTCGGGGAGAACTACGACCCGCTTGATGAAGATTATAATCCTTACGCTGATAAAAATGATAAGGAAAAGAAATCTGAAGAAGTAAGCCAGACTGAGATAGAAGAATCAGAACCAGCTAAGTCTACAGAAGAAACTGATGAAACATCTCCTGCAAAAACAATCAGCGGCAGTACAAGTAATTCTACAAGCAATAAATCAGATAAAGATGTTACTCTCAACATCAAAAACTCAAACAGCTGGGAAAATGGCAGTGATAAATTCACTCAACTGGACGGCACTATAAAAAACAAAAGTAAATCAGATATATCCGGATGGACTGCCGTAATAAAAGTATCATCCGGCGTTAAAGTAGATCAGAAGTGGAATTGTGAAATTTCAGTCAATGGGGATACTCTTACAGTAAAGCCTGTTGAACATAATTCTACTGTAGCATCCGGCGGAGAAGGCACATTTGGGATGATTCTCTGTAATGCAGGGAAAATTTCAGCTTCAGATAGTTATATAGAATATGACAACAAGAAAACAACAGCAACTTCTTCAGGCAATTCCAATAATACAAATAACAATAGTAATAACAAAAATACCACAAAGAATGTCGGAAACAGTAATCCAAAAATAGTTCAGGCAAAAGATGTTCCTGCACCAACAACTGACGACTGGCTTTATGTAAAGGGTAACAAAATTGTTGATAAGGATGGAAAACAGGTCTGGTTGACAGGAGTCAACTGGTTTGGCTACAATACAGGCACAAACACATTTGACGGCTTATGGAACAGTGACCTTAATACTTCTATTGACGCCATTGCAGACAGGGGATTCAATCTGCTTAGGATTCCGATATCCGCAGAACTTATCCTTGATTGGTCAAACGGTAGTTATCCGACGGCAAATTTTAATCAGGCTACAAATTCATACCTTGTCGGAATGAACAGCCTTGAGATATTTGACTATGTTGTAGGGCAATGCAGGGCAAACGGAATTAAGATTATGATAGATATCCACTCTGCAGAAACAAATGCGTCAGGTCATATGATAAATATGTGGTATGCAGGAAGCGTTTCAGAGAAAAATTACATAGATGCACTAGCGTGGATGTCAGACAGATATAAAAATGATGATACAATAATAGCTTATGACCTCAAAAATGAGCCTCATGGAAAGGCATCAGAGTCACCAAGAGCAAAGTGGGATAATTCAAAGGACCCTGATAACTGGAAATACATTGCCGAAAAGGCAGCTAATGCTGTATTGAAGAAGAACCCTAATGTCTTGATAATGGTTGAGGGTATTGAAATTTACCCTATCGACATTAAGAAGAACGGCAATTTTACTTCCCAGAATATGTCCGATTATTATACAACATGGTGGGGTGGAAATCTGCGTGGGGTAAAGGATAACCCGATTAATCTGGGTAAATATCAGAACAAGCTTGTTTATTCTCCGCACGATTATGGTCCTACTGTTTACAAGCAGCCTTGGTTTGAAGGAAACTATACATATGACAGCCTGATGAAAGACTGTTGGAATGATAACTGGTTCTATATTTACAAGGATAAGACAGCTCCTGTTCTTATTGGAGAATGGGGAGGTTATATGACCGAGCCAAATATCACATGGATGACTCATATGAGAAAGCTTATAAAGACAAACAAACTTCACCATACATTCTGGTGTTTCAATGCAAATTCAGGTGATACAGGCGGACTTGTGCTTGATGATTTCAAGACATGGGATGAAGAAAAGTATGCTTTTGTAAAGGAAGTTTTATGGCAGCAGAATGGCAAGTTTGTCGGACTTGACCATAAAATTCCTCTTGGGGATAACGGAATTACACTTGAAGAAGCAAAATAAAATGAAAGAGCCTTTCCTGAAATACGGAAAGGCTCTTACTGTAGAAAAACAGGGAATTACCTGCTTTATAAAAACTGCTATAAAATATAAATAAAAAACTATTGACAGGAACAATATTAAATGATAATATGTATACATACCATTGGTATGTATAGGAGAAAATAGTATGTCAAGAAACAAATACCCTCAGGAAACTTACAATAAAATTGTTGAAGTATCAACCGGATTGTTTATAGAAAAAGGATATGATGGAACTTCTATGAACGATATTGTTGAAAGACTTGGAGGTCTGACAAAGGGCGCAATTTATCATCACTTTAAGTCAAAGCAAGAAATTCTTATTGCCTCTGTTAATAAACTTGCAGAAGGCAAGTGTGCTGATATGGTTCGGATCAGAGATGACAAGAATCTTAATGGAAAACAAAAGATTGAATTGATGTATTCTTCATGTTTTGAAAATCAAAGTCAGGAAGTTCTCTTTGACTTAACACCTAATCTTCTCGATAATCCAAAGTTTCTTGAATATTTTTTTAAGGAAACAATGAGAGATACTGTTCCGAATTATTTTGTTCCTGTAATTAAGCAGGGAGTTGAGGACGGTTCGATAAAAACAGATTACCCTGAGGAATTTGCTGAAATGCTTATGATTCTGACTGAAGTGTGGGTTAACCCGTTAATTTTTCCTATGACAGGTATTGAGTTTGCAAGAAGGGCAAGGCTTATTAATCAGGTGCTAAAACCTTTTAATATTGTAATATTATCAGAAAAACATATTGACAGAATTATTGAATATACACATATTGCTGAAAATTAATTATTTTTGCTGCATGATATATTTCTTGCAGCAAATTTTAAACATTGATACATACCAACAGTATGTAAATACATTAAGGAGAGCATTTATGAATAAGACAAAAACAAAGTTTGGAAAAGATTTCATCATGGTAATTATCGGGCAGATTATATCTTTGTTTGGTAATCAGATACTGAGATTTGCATTGCCTCTGTATCTTCTTGACCAGACAAATTCACCTGCACTATTTGGTCTGGTGTCAGCATGTGCATTTATACCTATGATACTTATGTCGCCTGTCGGAGGAATACTGGCAGATAGAAACAACAAGAGAAATATCATGGTAATTCTTGATTTTTCAACCTCTGCATTGATTCTGGTATTTACAATATTGCTTGGCAGAGTTGATCTTGTAGTATTACTAATGATAACAATGATGATTTTATACGGAATTCAGGGAACATATCAGCCTGCTGTTCAGGCCAGCATACCTGCACTTGTTGATACTGATAACATTATGGCTGCTAATGCTGCTGTAAACCTTGTAGCATCATTTTCTGGTCTTATTGGCCCTGTTGCCGGTGCAGCGTTATACGCAAAATTCGGAATCAGACCTGTTTTGTTTGTCGGAATAGGATGTTTCTTTGCATCAGCTGTAATGGAGATATTCATAAAAATCCCGTTTAAAAAGCAGCAAAGTTCTGGAAGTATACTTAACACTGTAGTTTCTGATATGAAAGACAGCTTCAGATATATGATCAACGATCAGCCAAAGGTCTGGAAGGTATGCCTTATTGTTGCTGCAATAAATATGTTCATGAGTGCGCTTATCATTATTGGTCTTCCGGTAATAGTGACAAAAACTCTTGACTTCAGCGAAGAAACAGGAAAATTGCTTTACGGATATGCTGAGGGCGCACTTGCTCTCGGAAGTCTTGCCGGCGGTATACTTGCAGGTGTTCTTTCAAGGAAGTTAAATGCTGACAAAAGTTACACCTTGCTTTATTTATGTACATTGACATTTGTTCCGATTGCAGTTGTACTTGCATTGAATGTACCTGCTATTGTAACTTATGCTGTTATTGTTGTATGCTGTTTCTTCATGCTGCTTGCAGCAACATTGTTCTCAATTCAGATGGTGGCATATCTTCAGATGCTTTCACCATCACATCTTGTCGGCAAAATAATTGCGGTTGCAATGAGCATTGGAATGTGTGCTACACCTCTTGGTCAGGCTTTGTATGGGGCATTGTTTGAAGGATTAAAAGAAAATATCTATATTATATTTATTGGCGTTTCTGTTGTAGGTATAGTGATTTCGTTTATATCCAAATTTGTTTTTAAAGGTATGAACAAACTACTCGAAGAGTGTACTATAAAAATTACAGAAGAAAATCAAGAAAAAAAGTGTGGATGATTTATTACACATAAAATACAGAGAAGCAGGATTGTATTTACACAACCCTGCTTTTTTTTGAACTATTTATAAAAAGTCCTGAACCCAGTTTTCAATAGGATAATCGGAAAGGGAAGTATGTCATACTGCGAATTATTGTAGTTTTTATCCTTTAATTTTAAACTGAACACCACTTGCAGACATATAAACTTCTGTTGACATATTTGCAATACGCTGGTTTACAAAACCGAGAATTTCACGGAAACACTGCTGTGACTTATCCTGCGGACATACAGAGAAACCTGTTTCAATGCTAATGATGATCAGGTTGCCATCAATTTCCTGAACAGCATGAATAAGATCTGAAATTTCATCTACAACCTGACGTTCAATTGAGTGCATTAATTCTTCAGACATATTGCTGAAATCAGAACAATTTTTGTTCATTACTCTTGAAACATAAGCACCAAGGCTGTCAAGAATAACAAATTTGTGGCCTGTTACTCTTTCTGCGGGATTAATAACTTTGGTTTCGATTTCCCACTTAATGCCATGCCTTTTGTTGTCAAACTCAATTCTTGCCAAGATATCCTTGTCAATTTCGTCATCGATACAAAGATAAAGAACATTATCAAAGAGTTCAAAATAAGTTATTGCCCATCGTGTTTTTCCGCTTGCAGCACCGCCGGTGATAAAAAAAGTTTTTGACATAAGAGTAGCCCTCCCAGCACATTTTGTCTTATTTTTATTTCACTTGTGAATTTTACGACACTGTTAAAGATAGTCGGTAATTATAACCGAATTGTAAGCAATACTTTTGTTACCATTGTTGTATTTAATCCTTTTGATCTTAATGACTACACTTTCAAGGCTTCTAATTTAAGAAATTAAAAAGATTAAGCTTGAACTTTTAAAAAATCCACTTATACTTTTTTAGCGTGGTGATTAAAAAGTATGAGTGGATTTATACATAATACATATTTTGTTATAGTGATATTTTTTGTTGTGAACTGATAGGAATAATAATATTTTCTAAATCATGTAAGTCTACATATTCTTTCAACTTATCAGCATCCACTGTCCAATCAATAAATAATTATGTAGTTACTTTTTAAATTATAGAATATTTATTATTGCTTGTCAATAGCTTTTTAATTAAGAAAAATAGGGCTTTATAAAATAAGTTTTGAAAATATTATTTAATGTACGGATATGTAACAATCGGAAGCAGAAATGCAAATACTGCTCCTATTATCATAAGTACAAATGATTGTGTATGAATTCTTTTTTTCATAGTTAATTTCTTCTGTTCACTTTAATTTTAAATATAAGGCTGTAGTTTAACAGATAGAGATATAAATAATACAACAGGGTTGTCTATTATATTACAAAAAATTCTAATCTTAGTAGTACTAAGTAAAACATAAACATATTATATAATGAGGTGATTTGTAAGATGGATGAAAATATTATAAATATTACTTCTACATATTCGGAGAATGAATATACAAAAATTAAAGAAGCAATTGAAAATGAACTATTTAACATTTTTAAAAAATATTATAATTGATTTATAAGAACAGCAATGACATACTTAATGTGTATTAATGTTGTTGATCTTCTTTTTATAAAGGAGGCACAATGGAAAGAATGAAGGCAATCTACAGCAGAAAATCTGTAGAAAGAGCGGATTCAATTTCAATTGAAAGTCAGATTGAATTTTGCGAATATGAAGCAAGGGGTGAGAAATGTTTAATTTATAAAGATAATGGGTTTAGCGGTAAAAACACTGATAGACCTGCATTTAAGCAGATGATAAATGATATAAAGGATAACAAAATATCAGCAGTAATAGTCTATAAACTTGATAGAATAAGCAGGTCTATACTTGATTTTGCAGAAATGATGGAATTGTTCCAAAAATATAATGTCGAATTCATATCTGCTACAGAAAAGTTTGATACATCTACGCCAATTGGAAGAGCCATGTTAAATATTTGTATTGTTTTTGCACAGCTTGAACGTGAAACAATTCAAAAGCGTGTAATGGATGCTTATCTTTCAAGAAGCAAAAAAGGTTTTTATATGGGTGGCAGAATACCATACGGATTTACGAAAGAAGAAACTTATATTGACGGTATCAAAACATCAAAATATGTACCAATTAAAGAAGAAATAAATGAAATTAAAAGAATGTATGAGATGTATTCTGACAGCACGGTTTCACTTGGCGATATTATGAGAACACTAGAGCCTGTCAATAAGCGTGGGAAAGTATGGTGTGCAGCAAGAATTAGTGAGGTGTTGAGAAATCCTATTTATGTAAAAAGCAACCTTGAAGTATACGAGTTTTTTAATCAGCAGGGATGTATAATATGTAATGAACCAACTGATTTTTTAAGCGGTAATGCTTGTTATTTATTTAAAGGAGATAATAGAAACAGAAAGACATGGGATCTATCAAATCATAATATTGTAATATCTCCACACCAAGGTGTTATTGATGCAGATATATGGCTTAAATGCAGAAAGAAATTACTTGGTAATCATCAAATCAAATATACTAAACCTAAAAATTCATGGCTTTCTGGTAAGGTAAAATGCGGTAACTGTGGTTATGCTGTAACAATAAAAAAATCCAAAACAAAAGCTGGAAGGTATTTTATTTGTAGTGCAAGTCAAGCAACAAATAAATACTGCTCAGGGATTGGAAGAACCATATATGCAGACGAATTTGAAAACACAATAAAAAATGAGATTGCTAAAAAAATTGCTAAACTTAATATAAAATCTCATAACAGTAATGCACTGATAAATAACAGTAAAATTAGCGAATTAGAAGTTAAGCTTATAGCGATTGATAATGAGATAAATTTATTATTATCAAAAATATTGCAGGCTGAACCTGTTTTAATGACATACATAAATGATAAGATTAATCAACTTGATGATGAAAAGAAAGAAATTAATCATCAAATTTTATTACTCAATACTTCTGTTACAAATGTTAATTTTAATGCACTTGATAACTGTATGATTTATTGGGGTAAATTAAGCTTTGATGACAAAAGGCGAGTTGTTAATAGTCTGATTAATAAAATATCCGTTTATAGTGACCACATTGAGATAAATTGGTTAATATAGCATTCGTGTAAAATTGTACGCTTCGGTGAAGGTCTGAGAATTGTACAGGATAGGCTTGATTCAAGAAACTTCTATGCATGCAATCCTGAGTTCGATAGAAATTGCGGCAAATAATACTGAATAATATCTGAATTATAATACAACATAAAAAAAGGAAGCGTTATGTTTCCTTTTTTTGTTTAAATATTTAATTACTGCAAGTTATCAGGTTCTTGAACATTTATCTGCTACAGTATCAAGAAGCCGAAGAAGCTCTGATTTATCATGCTCATTGAAATCGCTGTCAACAAGCTGTCATCGAAAGGCCTTTTAAAGCGTGAAATCAGCGAGGGTGATTTGCGTTCATACAAACTGACCCTTACTGCTGATGGCAAGCAAGCTGCGGCACAGTACATTGAAGCAGAGGTGAAACTTTCCGAACGGCTTATTAAGTATATTTTGAATAATTTATGTGAAACAGCCATAAGTTAAGGAAAATAATATTATCAAGAATGTTTTGCTTGATTAAATCTAACAAAAATGATATAATAATTATGTATTTATTAACAAGGTAGTCTAAGTTTAAAAATAATTTTTCATTCTGAGAGTTTTGTGCTTTTGTACTTTAATAATGATAGCAACAAAGCTCAGAAAGGATGCTCAAGAATATGAAAAAATGGATCATTGGGAAAGCAGATCCTCAGAAAGTAAATGAATTAACCAGAAGTGGATTGTCTGGACTATGTGCGGAAGTTCTTTGTTCAAGAGGAATTGATACAATTGAAAAAGCACAATCATTTTTTGATTGCTGTGATGAGGAAAGCCTGTCAGATCCCTTTATGCTAAAGGATATGCAGACAGCAGCAGACATTATTAATGAAGCAATTGAAAGCGAAAAGCTTATCTGTATTTATGGAGACTATGACTGCGACGGAATTACATCAACAGTTGCATTGTATTCATATATAGAATGCATGGGTGGAAATGTTACATATTACATAAACGATCGTTCAGAGGGCTATGGAATAAACTGTGATGCAGTAAAGAAGCTATATAATTCAGGCGTTGAGCTTATTGTTACTGTCGATAACGGAATTTCAGCCGTTGAAGAAACAAAGCTTGCAAAAGAGCTTGGAATGCAGATTGTAATAACTGATCACCATCAGCCTCCGGAAATTCTGCCGGAGGCAGATGCAGTTGTTGACCCACATCAACCAGGCTGTATGTCATTATTTAAGGATTTATGCGGCTGCGGAGTAGTTCTGAAGCTGATTGCAGCAATGGATGGCGGAGATTACAGTTCTGCTATCGAACAGTTTTCAGACTTGGCAGCAATTGCAACGATTGCTGATATTGTTCCACTTACAGGTGAAAACAGAGCAATTGTAAGCTGTGGGTTAAGATATATTCAGAATACAGAAAATGCAGGTCTTAAAGCATTGATTGAGGTTGCAGGTCTTAAAGAGCCATATACATCCACATCCGTTGCATTTATGCTTGCACCGAGAATCAATGCGGCAGGAAGATTTGCCACTGCAAGTGAAGCTGTTAAACTCCTTTTGTGTGAGGATTACGAGGAAGCTGTTGAACAGGCACGTTATCTTGAAAAGCTTAACAATGACAGAAAAAAAGCCGAGAGTGATATATCTGAAGAGATAGAAAAGCAGATTAATGACAATCCATCTGTTCTGCTGGACAGAGTTCTCGTTTTCAAGGGCAAAGACTGGCATCATGGTGTTATTGGCATTGTTGCTGCAAGATTGCTTGACAGGTTCGGAAAGCCTGTTTTTGTAATGTCAGAAGACGGAGAAGAATACAGAGGTTCAGTCAGATCCGTTGAAGGTTTTTCTGCGCATAAAGCCTTGTCAGAGTGTGCAGATTTACTTATCCGTTACGGTGGTCACAGTGGAGCAGGCGGTTTTTCATTGCTTAAATCTGATTATGAAAAATTCTGCAACAAGCTTCAGGAATATGCTAGGAATGAGTATCCATCAATGCCATTGCATACAATAAAAGCAGATAAAATTCTGGATACAAAGGATTTGTCAGTCGAATCAGTCAAAAGTCTTGATATACTCGAACCGTTTGGAGAAGCAAATAAAAAGCCTATGTTTGTTTTGTCAGGAGCAGTTATTGAAGATGTTATTTCTCTTTCAAACGGTAATCATACCAAACTTAAGTTGAGATATGGAAATATATTAATATTTGCATTGATGTTTGGGACAAAGCCAGAAGATTTATGCTTATTCAGAAATGACAAGGCTGATATCCTTGCATATCCGGAAATAAGTTCATATATGAACAAGTCTTCAGTAATACTCAGAGTATGTGATATACGCAAAAGCGGAATTCAACAAACAAAATACTTTTCTGCAAGCGAGGCTTATGAAAAATATATGCGTGGTGAGGGAGCAGATCCTAAGCTTGCTGAGAGAATAATTCCAACCAGAGATGATCTCGCTGTTGTATACAGATCCTTGAAAAAAGATTTTGTTTCCAAGGATTATATATATTCAGGCATACAGAATGATAGCATGAACTATTGCAAATTCAGACTATGCCTTGAAATCTTCCGTGAACTTGGTCTTGTCGAGATTAATTATATAAATTCTTCTGTCAGAACTGTTACTGCTGAGAAAAAAGTATCACTTGATTCGTCAGTCCTTTTGCAGGAGCTTTGTAAACTTAAATAATTACCGCTGAGGAGAAACAAATAATGCTTAACAAATCTGAAACTGTATATACAATTGATGCGCTTATTCAGAAGATACTTGACGATGAAAAGCAGTATGATCTCAGCAAGATTATATCGTCATATGAATTTGCGGCAAAAGCTCATGCGGATCAGGTCAGATCGTCGGGAGAACCATATATTACGCATCCTCTTGCGGTTTCATTTATTTTGCTGGAACTTGGTTTGGATACGGATACAATTTGTGCAGCAATGCTCCATGACGTTGTTGAAGATACGGATACCACTCTTGAAGAAGTGAAAAAACTTTTCGGTCAGGATGTTGCCATGCTTGTTGACGGAGTAACAAAGCTTGGTAAAATTCCACTGTTTACAAAAGAAGAACAGCAGGCTGAAAATGTAAGAAAAATTCTCCTTGCAATGTCACAGGATATCAGAGTAATTATTATAAAGCTTTGTGACCGACTTCACAATATGAGAACTCTGCAATACCGCCCGTCTGAAAAACAGCGGCATACTGCACTAGAAACAATGAATATATATGCGCCTCTTGCTCACAGACTTGGTATCAGAGCAGTTAAGGATGAACTTGAAGACCTTGCATTCGGGTACCTTGACCCTTATGCATACTCTGAAATTGAGCAGATGCTTCAAAAGAAAAGTGATGAGAGAGAAGCTTTCATTGAATCTATAAAAAGCCAGATATCTGTAAGATTCAATGATGCCGGATTTTTAAACTCACCGCAGATTGACGGCCGTGTAAAATCAATATACGGTATTTATAAAAAGGCATACCTTGCAGGAAAAAACATTGAAGAAATATACGACAAATATGCTGTAAGAATTATAGTTCAGACTGTAATTGAATGTTATAATTCCCTTGGCATCATCCATGATATGTTCAAACCTATTCCAAACAGGTTTAAAGATTATATAGCTACTCCTAAAGCTAATATGTATCAGTCACTTCATACCACAGTTATCGGCAGGGAGGGCGTTCCTTTTGAAGTTCAGATAAGAACATGGGATATGCACTATACCGCTGAATATGGTATTGCGGCGCACTGGAAGTATAAAGAGGGAATTCAGGGTAAGGACAAGCTTGAAAACAGACTTGCATGGATTCGTCAGATTATTGAAGCCCAGCAGGAAACCGACGACGTTGAAGAAATAGTAAGAACAATAAAAAGTGATATTGCACCGGAGGAGATATTTGCATTTACTCCAAAGGGTGATATGATAACACTTCCTGTTGATTCGACTATCATTGACTTTGCATATGCAATTCATACTCAGGTCGGAAACAGAATGAGGGGAGCAAAGGTTGACGGAAAGCTTGTTTCCCTTGACTATAAGCTTTCTACAGGAGAAATTGTTGAGATCATTACTTCAAGCAGCCCCGATCATGGTCCTAACAGAGCATGGCTTGAAATTTGCAAAACTAATGAAGCAAAGTCAAAGATACGTTCATGGTTTAAGAAGGAACGCAGAGAAGAGAATATCCAGCAGGGTAAGATTGAACTTGAAAAAGAATTCAAGAGAAACTATATCCGAGTTCCTGAAGCTGATCTTGCTGACTTCCTGAGTGATGATATGAAGCGCCATAACTGCGGAACTCTTGAAGATTTCTTTGCAGCAATTGGATATGGCGGAGTTATTCTGTCAAGAATGATGCAAAGGCTTAAGGATAAATATACTAAGCTCTATGCTCAGGAAGAAGTACAGAATATCAAGCATAAACCTTCTGAAAAGAGCAATACAGGCGTTATTGTTGATGGTCAGGACAATATTCTTATCAAACTTTCACAGTGCTGTAATCCTCTCCCTGGTGATGATATTATTGGATTTATCACAAGAGGACATGGTGTTTCTGTTCATAAAAAGGACTGCGATAATTATATATCTGCAGTTAAGAATGGAAATGAGCCTGAAAGATGGATTGATGTTCATTGGGCTGAAAGCACACGCCATAATTCTTCACCGATATTCAAGGTTACGCTTGATATTGTAAGCCATGAAAGAATGACACTTCTTGCAGATGTATCAATGACACTTGCCGATCTTCATGTTCCTGTTTCTGAAGTGGCAGTACGTGTGCTTAAGAATGGAAATTCAAATATACTTGTTACAATAAGCATTGCAGGCGTTTCACAGCTTACAAACATTGTTGCAAGGATAAAGAAAATACCTGATGTAATCAGCGTTGACAGAACAGGTAAATAATTGAGAGTTTACTATAAAAACTATTTTAGCAGGTATGGAGAAAGTTATGAAATTTATAAAATTCAGACCAATGGGTGCATTCATGGTAAATAGCTATGCACTTGTTTCAGATAAGAATAATGCAATAATAATTGATGCACCATCAGGCACAAAAAGTGGAATATCTGATTTGCAGAGCAAAGGCATTTCAATAAAGAAAATTCTTCTTACTCATGGTCATTGTGACCATATTGAATGTCTTTCAGATATATGTGATGAAATAGGTGCTGAAGTGTATGTTCATATGAATGATGCAGGAAAGCTTGCTGACAGCAGTACTAATCTTTCAGATGATATGCCTGATTTGTTCCCGTCTTCTTTGTACAGAGGTGCAGAAAAAGTTGTTGAAATCAAAGATAATGATGTAATCGTACTTGATGATATTTCAGTAAAGGTTATTCATACTCCAGGGCATACAAGCGGCGGTGTCTGTTATGTTGTTGAAGATATGATTTTCAGCGGGGACACACTTTTCTTCGGAAGTATCGGAAGAACGGATATGTTTGACGGTAGTATGTCTCAAATGAAAAAATCACTTGAAAGATTGGGAGAATTCAGCGGAGAATTTAAAAACTATAAGATTTATCCTGGTCATGGCTCGTCAACAACACTGCTTGATGAAAAGGACAGGAATCCATTTATGCAGAAAGGCCTTTCGTATGACGATCTGTTTTAACGGCAACACCTATAAGTATGAGATTGAAGCGGTTATGAAGTTATTTCTTCCTCTCCAATCGTTTGAATTTATATATGAAAACAATGATACACTTATCGGAGATTACTGCATTATAACACAGCTTGACAATGGTTTGGGATATAATCTTTCTGTTTCTGTTTTATATGAGGGTCAGAAAGTTAATAATCACATTGCTGTTGATTATGATGAAGATAGTGAACTATCTCTTTGCAGACTTTTATTTGTATGTATGCAGAAGATAACAGGAATAACTCCTCAGTGGGGATGCCTAACAGGAATACGTCCTGTCAAGAAAGTCAATCAGCTTGATGCAAAAGGGTTTGATAAAAAACAGATTTTTGATTATCTTAAAGAAAAATATTATGTGACTGATGAAAAGCTGGAACTTGCCTATGATACAGCTGAAACGCAGAAAAAGTATCTTAACAGCTTTGATCCGAAGTCATTTTCTCTCTATGTTTCAATTCCATTCTGCCCGTCAAGATGTTCATATTGCTCATTTGTGTCTCACTCAATTGAATCGAGTAATGCAAAAAAACTTCTTCCTGAATATGTGGAGAAGCTTTGCAGTGAAATAAAGCAGACAGCGGAAATTGTCAATGAATCAGGTATGCACCTTGATACAATTTATATAGGCGGAGGTACGCCTACCACACTTGATCCTCAACAGCTTGAAAGAGTTATGAAGGAAATTCAAAAAAACTTTGACATTTCAGAAATTCGGGAATATACTGTAGAAGCAGGGCGTGCTGATACAATTTCAGAAGAAAATTTAAGGATTATTAAAAATAACGGAGCAACAAGAATTTCTGTAAATCCGCAGACTATGAACGACGATGTGCTTAAAGTAATAGGAAGAAAACATACAGCAGCACAAACCATAGAGGCTTTCAGACTTGCAAGGTCACTTGGATTTGATAATATTAATATGGATCTGATAGCTGGACTTCCTACAGATACTATTGATAGTTTCAAAAAAACTTTGAATTCAGTTATAGAACTTGACCCTGAAAACATAACAGTTCATACACTGACTATAAAACGATCATCAAATCTTTTTAGCAGTGCTGATGTAGAGAGTGACGGAAGTATCAGTGAAATGATTTCATACGCATATGAGACGCTTAAAAAGAAGGAATATAATCCATACTATTTGTATCGTCAGAAAAATACCGTCGGAAACCTTGAAAATGTCGGATATGCAAAGTCAGAAACTGAAAGCTTGTATAACATTTATATCATGGAGGAAATCCAGACAATAATTGCTGTCGGAGCAGGAGGTTCCTCGAAGCTTGTAAACCCTGTTACCAACAAAATTGAGCGCCTGTTCAATTACAAATATCCTTATGAATATATATCACGCAACGAACAGATGCTTGAAAAAAAGCAGCAGCTCAAAGAGTTCTGCAATAACATATTATAAGGGAGATGTCGTCATGAGTTATAAGTTTGATAATTTAATCAGTGATGCAAAGGTAGTTTTTGATAAGGTTGCAGTCAAGACAAACGAGGCTGTAGAGTATTCAAAAATTCAGGTTGAACGTGCACAGATCAGAAACAAGATCAGAGATAAGTACTATGACCTTGGCAGAATATGCTATCAGATGCATGAATCAGGAAATGACGAAACAGGTAGCATGAAGAAGATAATTACAGAAATTGAAAAGCTCAAAGCTGATCTTAAAGCTGCCGATGAAGTTGTTTCTGCAAAGCAGCCTAAGGCCTGCAAATTCTGCGGAGAAAAGAATGACTCAGGAAATCTGTTCTGCAAAAAGTGCGGCGAAAAGCTGTAATTATTACAGATAAGGCAGCCTTGTGAATACTTGGCTGCCTGTATTTTTACTTATATTTGAAGGGAATGTTTACTTCTATGCAGAGCCTTAAGAAGAACAGTATAATTAATCTTGAAATAACAGGCATGACATCCGAAGGCAACGGAGTCGGCAGACATGAAGGAATGGCTGTATTTGTGCCGTTTACCGCAGTAGGGGATATCATTGAATGTAAAATAGTCAAGGTAAATAAGACTCTTGCATATGGTATTATCGATAAAATAATTGCATTATCACAGGATAGAATCGAAAGTGACTGCGAAGTTTATAAAAAATGCGGAGGTTGTACATTCCGACATATTTCCTATGAATCGGAACTGAAAACAAAGCAGAATTTTGTTGAGGATGCTTTCAGAAGAATAGGAAAGCTTGACGTTGCTTTTGAAGAGATACAGGGTTGTAATGAACAGGATTACTACAGGAACAAGGCTCAGTATCCTGTAGCAGAAGATGAAAACGGAAAGGCAGTGTGTGGATTTTATTCAAAGCGCAGTCATAGAGTTGTAAGCTTTACTGAATGCAGACTTCAGGCATCTGTCTTTTCGGATATAACTAAGGCTGTGCTTGATTATGTAAACAAGAATAATATCAAGGCGTACAATGAAGAAACAGGTGGGGGAATACTCCGCCACATATATATCAGACGAGGCTACTATTCTGGAGAAATCATGGTGTGTCTTGTTGTAAATAAGTCAGTAACGGACAAACTTAAGCTTTTAGCTGAAAAGCTCATTGCAGATTTCCCCAAAATTAAAAGTATAGTACAAAATATTAACAGAAGGAATACAAATGTAATACTCGGTGATAAGAATACTACTATAGCAGGTTCTGACACAATAAAGGATACGCTCTGCGGTAATGTTTTTGAGCTTTCACCACTATCTTTCTATCAGGTAAATACTGCACAGGCAGAAAAGCTTTATGCCTGTGCAAAGGAGTATGCACACCTAACGGGGACAGAAACTCTTATTGATATGTACTGTGGTGCAGGAACAATCGGGCTTTCAATGGCTGACAGTGTTAAAAAGATTATTGGCTGTGAGATAATTCCTGATGCAATTGAAAATGCCAAAAAAAGTGCTGTCAGAAACAGCATAAATAATGCAGAGTTCATCTGTGGTGATGCCGGAAAGACCGCAGAATACCTTTTGAAAAGCAATATAAGGCCAGATGTTGTTGTAATTGATCCTCCAAGAAAAGGCTGTGATGAGCTGACTTTAAGCAGTATTGTGAAAATGTCACCTTCAAAGATTGTAATGGTAAGCTGTAATCCTGCTACTGCCGCAAGAGATGCCGCATACCTGAATGATAACGGATATGTTCCAGTAAAGGCAAGAGCATTTGACTTGTTCCCACGAACGGGGCACGTTGAGACGGTTGTATTGCTGTCAAGGATAGAGAAATAAGAGTATAAAAGTGCTTGATATAAAGGGATTTCCGTGATTTTGAACCCGTGTTTAAGTTGGGTTCCAAGTCACGGATTCTTTTATTGTAAGAACATATCTAAAATCATAAAAACACAAGGTTGTGTGGATGTTATTACTTTTTGGCTAGTGAGTTGACAAAATTACTGTCAAAGATGTGGTGAGTGGATAAAATTACTGTAAAAGAAGTTACGAGTTGACGATATTATTGCAATATAAAAAGAGGTGTTATCATCACACTAGAAACCCTAACAATAATCAATTGATATTAAGCGAAACCCGGTTTAAAACCGGTTATTTAATAATAAATTATGCGATAACTTAATTTTTGCATTGACTTTTGCGCTTAAAATTAGTATAATAAAAAACGAGGATTTGCGAGAAAGGAGTAGAACCATGCAACTTTCATATAAAAAACTTTGGAAATTACTTATAGATAGAGATTTAAAAAAGAAAGATTTGAGTAAGATGGCAGGGATTAGTTCAACCTGTATAGCCAAGCTTGGACGAAATGAAAATGTTAATACGAACATCCTTGTGAAAATATGTAACGCACTTGAATGCGACATCAGCGATATTTTAGAGTTGACAGAGACTGCTTCAGATGATGGAGGTAATCATGAATAATAGCTTAAAACAAAGGATGCAAGAAGAAGGGTTTCAGTTAGTGAGTATAGACTTATTCGCAGGCCCAGGGGGGCTTTGCACAGGCTTTAAGTGGGCTGGTATATTGCCACTGTTGGCTGTTGAATGGACAGATACAACCGCAGAAACATATTCTATAAGCCATAATGCTGAAGTATTTGAACTTGCAAAATACACTACGGAGAACGGAAATGATGAGGCATATCTTCAATCATTTATGCATGAAAGCACACAAACTTTACTCATACATGGCGATATCAACCTAGTAAGTAGCCAAATGATAAAAAGTTTCTTATTGGCTCGATATGGGATTGATTCTGAAAATGAAACGGTGGACATTGTATCTGGAGGGGCGCCTTGTGAGAGTTTCAGTATAGCAGGGACAAGAACTGTTGGAGATGAACGAGATGATTTGTTCAGCAACATCATAAGAATTGCAAGAACAGTAAATACTAAAGCAATTCTCTTTGAGAATGTGAAAGGAATGTTCTCCAAGTCAAAGAATGGTGTTAAGGGAGCAATATTTCAATATATTTGTGACTCATTTGAAGATGAAAAAGTCACTCCGAGTTACAGACTTGTATCAAGAAATCAAGATGAGATTTTGCTCAGAGCAAGTGACTATGGTGTTCCTCAAACGAGAGAAAGGTTATTCTTGGTTGCGATTAGAAGGGATCTAAAGAATATCGAATTTCATTACCCAGAAAAAACTCATGGCCCTGGATGCGATAAGCCATTTGTTACATCAGGTGATGCAATTTCAGACTTGCCGATTGTAGGTATGGGTGAAGAATCTACGGATTACATATATCCGAAAACATTCCGGAATGAAAACCAAGAATGGTATGTATCAATCATGCGAGGTAATTATGATGGAAATGGAATACATTCTCGTTCGCCACAACATTTGATTGATAGTGGTCTATATGATGAATATAGTATAAGTTGCCATAAAGGCCCAGGGCACATAAAAAGAAAACAAGATTTGCTGGCGCTTATTGGTGAACGAGAAAGTATGCGCTCTACATTTGACAAGTTAACAGAAAACGGAGAAATTGACAAGTACAGACATCTTTTTCCGAAGACAATATACGGAAGCAGAAATAGAAGACTGTCAATAGATGAACCGAGTTTCACCGTTACATCACATTGTCTCGATGAGATAATCCATCCGACAATCAATCGAGCCATAACTCCAAGGGAGGCGGCTCGCCTACAGAGTTTTCCAGATTGGTATCAATTTGCTGGACCATATGTACTATTTCATGGAGCTAAAGAACAGGATAAGTATGAACAGATCGGCGATGCAATACCACCTTTGCTTGCGTATGCAATTGCTCGACAGTTTGTAGATTGTTTGCCTAAACAAATATAAAAAAGAGGGTTAGTAGTGAATGTGTAGATTACTAACCCTCTTTGCTATTTAAGTATCTTGCATTTTAGCTGAATGCTTTCACCTCTTCTCTTTGAAGGGTATGTCCAACTAAAAAGAGTCCCGAAACTTCCTGAAACGCCTTTATCAACAAGCATTTCATAATAAGAGGATAAACGATGTATCGTTGCAGTATCATCATTATTATCGTATGTAAGTATAAAATCTGCACATTGCGTGACAGGATTGCCCCCACCACCTACTCCACCTAATACCCAAAGAGATAGCTTCTTAAGATAAGGTTTAATCCTTTCGGTAAGAAGATTGCAGTTCTCTTCTCCAAAAGCAGAAAGACTCCCAGCGCTTTGAAATTCATTTAAAAGAACTCTAAGTTCTTGATTTTCGGGATCCAATACATTTGCAAAGGTGTCAGCCGTATATTGATGAACGCTTACACTTTTATCACTGCTCCTTTTGCAACTAATTGTGTAATAAGCTTTATAACCTTCTTTGTTTGTTATTTCTACTAAGACATCTGTTTTGGGATTTCCGCCGCTTGGCAATTTACCTATTATACGTTTATCTGAAGTTGCTTTAATCTCACATATATCATCCGAGTCTAGTTCAAAACAATCTACAATATTTTTGAACATACCGAAGTGCACACCTTCTAGTGTTGCAGCGTTCGTTTTCCACTTGCGTAAATTTTCTGGATAGCTTAATATTGCAGCCACCCTGCTTTCAAAGCTGTTACCTTGAATATCTTTAATCTGACCATCTGTTTTGTCTCTGATAGCATATACTTCTATAAAATTAGCTACTTGATTCTGCGAAATTACTGCATCTATTGCTGAATATTCATCATTGTTAGCATATTTCATATTCTGACGCACAAATTCACTTTCGCCCGGAACCGCATCGGGATATACGAGATAAACCTTTTTTATTGAATCTTCAATTTCCTTTAAATTTTTAGCGTCCCATTGCTGCCCTTTTATACGGTCGGTTCTCATAGATGTGGTAGTAAATAAAGCCCATTTTGTTTCATCATTAAATTTAATTAAAAAAGGGGCGTAGAACTGCGTATCATTGTTATAACCTGGTTTTCCAATTCGATACGTTTTAATAAAGGATTTGATATAGCCTGCATCTTTACAATGTTCCAATATTGATTCTAAACTTTCCTGAGCACTTTGACCGTGTTGTTGTTTGTCCGCGTTTGTAAAAGCCATTGTTTTAGCCTCCTTTAATTATCCATTGTTTCCATTATATCTTCCAGCTTACAATCAAGCGATTCGCATATCTTAAGAAGAACATCTGTAGTGATATTCTCACCCTTCCCTAACTTAGCAATGGAGGCGGCACTAACACCGCTTAATTCTTTTAAATCCTGTTTGTTCATGTTTTTGTCGATTAGCATCTTCCATAATTTGTTGTAACTGATACGCATTTGTGACCTCCTTGATTTTTCTGTTGGATTTATTAATTCAAATATTTTTTCAAGAGTTCAACATCTTTACTTATATCTCGTGGTTTAATTCTTTTAATTACCTTCTCTTCGACTTCTGGAGTCCAGTAAATCTTTAGTTTTTTTCTTGCTCTTGTGATAGCAGTGTAGAAAATATTGTGAGACACTAATTCCTCTACCTCATCAGTGATTACTATTTTAACAGAATCATATTCCAAGCCTTGTGCTTTATGAATAGATACAGCATAAGCAACTTGGAAAGGAACCACTGTTCTAGAGTCTTCACCATCTTCATCAGCACTTTTTAATTTATGGACGTAGAATCGAATCAAGGATTTTTCTGGCTTATCATATTCGAGCAATTGAAGATCACAACAGGCGATATCAGAGTTATCTACGTCTTTTGGTATTTCTACATCAAATTGAATACGTTCTTCCAGAGTGCCTTCATCTATGATTTCTACTCCTTGGATTATGCCTTTCATGTTGTTGTGTATGGCGGGGCGAAATCTGTCTGAGTCAAGGAAGAGAATAGGGTCTCCAATTTTGTACTGCTGGATATCCCAAGTAACAGCAGGGTTAGGATTGCTTTCTTGCAAGAATCTGTTGATGTTGTTGATTCCATATAAGCCATCATAATTTAGGCAGAGGATAGCTTCGCCTGATTCAAGCGAAGAGAGTAGGGTTTCATCAACTTTTAATGAGTAACTTTCTCTCTCGATAACTTCTTTTGCTGTATCCTCCATATGCCTAACCTTGTCCCAAAGTTCAAGCAATCGTGCATCCTTGGTTCTGTGAGGCTGAGTAAGTTCAAAAACAGCACTTTCAGGCAAGAATGATTTTAGTACCGAGAACCAATTGCCAAATTGAATTGCATCTATCTGATAAGTATCTCCGACTAGTAAAAGCATTTCAAAATTTGCTTTTTGCAATACCTCAACCATATCTTTATTGCTAACGGTACTACATTCATCGATAACTAATAATTTATATTCTGCAAAAGGAGAACCTTGGTGTTTAAAACTTTCAATTGTTGAAAAAGTTGTTTTTTCAGCATCAACCTTTCTCATTAGGTTCTCTTTTGCAGGATTTGTCTGAGTTAGGTATAATTTTTCTGCATCATTTAAATAGTGGGAAACATGGTTTATCAGCGTTGATTTACCTACACCTGCAGAACCATATATTACACCAACTCTTGATTCCGAAAATATATGCCTGATTATATCCTTCTTTTCGTCACAGTCAATTTCATAATCATCAAATAGTAGCCAAAAATCAACATCGCCACTGTAATTTTCAATGCCTGATTCAGCTAAATCCTGTAATTTTTCAATTACCTTGCAAGTATCAAGCTTGTAATCATTTATAAATACTTGATTGTGTTCAAGCATCAAATCACTTGTAGGTCTGTGCCCCGGCCAGAGAGTATCGTTATATTTTTCTATGAGTCTTTTATAATCGGGGAAGTTACTTAGTTCATCAATATCGGTAAATAGCTGACCTTTACCTTCTGTGTTATTTCGTATAAATCTAGCGAATAATTCAGGGCGTCTATCCTTACAAGGAATACAATCAAATATGGCACCTAATTTTGGATTATGTCCAATAGGGGATCTGTTAAATGGTAAAGAATCAAACTGCCTGCAACCATTTGCTAAATACAAACCAGAAAGATAATTATTTCCAGCATTTATCCACTCTTCATAATATCTACTATAGTAGCCAGATGAATATTGGCTTTTAATAATGACATTGTTCATGTTATAAAGAAGATATCGCAACACGTTTTGTCCATTACGACCATTTCGTATAAGATTTCTGCAATAATCTAAAATTGGAATAAATACCGGAGATTTAAGGTTGTTTTTCCATTCGAGCGTAATCTTTTCATATGCCTTATCAGGAAAGTCCATTAAATCAGTCAGTGTGAATTTCTTTTTAGTAAGAAATTCACAGATTAATCGTTGTTCTGGGTAAGGGACTCTTTTTTTCTCGCCTTTTATTAGCGAAATAAAATTTTGAAATTCACAGTCACGGATGGAAACTTCCCAGCCATCAATAATGATGATAGGCATTGTTTTTCCTAATATTTCGATTGTTTCATACATAAGATGAAACTTCGATGCGTAGTTGCTTTTGATTGGTAGTTTGGTAAAAGCAATTACTCTGTTAGATTTGGATTTATTTTTCCTATCATCTATAGGAGTGAATGTGATTTCATAATATATTTTTCTGTCTACAAACAGTGGTTTTATTTTTTGAATATAGTATTTATCCTTGCTATCAGTATGTAATACCGCAGGATGACGTTCTATTTTTTCAGAAATCTTTTTATAGTATTGCTGTAAGGCATCATCCAAATGCAGAGGAAATTTCTCTATGTTATGTAATACCTCGATACCGTAGTAGTAACTAAGAAGATTCTTTGCCTCTAGCAAGTATTGGTAATACTTCAGCATCAATCGTTCTGAGCCGTCTTCATCCAAAGTATATTGGGTAGTTACAATTTGCAAATAGTTTCGAAATTTATATAAAGTATGTAGTTCACTGTTTACTTGAGAAAACTCGACAGCTTTAGATATATTTTCTTCGCTAATGACGATATCTTCGCCGTTAGCATAAAACTTGAGCATGATATGATTTACGAGCTTCATTAACTGCTCTAAAATATCTTGAGATATAGCACCACGAGATGAGTATTCAATATTATCTAAATGCCTACATATTACATTGTCTATTTTTCGGATAGAATCATCTATCGTTGGCATCGACATCCTCCTTTCTGTTTAATAAAATTCTCCATCGTCCCAATCATCAATGAAAGCATCATACGGAAATGCTCCAGCAAATGAGTCAGGATGAAGTTTTACATACAAGTTTCTTATTCTTGTTCTTGTTTGCTTGATGAAGAATGGTTCTGCACCATCGGTCAAAAGACAGTTGCTGAGTTGATTTAATTCTCCAAGCAAGCTGAATACATATGATTTCAAAGTGGGGTTATTGAATGCGTCAGCTTTTGTACTCCATTTTGTTTTATACAAGGCTTGTACCTTATTTGGTAACGACATATCGATTAATGAAACACCATAGCTTTCCCCAATCATCGTAAACAAGATTTCATCATAATCTGCTGTAAATTCTTGAAGCAACTCATTATCTTCAGAAGAATATGGACTTTCGTCAGAATGTTGTTCGTCAGGAAGTTCAATAGAACCTGTGCCAGTGTCCTTTTTGGATGCTGGCTTTTTTCTTTTGGTTTGAGCAGCAGTCCTTATTATATCTGCAAATAACTCTGCTATTTCATCGCCAACATTGTTGATATTAATGTTTGGTAAGAACTTAGTAAATTGCTTACATAAAGCTATTTGAGCGGATTCTTCAGTATTAAAAATGAATGAAGAAAACTCAACAGGGTCTATGTATTGAACCATTGCTTTGGATATATCGGTGATACTAGTTTTGCCATTAGAATAAGCTTTGTAACTTGAGGTGCTATAACCATCGAGCATTTCTTTGCCATTTTCAGTAAGTATTGCGTCAAAGAGGGTTCTTACATAGATGTGAACGCCACCTTTTCCACCGATTATAGGTCTTGTTATGCTTACGAATTCTACAAAATTCATCTATTTCACCACCTTTTATCGAAGCCTACCCAAGCCTACCCGTGCCTACCTATGGCTACCAAGCCGATATTCTATAATTCAAAGTGTAAAAACAAGCAAAAGAACGCTAGTGATAGTAGATAGGTATTGGGGAATTGGTTTGTCGAATATTATATCAGATAATTATGAAAAAATCTACACTTTCACAATTTATTAGTATGCGTTCGCAGAAATGAACAATAAGATTGATTGCTGTTGCTTCTCTTTTGACATTTAGCTGATCTCATCAAAGATAAGATTTCAGGTCGGTTGGAAAGCGAGGTGAAATTCATGGTCAAGAATACAAAGCAAACATGAAGACCAGTTGCTATGGAAAAAATGCAAAGTCCGTAGCTGGTAGTGCTTTAAGTCAAACCAAGCCAAGTAAGAGAAAGTAATTCTTTAGGAACAAATGATAGGCAGCGACAGATTTATTTAATCAGCCTGCTTATCCCCTCTTAGGGGGAAACTCAGCCGAGCTTAATAAGCTCAACAATAAATCTCAATGTCCGAGATGCGCATTAGGACGGCGGGATGCATAAAGAGTTCAGAACACAGTGATAAAGACTGTGTTTGGAATGAAGATGCACCCACCGTGATTTCGTGCGCTCATTTTTAGGACAAGCGGAGTCTGTGGTCATCTTCACCGCAGGCTCTTTTTGTATTCCGCCGCCCAATGCCGGGACGGAAAGGAATGCAAATGAAGATTCGAGTTTTGTATGAAGAAAACATCAAAAACGGCCACAAGTTCTACACCACAATTGATATTCCGGATGATGATTACAGCATCATGCTGGATATCGACTATGAGCAGCGTCTTGCAGAAGCAAAGCCAGAAAAGAAGGCTGAAGTAAAGCGTTGTGAGACTGTACAGGAAATGTTCGACCTTATGAACAGTAAGGAATACAACGGCTGGCGCAGATTTCATAGACATCTTGGTAAACCAAATACCCCATATCGCAAAGATGATGAAGCTGAGGATGAAACAGATGTAATGGATACTATTGCAGATGATTCACAGGAGGTTGAGCGTAATCTCCGTTACGAACACGAGGATGTTTGCCAACTGGTACATATCCGTACAGCATTTGTGCCAAATGAAGGCAACAAGTTTATTGTTGCAGACTTTTCAGCCATTGAGGCTCGTGTGCTTTCATGGCTTGCAGGTGAAGAATGGCGAACCGAAGTGTTCGCAAGCGGCGGTGACATATATTGTGCATCAGCTTCACAGATGTTTAAAGTTCCCGTTGAAAAGCATGGTGTTAACAGTCATCTAAGACAAAAAGGAAAAATAGCAGAATTAGCACTTGGATATGGCGGATCTATCGGTGCATTAAAGGCTATGGGTGCATTGGAGATGGGACTTGAAGAGGAAGAATTGAAACCTCTTGTTAATGCCTGGAGAGCATCCAATCCAAATATCGTAAAGTTTTGGTGGGATGTGGACCGCGTTGTTAAAAAGTGCATTAAGGAAAATAAGTCACAGAAAACGAATAATATTGAGTTTCATTGCATGAGTGGAATGCTATTTATTGTTCTCCCTTCCGGCAGACAGCTTGCCTATGTAAAACCTCGTATCGGTGAAAATATCTTCGGTGGTGAGTCCGTAACTTACGAAGGTGTAGGTGGAACAAAGAAATGGGAGCGTATTGAAAGTTATGGCCCTAAATTTGTAGAAAATATTGTTCAAGCAATCTCTCGTGATATTTTGATGTATGCCATGAAAACACTCCGAACTTGCAGTATCGTGGCTCATGTGCATGATGAAGTAATCATTGAGGCTGACCCTCGAATGCCCATAGATAGCGTATGTGAGCAGATGGGCAGAATTCCTCCCTGGGCAAAGGGACTGCTCCTTGATGCCGATGGTTATGAATGTGATTTTTACAAAAAAGATTAATGAAAACATCAGATTTCACCTCCCGCCGTGGCTACCAGGTAGGAGGTGTTTTTCTATGAATGTTTTTCAAGTCACAGACAACAACCCAATACCAAGTGAAGATATAAAAATGACTAACGGCCAAATGCAGAAAGAGGCTGATTACTATATGGCTCAAAAACTGCTTAAACAGCTTTTATCTGTGGGGTTAATTTCACTGGACGAATTCGACAAAATTACAGAGTTAAATCGCAAAAAATTCTCACCTGTTTTAGCAAAGATAATGCCCTGAAACACTTGCTATTACTGGCTTTTAGAGCGAATATGTCATATACCGAAAGCGAGGTGAGATGATGAAAAAGATATTCAAAGTTGACAATGTAGCAGCTACTTCAAAGAGGAAGTTACGTGTTGCTGCATATGCCAGAGTTTCTACTGACAGTGATGAACAACTGGTCAGTTTAAAAGCACAGAAAGAGCACTACGAAAGCTCCATTAAATTAAATCCAGAATGGGATTTTGCAGGTCTTTATTATGATGAAGGTTTGAGTGCGACTAAGAAAGACAACAGAACCGGTCTAATGGATATGATAAAGGATGCTGAGCAAGGAAAGATTGATTTAATTCTTACAAAATCAATCAGCCGGTTTGCAAGAAATACAACCGACTGTTTGGAAATGGTACGAAGGCTCATTGATGTTGGCGTGTTCATTCAATTCGAGAAAGAAAACATTAATACAGGTTCTATGGAAAGCGAGTTAATGCTCTCCATATTAAGCGGCCTTGCTGAAAGCGAGTCTGTTTCCATTTCGCAAAACATTAAATGGTCTGTTCAGAAACGCTTTATAAACGGCACTTTTATAATTTCCTACCCACCGTATGGTTACATAAACGCTGATGGCAAGATGGAGGTTGTACCTGAGGAGGCAGAAATAGTTCGCACCATTTTTAGAGAGTGCATTAACGGCAAAGGGGCATTCCTCATAGCCAAGGAATTAAATGAGCGAGGCATTCCATCCAAGCGAGGTACCATATGGCACCCGTCAACGGTACAAGGTGTTCTTAAGAACGAAAAATATACCGGAGATGTAATTTTCCAAAAGACCTATACTGATAGCAATTTCAACCGCCATATAAATTACGGCGAAGAAAATCAGTACCTTTTAGAAAATCATCATGAGGCTATTATCAGCCATGAGGATTTTGAAAAGGCACAGTCGATTATGGAACAACGTGGCAAGGAAAAGGGTGTTTCAAAGAAGGAAGGTAAATACCAAAAGAGGTATGCATTCTCCGGTAAAATAACCTGCGGAGAGTGCGGTTCCCGTTTCAAAAGACGTATTCATTATTCCGGGAAAAATGAGTATATCGCTTGGTGCTGTACAAAGCACATAGAACACACAGTTAAATGCTCAATGAAGTTTATCAAAGATGAAGATATTAAGGTTGCATTTGTAACAATGCTAAACAAACTGGTTTTTTCTTGCGATATGCTGCTCAAGCCTTTTATGCAAGGGTTGAGAAATATTGATGAGAAAGCCTATCTGAAGAAGATTACTGAAATTGAGGACAGCATTGAAAAGAACGAAAATCAGCGTAATGTGCTTATGGAACTTATGTCAAAGGGACTTTTAAATCCGGGACTGTTTACAAAGCAGAATACGGAACTATTAAGTGAGTTTGCTCGGCTTGCCACAGAGAAAAAACATATATTTTTTGCGGTAACCGGTAATGCATCAAAGATAGATGAAGCCCAAAGGCTCATAAGATTCTGTAGCAGAAACAGAATGGCATTGAAATTTAACGATAATGTTTTTAAAGATTTTGTAGATGAGATAGTTGTAAATTCCAGGGAGGAGATTGTATTTAAACTGAAATGCGGTCTTTCCTTAAAAGAAAGGCTGGTGGAATAATGACACATACACCATATGGTTACCGAATTGAAGGCGGTAACGCAGTTATAGATGAAACGGCAGCAGGTCAAGTAAGAGAACTCTTTGATGGTTATAACTCAGGGTTGGCTCTTACAGTGGCTGCCGAAAAAGCAGGACTTAAATTGTACCACGCTTCAGCAAAGAGAATGTTGCAAAATGAGCATTATGTTGGGGATGAATATTACCCTGCCATTATTGATAGCGATGTTTTTAATAAGGCAAACAATGAAATACGCAGACGGGCACTGGCTCTTGGAAGAATAAAAGAATATAAAGAGCCATTACCTCCCACTCCACAAACAAGATTTAAAATGGACAGACAGACGAAGTTTTTTGATGATCCTTTTGCACAAGCCGAGTATATGTACGGTCTGATAGAAAGCGAGGTGGACTGATGGCTAATATGAATGTAAGTAAAAATATAACCGTTATTCCGGCTCGAAAGCGGGTCGGCAATACGGTGGCGAAAGAAGACATACCGAAGCTCAGAGTTGCAGCCTATTGCCGTGTTTCTACAGATACAGAGGAACAGGCTACAAGTTATGAGGCTCAGATGGAGCATTACACAGATTTCATTAGGAAAAATACTGAATGGGAATTCGCAGGCATCTTTGCTGATGATGGTATCTCAGGCACAAACACGAAAAAGCGTGATGAGTTTAACCGTATGATAGATGAATGCATGGCCGGTAACATAGATATGATCATTACCAAGTCCATCAGCCGTTTTGCCCGAAATACCTTGGATTGCCTTAAGTATATCCGTGACTTAAAAGCAAAGAACATCCCCGTTTATTTTGAAAAGGAAAATATTAATACAATGGATGCTAAGGGCGAGGTGCTCCTTACTATTATGGCATCCTTAGCACAACAGGAAAGCCAGTCACTTTCACAGAATGTTAAGCTGGGGCTTCAGTACAGATACCAACAAGGCAAGGTGCAGGTCAACCATAATCGCTTTCTTGGATATACAAAGGACGAGGACGGAAATCTTATTATTGAGCCGAAAGGTGCTAAGGTTGTAAAGCGAATTTTCAGAGAATACCTCGAGGGTGAGAGCCTTGCCGGCATTTGTAAGGGTCTGATGAAAGACGGCATTTACACAGCGGCGGGCAATCCGAAATGGAGACCGGAAACAGTCCAAAAAATACTGCAAAACGAAAAGTACATGGGAGATGCACTGTTACAGAAAACCTATACGGTGGATTTCTTAACAAAAAAGCGTGTTAAAAATGAAGGCATCGTTCCCCAGTATTATGTCGAGAATAATCACGAGGCTATCATTCCAAGAGAACTATATCTGCAGGTGCAGGAAGAAATGAAACGCAGAAGTCTTTTGTTTAAAGGCAAAGACGGAAAGAGAAGGATATATAGTAGTAAGTATGCATTATCCTCCATCACTTTTTGCAGTGATTGCGGAGACATTTATAGACGTACTTATTGGAATAACCGTGGCAAAAAGTCTACTGTATGGAGATGCGTTACACGATTGGAAGAGGGACCTAAAGGTTGCACATCAAGGACAATTTCTGAGGAAGACCTCCATGCCGCAGTGGCAGAGGCATTTAACCAGGTTCTTGGCGGTGGCGAATCGATGATTGCGATTTTGCGGGAGAATATAGAGTCGGTGGTCTGCGAGAGCAATGAACAGTCCATTGCTAACATTGATAAGCAAATGGAAGAGAAACAGATGGAACTCATCAGCTATGCTAATTCCGGCAAGGACTATGAAAAACTTGCTGATGAAATACAGGCTCTTAGCGAAAGAAAACAAGCCATCCTTACGGCGGAGGCGGAAAGCCAAGGCGAAAAAGACCGAATCACAGAGATGATGGAATTTATAGAAAACCACGCTGACAAGAGTCTTGATTACGATGAAGAGTTGGTAAGGCTCTTAGTTGAGAAGGCAACTGTATTTAAAAGCAACGTGGTTGTGAGGTTTAAGTCGGGAATTGAAATAGAAGTATAAACACAGCTTAAAGACAAACCGTCAATCAGGAGATTTAGTATTCTCTTGATTGGCGGTTTTCCTTATTCATATTGACTAAAGGTACGTGCGAGTGTATAATGTTATTAACAATGTTGTTGATGTTGTTATTTATGAGGAGTTGGCGATATGAGTGATGTTAATGAACTATTAGAAGAAGCAATTAGCGAAACTGAAAAGCTGAATGAAGGTGAAGTCTTTCTCGTTAAAGATCTGTTCAAAGGATATGTGTGGAATAGGATACCGAGAAAGGACCGGCTTCTATTGGGGACGCTTTTTCTTAATTGGGTGAATAAGACAGAAGGCAATCTCAAAGCTATTGAAAAGACATCATCCAATCAACAGAGATATGAAAAATTATAGAACGATTTAAAACTTCTGGGATTGAGGTGACATATTGCTAAAATTAAATGTTTTAGTACACGATTTCTTTAAATCGGTTATAACGAAAAATATTGATATATACAATGAATTTAGCCTTCAACATGAGCTTGGTATTTTTTTAAGAGAGGCTCTGCCTACATATAAAGTGCAATTCGAAAGAAACGTCTCATATTTTACCAATGACAATAAAACTATTAAAAAAGAAATCGATATAGCGGTATTTTCAGAGGATAAAACAGAAAAATATGCCATAGAACTGAAGTGCCCATTGAACGGCCAGTATCCAGAGCAGATGTATTCCTTTGTAAAAGACATAAAGTTCATGGAAGAACTTAAGGATAGAGGGTTCAATAAAACAGCTACTGTTACCCTTGTATCAGATAGACCCTTTTACGAAGGACGCAATAATGAAGGGATTTATAAATATTTTCGAGAAGAATATGCAGTTTATGGACAAATTTTTAAACCGACAGGGTCCATGAAAGGTAAAGACTTTATCATTTTAAAAGGTAGATATGAATTCTCCTGGAAGTCGGTATTTAACAATAGTAGGTACTATGTGATAGAGGTGTAAATATATAGTTAGGGGTGAATGATTAAATGGAGCAAACTAATTCTGTTGATGATTATTTAAAAAAGCTATCGCGCTACGATATTTATAACAATGTATTCTATAGAGGTCAGTCAGAAAAATATAAAAATATCACATCAAGTGTTTCCAGAGATGAAGGTTACACAGTGAATGAAGGCTCTATCTACACAGAAGCAATAAAAATGAGAACTGTTGAGTTTGATGATTTAATGTCTCCGATTGAGTGCTTATCGAAAATGCAACATTATGGAATTCCAACGAGACTTGTAGATTTGACAATTGATCCATTGATAGCGCTCTTTTTCGCTGTCCAAAAAGTCGATAGCGAGTCGCATGGGAATGTATATGTATTTGTTCAGCCAGAGCATTCCTTAAATGATAAGAGAATTAAGCTATTGTCACTTCTTGCAACAATAGAATCACCTAAAATTGATGTGATAAAAAGGTTCTATCTAGAATGCTATTCGGAAAGTATAACAGAAGATGAAATACTAGAGTTTGCCTCAGAAGGAGCATTTATAAAGCACTCCGTAGAACTTCAAAAATCTAACGAAAGGCTATTCTGCCAGAAAGGGACTTTTGCAATCTGTGGGAATGAAGTAATAGGTAGTGAGATAAAAAAGACTGTATTACCTCTTGATTCAATTGAACCAACAATGGTTATAAGGATTCCTTTTGAACATAAACAAGCAGTTAAAAAAGAGCTGGATGAAAAGTATAATATTAATGAGACAACAATATATCCAGAGTTACCCTCAGTCGCTGATTATTTGAAGGAAAAGTATAAAAAAGTGGATTTTGATCTTGAGGGTACATATAACATTCTTGAAGTAAAAAACATGTCTAATTCAGGTGCTAGACGCTGCTCTATATTGGCAGTATTAAATAAGGCTCTGCATATTGAAGAAATAAAGGATATTGGAATCCAGATCATTGATCAATATAGAAGTACAAACGATGTTGTTTGGGTATATATCGCGAAGAATGGCGACGATTATATTATGCGAAACTGGATGATAAGAGGGCAATGGATTAGGGAATCATTAGATCCTAGATTCAAGCCACATCTTATTGGGGATGTAGATAAATTAGGATATATTTGGCGCCTTGAAAAGTCCTACAGTACACTGGCAGATTATTATGGCGAGCATTCTTTTACAGATGATAAAATTCTTTTTACTCAAAACATGAAAACATTAGAAAAGTTTGAACCCCATTATAAGTTTATGTTAAATGCCTTTGAGAGTCGGGATATGAAGAATTTAGAAGAGTATGCTATTGATAATGCAAATGATATCACTAAGTTTTTTCTAAAGTTTGGTGATTATGGCCATTCAAGAAACGATGAATTTAATAAATACCTGAACAATTTCCAAGAAGTAGCCTTACATTTGGATAATATAATCTTGTGGGTGAAAAAGGAAGAACTAAATTCACGTACTAAAAGATACCTTATTTCAAATTGTTTTAGAGATGCGAAGTTACATTTTGATAGAATTAAGGAACAAGCTTTATATTGGAAAAAAACTATTGACCTTTCAGATGACGAGTATAATGAAATTAATCCTGAAAAAATAAAAAGAAAAGAATATCAATATAAACAAACAATACCGCTAAACCCAGATGGCCTAGATGTTACCTTTAATCTTGTAATTTCCCAAAATATCGACAATACAGTGAATATAAGGGGAGCGACTAATCTTTTTGATAACGCGTCATTAATGATATCTTTGAAAAATTCTAATGGCTTGCTTTTGGCACAGAATAATTCATTAGTGGAAAATGGACGATTTGATTTTGGTAGACTAGGAAAAGAAGGCGTTGGCTTCGATAAAGGAAAGTACAAAGCAGGTATTACTCTTGCTATTCCCTCAGTTCAAAAGAAAGAATTTGTGCTAAAAGCAGGATTAGAGTATGAGAACTTAAAAGGAAAATATGTTGATAGAACTGGTATAGGACCAACGATTAGCTATACGCAAGAGTTCGAAATTTAATTTGTTTGAGCCTATTTAGTGAATGGGGAGGATAAAATATGTCCGACGTAAAAAATGCGTATGATCAGATTATTGATTTCTTGAACAATGAAACAGAGAAAACATTGTTACTACGAGGTATCGCTGATAAGGAAAAGCATCAGGCCCTTCTTAAAGCTTTGAATGCTAAAGGGAACCTGAAAGGACTAATTAATTTAATTCATACAACAAAAGATGGAATGGAGAATTTCTTTCGATGGGCGGAACTTTATAAAGTTAACGTACCGAAGAAATATGGGCAAGGAATGAAATTATCAAATCTTACAATTTTCTTTGATAATTTAACCACTAAAGGCAATAGTGAAAAATACGATAATTGTGAATTTGACTTTATGATTATATGGCCAATTCAAAGTGTAACAAAAAATGAAAAAGAGATTCAAATGCTGAAAGAAATGGCTGAGCGTCAAAGAACAAAAAAGATTATATATCTTACTATTAAGGAACCTTGGTACAACCCTGATTCGTTAGATTCTATTGTGGATCGCGTGATAAAACTGGACTGTGAGAATGATGACCCAAAAGAATATCAGCGTATTCTAGCCGCCTACGAAGAGGATATGAAAAGGAACTATTAAGTTAGATTATATGAATTAACAGTATTACTTGGGAGGAATTTAGCATGGCTACCTTTCAGGATTTATGAAATTAGATAGGAATTTGAACGGAGGGATTGCATGGTAAATGAAAAAGATGCCATTGAGATAATCTTATATGCCGAAGAAAATGAGATTGCCATTTGGTTAGATGGAGGTTGGGGAGTTGATGCTCTTTTAGGTGAGGAAACAAGGGGTCACAACGATATTGATTTGTTTGTGGAAAAAAGCAATAGCAAAAAATTTCTTGAAATAATAAAAGAAAAGGGCTTTGCTGAAGTTATCGAAGCATATACCACTACAGATCACACGGTTTGGGAGGACGCTAAAGGCAGGATAATCGATCTTCATATATTTGAATTCGACGAACAAGGATACCTTGTTTTTGAAGGAGAAGCTTATCCTTCGGAAGTATTTAATGGTATCGGGAAGATAGGCGATAAAATAGTAAGATGTATTGATGCTGAAAATCAAGTATTATTTCACTTGGGATATGAGCATGACGAAAATGATGTGCATGATGTAAAACTATTATGTGAGAAATTTAATATTCCTGTTCCGAATGAATACAAGTAACCAACTGATTCCGATTTTCGTTGACTGTTCTACCAAACGAGTATAATTAGTAGACTGCATCTACCGAACAGGTAAAAACTGTGGACTGTATCTACCAAACCGATAGGTTGAAAATGTGCGGTTGTTGTAATTAAAAAAATCCAGTCAAGCCATGTTGAGACAGTAGTATTGATGTCAAGGGTTGAGAAGTAGATGGGTGAAAAGTCCAGTAATACTGGGTTTTTAGAGGTTTGAGAGTAAAAATCTGATGTGTCAAAATCGTGAAAATATCGGTTCATGGGAACAAGTCAAAGACGGCATTTTCGAGTGCGAGAGAGCGATTTAGATGTCAGCACTTGGCGAGTGGTCGATTTAGATGTTTTTTGAAAAAGCCGAGGTTGTGTGGTCAGTTTAGATGTAGGCATGAAAAAATGCTTTTATGACAGCGACAAGCCAAACTTGAAGTTGTGCTTGTGGTAAAATGATTATAAAATAGGAGGCATAATTATGGTTGAACAGATATTCAAATTGTCAAGGGGCAATGAAAAAGCCGTCGAGAAGGTTATTTTCGATGATAACCTGCACTATCTGCACATGGTGTTTAACAAAACAGAAGGGTTGCCGGAACACTTCTCCAACTCAAACGTGTATATGACCGTTATTCGCGGGATACTATCTATCGGTTTGAATGATCAGGAGATACATGAATATGAGGGTGGTACTCTGCTGAAAATCCCTTATCAAACTAAAATGAATGTAAAAAACCTACATGATGATACTTTGGAGCTTATAATCGTCAAAGCACCTGCCCCAAAAAGCTGACGGACAAGCTTTGCAAATTTTATGCTGTATTTTTAGAAGGAGGATTCAAAATGGGAAAAGCGACACAAGATCTGCGGAAAGAACACGAGGCCATTCTTTATGTTCTGCAAATACTTGATAAAATGACGGAGTCCGATAACCGTGATGCGGAAACCCTGTTTCACTATTACGGTGAGGTTGTCTATTTCCTCAAGACATTTGCGGATAAATGCCACCACGGCAAAGAGGAGAATTACCTGTTCAAAGAACTGGTTAATAAAGGAATACCTAACGAGGGAGGACCGGTCGGTGTCATGCTGCAGGAGCACACTCAAGGCAGAGAATACATTGCACAAATGACTAAATTCCTTGAGGATAAGAACATCAGCAGCTTTAACAACGCTGCTGATCAATACCGAGATCTGCTGTGCAGACATATCGACAAGGAGAATAATGTGCTTTTCATGATGGCGGATAATGTGATTGATGAACAATCGCATAGCCTTATGTTTGAACAATTTGAGCAGTATGAAGAGACTGTTATAGGACATGGCGTCCATGAAAAACTGCACGCTATGATTGACACCTGGGCAAAAGCTTTTGATATGGAATGAAAATTCTATAGATAACAATTGGAAAGGAGGCAAAGAAAGATGAAGAAATATCGTTGTATCCCTTGCGGGTACATTTATGACCCGGAAGTTGGCGATCCTGATGGCGGGATTGCGCCCGGTACTGCGTTTGAAGATATCCCAGATGATTGGCAGTGCCCTATTTGCTTTGTAGGCAAGGACGAGTTTGAAATTATTGAAGAATAAACGGAGGAAAACCAAATGAGCATGTTTTGTTATCAATGTCAGGAAACCGCAGGAGGCAAAGGCTGTACGGTACGCGGTGTATGCGGAAAAACCGAAGAGGTTGCAAGGCTTCAGGACCTTTTGATTTATACGCTGAAGGGAATTTCAGAAATAGTTATTAAAGGAAAGCTGGATGTAAAAGACCTTGGCAACACAAATTATGAAATGCTGAACAGTCTTTTCATGACAATCACCAACGCTAATTTTGACGATGAGTCCATTGAAAAACAAATTTTGAAAATGCTTGCTGTTCGGGACGGCCTGAAAAAAGCTGCTAAGCTTGAAAACCTGCACGATGCTTCAACATTTACAGTGGACACAAGAGCGTCAATGCTGGAAAAGACCGCTTCTGTAGGGGTGCTGGCAACAGAAAATGAAGATGTTCGCTCTCTGCGCGAGATGATCACTTACGGTCTCAAGGGTATGGCTGCCTATACAGAGCATGCCAAGAACATCGGCAAGGAAAATTTGGAGATTAGTGCCTTTATATATGAGGCTCTTGCTGCAATATTGGACGATTCGCTTACTGCAGACGATCTTGTTGCGCTAACGCTGAAAACCGGCGAATACGGTGTAAAGGCAATGGCATTACTGGATGAGGCTAACACGTCACGGTACGGCAATCCTGAAATTACCGAGGTTAATATCGGCGTTAGAAAAAATCCCGCAATCCTGATATCCGGCCACGACCTCACCGATCTGGAACAATTGTTGGAGCAGACTAAAGGCACAGGTGTGGATGTATATACTCATAGTGAGATGCTGCCTGCCCACTATTATCCCGCCTTTAAGAAATATGATAACTTTGCCGGGAACTATGGCAATGCATGGTGGAAACAGGTAGACGAGTTTGGACCGTTCAATGGACCTATCTTGTTTACTACCAACTGTATTGTTCCCCCAAGAAGCGAAGAAATCAGAAACAGAATTTTTACCACAGGCTCTACCGGATACCCGGGCTGCAAGCGTATTGAGGCTGACGAAAACGGCAAAAAGGATTTTTCAGAGATTATCGCTTTGGCTAAAACCCTTCCTGCCCCAGATGAAATTGAAACAGGTTCTATTGTTGGAGGTTTTGCCCACAATCAGGTTATAGCTTTGGCAGACAAGGTTGTCGAGGCTGTAAAATCCGGAGCAATTAAAAAATTCTTCGTTATGGCCGGCTGCGATGGCAGAATGAAGCCGAGAGCGTATTACACTGAGTTTGCGGAAAGCCTCCCCAAGGACACGGTTATACTCACCGCAGGTTGCGCGAAATACCGTTACAATAAGCTGAAGCTTGGCGACATCGGCGGAATTCCAAGAGTTTTGGATGCCGGACAGTGCAACGATTCCTATTCGCTTGCCGTCATTGCGTTAAAGCTGAAAGAGGTATTCGGTCTTGATGATATCAACAAGCTGCCAATCGCATTCAATATTGCTTGGTACGAGCAAAAAGCTGTTATCGTTCTTTTAGCGCTCTTGTATCTTGGCGTAAAGAATATTCATCTCGGGCCGACTCTTCCTGGTTTTCTATCACCGAATGTAGCGAATGTTTTGGTCGAGAAGTTCGGTATCGCCGGCATCGGTGCTGTGGATGCTGACATTGAATTGTTTATGGCACAATAGATACAATAACGGCAAACTCAGATATGGGCGCATACGGGAGCATAATAACCCGTAAATATATATTATGAGGAGAATTGTCATGAGAAGTTTTACCACACTGGACCTGCAATATGCACACAGATTCTACGGATTTAAGGGCGAAGCGCAGTATTTGCATGGACATACTGGAATACTGACGCTTGAAGTCGAAGACACTGTCAACATGGGAGTCAATATGGTCTTCCCGTGTAATGAAATTCAGAAGACCGCCTGGGAAGTTTTGCAGAACTTTGACCATGCACTTGTTTTAAGGGAAGATGATCCGCTGCTTCCTGCGATCCTCGGTGTTTACGAAGCGCAAGGCATTAAAGACGGCGCACCGACCAACAAGCAAAAAGGCCCCGCTTTCAAGACTGAACTCGCAACAGCATATCCGGAATGTCGTTTGGTTGTTACAAAAGAGACCATGACCGTAGAAGGCATGATTAAGATCGTTTACGATCTGCTAAAAGACAAACTCAATATTGTTAAAATTACGTTTACAAGCGGAGTGAATGGCGCAACAGAAGAATACGAGCCCCACACGGTTATTGACCGTTGCCCGTTATGCGGTATTGCGTTAAACGAAAACGGTGTGTGTCCTAAATGTGGATACAAGAAATAGTCCGAACTGATATTTCAAGTTCCAATTTTTTATAACTAAAACTGAAACGAGTCACTCTACGCATACTGCATAGAGTGACTCGTTCGTTTTTAACCTTATTCATTTACATCTACCGTTAGACCAGATTTGAATTCGACGGTGAATATATCCTCGTAGACGGTGACCTTTTCAATCAGTCGCCGAACAAGCAGCTCGTCATATTCGGTAATGGAGGTAGGCTGTTCCTTTAGGAAATCGCTCATATCGGTGATGCGTTTTTTCAGTTCATCCCGCCCGACGTTATCAAGCTGTACTTTCTGCTTTTCGTCACGCAGGCGGTAAATTTCATCACCAACTTTGTCATATTCAGCCTTGGAGTTAGCCAGCTTTACAAGCTCTGATTGAAGCTCCTCAAGCCGCTTGTCGATGTCAGCCAGGGTGGTGTCGTTTTCATGGATTAAGACATTTTCGATGTTGTTCTTAAGGATGGAAAGGAAGGAGTCCTTGTCGCAGAGGGTCTGATTAATGGCGGTTACCAGTAGCTGCTCAATGGTGCTCTCCAATACCGTGCGGGCATCGCAAAACTGGCCGGTGTTTTCCAATCTGCTAATGCATCGCCAAACAACTGACTTTTTCCCTCGGTTGTTCCAATGAATCCTACGGAAAAACTCACCGCAGCCTCCACAAATAATCATATTTGAAAAGCTGTGCGTACTGCTGAAGGTCCTATTCTTCCCATTCGGGCTGGTATGGACGATGCGGCGGCGGATGAGCTCCTCCTGCACCTGCATGAAGAATTCACGCGGGATGATAGCCTCATGGCTGTTTTCTACATAATACTGAGGAACAATGCCGTGGTTCTTTACTCGTTTCTTGGTGAGAAAGTCAGTGGTATATGTTTTCTGCAATAAGGCATCACCGATATACTTCTCATTTCGCAAAATCTGATTGATGTTACTGGTGTGCCACTTTTCCCTCCCAGCACCATTCAAAATGCCGTCAGCCTCAAGGCCACGGGCAATTTTCAGCATACTGGCACCTTCGAGGTATTCTCGGTATATACGTTTTACGACTTCGGCTTCTTCTGGAACAATGATAAGTTTCTTTTTTTCATTCTTGGTATAACCAAGGAACCGTGAACAGTTTATTTGGATTTCACCCTGCTGGTAACGGTATTGCAGGCCTAACTTTACATTCTGGCTTAAAGATTGGCTTTCCTGTTGGGCAAGGGACGCCATGATGGTGAGCATGATCTCACCCTTGGAATCCATGCTATCAATGTTCTCTTTCTCGAAATATACTGGTATGTTTTTATCTTTCAGCTTTCTGATGTAATTCAAGCAATCGACTGTGTTTCTCGCAAATCGGCTTATCGACTTCGTGATTACCTTGTCTATTTTACCCGCCATGCAGTCGTCAATCATGCGGTTGAATTCTTCACGTTTTTTCGTGTTGGTGCCTGAGATGCCGTCATCTGCATAGATGCCAGCTAACTCCCAATCGGGGTGGCTTTTTATGTATGCAGTATAGTGAGTAATTTGCACCTCGTAACTGGTTTCCTGTTCATCACTATCAGTGGAAACGCGGCAGTAAGCAGCCACACGGAGTTTCGGGTTTTCTTCATCCCTCTTTGCAAACCCGGCTTGTTTCCTTGCTGGAAGTAGTGTAACAGTCATTTTTTCATCCATTTTCAATGCTCCTCGCTTTTTATCAGGCTGTAAGCATACTCTGCCTGCTGGAACGGGTCGTCAAACTGTTCAGTCCCCCTGATGGTGCGGAATGTAGAGGGATAGACGACATCTTCTTTTACTTCTGGTTTACGGATTCGGCCGAGTTTTTCTGCCCGCCTGATACGTTCTACTTCGACAGCCTCAAAAGTTTCGGTGTCGATAATCGCCGGATAATACTCATCACCAAGATAGTATTTATTCCGGAGCATCCTGCCGACTCCCGCATGGAAGGATTTAATAGCAGCTTTCTTCGCAGCCGTCGCCAACGAATCGCCGGTCAGATAGGACTGAAATAATGTTTTTATCTGATCGGCGGCTTGTTCATCAATAATGGCTTTTCCGTTTTCAATACGGTAGCCGTATGGGGTATGGCCCATCTATCTCACCAGCCTTTCTTTTAGTGTAATGCCACATTTTAATTCAAACCCGATTTCCGTTCGGGAATATACAAGTATTCGCTCCACAAAGTGGATAAACAGTTCACCGTCAAAATCATTGAGCATTTCCGACTTTGTTGCGTATTGCAGGAGTTCACCCACCTCATGCAGGTTTATATTGTCACTGTTTATGAAGCGGGATATGGATTCCTTCTGACGCTTGATGCGCTCGGCTTCCTGCAGGAGTTCATTATTCCCCTTCTTAAAAACGGCAGGCTCAAGGTAATCTTTGGTCATAAGACCAACCAGCACCTTTCGCTGTTCAGCATTTTCTTCGAGCTTTTTATCGAGGTCATGTAGCTTTGCCACGCTGTCTTCTGAGTTGATACCACGAAGGCCCATCAGCAAGGGCTTTAAAACGGTTTGGTGGCCGAAGATGAGTTTGTTCATCATGGTTACAAACGCATATTCGAAATCAGGTTCCGGAATGTATTTCAGGGAACATTTCTCGATATCTTCTATATGATTGGTACAGCACCAGGCGATAGTGTGCCTGCCGGTGGAGTGTATGCGGCGCTTGAGCTTACCACCGCACTGACCGCAGATGATTTTACCCGAAAATGGGTAGCGGTTCTGATACTTTTTATTCTGCTTTTCCGATCCTTTTTCCTTACCGCGTTGTTCTATAATATCCTGTGCGGCTTCAAAATCCTCATGACTGATAATTGCATCATGATGATTTTTAATCAGGTATTGGTCCTTTTCACCGTAATTGTAATGACGGTTGAAGTATGCATCGGTATAGGTCTTCTGAAAAATTGCATCTCCGGTATATTTTTCATTGCCGACCATCCCGCGAATAGTCGTCGCCGTCCAGCGGCCGCCTTTCTTGGATGGCACGGCTTGGCGGTTCAATTCACTCGCAATTTTGCCTGTGCCTTTGCCAGACAGAATTGAGGAGAAGACAAAACGAACAATTTCTGCTTGTGTTTCATTCACAATTAGTTTTCCGTCAACGGTATCGTATCCATAGGGTGGATAGGAAATCTTGAAGGTTCCGTTTTGGAACCTGCGCGTTACCGACCATTTACTGTTTTCCGCAATGGAGACCGACTCGCTTTCAGCCAGTCCACTTAGGATTGACAGCATGAGTTCGCTTTCCATTGACCCCGTGTTAATATTTTCTTTTTCAAAATAGATAAAGATGCTGAGGTCAAGTAGCTTTCTTACCAGTTCCAGACAGTCAGTTGTGTTTCGGGCAAATCTGCTGATAGACTTCGTTACAATGAGGTCTATTTTTCTGCCTTCACAGTCGGTAATCATACGAAGCAGCTCCGGCCGTTTCTCCTTTTTTGTGCCGGTGATGCCTTCATCATAATAAAGTCCGGCAAAATCCCAATCTGAATTGGCTTTGATGTAGGATTCGTAGTGCTTTATCTGTGTGTCGAGACTGATTAGCTGATCATCACTGTCAGTGGATACACGGCAGTAGGCTGCAACTCGCAGCTTGCGATGCTCTGTGAAAACTGACGTATTTTCAGCAATTTTCGTTACCTTTTTCAACTTCTCACCTCCTTGTCAGTGTGACATATTACCTCTAAAACTCAGTAATAGCAACGATTTAAGGGCATAATCTGTGCCAACGCCGGTGAGAAAGATTTGCGGTTTAATGCGGTTATCTTGTTGAATTCCGACAAGGAAATAAGTCCATCTTTGAGCATTGAATCAAGTATTCGCTGAGCTCTTACATAATCAACTTCGTGCTGCAATTGCTCCTGCAGAACAGGCTTCTTTTCATGATTTATTTCTGGTATTGCGCCAGTAATATTTGCCATGTGTTTTTCCTCCAGTCTGAGAACCTTGGTCCTCACAACTCACTGGAAGATTTCAGGCCGTTTGGACGAAAAACAAGCAAAAAGATAATGCCCGCCGAAGAAAAATCCTCGACGGGCGTAAAGAGTGGAGCGTTATTCGCTATATTTAATGAAGGCATCGGTGAAACCGGCTGCCTTGATCTTGCCGAGCATGGCATCGGCGTTTGCTTTGACAGAGTATGCACCGACTTGAACACGATAGTATTTCTTTGGTGCTGGAGGCTCAACAGGAATGTCAGGGATAAGACCGGACTTTACATCAGCGCGGAAAGTATCCATTGACTTTCCATGCTTAGGAAACCAGTGCATCACATCAGAATGATTACTGGCAATTCCCAACATACGACCCTCACTATGGCAGATGATGCTCTTTTCGGTTAATCCATAGAGTTTGCAAAGATATACACAAAGTTCAACGGCCTCCCGGTACACCTTGTTGAAATAGGTGCTGTCCGAAAGACCATCCTCGCAGATTTCAAAACTGATATGAGTATCGTTGACCGAGCCTTTCGATCCAGAACCGCCATGCCATCCCCTGTGATTCCACGGCAAGGTTTGATAAGTAGCGATTGTTCCATCAGCCAGCTTGCCGATGAAGGCATGAACGCAGACCTGACGGCCGCCGGGCTTATCTTGATTCCAGTGGTTATTGTATTGGTTCTTTCCGAGCAAACCGTCATCCGGACCGACATATCGTTTCAGATTCGGGTTGTTTGCTCCCGTGGAGTGAACCATGATACCTTTGGGAACAATTGTTCTGTCTGCTTTGTAACAGGCGTTGTTTGTAAGTATTAACTTGCGTAAATTCATAAAAATCACCTCATAATTAAAGCGTTGTTTCTGTCGTAAGAGCGGTTGGATATAGATGATAGGTAAATTTCAAATCGCAATAAGCTGTTGCCGATGTTCCATCGCTTCCCATACAGACATACAGTCCATATCCAGCGGGAATTCTGGCTTGCCGCATTTGGATGTGAATGTGAAGAGATTCAGCAGAGGTATTTGACCCTACGGGTGTGCTCCGTGAAATTCTTGTGAAAGTCTCCTCGTCATTGGAAATATAGAAGTCCAGTTCTTTCTCGCTTGTATCCGATTGACGGCAGAGGGTTATCAGATGGCAGTCATAAGTCGCGGGATAAAGCAATCCACCCTGTCCGCCTATAACCACACTGCCAATAGGAAGAACTGTTTGTAATGGCCCTCGAACACTGTTGACGCCACCAGAACCCGAGACATTGCCCGACAAGGTATATCTCAGATAGCTTGTTCTATTAAATTGGTTAACAGAGGCCGTCGCGGTGGATGTGAGAGTTATTGCGGATGTCACATTTTCTGACCTTTCTAATATGAACAGGCTCTCTCCCGGGGTGACGGTGACATCTCCGATTGAAAACCGTTGACTCGTCCAATATGCTGTGCAATCTGGGTTCGGATCTGTACCTACTCCGTAGGCAATGTTTGTTTCGTCCTCGACGCCTCTTATGGCTTTATCAAGCATCCTGACTGCATTACGAAGGGTGTCTTGGATTAACACCTGCACATTGTTTGCAGCAGGGCTACCCAAAGCCGTAACGAATGTGTAGGTTACTGTACCGATTACCACGTTATTGCCATTCGCTATGCCGTTAAATGTGATGGACGCTCTCCGGCTTATCATATCCGGTGCAGATGCGGTTTCTATTGGATGCAAGTGATTGAGGAGAATTCCAGTCCGCATATACAGCGTATCACGCATATTCTCAATTAAGTCGTACGTGGTGCCCAGCAAGTTGGAGGTATCATTTACCTGACTATTTGTTGTGCTTAACAGTTCGTAGTTATCTCCGAGCAACCCATGGGTATCGTTTAGTTGGTTGTGCGTGGTATTCAGCAGTGTGTAATTGTCATTTAACAGGTTATAAGTGAGATTTAGCATATTATTTATCTCATCGATATCCAGTTCAGCCAAGGCAGAAAGCACCTGGTTAAGCCACTCCTGAGCAGGAGGTTCCGGCGGCGTGACAATGCCATCCACAAGAGCCTCTTCAACAATGGTAAGAACCTTTACGCTTTTTCCAACCACATCACCAAACACGACTCTGATTTCCAGCTGCCCCACGCCGACGATTTCGGTATCCGTCGCACTGGGTGACCATGTCAGCACGGTGTCGGCATAATTTGTGACCACTGGATAGGCAGTACCATCGGGTCTTTTGTAGATTGCCTGCAAAGAGGCACTTGGGTACTCGTCCCCTAATAAACTGGAAACATCAAACTCGATATTGCGGAAGTGATGCTCACCGCGCCGACCGATCTGTACGGTTGATGCTTTCGTTAAGTCAATCATTTTCCGTCACCATCTTCCCGCCCATGTAGCTGCTTTAGAACCTCCTTGAGTTTTTCAGGTATGGGCAGCCCGATATGGCTTGCATTTTCCAAAATTGAAATGGTTATACCGAGTGAAATTCGGTGTGCCTGCCACAAACCTTGCAACCAAAGGTGACAGCATTACCTTTTCCACTCCGACTATTGAGGGTACTGTTCTTCGCAGAAACAAACCTGACACAAGCGGTAAGCATCCATGGAAAGCAGAAGTCACTGAGGGCGATACTGGTGTTACACCATCTGTTATCAGCAGTTGGTATACGGCAGTTTATGAGCCTGCATTTGCAGAGGAGGGTTAAACGATGGAAAACGAACGCAGTGCAACTATTTTAATTGGTGGAGATGAATTTACACTTCTTCTCACCACAAGAGCAACAAAAGAAATTGCCGCAAGATATGGTGGTCTTGAAAACTTAGGCGATAAGCTAATGAAATCTGAAAATGTCGAAATGGCACTTTCTGAAATCGTATGGTTGATTACCATTTTGGCAAACCAAAGCATTCTTATTCACAATATTAAGAACAAGGACAATAAAATGGACTTACTCACAGAGGACGAGGTGGAAATCCTCACCACTCCTGCCGATTTAGCGGAATACAAAGAAGCAATTATGACAGCACTCTATAAAGGTGCAAAACGAAATATAGAGAGTGAGCAAGATCCAAAAAACGTGGTGGTCGAGTAACAGACGAAGAACTGTTTACTCGACTTTTCTATTACGGCATCAGCGTACTTCATCTGTCACAGGATGAGTTTTGGCTGATGCCGTTTGGTTTGCTCCTTGATTTATGGGAGTGCCATAAGCAGTATAACGGACTGGCTCGTCCAAAACGTGAGCATTTTATTGATGACATTATTCCAGACGGAATTTAACAGGGCTCCCACAAAGTCAAAGACTTTGTGGGAAGAGGACGAGCAACGAAATGAGCGAGATTTTCGTGCTTGTACGAAAACGAGGGATATACGCTTTGCAAAGAGAAAAGGAAGAAGCAATAGCGAATAATGTGAATTATAACGCAGGCAAAGAACGTATAGAAGAGATGATTGAATACTTGAAATCGCAGCCGAAACGTGTCACCGCCTACGATGAGCAGTTGGTTCGTAAGCTGATTGAAAAAATCATAATATTTGATGACCATTTGGACTTCCTGTTCAAATCGGGGATAAAGATCGAGATTAAAGGGTAAAAATTATTTTTTCGGCACTCTGCTACGGCAGGGTGCTTTTTCGTGGTTGTCGGGGCATTGATTTTTGAGGAAAAGTATGGTATAATAAATCATCTAATTTGTGTTACAAATAATCGAGCGTTACGAACGGGAGTGCAAGCATGATTAAAAACAATATTGAAGTAGACGTAAAGGTTAAATGTATAGAGCATGAGATAACTCAAGCACAACTTGCAGAAGAAATTGGAACAACAAGCCAGTATGTAAATCGCATCATCAAAAAGCGGGACGGTGTGGTGAACAAGACATTTGTGCAGATGCTTGAGGCTTTGGGGTATGATATTGAACTGACATATGTGAAGAGAAATAAAGGTGGTGAATGATATGGAATTACCATTGAATAATATTTTTCATTTAAGTGAATCCGAAATAAACAATAGTAGGATTGAACTAAACATGAGAGAAGGTTCTGGAGGTATCTTTTATATAGACAAGTGGCTGTCTTTAGAGCAATCTGTTAAGGACAGCGGTATTACTGACTGTTCGTACTGGGGTTGGTATGGAAATAAAAAGAATTTTAATGTTGGGCAAACAGTTTTTAGTTTTATTAAAATGTCTTATGATGAATGGCTTTTCATTTCCGCGGCTGAAATTATAGATATACCAGAAGCTAGTAGAGCAAAAGTACGAATAATTGAGAAATATAAGCCGCTATTTGGAAGACTTGTTATTCGATACTATAAAGGAAATACATATGCAAGATATGTATTTAGAATGGACAAAATTATAGATAATTGTATGGTGAAAGAAATATTGCCCTGCCAATATAATGGCGAGCAATTTGAAGGATATGATCGGGTACATCTGCCTTTCTACAAGTTGTCAGATGTTTTTCATGGGAAAATAATGCCCACTTATTACGAAGCACTAAAAAAGGTTACAGGTATTTATTGTCTTACAGATACGAAAACAGGAAAATTGTACATAGGTTCAGCCACAGGTGGCGAAGGTGTTGCAGGACGTTGGGGAAATTATCTGGATTCAAAGCATGGGGGCAATAAAAAATTAATTGCATTATATAACGATAAAGGCTCTGCTTACTTTGAAGAAAATTTTACATATACCTTAATTGAGTACTTTGGATTATCATACGATCCATCAAAAATAATTGAGCGTGAGCAATATTGGAAAATGTGCCTTAACACGATAAAAAGCGGATATAACGATAATTAGTCATAAAATCACAGGAGGTGACCACAGTGACAGATATGACGCAAATACATACCTTTGCTATCAAATGGAGCGATAAGTTTCGTGACCAAGACATCAATTACATAGAATTGGTCGATCACTTTATGGCTGATGATTGCGATGCTCTCGGCTTTGAAATGGATTGTGGTAATGCCTTTGAAACGAAGTATGGCAAGGCAGTGTATGACGATAGAGAGTTAGCAGAAATTATTGATACTGTGGATGATCTTAACTTATTGGGGGCAGCGATTTATTCTAGGTGGCGATATTTCAATCATTGGGCATATAATGCGGCTGATATTTTAGCACCTAAAAATCGTGAGTGGTTTATTTTAGCTCTAGGCAGATTGGCACTGCTTTCAGGCAAAAAGTCTTTTGCTTTTCAAGGCGAATTAAAAAAGATGAGAATTGTGTCAAATGGCATTGGTTATGGTCCGTGTCCAAAGCCTGATGATATTGTAGAACAACGTATTACCATCAATTCAGATGGGCAAGTTTGGTATTCAGGATATGCGTTTGGTGATGGCTATGGCAAGTACAAGAAAACACAACCCAGAAGATTCAAAATTGCAAATGAGATTGCCGAAAACGTTTTGAATAAAACATCTGCCTATTTTGCTGATGAGCACGAAGAAATATTTGCCACTGATATTGGGAACTGGGAACTGGAGTTAACGAATACAGAACAAAAAACGTATAAATTCATGGGTTCGCTTTGTGCTGAATTTGAGATTGATGGAGTCGACCTTTCAGACCTTATTCGTGATTCACTGGAAATGGATGATTTATATGTTTTTGACGGAAGGTTTAAGCCAGATGTGATAAATAGAATTGTGGTTGACTATCACAGGGTTACTAAAATCATTCCCGCAAAGCCGCCAAGTAATGCCACTGAATATTTTACATGGGATTACACCGAACGTTTGATTATTGACAGAGCAACAGAAACTCTTGAACACATTCAAAATATTGGGACAGGGTGTAAAGTTTCTCGCAAATATGAAGTCGAAGGTGGTATAGAAAGCTTACTTGACGATTTTGATGCAGAGGGTTTGTTTGCTTATGTTGAAGGCAATTCTGATGATGTGCTTGAAACTCCAAATGAAACAAAGGATTATAAAATCACCATTGACTATAAAAAGAACCCGCAACAGGTTATTACAGGCACATTTGATAAGAATGGTTTGCCAAGTGATTATGAAGAATTTGCGGATGCGATATTTGATTTTATGAGGTTTTATGGTCTAGGAGAGATACTTGATCCAACTGTTTATAGAAAATTAAAGCGTTGTAATAGCGATTATATTTTCTGTAGTGTAGCCTTTGAAGAGGGTAGCAAGACTTATTATTATTTAACAGACGATGATAGTATTGAAATAGGCGATTTTGTAATTGTACCTGTTGGGAAAGATAATCATGAGGCGGTTGTAGAAGTAGTGAATATCGAATACTTCAGTAAAGAGAACGTACCATTGCCTATTGAAAAGACGAAGAATATTTTGAGAAAATGTATGGATTAGGAGATATAGTAATGAGCAGACCATTTACAGAACAAAAAGTACTAAAGAAATTAGGAATACAAGACTTTCGCCATCTTACAAAAGATAAGGTTATAACTATGGCATCTATGTTAGATAAGATGGATCCTGAAGTAGCAAAAAAAGCAATAGAGCAATTCCCAAATTTCTCTGATACCATGAAAGAAATTCTTCATGACTATAAAGATTCTCTGGATAAGGCTCAAGAAGCAAATGCCAATAGTGTAAGTTCATTCTATGAATCTTGCGATATGATACTTAGTTCTTTGCAAGAGGAATTAAAAAGAGATGAGCAGACTTTCGAAGAAAGAAAGTATATCATTGATAAGATGATGGAAGTGAATAAGATTAAAGGTGATAAGGATTCAGAAAATAAGAAGTTTATTGCGACCATGGCATTATTTGGCTTGGCCGCTGTGGGTATTGTTGCAGGAACGTTATCATCAGCACTGGGCGGAAATACTAAAATTGAAATGCAAGACGATGATTTAAGCGACTGATCAATTGTTGACCCTCGTTATCTTCGACCCATTACAAACAAGCAAGCGAAAAAGAACGAGAACTTCCCTAAAATCGCCCTTGACCTATTTACTGAAATACAGGCATTTTCTAGGGATTTCGCCTTTGACTTGTTCACGCAAATACAATGGATTTCTTTGACTTGTTACCACAAGAAATAAGGAGTTAGGCACTAGAAGTGCTATTAAAGCGACCCGCTCGAGCCACGTTGAGACAGTTGTATTATTGTCCAAACTTCGTTCTGAGCAGCATATTGAAGTAGAATTGAAAACGGATGAGCTTGATTTGACATCTGTAGAGAGCAAAGCCACTTATGATGAAATAAAAGCTTATGTGAAGGAACACTCTGGTTTTTCGGTATCTTCTCTATATATCGCACAGGTAAAAGAGAAATGTGGGATTATTGAGCGAGAGAATTACAACAAGGCAAAGTCAGAGGACGCTAAGCCGCCGAAATGCCCTAAGGATAAGGAAGCGGCTATTATTGAGGCTTTGGAATATTTTAAGATGATTTGATCGGACAAATTGATCATTATAGACTATATAGTAATATATACGGCGGATTATGAAAAACACGCTGTCACCGCAATCTAGCGATGACAGCGTGTTTTTCTGCTTTACTCGATATTACTTCTCTTCTTTAGGACGAAATTCTTCCTCTACACCTTCAGATAAATCAAAGATCATAGTTTTATTTTCTGATATATAAAATCCAGTTACTTTATATCTAGCGTCAGGTTTCCATTCATCTTTCATCAGAGCACGAATTGTTTCCACAAGATTTTTGTTGTTGGAGCTAAGCGTTGTCTTTTGCTCTGATTTTGGCTTTGAAAAAGGAACAGCTTTTGCATCATTAACTTTACAAGCACGAATAGCAAATACTTTGTTGCCAGCATCTATAGCGTACTGAACATTTGCAGGATAATTCATTTCATCAAGAATACGCTTAGTAAAAGAAATTCCTGTTAGATTAACAAACATATCAGGAGATGCATTTGTAGTAATGTCGAGAACCTCAAGATTTATATTTTTAAAATCGATAGCCATAGTAATATCACCTTTCATCGTTTAAATTGTTTACAGAGCCAATTACTTTTAAGAATTGCTCTCTTTCCTGTTTTGTCCAAGTAGTATCAATAAGAAAATAACCTTTCAAGCTCCCGCTTTTAATTCTTGTTACCATAAAATGATTAGGAACGGATTTAGGTAAAATGACAGTTGAATTACTTTTGCGGTTTATTAGCAGTTCCTGCACCTGATTCCACTTACACCTATCTATAATTGCTGTATGATGGTTTTCAGTAAAGTACATAGGAAGGATATTTCTGTTTTTAACAGACTTATGTGTGAGAAAATTTTTGGTATATGTTTTTTGCATCAGTGCATCTCCACAATATTTTTCGTTTGTTAAAATACTGCGGATTGTATTTGAACGCCACGTATACAATCCTTTTGGCGTGCGTATACCTTGAAATGAAAGTGTATCTGCAATTCCATCAAGTGTAACCCCTTCAATAAAACTGTCATAAATATACTTTACAATTTCCGCTTCGGCTGGCTCAATTTTAATTTGACCAAAATGGTCACGATAATAGCCCAGCATGTTAGAAACGGAGAATTTATAAATACCTTCGTGCATTCGGTAACGTATTCCTGCCTTAATTGCTTCACTTTTCTGCTGTGATTCAAGTTCTGCAAGTGCAGAAAGCAAGGAAATAAGAAAGTTGTTCTTGCCGTCTGATGTCCCAATACCCTCCATTTCAAAATTCACTGAAACGGGTGGGCTAAGGGCATTGAGTAACTGTAAATTCGTAAGAATGTCAATAATATTGCGTCCGAATCGGCTTATGCTTTTTGTGAGAATCAAGTCTATTTCGTGATTTTGAGCAGCTTCAATCATACTCTGAAAACCTTTACGCTTTTCAACAGTAGTTCCTGAAATACCCTCATCGGAGAAAATTCCAGCGAATTGCCAATTGGGGTTGCTTTCTATTACCTGTTTAAAATGCTGACATTGAATTTCAAAGCTGCCTGCCTGATTTTCTTCGGCAGTACTTACACGGCAGTATGCACAAACACGAATTTTTACGGTGTTATCCTCAACTAGAACAGGTTTTGGCGGAATAATTACAACACGACTGTTGTTTTTGTTGTTTTCAAACGCATCTCGTATCTGTTGCTTTTCAAATTCTCCGCGATTATTTTCTACCTTTTTACGGCGAGCTTCCTCTATACGCTTAGCATCCAGCTTTTTTGCCATATATGGTTGCCCTCCCTAAAAATAAAATATATTATAATCATCTCATCCATTGTCACCTCCTGTAATATCATGCTTTTGATCTCCTTCATTGTATTTATGCCAGATTTTCAGATAGTGAGATTTCCTGAAAATTTGTCACCGATAATAAAAAAGAGCAACAGAAAAATCTGCTGCTCCATATGAAAAAACATTTATAATTCTTTTATTATTTCAATAAAATTATCAAGATAAAATGCGCCACTCCAGTCCTTGTCCTTATTTTCAAATACCATGAAATAGGCATATTTATCGCTTCCAGCGGCGTTTTGTCATATGCGCCCCAATTCCAGTTTTGCTTTGTTTTCGGGATTGTCAAGAAAGTCACCTTTTGTTTCAACAGCAACAACTACGCCTTTCTTTGTCATAACCAAAAAATCAGGATAATGATTAATATATCCGTTTATGCAAAATCCTTTTCTGTCGGTAACCCTATGCCACCATTTTACATTCTCTAATGAAGAAATTGCACGTATCGCTTTATATTCAAAATCGTTCATTTTTCCGTCTTCTGCTGAATAAAGCGATTTTGACAAAGTTTCGTTTGATTCAATTGGTGAAATCATTTCGGGGAAAACATAATCCGTTTTACAGATGATTTTACGTTGTTCAAGAAGCTTTACAAACCGAGATTTACTATATTCTTCTTGCAACGATATGATTTTTTTCTTTATCTTATCAGAATAGCTTTGAATATGAGTTTCAAGGTCTGTGATTTGGTCTGAATTAAGGCTGTCTATAATACGGTCGATGTATGCACTTAAATCAGCTGAATCTACATTGTTTAAGCGGTTCATCTGCTTATGTATTGCATCTTTACAAATTTTTAATCTGCTTTTGCAGGAAGATTGTTGAAATATTGTTTGAAAGCCTTAGAATCCCATTCGCTGAGATTTGCAGATTTTGGCTTAGTATCACCGTTTGCACTTTCAATATCAACTTTGACTATTTGTTCATCAGCAGAATTCAAATTAATTTCCGAGTCCTTATTATGAAGTGTAAATCCATCTGTCAACACTTCTTTTGATAATAAAGTGTAATTTTCATTTGTAAACAGGCTGGCTTCTGTTTTTATGAAAAACTGCGGTAATTTTATATCATTCATTTCAGGCTCAAACTCTGCGTTTATATAATATGTATTCATTTTATCCCTCAATTCAACAGGTGCTGAAAAATACTCTGAACCCGAATTTTGATCAATAACATCGTTATTCTTTTGTCTAGATTAGAGAATTAATATATAATTTTATCATATATGGGTATTATATCATAAATATATATATTTTCCATACTTTTTATTTTACAGAATTTATTAAAGATATTAAAGCATTTCTATCAATTAATTGAATGTGATTAGCTTTTGCAAGCTTAATAGCATTAGGTGTAAATTTGCTATTCGTTATAACAATACCCTTGGAGGCTTTGTAATAGTTGAGACTTGCCTGTACTTCTTGTATAGCTTTTGAACCAACATTTGAAGAATATCTTTTTGCTTGAATACATGAAGCATACCCTGATTTTGTAATAATAAGATCTGCTCCATAGTCACAAGAGTGTGGAGTTTGAATAACTTTATATCCTTTCTTTCTATATATTTTTGCTAGAAAATCTTCAAATTCTTCTCCAGACATTTTAGCTATTTGATTTAAATCAAGAATTATTATATTTTTCTTTGGTTTATAATTTAAGTAGAAGCATCCGAGAATTATAAAAATAAAAAACAAGTATGGCAAAAAGTCCTCTTTAAGAATTATAAATATAATTATAAAAGTTATTAATCCACTTGTAAAAGTTTTTTTATTCATTCGCATCTTTTTATACGGAATTTTTTTCATTAAATCACCAATATAATTATTATATAAATAATTGATTTTATTCAAGGTTGATTATCTTCAAAATAGTAGAAGCTCCTAAAAAATTTAGGAACTTCTACTACTCTATTTTACAGTGATAACTACTTATAAAAGAGAAAAGTAATAATATAAACAGAATAGAAATTGCAATATTTTCACTACTTGTTTACAAAATTTATTAACAATTAATAAACAAATTCAACCGGTTATCTTTTATCATAACCGATGGAATTTGTTACTTTACTTTCTTAATCTCTGTTCTAAGGTTTTCAATAGTACGGTTTCATGAGGTATGTTATTCCCTAATTTTTTTTGACAAAATTCGACATTATAACAACAAATGTCATCTATTTATTTATAAAATATTTATACAATATTACAAAATAATAGTAAAAATCTTGACAATTAAAAAATTAAGACATATAATTGTAAATAAGTGATAAATAATGCAACTTGTTTTACATATTTGTAAACATGTTACACTAAGTTAACATAGGAGTTTTACAATTTTATATTATAAGTCAGGAGAAGAAAATGCAGATTACAACAAATCAAACATATGAAATGAGAAATGTTATTTCTTACAGAGCAAAAATGACACAGGCTCAGGTTACCCAAATTATGAAACAGCTAAGTGATTTTATTTGTGAAAATGGACTTACAAAAAGTGGTTACATCACAACATCAACCTTTGCGGCTGAAAATGTTAATAATCAGATTGTTATGGATATTGAACTGCTATGTCCTGTTGACAGGGATATAACGTTGCCGGCAGGGTTTATTTTCAAACCCGTTTTCAGGCTGAATAATGCAGTTAAAATCGTACATACAGGCAATCCTTGCTTTAATGCAATCAACTGTAAATGAATTGACAGAATATCTAAAAAGAAATCAGCTGACGCCCATTACGTCGATTTACAATGTAACGGTGGTTGAACCAAAATCACAGCAGGAAATTGACACAATGGTTGTGGATATGTATATTGGTGTTAGTGATAATATTCTTTAATTTTTTGATTATCACATTTTCTTATTTCAGAGCGATCGGCTGATTTTGAGTTAGTGTTGATGATAAATGACATTTTTAAAAAATAGGAGGTACATAGTATGGAACTTACTATGACAAAAGGCTTTTGTGAGCTTAATGAAAATGAGAAATATGAGACTGATGGAGGCTTATTGGCCCTTTATTCATTTGTAAATTCAACGGTATATTGTTATGATTATTATAATTATAGAAAAGAAGTTAATTATGTTAACGGATACAATATTACAGTTGCAGATGCAGGCAGGTCTGATTTGGCAAAGCCATCTCCTGAAGAGCCAAAATATTCACCATTTTATGTATTCAAAAGATAGGAGCTATTAATATGAAAAAACTTAATTATGGAAAATTTAGTAATTTGGATGAAAGAGAAATCATTGAAATAAATGGCGGAATTGCACCAGTTATTGTTGGAGTAATAATAACTGGCGCAATAACAATTAGTATTGCCTGCTATAAAGATTCAATGAATAATTCTTATCAACAGGGTGTAAATGATGCCATCTATGATATGAGTAATTCAAATACAACTTCAAGTTATCAGGCTTGCCATAAGTGGTAATATAAATTCAAGTTTATTTATTTTATATTATATTAGTTTGCTATTGATTATATTTTATCAATAGCAAACTAAACAAAATCTTATTATTAGATTGGAGAAATGGAAATGAGCAAATATGATTCAAATAAAAGTAATAATATTAAAGAGAGTAAAAATACTGCAAAAGATATTTTCATATCCCTGTTAATTATTAGCTCTGTTATAGTATCTATAGTATTTTATAGTGAATCAATGAAAAATGCTTACCAAAGCGGCGTTAATGATGCATGGTATGATATAGGAAACTCATCCTCACAAGATAATTCCAGTAACAAGTAATTAAAAAACACTATTGTATAAGTGACCTCACAAATTATATCTTTGTATTAGGAGTAAATAAATCATGACCTACCACTGCATAAAACAGCATGACATAACCGATTGTGGAGCAGCATGCCTTGCAACAATAAGTAAGCATTACGGACTAAAGGTGCCAATATCAAAAATCCGTGAGGTTGCCGGAACTGATAAACAAGGCACAAATGCTGCCGGAATGATAAAAGCTGCTGAAAAACTTGGCTTTACTGCAAAAGCTGTTAAGGGTGACCAGAGTGCATTTTTTAGTGACTTTCCCCTGCCTGCAATTGCGCATGTAATTGTGGACGGGGCACTTTTGCATTATGTCGTTATACATAAAATAACTCAAAAGCAAGTTATTATAGCTGATCCCGGTAAAGGCATAGTAAAATGCACTCCAGAGGAGTTCTTTAAGCAATGGACTGGTATCCTCATCCTACTTGTTCCTTCAGAGCAATTTGAAAAAAAGGATGAAACAGACAGTACGCTTTCACGTTTTTTCAAATTGCTTTTGCCACAAAAAAAATTATTGTTTGATATATTTTTATCATCATTAGTCTATACAATACTTGGTGTTGGAGCATCTTTCTATTTTAAGGTCATGATGGATGACATTGTTCCGAATGGACTGCAGAATTCATTACATATTGTTTCAATTGGAGTAATACTATTGTATTTATTCCAGACACTTTTAAGTGCTTTCAGATCTCACATGTTAATATACCTTAGTCAACGTTTGGATATTTCACTTATATTAGGCTATTACAGGCATGTTCTAAAGTTGCCAATGAATTTTTTCGGCACTCGTAAGGTTGGTGAAATTGTATCTAGATTTACGGATGCATCAAAGGTGAGAGATGCTATTTCAGGTGCAACGCTATCCATAATGATTGACACTTTAATGGCAATCATAGGTGGAATAATACTATATATGCAAAATGGATCATTATTTGCAATAGCATTTATAATAGTTGCTCTTTACGCTGTTATAGTATTCTCTTTTAACAAGCCTCTGAAAAATATCAACCGTAAGGTAATGGAAGATAATTCACAGCTTACTTCTTATCTTGTAGAATCTCTTAATGGAATTGAAACTGTAAAGTCATACAATGCTGAAAGAAGCGCAGGACTTGAAACAGAAAAGAAATTTGTAAGGTTTATGCGAAGCATCTTTAAGAATGGTTGGATAAACAATTTATCTGGTTCATTAAGCGGATTTTTATCTATGGTAGGTGGAGCAGCAATTCTTTGGCTTGGAGCATATAAGGTAATTAAAGGAGAAATGACACTTGGTGAATTAATTACATTTAATGCCTTGCTTGGATATTTTTTAAGTCCTGTTAAAAACCTGATTAATCTCCAACCAATGATGCAGACTGCAATTGTTGCAGCAGAGCGTTTGGGAGAGGTTCTTGATGCATCTGTTGAAAATACAGATGTTCAAAGAATTGTTCCAAAATCTTTAAAAGGTGAGATACATTTACAAAATATAGATTTCAGATATGGGACAAGACAGCTTGTTTTAAATGGGATAAACCTTAATATCAGACAAGGTGAAAAAATTGCTCTTGTTGGAGAAAGCGGATCAGGAAAAACAACTCTTGTTAAGCTTTTGCTTAATTTCTATCAAGCAGAGAAAGGTGAAATCTTAATTAACAACTGCAATATAAAAGATATTGAGCTTGAGGCACTTAGAGATAAAATAGCATACATATCTCAGGAAACTTTTTTGTTCTCAGGAACAATATTAGAAAACTTAACACTTGGTATGGAAACTCCAGATATGGAGGAAGTGATCAAGGTCACAAAAATGACAAGATGCTTTGATTTTATTAATGAGTTGCCAATGCGCTATGAAACTATGCTTGGTGAAAATGGAACAAATCTTTCAGGCGGACAGCGTCAAAGACTTGCAATAGCAAGAGCACTCCTCAAAAATCCGGATATTCTTATAATGGATGAGGCAACAAGTAATCTTGACAGCATTACAGAACGTGCAATCGAAAACACAATCAACGAAAGCACTGACGGAATAACAACAATTATAATAGCCCATAGACTTAGCACAATTATGAAATGTGATAAGATTTACGTTATGGATAAAGGAAAAATAATTGAAAGCGGCAATCATTTTGAACTTATGGACAAGCATGGATTTTACTATGAATTGTGGAAAGAGCAGTTGCCACAGGGGAATCAAAACTCACAAATCAGCACTCCACCTGTTGTTTGTGGGATAGTGCCAATAGGAGATATATAATGAAAAAAAAGATAATTATAGATATTATTTTAGTCATTATAGCTGCTGTTATAGTATGGTTATTTACAAAACAATGGCTAGAAGCAGTAATAATATTTTCAATATTAACAATTATTAAGGAATTGGCAATAGTATTATATAATAAATATAGGTGAACTCATATGAATAAAAAACAAATTCAGACAATAGAAGAAATCACTGACAGTGTAGAAATGCTACATGAAAAACCAAATAAAGGTATGCCGGTGTTTACATGGATACTTGTATTGTTACTCGTGATTGCAATATTATGGTGCAGCATTGGAAGCATTGACTATTATGTAAAGGCAACAGGATCAGTGCGCCCTGGTGAGAATATCAGTACTGTAAGTACTTTGGTTTCAGGAAGAATTAAAGATATAAGCATTTCTGAAGGAGATATGGTGCAAAAAGGTGATTTGCTCTTTACTATTGATAAATCAGAGCTGGAACAATCAAGCCTTGCTTTTCAAAAAGAAAAAGAAAGATTGGAACTTGATAATTCAAATCTTGATAAATTAAATAAATGTGTTGAAAACAAAGAAAATCTTTTTAATGCAAATTCAGATGAAGAATTATCCTACTATTTAAAATATGAAAAATATATTGCAGACTTAAAAGGTATTTCCGAGAATTATCAAAACACATCAATTGATACAGAAAAATCTACAGATACAGTAGGAATTAATGTTGAAAGCATGAAGACTCAGTTATCAGGATTGAGGGAAGATTTGGCTGATCTGAAAACTCTTCGTAGTTCAATTGAGAAGTCTCAAAATTTATTTATAGATAAGAATTCAATCTATGCACTTCAATATTCAGAGTATGAGTCAACATTAAAATCTTATGAGAAGGCTTATACTACAAAAAAAGATAACTACATTAATGCAAAAGCAGTATACGAGGTTGGGGGGATTTCTCAAAGTGAATATGATAGCATTTGCAGAGAAATGGAAAGCGCTGAAACTGAGAAAAATAAATATAAAGATGATTATATTTTAAATATACAAAAAGACATCGCAAATACAGAGGATAAAATCTCAAATTTAGAATATGATTTGCAAAGTCAGAACCATAGCTATTCAGCATATTCAAAAATCAGTCATGACGAGGAACTTGCATTAGAGAATGCAAGACTTGAATTTTTACAATCAATATCAGATACTAAAAAATCCAATGAAGTTAGCATAGCATCATTGGATAAGCAAATTTCAGAAATAAAAATTAATATGGATAACGCTGAAGTGTGTTCACCAATTAATGGGGTTGTTAATATGTATTCCCAAGTAAATGAATCTGATATTGTGCAAAGCGGACAGACTATTGCAACAATAGTTCCCAACACTGATGGGGAGTACAAGCTTACAATGTATCTATCATCTTCAGATATAAGTGAAGTTGAAGTTGGTCAGACCGTAAGATTAAGATTTGCAGCATATCCATATCAGGAATATGGTGAGTTTGAGGGAACGGTTAAGAATATATCAACTGATGCACGTGCAAATGAAAATATTGGTTCATACTATGTTTCTGAAGTGACTATTAACGACACTAAGGGTTTACAGTTAATTTCAGGTATGGAGTGTGAGGCAAGGGTTGTTACAAAGCAAAGGAAAATAATATATTGGATACTTGAAAAACTTGACTTTATAAATGACTAAGGAGTTACCACATGAAAAGTAAGAAAATAATATCTATAGTTCTTTTCCTGACATTTGCAAGCACGTTATCTATAACTGTTACAGCTAATTTTAATTATTTAAAAAAGAATATGGACTATAAAGATCTTAAAATCTTTTCAAATTGTAATACATATTCATATCAAATTTTTAATTATGAAAAAGAAAATGCAGTAATAGATGTTAATACTGTAGAAGATCAGTTGCAGTATTATAAAAATCAATTATTTTTTGTAGAAATTGGCTCAAGTGAGTATTATGAATATAAGCAGAAAATTGCTGAACTCAATAAGAGCTTAGGTTTATTAAAGTTTGAAGAAGACTATTATAATAAAAACAAATATGATGAAGATAAAAAGCTTTATGAATTAACACTAAATAAAAAATATTATGAATATTGTATTCTTGAACAACAGTTGGAAATTCAGGGTGCTAATGTAAATTATGTCAGTAAACTCGCAGAAGTAGAATCTGTTAAGCTTAGTAAAGGACAATCCACTGAAAATGATAAAAAGATAAAGGATATTAATCTTGAACTTGCCAAGTCAGAAAAAGATAAAGTAAATGACTCTATAGAACAAAAAAGATATGAGATTTTGAATTATCTTAATCAGTATAAATATACCGATAATTTTTCAATTGAGCCTGAAGTACCATCAACTATTTACTATCATAGGTTCAATGTTGATGATATCTATAGAAATTTCAAAGATCAAAACCACATTATACAAAAAGATAATAAAGCACTTATGCTCCAAGAAGAGTTTATATCAGAAATTACTCTGCTATATGGGGGGACCAACGATACAGTTAGGCTGAATAAGAATAACTTAGAGATTGATAAGCTTAACTATGAATCAACTTGTGAAGAGTATAAGTATCAAATAACAAAATTAATTTCTGATTATGAAAATTCTTATTCTCAATACCAAAGCTATAAGGAATACAATTCTGTAATAGACAGCAAAATAGATATTCTTGAAATATCAAAAAGTTCTGGAAATGTAAGCGATTTGGAATTCCTTAAACAATATTACGAATTAACTAAGGAAAAGCTTGAATATTACAAGGCACTTATTAACACAGATATTTTATATCAGCAGTTATATCTTATTGATAGCGGTATTTGGCCAATTGAAAATGTCGATTAATGTAAAAATTATAACTTTAAAAATGCTACTGTCGTTGTTCTGTGTATGCCCTATACAACAACATTCAATTTAAAAAGGTTTCGGTCTGGTTCGGTCTGGATAGTATAATAATATTTTAATTCTGATAATTCAAGTCTTAAAACTTCTTACTAACCATAAAAAGCTCCTGAATTTGATTTCAGGAGCTTTTAATATGTATTAATTCTTTAACCCTTACCCCAGCTTCTTTTTCAGAAAATCCTTAGAGCCTAAATTGAAAGGCTCTATTTTTATACCTTGTTTACGGAGTAGGTCAACTTTCATTGCAAGTAATTCAGGAAATTCATTTAAGTCCATAGCTATCTCATAATATGTTAAACCACTTTCAAGTAGTTCATAAAAATCAATGTCAGGGATAAGTAACTGTGCAGAAAAATAATTGGCATCAATTTCTCTTTGGTGATTCTGGTAAGTAAAATTTAAACCATCTGAAAAAGCACCTATACTCCCACGATGCAATTGATCATGCCCAAACTCGTTGCTATATTTCTTGAAGCCACAACAAATCTAAAAAGGCGTATTTAACTTAATCCTCTACATATTTTTGAAAGAATGGTGGGATTTTTCCAATTGGTTTTTCGTTAAGTTTTCCATCTACTGATAGACTTCTCTTTACATCATATCCATCTGAAATTTTTACAAAGTGAAGCAAACGGAAATTAATCGCATGATTTGGGCATGAATAAACACATCTCATACAAGCACTACATGAAGCATGAAATTTTACCTTTCCTTTTTTTATAGTGATGTTTTCTGCAGGACATCTCTTTGCACAAAATCCACACTTTGTACAGGTTTTATCAACAATAGCATCCTTCCCCAGTAGCGGCAAAATAATTGACGACAAGGCAGCAAGGACTCCCATCTTGATTTGAAGTGCTATTCCAGTTTTATAGAAATGTCTCTCTCCATTATCTATTGCTTCACACATTTTAGTAATTTTTCGAATGGTTGCTATGTATAGCTGCTTCATAATTGAGTCGTCATATTTCATTATCCAGTTGCTTCCGATAGAAAACAGCTCTTCATAACAGACATCATAATTCTTATGTTTTAAAATTCTTATCAATTTTTTTGAAACATTATAATTCGATGGAACTACCCCTCCACATGTCCTGAAAATAAATACTTTCTTGTTATCGGACACTTTTGGTAATTTGCTAACGAAATTGCGTACTACCATTGGAATTCCAAATGCAATAACCTGACATCCAAATCCAATCATATCATATTGATTTATGTCAAACTGAATTTTATTCTTGTTTACATCCTCCATGCGTATTATATCAACGCTCCATCCAAGTTGTATAAATGTCTGGACCACATGTTCAGCTGCTATTTCCGTATTACCTGTTCCTGAAAAATAGAAAACTCCAAGCTTTTTCATTAAATCATGCTCCCTTCAATCTATTGTCCTTATTCTTATATCTGTCAAGTAAATTTTTAACTAATCTTAAAACGCCGATTGCACCAATTGATATAAACCCGACAGCATATGCAATCAGCTTAATACGGGTAGCATAACTTGCTACGGACACAATCATAAAATGCTCGTTCGGCACTTGAATCATGAGAAAAGTAAAAAGTACGTTTTCCAAAATATCACAAGTGCAACCCACAAATGGAATTAAGATAATGTACTTTAGTGTTGTTTTTCTGAATCTTTCTCCAAGCACCCACTTCATAATATAAATCTGAATTGCCCCATAACATAATATAAAAATATAGTCCACAAAAAAGTATTGTATAAACAGCTTTCTGCCACTAGTTCCAAGCGTCTGAAATGTTGAATACACATCAGAAGATGAATAGCCAAACTGCATTTCCAGGTTCTTTGTCATACCATATGCTTCAAACACTTTATCATTACGTTCCATTATTATTAACATGCCTATAAATATAACAACCACAATCCATTTAATATACTTCATTGTTGTACTCCTTTATGCTTGACAAAAATATGTTTTTTGGTATGATTTAATTATACGTTAAATCTAATTGTATACCACTAGTATACTTAAAGATTTTAAGTTTGTCAATATAAAAGAAAAATAGCGTGAAAAATAAATTTTCCACGCAACTATTTGTTCCTTTTCTGCAAAAACGACAGCAGAAATTATGATTAGCTGAACTCAGTTCAGGTTCAAGAACGGAATAAATAGCAGAAAGGAATGGTTATTTAGTATGAGCTTGTCAAAACGTGAGCGTGAACAGCAGGAGCGTGAGAATTTGATAATTGATACTGCTATAGAATTATTTTGTAAGTATGGTTATAAAAACATTTCTATGGATATGATTGCGAAGAAATCAGAGTTTACTAAACGAACAATATATAGATATTTCAGCTCAAAGGAGGATTTATTTTTTGCAACCGCATTGAAAGGTCATCAATATCTTTATGAAATGCTTTATGATGCAATGCAACAAGGAAATACAGGATTTGAAAAGGTTCAGCTTTCTTATAATGCCTATTACAGTTTTATTACAAAGCATCCTGAATTAGCAAGGCTTGTAAACCTTCGTAAATACTCAAAAACTGAAAACATAGAACAGACTTCTTCTAATTATCGAAAATTTATTGAACTTGATAATCTTTTATTTATAAGCTTACGCAAAATTTTTCTTCAAGGACAAGAGGACGGTAGTATTCGCACTGATCTTGACATAAACCAACTTGCCTTCTCAATAATCTACATTACGGTTGGATTCTTTCAGTTAGTAGCTATTACGGGTGATACTTATCCAAAACATTGTGGATATGAAAAGGATTCATTCATTCAATTCAGCATAGACCGCCTGCTCGAGACAATTAGGGCTAATAAATATCAGATTTAGAATAACCAATTCTTTTATAAAATAAATTGCCAGTTGCTGATGCTACTGTTAATGTAGCAGTGTACTTCTTGGACATGCCGATATAAGTACTACTGTAAACCTCCCATATGGGCACACCAACCAAAACAGCTGAGCTTGGATAAAACAAGGGACTGTTGCAACTTTATTGCTACAGTCCTCTTTTGGGAGTATTACTTTTAAATCTATTCCAACCTTCAAACATAAACCACATAGACTGTTTCCGAATCAAAAGTCTTGCTTCTGATTTGTTTTTCGCCAATGAAATCCGTCGTTATTTAGAAAATTGTACAGTATCAGAAAGACATCATTATTTTCTTCGCTTGTAGAAACAAGCAGTACCCATACCTAGCAGTAAAACGACAATAGAAACTATAATACAACTGTAGCTATTAGCTAATACTATTGATTGACTGGCTACGCCATTTACTTGTATATTTACGTTAGGTTGCGTTTGTGCGGCTTGAGAATTCTGTGAATCTTCAGGCTTTTGCGGCATGTTACCATTCATTGCTCCTTGATTTCCGCCAAATCCACCCATTGAGTTACTTATGGAGCCCATATCTGATATGGAAATATCACCGGCATCAATAAAGCCTGTTTTATCGGATTGTGTTTCGGAGGTAGAGCCGATAGTGCCGTCAAGCTGACCATTAATGCTTTCTGCACGAAGTAAGCAAAATTCTTTTAGTTTTTCAATACCTTTTTCAAATTCCTGATAGGTGCAGAATTTAGTTGGATCGTTTTCTATATAAGGAGAAATAAGGGCTTTAACGGAATCAATCTTCTTCTCAAATTTACCGCTGTCAAAAACCTCAGCTATAAATTCAGAGAAAAGTTTGTGATAATGTTCTGTGTATTCAATATTGTTAAATACCCACGCAAGCATAGGATGAGAGTCGATAGTCCCCCCCGAAAAAGGAGTATCAATAGGATAATTCACAAGGCTTGTCGCATTGCTTGCGCCTTGAAATCCTCCAAAAGCAAGGTTATAGTCCCACGGAAGCATAGATAACTGACCGTCATTTTCATACAAATAATAATTATGAACCATAGAGCCGGTATAGCTGTCAAAATTCAGTACAAAATTATGAACCACAAAATAACGGATAACCTTCTCAACATCCACGGTGGAGCTAATATCATTATTTTCGCCTAAATTTTTCAAAGCCTTAATCAAGCGGTCTTTATCTGTATTTGTGATATCGGTTTTTGCACTATCGAAAATGTTAATGTAGCTATCGTATTTATCATCAGAATAAATTAATGAAACGTCACTGCTGCCCCGACTTCCCATTCCCCAGCCCATATTACCATCAGGTCTGTCACCCATTTGAGGCACCCATGCATTATCCTGTTTTTGGCCGTTTTGATTCATATCAGGAGGTGTCATTCCTCCCAGTGGTATTTGTACTCCGTCATTCATATCAGGAGGCGTCATATTTTGTCCGACGTTATTATTGCTTTCACTTGAGGAGTCCGTAACGTTCTCGGTATCTGTATTCTGCTGTGTTTTGTTCTGGTCAGTATCGTTACTATTATTAGAATCATCATCCTCCCAGTCATTCATCTCAAAGCCATTACCGTTGCCGCGTCCGCCACCCATGCTCATGCTGTCAGGCTTGTAAAGTTCACCATAGTCATTACCGTAATTTCGCTGTAGGAATGATTCTTCCACCGACTCAACAGCTAAATAAAGCCCCCATGTTTCGCCGTTTACAGAGATGTTAACATAGCTGCAAAGCGGAGAAGCTACACCGAATTCACCCATTAACTGATACGTAAGATAATCTTTCATATAAGTATTATCCTGAATGATATTGTTAAGGCATAATTTATCAAGTCCGTAATATGTCTTTGTGCTGTCGTACTGGTCGAATTCTATTTTAAAGCTGTAGCGATCGTTACCGTAATTCTGAACCTGACTTAAAGAAGTGTTGCCCTTTGCTCGAACTGCTACGTTTTTATAGGATTCACCGTCAATGACAACAGTGCAATTGGCATATTCTTCGTTGGTGCAGGTTTCAAGAAAACTATCCCAGTCATCCATTACAATATCAATGCTATGAACTTTTTCGGTATTAAACAAACGGTCTTCATAGCCTAAAGAGCTGTCATTTTTTTGAATGCCGAAGCTTTCAGCATTCATTAATAAAACGGTAATGGCAAGGCAAATACACAGCACGGCATAACAGATTTTATTAAAATGCTTATGTATTGACATAGAATGCGCCTCCTTAACCCATGTAATCGCCGTTATAGCTAACTAAAACTGCGCTGTTTACGCCGTTCATTTCGGAAAGGATGTTAATGAAATCGGTGTTGTCGTCTTTAAGTCTTACCTCCATATTAAGCTCAATGCCTCCCTTAACGGCTGTTTTGCTTTTAACAACAGAACGTACGGTTTCTTTCGAGAGGAATTCCTTTGCTTTAATCTCGCTGTCATGGTCAGTACATGAAAGTACCACGATATAAGGATTTACATGAGATTTTTTGTTCACAAAAACAAGTAGAATAACGCCGATGATTACACTTCCGATTACCGCCAATGGGATCATACCTGCTGCCAGAACGATACCAACTGCAATTGACCAGAAAAGGAAGGTAATATCAAGTGGCTCTTTAATAGTGGTACGAAAACGCACGATTGAAAGAGCACCGACCATACCAAGAGAAAGAACTACGTTTGATGTTACCGCTAAAATAACTACGGTCGTAATCATAGTGAGTGCTACCAATGTCACACCAAATGAAGAGGAAAACATTACTCCCTGATAGGTTTTCTTATAAATTAAAAAGATGAAAAGTCCTAATCCGAATGCTAAAATAAGGGCAATTGCCATATCCAAAATACTAACGCTTGCTATATTTTCGAGAAAACTTGATTTAAAAATATCACTGAATGTCATAATAAAAATCCTTTCTTAGTTAAAAATTATTTTTTTAGCTGTATATACGGCATAATGCATACTTAGAAAATGCGGATGAACGCCTGCTTTCTAATCCCACCGCATCTTTCACAATATCGGGCAGATATTCGTCCCATTTTATTTCTAAAATAATGTTCGGGCTGCCCGCCGGTACTGTAATGCAATCGGGATTAAGGAAATCCGTACAGCTCATGCCTGTCCTGATATCATAGTCCATCGTGACGCGAACATTTCCCGCTGGGAAAGTAAAGGCTTCTCTTTTGTAATCTACAATAGTTTTAGGTTTTATTCCCTTGTTTTTCATTTTAAGATAAAGCTCTCTGACAAGCGGCCGGTTGTCAGTCTGCATAAAACTAATGTCGCCTGCAAGAATTTTCTTAGTTTCTTCTATGGAGATTGATTCCAAAAGCTTATTGCAAAGTCCGTTTATCTTACTCTTTTTTTCAAGACGTATAAAAGATGTATCACCGTCGTAATAACGGATTCTAAACTTCTCACGCATATTGACACCATTTATTTTTTCTTTTAAAGCTGTGTCATATATATCATCAAAATAAAGACTGCGAACGTTATATTTACCGTTTATCCCATGGGGTTCAGACTTCATCACCGCCGTAAGTCTTTGCCGCAGTATCAGCATATCCAAAGCGTTAATCTCGTGTTTCCATTCATTGCGAAATTTCATATCATTTCACTCCTTTCTGCCTATCGGTTTACATACATTTTACATAACGAGCCTTAATGAAAACTTAGAAAAGGCATCCGATTTCTCGAATGCCTTGTAAACAATTTATGAATACTCAAATTTTAACTTTAAAAGTAATACTGTTATCTTCTCGATATTCTGCACTAATTACGCCGCCGTGTGCTTCTGCAATAGACCTTGCCGCCGAAAGACCTATACCATATCCGCCGCTTTTTTGTGTACGTGCTGAGTCGGCACGATAAAACCTGTCAAACAATTTATCAGCCGGACATTCAGGCAAATTCTCGCAGAAATTAGTGATTCCAAAATAAATGTTTTTATCTTGCTTCATAAGAAGTACTGATATATTAGAATCATTCTTTGCGTACTTAACCGCATTATCGGTAAGAATGGATATCAGCCTTAAAAAAAGCTCTTTATTTACCGCTCGCTTGATATATGGTTCTATATGCTTTTCGATTGTCAGCCCTTTTAGCTCCATAGTTTCCCGAAACATATCAACCGACTGTTGAGTAAGCTCTGAAATATCCGCCTGTTCTTTTTTATGAGCAGCACTTATTTCATCTGATTTTGACAGTGTCAGTAAATTTTGCATAAGTCCGCTGAGCCTGTTAACCTGTTCTTTAATGTTGACACTCCACTTGTTTTCACCATTATATAATTCCATTGCCTCTGTATTAGCAAGAATAATCGCGAGAGGCGTTTTTATTTCATGTCCAGCGTCGGTAACAAATTGCTTTTGACGTTCCATATTTTCTGCAATAGGCCGAATAGCCTTTTTTGACAGCAAAACGACAAGCAGAAGCATTGCTCCCCAGCAAATAATGCCGATGAATACAGATAAAAATAGAATCCTTAAAACATTATATGACTCGGCACTTGTGTCAAGGAATAAATAAATTGTCGCATTTTCCATCTTCAAATCAACTGATTTATAGCGAAAGCCATGAGTTATGCCTTCGCTTTTTCCATTAACCAAAACCGTTTCAGCTATCTCTTTAGCCTCGTCCTCTGATACGCTAGCAATACGGCTCACATCAATTCCAACAATTTTTCTGTCATAGTCTATTTTTGCAGTAAAAAACACAGCAGACATTTTGGCATTTTCGTTTAAGGGTGATTCAAAAAAGCCCGGCATTTTACCTCTAGCTGGAGGAGGCTGCATAACAGGCATTTGGTTATTTATAAGGGAATTTAAAAGCCGTTCATTTTGATTTTCGTTAATAAAAGCGTTGCCGATATTTATAGCTCCAAGCATGGCTAAAAGCAAAATCGTAATAGCAAACATTGCGGTAAGGACAAACTTCTTCTGCAACGTTTTTATCATCCCACTACCTCCAGCGTATAACCGATATTACGTTTCGCCTTAATCTCAACATTGGCGTCAATTGCTAAAAGACGTTTGCGAAGATAGGAGATATATACCCAAACTATTCCTATTTCCGTGTCGGTTTCATATCCCCATACTTTTGTGAGCAAATCTTCAGTTGAGAGGTAAGTGCCCTTATTTAACATCAACAGCTCCATCATCTGATATTCTAATTTAGGGAGTATAAACGACTGCCCGTTAGCGGACAATTCATAGCTTTGCATATTAAGCGCTGTATTTCCGACCTTTAGTATATTAGGAGTGAATTCTTTACGGCGGCGGAGCATTGCTCGAATTCTTGCTAAAAGCTCACCCATATTAAAGGGCTTTGGCAGATAATCATCTGCACCGTTATCTAAGCCTTCAATTCTGTCTTCGATTTCCGCTTTGGCGGTAAGAAGCAAAACCGGAGTTTTGTTGCCTTCCTTACGGAGCCTATTTAGAACTTCAAGTCCGTTCATTTTCGGCATCATAATATCAAGAACAATGCCGTCATAATGTTCTGCCCTTGCAAAGTCATAGGCATCTTCTCCGTTATAAACAGCATCAACTATGTAGTTATGGTATTTTAAGACGTCGGTAACAGCTTCCGACATAGAACGCTCATCTTCGGCATATAAAAGCTTCATGTTATCACTCCCAACCTAACTATACATGCTCAAACTTAGACTCACCTTAGAATTTATCCATTACAATCAACTCCATTGATAGTGCTACTTCAATTTTTGAGAAATTAAAACAAATATACAATGAATTAGCCAGAGCATTGTAGATTGAACTTATTGCTAATAACAAAAAAGAACTTAAATTTGTAAACGGTAGCAGAATTATTTGTGCTACTTGCGGAAGTAAAGATGTTGCAAGAGGTTTAACAATCCGATTTGCCCATTTATCAGAAGTCGCTTTTATGAAAGATAATGTTGATAAACAATTACTGGCTATAGAACAAGCTTTAAAACCTAATGGAAAAATAATTCTTGAATCCACTGCTAATGGCTTGAATTACTTTTCTGAAATGTGGAATAAGTCAGAGCGTAAAGATAATATGTACAAGCCTTTTTTCTTTAGTTGGATAAACGACAAGATTATGTTTCACCGCCATCATGGGACACAAATTCATTAATACTATGAATATTAGCTTCTCCATTATTGAATCCAAATATCTCTTTGTGTTCTGTTCCAGGAGGGCAAAGGGCTTGAACATTTATCTGTTTACCTGGATTAGTAACCTGAGGAATACCACCGCCATAAACTTCATATCCTTCAAGTTTTAAAATATAGAGAGCTTCTTTGAGTTTTTCTCTTGATACACCAAGGTCTCTTTCAACACCGACACCAACATCGATGATTCCTTTGGTATCTACCTGTTCTCTTAAGAAAGAAGCAGTACTTTTAGCCTGATTCATTCTTGCTTCGGAATTTTCATTAAGTAAAGAACGGATAGATGAGTCATTATTATAACCCATTTTAGCTGCTATTTCATTTAGGCTGTACCCTTTTTCTCTTAAACCTTTAGCGGTTGCAACTTCAAGATTTCTTCTTTCATCCTTAGCTAAGGATTTCTGTACTCGAAGTTCAGTTGTAGATAACCCCAAATTATCGGCAATATTTTTTTCAGTAAGTCCAGACTTTTTAAGTTCCTGAACTCTACTAAGGAAATCTCCACTATGCTGATATGGATTATCTCCGGAACCATACGGATAACGACCAGAACGTTTTGGCATTCCAATATGTTCAAGACTATCATCTTCTTTGAATATTTCAGCAAATATAGAATCTAAAGATGGTTTGTCAGATATCATTTGTTATACCTCCTGTTCTCTAACTTTATTTAGGAGTTTATCAAACGAAACAATCTTGTCAATAATTTGTACAATATCATCGACTTCTGGAATATGGTAAAGCACTTCATTGTTCTGATAAATACGAAGTTCCATATCGATTGTTGATGGCTTGATTTTATACTCCAAACAAAAAAGGGCAGCATATATTTCAAGCTGCTCAATGTGTGCAGGAATGGTTCCTGTCTTCAAATCATGGATTCTTAACATGTTATCTCTGAATGATATGGCGTCAGCTGTCCCAAAACAATTGTCTGAATATAAAAGAACTTGTTCTGGAATCATCTTAAAACCAATTGCATCATTAACATACATATTGATTGTTTTGCGGGACTTAGGTAGCTTCTGATTCAATCTGATGCACTGAGCAGCAAATTCATGAAGCTCGGTACCTTTTCTTGCAGCAACAGACTTAACATAAGAATCTACAATTTTATCCTCGTCGTAGTTTATCCAATGATACTTACTAGCGCCGAGAAATGCATGTAGGCCTTCATAGTTTGAGTGCTTGTTGAAGTTCATTTAAAATTTCCTCCTTGTTTTCAGGATATATAAATGCTGCATATGACATTTCATTCATCAAGTCAACATAATAGTCCTGATTTGGTCTTTTCGAAGCACGCCCAAATTGTTTTCCTTCCAAGGCAGCCCATCGTTTACGATACAAAATCAATAAGTCAGGAGAACCTTGCCTTTCGTTAGGGTTAAGATGAAATATAAGACATCCTGGAAACAATTCTTCGAGCTCAGATATTAACTTTGTCTTGAATCTAGATTCTAACATAATGGACTCCTTTCTGAAAAAATATAAAAGAAAAAAGAGAAGTAAAACGTAATGCGCGTTTTAATCTTCTCTCTTCATAAAAGGGTATGTTTTTTTCGCGTAGCTGATTTTAGTCGTCAAACATCTTACAACTTGTTTCGCAGCTTGGCCAAGGACCTCCACAAGTGGTGCATACGAATGGCATATCACCGTTTCCGCTGCAATCATCATCGTCTATAATGTCTGCTCGGTGCCCACAACTAGGGCATTTAAATTCTGAATCAGAACTGCCGTATTCCATTGTAGTTCCACACATAGGGCAATTTGGATAGCATTGATTATAGTCCAAAGTATCTTTGCGTTTCATTTATAAATATCCTCCTTAGCTTATATTATCGAGATTCAATCAAAACAGGGGCTAATTTAAAAATACCAGAGTTTTCATCAAACTCAATAACTATTGCTTGAATACTAATGTTATTTCCGACACTAACATAATCCGGCAAATATAAATCTTTGATTCCTAGATCGTTAAGACCTACATCCTCAAATTTAAATATAGGGCCTGGGTTTGCAGTATCAGCATTAACATAATCTCCAGCGCTAATGAGTATATCATATCTTGTGTTATAATCTCCATGATTAGTTAAATAAGTAATACATCCATTAAATTCTATGGTTTGTCCTATATATGTTTCTGCAAATGTAGAATAAGACGAATCAAATTCGCTACTGCACTTAAGTATATTAGCAAAGTCTTCGCAATTATCAATTGTTAATTTTTCGTTGGATATCAAGTCAGTCTGTTCAGTCTGTTCTGTCGGTTCTTTCTGTTCTGTCTCTTCAGTCTGTTCTGTCGGTTCATCATTTTCTTCTTCATTAGCTTTTGATGTATGGTATGTAATAATAATTTCGGCGTTGCTCTCAAACCTGCTGTCACTACTAAAAACAGTACTGCCATTAATTGATACAGATTCAACTTCGCCATCTTTTGCAAAAAAACCAAGCACCACATCGTCCATCTTTTTAGTTTTTATATTTGTAAAACCAGCAGTTTTTAATTCGTTAACAACCTCTTGATAATTAGCACCCTCGTATGCATTCACACCATTTGGCATTTTAATTTTGCCATCATTTTTGTTTGTGCAACCTACCAACATTAAAATAGTCAATACTATAAATGTTAATATAAATTTACGTTTCATCATAAGTCCTCCAATAATTTGATGAAACTATTATATCACAACATTTCCAAAATTAACAGTGTTTTGTAATATTTTTGTGTTGTGGCCAAAAACCCACTTTTATTTACCAACTATTATATATTTATTATTTTTTTATCACAATTAAATAAGAAGAAAAAGTGGGAAAGTGGGCAAATTTTAAAAAAATCATTAAAATATAGCTAAAAACACCCTAAAATAGCCTGTTTTTACTGCTTTTCCGTGGCCACTTTTGTTTTTAAAAGTGGGCTAAAAGTGGGCAAATGGCCAGATTTTTAACCGAATTATCAGCAATTATTGTACGTGAGTTGCATGAATTGGCCAAGTTCCCCAATAAAAGTGGGCAAAAGCCCAAATATTTTTTTAAAAGTGGGCAAAAAAATATCCATTATTTTAACCTAAATATAGCAAAAAAGAAAAGCCAATGTATTTAACACTGGCTAATCTTCTATAAAATGCTACTTATTTACAGTACGTAATTTCTCAAAAGGAAGATTTTCACACTGGAATCCTGCAGCGTGTATGTGGCCTCCTCCACCGTACTTCTTAGCAATTTGAGAGACGTCAGCCTTGACAGAATACATACGTACTATATTGAGTTCTCCATTGAACGCATGAGTAATAACCACATCATACTTTTCTCTGTCAATGGACTTGAAGAAATCACTGTTGCAATACCCGAGGTTTATGACTAAACATTTCTTTCCTTCAAATATGGTTTCATATCCGAACTTATCCATATATGTCTTAGCCCATGAATCACGATACTTAAGCATAATCTCTCCCTCATGTATAAGTTCGTCAATTATACCATTACCGTTGAACTCAAGAATTTTATACCATTCTCTGCTGTTTGGACCGAAGTCTCGTGCATTAAATCCCAACATGAAACATCGTGCTCTTTTTTCATCCTTGAACTTATGTAAATCCCACTGACTTATGAAGTCAACACACGACGGTATAAAATTGTCAACCATAGTATATTTAAATTCACTAATATCTCCGTTGCTGCCACGAGTCATATATCTGAGATAAATATATGTAAGCATACAACCTGCAATACCATCTATACGAACCCCTCGAATCTTACGTTCAAAGTCTTTGTATTTTTCAATGGCTGTAATATGATGGTCAATCCATGTTACGTTCTCTGTAATTGTAAGCAGGTTTCTCATCTCATCAGGGTTAATAGAGAAGTCTACAATATAAACTGGCTCGTCCTTAGATACCAGTTCAATAGGGAATCGCTTGTCATAATCCATTTCAATGAACTCTAAATTTGTGTTCATATCAATTTTTGCGTAATACTTAACAATAAAAGCTGAACATTTACCGTCTGCATCTGCATGATAAAATATCTTCATTTTTTATTCTCCTTTATTTTTCTTTTATAACATTTGGAGTTCCTTACATCATCATTTGTTAATCTGTGGTATAGGTCTGCACAAATATCCTCATGCTCACACCGTAATTTAAAGTTGCTGGAATATGGTTTACCATCAGCAAAACTTTGCGAGTCATCTTGTTTAACTTCAAAGTGTTCACATCTATCACAGTAACTAGCAAAGCAGGTATATATCATTTTTACACCTCATTTACTATCTGCGCCCAAAGACCAGTTACATTATTTAGACCAAGCAAGTTGTGTAAATATGTATCGTGCATAAACAACCCACGAACCTGACTGTTGAGTTCTTCTCCGTCCATAGCGGTCAGAACAGTATTAAATGAGTAATCATCCATAATTGTCTCACTAGAATGATTTCTCTGTAATTCTGTTAATTCGTTTAGATGGCCAGGCCGTTCTACTCGGATAATCATAGTCTCGTATCCTTTTTCAAGCCAGCTAGTGTGCTCGTTTGGGTATCGACAATCGTCAATAATAATACAATCAAGAGCATCATCTAAAACTTCGGCGAGACGCATAACGGTGTCTACCCAAAAAAGTGGGTCTTTAGCCCTTACTATATCGCCAACATACTGAAGAACAGATCTGCCGGCTTTATCTTTTTTACCATCCCAATCAAACACTAAGCTTGCCGTGTCCTTAACATAATGGCCGTAAGGTATAATAGCCGAACGAATTGATGTCTTATCAAGAAATTTTTTTAACTGTTTTGCTGCGGTAGATTTGCCTGATTCAGCTTTTCCTGAAAATAATATAATTTTCATATTTTTCTCTCCTTTAATTTACGTTCATTTTCTAATAATATATTAAACATGCGAGTTACATGTACTGTTTGAGATTTTCTTTAACCCTGTCTTCAAGATAGTAGTAATCTTCACCAAATATAATTGCCTCATCAGACTCGCCCTCACGGTCATCATTCTTTATCTGGGTACCTTTTCTGTCAAGGAACTCTTCGAAAATATCAATTAGGCATATTGAAGCTGTATTGATGTCGTCATCTCTGGTATTCTGCCGTTTTTTACTGTGAAGTGTTTTGATAGAATCATTTCCGGTTATGGTAATATATGAAGGTGTCTCTTGTTTTTTTAAGGAATTCAAATCCTTAAAATACCGTGCACGAATCTTAATCTCAAGAATTGTATAAACAATAGCAGACACAATAAAGTCCACCACCAAGAAAATAATCATAGTTTTATCATCTATAAACGTTAGTTTTAAACTTCATACTAATTATTTCTGTTTCTTAAATATTGATGGCATCTGTCTTATAACTCCACCAACTGCCTTTGTAGTGATACTTCCGTGTTGCTCGTAAGCCATACCACACAAATATAGTCCAGTGTAAAACAACGCTGATGCTACTGCACCTACCACTTTAAGCCCGATGTCAAACTTCTGCTGTTTATTTTTGTCTTCTGTATCAATCACATTGTCTGCGTGATTTTGATTTAACTCATGATACTTCAACTCAATTTCAGCTCGGTTCTTTTCTTCATCGATCTTAAGTCTGTATAGTGTTTCTACACATTCAAGCGTTGCGTTAAAATCTGGTGCTCCACATTTTGCGCTGGATAACTCCTCAAGTTTCTTGGTTAAGTTCTCCTCTAACAAATCTGTTGGATTGTTGTGTTCGACCATACTATCATTTCCTTTCAAATATAAATATTAGAAATTGTCATTCCATAAAGGTAGTTGTTATTTGTGCGTGTCTTCTTGTTTAGGGTCAACTTTGAATGTCACGTACGTAGAATTTTCTACATTATGTAAACTCTGGTCTAACTCAAGAAACAAATATGATTCTTTGCCGTCATGCCAAACCTTTAATGTACCTGCATTTTTAGGACTTAACATCATCTTTGAAAGTACCGAACCGATAAGACCGCCTATAATCAACATCAAAATATAAAGTAACATGTTTCCTCCTTTTGACTATTCTTTGTATAAAAATAGCATAGTTTTGTGTAACCTGTGTTATGTATTCAGCAAAAAAAAAATAAGGCTTTGGATTTTCCAAGCCTTATATAATTTTAATTATTATTATCGTTTTCTAGGGTATATCCTTGTTGTTTGCAAAAGTTGCGGCATTCAGGATATGTCGGAAAACCACATGCAATACATAAATCACTATGTCGCCCTTCAGAATTAGGATAAGTTCTCTCTTCTGTTCGATGAGTAAAGCGACCACCGTCATCTTCTATATACTCAATAACATCGACTTTCATAATAATCCCACCTTTGCATTTATTATATATCATTGGTTATAAAAAGTAAAGGCCATGTTATTAACATGACCTTTTGAAATTCGGCTACTATGAGATAAGTATCCTATACTTTTCCTGAAGCTCTTTTGATTTTTCATCACTTATAGATGTCATAACTTCATATACAATTTTCTTTTTGTTGGTTTCAATAATTCCAACGGTAAATGGTATACGTTCAGCATATAATAACCTTAAGCATAAATCTAATTGCTTCGGATTCTTAGCTATAAATATTTTCATAAATAGCGCCTCCTTTCATAAAAGGGCATGTTAATTTCGCGCATGATTTAATATCCAGAAGAACTTTCGGTATAGTTCATAATATGTGTCTCTACAGCATGGAATTTCTAATCTAGATTTAAGATAATCGTACGTAAGTCCCTCAGTAACGGCTTTTAAAATATAAGTAGAGAGTAATTTGTCAGTGTCTATAGCGGCTCTTTCAATTATTTCCGTTAATCTAGAATAGAATATTTTTGATTCAGCACATCTTTCTGTAGGATTGTTTATTTCGTTAGTATCTTGTATTTTTATAAGACTTGATGAATTTCTTGATAAACCGTCCAATGCGAAATATGCTTTCTTCCAAATAGGATATTGTAGACAAAAATGCTTAAGTTCATAATACCTATGTTTTTCAATCCAGTATTTGTTCTTCTTTGATATCTCCGAGCGTACGACAGTACCCATTATTTTTATCTCCTTTCCATATGTAACCAGTCTCTTCCCAAAGTCTTTTTGGTGAAATATAAAAGTTTATACGCCCGTACTTTGAGTTCATCTCTTCGATACTTGTAATTAGCTTTCCGTTTCTGGTTGCCTTTCCGATTGGTAACCATCCAGATATTATTCCAGCCCTAACCCAAGAAGCATCCTTTCCAAACACTTTTGCGGTAATAGAAACTGGGACAGAACCCTCTGCAAATTGTAGTTCTTCATTCATTTAACAACTACCTCCTTTTAACTGCTATTCTATACCACAAATAGCCATTTGTTAAATAAAAGTAGGTGGACATTAACATTTATTCCAAATTTTCCATTTATAAATTGTTGAGTCACAAGGGTAATCTTCGTAATCTAGGTTAAAAGAAGTTATGCTTCCATTCAGAAACCCAGTTATTATTGCCTTTTCATAGTGTTTGTAAGGTGTCAAATATTCTGGTAGCATCCTATGCGTTGATCCACATAAACTACAAATAAATCTTTGTACAGATACTCTGTATTTTTTTCCGCCTATTGTCCGTACAATTCTTGATACTTTACCATGTCGTTTCAATTTACCACCACAACAGGGGCAAATTTCTAAGCCGTTGTTGATCATATATGTCCTCGTTTTAATTTAGATTAGAACTATGACGCTTAAAAAATAAAGTGTAGGGGTTGACAATTCCTACACTATGATATATTATTATTGGTAAACAAATCAACGAAGAAAGGAAAAATGTTTGTGCTTATAAAATGCCCAGAATGTGAACTACAAGTTAGCGACAAAGCAATTTCGTGTCCACATTGTGGTTACCCATTCAAACCAAATGTAATTACACGAACCTCAAAAAAATCAAACAAACGAAGAAGGCTTCCAAATGGTTTTGGACAGATTAGCGAAATAAAGGACCGAAACTTAAGAAAACCATTTAGAGCCATGGTTACAGTCAGTAAAAATTCAAAAGGAAGACCTATATGTAAACCGTTAAAACCTGAATCATACTTTGAGACTTATAACGATGCGTATGCAGCATTGCTTGAATATAACAAAAATCCTTATAATTTGGAACCATCAATTACCGTGAAACAATTATACGATAAGTGGTCTGAGTATTATTTCAATACTCTTAAATCAGAGTCAAGTATCAGAACGATAAAATCTGCTTGGATGTATTGCTCGGAAATATATGATATGAGGGCTTCAGACGTACGTGCACGACATATAAAAGGATGCATGGACGATGGTATGGTAAGTGTAGATGGAAAAGAAAGACGTCCAACAGCAGGAGTTAAAGCTAGAATAAAATCAATGTTCAACATTTTATTTGATTACGCCCTCGAATATGAGATAGTAGATAGAAATTACGCACGAACATTTAGTGTCTCCGACGACATAATTAAAGAAAAAGAAGAATCTAAGAGAGGGCATATGCCTTTTACAGAGGACGAGATGCAGAAGCTATGGGATAATGTAAATATAAAACAGTATGTCGACGTCGTTCTCATACAATGCTATTCTGGATGGAGACCTCAGGAGCTAGGTTTACTAAAAATTGAAAATGTTAATCTTAGCAATAATACTTTTGTAGGCGGTATGAAAACCGAGGCTGGAATTAATAGAATTGTTCCTATACATCCTAAAATAAAATCTTTGATATTAGAACGATATAAAGAAGCAACTGATCTAGGAAGCAAATATCTTATTAACTGCACCGATACAAAAACCCATAGAAGTAGTTTGATGTTTACATACGATAAATATCTTCAGCGTTTTTGTAAAATTCGAGATGAGCTAAATCTAAATTCTTTACATAGACCACATGATGGTCGAATGCATTTTATAACAATGGCTAAAAAATATGGAGTTGACGAATACGCCATAAAATATATAGTCGGTCACACTATAAACGACATAACAGAAAAAGTATATACTAAAAGAGAAACCAATTGGCTTCTTGAGGAAGTGAAAAAAATAAAATAGCTTGTAAAAAATAAAAAACGCTATTCAATGAAAGCAACCAAAGATGCTTATCAATTGAATAGCGTTTTTACTTTACTCTAAGTGTAGGAATGCGGATGTATGAGTAGTGTATGAATAATATACAAATAATACACTTTTTACATCATTCCGGTACTGTTAATTACGTTTACAAACAACCATTTAGCGTGGCTTGCAAGATAATATCTTACTTATTAGCTTCTTCAACTGCAACAGCACAAGCAACAGTAGCACCAACCATTGGGTTGTTACCCATACCGATAAGTCCCATCATTTCAACGTGAGCTGGAACAGATGAAGAACCTGCGAACTGAGCATCACCGTGCATACGACCCATTGAGTCTGTAAGACCGTAAGATGCAGGACCTGCAGCAACGTTATCTGGGTGAAGTGTACGGCCTGTACCACCACCAGAAGCAACAGAGAAGTACTTCTTGCCATTTTCCATAGCCCACTTCTTGTATGTTCCTGCAACAAGGTGCTGGAAACGAGTTGGGTTTGTTGAGTTACCTGTAATGGAAACATCAGCCTTTTCATACTTCATGATAGCAACGCCTTCAAGAACGTCGTTAGCACCGTAGCATCTAACCTTTGCCTTGTCACCGTTTGAATAAGCCTTTTCCTTTACGATCTTGAGTTCGCCTGTTGTGAAATCATAATCAGTCTGAACATATGTGAAGCCGTTGATTCTTGAAATAATCATAGCAGCATCCTTGCCAAGGCCGTTAAGGATAACCTTTAATGGATTTTTACGAGCCTTATTAGCTGTCTTTGCGATACCGATTGCACCTTCAGCAGCAGCAAATGATTCATGTCCAGCGAGGAAGCAGAAGCAGTCTGTTTCTTCACGGAGAAGCATTGCACCGAGGTTACCGTGGCCAAGACCAACGTTTCTCTGTTCAGCAACCGAACCAGGGATACAGAAAGCCTGGAGACCTAAACCAATTGCTTCAGCAGCGTCAGCAGCCTTCTTTATGTCCTTCTTAAGAGCAATAGCGGTACCGAGTGTGTATGCCCATACAGCATTTTCAAAAGCGATAGGCTGAACACCCTTTACGATGGATTCAACATCAATTCCTTTGGATTTGCAGAAATCTGCAGTTTCGTCAATAGTTTTGAAGCCGTACTCAGCAAGGCAAGCCTCGATTTTAGGCATTCTTCTTTCCTGACCTTCAAATTTAGCCATTATTATCTACCTGCCTTTCTTATTCTTCTCTAGGATCTATGTACTTAACAGCGCCGTCTTCCTTAGTGAAACGACCATAAGTACCAACATTCTTTTCATATGCTGTCTTAGGATCAGCACCGTGACGAATGTCTTCAAGCATTTTGCCGAGCTTTACGAACTGATATCCGCAAGCCTGATCATCTTCATCAATTGCAACCTTGAGAATGTAGCCTTCAGCCATTTCAAGGTAACGAACACCCTTAGCGTTTGTTGAGAAAATTGTACCAACCTGTGAACGGAGGCCTTTACCGAGGTCTTCAAGTCCAGCGCCAATTGGAAGTCCGCCTTCAGAGAAAGCAGTCTGTGTTCTTCCGTAAACAATCTGGAGGAAGAGTTCTCTCATTGCAACGTTGATAGCGTCACAAACGAGGTCTGTATTGAGAGCTTCAAGAATTGTCTTGCCTGGGAGGATTTCACCAGCCATAGCAGCTGAGTGAGTCATACCTGAACAACCAAGTGTTTCAACAAGAGCTTCTTCAATAATACCATTTTTAACATTAAGAGTAAGTTTGCAGCATCCCTGCTGAGGAGCACACCAGCCAATACCATGAGTAAGACCGGAAATGTCCTTTACTTCATAAGCCTTAACCCAAGCGCCTTCTTCAGGGATTGGAGCAGGGCCGTGTTTAGGACCTTTTGCGAGAGGACACATTCTCTCGACTTCATGAGAATAAATCATTAGTACTAACTCCTTTCAGAATCTATGTTGAATCCAGGAAAATAAAGTTTTCCTTATCACATACAACGACATTATACTACATTTTGCACAGAAAATCAAGTTAAATTTTTATCAATTATAATATTTAATCTGTATATTAAAGCAGTAAAATATGCTAAATACAGTAAGTTATTATCTGAAAATAGTAAAATATTTTAAAAGGATGTTCTTGACAAATTAAAACAAAGTGTTTATACTGATATGAGAGTTACTCTCAATTTGTAATTAAGAATTGATATTAATATTGTTAATATCTAAAAAAATGCTGACGTACATATAACTTAGTACGATTTGACTTAAAACTTCCTGAAAGGAGAGCTGTTGTAAACAGCAGAGTATAAAATGAGCTATAATACAGTACAAAGAAAGGCTGTTATTGATTTTCTGAGTCAGAATAATTCAAAGCAGTTTACAATAAACGAAATAGTTGAAGCATTTGAGAATATAGAGAAAGCCCCGGGAAAAAGCACAATTTACAGAATTATTACCAGGCTGGTAAGTGATGGTATTGTAAAAAGATTTGTTCAGGGACATAGTAGGCATTTTTCTTATCAGATTGCAGGCTGTGGTTCTCATTGCTCACATATTCATCTTAAATGCACATTATGTGGGAAACTAATTCATTTAAATAATGATATTACCGATAAGATTCATAATCTTTTGTCTGAGGGTACTGATTTCGTTATTAACAACGACCAGACAGTTATTTATGGAATTTGTATGAGTTGCAGGGGATTATCCTTATATTAAAGGATTAATATGGTATTTTAATGGTAAAAATAAAGGTATATTATAATTTTGGAGGCATTATGGATAAAAAAATATTTAATTTATTAATAACAGTTGTTTTATCAGTAGGGTTATTTGCAGGATGCACACCTTCACAGGCAAACGGTGTAACAGAATCAGATAGCACTTCTACAGCTGATTCAGATAAAATTAGTGTTGTGTGTACAATTTTCCCTCAGTATGACTGGGTAAAACAGATTGTCAAAGACAATGAAAATATTGAAGTTTCTCTTCTTTTGAAGAATGGTACTGATCTTCATAACTATCAGGCATCAGCTGACGATATTGTTAAGATAAATGACAGCAATCTGCTTATTTATACCGGTGGTGAGTCTGATGCATGGATTGAGGATACCATTAAGAATGCTAAGAATAAAAACATTAATTTTATAAATATGATGGATGTTCTCGGTGATGAAATCAAGGAAGAAGAAGTTGTCGAGGGTATGGAAGAACATGATGACCACGATGACGATCATGAAGAAGAGAAACATCATCATGAAGAAGTTGAGTATGATGAACATGTATGGCTTTCTCTTGACAATGCAGAAATAACATGCAAGGCTATAGCTGAAAAGCTTGGGACTTTAGATACTGCTAATGCAGATGAATACCGTCAGAATGCTGAAAACTATATAAAACAGCTTGAAGCTCTTGACGATAAGTATGAGGATATGGTTGAAAATTCCGCAAGAAAAACAATTCTTGTGGGTGACAGATTCCCATTCAGATATCTTGTTGATGAATATGACGTAGATTATTATGCAGCATTTGCAGGGTGTTCAGCTGAAAGTGAAGCAAGTTTTGAAACTGTTATTTTCCTTGCAGAAAAGACAGACGAACTGGGGCTTCCTGCTGTTTTGGCAATAGACGGATCAGACCAGCAGATTGCAAAAACCATTATTAGTAACACCAAAAATAAGGATCAAAAAATTCTTGTCCTTAATTCAATGCAGTCTGTAAATTCTGATGACATCAGCAACGGTGAAACTTATATTCAGATTATGGAAGAAAATTATAAGATACTGAAAGAGGCTCTGAACTGATATGGAAAAACAACTGACCTGCAGTAATGTTGCTCTCGGATATGACGGAACTATTGTGACAGAAGGACTTAACTTCACAGTAAATAAGGGAGATTATCTTTGTATTGTCGGAGAAAACGGTTCAGGTAAAAGTACACTTATAAAAGCTTTATTAAAGCTGAAATCTCCAGTCAGCGGAACTATTACTTTGGGAGAGGGGCTTAATTCTGATGAAATAAGCTATCTTCCTCAACAGACAGTTGTTCAGAAGGACTTTCCGGCTTCAGTTAATGAAGTTGTGCTTTCAGGATGTCTGAACAGATGTGGTTTAAGACCGTTCTTTACTAAAAAAGAAAAGTCTCTTGCAGAAAAAACTATGAAACAGCTTGATATTTCTGACCTTTCAAAAAGGTGTTACAGGGACCTTTCAGGTGGTCAGCAGCAGAGGGTTCTTCTTGCAAGGGCTCTTTGTGCTGCTCAGAAAATGCTCCTTCTTGACGAACCTGTAACAGGGCTTGATCCTCGTGCAGCCAATGAAATGTACGAACTGATTGCAAAGCTTAATAAAAAAGATGGCATTACTGTCATAATGGTTTCACATGATACAGCCACTGCTGTGAAGTATGCATCGCATGTACTTCATATTGCCTCAGAGCAGAAATTCTTTGGAACAACATCTGACTATCTTGAAAGTGACATCGGAAAATTGTATATGTCTGCAGGGGGTAGTATAAATGACTGAAATATTTGAAATGCTTACAAAATACTTATCCTATCCTTTTGTTATATATGCTCTGATTGTAGGTATTCTTGTGTCACTTTGTTCATCATTGCTGGGTGCTACTCTTGTGCTAAAAAGATTTTCTCTTATCGGTGACGGTCTTTCACATGTTGCATTCGGCGCAATGGCAGTAGCGGCAGTCCTGAAGATTACAAATAATATGCTTGTAATCATGCCTGTTACCATAATAAGTGCAATGCTTCTTTTAAGAACAGGTCAGAATACAAAAATCAAGGGTGACGCTGCAATTGCTATGCTTTCAGTGGGCGCACTTGCTGTAGGTTATCTGCTTATGAATGTGTTTTCATCTTCTGCAAATGTATCAGGGGATGTCTGTACAACATTGTTCGGTTCAACTTCAATACTCACTTTATCAAAGTTTGATTTGTGGCTTAGCATAATAGTGTCGGCAGTTGTTATCATAATGTTTATTTTTATGTACAATAAGATTTTTGCAGTTACATTTGATGAGAATTTTGCAGCTGCAACGGGTATAAAGACAAATATGTACAATATTATTATTTCAGTTATCACTGCAATAATAATAGTATTAGCAATGAATCTTGTCGGCTCACTTCTTATATCTGCTCTTATAATTTTCCCTGCACTTTCTGCAATGAGAATACTGAAAAGCTTCCGATCGGTAATAATCTGTTCTGCAATTATATCTGTAATTTGTTCAGTTGTCGGAATACTTATCTCAATTCTGTATTCTACTCCTGTAGGTTCGACTATTGTTGTTGCAGATATTGTGGTTTTCATAATTTTCAGTATTGCTTCAGTTACTTTAGGGAGGAGAAAGTTTGAAAGATAATTCTTTCAAACTCTGAGTTATGCACTTAATTAAACTACCGTTAGAACTTTGTATATCTGAACTTAATCTGTAATTTTATCAAGCCTTTACAGGCATTAATATGGTTTATTTACATAAGAAACAGCCATTTTCATTATTGCTTTTTGTAATTTATTGAAATCCTAAATATTAATATGAATTCAACAAGTAAATGTTATGAAAAATATTATTATAATTTGTGAAAAAATCTATTGTGTTTATGAAGAAAATGTAGTATAATATTGCTATAATTATGTTCGAGGAGCTGTTATAACATGAGACTTGTTACACGTTCTGATTTTGATGGGCTTGCATGCGGAGCTTTACTTAAAGATGTAGGTGTTATTGATAATTGGAAATTTGCACATCCTAAAGACCTTCAGGATGGCCTTGTTGAAATAAATAAAGATGACTGCCTTGCTAATGTTCCTTTTGTAGAGGGCTGTGGATTATGGTTTGACCATCATTCCAGTGAGTTTGAAAGAAATCAGCTTGAAGGGAAATATAATGGAGAAAGCAGAATTGCTCCTTCCTGTGCAAGAATTATTTACGATTACTATGGTGGAAATGAACGCTTTTCACATTACAATGATATGATGATTGCAGTTGATAAGGTTGATTCAGGAAACCTTACCAAGGATGAAATTATGAATCCTAAGGATTGGATTCTTGTTGGTTTTCTTATGGATCCTAGAACAGGCCTAGGCAGATGGAGAAATTTCACTATTTCAAACTATCAGCTTATGGAAAAGCTTATTGACTGCTGCCGTACTATGAAAACTGATGAAATTCTTAATCTTCCTGATGTAAAGGAAAGAATTGAAGTATATAATGAGCAGACAGAGAAGTTCATGGAAATGGTTAAAGCTCATACAAGAATAGAAAAGGATGTTATAATTTCTGATTTAAGAGGTGTGGATCCGATTTATTCAGGAAACAGATTTCTTATTTACAGCCTTTATCCTGACCAGAATATTTCTGCATGGATTGTAAATGGCAAGGGCGGAATGGGATGCAGTGCTGCTGTCGGCTATTCTATCCTTAACAGAACTTCAAATGTAGACGTGGGAAAGCTTATGCTTAAATACGGTGGTGGCGGACATAAAGCAGTAGGAACTTGTCAGTTCAATGATGAAAACATGGATACAGAACTTCCTAAAATGCTTGACGAACTTATTAATTATTCAGAATATTATAAAGAATAAATACATAAACGGGCAGACAGAAAATGTTTGTCCGTTTTTTAATATGAGGAGGGAAAGCCTGTTTATGAGAAAAAAAGAGCTTGCTGAGCTTTGCGTTCAGGGTCTTGAAAAAATATATCCTGATGCAAAGTGTTCACTTACTTACAGTCAGCCTTATGAGCTAATAATTGCAGGCAGGCTTTCTGCGCAATGTACAGATGCAAGGGTAAATCTTGTAACGCCTGTGCTGTTTGAAAAATACAGCACACTTAAAGCTTTTGCAGATGCTGAAATAGATGATGTTGCAGAGATTGTGAAACCATGCGGATTGTATAAAACAAAAGCAAAAAGCATAGTTGAGATGGCACATAAGCTTTACTATGAGATGAATGGGGTAATCCCCAGAACCATTGATGAGTTAATAACTCTCCCCGGAATAGGAAGAAAAACTGCTAATCTTATTATGGGTGACATTCACAAAATGCCTGCAATTGTTACAGATACACACTGCATAAGAATTTGCGGTCGGCTTGGGCTGACATTGAATAAAGAACCCCACAAGGTTGAGAATGATTTGCTTAAAGTGATACCTCCCGAAAAATCATCTGATTTCTGCCATAGGCTTGTTTTGTTTGGAAGGGAATACTGTATGGCAAGAGGGCCTAAATGTGATACATGCCCATTAGCTGAACATATCAGGCAAGGCAACGAAAAGTTTGCGTGTAAAAAATAAAAAACCTGCGGGACAAAAATCGTTCCGCAGGCTATTTGTATAAATCCTCTGCTGTTTCTGTAATTTCTTCAGAAACAGCTTTCTTTTTAGGATTGCTTCGGGAATATAATTTTGCAAGCTTTTTAATCTTTTTAATAAGTGACAGTGACATATCGCTTTCTTTCATTCGCCACATCCAGTTGCCGTTTCCGACAGTAGACGGTGTGTTCATTCTTGATTTACTGTCAAGTCCGAGGAAATCCTGCATTTGAACAATAACAAGGTCGGATACAGAAGAATAAAGAGTTCTAATTAGTCCCCAGTTAATCCCCTCTGATTTTGAAAGTCGGCAATATTGTTTTGCAAACTTCTTAGTTTTCTTATCAAGAGTTTTGTACCAGCCAATCGTTGTATCATTGTCATGAGTACCTATATATGCAACTGTATTCTGGATATAATTGTGCGGAAGGTAAGTACTGTCCTTATCATAGAATGCAAATTCAAGCACTTTCATTCCAGGAAAGCCTGTTCTTTTCAGCATTTTTTTCACGCTGTCTGTAAGGAAACCAAGATCTTCAGCAACAAGATTTACATCGCCAAGTTCTTTTTTTATTGCCTCAAAAAGCTCATAACCAGGGCCTTTTACCCATTCGCCGTTTTCAGCAGTCTTGTCCTTAGCTGGAATGGAATAGTAGCTTTCAAAACCCCTGAAATGGTCAATGCGTATCAGATCAAAAAGCTTCTGTGAGTAAGCTACACGGTTAATCCACCATTTATAGCCGTCAACTTTCATAGCATCCCAGTTATAAACAGGATTTCCCCAAAGCTGTCCTGTCGGTGAATAATCATCAGGAGGGCAACCTGCAACTTTTATCGGCTTCAGATTATCATCAAGCATGAATAACTTCGGGTCAGCCCATATATCAGCGCTGTCTGCTGAGACATATATCGGCATATCTCCGAATAAAAGTATATTATTTTCATTAGCATAGTTTTTTAAAGCGTTATACTGCTCAAAGAATTTGAACTGAGTGAATTTCCAGTATTCAATTTCCTTCTCAAGTGTTTTGCTGTATTCTGCAATTGCTTCACCTTTTCTTAGGCGTATATCGTCAGGCCATTCAAGCCACATAACCTGATTGAAGTGATATTTAAGCGACATGAACAATGCATAGTTATCAAGCCAATCAACATTTTTATTGCAGAATGTTATATATGTATTAAGCTTTTTTTTATTGTCAGTACTTAAAAATGTTTCACATGCCTTATGCAGAACAACATTTTTTATATTGAAGAGTTTTGAGTAGCTGTCAAAACCATTTGCTTTATTAAGAAATTTTATATCAGGGTCGTATTCAGATATGAGTTTTTCTTCAATAAGCTTTTCAAGGTCAATTAGCAGAGGATTGCCGGCATATGCAGAATAACACTGATAAGGTGAGTCCCCATATCCTGTTGGGCCTATCGGAAGTATCTGCCAGTATTTCTGCCCACTTTTATTAAGAAAATCAATGAAATTATAAGCTGATTTACCGAGTGTTCCTATACCATAGCGTGATGGAAGGCTGGATATGTGAAGTAATGTGCCACAGCTATGCATATAACAATCCTACTTTCTTCTTGTTTTGGATTTAAAGGCAATGCCGATAATTTTTGGTCCGCTGTTTGAAGCAATGCATGTACCAATCTGAAAAGTCATTTCAGGAGGATATCCCAAAGCCCTTGTAACTTCCCTTGTAAAGTCCTTGCCCTCTTCTTCAAGATAGGAAGTCATAACAACATAAGGTGTCTGAGGAATAATGTTTTCCATTGTAACTTCAACCATTTTAGGAATAATAGCCTTATCGCCCCTTACCTTTGCGTCAGTTGAAGAAATGCCATCTGCAATTTTAATAATTGGTCTTAGTCCAAGCATTTCACCTACAAATGCAGCAGCAGTACTTACACGGCCTGAACGCTTTACATATTCAAGGGTATAGCATGCAAAATGTACTTCTGCACATGAGAACCAGTCTTTAAGGTAAGCTATAATTTCAGTCGGGGACATACCTTTTTCCGCTTTTGCTGCTGCCTGAATTACAGGATAACCATAAGTACCAGTGTAATTTCCCGAATCAATTATAAATATATTAATCTTATCTTTTGCATCAGGATGTTCCTCAAAGAAATTCTTCTTTGCAAGAAGAGCAGCAGAATGGGTATTCGAACCCTTTGAAGCAATGGAAACATATATAAGATCTGTAAACCCATCATTGTAATACTTTGTAAAAGTCTCTTCAAATTCAAATGTTGTAATCTGAGAATGATGTGGCAAGTCCTTTGTATTTATTAGAATTTCATAGAATTCCATATTTGGTATATCACGTTCCCTGAAAGAACGGTCGCCTATAACAACAGGGAAGCACAATATTTCAATGCTATATTTCTTTGCATATTCTGCGGGAATGTCTGATGCAGAGTCAGTTATTATCTTTATCTTATGTTCCATAGTATCACAGTTCCTTTCCGGGCTTTAATGCTAATCCCAGCTATATTTTGTAAGATTTCCTTCAGTTGAAAGATCAGGAAATTCCCATTGACGTAAAACTTCATATGCTGCAATAGCAACAGAATTCGACAAATTAAGGCTTCTAAGGTTTGTACGCATAGGAATTCTGACACAGAAATCCTTGTTTTTATATAGCAGTTCTTCAGGAAGCCCTGCATCCTCACGTCCGAAAACAATATAGCAGTTATCAGGGTAGTTTACATCAGAATAAACATTCCTACCCTTTGTTGTGAAGTAGTAAAAAATGCCGTCATTCCTATTGAAGAATTCATCAAGATTATCATAATAGCTTATGTCAAGCTTATCCCAGTAGTCAAGTCCTGCACGCTTCAGCATTTTATCTGATATTTCAAACCCGAATGGTTTGACCAGATGTAACTTTGCACCTGTTACAGCGCAGGTTCTGGATATATTGCCAGTATTCTGAGGAATCTGAGGTTCAACCAGAACTATATTCAAGTTCTTTACCTGATTATTCAATTCTGTTATATCTCCTTGTAGTAATTACAGCTGTTCATAATCACATAAAGTAGGGTTTGATGTAAGAAAATCAAGACAGCTTTCAAGCATTATTCCCTCTCTGGTATCTGTAGAGTAGCTGTATGTTGTTTTAATAGCATATTCAAGAAAAAGTGTAGCTCTGTTCATTGCAATAGGAAGGCTGTCACCTCTTAGAATGGAACCAGTAAGCACTGACGCAAAAATATCGCCTGTTCCAGGATAATTTGCACCGACAACATTATACGGTACTCGCCAGAATTTACTGTGTTTTTTATCATACCCAATATTGTAAGCGTTTTCATCTGAATATACGCTTGTTATCACAACAATATCAGGACCAAGCTGTGAAAGTCTAAGCAGAAAATTTTTCATCTGTGAGGAAGAAAGCGACGGCTGATTAGGATTTTCACCTAGAAGCATAGCTGCTTCTGTAATATTTGGTGTGATAATATCTGCAATGCCAACAAGCTCACCCATTCTTGCTCGCAGTTCATTAGTACAGGTTTTATATGGCTTTCCATGGTCAGCCATAACAGGATCAACAACTTTAAGCGCATGTTTATAGCTTTCAAAAAAACGCAGACAATGGTCAATTTGACCGATTGAGGCAAGAAAACCACTGTAAACGCAGTCAAATTCAAAGCCAAGATGCTTGTAATGTTCCAGAGCAGGTTCAATGTAGTCAGTAAGATCCCTTAGAACTATGTCACCGAATCCTCCGGTATGGGATGAAAGTATAGCGGTCGGAACAGGGCAGACTTGAATACCCATTGACGAGAGTGTCGGCAGGATAACGGAGAGAGAACATCTTCCGATACCCGATAAATCGTGTATTGCAGCAACCTTGCAGGTTTTATTGTACATATGAGGCGAACCTTTCAGTAATTGTATAAATAAGACATGAACAATCTTTTTCTATGCTTCAGGACAAAAATATTACAAATATTATACTATAAAACATAAAAACATACAAGTGTAAATTCAAAATTAATGATCCAGGCATTGAAAAAGGAAAAGAAATAGGTATACTATATATTGTATGATTATATTTAAATTACTTTTTGAAAAGGATTATGATTATGGTAAAGTTTAATAATGAGTGGGATGAGCTTTTACAGGATGAATTCAAAAAGGATTACTATCTTAAACTGCGTGAGTTTCTTAAAGAGGAATATTTTACAAAAACAATTTATCCTGATATGAATAATATCTTCAATTCATTGAAACTGGCGTCATACAGTAACATAAAAGCAGTTATTCTCGGGCAGGATCCATATCACGGAGCAGGTCAGGCACATGGTCTATGCTTTTCGGTGCAAGATGGGACTCCTCTTCCTCCATCACTTCAAAATATATACAAAGAGTTATATTCAGACTTGCAAATACCCCCTGTAAAAAGCGGAGAACTTACAAACTGGGCAAAAAACGGGGTTCTTCTAATGAACACTGTTCTTACAGTACGTGAGGGACAGCCAAACTCACATAAAAACATGGGTTGGGAGATATTTACCGACAAAGTTATTGAACTGCTTAATCAAAGGGAAAAGCCAATTGTATTTCTACTGTGGGGTGCAAATGCTAGATCAAAGAAAAAGTTGATAACAAATCCAGCACATCTTGTCCTTGAATGTGCACATCCAAGTCCTCTTTCTGCTTATAATGGATTTTTTGGCTGTAAACACTTTTCAAAAACTAATGAATTTCTTAAATCCGTCGGAGAAAATCCTGTAAACTGGAATGTAAAGTAATAAGTAATTATGTCATAAGTTAAATTTTTTTGAAATTTTATGTTATAATATGTTTATAATATCTTGAATTTTTAAAACTAATATGTTATACTGTAATAAGTTGTGCAAACATTATATAAGATAATTCATAATATCAGATACCTTTTTATACATTATATAGCAAATTAAATTTATTTCTGTTGTTTACACAATGTTGATATTTTTTGATAATAACTTAACTTAATTTAATTTAGGAGAATATATGAGTCAATTCCTCGCCTTCTGCAAGAGGGAAATTATACTTATCATTTCTGCTGTTGCTGCAGTAATTTCATGCGTTTTTGTTCCTGTAACCGATTATATTCAATATGTAGATACAGACATGATCAGCATATTGTTCTGTCTGATGGTGGTTGTAGCAGGCTTTTCACAAAATAACGTTTTCAAACGTTTTTCACAAATTCTGATAGGAAAGTGCGGGAATACAAGGTCACTAACTGTTTTACTTGTAATGATGACATTCTTTTCATCTGTTTTTATTACTAATGATGTTTCGCTGATAACGTTTGTACCGTTTACAATACTTACATTTGCCTCAAAGAAAAGATACATACCATTTGTAATTACTATCCAGACAATTGCAGCAAACCTTGGAAGTGCCCTTACACCTACTGGAAGCCCGCATAACTTGTATTTGTTTTCTGCATATGAGATGTCAGTACTGGAATTTTTAAAAATAACTTTTCCGATATTTGCAATAAGCTTGTTTATAATCTTTGCTTTATCTATGTTTGTGAAGAAAGAGACTGTTGAAGCCACACAGGAAGAAAAAATTGAAATCAGTAACAAGTCATACTTGTATCTGTACTGTATTCTGTTTGTACTTTGTCTGCTTTCAGTATTTAAAGTCATTGATGTTATGGTTGTGCTTGTGTCTGTAATGATTGTTGTTGCTATTGCGCAGCCAAGACTTTTCTTCAAAGCAGATTATGGTCTCCTCGTGACTTTTGTATTTTTCTTCATTTTTATCGGAAATATTCAGAATATAGAACCTGTAAGAGAATTCCTTACCAGCATAATTAATGAGAGAGAATTTATTTCATCTATTGCATTAAGCCAGGTTATCAGCAATGTTCCGACAGCAGTAATGATGTCTGGTTTTACTGATAAAGCATCTGATGTTATCCTTGGATGCAATATAGGGGGACTTGGTACAATAATGGCTTCACTTGCAAGTCTTATTTCATTTAAAGTATACTCAAGCTCTGAAGAGGCCGAAACTGGAAAATATATGGCTGTGTTCTCGATTGTAAATTTTCTTGTTTTGATAATTTTATTTCTCATTACATATAAGTTTTTTATTATTTGACCGATATATATTATAAGATTTTAAAATCACTGTAATTATAGACGTTTTGATTCTATGCTTGCAAACATACTGAAGGTATAGTATAATATAAAAAAATGTTTATATGAGCATATTATAAATTGTATGCAAGTTTTGAGAGGATAAAATAATGTTATCTGTTAAAAAGATATTATCAGCTTGCTTAACATCATTTATCAGCTTTAATATAGTATTTTCTGATTTTTCAGTATATGCAGAAAATGATAATGTTAACGGTGAGAAAATCACTGAAATTACAATATATCCAAATGAAGGACATAAAAAGATCAGTCCTTATATTTATGGTATTAATGACAATACGGATTTATCAGATGTTACTGTCAATGCAGTAAAACAGCCGGGAAATCTGCTTACATCATATAATTGGGAAACAAACTATTATAATACCGGGTCAGAAAAGGGCAACTTAAATAATTTTTCTCTTGCAGATGATTATAGCAAGGATGAACTTGATAAGCCTGGAATATTAGCTTATGACCTGATGAAAAAAGCTGATAAATATGATATACCGATGAAGCTTACAACTTTGCCTATGATGGGTTATGTTGCAGCAGATTCTTATGGAGAAGTTAAGGTTGAAAATTCAATTGTCAGATTTTTGAATACAAGTTTCAATAAGGCTGATTCTTACCTGCTTGTTCCAAATAAAAATGATGACAAGGTATATATTGATGAGTATATCAGTTACCTTGTGTCAAAGTATAATGACGCCTCAAATGGTGGATTTAATGGCTATTTTCTAGATTCTGAACCAGAATACTGGAATCAGAGATTCAACATTTTAAAACCTGATCAGCTCACAGCGCAGGAACTTATGAGTAAATCAATACAGTTATCACTGACAGTTAAAAATATTGATCCGGATGCTGTTGTTTTCGGTCCATCGGTAAGAAATATTTCTTCATATGTAAATATGAACAACTCAAATGACTGGCAGAATTATAGTGATAATTACACATGGTTTATAGATTTTTACCTGAGCAGTTTCTATGAGGCTGAAAAACAATCTGGAAGAAGAACACTTGATGTACTGGATCTTCACTATTTCACTGAGGCTTATACAATGGTTGGCACTCCAGTAATTATCGGGAATGATACTCTTTCAAATTCAGAAAGAATCCAGTCAGTAAGAACTTTGTGGGATTCAACTTATACAGAAAACAGTTCACCTGTTCTTCTCAATAAACAGCATACACCAATTATTCCTACGGTACAGGCATCAATCAGAATGTATTATCCTGATACCAAGCTTTCCTTTTCAGAGTACAGCTTCGGTGGCGGCTCAAATATAAGTGGTGGAATTGCACAGGCTGATGTTCTTGGCATTTTTGCTGCAAATGATGTTTATATGGCAGGACTTGTACCTGATATAAGTTGTTCTTATCAGAAGTCTGCAATAAATCTGTATACCAACTATGACGGAGAGGGAAGTTCATTCGGTGAAACCCTTGTTAAGTCTGATAACGGCGGAGATACATTCAGTTCAGTATACTCTTCTGTTAGCGATAAATTTGAGAAAACACTGAAATCAGTTATTATTAATAAAGATGTCAATGAAAAAAAGACTTTAATATCAATTGACTCACCAGTTAAATTTGTAAGTGCTTCTGTTTATGCGTTTGATGAACATAATTCAGAAATCAGGCTGGTTGATAAAATAACAGACATAGCAGGTAATGATTTTGAATATACTCTTTCACCACTCACTGTCTATATGTTTGAGTTTAACGGTGATCAGGTAATTGAAAATACTGACAGCAATACGGATAATCATAAAACAGAACCTACTGAAAGTATTACACAGGAAGTTCAGACCGAGACTGGCATTTCAGAAAGTAATGAAATTATTACAAAAGAAAGTCTTAATGAAAGCACACTGGAACAACTTGAATCCACAGTTACATCTGTAAGTGAAATTACAGAATCAGATGATTCGGAAATTCCAAAGAAAAGCGTTCCGGTTTTTGTGAAAATAGTTGTATCGGTTCTGGTTGCGGCGGTTATTATTATTATGGTTTATGTATATTTCTTTGAGTGCAACAAAAATAAATATAAAAAAGATTGATTAGCAGACATATTATTGGAGGAAGCAGAATGAAGGTAAAAACTAAATTAACAGTTGTGATACTTCTATTTTCTTTAGTTCCGTTTATCATTATTAGTATAATTGCTTTTTCCTATTTTGAGGGACTGAATACTGACATTCAAGTTGCTAATATAGATAGAACCATTAAAAATCAAGCAGAAAACGTTGAGCTTATATTTAATGATATTATTACAAGTTCAAAAGAAATCTCCAGTATAGCTGAAATAAAAAAATATGCTACATTGAGCAATAAATCAGATTTTAATGTCAACGATGAAGAAAACTTTGAATCTTCACAGGAAATCAATAACATATTGAATTTAACAAATAAAACCTGCGGGTATGTAATTAATACAAAGGTAATCAATAATAATGGTGTAATAATAGCTTCTGACAATGAGTTTGAAGTTGGTAAACTGATGGAAGGTTACATTGGCCTTGACGAGATTGCCCTTAAGAATAATGGAATTACAGGCCTTATGGAGAAGGACATCAATGGAGTAAAAACTCCGTATTTTGTAATTGTAAAAAATATTTATTCATTTGATAATCAGAAGCAGGGTTTACTTTATCAGCAGTACAATCTTATGAATATCCAACAGTTATTTACTAATATAAAAATTGATAAATATACAAGCCTTATGATTTTTGATAAGGATGGAAATGTGCTTCATCATCCTTATAATTCATTGAAAAATTATCAGGACTACAATGAGTTGAAATCATTGTCCGGAGAAATTGAAGTTATTCTTAAAAATGCCGGTGAGAATGCTGAAAATGGTGATTACATAACATATAAATTCAATCGTGAAAGCAAATATTTTAATTATTCTTATATAAATAATTGCGGCCTAGTTGTTGTAGGGTTAACAAGAACAGAAAACATTATCAGTGAATTTAACAAAAACATTTCAAATATAAGATTAGCAAGTCTGATTATGGGATTTGTCGTATCAGTACTGGTTATAGTTTTTGTATTTAAGTTTACTTCACCTTTTGATACAATTATTCAGATTCTTAACAAAAAGCAGAAAGGAGATATGAATGCCAAGCTGTCGATTGATTCAAAAGATGAGTTTGGATATATTTCGAATGCTTTGAATACATTATTTAATGAAGTAATGGAGAATGAACAGCGTTACAGAACAATAGTTGAAATGACAAATAATATTGTCTTTGAGATAAATTTCAGACGTAATTATGTTTTTATTTCAAAGAATTTTAACAAGCAATTCAGTTTCCGACCAAAGAATGATACTCTTGAAGAAAGCTTTTTCTATAAGGCAAGGGTTCATAAGGACGATAGGGATCGCTTTAACCATGATTTTGAAAGAATTATTCAGACATCAAATTTCATGCAGGGCGAGTATAGAATAAAGAATATCTACGGTGAATTCAGTTGGGTTCAGGTTAAGGCTAATAAATTTTATGACAGAAACGAAATCCCAACTAAGATTGTCGGAGTCATAGCAGATATCGATCGTGAAAAGAAGAGTGAAATGCACCTTGTTCAGCGTGCTTGTTACGATAACCTTACACAGCTTTTCAACAGAGAGACATTTATAAAAAACCTTGGAACTGCTATGGAGCAGTCTGCTGAGAAAAAGACTCTTGATGCACTTCTGTTTATCGATCTTGACGATTTCAAATTCTTCAATGACCAGTATACTCATGCCTGCGGTGATGAAGTCCTGAAGTTTGTTGCAGATACACTCAAGGAAATCTGCTTTGAAAAGGGCTTTGCAGGAAGAATGGGCGGAGATGAATTTGTTGCTTGTATAAAGAATCTTACCCTTATTGGAGATATAGGAAAGATAGCTCAGGAAATCATTGATATTCTCGGGCAGGGATTTGTTTCAGAAGTAAACGGAAAGACGCTTACAATCCATTGCAGTATCGGTATTGCGTTCTTCCGTGAAAACGGACGTACACCTGAACAGCTTATTGCGTCTGCCGACGAAGCAATGTATATTATTAAAAAGCATGGTAAATCAGCATATACATATGCAAAATCCACAGCAAAACAAGCATAAAATAGGGCAGCCGATTTTATTTCGGCTGCTTTTTATGTAGTTCTGTTGCATTAATGATGGGAAAAGGTAAAATATAATAATATAATTATTTTGGAGGAGAACATGGACTGGACTGAAGTAAATATTTATACAACAACAGAAGGAATTGACCCTGTTTGTGGTTGCTTGCTTTGTATCGGAGTTACAGGTTTTGTAATAAGGGATGCAAAGGATTTTGAAGATTTTCTTAATAACAAGACTGGCAACTGGGATTATATTGATGATGACCTGATGAATTTAAAAGAATGTGAAACATGTGTTACTGTTTATCTTGCTAATAATTCACAGGGTGCTGATATGCTTTCATCTATCAGGACTGAAATGGTTGCACTTAAAGGTATAGATAATGAAAACCAGTTTGGCAGACTTGCTGTTGAGCTTTCTAATGTCAGGGAAGAGGATTGGGCGAATAACTGGAAGCAGTATTTCAAGCCTCTAGAAGTCGGTGAAAAGCTTGTTATCAAGCCATCATGGGAGAAATATGACGGACATGAAAGCCGCAGAATTCTTGAAATAGACCCTGCTTCAAGCTTTGGAACAGGTCAGCACAATACAACGCAGCTTTGCCTTGAGCTTATTGAAAAGAACATAAAACTGGGCGATAAAATGCTTGATTTGGGATGCGGAAGCGGAATTCTCTCAATTGCAGGTATACTTCTTGGTGCAGATAGTGCTGTTGCTGTTGATATTGACCAGAATAGCGTAAAGATTGCCAATGAGAATGCAGGGAAGAATCATATTCCTGAGGATAAATACACTGCTTACTGCGGGAATGTAATTTCAGATATGACTTTATGTGAAAAAATTGGCGGAGGATATGATATTCTCGCTGCAAACATAGTTGCAGATGTCCTTATTGCAATGAGTCCATTGTTCAAAAAGTTTATTAAGAAGGACGGAGTTCTGATTCTTTCAGGAATTATCTGCGAGAGATGTAACGATGTTCTTGATGCAATGAAAAACAACGGATATACTCTTATTGAAATGAAAGAAAAGGATGGCTGGGCAGCTGTTTCTTTCAGATAATAAAAAGCGGACAGTCAACAGGCTGTCCGCTTTAATATTAATCAAGTGTTCCGTAAAGCTCGTCTTCAATTCTGAGGAGTCTGTTATACTTTGCAGTTCTCTCACTCCTGCAAGGAGCACCTGTTTTAATCTGACCGGCATTTATGGCAACCGCAAGGTCAGCAATAAATGTGTCTTCTGTTTCACCGCTTCTGTGTGAAATAATTGATTTGTAACCATTCTCATGTGCAATTCTTATGGCCTGAAGTGTTTCACTAAGAGTACCTATCTGATTGAGCTTAATAAGAATAGCGTTTGCACAGCCTTCGTTAATGCCTTTGGAAAGTCTCTTAGGATTAGTAACGAATAAATCGTCGCCGACAAGCTGAATCTTTGTGCCAAGTTCTGATGTAATCTTCTGCCATCCACTCCAGTCCTCTTCGTCAAGTGGATCTTCAATTGAGAAAATAGGGTATTTCTCAGATAGACCTTTCCAGTAAGCAATAAGTTCACCAGCGGTTTTGGCAAGCTTCTTTTTTGGGAGGTAATATCCGTTGTCAGCCTTCCATTCACTTGAAGCGGCATCAAGAGCAATTACAAAATCATCGTTTGCCTTATATCCTGCTGATCTTACAGCTTCCAGAATAAGGTCGATTGCTTCTTCTTCACTTCCTAAATCCGGAGCAAAGCCACCCTCATCACCAACGCCTGTGGCATATCCAGAGGCTTTCAGGATAGATTTAAGTTTGTGGTATACTTCTGCACATTGTCTTAAGCCTTGTCTGAAGCTTTCTGCACTTTTAGGAACAATCATAAATTCCTGAATATCAAGGTTGTTGGCAGCGTGGGCACCGCCATTGAGAATATTCATCATCGGCATAGGAAGCATGACAGCATTGGAGCCGCCGATAAATCTGTAAAGAGGCATACCAAAAGCTGTTGCGGCAGCTCTTGCGCTGGCAAGAGAAACAGCAAGCATTGCATTGGCGCCAATTTCAGATTTGTCTTCAGTCCCGTCTGCATTAATCAATGCACTGTCTATTTTGTTTACATCAGATGGGTCAAGTCCTTTGAGAGCCATGTTGAGAGTAGTGTTGACATTGTAAACAGCTTTTTTTACACCGTTTCCAAAATACCTTGATTCATCCTTGTCACGAAGTTCAAGAGCCTCGAAAATGCCTGTACTTGCACCACTTGGAGCACAGCCATATCCAACGCTGCCGTCTGAAAGATGAACTTCTGCTTCAATGGTAGGGTTACCTCTTGAGTCAATTATTTCTCTTCCTATAATACGTTCGATACTGAAATTACACATAAAAATCTCCTTTTGCATTAATTGTTTGAAATACAAATTCAACCATTAGCCGTATCTGTAAATATAACGTTATTTTATACAAAAGGAGAATAATTATACTTTTCTAAGCTTTTTCTGTTTTCTTCTCCTTATAATCCAGTAAATTAAAATGGAAATTGCCGAAATAGCCACATCTCCGCATAATGAAATTATGAATTTAGGGGATGTCGGGTCATCTAATGCTGATCCGACTATAGTTGTAAAAATCATTCCTGGTATTATTCCAGCCATTGATCCTAGAATATATTTTTTGTAAGATACATTCATTGAGCCAAGGAGCATACTGACAAGATCACAAGGTGTAATATTTATTACTCTAAGTATAAAAGATATAAAAAATTCGTTTTCTGACTTAAATTGCTTAAGCTTTTCTGCACTTTTATGCTTGTTTACAAGCTTTTCTACGAACTCTCTTTCAGCAAAATGTCCGAGAAAGTATGGTATAGTTACCTGAATAAACAACCCTGCAATGTTTACAAGTATAGCAATCCAAAGCGGGAATATACTGCCTGAGGCAACTATGATTACAAGCATAGGAAAAAAGAAAGAGAGTGATTTAAGAGCGTACATTCCTAAAATTACAAGAATTGCAATCAGAGTATTTTCCGGAGTAAAATTCAGGATATCCTGAACAGTAACGTTTCTGAATAACGTAAAGTAAAGAACTGCCATTACAGCAATCATTATCAGTGGTACAATCTGAAGTAATACTTTAAGTACATTTGTAAAATCTTTTCGGCTCATAATTATTTTCCTTTATTTTATGACTAATAATATTATTATATCACAAAATAAACTTTATTCAATGATATTAACTGACGAAATGTACCAATTTTTTATGTATTAATATGTTGACTTATTTGTATAAAAATTGTATAATATTATGGTATTTTGAAAAAAGTGTATAGATAAGAAATTTATCCAGAATCTGCCTTGTAGACCACAAAGCTCAGAGAGGAGTGGATTAATAATGAAGAGTACAGTAACATTCCAATATATTACACAAAATGACGATATCCACACATATATTAAAAATGCTGATGCAGCAGTAGCTGCACAGGGCTTTACAGAACATTCCTTTGCCCATGTTGGAAGAGTTGCAGAAATTACTGAAATGATTCTTTCTGAACTTAATTATGATGAAAGAGAAATAGAACTTGGAAAAATTGCAGCATATATGCATGATATCGGTAATGTAATAAACCGTATTGATCACGCACAAAGTGGTGCAGTAATGGCATTCCGTCTGCTTGATAAGCTTAAAATGCCTGCTGCAGAAATATGCAAGATTATTTCTGCAATCGGAAACCATGATGAGTTGACTGCACAGCCTATAAATGCTATTTCAGCTGCACTTATTATTGCAGATAAAACAGATGTACGTCGCAGCAGGGTAAGAAATGATGACCCGCTGACTTTTGATATTCACGACAGGGTAAACTATGCCGTTGAGGAATCAAAGGTTAATTTTTCTGATGACAGGAAGGCAATAATACTTGATCTGAAGATTGACAATGAAATATCCTCGGTTATGGAGTATTTTGAAATATTCCTTCAAAGAATGCTGTTGTGTAAAAGATCAGCAGAATATCTCGGTGTAAGGTTTCATATGAATGTAAATAATTCAACGGTATTATAAGCGGAAAAATCCCCTGATTCGTATGAATCAGAGGATTTTCAGGTTACCTTACGGCGGTGTTGCTTCAAGGATTTCGGACTCTCCTTTTCCTTCACATTCACTCTGGAAAATAGCTATTGTTGTAAGAGTATCTCCAAGTTGAGTAAAAGCTGCTGCGAGTACTGCAAGCTGTTCCGGGGTTTTCCCCTCACTGATTGCAGCTGCTGCAATAGAAACGGATACGGCAAGGGATTGTGCACACCAACTCATACGAAACACTTCCCGTCAGTTCTTAAAAATGCTGATCTGATTCCAACAGAATAATTATTAGCGATTTATTTTTACTTAAAATTGAAATCAGTATTATATGATATAATTATATGCTTAAATTCCAGTATTGTTTTTAATTTCTTCAGCAGCATACTTCTGCATATCGCTGAATGAAGATATATCTTTACTTTCAAGTCTTCTTCTTATACTCTGTGGCAGGGAGTTAAAATATTCATAGCTTGAAATATCCTGCTGTATCATATCGTCAAGTCCGAGAAAATGTCCTCTGGGATTATCATTCTTATACTCTGCCATAGTTATTATCATTCCTTTCATATTGTTAAGAATTATTCTGCTCAATTTATATATCGTTATCGACAAAATTAGATGAAAACTATTGACAGTAAAGGCAAAAAGAACTATAATTAATATAATTTATACAGGAGATATAATAAAATGACTGTTTTAAATGCATTTTACTTTATATTTTTTGGCAGCGTTAGCTTTTATTTTGGACTAGCGTTTAATTGGTTATGCTCCGAAAATATTTTGCCAAATACAGTAAATGCATATTAGAATGAGCTGAATAACGCTTTTCTGTCTGCGGCATTAAATTAATGTCACAGGCTTTTTATTTTTTCATAGAAGTTTAGCGTGATAAATACTTTTCACGCAGCTATTTATTCCTTTCTGCAAATACAAGAGCAGAAATTTTGCTTAGCTGAACTCAGTTCAGGTTCAAGAGTGGAATAAATAGCAGAAAGGAACGGTTATTATTATGATTAAAAGGTTTATCTGCTTATTTATGTCTGCTATTTTAATGTTTATGCTGTCAGGATGTTCTTTGCTTGAGAAATTTGGTATCGGTAAGGACGACAATAAAGAATCTGAAACTTCTGCTACAGCAAGCAGGGAAGAACTTGAATCACAGGTATCTGCGCTTGAAAGTGAGCTTGAATCCTTCAAGGCTCAGACTGAACCTTCACTTGTTCCGAAATCCAAGGCTGATTACATAAACGGAAAAGATAATCCTGCTGTAAGTATTGCTGTTGAAGCTAAAGATAAGGCAATGGAAAATCTCCCTGAAACAATAACTATCAGGGGTGTTGAATACAGTACATCTCTGACATCATTGACGCTCAATAATAAGGATCTAACAGATGATGATATCAAGGATCTCAAATACATGGTCAACCTTACAGAGCTTCATATGTATCAGAATAAAATTACAGACCTTTCGCCGATTACAGGTATAACAGGACTGAAAACTTTGTCACTTTTCAAGAACAACATCAGCGACCTTACTCCGCTTTCAGGACTTCTTAACCTTGAAGTGCTTTATCTGCGTTCAAACAATATCTCTGACATTTCACCTCTTGCAGGGCTTAAAAATATCAAAAATCTTGATTTGTCGTTTAATAAAATTAAGGATATAACTGCTTTGTCAGAGCTTAATTCAATGATTATGCTTAGGCTTAATAATAATGAAATTACTGACATTAAAGGCATTGAAGGTATGAAAGCAATAACAACTCTTCATTTGCACAATAATAAAATATCTGATATTTCTCCATTATGGAAAATGACTGTCCTTACCGAACTCTATGTTGATAATAACAATATCTCTGATATTACCATAATTGGTGATATATCTTCACTTCAATGGCTAAAACTTTCAAACAATCCTATAGAGGATATTTCTCCTGTAAGTACGCTGCACAATCTTAAAAAGCTTTGGATTGCAGGAGTTGAATACAAGGTAACAGATAAATATAATCAGCTTGAGGAAATACAGAATAGTATTCCTGACTGTCAGATTATTACCAAATAGCAGTACATGTTAATTTTTAGCCTTTAAGATTATAATAATTAGCATATTTAGCTTGTTTCACAAAAAATTTAGGAGGTTTCTAAAATGATCATTATTCTTAAAAAAAATGTGTCCAAGGAGTCTGTTGCAAGACTTGAACAGCTTATTGCTGCAAAGGGTGTAATTGCAAACCATATAGAGGGTGCTACTCAGAATATCATTGGGCTTGTAGGTGATACATCTGTAATTGATATTGAAAATATTATGGCGCAGGACTGCGTTGAGAATATCAAGCGTGTTCAGGAGCCTTATAAAAATGCAAATCGCAAGTTTCATCCCGATGATACAATTGTTGAAGCAGGTGGCTTGAAAATAGGTGACGGTTCTTTGCAGATAATTGCAGGACCATGCTCTGTTGAAAGTGAAGAACAGATTATTTCTACTGCTATTGCCTGCAAGGAAGCAGGGGCAACAATGCTCAGAGGTGGCGCTTTCAAGCCAAGAACTTCTCCATATGCATTCCAGGGGCTTAGAGAAGAGGGAATCAAGCTTCTTATAAAGGCAAGAGAAATCACTGGTCTTCCAATTGTAACTGAAATAATGAGTTATGCTGACCTTGACTTGTTTAATGATATTGACGTTATTCAGGTCGGTGCAAGAAATATGCAGAACTTTGAACTTCTCAAAGCACTTGGTAAAACGGAAAAGCCAATTCTTTTAAAGAGAGGTCTTGCAAATACAATTGAAGAACTTCTTATGTCAGCGGAATACATTATGGCAGGTGGAAATCATAACGTTATCCTTTGTGAAAGAGGTATAAGAACTTTTGAAACAATGACAAGAAATACTCTTGATATTTCAGCTGTTCCTCTACTAAAAAATAAATCACATCTCCCTGTTGTTGTTGACCCTAGCCATGCAACAGGAATAACATATCTTATCGAGCCATTGTCACTTGCTTCAATCGTTGCAGGTGCAGATGCACTTGAAATTGAAGTTCATGTTGATCCTAAGTCTGCTCTTTCTGACGGCGGACAGCAGCTCACACCTGAAGCATTCAAGGATGTAATGAAGAAAATCAAGGATATTTCTGCTTTCCTTGGAAGAAGAATCGGTTAGTATAAGATAAAAGAGGTTTATATGAAAAAGATAACTGTTAAGGTATCTGAAAAATATGATATATTAATTGGAAGCGGCTTGCTTGAGAATTGCGCAGGATATATCACGGAAGTGACATCAGCAGAAGCTTTTGCAGTCATTACTGATGATATTGTCGATAAGCTTTATTCAGAAACACTTATAAAATCTCTTACAGATGCAGGTCTGAAAGTATGCAAATTTGTATTTCCGCATGGTGAAGCTTCAAAATGTTCTGCTGTCCTGAATGATGTATATGACTTTCTTGCAGCCAACAATATAACTCGTTCCGACTGTATTATTGCACTCGGTGGCGGAGTTGTCGGTGACCTTTCAGGATATGCGGCAGCAACTTATCTTCGTGGGCTTGATTTCATACAAGTGCCGACAACATTGCTTGCACAGGTGGATTCTTCCGTCGGAGGAAAAACTGCCATTGACCTCCCATGCGGAAAAAATCTTGTAGGTGCTTTCAAACAGCCGAAAATTGTTCTTTGTGATACTGATACGCTTAAAACACTCAGCGAGGATATTCTTGTTGATGGCATGGGCGAGGTTATCAAGTATGGAATGATAAAGTCAGCGGAGTTATTTGAACTTCTTGATAAACATTCTCTTGACGACATTTTTACCATAATGGATGATATTATTTACAGCTGTATTTCAATAAAAAGAGATATTGTTGAAGCAGATGAATTTGACAGGGGCGAGCGTATGCTCCTTAACTTTGGTCATACTCTCGGGCATTCAATTGAAAAATACTATAACTATACAGGCGTATCACATGGAAAGGCTGTTGCTCAGGGCATGAAGCTTATCACGCAGATTGCAGAAAAAGATGGACTTTGCTATGACGGAACATATAATAAGCTTGTTTCATGCCTAGCAAAATATAATCTCGATCTTGACACAAAGCCTGCAACATCAGAGCTTGCTGATGCTTGCCTTAATGATAAGAAGCGTGATGGTGGAAATATAAACATAGTTATTTGTACTGATATTGGAGAATCAAAAATTATTAAAATGTCAGTTGAAAAGTTCATGCTGTTCCTTAGTTAAACTTCGGAGGTTGTTAATGAATATAAAAATTATTCCGTCAAAGCTTATGGGTAGGCTTAATGCTCCGTCATCAAAAAGTTTTTCACATCGTATGATTATTGCTGCAGCACTTGCAGGTGGTATTTCTGAAATCACAAATGTAACTTCGTCAGTTGATATCGAAGCTACTGTAAATGCAATGGTACAGCTTGGTGCAAAAATTATTGAAGACGGTTCAACATATACAATAAAGGGCATTGGGGAAAAACCTGCAAAGAATGCCTGTATAGATTGCTGTGAAAGCGGTTCTACATTACGGTTTATTATTCCTGTTGCAGCTGTGCTTGGTTGCAGTACAGAATTTGACGGAAGAGGAAAGCTTCCGACAAGACCTATTACCCCATTTGTAAGGGAACTGTCAAAGCATGGTATAACTTTTGACTACAACAACGATATGCCCTTCGGAATTTCAGGTAAACTTAAAGGTGGAGAGTACGAAATTGAGGGAAACATTTCATCCCAGTTTATTTCGGGCTTAATGTATGCACTGCCTTTGTGCAGTGAAAATTCTGTTATCAGGGTTACATCAAAACTTGAATCAAAGCCTTATGTTGATATGACTATTTCAGCATTAAAGTGTTTTGGTATTGAGATAAAGGAATCTAAAGACGGTGAATCTGTTGTTTACAATATCGACGGCGGACAAAAGTATTCAGCGTCAAACCAGTCAGTTGAAGGAGATTATTCTCAGGCGGCATTTTTCTTCGTTGCAAATGCGCTTGGTTCAGAAATAAGCATACACAATCTTAACAAAAATACTACCCAGGGAGATAAAAAGATTCTTGAAATTTTACATGATATAGGTTATAATGATATGATGAAGTCTGTAATGGAACCATTTACCGTTGATGTTTCGGATATTCCGGATCTTGTACCTATACTTGCAGTTCTTGGATCGTTTACTTCAGGTAAATGCAGGCTCATCAACGCTAAAAGACTTAAAATAAAAGAAAGCAACAGACTTACTGCAACTGCTGACGCACTCAATGCAATCGGCGGCAAGGTAAAAACATTAGATGACAGCCTTGAAATTTCACCTGTAAAAGAATTTACGGGCGGTATAGTTGATGGCTGTAATGACCACAGAATAGTAATGGCAGCAGCAATTGCCTCAACTGTTTCAACTGAACCAGTTATCATTAAAGGCGCTGAAGCTGTAAATAAAAGCTATCCGTCATTCTTTGAGGAGTTTTGTAAACTTGGCGGCAGTGCAAAAATTATCAGTGAATAAATATACAATGTATATATTTTAGAAACATAAAATTAAGTCGGACAAAAATAAGCTTGAAATCTCCTGAAAGGATTGATAAAATAATGTCTTCATTCTGGAACCATAACCTTACAGTATCAATTTTTGGTGAGTCACATGGCCCTGCTATAGGTGTTGTGATTGATAATCTTCCTGCGGGAGAAACTATTAATCTTGATGAACTCAGAGAATTTATGGCAAGACGTGCGCCAAAGCAGGACAGCACTTCTACTCACAGACGTGAAAATGATATGCCAAGTATCATGTCAGGTGTCCTGAATAACAGAACAACAGGAACTCCTCTTGCTGCTTTTATTCAGAATACAGATACACATTCACAGGATTATGGAAACATTTCAAAGCTTGCAAGACCAGGACATGCTGATTACACAGGAGCTTTAAGATACAAAGGCTTCAATGATGTAAGGGGCGGAGGGCATTTTTCGGGCAGACTTACAGCACCTCTTGTATTTGCAGGTGCTATCTGCGGTCAGATTCTTGAGCGTAGGGGTATTTATACCGGAGCGCATATAACCCAGATTCACAATGTCAAGGATTCCAGATTTAATCCTTGTGATATTACAAGAGATGAAATTATAGCATTAAGGCACAAGAGATTCCCTGTGCTTAACGATAAAAAGGGCGACGCAATGGTTGAGGATATCAGCAGAGCTAGGGAAAGCCTTGACAGCGTTGGTGGAATAATTGAATGTGCAGTTACAAATGTACCGGCAGGCGTTGGTTCTCCAATGTTTGAAGGAATTGAAAACAGCATATCACAGCTTGTTTTTGGTATTCCTGCTGTCAAGGGCATTGAATTCGGTGCAGGTTTTGAAACAGCCAATATGCTCGGAAGCCAGAATAACGACGATTTTTATGTCGGTGATCATGGCCATGTCAAGACAAAGACAAACAATCATGGCGGAATTCTAGGTGGTATCTCATCAGGTATGCCAATAGTATTCAGAGTAGCATTCAAGCCTACTCCATCAATAGCTCAGCCACAGGAAACCATTGATTACAGTTCGCTCAAGAATGAGGTAATCAATATCAAGGGCAGACATGACCCTTGCGTTGTTCCAAGAGCTGTTCCATGCGTTGAAGCTGCTGCAAATATTGCTATTCTTTCTCATATGCTCGACTATCCTAACTTTTAATAAATCTGCAGTTATGCTTTAATTTCCGGACGGTCGGGCATGTGCCTTGCTGTCCGCTTGCTTTTAAAAATACGAAAGGAATTTGTCTTATGTCAAAAAGAAATATAATTAATCTTACAGACGTTGAACTTAGTTCAGCTCACTCAGTAAAGGTTTTGCTTTGTTTTATACTGGACAGGCTGAACCGTGAAATAACAGAAGCACAACTGCTTGAAATTGCACTGGACAGCGAGGTTGTAAACTATTTCTTTTATGCTGAGGCTCTTTCTGATTTATTGAAAACTGGCGCTGTCTCAAGAAAAAATATTAACGGTGAGGATGTTCTTGTCCTTGAAGAAAAGGGACGTATGGGTTCTGATTATTTTAAGCAGTACATTCCGCACTATTTCAGAAAAAGACTTCTTACAGCCGCTTTATCATATTTTGCAAAGATAAAAAGAGAAAGCGAAGTTGAATCTGAAATAAAGGAAACAGAAAACGGATTTGAAGTTACATGTGCTATCAGGGATGCTTCATATGACCTTATGAGAATTACTCTCTATGCTCCTGATAGGGATCAGGCAGAGCTTATAAAAAACAAGATTGTTCTCAACCCTGCTGAATTCTATAAAAATGTGGTAGGTTTTACTATTAACAATGAAGAGGAAACCATTGACGCAGAAAGCAAAATGTAGACATAATTGTAATTAATACAAGCAATTGTAATTTGAAAAATATTGTGGTATAATTATTCTTGTAAAAATGTTTACGGAGGATTATACTTGTTTACATATAAAGACTACATGAAGAAAGTCACCGACATCAATAGTCAGCGTGAAAGTCCGCCACTTTGCTATCTGCATAGCTTTGGATGTGCGCAGAACGTCATTGACGGAGAAAAAGTAACAGGCATACTTGCTGATATGGGTTATGGCGTCACTAATGATATTTCTGTTGCAGATATTATTATCTATAATACATGCGCTGTAAGAGAAAACGCTGAACTTAAAGTATTTGGCAATCTTGGCGAACTCAAACATCTCAAAGAGCAAAATCCCGAGCTTGTAATCGGAATATGCGGATGTATGGTTCAGCAGCCTCAGATTGTTGAGAAAATTTTGAAAACCTATAAGCAGGTTGACTTGATTTTTGGAACATTTGCTATTGAAGAGCTTCCAAGGCTTCTATATAATGTCTTGACAGAAAGAAAGGTATCCTGCGATATCAGCGAGACAAATACTTCTATCAATGAGGATTTTAGAACTGTCAGAAATGGCACATTAAAGGCTGGTGTGCCGATTATGTATGGCTGCAACAACTTCTGTTCATATTGCATTGTTCCTTATGTCAGGGGACGTGAACGCAGCAGACAACCTGACTCAATTATAAAAGAGGTTAAAAGTCTTGCCGATGAAGGTTATAAGGAAATTATGCTTCTCGGTCAAAATGTAAATTCCTATGGCAGGGGACTTGATAAAGATATTGACTTCCCTGGGCTGTTAAGAAAGATAAATGATATAGACGGCGATTTTAAAATAAGGTTCATGTCATCACATCCTAAGGATGCTACGAAGGAACTTATTGATGCAATTGTAGATTGCGAAAAAGTGTGCAAGCATCTTCATCTTCCTATTCAGTCAGGAAGTGACAGAATTCTTGAAATGATGAACAGAAAATATACCGCTGAAAAGTATATGGAGATTGTTGAATACGCCAGGAGCAGGATTTCAGACTTCTCATTTTCTACTGATATAATTGTTGGATTCCCGAATGAAACCTATGAGGATTTTCTCATGACAAAGGATATAATAAAAAGAGTTAAATTCGACAACATTTATTCGTTTATAAACAGTAAACGAAGTGGAACAAAAGCTGCTGAAATTGATGACAAAACTCCTTATGAGGAGAAAAGCAAACGAATGAGAGAGCTCCTTGAAACGCAGAGAGAAATTGCTGTTGAGGCTTATAAAAGATTCAAAGACAGGACACTTGAGGTTCTGTTTGATTCTGAAAGCAAGACAGACGGGTATATTACAGGCAAAAGCGATGAGTATATCATTGTTGAAGCAAAAGCTGACAAAAGTTTTATAGGGCAGCGTAAATCAGTTTTTGTAACAAAAACAATGAACTGGGCTGTCCGTGGAGAAATTATAGATTAGTCAATCTAAAGTAAAAAGGAGATAAATTCAATGAGCGTTATCGAAAAAGCAAGAGAACTTGGAAAACTTATTCAGCAGGATGAAAGATATGCCGCTTATTACAAGGCAAAGGAAGCAAATGATTCTGATGAAGAACTTCAGAAGCTTATAAGTGAATTCAATATGAAGAGAATTCAGCTTAATACTGAAATGTCAAAGCCTGATAAGGACAAGGAAAAGCTTTCAGAACTTGATTCTGAAATCAAGTCACTTTACGGCAATATCATGGCAAACCCAAACATGGCTTTGTTCAATGATGCAAAGACAGCTATGGATGATATGCTTTCACAAATCAACATGGTTATTACTCTTTCTGCAAATGGTGAGGATCCAGAAACCTGCCCTACAGAAACAAGTCATTCATGCGGAGGCAGCTGCTCAACATGCGGAGGCTGCGGCTGATAAAATGCAGATAGATTTTTCTAATCTTTCTCCGATGATGAAACAGTATTTTGGTGTAAAGGACAAGTATAAGGATCACATACTGTTTTTCAGGCTTGGAGACTTTTATGAGATGTTTTTTGAGGACGCAATTATTGTCTCAAAAACTCTTGAACTAACTCTTACGGGAAGAGATTGCGGACTTGATGAGAGGGCTCCTATGTGCGGAGTCCCTTATCATAGTGCTGAAATATACATCAAGAGGCTGATTGAAAACGGGTTCAAGGTTGCAATTTGTGAACAGCTTGAAGACCCTAAGGAAGCAAAGGGCATTGTTGAAAGGGACGTTATCAGAATTGTAACTCCGGGAACACTGACTGAAAGCAACCTTCTTGACGATTCAAAAAACAACTATATCGGAGCAGTTTTCGTAAAAAATGAGATCTGCTCTGTTTGCTTTGCAGATATTTCTACAGGTGAAGTAAATCTCAGCACAAAGTCAGGAAAAAACGCAGAAACTGACCTTATCAACGAACTCTCCATGTATAATCCTGTTGAACTACTCTTCAATCAGGATTTTCTTGAATATAAATCTGTCACTTCGTTTATAAAGAGTAAAATGAATATTTCTGTTCAGATGCTTGATGATGAGTGCTTTGATGTATCAAAGAAATCTGATGTTGTCCTAAAGCAATTCTCTGTTGATGACCTTGCAGAACTGGGTCTTGATGAGGAAGGAACAGAAACAGCTTGTGTGTGCGGACTTTTTGACTACATATCTGATACCCAGAAGGCTCTTATCGGTAGATTCACAACTATAAACAAGCATAATGAAAATTGCTTCATGGAACTTGACCTGACAGCAAGAAGAAACCTTGAGCTTTGTGAAACCATGCGAAACAAAGAGAAAAAGGGAAGTCTGCTCTGGGTGCTTGACCGTACTAAAACATCTATGGGAAAAAGACTTCTCAAAGCATATATAGAACAGCCTCTTGTAAAGCCTGCTGTAATTATAAACCGACTTGACGCTGTAGAACAACTCTGTACAAAATCAGTTATGCAGCAGGAACTTGCTGAATGTCTTTCAAAAGTTTATGACCTTGAAAGGCTTATGACAAGGGTAATGTATAAATCGGCAACTCCAAGAGATATGAAATCTTTATCTGTTACTGCTTTACAGCTTCCAGAGATAAAAAATCTTCTCGGAAATTTTACTTCTAAGCTTTTATGTGAACTAAACAATGATATAGATACACTTAAAGAGGTATCAAACCTTATTGAAAATGCAATCAATGATGATCCGCCTGTTACTGTAAAGGATGGAGGAGTTATCAAGGACTGTTTCAATGAGGAGCTTGACAGGCTTCGTGGAATTGTCGGTGGCGGTAAGAATATCATTGCAGAAATTGAGCAGAGAGAGCGTGAAAAGACAGGCATAAAGAACCTCAAACTTGGATATAACAGGGTTTTCGGCTATTATATTGAAGTCACAAAATCATATTATGATCTTGTCCCTGAAACATATATCAGAAAGCAGACACTTGCAAACTGCGAGAGATTTATTACAGATGAACTGAAAAAGACAGAGTATGAAATTCTTGGTGCTAATGAAAAGATTCTTTCTCTTGAAGCTGATATTTTTGCGGAAGTCCGTGATTTTATTGCTACTCAGCTTGTAAAAGTTCAGAAAACAGCTTCAGCTGTTGCACAGCTTGATGTGCTGTGTTCATTTGCTTCTGTTTCGATGAAGAATATGTATACAAAGCCTGATATTGCACTTGATGGCATTATTGATATCAAGGACGGTAGACATCCAGTTGTCGAGCTTATGCTTACAGAAGAGATGTATGTTCCTAACAATACATATCTTGACCTCAACAATAACAGAATGGCAATTATCACAGGTCCGAATATGTCAGGTAAATCAACATATATGCGTCAGGTTGCACTTATCACACTTATGGCACAGATAGGTTGCTTTGTTCCTGCGCAGTATGCTAAAATCTCAATTGTGGACAAGATTTTCACAAGAGTAGGTGCATCCGACGACCTTACAGCAGGGCAATCAACATTCATGGTTGAAATGAGTGAAGTTGCTGATATACTCAAAAATGCAACAAAGCAAAGTCTAGTTATTCTTGATGAAGTCGGAAGAGGAACATCAACATTTGATGGAATAAGCATTGCAACTGCTGTTGCAGAATACATATGCGGTGGTCGTTCACTCGGATGTAAAACTCTTTTCGCTACTCATTACCATGAACTTATAAAGCTTGCTGATACAATGCAGGGAGTGAAGAATTTCAGCGTTGCAGTCAAGAAGCGTGGCGACGACATAAAGTTCCTAAGAAAAATTGTTGAGGGCGGAATTGACGACAGCTACGGTATTGAAGTAGCAAAACTTGCAGGACTTCCTTCAAAGGTTCTTAACAGAGCGAAGCAAATTCTTGCAGAGATGGAAAAAGGTAAACAGAATAATACCCATACAGAAAGCAATGATGAGCAGATATCATTCAAGAGTATGGACTATGACAAAATAATTGAAAAGCTCAGAAAGACAAATGTTGACGAGCTTACTGACGAAGATTCAAAGTATTTTCTAAAAGAACTTGTTGAAATGCTGTAAAGGTTGTGAATTTGTTGGCAAAGGTAAAATTGCTTTCAAAAGAAGTTGCGGAGCTTATTGCTGCCGGTGAGGTAATTGAAAGACCATGCTCAATAATTAAGGAGCTTGTGGAAAATTCAATTGACAGTGGGGCAAAGTCTGTCACAGTGGAAATAAAACACGGCGGAGTAACATTCATGCGTGTTACAGATAACGGCTGCGGAATGTCCGAAGAGGATGTTCCAACAGCCTTTCTTCGTCATGCCACAAGCAAGATTGCTGATAAGGACGATCTCAACAAAATCCTTACACTTGGATTCAGGGGAGAGGCACTTGCATCTATTGCCGCAGTTTCAAAAGTTGAAATGCTTACAAAATCAAAGAATGTTCAGTATGGAACGCATTATATAATTGAGGGTACAGAAGAAAAAAGCCTTGAAAAATCAGGTTGTCCCGACGGAACGACAATAATTATCAGAGATATATTTTATAATGTTCCTGCAAGGCTTAAATTTCTCAAAAAAGATGTTACAGAGGGAAATGCTATTTCCTCAATGATAAGCAGGATTGCTCTTTCACATCCTGAAATATCAATTAAATTCATAAGAGATAATAAGCAGGAACTTTTTACACCTGGTGACGGTAATCTCTATTCAGCGATATATTCTGTTTTCGGAAAGCAGTTTGCAGCTTCACTTATTTCTGTTGATTATGAGCTTAACGGAATAAAGGTTACAGGATTCACAGTAAAACCTATTTTTGGCAGACCAAACAGAGCATTTCAGCACTATTTTGTAAATGGCAGATTTGTAAAGTCAGTAACTTGCACAGTAGCACTTGAAGAAGCTTACAAGAATTCTATTATGGTAGGGAAATTTCCTGCCTGTGTTCTTAATCTGGAAATTGCACCTAATATCGTTGATGTTAATGTTCATCCAGCTAAAATAGAGGTTCGATTCACTAACGAAAAGATGATTTTCGACAGTGTATTCTTTGCAGTAAAAAATGCACTTATGGCAGATACAAAGCCATGTGAAATAGAACTTTCACAGCCTGCAAAACCTAAGATAAACTACAATGCTCCTATCCCTGAAGAAATACCTGAATACAAGCAGATGACTATTGAGCCAGCTGTAACAAATACAGTTGAAACGGTACATGAGGTTGTAAAAACTCAAACTCCTGTTGTTACTCAAAAAGTATATGCTACACCCGTGAAACATTTAGAACATGTATACGAAGAACCGCAGAAAACCATACAGGAAGAAATACCGATTGAGATTTTAAAGCCTGTTGAAAATGTTCAGAGCAGCTTTAAATATATAAATAATAATGCATTTGAGAAGAAGCCTGAAATACAGCCTGTAGTGGAAGAACCTGTCCAGCAGATTCCACTTAAAATGATAGGTGAGGCTTTCAAGAATTATCTTATTGCCGAGTATGGAAATGATGTTATTTTTATAGATAAGCATGCTGCACATGAACGTATCCTTTTTGAAAAGCTTAAATCAGGAAACCGCAAGCTATCAGCACAAATGCTTTTAAGTCCTGTTGAAATTCTCCTTTCCTGTGAGGAATATAATGCAGTCAGTGACAGTATTGATATGCTTACAGAGCTTGGGTTTATAGTAAAAACTGAGGAGCAGCCATTTGTGACGGTTAGTGGTATTCCGTCCGTACTGGATGGATTTGCAGCAGAGGATATATTCATTGAAATTGCAAAGAATTTAAGTGAGAATAAAAACAATCCTATGCCTGAAATACTTGATGATATGTATCATACAATTGCCTGCAAGTCAGCAATAAAGGCAAATGACAATAATAGTCTTTATGAGCTTGAAGGGCTTGTTAAGGAAGTTATTGCAGATGAAAAGATAAGATATTGTCCGCATGGCAGACCTGTTATGTTCAGGCTGACTAAGCGGGAACTTGAAAAGCAGTTCAAAAGAATTTTGTAATTGGGAGCAAACATGGAAAATCAGAAGAAACAGCCTGTTATAGTTGTTGCCGGACCTACAGCATCAGGCAAGACAAGTCTTGGAATACAGCTTGCTAAGCTGTATGACGGTGAGGTTATTTCCGCCGATTCCATGCAGATATACAAAGGTCTTGATATTACTACTGCAAAGCCTACTAAAGAGGAAATGTGCGGGGTTCCGCATCATCTTATCAGCGTCATTAATCAGGAGGATTCTTTCAGTGTTGCTGACTATGTAAAGCTTGCAAGAGAAAAGATAAGTGAGATAAGTTCAAGAAACAAACTGCCGATTATTGTCGGAGGAACAGGCCTTTATATTTCTTCACTTATTGATAATATAAGCTTTGATAATGTTATCACAGATGACAGTGTAAGGCAGAAACTTATTGAGGAAAGTAAGCGCATTGGCAATGAAGCTATGCTTGAAAAGCTCCGTCAGATTGACCCTGAAACAGCTGAAGCACTTCATCCAAATAACATTACAAGGATTATAAGGGCGATAGAAGTTTATGAAGTAAGCGGAATAAAGTTCAGTGAAAACAAGGTTTTGAGCAGAATTGAAGAATCCCCTTATAGTGCCTGTATGATAGGATTAAGCTTTGAGGACAGGCAAAAGCTTTATGACAGAATAAATATGCGCGTTGATATAATGATGAAGAACGGTATGCTTGAAGAAACAAGAGAAGTTTATGACAGCAAGCATCTCAAAACTGCACATCAGGCAATAGGCTATAAGGAGCTTGTTCCTTACTTTGAGGGATGTACTACTCTCGAAGAGTGCATAGATAAAATCAAGCAGGAATCGAGAAGATATGCAAAGCGTCAACTCACATGGTTTCGTCGTGATAAACGAATAAACTGGATTTTATTGGATAGATTTAATAAAAATGAGGAAATTAATGCAGAGTGCAAAAAAATAGTAGCTAAATCTGAAATTATATGCTATAATGAAAATAATAGTTTTTTCAATAATTTAAACGGAAAGGACTAATAATATGAACAAAAATATAAATCTTCAGGACGTCTTTTTAAATCAGGCAAGAAAAGACAAGATTTCTCTGACAATATTTCTTACAAATGGATTTCAGTTCAAGGGAATCGTAAAGGGATTTGACAGCTATACAGTAATTCTTGAATGTGAAGGAAAGCAGCAGCTTGTTTTTAAGCATGCTATTTCTACAATAATACCGACAAAACCAATATCCATTCTTGATTCCGAAAGTAACGGCTGATGATCTGCCATGAATACTGTAACAGTTAAAATACTGGTCTTTTTTCTTTCTGTCTTCATAATGATAACGGTTTTCAGTCAGTTTACATTAATGTTTGAAGATGACTACAAAACTGAAACTGCCGTTACGTATTCTTCTGCCGAGGTAATTCCTTTCAAGGGTATATGTATACGAGATGAAAAGGTTATTACATATAACGGATCAGGTGTTCTAAGTTATCCTAATCCGGACGGAAGCAGAATAGCAAAAAATTCAGTAGTTGCTTATGTGTATGACAGCGAAGATTCAATTTATATCAATCAGAAAATAAAAAAGCTGAATGATGAAATTGACCTTCTTGAAAATGCCCAGAGTCCTGGAACAACCGAGGCTGCACAGCAGGAGTTTATGTCATCGCTTATTACAGAAAAATATCAGCAGATGACTTCATTGAGTGCAAAGGAAGATTACTCTGAACTGCTTGAAGAAAGAAATAACTTCCTTTCACTTATGAATATCTATAAAATTATTCTTAAAGAGGAAAGTAGTTATAACGACAGAATTGGTGTGCTTGAAAATGAAATAGTATCCCTTGAAAGCAAGCAGCGTCAGCCAAAGGATACCATTACTGTTGAGGATGCAGGCTATTTTGTAAGCTATACAGATGGATTTGAGGACAAGCTTTCACTTGAAAATATTGATGATATTTCTGTTGATACTATTAAAGCTGTTGTTGCTGATGATAACAAGTCAATCATGCACGGCAGTTCAACCAAGGTCGGAAAAATCATCAGCGGGTACAAGTGGAAAATGATTGGAGCTGTCAGCAGTTCCTATACAAATATTCAGCCGGGTTTAAAGGTGAGAATAAGATTTTCATCAACACCTGATACAATAGAAGCTGTTGTGGAATCAATAGAACCTACCGAGGATGGAACGGAAAATGTTATCATAATTTCATGCGATAAGCTGACATATGACTTTGTTCAGCATCGCGTTGAAAAAGCAGAACTTGTTCTTAACGACTATGAGGGAATAAAGGTTTCAAGAGATGCCATCAGATTTAATTCAGCAAATGAAAAAGGTGTTTACATACTTCTCGGTCAGAGGGTTTCATTCAGAAAAGTGGATGTTATCTATGAAAACGATAAGTATATCCTTTCAAGAATAACAACCGATAAAGGTTTTGTAAGTATGTATGACGACATTATTGTTGACGGTACAAATATAAACGAACTTATTGCGGCTGCAGAAACTGAAACTGAAACTGTTTCTTCTGATGAGAATACTGAAGATACAACAAATACAACAGTATCACAGGCAGAGACTTCGGAAACAACCGATACGGAAAGCAATGATACAGATGGACAGGCAGGGATAGATGATGAATCAGTCTTTGAATGAGAATTACTCATATATCGATGAGAATATAAAGAAAATTGAATACAATGTCGGAGAAGCAAAGGCTAAGTATAGAAAGCCGGATGACAATATTCGTATAATGGCGGTAACAAAGACTGTTGATTACAATGTTGTTAATTATGCTGCTTCAAAAGGTCTGACACTTCTTGGCGAGAATAAAGTTCAGGAGTTTCTTGAAAAAAAAGATTTTTATAATAGAAATTATGAAATAAATTTTATCGGACACTTGCAATCCAACAAAATAAAGTATATTATAAAAAGTGTCAGTCTTATTCAATCTGTAGACAGGATTAAGCTTGCAGAGGAGATTGACAGGCAGGCATTGAAGAACGACATTACCATGGATGTTCTTGTCGAAGTTAATATTGGCGGTGAGGAATCCAAATCAGGTATTATGAAAAGTGGTCTTGAAGAGCTTGTTTACAGGATATCAGAATTGAAAAACATAAGGCTTAAAGGCTTTATGACTATTCCGCCTGTAATTGAGCCGGAAAAGTATTTCTGCGAAATGCAGGATCTATTCAATGACTACAAGAGCAGAAACATTGAAAATACTGATATAAATATTCTTTCAATGGGCATGTCATCTGATTATGTCCTTGGTATTAAATATGGTTCTAACATTGTCAGAATAGGAACTGGACTTTTCGGTGCTAGAAATTATAACAACAAGTAAATAGAGAATATATAGAGAGGAAGATAAAATATGGGATTACTTGATAACTTAAAGGAAGTTTTTGGTATCGAGAGTAACGACGATGATGAGGGTAATGATGCTGGCTTTGAACAGGATTCAAAGGATTTTGATCAGGACGAGGCTGTAAAGAGAAACAGGGTAGTCAATATTCATGCTACCGCTCAGCTTCAGGTTATCCTTGTAAAACCTGAAGTATTTCAGGATACAAAGCAGATTGCTGATCACCTGAACTCAAAGAAGACTGTTGTTCTTAACCTTGAATCAACAACTCCTGATATTACAAGAAGAATTATAGATTTCCTTGGTGGCGTTGCTTATGCAAACGGCGGAAATATTAAGCCTGTTGCAAACAACACATTCATTATCACACCATATAATGTTGGCTTTGTGGGAGAGGATCTAGTAGGAGAACTTGAGAATAATGGTGTGTTTCTCTGATGCCTGCTGAAACAGAATATTTTTCCCGCCTCAGTGACGAGGATAAACAGCTAGTATCAAGAATCAGTGACCTGATAAACATATGCAGAAATAAAAGTGTTGTCAAATACACTCATTTTCTGGATATGAGGCAGCAGAAGCTTGCATTGTCGGTACTTAACAATGAAAACTTTGAGAATTTCATGTTCTGGGGAGGATATGAAAATGCTGAAAGGAAAGTACTGTGCATTGCGGGCGAGTACTGTGAAATTGTAAGGGAAGAATTCTGCTTTGATGCTGTCGGATTTGATTACAGAAAAGCAGATATGCTCACACACAGGGATTTTCTTGGGACGTTCATGGGAAAACAGATAAAAAGAGAAATGATTGGCGATATTTCAGTAAATGAGGGTAAAAGCATTGCTTTTGTTTACAATACCGTGAGCAGCGTTATTTTAAATGAGATTACAAAAGTCGGATCTGTCGGGGTAAGAGTATATATTACTGATAATCCTGAAGTAAACAAAACTGAAAATTACATGGAGATAAGCGGAACTGTTGCCTCTATGCGTCTTGATGCAGTTGTCAGTCTGGCTTTGAATCTTAGCAGAGAGAAAGTATCTCTGCTTATAAAAAATAATGGTGCTGACGTTAATTACGAAAAGGTTTATTCAGTTATTTACTCACTTAAAGAGGGTGATGTTTTTTCGTTGAGAGGATATGGTAAATTTGTACTTTATTCTATTGGTGGAAAAACAAGAAAAGATAGAATTCATATTACAATAAAAAAGTATATATAATCAGAGGTGAAGGTAATGTTAACTGCAAAGGATATCAATAACAAACGTTTTGAGCAGACAAGACCAGGATACAGTCCTGAAGAGGTTGACAGCTTTTTGAGAGAAATATCAGCTGATGTTGCAAAGTATCAGAAAGAAAAAGAAGAATCTGAAAAGAAAATTGAGGTTCTTGTTGAAAGCGTAAGAGAGTATAAGCGTGATGAGGATGCTCTTAAGGATGCTCTTATCGGCGCACAGAAACAGGGACGTGCTGTTATTAACGAAGCACAGATCAATGCCAACAGAATTATTGCCGAGGCTAATGCAAAGGCAGACAGCATTGTTGGTGATACAAGGGCTCTTATTACTAGAGAAAAGGATTGTCTTGCAAAAATGCAGAAGGAAGTTTCTGAATTCAAGGCAAACCTTCTTGCTATGTATAAATCCCACCTTGAAAGCATTACATCAATACCTGATTATGATGACGAGGATGAGGAAGAAGAAGCTCCTGTTCAGCAGGTAAGCTTTAATACTGTTGAAGAAAGGCAGGAACAGCTAGTTCCTGAACAGTCTATTCCATCTGTTCAGCAGTCTGCTCCAAGCCTTGGAAGCTTCAGTTCAGCAAAGATGGTTGAAAATTCTAACCATTTTGAGAAAAGAGCATTTCCGTTTCAGGATACGCCTGCAAGATCTGAAAACAGTTTCAGTGATCTTAAATTTGGTCAGAATAAGTAATATTACATAATACTTAAATGTATTCTGATTATAAAATACTGCATTGTTCATGTATAAAGTCAAACAAGGAGAGTAAAAATTAATGCCACAGGATTATAACAATACCTTAAATCTTCCGAAAACCGATTTTTCAATGAGAGGAAATCTTACACAAAAAGAACCTGTAATGCTTGAAGAATGGGAAAAAGACAGAATTTATTACAAGATGGTTGAGAAGAACAGTGATAAGCCAAAGTACGTTCTTCACGACGGACCTCCATATGCAAACGGTGATATCCATATGGGTACTGCACTTAATAAGGTTCTCAAAGATATAATTGTAAAATATAAGAACATGAACGGTTACTGTTCACCATACATTCCAGGTTGGGATACTCATGGACTTCCTATTGAGTTGAAGGCAATGAAGGAAATCGGTGTTGAGAACGGTGCTATTCCTCCTCTTGAACTCAGAAAGCACTGCAAGGATTTTGCCATGCTTTATGTAGAAAACCAGAAAAACCAGTTTAAGCGTCTTGGTGTCTGGGGCGATTTTGATGATCCATACCTTACTTTAAAGCCTGAATTTGAAGCAAAGCAGATTGAGATTTTCGGTGAAATGGCTAAGAAGGGCTACATCTACAAGGGCTTGAAGCCTGTTTACTGGTGCCCTGAATGTCAGACTGCTCTTGCAGAAGCTGAAATCGAATATGCAAATGATCCATGCCATTCAATCTACGTTAAGTTCAGGGTTACGGATGACAAGGGCAAATTTGCAGCTCTCGGACTTGATCTTGCAAAGACATACTTCGTAATCTGGACAACAACAACATGGACTCTTCCTGGCAACCTTGCTATCTGTCTTGGTCCTGAATATGAGTACACAGTTGTCAAGGCTAACGGCGAAAACTATATTATGGCAGCAGAGCTTGTTCCACAGACAATGAAGGCTGCAAAGATTGAAGAATATACAACTGAGGGTAGTTTTACAGGTAAAGAACTTGAATATATAGTTGCAGAACATCCTTTCATGGGCAGGGATTCACTGATTATTGTCGGTGACCATGTTACTCTTGAAAGTGGTACAGGCTGTGTTCATACTGCTCCTGGATTCGGTGTTGACGACTTTGAAGTCTGCAAGAAGTATCCAGAGGTTGGCATTGTTGTGCCTGTTGACTCAAAGGGTATTCTTACTGCTGAAGCTGGCAAGTATCAGGGACTCTCAACAAGCGATGCAAACAAGGTTATTGCAAAGGATCTTGAAGAAAACGGCGCATTGTTTGCTCTTGAAAAGATTGTCCATCAGTATCCACATTGCTGGAGATGTAAGGATCCAGTTCTTTTCCGTGCAACAGAGCAGTGGTTTTGTTCAGTAAACGGATTTAAGGATGAAGCTATCAAGGCTATTGAAAGCGTTCAGTGGATTCCTGAATGGGGCGAAGAACGTATCAAGGGCATGGTTCGTGACAGAAGTGACTGGTGCATTTCCCGTCAAAGAACTTGGGGCGTTCCTATTCCGATTGTTTACTGTAAAGATTGCGGAAAGCCTATTATCGATGAGAAAATTATTGATGCCATTGCAGAGCTGTTTAGAAAAGAAGGCTCTGATGCATGGTACTCTAAGGATATAAAGGACATTATTCCTGATTCTATAAAGTGTGAATGCGGATGCACAGACTTTATCAAGGAAATGGATATCATGGATGTTTGGTTTGACAGTGGTGTTACTCACTCTGCTGTTCTTGATGAAAGAGGACTTCCTGCACCTGCTGATCTTTACCTTGAAGGCGCAGACCAGTACAGAGGCTGGTTCCAGTCATCACTTCTTACATCTGTAGCATGGAAGGGCGTTGCTCCTTATAAGGCTGTCTGCACACATGGATGGGTTGTTGACGGTGAAGGCAAGACAATGCATAAGTCTCTTGGAAATGGTGTTGCTCCTGATGAAATCACAGAACAGTATGGTGCTGATATTCTCAGGCTTTGGGTTGCTTCATCTGACTATCATTCAGATATAAGACTTTCAAAGGAAATTCTGAAACAGCTTTCTGACACATATAAGAAGATCAGAAACACAGCAAGATATATTCTCGGCAACCTCTCCAATGGTGAGGAAGGCTTTGATGTATCAAAGGATATGGTTTCTGACAATGAACTCCTCGAACTTGACAAATGGGCACTTATCAGACTTGATGCTCTTATCGAAAAGGTAAAGGCAGCTTATGATGCATTTGATTTCCATGTTGTTGTTCACAGTATTCATAATTTCTGTGTAACCGAAATGTCTAACTTCTATCTTGATATTATCAAGGATAGATTGTACTGCACAGGTGAAAAGTCTGTTGAAAGACGTGCGGCACAGACAGCAATGTATAAGATTCTTAGTGCTTTAGCAAGACTTATTGCTCCTGTTATGTCATTTACCTCAGAAGAAATTTGGAGATATATGCCTCATGCTGACGGTGATGACAAGGAAAGCATTATGCTTAATCAGATGCCTGAAAAGACTAGCCTGAAGGTTGACGATGCATTTATCGAAAAGTGGAATCTTATCTATCAGCTGCGTGCTGACGCTACAAAGGCTCTTGAAGTAAAAAGAGCAGAAAAGTATATCGGTGCTTCTCTTGAAGCTCAGGTTACAATTCACTGCATGTCCGAAGAAAACTGCAAAAAGCTTATGGAATACAAGGATCAGCTTTGCAAGGTATTTATTGTTTCAAATGTTGAAATTGTAAATAACACTGACGGACAGTTCAAGAGTGATATATTCGGCGATGAATATTCATATAGTGTAGAAAAGGCTGCTGGTGAAAAGTGTGAACGCTGTTGGATTTATTCAGATACAGTGGGACATTGTGAAGACCATCCAACACTATGTGAAAGATGCGCAAAGGAGATAATGAAATAATAATTTAAGTATAAGCTGCTGTGGCTGTAATTGTTACAGCAGCTTTACTGGTTTGGAGAAATATGATTTTTATTTCACTTATTATAACAGTACTGCTGGTCGGAGCAGATCAGTACATCAAATACTGGGCTGAAACAAATCTTGTTCCGGGAACAACCCAATCTGTTATAAAGATTGGTGATACGGAAATATTCAATCTGACATATTGTGAAAACAGGGGAGCAGCTTTCAGTTTTTTAAGCGGGAGACAGACGTTACTTATTGCTATAACAATTGTCGCCCTTATTGCAATTACTGTGTTTGTTCTGCGTTCAAAAAGCAAAAGTAAGCTCTTGTTTACTGCATATACACTTATTATTTCAGGTGGAATCGGGAACCTTATAGACAGAGTATCACAAGGATATGTAATTGACTATATAGAATTCAGGATGTTCCACTTTGCAATATTCAATTTTGCTGATATCTGCGTTGTTATCGGTGGTATACTGATGGTACTATATGTGTTTATTTCTGAAAGAAAAGCAATGCTGAACTCCAAGGGTGAAACTGATGGATGAGCTTATTTTTACTGTTGAGAATACTGACAGTGAAAAAAGAATTGATAAATGGATATGTAGTCAGGACATTGAGCTTACACGTTCTATGATTCAGAAACTTATTAAAGAAGGAAATGTCACAGTCAATGGCAAAGCTGTTTCAAAGAGTTACAATGTTTCTGTCGGGGATGTTGTTTCAATAAATATTCCGGAGCCAGAAGTACTTGATGTATGTCCGCAGAACATACCTGTGGAAATTGTGTATCAGGACGAGGACCTTTTGGTTGTAAACAAACCAAAAGGTATGGTTGTTCATCCTGCTGCTGGAAATTATGACGGAACACTTGTAAACGCTCTGCTTTATCATTGCAGAGGTAAGCTTTCTTCAATCAACGGCGTTATCCGTCCGGGAATAGTTCACAGAATTGACAAGGATACAAGCGGTTTACTTATTGTAGCAAAAAATGATAGGTCACATCTGGACCTTGCTGAGCAGATTAAAGCACATTCTTTTACAAGAGAGTATGAGGCGGTAGTCTGCGGCAGGCTGAAAGAGTCATCTGGTACGATTGATGCACCTATAGGAAGACATCCCGCAGACAGAAAGAAAATGTGCGTTACGGATAAAAACTCAAGGAATGCCGTTACAGACTATTTTACAATACAGGATTATGATAAACATACTCATATTAGACTTAAACTTCATACTGGACGAACTCATCAGATAAGAGTTCATATGTCATACATCGGACATGCTGTGTTGGGTGATGAAGTATACGGTAAAAAGTCGCCTTTGTGTGCAGGTCAATGCCTTCATGCAAAGAAAATCGGATTTATTCATCCGACGACAAAGCAGTATATGGAATTTGACAGTGATCTGCCTGACTATTTTAAAAAAGTACTAAAAAATATTTGAGGTTATTATGGGTTTTGATATTTCTAAGGTTTTTCTTATTACAGATCTTGACGGAACACTTATTCCGCATAACAAAATACTTTCAGAAAAGGATCTGAATGCAATAAACAGATTCAGACAGCACGGAGGTAAATTTACAATTGCAACAGGACGCATAATTCAGTCTGCAAGTAAGTATTACGATCAGCTTGAAACTGACGTTCCTGTAATTCTCTGCAATGGCGGAATGATATATGACAGGGTAAATAATAAGGTACTCAGGCACCATATTCTTGACAAAACTGTAAGACCTTTTGTTGAAGAAGTAATTAAAAAATATCCTTTCATCGGGGTTGAACTTGACTTTGATAAGAATATTTATGTTGCAAATATGACTGAATTTGAGCAGATGCATATTAAACTTACAGGCATTAAGGTAACAGAAAGGAAGCTTGAAGATATACCTGACGGATGGGATAAGGTTCTGTTTACAATGGATAATGATTTTATTCCTGAATTCAGAGATTATTGTCTTTCAAAAAATGTAGAGAATGCTGTCTTTGTTCCATCAGGCAAAAGCTTTTTTGAGATGCTCCCAGCAAATTGTTCAAAGGGAAGTTCATTGAAGGAACTGATTGAAATCTGCGGATTTGAGGATTACAAAGTTGTAGCAATCGGTGACTTTGACAATGATATAGAAATGATCGATTTTGCTGATATAGGTGCTGCTCCTGCAAACGCTATTGACATAGTCAAGGAAAAAGCTGATATTGTAATGAAATCTACATGCGATGATGGTGCTGTTGCAGAATTAATTGATTATTTATTTGAAAAAAGCAAAGAAGTCTGAATTTGAAGTATTATAATAAATTTCTAATATTATAATAATAAATTATGTTTATACTATTAAGTATAAAATAGGAAAGGAAGGTCTAAATATGGACTCTACAATTAAGAAACAGCTGGAAATAACCGCCTGTAAAGTGAGAATGGGCATTATTGAAGGTGTTTATAATGCAAAATCCGGTCATCCAGGCGGTTCTCTTTCAATAGCAGATACTCTGACATATTTATATTTTGCTAAAATGAATGTTGATCCAAAAAATCCGAAAATGGAGGACAGGGACAGACTTGTTCTTTCCAAAGGACATTGCGCTCCTGGTCTTTATTCTGTTCTTGCAGAAAGAGGATTTTTTGATAAATCTGAGTTGAAAACTCTCAGACATATTGGTTCATTCCTTCAGGGACATCCTGATATGAAACATACTCCTGGTGTAGATATGAGTTCAGGTTCTCTCGGACAGGGCATTTCTGCTGCTTGTGGCATGGCTTTATCAGGAAAGCTTACTTGTGAACCTTACAAGGTTTATACTATCCTCGGAGACGGTGAAATTGAAGAGGGTCAGGTTTGGGAAGCTGCAATGTTTGCGGCTCATAACAAGCTTGATAACCTTGTTGCAATCATAGATAATAACGGACTTCAGATTGACGGTAAGGTAACTGAAGTTTGTTCACCTATGCCTATTACAGACAAATTTGAAGCATTCGGCTGGCATGTAATTACTATAAATGCTCACGATTTTGATGATATTGAACGTGCATTTGATGAAGCTGAAAAGATCAACGGCAAGCCTGTTGCTATTGTTCAGACAAGTGTCAAGGGCAAGGATATTTCATTCATGGAGAACAATGTAAGCTGGCATGGAGCTGCTCCTAATAAGGAACAGTATGACACAGCAATGAGTGAACTTACTAAGAAATTAGAAAGCTTGGAGGGTTAATCATAATGGCTGATGTAATTAAAAAAGCTACCAGAGATAGTTACGGTGAAGCTCTTGTAGAGCTTGCTGAAAAATACCCTGATTTATATGTACTAGATGCAGATCTTGCTGCTGCTACAAAGACAGGTATGTTCAAGAAAGCATATCCTGAAAGATTTATTGACTGCGGAATTGCAGAAGCAAATATGATGGGTGTTGCTGCAGGTCTTGCTGCAACAGGGAAAAAGGTTTTTGCAAGCTCATTTGCAATGTTTGCAGCTGGAAGAGCATTTGAAATTGTAAGAAACACAATAGGATATCCTCACCTTAATGTTAATATCGGTGCAACACATGCCGGTATTTCAGTTGGTGAAGACGGTGCAACTCATCAGTGCAATGAAGATATTGCATTAATGAGAACAATTCCTGGCATGACAATCATCAATCCATCTGATGATGTTGAAGCAAAGGCTGCTGTTGAAGCTGCTCTCAATATCGACGGACCTGTATATTTAAGATTCGGACGTCTTGCTACTCCTGTTATCAACGAAAAGGATACTTATAAGTTTGAAGTTGGCAAGGGTGTTCAGTTAAAGGACGGCAAGGATGTTTCTATTATTGCTACAGGTCTTATGGTAAATGAAGCTCTTGAAGCTGCTAAGGTTCTTGAAGCACAGGGCATTTCTGCTAGAGTTATCAATATCCACACAATTAAGCCTATTGATAAGGCTATCATTGAAAGGGCTGCAAAGGAAACAGGCGTAATTGTTACAGCGGAAGAACACAGCGTTATCGGCGGACTTGGCTCTGCTGTTTGCGACGTTGTTACTGAAACATGTCCTGTTCCGGTTGTTAAGGTTGGCGTAAATGATGTTTACGGTCATTCAGGCCCTGCTGTTGATCTTCTAAAGGAATTTGGCTTGTCAGCAGAAAACATTATTGAAAAGGTTAAGTATGCAGTTGATTTGAAGAAGTAATTGTATAGTTATTGACAATTAATTGAGGTAAAATGATGAATACAAAAATTAAGACAGGTTATTATATTGCATTTCTTGCTGGAGATTTGTGTTTTTTTGTTTCACTTATTTTAAGAAATTATCTTTCTGACTTTTCAAGGGGCTTTTTTGAAGGTATGGCTGCTACTGCCTTTACTATAAGTGTTATTTTGCTTATAGTAAATACAATAAAAACACGCAAAAATATTAATTCATAATTGTAATTGAGGGCGGTATTTTTATCGCCCTCTAATATTCGGAACTTTCTTGGAAATTAGCGAAAGGAGAAATGCTTTCTTTGAAAGCATTATCATAAAAATGTCACAGACAAACTGCGAAAGCTGTGTTAATTATGTATATGATGAAGATTATGACTGCTATTGCTGTGAAGTAAATCTCGATGAGGATGAAATGTGCAGATACTTAAGCGGAACAAATTACAACTGTCCTTATTATCGCCTTGACGATGAATATGCAGTTGTTAAAAAGCAGATGTAGTGGCAGTATGGACACACAAAACATCAAGGAGGGGAGGCATGCTTCCTGTAGAAGCATGGTCATATTTATGGATAGCAGCATAAAACTTCGTGCAGAACAGCTTAGAAAAGAAATAGAAAAGCATAATTACAATTACTATGTCATGGACAATCCTGATATTGATGACTATACCTATGACATGATGATGGAGGAACTTTTAAAGCTGGAGGCAGAGTATCCTGAGCTTGCGGATACAAATTCACCTACCCAGCGTGTAGGAGGAAAAGCACTTAATCAGTTTGAAAAAGTTGAGCATAATGTGCAGATGGGAAGTCTTGCAGATGTTTTTTCTTTTGAACAAATTGCTACTTTTACTGAAAGATGCTCACAGGCTGTAAGAAACCCTGTTTATGTAGTTGAACCAAAAATTGATGGACTTTCTGTTTCCCTTGAATACAGAAACGGTGAACTTGTAAGAGGTTCAACAAGAGGGGACGGATTTATTGGTGAAGATGTTACGGAAAACATCAAAACAATAAAGTCAATTCCGCTGAAACTTACCAGAGCACTCCCATTCCTTGAAGTAAGGGGAGAGGTTTATATGCCTCGGTCAAGCTTTTTCAAGCTTGTTGAAGAACAGGAAGAAAACGATGAAAAGCCGTTTAAAAATCCTCGAAATGCGGCCGCAGGGTCTCTAAGACAGAAGGATTCAAGAATTACAGCAAAGAGAAAGCTTGATATTTTTGTTTTCAATGTTCAGCAGATTGAGGGAGAGGAGATTACTTCACATAAGCAGTCACTTGATTTAATGAAGGAGTTAGGCTTTAAGGTTGTCCCTGATTATATACAGTACAGTGATACTGACAGCATAATTGAGAGAATAAACCATATCGGTGACAGCAGGGACAGCTACTCCTTTGACATAGACGGCGTCGTAATTAAGGTTGACGACCTTGCAATGCGACGGGAAATAGGAGCAACTTCCAAAACACCAAAGTGGGCGGTTGCATATAAGTTTCCTCCAGAAGAAAAACAGACGAAGCTTCTTGATATTGAAGTCAATGTAGGACGTACAGGTGCAATTACTCCTGTAGCTGTTTTTGAACCTATTCTTCTTGCAGGAACAACAGTAAGCAGGGCAGTTTTACACAACCAGGAGTATATTTCACAGAAAGATATACGAATTGGAGATATTGTTCTTGTAAGAAAAGCAGGAGAAATCATTCCCGAAGTGCTTTCCTCGGTTGAACATTTGCCTGATTCAGAGCCATATTCTCTTCCGACAAGATGTCCTGTATGTGGTGCAGAGGCTATAAGATATGAGGATGAGGCAGCACTGAGATGTCCTAATGTTGATTGTCCTGCACAGCTTAAAAGAAATATAGTTCATTTTGCATCAAAGGGTGCAATGAATATAGATGGCTTAGGACCTGCTGTAGTTACTACTCTCGTTGACAATAATCTGATAAAATCTGTAGAAGATTTATATAAACTTACTGTTAATAATCTAGAAAAACTTGAACGATTCGGAAAAAAATCTGCTGAAAATCTGATAAATGCAATTGAAAAGTCAAAGGAAAATTCTCTTGAGAGAGTTATTTTCGGCGTTGGTATCAGAAACATAGGTATAGCAGGTGCGAAGTTGCTTTGTGATAAATTTGGAAGTCTTAATGCTATTATGAATGCAGATGTTGCAGATATTTCTGCAATAGATGGATTTGGTGATGTCATGAGCCAGAATGTTTATGAAACTTTCAGGGATGAGAATTTTAAAGTGCTTATTGAACATTTGAAAGCTGCCGGAGTTAAAATGGAGTATGCATCACAGAAGTCGGATGACAAGCGGTTTGAGGGTCTGACTTTTGTCCTTACAGGCACACTTCCTACGCTAACTAGAGATGAAGCAAAGCAAATTATAGAGAATTTTGGTGGTAAAGCATCATCATCAGTTTCAAAGAAAACAAGCTATGTAGTTGCAGGTGAAGAAGCTGGAAGCAAGCTTGTTAAAGCGCAGGAGTTGGGTCTTAAAATTCTTAGTGAAGCGGAATTAATTGATATGACAAAATAATTGCAGCGGGTATACATATTTTGTATACCCGTATTTATGTGTATATAACAAAAAAGCCTTGACAAATATGTTAACATGTGATATATTTAATTATTACTGATAAGGAGATGATATCTGCTATGAAAAGTGAAAACTTCAAGAATATTTCTGAAAATAGAAAAGTCAGACATGAGTACTTCATTCTTGAAAGCTATGAAGCAGGCGTTGAGCTTGTCGGTACAGAAGTTAAATCTATCAGAAATGGTAGCGTAAATCTTAAAGACAGCTGGTGTTCCATTGACAACGGCGAACTTTTTGTTAAGGGCATGCATATTTCTCCGTATGAGCATGGCAACATTTTCAACCGTGACCCATTGAGAGAAAGAAAACTTCTGCTTCACAAAAAGGAAATTATGAAGCTGCTTGGAATGATAAAGCAGGATGGTTTGACTTTGATTCCTATATCTCTTTATTTTAAAGGCTCTAAGGTGAAAATGCAGGTGGGTGTTTGCAAAGGTAAGAAACTTCATGATAAACGTGATGATTTGGCTGCAAGATCTGCAAAACGTGATATTGAAAGAGCATTAAAAGAAAAGAATATGCAGTAACATGGGGATGTAAAGGCTTCGACGGGGATTTTGAATCACGATAAGCGAGTAGAGAACGTGCCAAACTCTTTAAACGGCACACGTTTTAAAATTAGACGACAACGATAATTTTGAATTAGCAGCTGCTTAATTGCTGCTCGTCTGTCTTTGAAGTACCACGGTCTTAGAACAGGCGTCGATTAGTGGTGAACGCTATGCAGAAGTACCTGCGTCTGCATAGTGTATTGCAGGTTACTGAGTGGAACAGGATGTTTGTCAACTGTTCTGCGAGGGAATGTTGATGACAAACTACACTCGTAGAAGTTCGTGTGGATAGGTTTTCGGACACGGGTTCAATTCCCGTCATCTCCACCAATTAGAAAAGCACGTAGGTACGAAAAACAACGTATCTACGTGCTTTTTGCTATGTCTTACGCCTATGTATTATTTCTAAAATACATTAAAAATGAGCTGTTCTTTACATATGTATGACACGAATTAATTTAAGAATAATAAAATAATTCGCCTACCCCACAAAATGATATAATCCCCTTAGAGTAGACACTTGAAAAAGCAAGAAATTTCAAGACTACTTTAAGGGGATTTGTTATGCAAAGAAAAAGTTATAAGAACAAGAAATACAGCAAGGAATTTACTCCCTTGCTTGTGTTTATGAGATTAAAAGAGTACCAAGGCGATAAACTGATTAAATGCTCATATGTGTATGGAGCATTTCATCAGCAATGTATTCAAAATCTTTCTTTATTGTACCACAAATAAATTTAAATATTTTCTTCTGCTGAATAACTCAATATACAACAGTTATGCCCCACCTTTTCTAAATAAAAGCTTCTCTACAACAATGCCAAGTCCACCTTGACAGTCAACTTCAGAATTTAAATTATCAATGATAAAGCAATCTTCACTGACTGTATTATTTAATGATGTTACGTTTTTTATGATCTGGCTACTTATGCGAGGAAGAATGAAAAGTTCTCCCAAAAGAAGAATTTTGTCAGGAATTATAAGCGAAAATGCGTTTGAAATATGAAATGCCAGTTCGCTGCAACATTTGTCAATGTAATAGTCGAACGCATTATTATGACAAGTAAAAAAGTAGTTAATATTACTTAAGGAAGGCTCTCCGTATTCTTCAATAAGCTTAAGTATGTCGGAGTTTTCAGGTTTTTTTGATAAATCAATCAGTATTTTTGACAGCTTATTGACAGACATCAGGGTTTCAAGACAACCAATTTTTCCACATCGGCACTTTTCATTTCCTGAAATAGAAGTACAGTGCCCTATTTCTGTGGACTCGTGGTTATTGCCTTTATAGATCTTGTTGTTTAAAAATGCCGCAGAACCTACTCCTGGTGCCCACTTTATAGCAAGAACATTAAGCTCTGAATCAAACTCTTTAAGGTAGAATTTACTTCCAAGATAAGCGCAGACATTACTTTCAACACAGACGGAAATATTTAAAGCTTTTTCAAAATATTTTTTTATATCAACCGGCTTATTAAAAATTCCGAGTGAGTTAAGTGATATACCTTGCATGCTGTTTACAGGACCTACAATTGTTACACCAATGCCGAGAAAGTCAGTCTGAGTTAGAGAACAGCCCCAGATAAGCTTAATTCCAGCATTAATAAGCACATCAAGAAGAACCTTTTCATCATTATCATAGACAGTTGAAACAATTATTGAATCAATTTTATCACCTTTTAAATTTAGAACTGACAAAGTACACTCATTAAAATGAATATTTATTGAAAGAATATATTTATAGTTGTAATTTAAAGATATTGGGTTAACCTTTCTTCCTACTTTATGCTCATCACAAGATTCATCATTATTTTGGATTATAAGATTCTGGGAAAGAAATTCATTGCAAATCATACTGACGCTTGCGGTAGTAAGCTTCAGACTTTCCGAAATCTCTATTCTAGACATTGGCTGGCTATTATATAAAAGTCTTAATAATGAGCCTCGATTGTTAATTTTAACATCTTCCATGTTTAATTTTTTCAAAGTAACGAGCTCCCTTCGAAAAGAAATAATTAATCGACTTAATAAATTATAATACCAATAAATATAAAAATCAACATATTTTAAAAATAATTGGCATGTTACACAAAAATACATACTTAAACTTTATAAAATTAAGTTATAAAGTCTTATTAAAGTTTATTTTACTATATAAACAAACTATACTATTCTTAACTTAATTCTAAAATTAATTGAATTATTAAACAAATTAATTAACTATATGCATAAATGTTAATTAAAAAAGTTAATAAATGGAGTGCAAGTGTAAAATAAATATTAGATTTTAAAACTGTTAAAAAATATTTAGTATAACTATACAAATAATTTTAAAAATGTTTGTTATATTTGGGTATTGTAAATTACAAAGTGTAGATATATAATTTAAATAGAGTTTATTAACTAAGTTAATTAATTGCTAATTAGACAATTATTAATTTGATTAATATTCTGAGTCTCTTATTTAATTTTATAGGAATATCAAGGAGGAAGAAAAATGAAAAGGATCTTTAAAAAAATTGTAGCATTATCAACGGCAGCAATTTTGTGTACAGCTATTTTTACAGGCTGTTCAGAGAAGGGCTCAGATTCAAAAAAACTTACATTAAGTCATCAGCCTTACGGACATGGTCTTCCAAGTTATATTGCCAACGAAGAGGGGTTGTTTGAAAAAGCAGGTATAAACGTAAATATACTTATGTTTACCTCTGGACCTGCACAGAATGAAGCTCTTGGTGCAAATGAATGGGATGCTGGAGCAATGGGAACACCTCCTTCTATTACAGGTGGTATTGCTTACAATTCTAAAATAATAGGAATTTCTGTTGATGATACTGTATCGGTTGACTATTGGGTAAGACCTGACAGCGATATTGCACAAATTAAAGGTGAAGTTCCAGGATGCCCTGATATTTACGGAAATGCTGATACATGGAGAGGAAAGACAATTCTTTGTCCGACAGCAACAAGCGCACATTTTATGCTTATAGCAACTCTTGAAAAAATGGGACTTACACAGGAAGATGTAAACATCATTCATATGGACGTTGCACAGGGATATACTGCATTTAAGGCAGGACAGGGTGATATTTTGGCTTCATGGGATCCTCAGAGCTACAGCGCTGAAGAAGAGGGATGGGTAAGAGTTTCAAGTGGTGAGGCTACAGGTGAAGTAATGCCGACAGTTATTGTTGCTTCAGAAAAAGCTATCAAAGAAAAGCCTGAAGAAATCAAACTTTGGTTAAAAACATATTTTGAAGTATGTGATAAATACAGCAGCAATATTGACAAGCAGTCTGAATACTTGTTAAAAATGCAGTTGGATAACGGTATCAATACAACGGAAGAACTTGCAAAACGTTTCTGTGTAGACAGGCCTTTGCCTTCTCTTGAATATAACAAAAAGATTTTTGCCGGTAAATATGGCGAAAGAGAAGTTGATGAAATCATAGAAAAAATTGTTGACTTCTTTGTTGGACAGGGAAGTATAAAGGAATCAGATAAGCAGAAGCTTATTGATAACGGTTTTATTGATTCACAATTTATCGACGCTTTGGCTTCCGAAAAGTAATGCTGCTATAATTATGCAACTATTTAAAAGGTGAAGTGGTAAAATGAAAAAACAAAACAATATGCAATATGCTATCTTATCTGTAATAGGGTTGGCATTATTCTTTGGGCTTTGGGAAATAGCAGTCAGAACAGGCATAATTTCTGAGCGTACCATGTGTTCCCCTTCAACCGCCCTGAAAACACTTATAACAAAGTTCTATGAGTCAAAGCCCGATGGTGCCACTGTTCAGGAACACTTTCTTACAAGTCTCAAGCTTTCTCTTACGGGATTTGTTACAGCAGTTGTTATAGGTGTTCCACTTGGCCTGTTTATGGGATATTTCAAAGCCTTTGACAGAATACTAATGCCTCTGTTTGAAATAATCCGTCCTATTCCTCCGATAGCATGGATACCAATTGTAATCCTTACTCTCGGAATCGGTATGCCTGCAAAAGTATTTATCATCTTCATTGCAGCGTTTGTACCATGTGTAATCAATTCTTATTTAGGAATTAAGCTTACAAATGTTACGCTTATAAATGTTGCAAAAACTTCAGGGGCAAGCAATTGGGATATCTTCGTCAAAGTTTGCATACCATCTTCAATGTCTATGGTTTTTGCTGGAATAAGAATTTCTCTTGGTAGTTCATGGTCAACACTGGTTGCTGCGGAAATGCTGGCTTCGGTACAGGGTCTTGGCTATATGATTCAGATGGGAAGAACACTTATCCGTCCTGATATTATCATTGTCGGAATGGTTACAATTGGTATGACGGGTGCACTTATGGGCTTGCTTTTAAGCCTTTTGGAAAAGAAAGTTGCTCCTTGGAGGTATAAATGATGAATAGAAATCTTAAAAAAATAATTTATGCTGTTCTTCCACTGATAAGCATAGGTGCATTCTTTGCCGCATGGATAGTTCTTTCATCCGCTGAGGGTACTCTAATTCCATCACCAAAAGAAACCTTAGTCAGACTCATTGAAATTCTTGTAAAGCCTATTTCAGGCGGAACACTGTTCGTTCATATATGGGTAAGTCTTAGAAGAGTACTTATTGCATTTGTAATAGCAATTCTTCTTGGCGTAGGATTGGGAGTAGGGCTTGGCTGGAACAAAAAATTCAAAGCTTTAGTCGGTCCAATATTTGAAATCTTAAGGCCTATTCCTCCTATTGCCTGGATACCACTTGTTGTTCTTTGGATGGGTATAGGTGAACCTCCTAAAATATTTATAGTTTTTATTGGATCGTTTGTGCCTATCGTTTTAAATACATTCTCAGGAATCAAGGATATTGATGATCTTACAATCAATGCAGGAAAGGTTCTCGGCGCAAACAGAAAGCAGCTTCTTGCTGAGGTTGCCCTCCCCGCTACAATCCCAGCAATTCTTGCAGGAATCAGAACTGCTCTTTCAAGCGGCTGGATGTGCGTGGTTGCCGCAGAAATGATTGTTGCAAAACAGGGAGTAGGCTTCCTTATAGTAAGAGGTCAGGAATCGGGAGATACAGCGTTAATTGTTATTTGTATGCTTGCAATCGGCGTGGTGAGCGCTCTATTATCATTCTCATTAACTAAACTGGAAGGAGTGCTTTGTCCATGGCAGTTCTCGAAAACAAAATAAGCATAAGAAATATTTCAAAGACCTTTTACTTAAAGGACAAGACTATAGAGGTCTTAAAGGATGTTAATATAGACGTTAAGGAAAACGAATTTCTTGTTATCTTAGGACCGGGGCAATGCGGAAAAACCGTTCTCTTGAATATTCTTGCAGAGCTTGAAAAACCTACTTCCGGTGAAATTGAATTTCAGGGAGGACGTCCTAAGCTTGGTGAGCTTGGAGTTGTGTTTCAGAGATATGCTCTCTTTCCATGGAAAACGGTTATGGGAAATGTTGAACTTAATCAAAAATTCAAGGGTGTTAACAAGGAAACAAGGCGTAAGAGTGCCCAGCAGTATATCGATCTTGTAGGACTAACAGGTTTTGAAAATTCTCTCCCGAAGCAACTTTCGGGAGGAATGAAGCAGAGAGTCGGAATAGCGAGAGCATATGCCACCGAATCAGATATTATGCTTATGGATGAACCTTTCGGAGCACTTGACGCACAGACACGATATTCTATGGAGGACGAAATCCTTTCAATCTGGAGCAAGAAAAAACGTACAGTTATATTTGTAACAAACAATATTGAAGAAGCTATTTACCTCGGTGACAGAATCATTCTTTTAGGTGGAAAGCCTACAGGAGTTAAAAAAGAATATATTCCTGATCTTCCACGCCCAAGAAACCAAACCGATGAAGCCTTTTTAAAACTTAGAAACGAAATTGCCGAAAATACTGACCTTGCGCTTTAATATCGGTTTAATGGAGGAAAAACAATGAGTGAAGATACAAAAGTAAAGGTTAGAAATCTGACAAAATGTTTCGGAGATTTAACCGTATTGGATGATATATCCTTCGACATAAAAAAGGGTGATTTTGTTTGTATAGTCGGTCCTACAGGATGCGGAAAAACTACATTTTTAAATTTGCTTGTAAAGCTTATTGAGCCAACAAAAGGCGAAATACTTATTGACGGAGAACCGGCAGACCCTAAAAAACATAATCTTTCCTTTGTGTTTCAGGAGCCGTCTGCCTTTCCGTGGCTTACAGTTGAACAAAATATTCGTTTCGGACTTGAAACAAAAAGATTCCCTAAAAAAATTATTGACGAAAGAACAAAGGAGATTTTAGACCTCCTTGGACTGACAAGCGTAAAGAATTCCTATCCGCATGAACTTAGCGCATCAACAGAGCAGAGAATTGTAATCGGTAGAAGCTTTGCTCTTCACCCTGATCTTCTTTTAATGGATGAGCCTTATGGGCAGATGGATCTTAAATTAAGATATTATCTTGAGGATGAGGTAATAAAGCTTTGGAAAGCGACAGGCAGTACGGTGCTGTTTATTACACATAACATAGAAGAAGCTGTATATCTTTCAAATAAGTGTATGATTTTATCTCAGAAGCCTACAACGGTTAAGGAAATACTAGATATTGATCTTTCAAGGCCAAGAGATATTTCTTCTAAAGAATTTATTAAAATAAGACAGTATGTAACCGACCAGATTAAATGGTGGTAAGTTTAAAAGTTTAAACTATGAGTTTTGTGTTTTTGACTAAAGTTCGAAATTTTGCTTAGCTGAACGCAGTTCAGGTTCAAGATCACACAAAACCTCAAAGATAGGAAGTATGGTCGTAATATTAAGGAGATGTTTTAATGAAGGCAATTATTATTGATAAGCCCGGCGAAATCTGCATAAGGGAAACTGAAATGCCGAAAATCAAGTCGGGCGAGGCAATTGTTCAGATTAAATCAGTTGGTATCTGCGGTTCTGACGTTACTGCTTATAAGGGTACAAATCCAACAATGACTTATCCGAGAATAATGGGACACGAAGCTGCCGGAATCATTACTGAAATCGGTGAAAACACCAAGGGACTTAAGGCTGGCGACAAGGTTGCAATTGAACCATATTTTTACTGCGGAGAATGTTATGCATGCAGACGTGGAATATTCAACAACTGTGAAAACCTGAACGTTCTTGGTGTACGAATGGAAGGCTCTATGGCTGAGGCTATATCTCATCCTATTAAGTACCTTCACAAGCTTCCAGACGATATGGACTGGAAAGATGCAGCTGTTGTTGAGCCTCTTTCAATCTCTCTCCATGGTGTTCACAGGACTAATTTAAGAGGCGGTGAATATGCTGCTATATTCGGTGCTGGAACAATCGGACTTCTTGCTGCCCTCTGCTGTCTTGCATACGGTGCAGAACCAATACTTATGGACGTTATGGAGGAAAGACTTGAAATTGCAAAGAAAATGGGTATAAAGTATACTCTTAATCCTGCAAAAACTGATGTTATTGAAGAAATCAAGAAAATTACAAACGGTGAAATGGCTCCAGTTGTACTTGAATGTTCAGGCTCACAGGCTGCAATTAACAACTCTCTAGAGGTTGCATCTAATTCTGGAAGAATAGCTCTTATCGGATGGGCAAAGGGGATCATCGACTTTAATCAGCCAAGAATTCTGAGAAAAGAGCTTAATATTTTCGGAAGCCGCTGCAGTTATAATGAATTCCCTGAATGTATTGATATGATTTACAGCAAAAAGGTTGATGTAAGCCAGCTTGTTACAGTAAGAGATTCCTTTGACGGAATTGAACAGGGCTTTAAGGATTTAGCGGCTACTCCTGAAAAATATCTTAAAATTATCGGTCTTATATAGCCGTAAAAGGGTGTTTTTATGAAAATTAAACAGATATTCCCCCTGGTGCTATGCGCTCTGATATGGGCGGGATATTATGTCGCAAGTCAGAAAGCAGTAAGCTTTATGTCAGTTTTCAATGTTGGAATTGTAATAAGGCTGATTACGCTGTTGCTTTTAACAGTAACACTACTTTTAAAAAAAGAATTTCAGCAGGTTTTTAAAACTAAAAAAGCACTGAAAAGACTGATACTTATTGGAATAATGGGTTATCTTCTCGACCTGACAGCATTTATTGGTCTAAGCATTTCAACTGCATCAAGCGGATCTGCTCTTTTAAAATGCGACATATTGTTTGTAAGTCTTATTTCTGTATTTATTTATAAACAGAAGTTTTCAAAAGCTGACTGGTTATATACCTTTATAATGCTCCTGGGAGTATTTATGGTAATGAATGTTGATTTTAAAAACTTTCAATTTGCAAATGCGGGAAACATATTCTTTATACTTAGCGCTTTGTTTGTTTCAATAAACGCATTTGTCATCAAAAGTGTTCAGCATGACAAAACAAATCCAGTTTCAAACAATGTCATTGCTTATTACAACAACTTTGTCACAATGATATTATTTACGGTAACAGCACTTATAATGAACACCTTTTCGCAGTTTAAGCTTATATCAGAAAACAGAGTACTTCTGACAGCACTTATAATTGCAGGCTTCGGACAAACCTTTGTATATATTGTTTACTATAAAAATCTCAAAGCAAATCCCGTATGGCTGGTTAAAATATTCCTTTTACTTATGCCTGTATTTGTATCTGCAATATCGTTTATCTTGTTTAAGGAAAAACTTATGCTTATTCAGTATGCAGGAATTGCAGTTGTTCTTCTTGGCGCATTTGGGATTCTGTCCGAACAAAAGAAAAGAGCAGTCAACCTTGCAAATGAAAGTGAAAAGTAGAGTGACAGATACTTTTCATGCAGCTATCTATTCCTTTCTGCAAATACAAAAGCAGGAATTGCATAATTGGAATAAATAGCACAAAGGAATGGAGATTAATATGGATAAAAAATTCAGATTTAATATGCCTGTCGATATCCGTTGTGAAAATGGATTGTCGAAAAAGCTTTCCGGTCTTATTAATGAAAAAAACATTCTAATCATTTCTGACCCATTTCTATATAATAACGGTACAGCTAAAAATATAGGAGATTCCCTTGAGGGTTCAAATGTTGAATATTTTTATGAAATTGAGCCTAATCCGTCTTGTGAAAGCGTAGATAAAGCCACTGAAAAAGCAAGGAGCATAAATGCAGGGGGCATAATAGGCATAGGCGGAGGAAGTGCCCTTGATGTATCAAAAATAGTTTCCTGTCTTGCTGCCGATGACGGAAGCATATATGACTATTACAGCGGTGGGAAAATGTCGCTGTCAAAAAGGAAAACAAAGCTTATATGTATTCCCACAACAGCAGGAACAGGAAGCGAGGTTACAAACGTCGGAGTATTCACCAATAAAAAGGCAGGAATTAAAATGCCGATGGTGACTGATGAATTCTGGCCTGACATTTCAATAATAGACCCTGAGCTTACATATACTCTTCCACCGTCAGTAACGGCATCAACAGGAATGGACGCTTTTTGTCACGCTATTGAGGCATACTGGAACAAACAGTCACAGCCAATCTGTGATATGCTTTCAATTGGTGCATTAAAGCTTATTCTTGAGAATATAAAAAAAGCCTATGACAATCCTGATGACAAGGATGCAAGAGGGGCAATGATTACAGCAAGCCTTATTGCAGGAATTTCGTTTAGTCAGACAAGAACCACAGGTATTCATGCATTAAGCTTTCCTCTTACAACAGAGTTTGGCGCAAGTCACGGAACAGCATGTTCAATAACTCTTCCCGCATTTATTAAAAAAGCGAAGGAAGAAGCAGAGGATAAAATGCTTATTCTTTCAAAATATCTTGGTTTTGATACGATATATGAATTTTCCGATGAAATTGAAAAGCTTATGATTAGTATGAATATGCCGGTAAGATTAAGTCAGATAGGGGTTAAAGAAAGTGACCTTTTACATATAGCAAAAACAGGTCTTAACGCTGCAATAATTCATCTTACACCTGCAGTAATGACTGAAGAAACAGTTTTAAATTTACTAAAATCTATATTATAGCAGCAATTAATTTGTATATTATCTGCGTCAGTAAAGTTACGGCAAATCGTAATTTTAAAGAAAGAGTGTGTTTTTGTGATAAATAAAGAAAAGATTTTAATGCTAAAGGAAAATGCCCGAAAAATTCGCAGTCTTACAATAGAATCCATTGGGAAATTGGGAGTAGGTCATATCGGAGGAGCATTATCCTTGTGTGAAGTATTGTCGGTACTATATTTTGATGCAATGAACATTGATCCTAAAAACCCTAAGTTTGAGGAACGTGACCGCTTTGTTCTTTCAAAGGGCCACGGGGGACCAGCTGTTTACTCAACGCTTGCTCTCAGAGGATATTTTGATATTTCATTGCTTGATACCCTTAACAGACCTAATACAACACTTCCAAGCCATTGCGATATGAAACTTACGACAGGGATAGATATGTCAACAGGCTCTCTCGGACAGGGATTTTCAGCTGCTACAGGTATGGCAGCTGCCGCTAAAGTCGATAAAAAACCGCTGTATATATACACTATTATAGGCGATGGTGAAAGCCAGGAGGGACAAATCTGGGAAGCAGCTATGTTTGCTGCCGGAAGAAAGCTTGACAACCTTATAGCATTTACTGATTACAATAAAATGCAGCTTGACGGGTTTATTGAGGACGTGAATGGTCTTTACCCTCTTGATAAAAAGTGGGAGGCTTTTGGTTGGTACGTCCAGACTGTTGGCGGGCATGATGTTGAAAAGATTCTTCATGCAATAGACAGTGCAAAGAAAATAACCCAAAAGCCAAGCATGATTATTCTTGATACGATTAAAGGAAAGGGCGGATATTTCTGCGAAAATATGCTTGCCTCACACAACTTGGCTATAACCGAGGAAGTCTGGAAAAAGGCCGTTGAAATTTTGGACGGGGAGGCAATTTAAATGGTGCTTGAGGATAGATGGCTGAGAGAAACCTATGTAGATTTACTGACTGATTATGCAAAAAAGGACGAAAGGCTTGTTATTGTCGAAGCTGATCTTATGAAAGCAGCAGGAACAACCCGATTCGGAAACGAATTCCCTGAAAGAACATTTAATGTTGGAATACAGGAAGCTAACATGATAGGAGTTGCAGCAGGAATGTCAGCAATGGGGAAAATCCCATTCACCCACACATTCACTCCGTTTTCAACGAGACGCTGCTGTGACCAGATTACTTTGTCGGTTGCATATGCAGGGCTTAACGTAAAGATTATGGGAAGTGACCCTGGTGTAACTGCAGAACTGAACGGCGGGACGCATATGAGCATGGAGGACGTTGCAATTATGCGGAACATACCAGGAATGGTAATATTTGAGCCAACAGACAGCGAACAGCTTAAAAAAGCATTTCCGCAGGTAATGTATCACGAGGGACCAGTATACATAAGGCTTTTAAGAAGAAATGCAGTGAAGATTTTTGATGAAAACTGTGAATTTGAACTTGGAAAGGGCGTTGTTCTTAAAGAGGGAACAGATGTTACCATTCTCGCAAGTGGAATTATGACCGCAGAGGCTCTTGATGCTTATGAAATTCTGAAAGAAAAAGGTATAAGTGCTGAAATAATAAACATTCATACAATAAAGCCGCTTGATACCGAGCTTATCTTGAAAAGCGTCAGAAAAACCGGAGTAGTTGTAACATGTGAGAATCATTCTATAATAAATGGTTTAGGATCAGCAGTTTCAGAATTCCTGATAGAAAATTATCCCGCTCCTCTTAAAAGAGTTGGCGTAAAAGATCATTTTGGTGAAGTAGGATTAACTGAATTCCTGAAAGAAAAATACGGCCTTAAAGCTCATAACATAGTAAGTTCTGCAGAGCAGGTTTTGAAATTGAAATAAGTAGAGTAACTTGAAAAATAAATTATTCACCCAGCTATTTGCTCCTTTTAAAAAACAGTAGAAATTTTGTTTAGCTGAGCTCAGTTCAGGTTAAAGAAAGGAATAAATAGCAGAAAGGAATTATATTACTATGAAAAAAATAATTATCGGATCTGATAAATCAGGTTATTCCCTGAAGGAAACGGTTAAGGCACATCTCATTGAACAGGGATATGAAGTTACCGATTGTGGAACAACGGATATTGAAAAGCCTCTTCCATATTACGAAACTGCTGTGGCACTCGCTCAAAAAGTTCAATCCGGAGATTTTGAAAAGGGAATTTTAGTATGCGGTACAGGAATGGGAATGTCTGTGGTTGCGAACAAATTTAAGGGTGTTTATGCCGCAATATGCGAAAGTACCTATGCAGCCGAAAAGTCAAGAGCAATAAACGATGCAAATGTCCTTACTATGGGCGGCTGGATTACTGCTGATATTATGGGCTGTGAAATAACAGACAAATTTCTTTCAACTGAATTTACACAGGGACTTGAAGAATGGCGTCAGGAATTCTTAATAAATGCAAGAGCAAAAATAAAAGAAATAGAAAACACTATTTACTAAAATACCTAATAGAAAGATGAGGAAATAACTATGAAATACTTCTTAGACAGTGCAAAGCTTGATGAAATTGAATATGCTTATGAAAATTATTGTATAGATGGGATTACAACAAACCCACGTCATATTAAAAACAGCGGTAAGCCATTCATGCAGATTGTAAAGGATATTGCCACATGGCTTAAGGAAAAGGATCTTGAAGGAAAGGACTTTCCGGTATCTTTTGAAATAGATCCAAACCTTAATAAATGGGAGGATATTTTCAATGCTGCAAAGGAGGTTTCAGCATATTCAAAGAATTATGCTATAAAGATTCCATGTACGGAACAGGGACTTATTGCCGCTAAAAAGCTTGAAGAAATTGGTGTAAGAACAAATATTACTCTTGTATTCTCACCGTCACAGGCAATTCCTGCTGCAAAGCTTGGAGCAAAATTCCTCTCACCTTTTGTTGGATGGAAGGAAAACAGCGGTGACGATGCTGAAGCATACATTAGAGCAATAGTAAACATTTATAAGGAAAAGCAATTTAAAACTGAAATTATCGTTGCTGCTGTAAGAAACGGAAAGCAAATTGCGGCATTCGCTGAAATGGGTGCTGATATCGTTACTTGTGGACTTGATGTATATAAATCAAGTATTGAGCATCCGTTTACAAGCTATGGAATAGGTGTATTCTGCGAAGCTTGGAATTCAACAGCAAAATAAGGAGGTAATATATATGATCGAATATAAAGGAAAGCTTCACGAAACTGTAGCAAGATTCCCCGACACCGACATCTGGATGGATTCCTGCGGCGAGGAAGAACTTAATTATGGACTTGAAAGAGGAATTGTGGGTGCAACAAGCAATCCAATAATTGTGGGAAGTGTTATAAAAAATGAACTTTCTGTTTGGGAAAAGAGAATAAGAGAGCTTATTTGTGAAATTCCTGATGCGTTAGAAGACGATATTGCATGGGAGCTTATTCACGAAATAGGAAGATTGAGAAGTAAAAAGCTTCTTCCTGTATTTAAAAAGACAAATGGCAAAAAAGGACGTCTTTCTATTCAGACAAACGCAAAATTCTACCGGAGTAAGGATAAAATGGTTGAACAGGCATTAGTGCTTAACTCTCTAGGTGAAAACATGCAAATAAAAATGCCTGCATGCAAAGCTGGAATTGAGGCAATGGAAGAGGTTACATATCGTGGTGTAAGCGTAAATGCAACAGTTTCTTTTACAGTTGCACAAGCTGTTGCTGTTGCAGAGGCTGTTGAAAGAGGACTTAAACGTCGTGAGGCAGAGGGTCTTGACGTTGAACAAATGTCACCGATTTGCACCATTATGATAGGACGTACAGATGACTGGATGAAACAGAGTGCTTCCGAAACAGGAGCAGTTATAATGCCTGAGGCTTTGGAATGGGCAGGAGTTGCTGTAATGAAAGAGGCATACCGCATTTATAACCAAAGAGGCTATAGAACAAGACTTCTTACTGCGGCAAACCGAAATCAATATCACTGGTCGGAATTTATAGGCGGTAATCTTGCACAGACAATTAATTATAGCTGGCATAAGCGTCTTAATGCATGTGATGTTAAGGTCGTTTCAAGAATAGATAATCCCGTTGAAGAGAAGTATATGACAGAGCTTAATAAGCTTCAAGAATTTAAAAAATCCTATGACGAAAACGGCATGAAAATAGAGGATTTTGAAAATTACGGTGGTTTTAAAGCAACTCTTTCAACCTTTATTTCCGGATATGATGATTTATGTAAATTAATTCGAAAATACATGATAGAAGGCTAATGTATATCACCTTAACAATGATTTTTAAGCAGAGGTTTAGTAATTATTATTGGGTATATAAACAATCACATTTAAAACAATATCCATCATTTTCTCATAATTCAGAGAGTCGTAGGTACATTACTTACGGGGGTGTTTATATTTTTAAAGATAATTAATGGTACACACTTTTTCATGAATTAAGCCATTTGCAAACCATTTGATTACCTTTAAACAAAAATTGTACTAACCATAAAAAACAGACAAAGACAAAAAGCACCTCCTATGGTATAATAGAAACCATAGGAGGTGTTGTTATGCAAATATTCCGATTGTCGTTAGTATACTTTGCTGCTAAAACACATAGGTATCAATTAAGTGCAAAAGAGCAATTACAATAATGATTTTAAAGAAAAAGTATGGAGTTTTAGTTGTACAGCCCCGATTTGCATGCAATCAGCTCTTATAGAGCTATTATAAGACCACTGCTTCAAGCGGTGGTCTTTTGAATTAATTTATTATTGCATGTGATGAGGTTTAAGCCTATATACTTTTTCAATTTCATGTTTATTCGGCATTACTTTTAATGCACCGTGTCTTGTTGTGATAATTGCTGCTGCATTTGCAAAAAGAAGCATTTCGTTTTTGATGCCATATTTTTGTTTCTTACAAAGAAGTATGCAGCCATTGATGAAAACAAAATAATAAATACAATACTTATTGAAGTAATTAACAAAGAATATCCGAATGCACGTACATAGTTCATTTCCTTAAAAGCAGATATATAATTCTCAAATGTAATACCTTTTGGATCTACTATTTGAAAAAACATTAGAAAAACGTAGAAAAACAGCAGAGATTTTTCAGAATAAATTCGATGAGTAAGTTATTATAAAATGAATAATGTCTATTTCTCGATAGATTAATTATTTGTACTGACTATACTGTAACAAAGCACCGGCACTGGAAGTATTTTGCTTTGGCTTAATTCTGCTGATTTTATCTTGGAGAAAGTAAAAGCCTTGACATTACCGTATACGGTGAACCAATATGCTTTATTTTTTTCTTTATTAAAGACCCTAATGGCCTTAATGTTCAGTTTTTTCAGCAAAAGTAGTTTTTGTTATTAAGCATAATATGGATAATTAATTTGTAAATGATGAGACCATTGTAGGATTTATCTAATGGAGAAACATCTCCACCATATAAAACTTAAATACAAATATCATGTGGTAAAAAGCTTCAAGCGTAATGCTTGAAGCTTTTTGTTATGCTATATATTCACTTCTAAGTAGTGCATAAACGTACTTGTCGTCATATTTTTCTTGATCTTCGTACTTTGGACCATGTTCCAAATGCGTAGCCTCTTTTCTCATCTTAAGACGTTCTACTAATTTAATTGACTTTTCATTTCTACCATTGATTTGAGCAATGATTCGTCGGACACCAAGACTTCTGAATGCATAGTCAATCATGCCTTTAGCACTTTCATATGCATACCCTTTTCCTTGATATCTTCTGTTAAATGTGTATCCTAATTCGTAACTGCCGTGTTTTCCCTTAGAAAAATATAGCTTGCCAATTACTTTATTTTCCAGAACCACAGCAAAAAACTCCTCGCTTACTGAGAAATTGATTGCTTCCTGAACGCACGCTTCTTTGGTGAAGGGATCATATGGTTCAAAGTATGTAACCTCTTTGTCAGTTAGTATTTCAGCAAGATCATCACAATCTTCTGGCATAAACTTTCTTACAAGCAAACGCTCTGTTGTGAATATAGGTTCCATTTACTTTCCTCCGCTTTATATTTTTTTACCAATTATATCAGATTAATACATAATAGTCAACTTTAAATAGAGTAAAAAAACGTATTGATTTGACTTTTTAAACAGAAATATGTTATAATATGTAATAATATTTTAGTAAATATATGAATATAATCTTAAAAATGAAAGGAATTATGACATCATGAAAAAGCTTAAAAAAATAATAATTGGTGGCTTAGTAGTAATATTCTGTTCTTTGGCGCTGATAAGGCCTACTACTGTAAATGCCGACCAAGAAAAGATATATAGTGTGCCCTCTGCTGTTATTTATGTTAATATTGACAGTACTGGTGATGCTTATGTGCGAGAAGAATGGACAGTCAAATTTGAAAAAGGGTCATTCAAAAGATTCTATAAAGATCTTGTTTTAGATAGTATTGCTTCCTCCCCTGAGAAAACCAGCGAAACAATAATCACTTACATGAGCATCAATCCTTCAAAATCAGCTGAAATTTTTTTAACCAAAGAAGACTGGGGTTATCTGAATCAAAGTCCACGTGCACAGAAACTTGAATGGTTATACCCTATGTCAGATGAAACCGTAGTATATACTGCAGAATATACTCTCAAAGACATTGTAAAACATAAAGGTTTATCAAGCGAAAAAGATGGCAATACAAATCAGGCATATTTTACATATAGGTTTATTGGTGAGAATTTTGAGAAAACTGTTTCTGATTTCACGATTTATGTATCTCTTCCGGATGGGGCTGAACAGTATGATGATAAAGAATTTAAAGTGAAAGCGTCACAGTCATTGTCGGATAGTGTAGATGTTTCCGGACAGAGTTCGCCTGTGATTGAGTTTTCTTCAAAAAATGCCACACCAGGTGTTAAACGTTTCAGTATAACTATGCCGGAAAAACTTTTTACTGAAGACCTTATAAAAATCAGTACAGAAGAAATAGAAGACTATGACAAACGGATACCAAAAAGCAACACAAATGTAAGTAACGTTGTATATAGATTAATACGTTTTCTGATTATAGGTACTGTAATTGGGGCTATAATTGTCAGCATAAAACGCAATGGTGGAGGAGCTTCTGATTCCGGAGATTCAGGGCGTTCCTGCAGTTCATGCAGTTCATGTAGTTCATGCAGTTCATGTAGTTCATGCAGTTCATGTGGAGGCTGCGGAGGCGGAGGTGCTGATTAATCCATATGGAGCAGAAAATGAAACATGTGCTGCAATGGCACATAACACATAAATGCAACCTCAGGTGCAGACATTGTTACCAGGAAGATTACTGCTCTGACCTCAATAAAGAACAGTGCGAAAAGATTTTCAGAAACTATCAGCTTTTTATCAAAAAGAACAATTATAAAGGTCACATCAATTTTACTGGCGGGGAACCGTTTATTAGCAGTTATTTTTTTGACTTACTTGACCTCTGCGAAAACAGTTTTATCACCTTCGGAATACTTACAAACGGAACTCTTATAGACGAAGAAACAGCTGACAGACTATCAGGATATAAAAACCTGAGATTCATTCAGGTCAGTATAGATGGAATTAAAGAAACTCACGACAGTATAAGAGGTAATGGAACATTTGACAAAACATTCAGCGCAATTAAACTCCTGAAAAAGCGCAAGATACAGACTATGGTATCATTCACTGTTCATAAAGAAAATTATAAGGAGCTTAAAACGGTGATCCGAACAGTGCGCAAACATGGAGTCGACCGTTTCTGGTGTGACAGGCTCATTCCTATTGACGGTGAAAAATCACTTAACAGTAGTATGATACTAGATACGGAACAATACAAGGGTGTTGTTGAACAACTGATTAAAGAACGAAAAAGATGTATCAGAATGCCGTTCTGTAATCTTAATGTCCATGCAAACCGTGCACTTCAGTTTCTAGCAGATCCTTCTCTACCTGTGTATAGCTGTTCTGCAGGTATCAGTCTCCTTACTATTCTTGCAGATGGTACTTTGCTTCCTTGCAGACGACTTCCGCTGAAGATCGGTAATGTTCTTGATAATAGCATATCAGAACTTGTGGAAAACAGTACTGTTATCAAGGAACTAGCTGACTATGAAGGACCGGAGGAGTGCAGAAGTTGTAGCTACAGCAAATGCTGTAAGGGCGGAGCAAAATGTCTGAACTATGCAGTGACAGGCAACTGGAAAACGAAAGATATTAACTGTTATATATAATGTTTCCACAATCCGCCCTTAAACTGACCAAATGGTACATGTTTCTTTTGGAATATCCATATTATTAAAATAATTCTTTTTTTACAAGCAGAGGCCACAAGCTTGAATCTTGTCACCTTATGTGTACATGGGAACAGGTCGATATTTACGGAGTCTCAAGCCATTTTTTTTACGGTTTACACTTACTTTTGCGTTTAGTAACCTTATCTTCCCCATATTTTCGTAAGCATTTGCAAATAATATCACCAGTCGCTGTCTTTATGCATTAAAGAGATTACGGCTGTCTTTTTCATCTTACTCCATGTATTAACTTTCGTATATGGTAGCTATATTATGTATTCTACGCTTCATTTCTGCGCGGATATATAACGGCTCTAAACACTCACATTTATCTCCAAAACTGAAAAGAATATTGTAGTAGTATTCGTTCTCTATGAAAGGAAAACTAATAATGTAATGCTCATCATCGTCTGGCGAAAAGTTTTCATAAGCGCAATAATCAAGTACCCTGTCCATAACAGATTTATGAATACGAATTTTGATTTTCGTTTGAATAGTTACCACAATATCAGAAAAATCTAACTGCGGTTTTTGATAATCTCGTGGTGTAAAAGTTGCCTCTTGCATTTTTAGGTTTGACATACGGGATAGTTTGAATAAGCGAAAATCATTTCTTTTATGGCAATACCCTTGCAAATACCAATGACTACTTTTTAATACAAGCTGATACGGTTCAACTGTTCGTGTGGTCTTATTCCCGTGGTGGGCTACATATTCAAACGAAAGTAGCTTGCTTTCCTGTAAAGCTGTTTTGATAATTTCTAAATATGGTTGTATGTTCCTGTTACACATCCACATACTTAAATCTATACATATTTGATTTGCTTTTAATTCAATGTCTTTCGCTCTTTCGGCAGGGATAAAACTCTTGATTTTCGCAAGGGCGTTTACCAGTTCATCACCTCGTATCATGTTGGAAAGACTGGAAAGCCCCATCAAGATAGCGGAAAGGTCGGCAGTTGAAAAAACCTTTCTATCAATCTTGTATTTCTGCATGATTTCAAAGCCGCCGCCCACTCCCGACATTGAGCGAATAGGAATACCTGCCATGTTAATAGTGTCTATGTCGCGGTAGATTGTGCGGGGTGAAACTTCAAACATATCTGCTAATTCCTGTGCGCCTATACGCTCTTTATCAAGGAGTATCATAATAATGCTAACAAGCCTGTCAACTTTCATCTGATAGCCGCCTTTCAAATTCTCTTTTTATCATTATAGATTGTTGCCATACTGTTGTCAACAATTATATGGTACAATAGAAAAGCAAGCAAATCAATCTAACTATCAATGAAAATGGAGGAAATTTATGTTTAATATTTATGTTTACGTTCTTGATACTTTAGCCGACTGGGAACTGGGGTATGTTACGGCAGAGTTGCATTCTGGCCGATTTTTTAAAAAGGGCGAGCAACGTGTATCGCTCAAAACAGTTAGTTATTCTAAAGAGCCAATCAACACAATGGGCGGGCTTACAATCATACCTGATTGCTTAATTGATGACATTGCCGTGAGCAAAACAAGCTTATTGTTATTACCGGGCGCTGATACATGGAACGACCCAAAGCATGGTGCTATTATTGAAAAAGCGAACGAATTTCTATCTTTCGGCGCTACAGTATGTGCAATTTGTGGTGCTACCGCTGCGCTTGCTAACTTTGGGCTATTGGATAAGCGTCCGCATACCAGTAATGGACCGGGATTTCTCGAAATGGTTTCTCCTGGTTATAAAGGGCAATGTTTTTATATAGACAAGCCATCTGTAGCGGATAACAACCTTATTACTGCAAGTTGCACCGGAGCTTTGTTGTGGGCGAAACAAATTATTGAGCATTTGGGTGTTTTTCAAGCAGACACATTGAATGCGTGGTATGATTATTTTAGCACCGGTTCACCCGAACATTTCTTTGCCCTCATGCAAACTTTGCCGTCTAGCAATGAAAGCTGATTCACCTTTGTCATAAACAGAACGGGGATATAGACCATATGGGATACCTAACAAACAATCTTGAAATTTACCCGCCGTGCAGAGTGGAAAAAGAAATAATGTGTAAAAAAGGAGTGCTGGAGATAAAACATGGTTAAGGAAATTATTCGTGATGAGAACTTTTTATCAAATATATCCGAAAATGCAGATGAGAGCGATTTGCAGATTGCTGATGATCTGGTTGAAACGCTTAAAGCAAATTCTGATAACTGTGTCGGATTGGCTGCAAACATGATCGGAGTTAGCAAGCGAATTATTGCTGTTGATGATGACGGAATATTTCTTGTGATGTTCAACCCTGAAATTATAAAGTTTTCAGGTACTTACTCAGCTGAGGAAGGCTGCCTTTCACTTAACGGGAAACGATCAACAAAACGCTACAAGTCTATAAAGGTAAAGTATCAGAATGAGAAAATGCAGGTGAGAATAAAGACATATACTGATTTTACAGCTCAGATTATCCAGCATGAAATTGATCACTGTAACGGAGTTATTATCTGAAACACATACTATATTGAAATCACCTCTTATGCATAATTCCATAATGGTTGATTTTTCTATCCATCTTTACTTCTGTCTACCCTTCTCGCCAACGTTACATAGGATATAAGGTGGATGAAAACGGAGTGATCCAGTCCAAGTAATGATGCTAAGTTAGTATTTCTTAAGGAACGGAAGTATATAGGAATTAAGATAAAGTAAGGACCACACGAAAGTATAAATGCTTTTGTGTGGTCTTTGCACTTAATTGTGTTTCTAAATTCGGAACTGTCGGATGATGCCGCTAGTCATTACATCGGCCATCCTTAATGCTTCTGCCTGAATGTTATCATATTCTTTAATACCATCTATATATTTACCACTTAAGATAAAAACCGCTTCATCTTCTGTCATGTGCAAATGATCGAATAGTAAATCCCTCCACTCATTTTCGTTCCAGAAACGATTAATGTAAGCGAGAAATCTAGCAATGTCTTCAGCATTTGCATACCATCTCCTGCGTTGTTTATCTGCTTCAACAGTATCACCCGCTTTTGCCGCGTTAACTAATTGGGCTGCAATTAAAAGGTGGTCAGTTAAAAGTTTTTTAAATTGCATGGCATTGCGTTCGCCATAAAACGGTTTTAGCTCTCTGGCAAAGTCATCTGGATTTTGCAAAAGCCTATCAGTAACAAATTGAAGATCAGGCAAACTAAATGCTGTACTCAAGATAAATAAGCGTGTCCATAAAACATGCTCATTCCACAGACGTCGGAATGTATTTGATAATTGTAATTGACTGTAAGTCAGTCCCTTGTTAAAGGTTGTTTGTTGCATATTAATCTAACCTTCCTAACATTTTGAATATAAGGAGTTACAAGTTAATTCGCTGGATACATCTATATTCAATATATGTCAAACAGATAGAAGGTGTGTAAGAATTATAATCCATTATTACATTAATAAATTTACTTTAGGGCGGTGGCCTTGCACTTTAAATATTGCAGTAATTTGTATAAATACAGATTACTGCAATATTTTTTCTTTTTTGGTTATTATATAATCATACAATACAACAAAATTAAATAAATAATATTTATTTCTGTTGTAAAAACAACATATATTTTAACTTTCACTATGTTATTATTAAGCTACAAAAGAACGTAAGATGAGAAGGGAGATTATTATATGGCTTATATTAAAAACATCGAGCATGAAAAAGCTTTACGCTTTACTGATGAAGTTCAGGTTCAGCAAGGTCAGGTTGTCAGCAAAACTTTAGCACAGAATAAACATGTGAGTATAACATTGTTTGCATTTGCAAAAGGCGAGGAAATAGGAACCCATGATTCTACAGGCGACGCTATGGTAACCGTAATTGAAGGTACTGGAGAATTTGTTATTGATGGTACAAGTCATACATTGTCAGTTGGAGAAAGTATCATTATGCCTGCAAAAAAACCTCATTCTGTTTATGCAGCTGATAATTTCAAGATGATTTTGACAGTTGTTTTCCCTGAATAACAATTACTTTTATGATATTTATTTTTAAACGGGTTATCCTATTGAGGATGTACACATATTTCAATTTTAATATTTAATTTAGGAGGTTTTTTATGAAGGATATGTTTTGTTTTCAATGTCAGCAAACAGCACATAACAGAGGTTGTGAAGGACAGGCTGGTGTATGTGGAAAAAAATCAGATACAGCAAATTATCAGGATGAATTAACAAGTGCGATGATTGGCCTTGCAAGGGCTGTAAAGTCAAACAAATCAACAAAAACATCAGACGAGCTTATAATCAAAGGCTTGTTTACTACACTCACAAATGTAAACTTCAATAATGATACTATTAAGAAGATTATTGATGATGTAAATAAGGAAAAAGAAAATATTGCTAAAGGAACAGAAAATTACAATGTTCAAAATATATGGGAAGATAATGAGGATATACGCTCATTAAAATCCCTCATTCTGTTCGGTCTTCGTGGAGTTGCAGCTTATGCTTACCATTCACATGCACTTGGTTATACTGATGATGAAGTTACATCATTTTTCTATGAAGGCATGTACGCAATCGGTGAAGATTACGGTATGGACAAGCTTTTGCCGCTTGTATTAAAGACTGGTGAAACAAACTACAAATGTATGGCAATGCTTGACAGTGCAAATACAGAAAGCTATGGCACACCTGTACCGACAGAGGTACCTCTTACTATTGAAAAAGGTCCATTTATTGTTGTCAGTGGTCATGACCTTCACGACCTAAAGCTTCTGCTTGAACAGACAAAGGATAAGGGAATTAACATCTATACACATAGTGAAATGCTTCCTGCACATGGATATCCTAAGTTAAAGCAATATCCTCATTTAAAGGGAAACTTCGGTTCAGCATGGCAGAATCAGCAATTTGAATTTCACAATATTCCAGCTCCTATTCTTTTCACCACAAACTGTCTTATGCCTGTAAGACAAAGCTATGCTGACAGAGTATTTACAACATCTATTGTTTCATATCCAGAACTTGTTCACATTGGTGAAGATAAGGATTTTACACCTGTAATTGAGAAAGCACTTGCTTGTGGCGGCTATGATGAAGATGAGCCAAAGAAAGGCATAAACGGTGGAAGTACTGTTACAACAGGTTTTGGTCATGGTACTGTTCTATCCAATGCAGGCAAAATAGTTGATCTTGTAAAGAATGGTAAGATCAGACACTTCTTCCTTATCGGAGGATGTGATGGTGCTGCACCAGGCAGAAATTATTACACTGAATTTGCAAAGCAAACTCCAATGGATACAATAATAATGACACTTGCTTGCGGAAAGTATCGTCTGAATGACCTTAAGCTTGGGGAGATTGAAGGTCTTCCAAGAATACTTGATATGGGACAATGCAATGATTCATTCAGTGCAATCAAGGTTGCATTAGCTCTTGCAGATGCATTCAAATGCGGAGTAAATGATCTTCCGCTTTCACTGATACTTTCATGGTATGAACAGAAGGCAGTTGCAATTCTTCTTACTCTTCTTTCCTTGGGTATAAAGAATATCTACCTTGGTCCTACACTTCCTGCTTTTATTTCACCAAATGTATTGCAGGTACTGATTGATAATTATAATATTACACCAATCAGCACACCAGAAGAAGACCTGAAGAAAATTCTTGGTTAAGCAAATACCCGCCGAAAATAATTCGGCGGGTATTTTTTATCTATTTTATTTTTCCCTCAAGAATTTGACTTTTCAGATATAAAATTTTGTTTTCTATTATTTTTGCGGTTTCAATGAAATGTTTATCCGACTTTCCGGTTGGATCATCTAAACCCCAGTCCTCACGATACCTGCATGGAACCATAGGACATGCTACATTACATCCCATTGTAATAACAATATCTACTGCAGGAATGTCATTTAATAGTTTTGAGTATTGATTCTTTTCCATATCAATGTCATACATATCCCTGATAATTCGGACAGCATCCTGATTTATCTGAGGCTTTGTTTCTGTACCCGCAGAAAAACTTTCAAAAACATCACATGCCATTAACTTTCCAAGTGCTTCTGCTATCTGACTTCTACAGGAATTATGAACGCATACAAATGCAACTTTCAACTTTTTTGATTCTGACATATTAACCTCTATTCCTTTTTTGATATTTACTTCTTTTTGTAAGTAATATTTCTTTGATTTCAATATCTCCACTCAACAACTTTATCAACCTGTTTGCGTGGACGTGCATCCGGAGATTCATCAGGATATCCGAGAGCAACAGCAGCCAACAGTTCACCACCAACATTAAGCCACTCAGATAATTCTTGATATGCAAAGAATATGTCGCATACCCATAAGCTGCCGATTCCCATTTCAGTAGCTTCAAGAATTATATTCTGAATTGCAGCACTTATTGATTGAATGTTGCACACGTCATAAATACGTTCTTCCGGTGTTGTTCCTTTAAAAAAACCTTTTCCCAGTGGATTTACGGCAAAAATAACAACAGGGGATTGTTCCAGTATTTTAATTGTATGTTTTGCAGATTCAATGTATTTTTGGCTTTCAGGCAGCAAAGCAATTCCATTTTCTTCTCGGTTGATGCCCCTGTTAAAAGCTTTGAGCATTTCACTTTTTGCATTTCCTTGTACTACAACAAATTTCCAGGGTTGTCTGTTCTTTGCAGATGGAGCTTGTATTCCACTTTTTATTATCTCCCTTATGTCTTGCTCTGATATTTCTTTATTTAAATATTTACGAACACTTCTTCTTTTTTCAACTGCCTGTATCATTTTCTGTCTCTCACTTTCACTTGACTATTATTATACTAAATTTCTGGGCATTGCCAATTAATAATAGAATTTTATTTTAATATTGTACACTGTTTTTCTTTTATCGTCAATATTTATTTAAAATGCTTATATTTGACAACCCAAAACATAGCAATTACATCCAGCAGTAATCAATATTATAAAAGGAAAAGCCCCTCAAACGCTTTGTTTAAGGGGCTTTTGAGCGGAAAATATATAGGTAGCTTAGTAAGATTCTATTAATAACATTTCTTATTTATTTATAAACCGAATCCGTATTGAACCGCAAGCGAAACAACTGAAATTGCTGTCCAGCACAAAAATCCCAGAAGGATTGGTTTTACTCCATTTTTGATAAGCTTTACAATGTTTGTGTTAAGCCCGATAGAAGCCATTGCCATTACAATTAAAAATTTGCCAGACTGCGAAAGAAAATGTGTAACCGCGGTCGGAATAGGCAGAAAAGTTCTGATAATTGACGCCGCTATAAATCCTAATACAAACCAAGGAAAAATTTTTATAAAGTTGTAATTTGAACTTTTATCTGCACTTTTTTTTGAAGTTATAAATGCAAGAATAAGTGTAATCGGAACAATCATCAGCGTTCTTGTCAGCTTAACAATAACTGCAAGATTTCCTGCACTGTCGCTGAACGCATATCCTGCCGCAACGACCGAGGAGGTATCATTCACTGCTGTTCCCGCCCAAAGTCCAAATGTATGATCAGTCATTCCAAAAAGATGTCCTAGAAAAGGAAACAAAAACGCTGCAGCTACATTGAATAGAAATATAGTTGATATAGAACGGGCAATTTCCTCATCTTTTGCTTTTATGACAGGTGCCGTTGCTGCAATTGCAGAACCCCCACATATTGCCGAACCAACACCAATAAGAATTTTTGTATTTGAATCTAGCTTTAGAAGTTTGCCAAATAAGAATGCTGTTAAAAATGTAGCCGATAAAGTAAAGACCATAAGGAGAAGTGTTTGCTTTCCGACTTTAAAAACATTGAATAAATTCATTTCAAAACCAAGAAGAATTATTGCGTATTGTAACAATTTCTTTGATGTATATTGTATTCCGTCGTCAAAAACAGCAGGACGTTTCCAGAAAGCAAGAATCATTCCAAACAGTATACCAAGAACAGGGCTTCCGATTATAGGAATGGCGTTTCCAATTAGCCATGCGGGAACTGCTATGATTGCTGCAATAAGAATGCCAGGAATTTTACCTTTAATGTTTTGCATTATTTATCCTCCATAATAATTTATTTATTATATTAATTATATACCTTGACTTTTGATAAGTAAAATATTATTATATGATTAATATGATAAGTAATTAATAATGTATGGAGATAGAAAATTGACGGTAAGACATTTTAAAATATTTATAACTGTTTGTAAAACTATGAATATGACACAGGCGGCAGAAAAGCTTTATATTTCTCAATCTGCTGTAAGTCAGGCTATTTCTGATATGGAATCTTTTTATGGAGTCAAGCTTTTTGAAAGACTTTCAAAAAAAATATTCCTCACAACTTCTGGAGAAAAGCTTTTAAGCTACTCAAGGCATATTATAAGCATGACAGAAGAAGCTGAAAATGAATTAAAATCATTGTCACAAATTGGACAGATAAGAATTGGGGCAAGTGTTACTGTCGGATCTGATGTTTTACCAAAGTTAGTAAAAGAATTTTTAGTATTAAATCAAAATATAAAAATTTCTGTTGTAGAAGATAATACATCAGTAATAGAATCTTTGATTTTAAACAATGAAATTGATATAGGCTTAGTGGAAGGCGAGATTGTTTCGCCAGATATTATAGTTAAGCCTTTTATGCAGGACGAGTTAGTTTTAATAAGCGGAAAATGTCACCCCTTCCATGAAAAAACATTGGTATATCCAAAGGAACTTGAAGCGCAGAATTTTATCATCCGAGAAAAAGGGAGCGGAACAAGAAAGCTTTTTGAAACTAAAATGGCTGCCAGTAATATTAACTGGATTGCCTCATGGACATGCAATAATACCGAAACAATAAAAAATGCTGTAAAAAACAATCTTGGCATTTCTGTTGTTTCAAGAAGAAGCATCCAAAGGGAATTTGATGAAAAAACCCTCTTTGTATCCAGAATTAAGGGAATAGAATTTATAAGATATTTCAAAATTGTTCACCATAAGAATAAGTATATTACTTCTCAGATAAATCAATTTATCAATTACTTAACAATAAAATAAATACTACATTAAATATACAAAAAGTAGAAAAAATTTACATATTGGATTAAAACTCATATAAAAACCCCCCGTAGATTCAATATCTACGGGGGATTTGCTTGGTGGAGAAGGAGGGATTCGAATTCTAATTAATTAAGTTTTTGGAGTTATTATTTGTTTTTTTACTCTTAATAAGTAACGCAAATGCCTATTTTACGTTATCATACATTTTATAAATTTTGATTGTTTGATTCTGTAAAGGGTCAAAATAAGGGTCAAAATAAGGGTCAAAATACATATGTAACTTCTAATAAAGAATAAAAAACGAACTCATTTCCCCATAGATAAAATGTCAAAGAGTTTTTTATCAAAATTATTTGAATTACAATATTCATGGCATACACTAAGATGTATGCCGATATGAGTAACCTAAATTTTTCATACAAAATTCAAGTAGACTAACCCGATAGCTGCAATATTACAATAAAAATTATACAGCTTAATACACTATTTGTCAACTTCTACCTTTTGACTATGTAAAGTGATGTTTTTCCAGAATTTCTGATATTTCTTATTTGCAATTTTATCGTCCGTAACACCGATTTCACAGCTATTTCTGCTTTCAACAGGAGCTTTGTATCCCAGTGATGAGTGCAGACGTTCGTTGTTATACCATCATACCCATGCAGCAAGCTTGTTTTGCAAATCTGCTGTATCAGTAAAGGTTTCTTCAAATATGAACTCTGTTTTTACAATATCATACATGGATTCGCATACCGCATTATCAACAGGCTTCCCAAGTTGGCTAAGACTTCTTTCAATATTTCCAATTTGAAGTATTTTATCAATATCTTCATTCTTGAATTCACTGCCACGGTCAGTATGAAAAATACAAATGTCCCTTATATCTTTTTTAACGCTTAGCCATGCCGCTTTTACAAGCTCTGCATCTTTATTTTTACCTGCTGCATAGCAGATGATTTCTCTATGTGACAGCTCTATTAGCAGGCAGATGTAGTTCCATTTATGGTTAACATCAACATATGTCAAGTCTGATGTAACTACCATCAACCGCAGCATAGCCTACATACTCAATCCTGATAAAACTGATGGCTTACTTTATACGACTGCTTTGAACTGCATGGCTGAGGCAAAATCAGCTTATCTTGCAATGAAAACAGTATATGAGCATTTTTCAGGAGAAAAGTTTAACGCCCCTTTGCCTTTAGAAGGTAAAGGGAGCGTTAAAGCAATTCACTATATTCAGTCTTTTGACCCAAAAGAAAATATTACACCAGAAGAAGCCCACAGGGTTAGCTACCTTTTTTAAATCTTCTGCAGATATAATTGAGATAGCAGGCAACTCACCATTTATTTCATCAACTAATTTGTTTGCAAAATCAGCCTCCGTAACGTCGACGATATAATTTAGTCTTAATTCTTCATGTGATATACGATTACTATTTTCATCAACTGGAAGTCTAAGACCATGCCCAACTTCTTGTAACTTACTACTCTCGCTACCACTAGAACAAAGTTTTGCAATAGCAAATGCTGGATTCATTCATAGTATTAAACATTTGCTAAATTTATTACGACATAATAAGACAAGATACTAACGAAAATTTTTAATATTTTTGTTTTTTATTATAAAATTTTGAGAAATACTTGAAATTTGAAACAGTATATAGTATAATTATATCAAAGGAAAATATTGTTTATTTATTTGTAGATATTTTATATTATGCAATTAATATATGATTATCAAATAATTGTAATTGAGTGGGCGCCAATTCAATAACAATTGTGTTGATATAAATGAATTTTTAAAATTTAGGAGGATATCAATGAAAAAGTTTAGTAAATTTATTTCAAGTTTAATAGCTATTTCAGCTGTTTTATGCACAAGCGTTACTCAGGTTAGTGCTAGTACGGATACCACTAGAACATATACACCTTATGGGACAATGACTGGATATACATGGGTGGCCAATGATTATTTTGGTTCAAATACACTTTGTACTAATTCTGCTCCAGTAATATCTGTTTACGCTACTATTCAAAATGCAGTAACCGGCACTACTTTAGATAATGATAGTAGTGTAGGTTATAATTGTTCTAGCATTGGAGTAGGATGGCATCTTTGTTATGACACATCAAATATAACAATATTTGGGGCACATGAAGTGCGAGGCACTAGTGCTTATGGATGTTACACTTGCGCAACAACATTATAATTATAATAAACTTTGTAAGCCATGAAAGAGTTATTCTTTCGTGGCTTACTATTAGGAGGAACCTCAGTGAAAGTATTCTTAAAATTAGTTATTGTTATTTTATTATTGTTTCTTTGTAGCTGTTCTGAAAAAAATACAGAAAAAACACCTGCAGACACAGTTTTGTCTAATCCTTTTAATGTGCCTGAAAAAAATGAAATTAAGCAATATACAATAGGAAATTACGGGTTTGGATATGATACTCAAGAATTAGAATTTATTTATGAAAGCAATGATATTTCGATACCGTTGAATTTTAATAATTCAGATATTCCGATTGAAGTAGCTCCAATGATTTTTATAAATGGAATAGCGCAAAATTATACATCCGACGTTAAATTCAATACTTCTATATTACAGGTACTATCTTTAGAAGAAAATCAATCAAAAAAATGTAAATATTCTTTTACACCTACTGTAAAAGATGTTAAAGAAAAAGATAACATTTATATATCTTCCATGTTGCAGCCAACTTTTACTCCGTCTGAAAGTCCGTACATATTTGGTGTTTATCATTCTTTACTTAGTGTTGTACCTGCAACAATTGAATTTAAATCAAAACCTGTAATTTCCGATGCTAAAGTTAAAGACTCGCCGGAATGCACGCTTATTACAGAAGCTATGAAAACTGAATATAATATAGAAAACAATGGTTGTGATAAATTCATACTAAATGAAAAAGTAAAAAATGACAGAAGTTATTATTTATGTAAAAATAACACGTTAGACCTAACTCTTTATGCTTATGGAAATACTGGCGGAAGCAGAAAATATAGAGTATCATTTTATAAAAATCATGAACTTATACAATTCAATGATGGCTATGACTATATAGATTTTGATGTGAAAAATGAATATCTTACTATGAGTGATATTAATATAAATAATGTTAAAACTAGTGATTTTATATATGCAATAGCTGTTCCTATTGAAACAGAAAATAATTATATAGCACCTGTTAAAACTGAGACTAAATTCATAAGTGAGAACGAAATTATTTTTGACGCAACTGAAACGCAAGAAACCCTTACTTCTCAGTCTTCTTTTGATGATACTTCGGCCATTCCATTACTTACAACAAATAATGCTGTTTTCTACAAAATTGATAGCATAGATGGAGCTGGATTAAGTTCGATAGATAATTCAACCAATACTGTTTATTATGCTGATGTTGAAAAAGGTCAAAAACCAATATCAGTAAAAGAAATAGGTGATAAAATAAGTGCTGTTTATATGGCAGACAAAAGCGAACAAAATGAAACTATATTCGATGCGACGATATGTACTAAAATTGTTTTTTATGATATGCAGCTCAATAAAATATCCGAATATAATATTGAATCTTTACAAAATAAGGAAATTGCTGTTCCGTTTGAATTTGATTATAATGATAAAATATTAATACATTTAAACAAAGATATTATTAATAGAGAATGCCTGTACGAATACAACTTTACAACAGGAGAAGACAAAGTATTAATGGAATTAAATCAAGACTTAACGCAATATGATTTTTGCTCATTTTTAAATATTGCTCTTGCTGATGATTATATTGCATTTACACTTACAACTTCAGATCAAAATAACGACGAAATAAATATGATAGGAAAATGCAATCTGGACGGAAGTAATCCTGAAGTAAAAATTGAACAAGGCAAATGTGACGTTAATGTATGCAATAATGCAGCGTTATGGATTGATAATTTTTCTTCTCGTAGTCAAAATTCAAGCGGGAAACTTATTATTTATAATGACGGCGAATATAAAACAATTACAACAAAAACTGCTGATGAAAGCTGGAAAGCAAAACTGACAAACGGTGGGAAAACTATTTTAAGTCTTGAAACTAAATATCAAAATAATGAAGATTCTTCTACAGTTCGCATTTATGAAAATAATGACATGCTAAAAGAATTTACTTTTGATAACGGAATTACCGTAGAATTAGAAAATATGTTTTGCTTAAATAATAAGCTCACTGTACTATATGAAGAAAATGACATCTGGAAAACAAAAATTATTGATTATTAGGGAGAATAAATGGAACTCGTATTAAAAAATATATCAAAGTCTTACAAGAATAAAAAAGCACTTGATAACTTTTCACTGACTTTGACTAATGGAGTTTATGGACTACTTGGACCAAATGGAGCTGGAAAAACAACACTTATAAACATTATTACCGGAATTATTAAGGCAGATGACGGTCTTATAGAATTTAACGGCGCTAAGTCCCCCATTATTTCAGACCATTTGGGGTATCTGCCTCAATACCAGAATTATTATAAAAATTTTACTGCCAAAGAATTTCTTCAATACATGCTTGCGCTTAAAGATTATAAGCCTAATAACACAAATACCTACATAGACAATCTTTTGTCAGAAGTTAATCTTGCCGAGCAGAAAAATATTAAAATTTCCCACTTCTCCGGCGGTATGAAACAACGTCTTGGTATTGCCCAGACACTCATAGGCGACCCACTAATTATTATATTTGATGAACCTACAGCCGGACTTGACCCTAAAGAACGTATCCGTTTTCGTAACATTATTTCTTCTCTTGGAAAGGATAAAATCATTATTCTTTCCACGCATATTGTTACTGATGTCGATTATATAGCAAAAGAAATTATACTCTTAAACAACGGCAGGCTTATTGACTGTGCTCCTCGACGTCAGTTTACACAGTCTATTAAGGGAAAAGTGTGGAAATTTGAAACTGAATCTGACAGCATCACAAAATTTATGACCAACTACAAAATAAGTAATATAACTACAAACGAAAAAGGATTTACACTTAGGATTATATCTGATAATAAACCATTTGAAAATGCTGTTCCTTGCCCAGCTGAGCTGGAAGATGTGTGCATATACTATTTTGGAGATATTTAAATGAAATTATTATATTTTGAGATGAGAAAAAGCTGGCTTAAGCTTTCAACACTTATTATCCTAATCATTCTTAGCTGTGTAAATATTTATAAAGCGAATGAATATAGTAAAACCAACTCTATTTTTCCGAATATTAATTCTGAACAGCGAAAAGTCTATTATGAATTATATTATAATAAATTATCCGGTGAAATTACCAATGACAGAATTCAACTTATACAAGATATGTATTTCCCCCTTGCAGAAGAATGTTCTGACATGCAATACAGTACAGATTATGACAAAAATACATTAACGGGCTATGTGTTTGGGGATTATTACCTATTTAAGAAATATATAATTCCACAGGTAGAATACGCATATATGTATACACAAACTTCTAATGTAATTTCAAAAAAAGCTAGCGAAAATATTGATTTTTATAACAAATTTGAAAATAAGTACGAAATCCGTAAAAATAAAATTATTTACAATACTTATAAGGACAGGTTTATTCCAGAGTACAGGCTTACTGAATGGGTAAGTATATACTTTAGCTATGACTTCTCTTCGCTGCTGATTATTCTTATGCTCATATTAGGATGCTGTTCCGTATTCTCTTCTGAAACAGAAAAAGGTATGGATATAACAATTAATTCTATAAATAAAAGAAATAATACAATAAACGCAAAAATAATATCTACTTTAATATATTGTCTTGTTCTGCTTATTTTTTTCACTACTTTTGATCTTATATATATAGCCGCAAGATATGGTATTGATGGTATTTTCTGCCCTGTTTATTCTGTTTCGATGTTTCAATTCTGCCCATTTAATTTTAGTATTTTTATAGTGATACTTATTTATTTATTATGCAAATTGTTAGTTTTCTTTATTATTGGACTTATGTGCCTGCTTATTTCAATATTCAGCAAAAATACTATTTTGTCAACTGTTTTTTCATTTTTAGCAGCAATCGGCTTGATAACGCTAAATGACAAGGCGAGTAATATATTTAATCCCGTAGGATTGCTTACAATAAGGAACTATATATCGCAGCTTGAATGTAGTAATATTTTTGGTATTCCTGTGCTATCTCTATTTATTAATTTATTATGCGGTGCAATATTAATTATTATATTACTGCTCCTTAATAAAAAACTGGCTTTTAGGAGGTAGACATGTTAAATTATGAATTTAAAAAGCTAATGATAAAAAATTATGGCTTGATATTAATTTTATTGTTATTAATTATTAAAATATTAATCAGTTTAAACTCCATACCCGTGCAAAAATTCAACAATAATACAACAGAAAAATATTATTCTCAATATATGTCTGTTCTTGAAGGTAAATTTACTCAGGAAAAAGAAAACTTTATATTAAATGAAAAAGCTATTATAGCAGATGCAAAAACAAAGGAAGCAGATTTGAGTAATAAATTAATTAATGGATTTTTCAACAATGATGATGAATTTGTAGATGAATATAATCTCCTTGTTCCTGATCTTGAAAAACAAGATGCGTTTGATTTAATTTATGAAAAATATCAAGCCGTATTACAAAACAAGGATAGCATATATTTCATGTCTGAAGAAATACCGTTTTTACAAAAGGATTACCCCGACATTTTGCTCCTTATTTTAATAATTATTCTTACCGCTGTATTATTATTAAGTGAAGAAAATACTAACATGATTTTATTTATTAAAACTTGCAAGAATGGAAAAGCAAAGTCATTTTCATCTAAAATACTATTGCTGACGTACATATTAACAATAGTCTGGTTTGTATTTACACTAATAGATTTTTTTATAATACTTAAATTTAACGGGATAGCTGTTTTGAACTATCCTATTCAAAGTCTGTCATATTATAGCACAAGCAATCATAATATTAATTTTCTCAGTTTATTCTTGCTCATTAATATCATCAAGCTTTGCGGATATTTTATGGTTATGGGATTTGTTATAATAATAGCTTTTGCAACAAAAAAGCCTTTGTTTACTGTATTTATTCCATCGGCAATTATACTTCTGCAACAATTTTTATTTTCAAGTAAAAACTATGGATACTATCTTCCTACAGGCTTGTTAATAGCGGTAGGTTATTTTAAGGGAGATGAATTTCAAACTTCTTTTTTAGGTGATAATACAAACAATATAAAAATACTTTTTTCTGAAGTTCCCACAGCTATTTTAATAATAAACATAATAATAGCGATAATTATATTTTCTATAGCTATTATTATGGGAGTTTATAGATATAACACAACGTTGAAATGCAAGAAATTGAAATGCGTTATAGCTATTATAGGGGTATTACTTATTTTCTCTGGATGTAATAATACAAAACAAATTGAAAAAGTTAATTATAATTATAACGAAATATTTTGTTTACAGCAAAATGATAAATACTACTTTGCTATTGAACCGGAGCTTAGATGTGTTAATAAAAATACCTATGAAGAATTTAATATTTTAAGAAATCCTTTTGAAACAGAAGAGGCTTTTTCAACTTGTATTTATAAAGATGAATTATATTTTCTTAATAACATGAATAACAGTTTTATAATAAAATCTATTTCTTTAAAAGATTTTTCAGAAAAACAGATTTTATCACAAAGCATAGATACTAAATATTCTTTTCTCGGGCTTACTGCAAATAATGATATTACATTAAATGAAGCTGTGCATGGCTTTTTTGTTGATGATAATAATATCTATTTATTAGGCACTCCCTCAAATTATTTATATTCATATAATAGAAAAAGTAAGGAAATAACTTGTATTATAGATGAAAAGATTTATAGTAATTTAATTTCATTTGACGGAAATAAAATTTATTATGTCAATTCTGAATTATTGCTTAAAAGTTATGATTTAAAAAGCAAAGTTACTGCGCAGATTTCTAAAAAATTAATAAAATCCTTATCTATTTCAGACAACTATCTTTATTATTCGGATAAAGATGGCACTTACAGATACAATATCTGCAATTCAATGGAAGAAAAAATAAATGAGTATTACGCTACTTTTATATCTGTTGACAATGATAATATTTTCTATACTAATAAGGACAGAATATTATACCGCTATAATATTAATACAAAAAAGTGTTCTGAGTTTTGTTCAGAATGGATTGTATATTTTTGCTGTTTGACTAATACTAATAAAATTTATATTCAGACTTTTAAAGAAGATAAGTATGATATTAAGGTTTTGGAGTATTAATTGAACTTGTTATAAAAGTGAACTGTTTTATTAAAAGCAGAGTTATGTAATAAATGCAACATATTCTTATTTAATAATATCGTCTTTGGTATCATCATTGTTTCCATTTAAAATTGTCTTGTCAATCTGAACAATTGACATTATGCTTTCAATTATTGTTGGAGGAACATTATTAATAAAATCTGCTGAAATACCAACCCTAACGGAAGTATGCGGTTGAATTGGATTGCTCATAATCTGACTTGATAAAGTATAACTGTTTTCATTGTTTTGTGACATATTAGCATTCCAAAGATCGGTAATAACAAAATTAGTGGCAAATGATAATTTCCAAGCTTCAAGTACAATATCTGATTCATTATTTATCTCTATGTACCCTGTAAATCCGTTTTCCCATTGCTCATTTACTGCTAACTGAACACTATATCCATCAGTGACATTAACTCTCTTCGAGCAAAGTTCAAAAGCACCGGGAGTTATAAGATTATTACCTTTAAGTGTATAACCAAAATTAACACTTGCATTTGGCAGTATCTCATAGTTATAACCAGCATTCTTTATGATATAGTTTGTCCCCTTACTGTCAAATACTATTCCGCTCCAGGCGTTTAAAATTTCTCCGCCTGCGTCATAACCTAGTGCCCAGTTATATATAGGCTCAGTGCCAGTATTAGTGAGTTTAACTTCAATGTTTTGATATCCATCCCATTCGCTAACAACATTGTATTCAACTCTATAAGTATCATAATTTAAAACAGTAATTCCTGTTTCTGCATTGGCTGGAATAGACATAACTGTTGTCATTAACATTAATGTTGCAATTAAACTTGCAACGTTCCTTTTTACATTATCCAATATTTTTATATACATTTTAATCCCCTCTGTTAATTTATATTATATATGTCTATACATTTATGGAATATTAGGAAAGATAGAATATATTTTTCTTAATATTTCTCCTGAATAAGGGTCGGAAATATCAGAGTCATAGTTAGAACCCATACACATTAATAACATAAACTCCTTTTCACCTTTTTCATTATTCCTTACTCCGTAGTATTTATAATGACCAATATCCTCCGGAATTGGGGTTTGTTCTTGTTTTATTGAGGATGATTTAACCAATAATAGCTTTTTGTAGTATTCCAAAAGTTCATCCTTAGAAATTGAACCTAAATCTTCTTCATTTACTACATAAGAACTGTAACAATACTCGAACTCAACTTCAGTACAAGTTGCCTCTTTTAGTCTGTCATAAACATCAGGAAGTTCATATATTTCATCAGGAGCACTTGTTCTGAAATCGTACATTTTAACTTCACCAGTATTAGTTATGTAATACCCCCAAATATTAGTATTATCATTATTGTGGGAAAACACAAAAACAATTTCGGGTATATCCTGAGCAAGAGCATTCAATTCTTCTTCTGAATGAGTAGCAAAAGTTGTTTCTTCCGTTGTAGTCTGCTCCGTTGTTTCAATAACTGTTGTGGATACTTCAGTTGTTGTCTGTGTGCTTGAAGCAGTAGTCTCCTCCGTCTGAAATTCTTCAGTCTGATTACATGCAGATAATACTGTTACACATAACAAAGCCGACATGATTAAAGCTGCAATACAATGAACTTTTCTTTTAAAGCACATCTTTTTACCTCCATAACAAAAAATAATATTTATATTGTAACATTATTGTAATTAAATTTCAATTATTTACTAAAAAAATTATATTATTATTACGTCTTACTTCATATTTCTTGCTGAGAAATAAGCAGAACCAACAATTAAGTACGTTCTGCTATAATATTTTTAAGTCTATGGGGCAATGTGTCGATGTTTTATTTTATCATATCACTTGACTGATAAAAACATTATGTAATTGCATAATTATATTATGTGGGTTTTATCTTAGCTTCGCTGACGTTGACACTTATTTTTAACAAGCTTTAAACCTTAGATAATAAACAAAAAACTTATTGCATCACACAAAAGGACCGACTTTGTAGTCAGTCCTTTTATACTATATAAAAGTTGAATTTAAAATAGAGAGTAAATAATTAACATGAGCGTGATTATCAGTTAAAAAAATCAAAACACACGGTTTTGATTTTTTAACTTCATTTACTTATTCTGAATAATCAATTTTGTTAAGTCTGATATTATCATTCCTCGTTCTGTTAAATTCCAACTTCAATCTAACCCCAGGATCGTGATCAGGCAATCCAAGATAATTTCCTGGCACTTGAAAGGCTGTACACATTATTTTTCTGCCATCATCCAGGTCAACAAAAGCGTGAATATTTCTTTTTTTGCCCCACCTTTTTATAATCAGTGTGCCTTCGAATACACCTTCTTTCTCATTTAAGGTATATTCACTTGAGTCAAAACCTGACTCATTATTTTGATGTTTTGATAAAGCTCTTATATTGTTCATAGTAGTCCTCTTTTCTATCGTTGAGTTTTATTATCTTCGCTATCTTTTTCAATAACATCTCTTAAGATCTCATTTTGTTTGCTATTTTCAAAAGATTTCACGCTTTGGATTTCAATCCCATATAGGACACTAAGTTTTTTCTGTATGTATTCTATAATACTTTGTATCAATTTACTTACAAAATCAGGCAGCTTTACACTTTTAAGTATGTTAAGTGCTCCTCCAATAGCTAATAAAGCATCTTTTCCTTCTGTCATCTTGTTGCTGATATCTGAGTTTAAGTTATTTAGCTCGTCTATTTTGGATGATTGTTCAGCTATAAGAATTTCTTTTGAGCTGACTTCAGTTGACACATATTTTTCAATCTTTTCTGTAAGCGTAACTTTTTTAGCAGCTTGATAACCAAGTCTCAGTTTACTATTTAGATAATCATTTGCGTTGTTATAACCCTTTTTCAAATCTGAAATATTGTTAATTACTTGCTCGCATGGAGCAGATGCTAATAATCCAATTGCGAATTTTATATTTGAATTTTCTTGAGTTACTTTAGAATATTGCTCTTGTAGGTAACTATAGTTTTCATGCAATGATTTATAATCTGAGTTAAGTCTGATTTGCTCAGTATATTTTTTTGCAGCTCTCGCTTTTTCGAAATCTGCTTCTTCTATTTTTTCTGAAAGTTCATTTTTCATTTGCTGTAAATTATTCTGTTCACTTTTTATGATCTGTTTATCATTTTCAAGCTTTTCTGACAGTTTAGTGAGATCTTTTTCAATCAGTACGAGAGATTTTTTCTGCTACTTTAATTTATGAAGCTCATCCTCTGAAACGTAATATTTATCCGTTAGTGGGATTTTGCCTGCATTAATATCTGATGAATCAGCCAGGACTTTTTTATCAGACAATTCTCCTAACTCTGAACTAAGTTCATTAATCTTTTCCTTGTATTGCTTGTACTCATCAACGCAGAAACTATACCCACGTGACTTTTGTGGTTCTGAAATTTCTAATCCATGTTGGCAACATATTTTTTCAAGAATATCTCTTTCAGACTACCTCCATTTGCTTATTGCATCAATACCAGTATAGCCTTGCTCTTTAAGAGCCCGTGCAAGCCCATTCTGAGTGTCTACACCCCGAGAATAAGCTTTAGCGGACGCCAAAAAGGATATAAAAAAGCCAAAATGCGGGGATCTTATTGATTACGTCCTCGATAATACTCATCTGACATATAAATATGTCTTGGTAAATGCTCTCGCAGCAAAGGCAACCGACCCAAGTATAAATGCGCTTTGTCTTCAGAAGAAATCTAAACTGCCTGGCTCATATGATGCAAGAACGATATGCCACAAGGTGCTTGTACAATTTGAAATGACAGAACTCGGAAAGGCTCTTGGCGGCTCCAATGAGCCATTCCTCAATAAACCCGCCAGGTTCACGGAACTTAGTAAAACAAATGCCGTAAGGCGTGGCAACGATCAATCTATCTTAAACGCATTGTGCGACGAGCTTCCAAAGATAACCACTGCAAACGAGGCTTACGCTGGGCTTGTGTATGCGATGAAGAAGCTGCTTGTTATTAAAGAAGAGAGAGCGAAAATTACCGCATTTGATTACTCCTCGCTAAACGGTGATGCGGCAAAACTTGCAATTTTCATTGACAGGTTACTGAATGAGAATTTCGAGGGCGAAGCACTTACTTTGTCTATAGCTGGGTTGTACGAATTATATATGGATAGTGTTGCAGACGATTATCTTGTTGAAGTGCATCCTGTTAACCAAAGCGGTGCGTCAAGTAAGGAAGTTAGTGATCTCGATATTTACAAAGATGAGGAATTATTAATCGCTAACGAACTGAAAGACAAGCCTTTCACTGAACAAGATATCCGTCATGCGGCTGACAAAGTAATAGTAGCCGAGAAAAGGCATATGCACTTTATTGTCGGGCGACACGGTGGCTGCAACAACGACGAAATCCGTCTGTGTGTTTCAGAATACCTATCCAAGGGATTTATCATCAACGTTGTTCCGGTCGATTTTTTCGTTCTGACTTTAATTGGATTGATAGGTGGAGACATTGATATCGATCATTTCATGAAATTTGTTCTGGAAACCGCAATTGAAACGAAGTTCAAAGAAGAAACGGTCGCATTTATCCGTCAAATCGCAAATGAGCAGTTTAATGACTAAACATGGGGAGGTTATATTTGAAGCCATCAACCAATGAAATAACATACAAAACTGACTCGCTTGAAATTCAAGCCTTGTGTAAAGCCGACGCAAGGCTGGCGCTTGTTATAAAACATTATGGTGATCTATCCTATACACCTCACCCCGACCCGTTCGCGCACACTGTGGAGAACATTATAGGGCAAATGCTATCAAACAAAGCTGCTGATGCTATAGCCACGCGGTTATATAAATTGTGTGGTGGCGAGCTGACACTCGCCTCGATTCTCCGGCTCGATATACCGTCACTAAGGAGCATCGGCATTTCAGGGCAAAAAGCGGAGTATATCATGTTAATGGCAGAGCTTCTACACGATAAGCCTGATTTTTTTGATACGCTGGTGCATTTGCCAGATATAGAGGTAATCAAGAAACTCACCGCTCTCCGAGGGATAGGGCCATGGTCGGCTAAGATGTATCTTATTTTCGTGTTGAACCGACTTGACGTACTTCCATATGAAGATGGTGCCTTTCTTCAATCTTATAAATGGTTATATGAGACAGACAACGTGAAATCGCCTTCTATAATCGAACGGTGTGAGATGTGGAAGCCGTATTCTTCTCTTGCTGCAAGGTACCTTTATCGAGCCTTAGATTCAGGTATGACTCGGAATACCGACCTGAGAATTGCGCTTGATGAACTTTCATAAGGGAGAAAAATAAAATGACAAAACAATTTGCCATGTATGCTGAATATTTGAGTGGCTGACTCGGAAAAGAGGAGAGAAAATGGATATCCGTGAAATCGAAAGCATTATTGATAATTTGCATAAGAATCACCTGGCTTTTTCAGGAACGAAAGAACAGGTGACATATGAATTGTTGTCTGCTTTTGAAGACTTATGCTCCCTTGCGGTAATGGGCAGCATGTTGAATCCATTGGCTCTTAGAAAGATAACAAATTACATGGATGCTCTAAACCAGGCATTATATTGGGTTGAAAAAAGTGACTTGCCCACTGCAACCATGCAAATTGCTACGGACATTTCAGAAGAGAGATACAATCAGTGTGTTTCCCTTCTTACTGATTATGCGTATCCGTACTCAGTGATATGTAGTGGCTATATATCATTTTCAAGGAAACGGTTAGTAGCCAAAGTTGATGACAAAACAGTTACTTTTGATTTTCCTGCGGAATACAATAATTCTGCGTGGAGCGATATTCTTCGAGAAGCAAGTCAGCCTACACTCGATAATTTTATGAACGGCATTAATCCGATGAAGATAGCACAGGCTAATGAAGAATTGCAAAGGAGAATTCGCATTGAGGATGGGTGTGTGTGTTACGAATTAACAAAAGATATAACTGATTCATTTCTTGAAATTGCAAATGAACAATGGAATTCTACAAAAACTTTGCCCGACTCATGGAAGTTTGACCGATTTACCTTAGATGACTATCGGCGAGTGTGGACATGTATCGCAGCGCTTTGCTATATACATTTTTTCAGCTGTATTACGATAAAAGACCCGCTATTCAGATTGAGAAATAGCATAATAATTCTGCCGATGAATAGTATAGTAGACTATATTGTTTCAACAAGTGGGCTGGAAAAAGAAGGGGTTGAGAGTATTATGAGATACATTACTTTTGAACCGTCCAAGCGTAATGTAGATATCATGTATCAGCCGCTAACCGTGCTTAGCAAAGAAGTGGCGATCATAGCCCCCATGTTATTTATTGGTTCCTGTCCGGAACGGAATCTACTTGCTGTAGTAAATTCAAAAATTGATTTAGAACATTCAAAAGAGGTAAATGATTTAGAAGGTTTGATGGTACAGGAAATCGAGGTCGCTATCCCTCATGCAACTACTTTAAAACTTGCAAAGAATAAAAACCTTGGTGGGCGTTTGCCTGATGTAGATTTTGGGCTGTTGGATACAGCATCTAACGCTGCATTACTATGTGAACTTAAGTGGTTTGCTGCCGCAGATTCCTCAAAAGAGGTCTATGCCCGAGAAGATGAGATTACTCGTGGCTGTGAACAATCTGAATCAATTATGACGTATGCCATGAGTGATCGGGAACGCTTTATTAAGCAGGTATTTGACGTTGACGATGGTGCCAACATTGATTTGTTTTGTTGTGTGGTTGCAAAGCATAATATTAGAACTCAGCATAAATATATTCCTGTAATTGACTTGAAAAAGCTCAAGGAATTGTTTTCGAGCAAACCAATTAACAGTGTGTTCCATGCTATCCGCAACCACGAATACGAGGAACCCTTGCCTGAGGATGCATCCATAACACATCAAGCTATAAAGTATGGAGGGTTTACTTTCAAAATACCTGCAATTTGTTTCGAGTCAATGCCTTTATAAAATGGCGATAGATAATAGAAATAGTAACTGTAATAAACATATATTGAGGGTGAAGCCTTTATCACTCCCATTTGTCGAGTGAACACACTGTTCAAATCCACTTTATTCCCGTTTGTTGGGTGAACACCCTTTGAGTTTCCGTTTGTTGAGTGCAAGGCAAAACCGAACCCTGCACCCCTCAAACGGAACTTTTTATTACACTCAACAAACGGCAGAAAATAAAAAAAGCCGTCAAAAGCCTTGATATCAAGACCTTTTGACGGCTATGTGTGCAAATAGAAGCACCCAACCTTTGTATCAAAGATTGGGTGCTTCTATGGCAAAGGACACGAGTTTGATACAAAATGCACCCGATAGCCTTGTTTCCGTTTGTTGGGTGAACACCCTTACAGTTTCCCGTTTGTTCCGTGTGTAGGGGTGAACACCCTTGATACATAAATAAAGCCGTACTCTGCAATACTATTTTTCGAGCTTCCAATTCTTTACTCTCAATTTTTTGGGGCGGGAGCCTTCACAACAATTAACTCCAAGGTTTCATCATGCAGATTCTTAACATTCATTTTTGTTTGGAATGGAATCTTTAGAAGAGTGCCGGATTCATATTCATGTATGTCCTGTTCGTCCAAGCCAATGGAGAGGATTCCGCGAACGACAGTCATGTATACGTTTGAATTGGAAAAATGCTCAGGCAAGCCCTCGCTTTTGTTAAACACCATATGCAGATAGTGTACATTTTCATCAAAGATGATCCTCTCTACAGCTTTGTCATTACCCTTTGATAATTTAAATATCTGTTCAACCATTGCGGTATACCTCCTGTTTTTATATTCTTTGCAGTGATCTCTATTATATCATAACGAGTTACCATTACTTGTTGTAATTACAACAAGTAATGTCTTATCACACGTTCCTACCGTAGTGAATGGCGTTTTTGGGGCAAACCTGACGACAACTTGTGCATTGAAGGCACAATGCGGTGTTTATCTCAGCCTTATTATCCTCAGAAGAAACAACGATAGCATGTGAGGGACAGTCTTTTTCACATAACTTGCAGCCGATGCAGGCATCCCTATCTACTCTTTCAGAAAGCCTGGCAAAGCGGCCAAAGGTCCTTTGCAGAGCACCAAATGGGCAGATAAGGTTATGAAATACCTCCGGTTTATATCTTAGTGTGATTAAGACCGATAAAACCAGCCAAAAAGGCAAAATCGGCAGATTAATTTGCAGCAGTCTTTTTGATAAAATCATAACCGCTATGCTAACGCCTAAGGCTATCCAGGTGAAATACCCATTTTTCAGCCATTTGGGAGATTTCGATGTTTGGAGTTTCATTTTTTTAGACAGCCACTCAACGGGAAACATCAGGGTATTCATAGGGCAAACATATCCGCAGTAAACTCTACCAAAAATTAGAGCGGCAACCAGGCTTACTCCAAACAATATAAGCCACAGCATTACTTTCCCATTTACCAGTAGAAACAGAAAAAGTGCAAGAAAAAATATACGAATGATGTTGATTATGTATTTCATGATATATTCGCCTCCTATTGATATATCCTTATTATAATGTTAGAATATATAAAAAGGTGTTACCAATGTAACACCTTCGGAGGTTTTATGAAAAAAAACATGGAATTGATGGGTCAGATTGACCTTATGAAATCAATAACGCCACAAGAAATTGAGTCGTACTTAATTGAAGGAAGCTGCAAAATCACTCAATACAAAAAAAACAATATTGTTCATTTCGTAGGGGAAGTCTGCTCGAAGCTTGAGATTATTCTCTCTGGCAAAGTGGTTATTGAGCGCATTGATGAGTCAGGCAATCTAATGACAATAGCGGAGTTTTTGGGTGGTGATGTTCTTGGCGGTAACCTTATGTTTTCAAAAAATCCTTATTATCCGATGACCGTCACAGCCAAAGAAGCGACACTGATTTTGGAGATTAACAAGGATCGTTTGTTTCGATTATTTTCGGATAATCATGAATTTTTAAGCAGTTACCTTGAGTATGTATCAGACCATACGGTAATCCTTGGAGACAGAATCAAGCACTATGTGAATAGGACCATCCGGGAAAGTATAATAAGCTACTTAAATTTTGAGGCCAAAAAACAAAATTCGAGTATAATTAAGCTTAGCATGACAAAAAAGGCGTTAGCCGAAAGAATAGGCGTTCAAAGGACATCTCTATCCAGGGAACTCGCTAAAATGAGGGAGGACGGCTTGATAGAATTTAATTCTGTTTCTGTTACACTGTTGAACAAGTTTTTCGAGTAAGTTTGTATTTATTATTTGGATTTTTCTCCAATATTCAACCGCCCAATCGTTCATCTCTGAACTTATTCGGGCGGCCGAAAGGGAGAGCATTCTGTTTTTATTATGCGTCAAAAATATCACTTCAACGACTTTGAAGGTAGCGCATTTAATTTATTCACCGCACTCATCATGATGCTGATGTTCATGGCAAACTGAACCAGTCGATTTTAAAGAGCCTTTCAGGTACGCTTCTACAGAAGCTTTCGCGTCGCCAGAAGGTCCTACTACAACTTCAACGTTCCTTTCATTAAAAATCTCGACTGCACCTCCACCCATACCACCGCTGATAATGACATTTACGCCACGATCGGCAAGAAAGTTAGGCAAGAATCCAGGCTTATGTCCGGGGTTGGCGATGGTTTCACTTTTGACAATTTTATCGTTTTCGGTGTCAAAAATCATGAAACCTTCGCAATGTCCAAAGTGCTCCGTCACCATTCCATTTTCGCTCGCTACTGCAATTTTCATCATTTTAGTTTTCCTCCATTTTTTCTAATATTTTTGCAACCGGCTCAAGCCAATTGCCATCGAAAAGCTCTATCATACCCTTGTCACACGCAGCTGAAATCTTCGGTTCAATAGGTAGTTTAGCAAGAACCTTTAAATTATGTTTATCGGCAATTTTTTCAATATGGCTTTCGCCAAATATCTGATAGTCCTTGCCGTTATCAGGGCATTTAAAATAGGACATATTTTCTACCAGACCGATAATGGGGATATTCATCATCTCAGCCATCTTAACAGCTTTTGATACAATCATGGATACCAGTTCTTGTGGCGAAGTCACAACAATAATTCCGTCAACAGCAATGGATTGAAATACCGTAAGAGGAACATCACCGGTACCCGGCGGCATATCAATGAACATGAAATCCACATCGCTCCAGATAACATCTGTCCAAAACTGCTTCACTGTTCCGGCAATAATAGGCCCTCTCCAGACAACCGGATCAGTATCGTTTTCTAAAAGCAAATTAACTGACATTATGTCAATACCGGTCTTTGTCTTAACAGGAAATAGACCGAATTCATTTCCTGAGGCTTTCTCCTTGATGCCAAAGGCTTTCGGGATAGAAGGCCCGGTAATATCCGCATCCAGAATAGCGGTATGATATCCCATTCTATTCATGGTGACTGCAAGCATGGAGGTTACCAGTGACTTGCCGACACCACCTTTGCCGCTGACAACACCAATGACTTTTTTTACACTGCTCATCTCATGCAGCTTTTCGGAGAAGTCTGTTTTTTGTTCTTTTCTTTCTTCGCAGTCCTCCGAGCAGCTACCGCAGCTTTGATTGCAACTTTCGCTCATAATTTTGCTCCTTTATTTTAGATTGTTATTGCACTGCCTGCTGACAGATAATCAATACTATTACCCATAGTAGATTTCAACCTTTCATAGGCTTCTATTCCTGTGCAATGGCAGGTATAATACTTTGCTTTTGTACCCATTAGATATTGACCAATCCTATCTATCGTATCAGCGTCCTCGTTTCCGCCTGAGCGGCTGGAAAGATGAAATCCACCTATCACATAGTCGGGCATTCGCCCTTTGACCGAGTGAAAATGCTCAAGTATATTAACAATGCCATTATGAGCGCAACCTGTTACTAATAGGGCTTTCCCGTCTTCCTCTATCACGAGGTTTTGTTCATGGGCAAATGTATCATCTACCGTTTGCCCTTTACACTCCGTGAGCAAACCACAATTTGATTTTGGACGTGGCTCTCTTTGGGCAATATTTGAGAATAGCTGGATTCCACTGCTGATAAAGAATCGGTCTGACGTGGGAACAATTTGCGTGTTTTGCTTCAGGTTTTCATCAAGACCAATAAAATCTAATTTATCACTTGGGCGGATAGCATAGTGTTTCCCAAAAGCGAGCCGATGTAGAAATACCTCAGCTTTTGTGTTTTCTTTCAAAAATGTATTTAGTCCTCCGCCATGGTCATAGTGCCCATGGGAAATTACGAGAAAATCAACATCAGCAATATTCACATCAAGCTTTTTTGCATTTTGAAGAAACAACTCGCTTGCACCAACATCAAATAATATTTTGTGTTTCTTTGTTTCGATATACAGGCTAAGTCCATGCTCGCTGCCAAAGTCGTTTGATATCGATGTGTTTTCTACTAAAGCTTTAATACGCATGCCTTTTAGCCACCACCCTTTTCAAGAAGCAGGTTTATCGTCTTGTGATAGACCTCTTTAACAGCCGTCCCCGATATGCAGTCTATATCTACAATGGTTTGACCATTATTAATAGCTTTTACGGCGTTGGAATCAAACGGTATCCTACCGAAAAAGGGCAGATCTTGTCTTTTACAAAACTGTTCAATCTTTTCAGCGTTTTTAGTGTTGGTGTCATATTTGTTTATACATACTGCTGTCTTAGTGCCGAATTTCTCCGCTGTATTTATAATGCGCTCCATATCGCTGATACCTGATATAGAAGGTTCTGCGACGATCAAAACCATATCCACGCCGCTAAGGGATGCAATAACAGGGCAGCCTATTCCGGGAGATCCATCAATAATGGCCAGTTCAGTTTCAACTGCTGCCGCCTTCATTTGTTTTTTTACCTCAGTGACAAGCAATCCGGAGGTACCACTGCCCATTTTGAGCTGCCCTGTTGAAAATACTTTTTCTCCATCAGAATACAGCATCAATTCTCCAGCCACGGCCGGTATCATAGTTATCGCTTCCACAGGACAAACATATGCGCAAACGCCGCAGCCTTCACATGCAAAAGGATCAACCTTATAGTGCGACTCTGCTTTGATCGCATCAAATCGGCAGTTTTCTCTACACTGATCGCACTGGGTACACAGTTCCGGGTTTATCTCTGCTTTTGGCAACCCATAATAATCTGCTTTTGCAGGCTCAACACCCCATCCCGTAATGAGGTGCAGGTTAGGCGCATCTACATCACAATCCGCATATGCTTTGGCATCAGCAAGCTTTATAAACGCACTCGCTATTGTCGTTTTTCCGGTGCCACCTTTGCCGCTAAGGATTAGTAGTTGTTTCATTACACTGCACCTCCTTTCTCACCGTGTTAAGCAGAGAAGCAAACAGTTCTCGGTACTTTTCATTTTTATTAACAGCAATTTCTGCATTCGAGTTCAGGGTTCCAAGTTCATTGTCAAATGGAATTTGACTTAAAATGTTAATATTTTTTTCTAAGCAAAACTTCTCTGCAGGGTTTTCTTCTTCTAAACATTTGTTAAGAACCACCCCAAATGGCTTATTAAATAACTTGACCAATTCGTATACCATATTAAGGTTATGGACACCAAACAACGTCGGCTCCGCTACCAATACACAATAGTCCGCATCTTTGATGCTCTCCATCACGATACAGGCGCTTCCGGGAGGGCAGTCGATAAATGTCTGCTTATTTACTTCCGAACTTTCCTCAAGCAGCTTTTTTATAATAGGAATCCCCGTAGCTTCACCGGTGTTCAATATTCCTGTCCATACCGTTACTTCGTCGGAAATCCCTTTTTGTACTTTGCCAATAACCTTTGCTTTCTCTGTTAGTGCCTTTTCAGGACAAACCAAGATACAGCCACCGCAGGAGTGGCACACATCGTCAAAGACAATCAGTTTGTTTTTAATATAGGCGAGGGCGTTAAAGTTGCAAAAATCAACGCATTTTCGACATCCATTGCATAATTCTTCATCCACTTTTGGAATCTTTACTGTTATTTCTTCCTCCCTGACTCCTTCAGGCTTAAAAAACAGATGTCCATTCGGCTCTTCTACATCACAGTCTATATATGTGGATTCCTTCGATGCCGCAGCTAAATTCACTGATACCAGTGTTTTTCCTGTGCCGCCCTTGCCGCTAAGCACAGCTATTCTCATATTAATTGCCCCCGTGCCCGTGAAATCCGGCATGAGTTTCATCCAGCAAAGAAAGTTTTCCGGCAATAAAAGCATCAATATTATCTTTCGCTGAACCTGTTGTCGTTTTATAAATTTTGATTTCAGCGGGTTTTAGCACATCAGCAGCATTTTCTCCTAAGCGGGGAGTGAGCAAGGCATTGGCTTTGTTATCCACTATTATTTGTGCAGCTTTAATCCCTGCACCTCCTGTGCTTGCCGCCGCACTGTTGTCAATAAATATACTTTCCTTGGTTTCTACATCATAAATAAGAAAATAGGGAGTACGTCCAAAGGATACACATACATTCGACTCCAAGGTTTTCTCATCTACTGGAATTGCTATTTTCATAAGAACCCTCCGTTCTATTTTTGTTTAAATAATTCTCAATTGCGTTGCGTAGCGCACTCACACCTAAATTTGAGCAATGAACCTTATTTTCAGGAAGTCCATCTAAAGCCTGAATAATATCTTCTTCCGTAATATTCAATGCTTTCTCTAAGGTTTTACCCTTTGCTAATACCGACGTCATACTGGATGTTGCAGTTGAAGCCGGGCACCCAAATACAAGATAGCTGCTTTCCTCTACACGATTATCTTTTACCTTTAAATAAACGGTTAAATAATCTCCGCAGGAAGGATCTCCGTAGCTTCCTTCAGCATCTGCATCCGGCATACTATAGGCATTTTGAGGGCACATAAAATGTTCAATTACTTTTTCTGAATATATAATCAGTCACCTCGATCCGCGTCATCTATAAAGCGCCGACCACGCCTATGCCTATGGCAGCCACGGCCACAACCATTCCCTAATCCTTCACAAAGCCGGTATTCGCCACCTTCAATCGAAAGCACCTTTCCATTTACTAAAGATTCAGCCAGCTTTTTTCTGGCCTCTATATAAATGCCTTGAACGGTGCTACGAGCAATATTCATTTGCTTGGCACACTCTTCTTGAGTAAAGCCCTCCAAATCAATAAGCCTTATAGTTTCATATTCGTCTACGGTCATGTTTACATGGTTTTCAGCGTCGGCAGGCGAATCAAGAGGCCCAAATCTATTGCTTTCAGGCAAACAGCAAACTTTTCTCCACTTCATCGGTCTCGCCATAATTCATCACCTCCATTCTAATCAGAAATAACCAGAGCGTCCTCCGGTTATTTCTGATGCCCATTATAGGTTCTCTAATTGCTTATCAATAACTTCGAGTCGATCTTGCAACATGGTTTTCTGTTCATTCAGCAGCTCTTTTTGTGTTTTTGGAGAAGTCTGGTTAATCGCAAAACCTCTACCAAAGCCACGACCAAAACCGCGTCTGCAAGCAAGTCCAAGACCTAATCCCATTCCGAGACCAGCTCCGTACTTTACTGCATTAGCACCTGTGCAAAGCCCTAATCCTCTTCCAGTCATTGATCCCGCACCCATTGGGCCGGTTCCATCCCTTCTTGGCATACTTTTCACCTCCTTATGGTTTGTGGCATATGCCATTTATTCTTATTATACCCCCGTTTATGGCATATGTCAATAACTTTTGAGTAATTTCATAAAAAATTTGAAAAGACTGCCCGCCAGGCAATTTAAGCCTTGGGTGGCAGTCAATAAAAATATAAAACGGGGTGGGGTTTAGCCTTTTCTATTGTTAACCCATTATTTCCACACCACTTTTGAAACGGAATATGATTCTGCCGTCACGGTTCACCGTTGCAGTATCGAGGAGTGTTATCCAAAGGCGCTCGTTCCATTCAGCAACCACTAAAGGCTGCTGTTTCAGAGTTTTGGTGAAAGCTTTCAGTTCCTTGCTCTTACGCACCCTTTTTGTTTTTTCGGCTTCAAGAGCGGTGTAGCGTTCTAACGCATCATTATAGCGCTTCTCAATCCGCTCGGTTTCAGTGGCGTAATCTGCCTGTGATTGGGCAATCGAAGCGTTCTTCTTTATATGAGCCTGCATGAGCCCTGCAACTACCGTCATTTCATCTTGTGCCTGTTGTATTCCGGCATCTATTTCTACTGTAGTGCAAAGGGTCTGGCGAATAAGTTCACAGTCGGCAATAACGTTTTCCCTGTTTCCCATAAGCTCGTTGTAGGCGGTTAGGAATCGTTCCTTAATCTCGTCCTCGGTGAGTCTGGGCGTGGTACATTTGATTTCATTCTTGAATTTCCGGTTGCATTGAAAAATAACCGTGCGGTACTCGTCAGTGGAGTGCCAAACCTTACGGCCATAGAACCCATCGCAATCGCCACAGATGAGCTTGCTGTGAAAAGCTTTGTCACTGTAAGCTCTTCCGAGTTCCTTGCGCCGTGCCATTTCGTCTTGTACCATATCAAATTCCTCTGGTGAAATAATCGCTTCATGGGAACCCTCCACATAGTATTGTGGCACCTCGCCGTTGTTCTCCCGTAGTTCTTTTGTCAAGAAATCCACTGTGAAACGTTTTTGTAATAACGCATCGCCCTTGTATTTTTCATTTGTTAGGATGCTTGATATCGTGGATGCCTGCCATTTCTGCTTTCTTGCCGGACTTAAGACTCCGTGTTCCATAAGGTAGTTTGCAATGCCTTGGGTGGTTTTGCCCTCAAGAAAAAGCTTATAGATAATTCGAACGGTTTCTGCCTCTTCAGGTACGACCTTCAGCGTGTCGTTTTCTCCCTTTTCGAAGCCGAGAAAATTGGAATAGCCGACACTGACCTTACCGTCCGAGAAACGTTTCCTCTGACCCCATGTGACGTTCTCGGAAATGCTACGGCTTTCTTCTTGTGCTAACGAACTCATAATGGTGAGCAGAAGTTCTCCTTTGCCATCAAAAGTGTAAATATTCTCCTTCTCGAAGAAGCATTCCACGCCTTTTTCTTTTAGCTTTCTGATGGTAACAAGACTATCTACAGTGTTCCTCGCAAATCGGCTGACTGACTTTGTAATAATAAGGTCAATCTTGCCTGCGAGAGCATCGGCTACCATTTTCTTGAAACCGTCTCTGTGTTTTGTGCCGAGTGCCGATATGCCTTCGTCAGTGTAGACTTTAACAAACTCCCAATCGGTTCGGCTTTTAATGTAATCAGTATAGTAATTAACCTGAGCTTCGTAGCTTGTGAACTGCTCATCGCTGTCTGTAGAAACACGGGCATAACCTGCCACCCTGCGTTTTGTGAGTGCGTTTGTCGGCAGTGCCGTAAACTTATTCTTTGTCGCTGGAATCGTTGTAACCTTTCGCATTGCTTTGCCTCCTTTGTCTCGCTCTCTCCGCGGCAGCCTGTTTCATTTCCGCAGTCCAACTGTCCCGCCGCGATTTATCCGCCCATATGCGTTCTTCGGTTCTGCCATCCTTGAAAACAAATAGCAGGCGATTTTCGCCAGGCACTTCAATGCGCTCAACACACTCTGAAAACACTTTGACATCATATTCAGATATACCAAGCGTATCGGCACAGACGGTTTTGAGTGTATCTTCGGGTATCTTTTTTCCGTGGCAGTAGACTTTTCCCTGTGTAACATAGGTGGAGCAATTCCATCCAGCCGAACCGTTGTTGGCAACACGCTTATAATTCTTTCCGCAGTGCGGACAGTAAATATGTCCTGTAAACTCACTCGTTTTAGGTTTAAGTCTATTTCTGTTCGCTTTTTTGTTTGCCAACAATACTACCTGAGCCGCCTTATAAATGTCCTCGTCAATTATGGCGGGGTGCGTATCCTCTGCATAATACATTGGTAATTCGCCCGTATTACGGCATTTTTTCTTTTCTAAATGATTGTTGCGATAATGTTTCTGCAGCATGGCATTGCCCGTATATTTTTCATTGCCGACAATGTCACAGATGCGCTGTACACACCATTTTCCACCGAGTGCCCCGTAAATGCCTCTTTTGTTCAGGTCTCTGCTTATTGAACCGAAGGTGTCACCGGCAATAACCCGTTTGAAGATTTCTTTTACAATTGGCGCAGTATCAGAGTCAATTTCGATTTCATCTTTAGAAATGCTATAGCCGAACAGAAAACGCATATTTATCAATTCGCCCTTTTCAAAACCTTTTCTGACTCGCCATTTCTGATTTTCACTCGCAGACAAGCTTTCTGCCTGAGCATAGGAAGCGAGGATTGTCAGCATAAGCTCGCCCTCGGTGCTCATCGTATGAATGTTCTGCTCCTCAAAGAAAATGTCCACCCCCAGCGACTTTAGCTCTCGTACGGTTTGAAGAAGTGTTACCGTGTTTCGAGCAAAACGGGAGATGGACTTGGTTATGACTATATCTATCAGTCCGGCGCGGCAGTCGGACAGGAGTCTTTGGAAATCCGCCCGGTCTTCATTCGTGCCTGTGAGTGCCTCATCAGCATACACACCCGCATACTGCCAACCTTCATGAACTTGAATCAGCTCACTGTAGTGGCTGACCTGTGCAGAGAGTGAATGCAACATTGCATCTTTTCCACTTGACACCCTTGCATAGGCTGCGACACGTTTCGGCTTTTCTAAAACAATCTTTTTTTCAAGTTTTTTCACTTTTTTACGCACTTATATCACCTCCTGGGTATATGACATATTCGCTCTAAAACCGAGATTTATCAAGTCATTTTCCCTATATATACTGCCGAATTTAAGCTCATATTTTTGTGCTAATTTGTCCTCAATTGATACAATGTCGTTTTCGTCAATGATGCCTCTTTCAAGCATGGTTTTTACCTGGGCCATAGCAGAATGATAAGCTTGGATATTGCTGCGGTTATTCATTGCCGCCACCACCCTCATAACGAGTTTTAATGTAACAGGCATGGGAGCAATACTTTTTCTCGTTGCGGCGACGCATATGTATTTTCTTTCCGCAGCAGGCACACGAGATGGAATAGGACATTTCTGCCTTCGGATGTTCATTCCACCATTTATTACGGCAAGCATCAGAGCAGAAACGCCGTGCACTCCGTTTGCTTATATCAATTGACTCTCCGCATTGCTCACAAACGGTAATGTTCTCTTGTGCCTTGCTGTTTGTTTTATTCCTGCGGCAATAGGACTTCACAGTATTTTCGGATACACCGATTTTCTTTGCAATTTTTAAGTATCCATATCCTTCAAGTCGCAGTTTATCTATAAGAGTTTTTTGACCGTCTGTCATTTGCGTTCCTCCGTTCCGAGGAGAGAAGTTTCCTGTCCTCACTTTGTACTGGACAGGCAGAACGGAAAATCCGTAGTATGTGGGCAAAAAAATAATGCCCGCCGAAGAAAAATCCTCGACGGGCGTAAAGAGTGGAGCATTATTCGCTATATTTAATGAAGGCATCGGTGAAACCGGCGGCTTTGACCTTGCTGAGCATGGCATCGGCATTTGCTTTGACAGAGTACGCACCTACCTGAACACGATAGTATTTCTTTGGTGCTGGAGGCTCAACAGGAACGTCAGGGATAAGACCGGACTTTACATCAGCGCGGAAAGTATCCATTGACTTTCCATGCTTAGGAAACCAGTGCATCACATCAGCATGATTACTGGCGATACCCAACTTACGGCCTTCGCTATGGCAAATGATGCTCCTTTCGGTTAAACCATAGAGTTTGCAAAGATATACACAGAGTTCAACGGCCTCACGGTACACCTTGTTGAAATAGGTGCTGTCCGAAAGACCGTCCTCGCAAATCTCAAAGCCTATATGTGTATCATTGGCTTTACCTCCGGCATGCCAACCACGATGATTCCACGGCAGGGTTTGGTATGTTGCGATAGAGCCATCAGCCAACTTTCCAATGAAAGCGTGAACGCAGACCTGACGGCCGCCGGGCTTATCTTGATTCCAGTGGTTATTATACTGGTTTTTGCCCAGCAAGCCATCGTCGGGACCCACGTAGCGTTTTAGGTTGGGATTGTTTGCGCCGGTGGAATGCACCATGATGCCTTTGGAAATTATTGTTCTGCCTGCCTTGTAGCAAGCATTATTCGTTAATATTAACTTACGTAAATTCATTAAAATCACCTCACAATCAATTGTTTGTGTCTGTCGTAAGCGAAGTGGGATATAGATGGTAAGTAAACTTCAAATCGCAATAAGCACTTGATGACGTTCCGTCACTTCCCATGCAGATATACAGTCCGTACCCAGCAGGCACCCTGGCTTGCCGCATTTCGATGTCAACGTGCAAGGATTCAGCTGAGGTATTCGACCCGATAGGCGTACTGCGTTGAAGTCTGGTAAAAGTCTCCTCGTCATTGGAAATGTAGAAGTCAAGCTCCTTTTCACTCGTATCGGATTGACGGCAAAGAGTTATCAAATGGCAGTCATATGTCGCCGGATAAAGCAATCCGCCCTGACCACCAATGACAACGCTGCCGATAGGCAATACCGTGTGCAAAGGACCCCGGACGCTGTTAGCCCCGCCTGAGCCGGAAACATTACCTGATAAGAGATATCTCAGGAAACTTATCCGGGCAAATGGATTGATAGCTGCCGGTGCGGTAGATGTGAGAACTATTGCAGATGTCGCGTTTTCTTCTCTTTCCAGCACGAACAGGCTCTCGCCCGCATCAATGGTAGTGCTGCCGATGGAAAACCGTTGACTCGTCCAATAGGCGGTACAAATTGGATTTGGGTCTGTACCTGCCCCATAGGCAATGTTCGCTTCATCTTCGATGCCCCTTATGGCTTTGGCAAGGGTTTTGACTGTATTGCGCAGGGTGTTTTGAATTAACACCTGCACATTGTTTGCGGCTGGATTGCCCAAAGCCGTAACGAAGGTATATGTTACTGTTCCGATAACTACGTTATTTCCGTTTGATACGCCGCTAAATGTGACGGACGCTCTTCGGCTTATCATATCCGGTGCGGTAGCGGTTTCTATCGGATGCAAATGGTTAAGGAGAATTCCTGTCCTCATATACATCGTGTCACGCGTATCACCGAGTAAGTTGTGCGTGGTATTCAGCAGTGCGTAATTGTCATTTAACAAGTTATAAGTGAGATTTAGCAGATTGTTCAGCTCATCAATATCCAGTTCAGCTAAGGCAGAAAGCACCTGATTCAACCACTCCTGCGCGGGCGGCTCCGGTGGCTCAGCTATACCATCTGCAAGGGCTTCTTCGACAATGGTCAAAATCCGGACGCTTTTTCCGACCACATCGCCATAGGTAACTCTTATCTCCAGCTGACCGACACCGACGAGTTGTGTGTCCGTAGCACTGGGGGGCCATGTAAGAACTCCATCTGCGTAGGTGGTGATCACCGGATAGGCAATACCGTCAGGTCTTTTGTAGATTGCCTGCAAAGAGGCGCTTGGGTACTCGTCCCCCAGTAAACTGGAAACATCAAACTCGATGTTACGGAAGTGATGCTCACCGCGCCGACCGATCTGTACGGTTGATGCTTTCGTTAAGTCAATCATTTTCCGTCACCATCTTCCCGTCCGTGAAGCTGCTTAAGAACCTCTTTGAGTTTTTCAGGTATGGGTAGCCCAATATGAGCGGCATTCTCTAAAATAGACACACCCTCATTACTTAAATAGAAGAAGATCAGCGCCGTCCGAAGGACACCACCACTGCCCCCAGCGCTGCCTAATATCTGCGTATCAAGGATGTGGGCAACGCCTACCAGCACAAAAATAAGCACCTTTTTAAAGATACCTTTCGCGCCAATTTCACTGGACAGCTTTTTATCAATAATGGCACAGAGCACTCCGGTCAAATAATCAATGGCGACAAATGCTATGAGTGCATAAAGGAAGCCATCCAGCCCGCCGAGAAACCATCCGAGAAAACCACCGACAGCGGCAAAAGCCAGTTGTACCCAATTCCAAATCTCTTTCATTAAAAACACCTCCGATTTATAAATTTGTGTATAGAAAAGCGCTCCCGCATAATACGAGGGCGCTGTAGTTAAATTGTGTCTACAGCATTGAGATTAAGTCCTTAATCTGCTGCATCACGTCTGCTCTTGGCCGCCCCGTTCCAATGGGGAGCCACGTGCCGGGTGGGATGTCAAAGACCGACGAGGAATCAAATCCGTTGATTGCCGTGACGATAGGCTCGATGGCTTTTCGAAGCTCCGTGATATGAAACGGCCAGTTTTTAACCGTAGTCCTTCCGGCGGTAATGTCCTCGACCCAAGTCACGGGAGATAGATTGTAATAGCTGCGTATCGTGTTCACGGCGGTTCGGAGCGTCTGGATATGCGTTGCCTTCACATGGGTTTCGTTTGCGGTGATTGTCGTAAATGGCGGAGGCAATACGGTAAAGTTTCGAACAACCTCCGGGCTTGAAGACTCGATATCGCTGTCAAGGCAACGGACGGTCACGGTATGGCTTCCGGCGGTCAGTGGTTCCGGTCGATATATCGTTTTTACGCCATTGCCCAGATACCCGCTTATGGAAAACATCTCAGGATTGTCTACACTGTTGAACCATGCACCCGAATCTATTTTTACTTCCACAATCTGTGTCTGACCATCCGGCTCAATGCCCGTTATAATCATTAAACGCGGTGTAGCATTGTAACTGGAGCTACCGGATACCGGGCAGACAATTATCGGGGCCGTTGGCGGGCTGTTCTTCTTTACCGAGCCGCTGACTACATAAGCAGAAACTGCATCCAATGTGTCGGTTACGCTGATGCGGTAACGGGTATACATTCCGGCTATCTGAGAAGCGTTCGCTGTGTATGTCCCGGAGGCGGCACTTGAAACGACGATTGTCAGAGCCTCATATGCTGACCAGTTAATCCCGTCCGTTGAAGTTGAGCGTTGAATGACATACTGCTTGATAGCGCTGGTTCCGGGTATCGTTCCGCTCCACGTGAGAGTAACGGTGGCTAATTCGTAAATGGCGGGAACGGCGGTAAAAGAAGAAGGCGGTGTAGGCAGTGTATTTCTGCGTACAGAGTTACCGGAAACAATCCAGTCGGAGTAGAAACTCTCCCCGGCAGCACCACGTGTTCTTACACGGAAACGACGATAGTTCCCTCGTGTAGTAGGTGGGCTGACGCTTAAAATACTGCTTGTTGCCGTAGTGGCCACCGTGGTCAGTGCTGTCCATGCGCCCCATGTGCTGTTGTCGGCCGAGTCACTATATTGTATCTCGTAGGATGTGATGGCATTGCCTGCACCATCGGAGGCACCGCTCCATGAGAGCGAGAGATTTCCTTCTGCCAGTGTTGCACTTACTGAGCAAGCCGTAGGCGCTCCACAAGCTGTGATGTCACAGAAAATGCTGTTACTGATCTTCTCCACTGAGTAAACATCAAAAGTGTCGATTGTCCAAATGCCGAACTGAGTATATGTTCCCGGAACTCTTGATACATTTGGGTTATAACTGCCGCTACTGGCTGACAAAATTAGGGCAGTCAGCACGTTCCATGTGCTCCATGTGACGTTATCCGTGGATGTGCGTCTGGCAATCTGATAGCCTTTGACCGGGCTGGTGCCGCCGGATGCTCCGCTCCAAGTCAGTGTGATGGTTTCATCACTATAGGCTGCCGGAGATGCAACGGCTGTCGTTGGAGCCTTCGGTGCTGTATTTCTACGGACGGAGTTCGATGATACTTTCCACCCGGAATAATAGCTTGCTCCCGCCGCGCCACGAGTCCGCACCTGAAATCTCCGGTAATTTCCTCTGGTGGATGGCGGCGATGTCGATATGCTGCCGCTGGTGGCTGTGGTGGTTACCGTAGTAAGAGATGACCATGCTCCCCATGTAAAGTTGTCACTGGAATCACTGTACTGAATCTCATAGCTGGAAATCGTATTATTGATGCCGCCGGATGCCCCGCTCCATGAAAGAGTAACATCACCTTCCGAGAGTATAGGGCTGACCGAACAAGAAGTCGGAACTCCGCAGGCTGTTGTCAAAAGCGGTGAGCTTAACACTGTATAGTTTGAATTGTCGATGACCCCGGAGGTGAGGGTTAGCCTTCCATCCGACACCACCCGAAAGCGAACGCCTTGCGTAGTGTTTCCTGTAGTTGAAGGACATGTCACCGAAACATATCTGAGCCTTGGCGTTGTTCCGTCCCAGTTGTCGCCGTCCACCGTCTTGATTCGCACCTGTGAGGACACACCATTCACTGTCATGGTACAAAGCAGAGCATAACCGTTGTGAATGAACGAGCCTGATGAACCGAGTGCTGCGGATATGGTAAAGTTATAGGTCATCTGGCTGTTGTTGGGTCGGCTCTTGGTATAGGTGATGGTGTAATGTACGGTCGGGCTTGAACCTGCCTGTAAAGATACACCGTTAATATCCGCCATCGTCATTTACCCCCTTATTCATAAACGGCTGTAACAAGAGAATTGACCAGCCCGCAAAGATTGGTATTCAGCCGGGTATCCATGATGTTATTTGAAACAATTGATGTGGCGGCCGTTGGTACAAGCACATCGGCGAGGCAAAGCTCATAGATATCGCTTGTTCTCGTCAATGCCGGAGCCACAGGTGTTGCGGCAGGAGTCCCGTCAACAACGGCGATCTGAATGCTTCGGCTGATTTGGCTTAAGCGGACAACAATGCGGTCAATGCGGGGATTACTTCCGTTTGCCGTTGTCAACGGGATGTTCAAGTCATCCGTATTCTCATAACGATATCCATTAATCCACGCGCTTCCCGCCGCCACAATCACAGCCAAACCAATCGATGGTGCCACCTGCAGGTTTGTTGCTGTCATATAAAAAACACCGTTGGAGACAAGGCTTCCGAAATATGCCGCAAAGTCTGCTGCATCATAGATTCTGTCTCCGTCCGATGAGTTGAAAAAACCGCTTTTCTCCATATTGATTTCCCTCCATTAAGCCCTTGCGTAAGAGCAAGATATCATATAAAACCCTACAGGTAATGTGGAAGCGGCGGCGTTCGCCATCACACCGCTTGCGTTGATTGTAATCGGCATACTGGTGCCGCTGCCGCCCACCGCAGTCGCCACAGCGCGTACTGTCGAGTAAGGGTAAAAGTTCGCGTTTGTTATTGTTAGAATCGTGCCGCCGGAGGCGACTCCCGAAGCCCCCACATTAATCTGCACTCCGATGGAAACGACGCCCTTATTCACAAATGACATATTCATACCCATTGTCACGTCACTTCCAAGTGAGTAAGTGAGTGCAGTGTTAGCTTCCTGGGCTGTTTTTGCAGTAGTCACAGCACCGTTTGCAATCCTCGCCGTGGTTATTGGTTCATTGTTGATGTTGAGCCAGTTTGCCTGCCCGGATGGGTTATTGAATACGAAAACTGAAATCACATAGAACGTCATGGTATTGCGGGATATAAAGAAGCCCATCGCTCGCTGAAATCCGGTTCCTGTGTTATCTCCATTGTGCTTTATTAAAAACACATGACCATCTTCACTTGGTTGGTCACTAAACTTGTTGCCGCTCCAAGAGGTAAAATAGAAGGCGTCTCCCGGTACCATGTTGTGCAAGGCGTATTGACCGATGGATATAGTGCCTTCGCCTACGATTATTTCAAGTGCGGGGATCTTTCCAAACAAGTTATTAATGGTATCCGCAAAATTGTCACCTTGGATTTTTGGGTCTACATCAGTCAAATCACCCAGCGTTTCTTCTACAGTACTAAGCGTCTCTTCCACGACGCCAATAGCTTCCGCCACTTCGGATATACCGGAGGGGGCTGATAGAACTGTTTTGACCTCGCTTATGTCGGAGCGGATTTTCTGCGCAATTGTCAGCTCGGCTTTTCCGAACACTACACTGATGCTCTGACCGTCAGCATCATAGGTTTCTTCAATCTCGGTGATGCGCGTCGTCATGGATACGCCCCATGCCTTGGAGATGACTTGAACGGACTGCCCAAGGTCGAAGTCCATCTTGTAGGTCAGGTTTCCATGAGGATTGACCGATGTGTCGAAGGAATAACGGATTGCCTGTTCGCTCAGTTTGCTCTGGCCACGGAAAATCAGCGCGTCGGTGTAACCGATGCCGAAATCCACCTCTTGCAGGTCTTTGGCGTCCACGAAGATTTCTCGTCTGGTCTCGCCGGAACCACTTGTGATGGTGACAAATGTGCGGGCGGCACCTTCACCCTCGCCGCCGATGAGAGCGGTGTTGGCGTAATCCGCTGCACTCTCGGTGTAGCTCTGCTCCGTTAGGTTCTCATACTCTTTGGAGAACACCGCTTGTGAGTCAGCCCCCCTGTACAGCGTTACCGTAAAAATACCCGTTGCCGGATTGAACACAGTTTTAATTCCGATATCTGAAGCAGCGCATAATCCTGTCACTGCATCCATCAGATTTCGGTAGGATATCTGAGTGCTAACGGGTACACCTAAGTTTGGAGATGAGAAAGATATCCCGGTTATTTGCCGAACCGTGTCAGTGGGGCTGATGAGATTATTATCTAATAGTTGCTCCACGCAGACAGATATGTCACCGGACAACTTTTCTGTACCCCACACAATACGGCGGGAGAGGAAAGAGGTCGCAAAGCGACCGCTTGCCGTGATGATTTCTTGATCGGTCTGAGACAATTCCAGATGTTCAATGATCCCAGCTTCCTCATCATCATTTTTCCAGATGAAGTTTCCTTCTTTTAAGAGTGCAGTATTCTCCGATGTTGCAATAGCTTTTATCTCAAATGAGCCACACTGAGAGTAACGCCGCGTCCAGCGCAGGTACTCGAAAGACTCCACTATACCCGTAAGCTCTCGGTTTGAATTGTAGATATATAACTGCATATTCACACCCCCAAAAACTGCGGACGATAGTAGATGCTGACTTCCAGCAGCTCCATATTGACCGAAGCATCGTAGCGCAAAGTATTCACTCCAGCGGTAAGCTGAAAGAATGTCGAACCGGTATCCAGCAGCGAGAAAACATTCGTTATCACTGTTCCGTTCACGCTGACTACTCGCTTACCCGCAAAATGGGTGTATACGCGAAGTTCATCTCCGGCACTCATTGTCGTAAGGAGACGGATGTATTCACCGGTGTCAATGTTTAAGAGTTCCGGATTGGTCACCGTTCCCAACGCTTGGAACACAATCTCGCAGCCGCAAGAAACATCGCCGATATTTTCAACCGTAATGATCTGGCTGGGCTGGCGCATTCCAAACTCCATGCCGCTTTCAGGTATCTCCAGTGCAAACTTAAACAGCGGTATCCAAGATGCCAGTTCCTCACGCACTTCATCCAGCGTCTCGAAGAAGGGAGATGGGCAAAGGAGGCTAACAAAAAAGTTAGGTATCCGCTGCCTGGAGGAAACGGTAAAGCCTGCTTCCTCTACAACGCAGGCAATTTGCCTATCACGGTAGACGAGCGTTCCATTCAGCTTAGGGCTAAATATTTTAAGGAAAAGTTGTCTCCGTGCATAGGCATCGTCAGGTGTATCTGCTACGACCGTACCCTCGAGTATTATATTTCGCATATCCAATGTGGAAGAAATATAAAAAGCACCGTCTTGATCCGGTGCCTTGAAGGTGTTAACGGTCTGACGTATGTTGCCGGTGCCGTCTATTTTCTTAAGAAAATATGGACGGTTCTGTTTGAGCGTGATGCTCCTGCCGTCCGCATTAATATATGTTAGTTCCACAGTCAGACCTCCTTTAATATTCAAGTGCCAGCTTGCGGGAAAGGTTTTTAAACTCCCTTGCCAGTTCTTTTTCAGACAGAGCCTTCGGTGTCACCACAGAGAGATTTTGTGTGATGCTTGCGCCGGAGGCACTGCTTTGTCCGGATAATCCTCTGTAATTTAAGTCGAAGTTTGTGGGCACCGCATTTTGCATATCCCTTGAAACTGCTGCCATTGCATCCTCAAAACCTACACCGATGCCTTCGCCCATGTTGTGGCCAATTCCGGCAAACAGAGCAGAGGGGGATTTGATGCCGAAGAAGTTTTTAATCTTCGACACCACATTACCGAAAAACCCAGAGATTTTATTCCACAGCCACGTTCCTGCGTCTGAAATACCATTCCACAAGCCTTTAATCAAATTGCCGCCGACCTGCGCCATCTGTCCGATGTAGCCGGTAAACGCTTTGACCAGACCCGTAATGATCTGCGGAACTGCTTTGACCACCTCGACGATAATTTTCGGCAGGTTCGCAATCAATGCAATAAACAACTGAACACCAGCCAGAATGATTTTATCAATGTTACCTACGATAGCGTTCACCAGCGAGGTTATAATCTTTGGAATCGCAGCTACAACAGTAGTAATAATCTGCGGCAATGCCTGAATCAGGGATATCAGAAGCCGGATGCCTGCGTCAATAATCAAAGGGATCGACCCAATGACTGCGCTGATAATACTGTCTATGATTTGCGGGATGGCTTCCACAACTGCCGTAATGATTGTCGGTAACGCAGTCACCAGTGAGGTCAGCAATTGAATACCCGCATCGATGATCTGTGGAATGGCTCCGATGATAAAGGCAATGATGGCGGTAATAATAGCGGGAAGGGCGGCGATTAACTGCGGTATTGCATCCACCAGCCCCTGCGCCAATCCAATAATCAACTGCAAAGCTGCGTCCAGCAGCATTGGCAGGTTATCAATCAAGCCTTGAACAATCGTAGTGATTGCGGTAACCGCCGCCGGGATCAGTTTAGGCAACGCGTTTCCTATGCCTTGTACCAAGGCCGTGACCAGTTGCACTGCGGCATCGATAAGAAGTGGCAGGCTGTCAATCAACACTCCGACAATCGTCATGACGGCATCCACCGCTGCCGGGATAAGTTCCGGTAGTAAGTTCAGAAGCGTTTCAAGCACCTGCGTGAACAGGCTCGTGACAGTTTCGAGCAACATAGGAAGCAGGTCACCCACCGCAGTTAATATCGCATCGAACGCAGGCGGGAGTGCGGTTACGATGTTTTCCAAAACAGGTACAATGTTTGCGACAACCGCGCGGAAAGCATCCACGAGGTTTTCAGTCAGGTTGGTCATGTCGGCATTGGCATTGCCGAGTCCGCCAGTAAAAGAGCCAAGAGCGGCTTGTAACATGCCAATAGAGCCAGTTATTGTCTGAGTTGATTCGCGTGCAAAGTTGCCGGCATACTGCTCCGTGTTCTCAAAAAACATCTGCATGGCGATTTCGGCTTTTTCCGCTTGTGTGGCGGTATTCCAAGTAAAATCCAGACCCTTTGCGAGAGCATAGGCTTGGATATTGGTAGCGTTCATAGCAACACCGAGGTTATCCATCATGGTGAAGTTGCCTTTTGCTGCGCCCGCCACCGAGTCCAGTGCCATCTGCATATCAACGCCCATAACAGAAGCCATATCCGCCGCCCGCTGCATGGCTTTTTCGGTTAGCTCAAGACTTTTCTGCTGTTGAATGCCGGAGCCCTGGAACAACGCGCCCATTTTGTTGGCAGTCGAAAGATAATCACTCTGTGACACGCCGAGGTTTTTATAGGCTTCCTCGCCTGTTTTTTGAATCGACGCAGCGTATGCACCGAAAACCGCCTCTGAGCCACCAAGGTTCTGTTCCAATTCTCCGAACTGTTGAACAACCTCTTTGCCTAACTTTATAGCGGCAGCACCGGCAGCGACGGCAACTGTGCCCATTGCCACACCGATACCCGTGAGTATGCCGCCAAGCTTGTCAAACTTGCCGCCGGCATCTTCCGCACTTTTACCTGAATCGTCCAATTCATCGCCGAGATTATCCGCTTCGATTGTGGACTGTTCAAGTTCACGCTCCATGCCGTTGAGTTCCGCTTGTGCCTTGTTCAGCTGAATCTGCCAGTTTTGAGTGCGGCGGTCATTTTCACCAAAAGAGGAGGCGGCATTGTCAAGTGCAGCCTTAAGGGTGGAAATCTTGTCTTTCTGTGCATCGATTTCTTTATTCAGCGTAGCGTTTCGGGCGGTGACTGCTTGCACAGACTTATCGTTTTTGTCAAACTGGCTGGTGACAAGCGTCATTTCACTACCCAGCACCTTAAAAGACTGGTTGATGTCGCGAAGGGCGTTCTTAAACTCGCGTTCGCCCTCAATGCCTATTTTTAAGCCAAAATTGTCTGCCATGCCTTCACCTCCTCCTAAATACCCGGCGGAATAATATCGTCGATTGTCCGGGTTCTCTTCGGCTTTTCAATGCCATGCCATTGTTTGTGACAAGCCCATAAATCAAAAAACAGTCCGATGGGCATGAGCCAGAATTCCTCTGCATCCATGCCCATCTGAACTGTTCCATAATAAAGAAGCCGGGTAAAGACTTCAGCGTCCGTTACCCGACTTCCGCGTTTTTTGGGGATTCTTCCTCACTTTCAACGTCGCGCTTTGTGCCTTTGAACATCGCTTCGGTGATTGCATTTTTATATGCCGCCAAGTCAAGCGGTGAGGTAAGAAGCTCCACTTCTTCCTCTGTAAGCAATTCCTCCGGTGCGTTCTTATTCTTAAGGTTGCGAATTAAGATGGACTGGTTCGCCAGCAGCGTTATTAGCCAAACAATCTCGTCCAACGCCATCTCGAAGTTTTCTGATTTCATCAGTTTCTCCCCGAGGTTTTCAAGCCCGCCATACCGACCGGCAATCGCTTTTGTCGCGCGTGTGGTCAGAACCAGTTCATAGTCCTTGCCGCCGATGTTGATAGTGGCGCTTCGCTCATTATCCATAGTTCAATCCTCCTTACGGCTCCGGCGTGTAGACCGGCTCATAAACTTCAGTGAACCAACCGGTGATAGTACCGGATGAAACGCCTGCGTCACCTTCAGTGACCTCCGCTTTCCATGGGTGCTTACCCATGCCATCGAGTTTGTTACGGCGCATAACCGTTCCTTCAATGGTCGGCGTAGAGAAAGTGATGGAATCCGCCTTGGTCTGCAGGTTCGTCGCGGGCAAGCCGAACTTCACGCGATAGAGCCAGAAGTAGCGATATGTGCCGTTGGCCTTCTGCGCACGGAAGCCTACTGCAACGGGTGTACCCACATTCTCGCTGGCGGAGATCAGCACGCCGTTGTCATCGGTGGACGAGCCGGTCAGATCTGCCGCCGCCGTGGGGCCGATGTCATCGACGCCAAGTGTGAGCGTTCCGCTGTTGAAGTCTTTTACAACTTCTGCTGCACCGTCATCAGCGTACAGAATTGCCTCCACCAGCTCCACCGAGAGTTCAGCGGTGATGGCTTTGGCGAGGACAAGCGGCGTAGCGTAGGTTTCTTCGCCGTTGGAGTCCTCAGTTATCTTTGAATAGTAAAGTCTGTCAAGACCGATAGTTGCCATGTTTTATTCCTCCGTTTCGTATGATTTTGCCACATCAATGGCGTAATGGTGATATCCAGTATCGTCCTCATGTCCGATGTACCGTCGTTCGGTCACAGTGAAATCCGCATTCAACAAAGCCGTTGTGATCTGCCTTTTCCGCTGCTGGTAATTACCCTTTGAGAACAGTGATATCCGCACTTCCTGCACATCAAAACCGGGGCGGTTATCAGCATGTACTTCGAATATGTCCGTTAGAGGTATAAAGACCAGATATTCGTCAGGCGGCACATCGCTAAACACGCCGGTTTCGATAGGGATATCCAGCGGCTCCAGGACTTCGCTCAAATCCGAAAGTAGACTCATATCTTATTTACCTCCTCGTCCAGCTTTGCTTTCATTGCTTCGATGCACGGCTTTCTACTGGTGCTTTTCGCAGGCTTTAAGAATGGTTTTGCCGGTTGCCCCGATTTTCCGTATTCGATGATATTGGCTATCTTGGCATTGCTACTGCCATCTCTACGTTGTTCGGAAAATCCAACTTTAACATTGTGATTGCCATCCCTGTCCTGCAGAGCGGGTGAAAGTCCCAATGCCGCCGCAAGCTGGCCGGTAGAACGCGAAGGATACTTTGTGTCACGACCAACAACTGAATTCAGATTAGATTTAACCTTGTCAAGCACAACCTCGCCGCCAGCCTTAAGCACACGAGGGATGATTTCATCCGTTTTTTCGTTCAGCTGTGAAACCTTTAAGAGGAAGTCCTCCGGCATTTTCATGGTCACTTTAGCCACTGGGCTTCACCTCCTTGGCGAGTACTTCAGTGTACATTCCACGGCCTTTGACATCTTCCACCGAGGTAATTTCAAATCGACCGTCGTCACAAACAATAAGCATTGCGGTCGTAACGATGACACCGGGAATACAGCGAAAACGGAAAAGGTCGGTGGCTTCCGAAAATGCGGCTCTGTTTGCCCACATTTCAGTGCCGTGCCGACCTTCCCGATATGCTTTGATAGAAGCAACAATATTGTCAATCTCAGTGCTGAAACCTTCCGAGTCTTTTATAGTTACTTTTTCAATAAGGTCTATAAAGGTGTTCATTTTTCCAAAGCTCATGTCACACCTTCCAATCCCGGTCAAGCCGTAGCAGCAGGTTCACCGTGTTCCAAACCTGCTGGCCTGCTTGCACACTATCGGCGAAGAAACCAGCCGTCGAGCCATCTCTGGATTCAAAAAAATGGCCCGACAGCATGATTACTGCCTGTTCAGTGGTGGGAGGCATAGTGTTTTCGGTGTAAAATCCTTCAGCGACATGCTGGTAGCTTTCCGCATAGGAGACGGCGGCTTTGATGTAATGTAGCAGAAGGCCGTCGTCTGCGTCATGCCCAAGGATTAGGTTTGCTTTTACTTTGGGTAGAAGATTATCTGTTGTCATGCCATCCGCCTCCTTGGGTTTATATTTCGTCCGAGACCATCAAACCCGCCGCTTTTAGCTTGGCGAGCAGGGCATTAAAGTTCGTTACAAGCGTAGCCGTGTCCTCGGCTATGCTGTCGGCTTGATTCGCAGCCGTTTTCACAAGCCCGGAGACCGACTCCGTAGCATCAGCAGGATAGGTCGGTACATACAGCTTACCGTCTTCGCCAATTTTAACTTCGACGGTATCGCTCTCACCAGCAGTAGCGGCTTTTACACCACCGAGGGTCTCCTCGGTTGCCACGAAAAGAGGGTCGGCGGAAAGCCCCGTTACCGAGGCTCCCTCCGCAATTTCCAATGTGCCGCCGATGACGGTTTTCTCACCGCCTTGTTCGGTGTAGTTCTTTGAATTGTAGCTCATAAGTCAATCCTCCTTAAGCATGCTGCTTGAGCAGCTTGATGCCTTCAGGCAGCACGGTCTTTCCGTCCACACGCTGGAAAGCGTAGAAGCCGGTCTGCAGGTTGGCGATATGCAGTTCATCCGCACGACGCACGGTTCTGCCGCTTCGGTCGGCAATCCAGTAATTCTGGAAATCACCGAAAGCAATGGTGTATGCGTTTGCTGCAATGGCTGGCGCATACTGAGAGACATATACCGGGAAGCCGAGCAGACGGTCGGGCTGATCAGCCTGTAGCGACGGCTGCCACATATACACGCCGTTGCCGTCTTTCAGTTTGCGAATCCCAGCGAGAGTGTTGCTGGCCAGGAGGAATACAGCGTTTTTCTTGTAGCCTTCCTTCAGAGAATAGGTCAGCTCAATGAGTTCATCCGCTGTAATCGCTCCGGCTGCCGCCGTTGTCACACCGACATCGCCGCCGCTCGCGGTGAAGATGCCCGTGGGCTGGGTGCTGCCTGCACCGACGCAAAAGGCCTGCTCCTCCTTCGCCGCAAAAGCACGGGCGAAATTGTCGATGAGATAGTCTTCAAGGTCAAACATGGAATCCTGAAGCAATTCCTCCGAAACCAGTGCTGCCGCACGAAGGGTGTAGGCATCAAGGGAAAGCTGATTGAAGGTGGGTGTGCTGGGCGTAAATGTGCCGCTTTCCACCACCCAGTCGGCAGAAACATCGGTAAGCGCGACGTTAATCCTGTGGGGCGCCGCTGTGGTGATTACCTTAGAAATGGAGCGAATCACGTTCTCACGCTCAAGCGCCCGGACAAGATTTCTGTCGAACTCAATCGGAACAAGATAACCGCCAGTGGAGGGAGTGCCTTCCTCCATGACGTTATGAACGGGACGCCTTCCGCGCACGAGGTTCAGAAAGTCCTCGCGGTATTCGGCGGTTGCTCTGAAGTGGACGGGTTTTCCATCCTGTGCGTTGGGTTTTGCCGTGATGGGAGAGCTGGTGGGCTGTGCCATAGCGGTGTCTCTTGCCACGCGGTCTTCCTCAAGGGCAATCTGACGCGCCATCGAGTCCACATCCGCCAGCATCTTGTCGTAGGTAGCATTATCCTCTGTGGAGAGGACGCCATCCTTGGCACGGGTGTCAAGGAACGCCTTTGCCGCGTCCCATGCCTTTGCGCGTTTTTCACGCATTTCAAGTACCTTTTTCATAATCAAATACCTCCGTTAAATGTATTTACGGGCCTGCAGTTTCTGCATAGCCGCTTCGATGGAAACGCCCGTAGGCGAATCCGGCTTCTTTTGCTCCGCCTTCGGAGCTGATTTCGAGATGAGCTTGTTCATCAGCGAATTGGTAACCGCCCTGCGGCTGAATGCAAAGACCACATTTTCGCTATGACCGCGCTTGGAGTCTTCCAAGATACCATCCACGAAACCCAGCTCGATTGCCTTGTTCGCATTCATCCAGGTTTCACCGTCCATGAGATGCGATATTTTCGCTCTCGACTGCCCGGTCTTTATTTCATAAGCGTTGATGATAGATTCCTTAACCTCGTCCAGCATTGCGATGGCCTTCTGCATTTCCTCGGTATCGCCGATAGCGATTGACATCGGATTGTGAATCATCAGTAGCGCTGTAGGAGCCATAAGCACCTCAGTACCTGCCATTGCGATGACCGAAGCGGCACTCGCCGCCAGACCGTCGATTTTCACGGTAACATTGCCTGTGTAGTCCATGAGCATGGTGTAAATCTGTGAAGCCGCCACGCAATCCCCACCGGGAGAGTTGATCCAAACGACGATATCTCCGTTGCCGGAAAATAGCTCATCTTTGAACATCCGAGGTGTGATTTCATCGCCCCACCAACTTTCGTCCGCAATGGTGCCGTCAAGGCAAAGGGTGCGGACACCCGAATCCTCGTCACTGTCCCAGTTCCAGAAATGCGTTTTGTCACGCGCCCTAACGGGGACTTTGCCTGGGTTTTGCGCCTGATTTGTTTTGTCCATCTGAGGTTTCCTCCGTTTCTGTTGTAGTTGTATTTGCGAATGCACCAGCGTCCTGTAATTTGGTCATCGCACCGTTTATAAGGTAAAGGTCGCCGCCGAGTTCCACCGGTATCCGGTCGAGGTTTTCAAGCTGTCTGATATCATTTGCGCTCATCCAGCCATTTTGCCGTGCCGTGGCATAGCCCGTCATGCGGCTTGCGTAATCTCCGCGAAGAAGTCCATCCACATTAAATTTGGTGAATACATCTTTCTTTTCACTTTCGAGCAGGAGTGATTTGTTCATCGCCTGTTCCCAGCGGATGACCCACGGGTCGAGTGTGTATTTCACAAACTCAAGTGACTGTTGCTCAATGTTGGAGAACGAGGATTTTTCCAAATCCGCAAGCATGTGGGGCGGCACTCGGAAGATACGGGCGATTTCGTTTATCTGAAATTTCCGTGTTTCCAAAAACTGCGCTTGTTCCGGCGATATAGCTATGGGTGTGTACTTGAGGCCCTCCTCCAGCACGGCAATTTTATTGCTGTTGTTACTGCCGCCGAAGGTGGACTGCCAGCTTTGCCTTATTCGCTCAGGGTCCTTTATGGTGCCGGGGTGTTCCAATACTCCGCCCGGAGCCGCGCCATTGGCAAAGAATTTAGCACCGTATTCTTCAGCGGCGATGGCAAGACCTACGGCATTTTTGGCCATTGCTATGGGTGAGTATCCGACCAGCCCATCAAAGCCCAAACCGAGAATATGCAAAACATCACTCGGTGCGAGGATAATATCATGTGGTTTATTCTTGCTAACGTCCGGTGCGTCATCACCGCTTTTCCGGTAGCGGTAATACAGCCGCCCCTGCGAATCCCGGTCGACCGTCATGCGGTCGGGCATGAGCGGATACAGCGCCACAACATCGCCACGGGCATTGCGGATAATCTGTGCATAGGCGTTACCCGTCAGCAGAAGGTGGTTCATCATGGTTTCTCGAAACACGAAGCTGGTCATCTCCGGGTTTGGCTCGTCGTGCAGCACACGCCATAGTGGGTGATCAAGATATTTGTCTTTGCTGCCATCGTCGCCGTATTTATACACAAACAGTGGCAGGCCTGCGATTGCTTCGGATAAAATACGGACACAGGAGTAAACCGCAGTCATCTGCATGGCTGTTCTTTCATTGACAACCTTGCCGGAGGACGAGCCGCCCCATAGAAAGCTGGTTCCGCCGCTTAAGTTTTTAGGCTTGTCGCGGGCTTTGAATATTCCTTGAAAGATGTTCATAGGCAGTTACCTCCAATTAAAAAACGAGCAGACCGCGTGTGTCATACACGCTTTCGCCCGTATCGTTGCCGCACCGGATCGCTCTATCCAGTGCCATAATAGTCGCCACAGCACCGTCGATTTTCTCGGTGGATTTTTCTTTATCCGCCTTTATATTGCCGGCAGGGTCGGTGCGGATGAAGATGTTATCCATCATCCAGCGCAGTACCGGGTGACCGCCATGGGCGAGTTTTTCTTCCAGCGTCAGCTTCATCAGCTCTTTGGTCGGAGGGGACATATCCTTAAAACCCTGACCAAAAGGAATGACCGTGAAGCCCATGCCTTCGAGGTTTTGTACCATCTGAACAGCTCCCCAGCGGTCAAAAGCAATTTCACGGATGTTATATTTTGTACCAAGGTCTTCGATAAAAGCTTCGATGAATCCGTAATGCACCACGTTGCCCTCGGTGGTTTGCAGAAAACCCTGCTTATTCCAGAGATCGTAATTCACATGGTCGCGCCGAACGCGCAGGTCGATATTGTCCTCCGGTATCCAGAAGTACGGCAGAACGCAATATTTGTCATCCTCATCAATGGGTGGAAAAACAAGCACAAAGGCGGTAATATCGGTAGAAGACGAGAGGTCAAGCCCTCCGTAGCAGACACGCCCTTCAAGCGACTTTTCATCCAAGGGGAACGCACAAGCATCCCATTTATCCATCGGCATCCAGCGCACGGATTGTTTGACCCATTGGTTCAGCCGAAGCTGCCGGAAGCTGTTCTCCTCGGCAGGATTCTGCTTTGCAGATTCAAAAGCTGCCCTGACCTTATCCATACCGACCGTAATACCGAGGGAGGGGTTCGCTTTCTTCCAGACCTTGGGGTCCGTCCAGTCATCCTCCTGCGCCGCACCGTATATGACCGGATAAAAGGTGGGGTCACGCTTTCTGCCATCGATAATATCCAGCGCCTTCTGATGTACCTCCCAGCAAATACTGTTCTGGTTATCCCCGGCGGTGGTGATAAGGAAATACAGTGGCTGCATTCTCGCATCTCCGCTGCCCTTGGTCATAACATCAAAAAGTTTTCTGTTCGGTTGGGTATGCAGTTCATCAAATACCACACCGTGAGTATTAAAACCGTGCTTGTTGCCGACATCGGCGGACAGCACCTGGTAGATGCTCCCGGTTGGCTGATAGATGAGTCGCTTGGTTGCATCCAGTATTTTAACGCGCTTGGAGAGTGCAGGACACATTCGCACCATATCTGCCGCCACATTAAAAACAATGGACGCTTGATTTCGGTCAGCGGCACAGCCGTAAACCTCGGCGCGTTCTTCGTTGTCGCCGCAGGTGAGAAGCAGTGCGACGGCCGCCGCAAGCTCACTTTTGCCCATCTTCTTCGGGATCTCCACATAGGCGGTATTAAACTGCCGATAGCCGTTAGGCTTCAGAGTACCGAACACATCACGGATAATTTGCTCTTGCCAATCGATGAGTTCAAAGGGTTTGCCAGCCCAGGTGCCTTTGGTATGAGCGAGGGCTTCGACAAAAGCCACAGCATAGTCGGCGGAGGCTTTGTCGTAAACCGAATCAGTGGCTTTAAACCGTGTCTGTTTATATTTCTTTAGCTTTCTGATACCCGCCGCCTCCTTCCGAGCATAAAAATAGACCGCCATCGGCAGTCCCGTCAAAATCTATCTGTACGAGATACAGCCCCATGCAGGGCAGAATCTCGGCTGTTTTGTTGTTTGTTATGGTCTGTGTTCCAGTTTTACGTCCTCGCCATCAAAGTGGATGATGTAGCGGGTTTCGAACCGCTCACTTGGGAGCCTGACGATTATCCGCAATTCGCCGTTTTCGAAGGCGTTGTAGGTTCGCAGGATTTTCGCTCCCGTGGGAAGCTGCTCTTGAACCTGCTGCCATTGTTTTTCGGTCATTTTTCGTTTCCTCCGTTTAGTATGGTTTCCCTTTCGGTAGTGACATATTAACTCTGAAAGCACACTATATCCAGTCAATTACGCGATAAATCCGGGCATAAACTACACGAAATTTTAAGCAGTTATTGCCGTATAAATTGTGTAATTTACAGCCTTATTCCTTGCCTGTGAGGATAAAGCGGACGTATTTATCCTTATTTTCCTCAAGAAAAATAACCAGTTCAAAGAAGTTCATTTCATGGGCAATGCGCTGGACGGTGCGGGTATCGAACATATTGGTAAGTCCGGTATCCCGGACGGCGAGAATTTGCTCTTTCACTTTATCTTCCATCGTCAGCATCCTCCAGCTTTCGACATAAATCCTCTCCGTAGACCACTTGAAGCGAACTGCCGTTGTCCCACGAGACTCCCAAACTGCCGATGTCGTCGACATACCGCACGGTGCCTTTTGTGCCAACCGGAGGCGCCCCAGGGTCGTCCATTCGAAGAAGCTCTACACGGCAGCCGATTGGGTACTGTTTACGGATACGCTCTACAGTTTCTCTTGAAGGAAAATTATTGTTCATCGCCGGTTACCTCGCTTTTCGGAGTTTTAAATGCAGAGCTGCCTGTCAGGTTCCGGAGCAGGATTTTGCGCTCCTCCTTGTATGCCGCTCCGATGAAGCCCAGCCGCAGAAGAAAGCAGCGGAAAGCGTATTTATCGTTGTCTGTTTCTTTTTCTTTGGCGGTGACTCGTTTCTGTACCCGTGCCATTTCGCAAAGGGCAGTGACGAAATGTGTGTATGCCTTGACGGCGTCCGGGTCAGTGCCATCCCCAAACCACGGGAATCCGACCTTGTCATCTGTTATTTCGAGTTCGAGCGTTTCCGTGCCGAGAGCCTTTTTAATGAGGTTACTTTTGCTTTCAACCAGTCGCTTGAGGTTGTCGAGTGCTGTGTCGGAAAAGGAGGAGCGCGGCATTTCAATCACCAGCCCGATGTCCTCGTAGGGTTCTGGAACATCACTTGCCTGCATCCCGTTTTCACCCTGGAAGTCCTCACGGCGGGTACGCCCAAGCCCCAGCTCCTCCCGTCCATCCATCCGCAAATCCTCGAAGATGGGAATCGCACCCATACCACCCAGGCCGCTCTCGTAGGTGTCGGGTTCGTCGTAGTGGCGGGTGTCGCGGTCGGCGTCAAAGCCCGCTTGGTGGAGGGCATCCTCCAAGTCGAGGTTGTCGGGGCCTGTGAGTGTGCCGCCCTTGTCGATGTGGTAGCCGCCCACCTCGTAGGCAAAGGTTGGGGCTCCGAGGTATTTGGTTGGGGCGTTTAGCAACGTGCTGATTGCTCCGACCAGTGATTTGCTTTCGCTGCCTGTTACATTGTATTTGAGTTCCACTTTTCAAACCGCCTTTCGTTTTGGTAGTCACATATTCGCTCTAAACCGCTTATATAGCAAGTCATTTCAAGCGATTTCTGTAAAGAATACTGTACCGATTATTCGGCGGTATCTTGTGTAGATAACACAATGCTTGACAGAACAAAACAGACGCATGGTAAAATATTAGCTTTCATTGGAAAGAAGGCTGAGCGTTAATTTGCCCATCGGAGGTCACCTCCGCATATTTCATCGTGGCACCGTCACGAACAACGGAAGCGGCATCGGCACTGCCGACCTGCTCGATATACCGCTTTACAATAACATCGCAGTATTTTTCGTCGAGTTCTATTGTGAAGCAAACCCTATCAGATTGCTCACATGCGATAAGCGTAGAACCACTGCCGCCGAAAGGATCGAGCACGATGCAGTTTGTCAGGCTGCTGTTCATAATGGGATAGGCTACAAGTGCAATAGGCTTCATGGTAGGATGGTCGGCGTTTTTCTTCGGCTTTTCAAACTCCCAGATGGTGGTCTGCTTGCGGTCTGTATACCAGTTGTGCTTGCCTTTTTTCTTCCAACCGAACAGCACCGGTTCGTGCTGCCATTGGTATGGTGAACGCCCAAGCACCAGCGACGGCTTTTTCCAGATGCAGCACCCGGAAAGCTGGAAGCCAGCGTCCGAGAATGCCTTGCGGAAGTTCAGCCCCTCGGTGTCGGCGTGAAAAACATAAATGGAAGCGTCCTGCGCCATCGCTGCCTCGGTATTCGTAAACGCCGCAAGCAGGAAGTCATAGAACGCTTCATTACCCATGTTGTCGTTTTTAATTTTTCCCGCCGTTCCTTCATAGTTGACGTTGTACGGCGGATCGGTTACCACCAGATTTGCCAGCTTGCCGTCCATCAGAGAGGTAAAAGTTTCGGCTTTGGTGGAGTCACCGCAGACCAGCCGATGCCGACCGAGTAGCCACACATCGCCCGGTTTGGTGAGTGCAGGCTTTTGAAGTTCGGCATCCACATCAAAATCGTCGTCTTTAATGCCATCCTTGAGCGAATCCTTGAAAAGGTCGTCAATCTCTCCAAGGTCGAAACCAGTGAGCGATACATCAAAGTCCGCACCCTGCAGGTCGGCAATGAGGAGAGCCAGCTTATCTTTGTCCCAGTCACCGCTGATTTTATTGAGCGCAACATTGAGCGCCTTTTCCTTTTCGGCGTCCATTTCGACTACCACGCACTCAACTTCGGTAATACCCATATCAAGCAGGACCTTCAAACGCTGGTGACCGCCAACAACGTGAGAAGTGGTCTTATTCCATATAATGGGTTCGACATAGCCGAACTCTTCAAGAGAGCGTTTTAGCTTTTCGTATTCCGGGTCACCTGGCTTGAGGTCTTTTCTGGGGTTATAGTCGGCGGGGATGAGCCGCTCAGTCTGAATCTTTTCTATCAGCATATTTCTCCGCCGCCTTTCTCAGTTCTTTGTAATGAACACTGCCGTCCTCCCACGGGAACAGACAAGAATTGAAATGTCCGTAAACTGCCGTGTCCTCGTAGATGGCATTGCGTAGCCGCAGTTTTTCGATGATTGCCGCAGGACGTAGGTTGAGCACGGACAGCACAATTTCACGCAGTTCCTCATTGGTGAGAGTGCTCGTACCGAAAGCGTCGATGTCAACCGCCACAGGGTCCGCCTTTCCGATGGCATAAGAAAGAGCGACCTCGCATCTTTCAGCCAAGTCGCTCCATGCGATATTTTTTGCGATGTACCGCGCCATGTATGCGCCGCTTCGGTCGACCTTCGTCGGGTCTTTACCGGAAAATGCTCCGCCGCCGTGGAGAGCAAGCCCTCCATAAGTGTCCACCATCATCTTTCTGCCCGTCAGCCCGGTATCAGCGGCGGGTCCGCCCTCGACAAATCTGCCGGAAGGATTGATGAAAATTTCGGTGTCATCGTCAAATGGAAAGTCCTCGAAGCACTGCCAGAGCACATTCTGTTTGATGTCCGAGTAAAGCTGTTCCTGTGTTTTATCCTTGTCGTGCTGAACGGAAACCACAATGGTTTTCACACGCTTAGGTCTACCATCCTCATATTCCACCGTGACCTGTGATTTGCCGTCTGGCAAAATACCTTTGACGATTTTGTCCTTGCGAACGGTATCCACACGCTTGCAAATTCTGTGCGCCAGCACCAGCGGAAGCGGAAGCATCTCGCGGGTTTCATTGGTGGCATAACCGTAAACGGTGCCTTGGTCCCCGGCGCCGAGAGATGAGTAGCGTTCCTCACTGCCATTACGGGCTTCAAGGGCGGTGGTCACTCCGGCGTCGATATCCTTGCTCTGTTTATGGACGAACACAAAAACCGTGAACTTCCATGGGTTATAGCCGACCTTGCGGAGGACTTCACGTACCTCCCAGCGGATGTCGACTTTACCATCGCAGGTGATCTCGCCCGCAACGATGATTCTTCCCTTGGTTGCCATGACCTCGCAGGCGACACGGGAGGATTTGTCTTTGCGCAGACAGGCATCAAGGATGCTGTCAGCAATGAGGTCGCATAGTTTATCCGGGTGTCCGGAGCAGACGCTCTCTGCTGTTTTATAAGTAATCATATGTTATTTTCCTTTCCGAGCGGTTAAGAGCCGCTCCATCACATCGTCCTGCGGACTGGCTCCGCTGTATTCGCCGGTGCAGTTTTCCTTGACGATCTGGAATATCTCCATCCATAGCCGATTGGTCTGGTTCATGTAGTTCTGGCCCATCGCCACATAGGGGCTTTGAATGGCATTGCCGGTGGTGGGGTGCTTGGCGAGAAAACCATATTCGGTAACCGCTTCCTCGCACTGAATCCAACGAGCCACGCTCATGGCATAACGTTCCAAAAGCTGTGGGGAGACGAGCACCGAACAGCCACGCTCATGTAGCCAGTGCCACGTATTTTTGTAAATGTCAGCGGCGACGAGCGTCTTGCCGTCCTTTTGCACAGCTTCGAGCATTTTATTTGGTTCCGGCATTTCATTTCCTTGCAGATTTGCCGTGTCGGAAAACTCCATCACGGTCAACGTTCTACCGCCGGGATTGCCGGCAGATATTTTGTCGGCGAGAGGCTTCTTTTTTGCACCCGCGCCGACACGAGCGCCGCCTCTGTTGGTGCCATCTTTGGCCATATTCATCACACTCCTTGCGTGCTGGGGCTATTCGGTCCTTTGATTGCGCATTTTTCAATACGGAGCCCCACGCCGCTGTCCGATTTGAAAAGTCCTGGAGATTTCACCGCCCCCACCGGTCACCGCTTTCGACAGTGATTCGAGAGTGACAGGATTTACAAAGAGCCATGAGATTGCTCCGCTCATTGCCGCCGCCTTTAGAGAGAGGAATAATGTGGTGTACCTCTTCAGCTGGAGTGAGCTTACCTTGTTTCTCACATTCCTCACAAAGAGGATGCAACTTGATGTAGCGGTCACGAATGCGTTTCCAAGCACGACCATACCGTTTGTTGGAAGCCGGGTCGCGTTCGTACTGGTTGTAATGTTTGTCCATTGTTTTCTGATGCTCGGCACAGTATTGCTCACGTTCAGCAAGCCGACCGCAGCCGGGGTAAGCACAAGGACGCTTTGGTTTATAGGGCATCGTTTCACCTCGCTTTCAGAGCATAGAAAAAGCCACCGCAGATTTCTCCGCAATGGCTCGTACCTCTATCCTATTTGCCTATCATAATACTAACATAAAACGGGTATGCCAAACTGTGCCAAAGCGTGCCAGCTTTCAATTCGGGACAATGAAGTTTTGCAAAGCTGCTGAATGAATGCGGTGAACCGTGCGGTTGGATACATTCATCAGGATACCAATTTTACCCCAAGAGTAGTTGTTAATGTAACGGTACCGAAGAAGCATTTTTTCATCAGCGTTGCCGACAGCATTTATGGCGTTGCTGATTTGTTTTTTCAAGGCAATAAGGCGCTCAACATCGGCGCAGAGTTCGCGCTCCATGTCGATGATTTTGCAAACGCAGCGGACAAATGGTGGGGCGGTGCTACGGGTATGGTCTACACGCTCACCGAGATTGCTGCTGGAAATGCTCGATGCGAGTGCACGAAGGTTATCTATTTCCGCAAGGTGGGAATTCACGATTTCATTCAGCCGATATGCCTGACCGAGATATTCTTTTGCCGTCATATCAGACCACCTCGCATTTTAGCTTCTCAAGAAGCACCTTGCCGTCGAGGTCGGTCAGCATACTGAACCAGCCACCAAGGAAAAACCGCTCAATGGACTCTTTTTCCGCAACAGTGTCGATATAATCAGCATCTTTCTCGTCATCCTCATCGAGGGGACGGTGTGCTTTCAACCACAACACTTGGTCACGGTAATCCTTCACGGCCTGTACAACAATTGCATTTGCTAATTCTTCATAAGGATTCATAATCTGTACCTCCGATAAATTTTGTTTCACTCGGATTGGCACGGATTGACTCCTAAGATTGACTCCGTAGGTTGGCTCTATAAATTGGCTTTTACCGCATCAATTAAAGCGGTTTGTGTTTTGTCCTTATCCCGCAGGGCTTTCATGACACGCTCATCAATCGTATTTTTGGCGATGATGTGGTGGAGAACGACTGTGTCGGCATTTTGCCCTTGTCGCCATAGGCGGGCATTGGTTTGCTGATATAATTCCAGGCTCCACGTCAGCCCGAACCATATAATCGTGCTGCCGCCCGATTGCAAATTCAGTCCGTGTCCGGCAGAAGCGGGGTGGATAAGGGCGACAGACCATGCTCCCTCGTTCCAGCTTGCGATACTGCCCGAAGTGTCCAACTTGGTAAATGGAATATGGCGGTCTTTCAACCGTGTCGATATCCGTTCCAAATCGTGCTTGTACCAATACGCCACAAGAATGGGTTTACCGTTGGCGGCTTCGATTAAATCTTCAAGGGCATCCAGCTTGCGGTCGTGGATATGGTGGATAATGCCGTCATCACCATAAACCGCACCATTTGCCATTTGGCAGAGCTTGCCCGACAGGGCGGCGGCGTTTGCAGCTGTGACATCGCCGCCCGCTAATTTCAACACCAAGTCCTGTTTTAAATCGTCATACCGCTCACGCTCTTTACCCGATAAGGTAACGGGATATTCGGCGGTCACCAGGTCCGGCATTTGCAAGTGGTCAGTGGATTTCATGGAAATGGTGATATCAGCGATTTTGGCGTATATCTGCCGCTCTGCATCAGGGAGGGGTTTGTAGCTGAAGATGACCTGACCGTTCCGCTTGTCGGGGATGAAATACGCCGTGCGGTACTGTCCGATAAACCTTCCAAGACGCTGTCCCATATCCAGAAGCCGGAACTCTGCCCATAAATCCATGAGACCGTTGCTTGCCGGGGTGCCGGTTAGACCCACAATGCGTTTTATCTTCGGTCTGACTTTCAAAAGTGCCCTGAACCGCTTTGCCTGATAGTTCTTGAAGGAAGACAACTCGTCGACTACAACCATGTCGTAATCAAACGGTATACCACTCTTCTCAATCAGCCACTGTACATTTTCACGGTTAATGATGTAGATATCCGCCGATGCTTTCAGCGCCGAAATACGTTCGGATTCAGTGCCGACAGCTATGCTGCATATAAGGTCTTGTAGATGATCCCACTTTGAGATTTCAGCGGGCCATGTAAGCTGCCTGAATAGCTGCCTTGATTTTTTGGACAGTAGCCGTATCTGACTTTGGAATAAGTACGCTGGTGGAATACTTTGGGGTGCCGCCGTTTATGCTCTTTGCAGTCCAGATGTTGGCATAGCTCAGACGAGCGATACCGGTTACAACCTTGCAGGGATTTGTGTTAGTTACAGAATTTTTCATAATATTAATCCTCCATATTTTCGATTGGGTCGGCGAAATCATCCGCCACCGTGTTCATTTCTTTACGCTTGTCCGATACAGGTACAAGCACGGGTTTGCCGGTTGGCTTGAAGGTCAAGCCACCAAGGGTTTCTTCAAAACGCTTTTTGCCAAGTAATGAGGTCATTGCTGTAATGCCCAGCAGCTTAAGCTCATAGGGGTCGAGTCCGATGTCAGTTACGGCTTTCGCCACAGCGGGTTCGTCAGTGTAGCGCCTGTTGCTTCTACCCTCAACCACTTTCCAGCCATCAAACTTCATGCCTGACAACGCTTTGGAAAGTGCGTATTCCTTGACATCAGAACCCCACGAAAGGAGGTCGTCAATTTTGCCGAGTATGTCAGCAATTTCACATATCTGTAAAAGTGCAGGATCGGTAAAATCATAGACGGCAAGTGCAAGGTTCGCTTCGGCTCTTTCACGGCATTCCGCTTTAGCTCTGCAGAACTGACAGTGGGCGCCTGCTTTATATTTGCCTTCACCGTTCCAAGCAAGCTGTGCTGCCGGAATCAGTGTGTTTTCCGCCCAATCGGTCAGTTCAGCCACGGGAATCTCCCAGGTGGAACAGTTGCTGAGTCTTGGTTGGAAGATACTCATCCGCACCGTATCGATGTTATAAAGGAAGTCGAACATCGCAAGTGCTCCGAGGGCATATATGCGTAGCTGGTCATTTTTTTCTGCGTCAACTTTGATACCGCGTCCGCTCTTGAGATCAATGATGTGAATCACACTGTCCGAAACGATAAGCGCATCGCAGGTGCCGTAGCATTCCGGGATGTACTTGGAGCAATCTACCCGCTGTTCCACATAAACTGTGGGATTTTCAAGAGCAGCTGCCTGTTCGGTGACAAAACTGACATAATCATCGGTGTACTCGTCCATCTCGGCATCTTCGCACTCCGGTAAGCGGTCGATGTATCCGAGGGATTTATTCAGTTTGCCTTCAGCCACTCTGTGAGCAATCGTTCCTTCAGTCGCATAGACCGAGCTGGTCTCTGTCAGGAATTCGGTGAGCCTGGCACTGGGCGGACACTCTATCCATCTTTTGCTTGCCGAAGGTGAGAGAAGCGCATGGCTCATCAGAGTGCCCTCGCTTCTTCCATAAGTACCGTGTACTCCGAGGGCGGTACTTCGGAAAGTTTCTTGACTCCGTGTTTGGCAAGCAGTTTCTGAACTTCTGCAGTGTGGCCGGCTCTCGACTTTTCAGCGAGAAGGCTACGGACTTCTGCAATGTCAGGGTACTTGATTTCCGGGACACTCTCTTCTTCCGGGCACTCCTCCACGGCATCATGGTCAAAGTCATACTCGGCTTTGATCTCTTCGGCCAGTTCAGCCAGGGTTCTCGCAATGCAAGCGAGGTCGTTTCCGATTTGCAGGGCTTTATCCGGTGACATAAGCAAGCCCTCCGTTTCCGTTGATTTTCATACGGTTTACCTCCGTTTTATAATGTAGGAGCATCGCTCCTCACCTTGTACTGGACAGGCAAGGAGCGATATCCGTAGTGAAATCAAAAATATTTTTTCAAGGTCTCATTTTCACGGAGCAGACGCTCCAATCTTTTTTTCCGATAGTAGACGCCGTCAACGGTCATATGCAGCCTGTCTGCAATATCAGCTTTTTTTGTTTTCCGAATCAGGCAGACCCACAATTTCTGGTCAATAGGGTCGAGTGAGCCAATGACCTCAGCAATAGCATCCTGCCTTTCACGATCTGCGTAGGCGTTTTCAATGTTTACACCCTCATCTGCAAGTTCAAAGGTGACCTCGGTGCCGTCGTCGTTAAAGCCGAGTGGCTTGTCCAGCTCAAGGGTGCGGCGAACATACGAGGAGCAGCAGTCACATTTGCGTTTGCAACCGACACCATTTTTTGCACGATAGGCTGAATTGCAATATTCGTTGAAACGGCAATCGGCGCAGGTAACAGTGCAGCTTGCATGGGAGGTTTGTCCGATACAGAGGTTTTTGCGTTCCGTGTCACGTTCATCACCTTTAAGGTCAGCGGCATTATCTTTGCCAAACTTTTCTCCGAGCTCGTTGCGAGGGAGCCGGATAGCTATTTGACCATCCGGGGAGTAGAACCAGCGCTGTGGATATGGGTTGTCCGCCGTAACAGGCTCGGCAGGAGCAAAGCACTCTCGGCGGGTGGTCTTGATGCTGCTGCCATCCGACAGCATGAGGTAGAACTCTTCGTAGTGACGCTTCTGGTAGTTTTTCATTTTGTTTTCCTCCGTAGATTTGCTGAGACTTCAGCGGCGGAGGAAACAAAAGAAGGGTCTGCATACGATGTACACAGACCCCGTTTCGCCTAAAATGAGCGCACGAAACTAAGGTGGTGGTACATCGACGCTTCGAAGACGGTCTTTATCACCGCTCTCGAAACCTCTATGTAACCTCCACCGCTTCATGGCCACTCAGCGATGTTGATGTATTGTTAGAGCCGTATAATCCGCAGCTCTTTCGGACGCCGTATCAGAAAGGACATATTTACAGAACTAGAAATAATCTTGCGAACACAAATATGAAATGTATAAAAAGAGTAGAAATTTTCATAAAAGTGTGATAGAATATATAGGCATATCGTGTAGGCTTGTTCTTTTCGCAGAAGCCAGTGTGTTTCGTCGGCTTATGTATTCATTATAGAAAATCGCCTCGGTACGGATTGGTAGTGACGGGTAGCTTTCGGTAGTCTTTGGTAGGAGGAGCAAAATGGAGTTTTCAGACTTTGTAAAATTACTGCATCCGGTAATCGGCGCCGGGAGCAGCACCCATGCGTTTGCAAGAACCCTATTTGATTCAATTGTTACCGATGAAGGTCAAGTCGTCTTGGATGAACTCAGTACAAATACCTACAAGGCGTACTTCAACGGAAACACGCAAATAACAAAACTGGCACAAAAAATCTCGGCTTATATTGAGCCGGAAGAATTTATAGGCTACATAGAGCAATTTTCAGATGCCGCAGTGCAGAGCCTGTGCGATAGCTTTCAAGAATCTCTGCCAGACATCCATCTTCATAATGCCGGAGAAAAACTGACGGGGCTGTTTGCCTCTATAATTAAGGAGGCTGCATCGGCCAAGAAAAAAGGCACCTCGCAAGGCGCCGGCAAAACAGAAACAATAGAGGCGGAGGTCGTGGATGACAATGAGCCATCAGGCGCTGCCACTAAAGATAAGGAAGATAAAAAAATAACCGTTATTCAGCACCAGACTAATGTTGTTCAGAATGGAGAGAACAACATCAACCTGACGAATAACGGTACGATAAATTTTAATCTTTAAGGAGGACGGCATATGGACAACGATTTAATTATCAAGAAAGCCGATTCAGCCATCACTCCGACTACGCAGCAAACAGGAAAAACAAATGTCAATGTTACAAACGAAAACGGTGGAATAGTCAACTTCAATAATTACATCACTTACTCTCAAAACACGCCGGGTGTCAGCGCCGAGCAGCTCATGGCGGTGCAGTCTTTCAGTAAGGAATACTATCAGTTGATTGTCACCTGCGAAGAAGATGTATTTAAGGATAATATCATCACAGTGCCAGTCAGCCGTGCGCTTACAAAGTACAGTGTTCCAGCAGAGATTTTTCAGAGGTGTTCCACCCTCTCTGATGAAGGAAAAGCTGAACTGATGAGGTTTCCCGCAATCATCTGCCGTGAGAACACAGAAATGAAAGGCACGACAGACCCAAATCAATGGGCAATGTTCGCCTACATAAAAATGATACGGGTCGACGGAAAGAATGTAAAGATTGTCTTTCAACCTCTCGTACCCATACAGCAGCAGAAGCTCTGCGACAAATGCAATGCTGTCTTTTTAGACCTAAACATGGATTGCGCGATTACCGACCTCAATCATAGCGCCTGGTCAATTCATAAAGTAAACGTATTTGAGGCATTGGATGAAGCCGGAGTTCCCGGCATACCTAAGCCGGTATAAGGAGGTGCCTTTGTGGGTAACAAAATTCAATCTGAAATCATCCGCATTGATTTGGCTGAGGCAAGCTATAAAGGCACCAGCACCTTTATAGAACCGACCTATGTGAACTTTTTCTTCGGCAACAACGGTACAGGAAAATCCACAGTTGCAAAAGCCATTCAAAGCGGCATTGGCGTGACGTACGCTCCAGGCAGGGCCTTTGAGGATTATCTGCCGTTGGTCTACAATCAGGCTTTCATTGACAGTCACTTCAGCAGGTACCACGATATGCCCGGAGTTTTCACCCTTAACGCAAAAAACGCTGCTGCGCAGAAAAAAATCGACGATTTAACTGTGAATCGCAGTGATGAGCGCAAAGCCAATAATGCCGCAACGGAGCAACGGGATAAAAAAGCCGCTGCCAAGGAAAAACTTCAAAAAGACTTCTATAAAGAATGCTGGAATCGCGAAGAAGCGTTTCGCACAGAGTTTGAAAAAACGCAGAACGGTAAGGGGAAATCAAAGCAATTTACGGAAGAAATCATGCGACACGCACCGAAAGATACGGATATAGAGGAACTGCGGAGATTATATGATTCCGCATATTCCGACGCCGCGAAACGCTACTCTCGTTTTTCCTCTGTCGCAGATATGACGGTGTTGGATTCACTGGATGGCAACGATATTCTATCCACAGTAATCGTAAACAGTGCGACTACGGAGCTGGCAGGTTTCTTGCGTGAAATTAGCGCTACGCAGTGGATGCGCCAGGGTCATACCGCTTATTCCGAACATGCCGACGGTCGATGCCCATACTGTGCCAGAAAGTTGGATGACGATTTTGAGCAAACCGTCGTAGACAGCTTTGATGATAAATATCAAAAAAACCTCACTCACTTGGATGAATTTTTGACTTTCTACAGAAAAACGGCAAACGATTTGTATATACCTTTGGAAACTTTTCCAAGCGAAGTATACCATAAGATTGACACAAAGCCGCTCACAGATAAATTGGCAGTTTTAAAGGCTGCTATTCAATCCAATATTGAAGCTATAAGGGAGAAAAAGGATGAACCTGCAAAAACCATAACACTGACAGAAACAGTGCCTATTTTGGTGGAGGTTAATGCGATTATATCCGGCTTCAACATCTTAATTGACGCAAATAATGCCATTGTCGACGCTGGCCCGGGGAAACGAGCAGAATGTTCGGATTTGGCTTTCTCTCTGCTTGCGTTCCGGCTCAAGGATATTATTGAGGCATATAAAAAGAGCGATGATGCTCTTGCCGAAGAAATTAAAGCCCTTGATGGTAAAATAAAAACGCACACGGAGGCACTTGAGAAAATCAAAGCCGATTTGAAATCGGCAAGAAGCGATACTGTAGAAACCGAAACGGCGAAAGACAGCATCAACCTCATGCTACGAGATTCCGGGATACAGGGCTTCAGCCTGGAACCCAAAACGGGTGTCGACCACGTGTATGAGGTGCGCCGTCCGGATGGTACGATTGCCGATAATTTAAGTGAAGGCGAAAAAAACTTCATTGCGTTCCTCTATTTTTATCACCGCGTGTACGGCAGCGATTCCGAGGACGGTGAAACAAGGGACAAAATCGTTGTCATCGACGACCCCGTTTCCAGTATGGACAGCGGATGCCTTTTCATTGTGAGTACGCTTGTGCGGCAGATGATAGAGATTTGTCGAAACAATGCGGACAGTCGCAACAGGACGGTCGAGGGTAACTTTATCAAGCAGATTTTCATCCTCACGCACAACGCCTATTTTCACAGAGAGGTCACCTACAGCTACGTTCCAAAGTATGAGTATGTGTCATTCTATTTGATTCGCAAGCTGGACTCGAAGTCATCTATCAAACTTACGGACGATATTAATCCCAAGATACCGACAGAACGGATGAATGTAAACCCCGTGAAAAATTCTTACGCTGCGCTATGGGACGAGTATAAAGAAGTTAAGTCGGCCGTTCCGCTGATGAACGTCATCCGTAGAATTCTGGAGTATTATTTCCTGCAGCTCTGTGGGTACGAGGGTGCCACCCTCCGCAAGGTAATTCTGACAGACGGGAAAACCAAAGGTAATTTTAAGGACGAAAACGGGAATGACAACGAAGAGAAATTCCAACTGGCGTCCGCGATGCTCGCCTATATAAACGCAAGCTCCATCGGCATGAATGATGGCATGGACTATGTCGAAGAATGCTTGAACGCCTCCGAGTGTAGAAGCATTTTTGAAATGATATTTACCGCAATGAATCAAAAACAACATTACGATATGATGATGGACACAGATACTCAATAATAAACTCCCAGGAGGAGAGCAATATGGTACGAATTAGTTATAACAAACTATGGAAAATGCTTATTGATAAGGAAATGCAGAAAAGAGACCTGCAGGAGTTGGCGGGCATCAGCTCAGCCTCTATTGCAAAGCTCGGTAAAGGCGAAAACATCACCACCGATATTTTGTTGAAAATCTGCAAGGTATTGGACTGCGACCTTAACGATATCATGGAAACCAAGAGAGATTAACTCGGACAAAAAAGCGACAAGTATTTAGGTTCATCCAAAATGAGGGGTATCTCTCTTACAAACATTGTTGGAGTGTATTGCCCATATTAAAGGAGCGTATTATGATTTATGATGTTTTGGCAAAGGCACTACTTGATTGTCATTGCGAAAATATAAAAGACGGTTTTGGACTAAATGACGAAAAGTTTATCTTTGCCCGAATTCATCCTTGGGGTGATTTTGGATTTACATCAAAGATGAATTACTCGGGTTTGATGGCCCAGCCCTCACGCACAGGACGCAATAAAGGAATTGTCAAAAGGGCAAAGCAAGGGTTGTTTGATATTTTTATCAATACTGGCACATTTTTTGATAATTCAGGGTTAACACATCGAAATATTCTAGAGTGTGTTACAGAGCATTCGACTCTTAATAACTGCATTGATGTTTGGAGAGGAGTCGACCCAGAACAGGTTTCGAGAACCGCAGAAGAGTATGCCATCTTAGTATCTATTGTGCTTGCTTTTTTTGAACAAGAAGTTAATTGGGGAAATGAAGAATGGCAACGATATACTTATTTTTCCCCGAAAGTTACCATGCCTAATAGAATACGTCCGAGAGACATGCTCATGGGGTATATCGGTCAAGCTTTTACCTTGGGAATTGATAATATCGCATTCTGGCAGAACAGTCGACCAACTACGACGACATTCATTTCCCCCGACAGAAGCAATTATGGATACGAAGACTATCCAACGCAATATAAACACTTTTTTACGGATTTAGAAAACGATGAATTTGCATCTGCACTTATTGTTGGGGATGCCAGAAGGGCGTTCCGCTCGATTGCACAACAGTATCCAAATAACTCGTTTTATTGAGAAAAATAATGGAGGTGGGATTTGTGAGAAGTAAATTTTACGAAGATAAACGTCTAGAAGAACTATTTGGTTCCTGGCTGGATACCCATTTATATTCTTCATTACCCGTTGAAGGGTTTTCAGGTTTCCAAAGGGTTAATGACGTAAGGTATCAAAAAAAAGGTATTGATACTGTCGTCCAAGCCAAAGATACCAAGCTTTTAATCGATGAGAAAGCAACATTGCACTACATAAACAAGAATATCCCAACTTTCGCATTTGAATTGCTCAACAGAACGTCTGGGGCGCAGGGGTGGCTATACAATCACTCATACCTTACAACGCACTATTTACTTGCCTGGCCAAATGCATCCAATCCAGACAACATTCTGAAGGCAGATGACTATTCGAGTGCAGATGTTATGCTGATTGAAAGAACTTCACTCATCGATATGCTGGCTCAAAAGGGATTGGATGAAACAGCATTGAGAGAGAAAGTTGATTATTATTTACCGAACGTCAATCGACAGAACTTTAAATTTGAGATGGTTCCGGGAATCACCTTGTTCTTTACTGAGTGGCTTGCTGAAAAACCAGTAAACATTGTCATAAAGAAAAATCTGCTTGATACCATTGCTATCTTTCACAAGAGAATTTATTGATAACAGGAGGCACTTATGAATACTGAATGCTTACAAATGGTCTACAGAAGGGGTACAAACGCAAATTCTGTAGAAAAAAGAACGCGTAATGTATTATCCTTTGCAGGGCTTGACCGTACAAATCTAATTTTTTCACAGAAGGAACGTAGACTGCTACTTCATGAAACAGTTTATGGTGAAAAGGTATATATCCAGTATCCGGGAAAAGAAACCGTTTCTAACTCAACAGACAAGATTCGGCCTTGGGATTTCAGGCCTAAGCTGCTTCTCCCTTCGGGAGAATTTTTGAAGGATTTATCTTTCCCAAACATTTGGGATGACTTGGCTGATATGCATGATGCTGATAATGAAATATTGTCTATTCTTGCCGCGTTGTTTTTTAGAATGGCGTTCATGGAAGGTTATAGTGAAAGTACTGAAAGCTGCTCATTTTATGATTTTGAAGTATCTTCGGGGAGGCAATACAATCAAGGAACAATAAGATTAACATGGCTTAAGCCAAATCTACCGATAGACATCATACGGGATATACAAAACATTATTGGGCCTATTCGAGGAACATCTCTTGAGGCTTACTTAATTTACAACGACCTCCTGGTGCAAAATGAAGATTGTAAATATTATTATCGGGATGTAAATATTAGAAATGATGCTTGGAATTCCAAAATCGGTAGGCATAATACGCTTTTATCTCACATTTCCGTAATTGAATATCTCCAAGGACGTATTACATTTTCAGAGATAATGTCGCGTTTTCAACGAGGAATGGGAGTTGCCCCTGTTCCCGTTAGCAGAGTACCAGATATTACGAACGATTTGATAACAAGGGCATAAAAGACTTGACTTGATTCGAATTTTGAGCAATATATATTGTTGGTGTTACTAGAGCCCAGAGAAGGAGTTTAAAAAATGGAAAAGACCATTTGTGAATTATTTGCCGGTGTTGGAGGCTTTCGACTTGGATTCGAGAAAGCCTCGCCCGAATGGAAAACTGTCTGGTTTTCTCAATGGGAGCCAGGAAAAACTAAGCAGTGGGCGCATAATTGTTATGTTAGCCACTGGGGAGATATCAATGAGTACACAGGAATGGACATCGCACAAGTCGATAAAGAAAGCATTCCGAATCACAGTCTGTTAGTTGGAGGATTCCCTTGCCAAGATTATTCTGTTGCAAGGCCATTATCAGGTAACAATGGCATAGAAGGAAAAAAGGGTGTTCTGTGGTGGCAGATTAGAGATACGTTAATTGCGAAAAAAACTCCCTTTGTGTTGCTTGAAAATGTCGATAGGCTTTTAAAGTCACCCGTAAACCAAAGAGGACGCGATTTCGGAGTTATGCTTGCCTGCTTAGACAGTTTAGGGTACTATGTGGAATGGCGTGTTATAAATGCGGCTGATTATGGGGCGGCTCAAAAACGTAGAAGAGTCTTTATATTTGCAGCAAGCAAATCTACGAAGTATTACAAAGAGCATTGTAAACTTACTCCGGAAGAAATAATTGGAAGTAGCGGTTTTTTTGCTACATCTTTTCCAATAACGGCTCAAGGAAAAATGCATGCAGTTGAAATGGATACATCCGATATTTACGATGTCTCGGAATCTTTTGCTTTCGAGTTTGAAAATGCGGGTACAATGGTTAATGGACTAGTATCAACGGCAAAAATCACTCCCGCATTTGAGGAACCTACTCATCTTCGAAACCTTTTAGAAAAAAATGTGCCAGAGAAATACTATATAGGTGAAAATCTTGAAAAGTGGCAGTATATGAAGGGAGCTAAAAAAATCGAAAGAACCAGTAAAAGTGGGCACACCTATTTGTTTAGCGAAGGGGCCATTCCGTTCCCGGATGACCTAGACGGACCAGCAAGAACAATGCTCACTTCTGAGTCTAGTTCCAATAGAAGCACCCATGTAATCGAAGACCCTGAAACGAAAAGATATCGTCTTCTTACTCCGTTGGAAGCTGAGAGAATACAAGGGTTCAATGATAATTGGACAAATACTGGAATGCCGGAGAAATTCAGATATTTTTGTATGGGCAATGCCTTAGTTGTTCCTCTTGTTCACCGGATGGCACAACAATTTAATACCATTTTTGATGGAGAGAACAACTAAGCAATGGGTAAGATTGTTGTTGTTCCCATTTGTCGAGTGAACACCCTGTGTATTTTAAGTTTGTTCCAGTTTGTTGGGTGAACACCCTATGAGTTTCCGTTTGTTGTGTGCAAGGCAAAATCAGCCATCACACCCGACAAACGGAACTTTTTATTACACTCAGCAAACGGCAGGAAATTGAAAAAGCCGTCATAAAGCCTTGATATCAAGACCTTCTGACGGCTGTGTGTGCAAAAAGAAGCACCGTAACTTTGTATCAAAATTACGGTGCTTCTATGGCGGAGAAGGAGGGATTCGAACCCTCGAAGGTTTTAAAGCCTTACACGAGTTCCAGTCGTGCGCCATAAACCGGGCTAGGCGACTTCTCCAAGTTAACCAGAACAATAAACATTATAACAAAATAGATTATCTTTGTCAATAGAAAATTGCCTGATTTTATAGATTTTTGTGCTATTTAAGGCTCATACTGTCAATGCTTACACAATGTCAATACCTAAAACCTGCTTAATCCATCTATTCATGAACATAATCTGCTCATCCGTATGAAACCAATGTTCACCGTTTTCCATTACAGAAAGATTGCAGCTAAAACGCTTTGAAAATTTATCTACAGTATCCCGACTTGTTAAATTATCTTTACCTGCATATAAAATATGCGTAGGATTATTCCAGCAAGTAATCGAATGTTCTTTTACATAGTTATAATAATCCCAGTAGAGTGTTTCACCAAAACCAGTATCAATTTCCTTTTGTTCCTCCAACTGTTTTTCAGTTACATTCACCCACTGCATCATGTTCTTTATAAGAAGTTCCATGTCTAAAATGGGGGACACAAAAAGGCAGTTCTCAATCTTCTCGTTAGAAAAGCTTAACATAGAAAACCATGCTCCAATGCTGTTTGCTCTTAAAGAAATATGGTTCCAGTTGCTTTTCAGGTACTGCATAACAGAAGTTAATTCCGGAACAACATTCCATGGGAGTAACTCAATGCTTTCTTCTTTTCGCTCACCGTGCTGAGGCAAATCTATGCCAAGCACCTGCCACCCATTCGGGCATACAATTTCTGCAAAACCAATTGCTTCTTCTTTACTTCCACATTTACCGTGAATGTATAGAAAAACCTTTTCTGATGGTTCTCCAAGCAATATTGCAGGAATATTTTCTATTTTAAAATTATTTTGATTCATAGTATTTCTCCTTTAAAATGTCATTTGCTATTATAATTCTAATTTTGAAAAATGTCAAGACTACTCAAAACAGTATAATTTTCTTGACATAAAATTATAAATGTAGTATACTTTAAAGTATTAAAGCAATAAGGGCGTGTTAAGATGATCATAACAGTTGTAGGATTGGGATTAATAGGCGGCTCATTGGCAAAAACTGTTAAAAAGCATACTAACTATACAGTTTATGGTGTTGATATAAATGAAGAAACAGTAAAATCTGCAATATCTCAGAGCGCAATTGATGCTGAAACAACTGATCTAGGGGCAGCAGACCTTACAATAATATCACTATATCCAATTGATACCATTCAATATATTAAAGCAAATGCTGATAAATTCAAGAAAAACAGCGTTGTTATTGACACTTGCGGAATTAAAAAGGCTATTGTTGATGAAGTGACACCTTTGCTCAATGAAAAAGAGGTTACTTTTATCGGCGTTCATCCAATGGCAGGAAGAGAATTTTCAGGTTATGAATACTCAATGGACAATCTTTTTGACAACGCAAGCTTTATAATAGCCCCTCATAAATCTGTCTCGCAGGCTAAAATCAACTTCATTGAGGATTTTGCAAATACTATTCACTTTAAAAAAACAGTTATAACAACTCCAGAGGAGCATGACCAGATTATTGCATTCACAAGCCAGCTTGCGCATGTAGTTTCAAATGCATATATAAAAAGCCCTACACAGCAGAAACAGCTTGGATTCAGCGCAGGAAGCTTTCAGGATCTTACAAGGGTTGCAAGACTTAATGAAGTTATGTGGACACCTCTTTTTATGCTGAATAAAGAACCCCTGTGCTGTGAAATCGGATATATAATTGACAGATTGCAGGAATATAAGGATGCCCTTGAAAATGAAGATAATGATAAGCTGAAGGAACTTCTCAAAGAGGGCAGAATTATCAAAGAAAATGCGGAAACTCTTTAATATGTTTATTCAAGAATCACTGTAAAAGGCCCGTCATTAAGCAGTTCAACTTTCATGTCTGCACCGAAAATGCCACTTTCAACGGTTGGTATATACTTTTTACACTCATCAATAAATAGTTGGTAAAGCCTTTCTGCATGTTCAGGCTTTGCTGCCATGGTAAAATTAGGTCTGTTGCCCTTTCGGCAATCCGCATATAAGGTAAATTGAGAAACAATCAACAAGCTTCCATTAATGTCATTGACGGACAGGTTGATTTTATCATTTTCATCGCTGAATATCCTAAGTCTGGATATTTTTGCAGCAATTCTGTTTACATCATCCTCGCTATCATTTTCCCCAACACCAAGAAATACAAGAAGTCCGCATCCAATTTGTCCGGTAATTTTTCCGTCAACCTTGACTGAAGCATGTGTTACTCTTTGTAGAACAGCTTTCATATTTATAATCATACTTCCGCAGGAAGCATGCCTCCCCCTTTGTTTTTTTGTGTGGCCTTGAACCTGAACAAATTTCAGTTAAGCAAAAATTCAATAACATATAATAGCATGAATTCTATTATTTTTCAACTTTACTGGTCAAATTAAATTATAAATTTGTGCTGATTTTACAATTATTTGTCGAAATGAACAATTACTTTGACAAAAAATATACATGGTTTTTAAAAATAGTTTATCAAAATGCTTTAATTTATTATAAAATTATGCTAAAATATATTTATAATGTTTGCAAAGGAGATTAATTATGGAAGCGCTTAAAGTTTTAATATGTGATGATTCTATTCTTATTAGAAAAAAGATGAAAGACGTGCTTGAAAAGAATGGAATTTCCAGTATATTTGAAGCAGTAGACGGTGAACAGGCTGTTGAAATGTATAAATCATCTTGCCCTGATATAGTATTTATGGATATTGTTATGCCTAAAAAGTCAGGTGTTGATGCACTTAAGGAAATCAAAGCATTTGATCAGACTGCAAAAATTGTAATTGCATCTTCTGTGGGAACACAGGGAAATCTTAAAGAAGCCATTGAAGCAGGTGCTTATGATTTTCTCCAAAAACCTCTTACAGAAGAAAGTATTATTAAAGTTATTAAAAATCTAAAATAAAAATGATGGGAGGATAATAATGTTTACACAATTCTTAGGGAATTACTTGCTGAATGAACAGCTTGTATCGCCTGAACTGTTATCAGAAGTGTTACACAATCTTAAATCTACTAGAGTAAAGCTCGGAGTGTTGGCAATCAACGCCGGGTATATTACTGCTGATCAGGCAGAACTTGTACATAATGAACAGCAGAGAACCGACAAAAGAATGGGAGACATTATGATCGAAATGGGACTTATAACCAAGGAACAGCTTGATGAGCTGCTTGGTTCCCAGAAGTGTGCCCATCTTATGCTGGGACAAGCCTTGATTGACAGCGGAAACATGACAACATCACAGTTTGCAACCGCTCTCAACAATTATAAAAAGCAGAATGAAATCACAGATTCTGATTTCAATGAAGTTAATGATGATAAGGTAAAGCATCTTCTTCAGAATTTCTATAACATCAAGGGCGAAAATGGCTATATGATTGTTGAATATGTAAGTCTGCTGCTCAAAAACCTTATCAGATTTATAGGTGATGATTTTATTCCCTTACAGTCTGAAAAGATTTGTAACTATTACTGTACATTCAATTCAAGCCAGGTGATAAATGACCAGGATGCTTCTACCCTTGTTGTTCTTGATGCAGATGAAAATGTATACCTTGAAATTGCATCACGTTTTGCAGGTGAGAGAATAACAGTAAATGGTGATTTTGCACAGGCAAGTGTAGGGGAGTTCCTTAATCTCCAGAATGGTTTGTTCTGCGTAAATATTTCTAATGATATCGGAAAAGAACTTTTACTTGAACCACAAACATCAGAATATGGAATGAAACTCAAACATATGGAAAATGCATACAAAATTCCAATAAGCTATCCTTTCGGAACAGTAAATTTCATAATCAGAATGTAATTACTAATTTAAATAAGGGAGTACCATCCATAAAATTGCAGGATTTAATGCAATTTTATGGATGGTACTCTTTTTTATGTGTTAAGAATATGTATCATTACTTGACTATGAAGTTCCAATGAATACTTGTACTTTTTAAAACATATTATTAATAGCTGGGACAGATTTGCTGACAGCATCTGATTTGCACAGCAACGCTTTTTAATATGAAGTGAGGGATACGTTTGAAAAAGATATTTGGAAAGATCGCAGTAGATACAGCAAGGCTTGCAGTGGTTTATTTTATATTGCAAGGTCTTGGACTGTTACTTAATATAGAAATTTCAAACCGCTTGGGAGCAGCTTCAGTAGGTATAATGACGCTGATATTCTCATTTTTTGGTTTTATAATGGTTCTTGCCAACGGAAATATATTTATTTCAACAAGCCGTTTTGTTTCCGAAGAAATAGGTGCTGGCAACAAAAATGTATCTTCAATCATGCGTTACTCTCTAGGCTTTTCTCTTGTACTGTCAGGACTTTTTGCATTGATATCTTTCGTGCTTGCCAATACTATAGCACTTAACATATTGAGAAGCTCATCCCTTGCTGCAGCAGTAAGAATAATTGCTTTATCCTTACCACTTGCATCAATCGGCTCATGTATAAAGGGATATTTTCATGCAATAAGGCAGGTAAAAGTTCCGCTTGTAGGCGATTGCGTTGAGTTTGGCGTAAAGTGGCTCATAATGGTTTTCTGCATTTTCTTTTTGCATGATAAAGGCATTAGCATTTATCTGATAATCTCATTGTCAATATGTATAGGTGAAGTCGTAAGCTGTGTATACTTTGTTCTGATGTATATAAGCGAGTATAACACTTTTTCACGTCTGCCTGACAATGGACCGAATATCAAAAGCATACCAATGTACCTAAAATTCTCATTGCCAATACTGTTAAGCGGATATGTTCAGATGATAATGTCATCAGCAAATGAGGCTCTTGTTCCGATAGCACTCCTTAAATATAACAACTCTGCTGAGCGTGCATTAAGCGAATACGGTATGTTTGAGGCAATGATAATGCCTGCTATCTTTTTTCCGGCAATAGTATTGTCAAGCCTTTCAATAATTATTATTCCGGAGGTTGCACGAGCAAATTCAGCAAAAGATGAAAAGGGACTTAAAAAGGTAATTTCAGATGTTCTTTCCAAGTCATTTACATATTCATTTTTTATTGCTGCTCTTATGCTTGTTCAGGGAAAAAATATCGGCCATCTGATATGTCCGTATGACTATCTTGTCGGCAACACACTTGTATGGTTATGCCCTGTTATACCGTTTATATATCTTGAAATTGTGCTTGAAGGAATACTAAAGGGCATCGGTAAGCAGAACTTTTCAACAGTCAATTCATTATGCGAGTATATAATAAGAATTGCCTGCGTAATAATATTCGTACATCTGTATGGATTCACAGGCGTACTGATTTCTTATTATGCAAGCAATATTTACAGCAATATAGTAAGGCTTATAGTTGTGTTCAGAACTGTCAAGCTTAAATTCAGTATAATTACATACATTGTAAAGCCGTTGCTTATCTGTTTGTTCTGCCAGCAGACATCAATGCTTTGTATAAGGCTTATCAATCCTGTAAATTCAATCTGGAATATGGTGATATATCTATGTACAACAATAATCGTATACATTTTAATAACGGGAGTGGCTCAAAAATACTTTCACAATAATGAGGCTGCATATACATAAAGCGAGATTTTAGACGGTTGGAGTATTTACAAAAAGTCCTGTAATTACAAGGTTCAAATATTTGCTGTCATGAGCCAGATCATATACTCTTCCATCACTGTATTTTGAAACCAACGGTCTTAATGGTTGTTCAGGATAATTTTTAATAACCATTGCAGTTGTTCCATCTGAAAGGCAAACTTTTGAACCAACAGGGAACGGAGCAACTTTTCTTAGGAACGCACTGACAAAGTCAACATCAAAGTGTGATCCTGAACCGCCCATGATATATTCAACAACCTCATTCGGCGGGCTTGGATTTCGGTACGGTCTTGCAGATGTAAGTGCGTCATATACATCTGCGATTGCAAGAATTCTTGCATATGGGTGAATGTTCTTTTCTTTGACTCCGTAAGGGTATCCTGTTCCGTTAAACTTCTCATGATGCTGTAGGATAGCTTGGTAACAGTTTTCAGAAACCAGCTTACGTTCACGAAGATGGTTTGCAGCATACAGAGGATGCATTTTTACAACTTCAAATTCTTCAGGTGTAAGCTTTGACGGCTTGTTGATTATCTCAATAGGAATGATGACTTTTCCTATGTCGTGAAGAAGTCCTGCGAGACCAATTTCAAACAAGCATTGCTTATCCAGTCCAAGCTCAATTCCGATGGCAGTAGCCATAATTGAAACGCTAAGACTGTGATGAAATGTATAGTCATCGTACATTTTTAAATCAGCGATGTTAATAAGTATATCCTTTTTATTGGCAAGGCTGTCAAGCAGTTTTTCGGTAGTAGAACTAAGATTATCAATATCATTTTTCTGAATACCTTTGCTGTCATCTATAAAATTATCAGCAAGGTTACGCATACCGGTAATAGCTTGATTTTTAATCTCTGAATTAATAGAAGATACAATTCTGATTTCACTTCTGATGTTGTCAATATAAACTCCATCAATGTTTGCAGTTACCATTTGTGTTATATGAACATCAGTTAACTTCTGTCCTGAATGCAAAGATACCGCATATCTGATACTTGGCTCGTAGAAATTAACATCTCTAGCTAGGCACATTCCAGGGGTTAATTCACTGGTTTTAATATATATCATAAAAACACCCCCATTTTTTACATTATAACATAGATAAAATAAAAAATAAATACCCTTTACATCTTATGGTAAAGGGTATTTGGAATTACTGCAGCATAATAATCAGATTATGTACATAAATTGTAGTGGACGTGTATTACTTACTTTTTAAAGTGTGCAACACAGTCAGCACAGACGTTCTTGCCCTTGTATTCAATTATGCTGTCTTCATTGCCGCAAAATACGCATGAAGGCTTGAACTTCCTAAGGATTATTCTGTCCTCTTCAACATAGATTTCAAGAGCATCCTTTTCACCAATTTCTAGGCCGCGTCTGAGTTCGATAGGTAGAACAATTCTTCCAAGTTCGTCAATTTTTCTTGTGATTCCTGTAGATTTCATTATTATTTCCTCCTAGTACGATATACTTTAATTATATTATACAGTATTTTGTCTATAAATGTCAAACACATTATAGAAAAATATTTGTCTAAATTTTAAATTTTAGAATACAATAATAGGTTTGAAAGGTGTTTTTATCAAATGATGAAGTATATTTTTGGTTTTTTACTAATTTTGTCAGTTTTGTTTGGGGCATTTAATGGAAAAATGAATGAAGTTTCAGGAGCATTACTTAATTCATGTGTAGATGCCGTTGAGCTTTTCATATATATGATAGGTGGAATGTGCATGTGGGGAGGTCTGATGCGAGTTTCAGAGAAAAGTGGACTGAACAAAATTGTTTCTGTCTTGTTTAAACCTCTTGCAAAAGTGCTGTTCAATGGACTTGACATGAATGGCAAAGCCTTTCACGCTATATGTATGAATGTAACTGCAAATCTGCTTGGTCTTGGCAATGCAGCAACACCTCTTGGCATGGAAGCAATGCACCAGATGGAAATTGAAGAAAAGACAACTGATACAGCCAGCAGAAATATGGTAGTGTTTACTGTACTGAATACTGCATCAATTACATTGGTACCCGCTACAGCAGCTTCACTCCGCCTTAAACATGGGTCAGCATCACCAATGGAGATATTTCCTGCTGTAATAGTGACGTCAGTATGTGCGCTTACAGTTGCCCTAACTTTGGCAGTCACTCTTGACAAGCCTAAAAAAATACATAATAAAACCCGAAAGTGAGTGTTGCATTTGAGTTTTTCGGATTTCATAATACCTGTACTTATAGCGGTAATAATGATTTCAGGGTTAATCAAAAAAGTTGATGTGTTCAATGAATTTATTGAAGGAGCAAGGGAAAACTTAAAAATAGGAATTCAGATACTTCCTGCGCTGATAGCACTCATGACAGCAGTAGGCGTATTTAAAGCATCAGGAGCACTTGAAGTACTCACAGCTATTGTATCTCCTGTAACAGAATTTTTAGGCTTTCCGCCGGAGTGCTTTCCGTTAGCATTGATACGTCCTATTTCAGGAAGCGGCGCACTTGCAGTATATGAAAGCATACTGTCAGAAAATCATCCTGACGGCTTTGTAGGCAGGGTTGCAAGCGTTTTGCTCGGTTCAACCGAAACAACGTTCTATACAATAGCAGTATATTACAGCGTAACAAATATCAAAAAGACAAGGCACACTCTTGGTGCAGCTCTGGCAGGAGATTTGACAGGTTTTATTGTTAGTGCATTGACAGTAAGGCTGTTCTTTTACATATTTGTATAGTTATATAAATATTATGCAATAAAATAGTATAATATATACAAATGTGCTCATTTAGAAAATAATGCTTGACAATACAGCTTGTTTTTGATATAATAATAAAGCGTTGTGAGTGATTATTTGTTGCTCTACAATGAGCCATTAGCTCAGTCGGCAGAGCATTTGACTTTTAATCAAAGGGTCTGGGGTTCGAATCCCCAATGGCTCACCATGAAAACCTCTTAACTACGTTGGTTGAGAGGTTTTTATTATTTTAAACACATTTTTATGTTTTGTGAGCAGTGATAATTGTGTAGCTGTGTGCGTTTACAGTAATGATAATGTTATCAGCAGTAGCATACCAGTTCTTACCCTTGCGCTCAATAGTAGTTTTGCTGTCATTGATAAAATCATAGCACCATTTTACTACATCGGATGTATCCAATCCAAGATTTTGCTTTATCCTGTCTATGCCCATCGGTGTGGTATGCAGCTTATCGAGATTTAAAATAAGATCATTTTCCATGTTATTACCTCTAATTTTTAAAATATGTCTGAGATAATTTTAGCATATTTTTAAATTTATTTCAATTGTATGTATAATAAAAATTGAACAGAGAAATCCATGCATAGTATATATCAACAATGTTATTAGTGTGTACTATTGTAATAGTAGTATGTTTTATAGGAATTACAGTCTATAATGTGGCATGAAACTACTGAACTTAATTGAATAATATAACGAAATCACACATATATCTAGTATATATGTGTGATTTTGCATAAAAATGTCGAACTCTTTCTGTTGACAAATACCAAATGCTGCAATATTATAATTGTATATAGACAAGCCATTAGTTGTAGTGTTTATGGAGGGATGTCAAATGATCTGTCCGGAGTGCGGCAAGGAATACGGAAGCAGACTGCTTTACTGCGTAAGCTGTGGAACAAAACTTATCCCCCAATCGGATAAAGGGGAAGGATCAAAAGATCTGAATGATATTACACACAGTATCTATCATGTTGATAAAGATCAGCTCAGCCTTTTCAATTTTACAGACGGTATGAATTATGACAGCAGTACCTCAGACGAAAGCAATGACCTGATTTCTGAATATACACATGTATATAACGAAACTCAGAACAATGATTATTTCGGTGATCTTATTTCGGAAACAGAGCCTGAAACAGAACCTGTTGAAACAATCAGGAGAACTCATGATAAACATAATGAACTTACTGCAATGGCAGCAAGAACAGCCTGTTCTCTTGTAACATCGTTGTTTCTGATTATCTTTGTGTTCATGGCAGTATTCACATTTTCAGTAAGGCAAGGTATTATTGACGGTGGAATTACAAATCTTCCCGAGCAATATGACCTTCTTTCACTTCCGATTGCTGATTTTTACAATATGAGTACTACCGGAGCAGAAATTTCAGGTGACACAACAATACTTGAAGCGGTCTATAATATTACAAATGAGTATGGTATAAGCCGTACACAGATTATTGATGTATACAACAGCGAACAGTTTCAGGCATATCTGAAGGAGAACCTTGACGGTTGTTCAGATTACTTTCTTAATGGATATACAGATAAAACGGTTACTGTTCAGTCTGTAAAAGAGCTGTATTCAGGTAATGTAGAAACATTGAACAACCTTCTTGGAGTTAAACTTACACAGCAGGATATAGAAACAGCATTAAATGAAATAGACAATTCAGAGATGATAATTGATTCCCTCTCCCTTAAGAAAATAGAAAACGGACAGAATGCAAATACCATCAGCGTAATTAGAGCATTTATGTCAATGCCTGCAATGGTTATTGAAATAATTCTCGTGTTAAGCCTTATAGTGTCAATGATGGCAATATATAAAAAACCTGTAATTTCATTGCGTTGGACAGGCATACCGCTTATAATATCAGGAATAGTTGTAATTGCAGTAACAGCAATGATAAATTCAAGGCTTATACTTTATTATAATTACAGCGAAACAGAAAGAATGATAATTTCAGCTGTATCTGAAAGTTCTTCTCAATATGTATACCTCACAGGTATAATAATCCTGATTACAGGCTTTGTGTTTATGTTTTCAGCATCCCTGATAAAAAAAGCAGTTGTGAGATCATCACTTAAAACTCAGACAGCATAACAATTACCGTGTAGTACAAATCAATGTATTACACGGTTATTGTTATCAATTATTTTCTTGCCATAAAAAATAAATGGATTGACCAGCATAATATCACCCTGGTCAATCCATTTTTATTATTTTCTAACTGAAGAAAACTTTATTTCCGGCATTGATCCCGGGCCACCTGCTGCAGTATTACGACGTTTTGTAAAGAATAAATCAGCATCGTCAGGCTGTGTAATGCCACGTCTTTGGGGTTCTTTAGATCGTGCCTGTTCTTTCTGCTGTTCTTTAATGGATTCATCAAGTTCACTTTTAAGCTTTGAGAAGTCATAGAACTTAGGCTTTTCATATGCAGGCGTAGCAGGCTGTTGTGGCTGCTCATACGGAACAGGCTGCTCCTTTTTAGTATCAAATGAGAGCTTTGAAGGCTGATGATCAGGATCGAGAACCTTTCTGCTGAATGAGAGCGGTATGGATTCATCATTGCCCATCTTACTCTTTGCGGGCAAAGGCGAAAGCTTTGGCATCAGATCTTCAGAAGTAAAGTTATCTTGCTCTTCCATTTCAAATGCGAATTTTGACTGTGATGAAGCATTACTTTTAAAGTTAGAAACATTAGGCTGAACGCTGGAAGAAACAGAGTTTGTTACGTCATCTCCTGTATATTTGTTGTTATGTATTGAAGATGAAATATCAAATTCAGCCTTTAGCTGTGCAAAACTATCCTGAATGCTTTGTATTGTTTCAGCTTTGACTTCCTCTTTACTTTCAATATGCTTTTCTAGTGACTGTTCAATAGGCTTTTCAGTTGGAGTTTCAGCAGGCTTTTTAAAAGGATTCTCTGCTGAATTAACTACAGCATTCTCAGCAGGCTTGACAGGAGGCTTTTTAAGTTCAGGGAAAATTGACTTTTTAACAGTCTCTTCCTGAATACTTGCTGTATTATGAACACTTACTATACTATCAGTACTTTCATTTTCGGCAAATATCGGTGTTCTGAATGAAGGCTTATCATTTGTATCAATCTTGAAACTGATAGAGGATACAGATGAAGAAAACGTCGGAGCCTTATTAGTATCCTCCGTTGATTTATTTAGATCTTTTTTATAAATATTAAGATAATCGTCAACCGGCTTATCATTATGGCTGTCATTGCTGACAACATGAGTAACTGAATTGTCATTATAAGTATCAGTGTTGATAACAGGACTTAACATCTCATTTACTTGTTCCGCAACAGGCGTAACTTCTATGACCTCCGAAGTTACTTCAACAGGTTCTGCAACATCTACAATAGTTGAAACAGTATCGTAAGGCGCATATTCATCTTCAGAACTCATGTCAAAGTCTGTAGGACTATAAACATATTCATCTTCATTTTCTTCAGTAACAACAAGAGGTAAATCCTCAATTTTCTCATTATAGTTATCTTTATTAAGGATTGGCTCAACAATGTATGACTGCTCAACAGTATTTTCAGCCTTGCCTTCTTCCTCATTAATATAGTAAGAATCATCCATGTTTGCAGAGATTATCTCATCAAATCCCTTGTTAACAGTTGCAGGTTCAGAGGTAACAGGCTTTGAAAGTGAAGGCACAGTAAAGCTATCCAGATCAGAAAAGTCCAATACCTTTTTAGAAGCTGGAGTATCTTGTTTCTGAACTGGTCTTACATTTGGTTCAGACTTTGAAACAGGATATGTATCTTTTAATGCCGTTATAACAGGACTAGGAGCTTCAATAGGCTTAGGTGCTGGAAATTCCTTTTTCTTAGGAGGATTCATTAATTCCTTAATTCCAGCAACTACAAAATCCAGGTTTTCCTTTGAAGTCTGATCAGAGTATCCTTTAATTATAGCAAGTGAATTTATATCATCCGATGAGCGATCCTCATGCTTTTCAATACTAAGTTGTGCGGCAAGAAGCTTTACATTATCAACAGCGGATATTTTTTTCTTATCAATACCACTGTTGAGGACATAAAGAGGAACACGGTTCTTGAATGCATCAGGATAATTTCCATCTATGAGCATATTTTTAGCAGTAAGAGAATCATTTGCATACCAAGTGGAAACCATAACAGCAGTACGCTGAACATTTATTGCAGAGATATTCTTTTTAATAATATCCATAATCTGTATTTTATCATTATAGACACCGCTGGCAAAAACAATAAGCTTATATGATAACAGCCTTGAAAAATCTATCTTGTCACCAACATACAAATCACAATTCAATTCATCTTTAAGCCATTCTGCATATTGTTTGGTATGGCCACATTTGGAAATATAAACAATAGCAATATCATTCATCTGCGTTCTACCCTTCATGTTTGGTAATTGAAAATAAGTTCATATTATTTTCATACAATTATATTATACATTAATACGTTACCTCTATTCTTTAACATTATATGTATAAAATATTAAAGAATTCGCAATTATGTTTCTGATTTATTAAAATAGCTAATTTATTGTAATAATTTATTTATAATATTTATAATTTTACCTAATTATATAAAAGTTATATAAGAAAATATATAAAATTATATTTTTTTTACCAAATAAGAATAAAATCGCCAAAACAGTCAAAACTATGCTTGAGGTGATTTTCAGTATGAAAAAAAGCATTTTTAACATTGCAAAGCTTACAAGCAAAAAATTTATTATCACAATGCTTGTATGTCTTGCAGTAGTGGCATCAGCAGGTATTTATTCCTATAATAAAATCGTTGAAAAACTTGAAAACCAGCTTGAGAGCAATAACGGCAGTACATTGTCAAATGATGTTGATGAACAGGTAAACAAAGAAAAGGCAGATGTGTCAAAACAGACTGAAGCCGTAACTGAAGCACAAGTTCGTGCAGAAAATGTTGCTGAAGAAATTGTGGCTGAAGAAAAGGCAATGGTAAAGCCAATTGACGGTGAAATTATCAACAGTTTTTCAAACGGGGAGCTTGTCAAGTCAAAGACACTCAATGTCTGGAAGACACATGATGGTGTAGACATTTCATGTAATCCTGATGAAAAGGTCAAGTCAATGACAAGCGGAGTTGTTGCCTCAGTCAAGGAAGACCCAATGTGGGGTTATTGTGTAATCATTGACCATGGAAATGGTATTGAAGGACATTACTATGGTCTTGGTGCTGACATTCCAGTAACCCAAGGCGCAGAAGTTGCAGCTGGAACAGTAATCGGAACAGTAGGTAACACAGCTGAAGCAGAAGTTGCAGAAGCATCACATCTCCATTTTGGCGTTAAGGAAAACGGCGAATGGGTTGATCCTGCATCAATGCTTTCAGGTATGGGCAGCTGATAAATCAGATAAAAACTTACGGACAAGCTTTTATGGCTTGTCCGTAAGTTTACATATATAGCTTTCAAACTGAAGCCTGTAAAAACTTACAGGCATATTTTTTTGCTTTCAGAAACTTCAGCACAGCTAAGGCAATACCGCACAATACGTTTCTGTCGATTTTCAAAACAGGCTTAGTAAAGTATTTTCGCTGTTTCTCAAATCGTCGAAACGTAGCCTGAGGCTTTGTGCGGTATTGCCCTAAAAGACAGCTCAATTACAAACCCTTCATCAATTGAAGCACTAATAGTTCCGCCTGTTTTTTCAGTCAGCTCCTTTGCTATAGCAAGCCCAAGACCAGTTGAAATCTCACTCCTTGCCTTGTCAGCCTTGTAAAACCTGTCAAAGACATGCTCCACATCTATTTTTTCAGCATCCTTGCATTGGTTTTTAAAACAAATTCTGTTCAATCCATTTTCAGTAATAAGTGATACTGTAAAACTTTCAGACCCATGTACAAGAACATTTTTAATAATATTACGAAAAATTCTTTTCATTGCAGATTTGCTGCAAATAGAAATGAAAGAATCATCCGGTATATTTATATCAGGTGTAATTCCTGCGTTCGTAAAATCATCATAAAATCCAAGCAGTGTATCACAAAGAATAGTATTTATGCAACATTCTTCACTTTCAAACTCATAGACATCATTCTGCAGTTTTGCAAAAGTGAACAGTTCTTCAAGCATATCGCTTAAGTCTCTTATTCTGTTTTGTATAATAAGGTCGTAATGTTCTTTTTCTTCTGCATCCTTTGCCTGTTCCAGAAGTTGAAAATATCCGTCAAGAGAAGTCAGCGGAGTGCGGATATCATGTGAAAGTCCTGTAATTGTTTCCTTAATGTTCTTGTCTTTCCTGTGATATTTAATCCTGTTCTTACGACAGTCAATCAGAACACCGTTTACAATATCAGAAAGCTCCCTCATTTCCTTGAATGAGTATGCATTTTCAAGTAAAGCATTGCTTTCATTTTCTAAAACAAATGCCAGACGGCGGCAGATTTTTTTAACCTGTCGCCTGTAATTAAGTAAAATTCCAATACATATTATTAAAAGCACTGATAGTGTAATAATTACCGCCGTCATAGCACCGCCCATATTTTAACCCTCTTTTTATAATGCGAAATAGCAACGTCCTGAAATCTATTAATTAAAGTAGCATTTTATATAGTGAAAAAGCAAAATTATCATAATGGTAACTGTCATAAAAATGACTCCTATCTGATGTCCTTATTCTTCATAAGAATGACACTGATAATTCCGATGACTACTAAATATGCACCACCGACAACTGCGGCATAGATAAAGCTTATATCAGGAGCAAATGAAAGAGAATTCATTTGGAATGTAAGTAATGAATTTTGCAGAGGTTCATTACTGAGCTTAAAGTAACCTTCAATTCCTCTTGCAATGAATTCCAGAAGATTTACAGTTGATAAAACTGCAAGTGCCATCGTAATTGCAATATTTTTTGTGAGTAAATAGATAAGATTCACAACCATGCAGAAAATTCCGGCAAGAATTGACCAAACAGCATAATAGCAGAAATGGTTAAAAAGTTCGGAAGTATCAAAGTGAATATATCCAAGCCATATCATAGAGCCAATAGAAGCTGAAATTATACCTGTTAGTATTAACAAAATGGAAATTATAACTGATATTATGGACTTAGAAAATACGGTATAAACTCGGAAACCTTTGTAGTTAGCTAAATTTTTGATAAAACCCGTACTGATTTCTGCGGAAGCAAAGATCAGAGAAAAAATTGCAGCAAATGTTATAGTACTTAGGTTGTTACTCATTATTTCACCAAAAAGAAAGAAGTTGCTTAACTTATCTTCTGAATAGAGAGGTTCATCTGAATCCTTTGCCAGTATTTCTACATAATCATCAGAAGCTTCGTCATATACATATGTTGTGCAAGTGTCCTGATTCTCCATGAAATACGCTCTCTCATCGCATTCAAAATAAGCTGAAAGAAAAGTCATTCCAAAAAATATAATTAATGTAACAAGCAGTCCTTTACTTCTAAAAAGACGATATAAATCCATTTTTAATGTCTTAAACATTCTTTTCGCCCCCTGTAAGATTGATGAAATAGTCTTCAAGTGATTCACTATTGACAGAAACTGAAGTTACATATATATCTGCATGAACAAGGGCCTTGATAATCTCTCCGCTTTCATTCAGGCGTTCGTATACACATATTTCAGTTTTATCTGTAACCTTGTAGTTCTTAAAACCAAGATTATCAAGAACTGTAATTGCTGATGCAGTGTCTTCAAGTCTGATTTCAATTTTCTCACAGCATTTTGCAGCAAGTTCTTCTTCTGTAAGTTCCTCAATAAGTGAACCATTGTGAATTATTCCGTATCTTGTAGCAATTCTGGAAAGCTCACCAAGAATATGGCTTGAAATAAGAATAGTAATATTCTTTTCCTTGTTTAATTTTAAAATCATTTCACGTACTTCTGCAATACCCTGAGGGTCAAGTCCGTTGATAGGTTCGTCAAGTACAAGAAGATCAGGTTCACTGACCAGCGCCATTGCAACGCCAAGACGCTGCTTCATTCCAAGAGAAAAGTTCTTTACTGTTTTTTTACCTGCGTTTTCAAGTCCTGCTATTTTAAGCAGATCTTCAATGTAACCCTTACGGTTTATACCGTTGCATAAGCATTTCATTTTTAAATTGTCATATGCAGAAAGAGCAGGGTATAGCCCTGGGTTTTCAATAAGTGTTCCGACTCTTGAAAATAAAGCTGAGTTTCCTTTGGCTTCTTCTCCAAAAAGCTTGATTTCTCCGCTTGTCTGAAAAGCAAGACCACTTATTATTTTCATAAAAGTTGTTTTACCGGCACCGTTTCTTCCGATAAATCCGTAAATATCTCCCTTATTGATATGCAGGCTTACTTTGTCAACAGCGTTCTGGGTTTTGTACGTTTTTGTAAGATTGTTTGTACTGAGCAGACATTCCATATGTTATTCCTCCCCGTCCTTTATGAGTATAAGTATACGGTACATCTGCTAATATTTCGCCAAAAAAGGTTAAAGAAAGTATAAAGATGTTATTTAGCAAGTTTAAATCCGATACCCCAGACAGTTTCAATGTATTCCTCTTGTGAAAACTCTTTAAGCTTTTTACGGATATTACTTATATGTACATTAATAGTCTTATCTTCACCTATATAATAGTCGTCCCATGCATATTCATAAATACCTTGTTTGCTGAAAACCTTGTCCGGAAATGACAGAAACAGCTCAAGAATCTTGAATTCCTGCCTCGTAAGGCTAATCTGATTATTGCTGACTGTAACAAGATAATGTTCAGTGTCAAGAACAATATCCTTAAATTTAAGAATTTGGTTTTCATTCTGAGCAGGATGTGAGTGCCTTAGCTGTACAGCAACCCTTGCAAGCAATTCCTTTATTTCAAATGGTTTTGTGATATAATCCTCTGCTCCAAGAGTAAGCATATTTACTTTTGTATCAAGCTCATCCTTTGCTGAAAGAATTATTACCGGAGTATTATAGGATTTTTTTATTTTTCTTAGCAGCACGTCGCCGCTCATTCCAGGGAGCATCAGGTCAAGAATAATAAGCGAATATGAACCGCTTTCAATACGAATTTCTGCTTCTGTTCCTGAAAAAGCCTGAACGCATGAATAACCGTTTTTATTCAATGCTGCTGCAATGAGATTATTTATATCATTGTTGTCTTCAACTATCAGTATTTTGCTCATTTCAAACTCCTCACACAAATATTACATATGGGAATAAAACTATAAATATAATAACATATTTTTCTTAGCAAAACAACTTAGAGTTTATAACGCAAAAAATTACCTATCATATGCAAAATAATATACAAGCCGTGATAATATCAATAAAAGCTGAATAAAATATATCCTGGGATTAAAAGAGTATATTGTTAAATAATTAAGGTAATATAATGTAATAAAGCTGTAAGAAAATTGTAAGCAGACTGTAAAAGAAAAATGGTGTACAAACAGTAAAAAATATGATATAATATAAAATATTTTGTAAGTTTGAAAGAAGGATTTTTATCATGAAATATAGGAAAACTTCAGCTGTGCTGTTATGTGCATTCTGCTTTTTATTGACAGCATGTTCAAAAGTGAACGACAACATTGAAAATGCGAGTTCTGAAGCAGTTCCTGCCGGTGCAACAATTACTCAGTATCAGCCAACAGAAACTACTGTTACTACTGTGACAACAACTGAAACCACTACTGAAGCAACTACTGTTACAACTTACGCAAGCTATGAAGATATTCCAACTGATTTTGACAAGACTTTTTTTGAAAATGACCTTTTCATAGGTGATTCCATCACAACTGGTTTTTCAGGATATGGATATATTTCAGAGGAAAATGTATTTGCAAAAGTTGGACTTAACCCTATATCCGTCCTTACAACACCTATAACAACACCTGACGGCGATGTTATGATTAATGATGAAATTGCAGCAAGGTCACCTGAAAGAGTGTATATCATGCTTGGATCAAACGGAATAGAGTGGCTTGATAATGATAAAATGCTTTCAAGCCTTGATGAGCTGATCAAGCTTATAAATGATACTGATTCCGATACTACAGTAGTAGTTCTTTCCGTTCCGCCTGTAACACAGGAATGTGAGAGTAAATCCGATACTGCTGACTTGAATAAGAAAATCAGCGATTACAATTCAAGCCTTAGCACATATTGTTCTGAAAAAAATATTGCATATATTGATATCTCAACAATGCTCTGTGATGAAAACGGATACTTTGCTGAACAACTTGCAGAATCTGATGGCAGACATTTCAAGGGTGAATCATATAAGTATGTACTTAGCCTTATACAAAGAACATTCGACAGTAATGAGCAGTAAGATTAATTATCAGTTTGAACTTGAAAAAATTCTTGCAGGAATTGATAAAGAAAATCCACCGTCACTACTCCTGCATAGCTGTTGCGCTCCATGTTCAAGTTATGTTTTAAAGTATTTGTCGGAATATTTTAAAATTACTCTGCTTTATTATAATCCGAATATTTCCCCGGAAAGTGAATACATTAAACGGATAAATGAGCAACAAAGGCTTATAAATGAAATGCCTTTAAAGAATAAGGTAAAGTTTATAGGTGCTGAATATACGCCAGACGTTTTTAGCATTGCAGTCAAAGGCTTTGAAAACGAACCGGAGGGTGGGGAAAGATGTTTTATCTGCTATAAACTGCGTCTTGAAGAGGCGGCTAATGCAGCTATAAGGGAAAACTGCGATTACTTTACTACAACTTTGTCAATAAGCCCGTATAAGAATGCTGAAAATCTTAATTCTATCGGTGAGGAACTTGGCGAGAAATATGGTATAAAGCATCTGCCATGTGACTTCAAAAAGAAGAATGGTTATCGTGAAAGTATTGCTTTATCAAAGGAATATAATCTTTACAGACAGAATTATTGTGGGTGTATATATTCCAAGGCTGAAATGCTAAGAAAGCAGGAACAGGTATAAAATAATGAGCAGAACTTAATTGTTCTGCTCATTTAATTTATCAACAAATATTTTAAGACGCTGATATGTTTCATCGCTGATAATATGTTCAATCCTGCAAGCATCCTGTTCGGAAGTTCCTTTATCAACACCAAGAACAATATGAAGAAAATTCCTTATAAGAATGTGTCTTTCGTAAACATTCTGTGCTTTTTCGTAACCTGATTCAGTAAGCTTTATCTGACCGTCTGTTTCAATGGAAATAAAACCGTCAGATTTGAGTATACTCATAGCACGGCTCACAGAAGGCTTTGAAAAACCGAGTTCAGTTGCAACGTCAATTGAACGCACATATCCCGTTTTCTTTTCCAACAGCAAAATGGTTTCAAGGTAATTTTCACCCGATTCATAAATTGGCACGATTTCACTTCCTTATCATTATATAATTATAATTATTTCTTTATTTTAGCACATAACACAAAATAATTCAAGTAATATTGACTTACTTTTTACATAATGCTATACTGAAAATATTGGATAATAATAAAAATACTATATATTAAATCCGATTTCGGGGGAACGTTATAATGGAGATACTTGACTTATATGACAGACATATGATTAAAACAGATAAAACGGTAATACGCGGAGATAAAGTTCCGGAAGGGATGTTTTATTCAGTTGTGCATATATGGCCAATAAATAAAAACGGGCAAATCCTTATTCAGAAAAGATCAGATTCAGTCCGGTGGAATCCGAATATATGGGCATGTACAAGCGGGGCAGTTTCATCAGGTGAAAACTTCTATGAAGCCTGTCACCGTGAACTTAAAGAAGAGCTTGGAATTAATGCAGATGGCAAAATGCTTTCTATGACTGGAGTTTTCAAAAGACCGACAAATTATTGTTCAGTCTGGACTTACAAAACCGATGTAAGCATTTCTGAATTGGTCCTCCAAAAGGAGGAGGTTGCAGATGCAATGTGGGTAACAGTACCCGAGCTTTGCAGAATGATTAGCATGAAAAGCTTTTATTCTTATCACTACATTGAATATCTTTTCTGGTACCTTACCAATATATTGTAATCGCGGTAATTGTATTTGTAGATATATATAAATAAATGCTTGTGTTTTATACAATTATGTGGTAATATTATTTTTAGTATTATTATTTGAAAAACGAGGGGTATTTTTGAAGTATATAGCGATAGTTGTTCTCATAATCTTCTCTGCATTTTTCTCGTCTATGGAAACTGCCTTTTCGACTGTAAATAAAATAAGACTTAAACATGAGGCATCAAAAGGGGATAAACGGGCTAAACAGGCTCTTTCAATAGCTGAGAAATATGACAGGGCTATAACAGCAATACTTATTGGAAATAACATTGTAAATATTATGTCCGCATCACTTGGTACAGTAATATTTACTGAAATTTTCGGAGCATCAGGTGTAGGTATAGCTACTGCAGTCATGACAGTGCTTGTGTTGACTTTCGGAGAGATTCTTCCAAAATCTTTAGCAAAAGAAAATGCTGAAAAACTTTGCCTGAATTTTGCTGGATTACTCTCACTAATAATTTTAATTCTTACACCGTTTGTATGGATTTTTTCAAAATTAAAAATGTTGGTTTCTCTCATGTACAGCAATCAGGACACTTCTCCAAGTGTTACAGAGGACGAGCTTAAATATATCATTGATGAAATTGAAGATCAGGGAGTCCTTGAAGAACAGGAAAGTGAGCTTGTAAGGTCAGCACTTGATTTTGATGAAATATCTGTTGACCAGATTCTTGTACCGAGAGTTAGAGTCGTCGCAGTCGAGAGAACTGATAGCCTTGAGCATATCAAGAATATTTTCCTTCAGCAAAGATATTCAAGATTGCCTGTTTATGATAAAACTATTGATAATGTAGTTGGAATTGTGCATGAAAAGGATGTTTTCAGTCTTATGATGAAGAAAAATCCTCCTGCTTCAATTAACAGCATTATTCAGAAAGCAATATATATCCTTGACACAAAGATGATTTCAGAAGCTTTGAAAGAAATGCAGAAAAGCAAAATCCATATGGCAATTGTAAAGGATCAGTACGGCGGAACAAGTGGCATTGTTACACTGGAAGATATTATAGAAGAGCTTGTCGGCGAGATTTATGACGAAAATGACGAGGTCGAAAATCCTGTTATAATTACAAGTGACGGCGAATATATAATCTCATGTGAGCTAAGTATCAACGATATGCTTGAGTATCTTGATCTTCCTGAAGGAATCATAGAGAGCGAAAGTAATACAGTCGGTGGTTGGGTAATGGAGCTTTTCGGTGATATCCCTTCTGAAAATGAAGTTACTGAAAATGAGTTATTTATAATTACTGTCCTGTCCATTCAGGATCAGAGAGTTGCAAAAATAAAGATTAAAATAAAGCCTACAACTTCAGAAGAATAATTTAAGCACTTTTACATTAATTCTGTTTTTACAGGTTAAAGTAAAAGTGTTTCTTTATTATTGACATACTATATAGTGTATGGTATAATTTAAGTGCATAAAAATACATAAACTAACATTATTATTAACTGGAGGAGTTTTATATGCAGTATAAAGTTGAAGGTACACCATTTCCTGTAGTAGTTTGCAGACTAAATGCAGGTGAAGTAATGTCATGTCAGAAGGGTGCAATGGCATGGATGAGCCCAAATATGCAGATGTCAACTAATGCAGGCGGCGGAATCGGAAAGATGTTTTCAAGAGCATTTTCAGGAGAATCTATTTTCCAGAACCAGTATTCAGCTCAGGGCGGACCTGGTGAAATTGCTTTTGCAACAACTGTTCCTGGTCAGGTACTTCCTGTTCAGGTAACACCACAGAAGCCAATCGTAGCACAGAAAAAAGCTTATCTTGCTTCTGAAACAGGAGTGGAATTATCAATATTCTTCCAAAAGAAAGTAGGCGCAGGATTCTTTGGCGGTGAAGGATTTATCATGCAGAAGCTTTCTGGACAGGGTATGGCTTTCCTTGAAATTGATGGCAGTATTGTAGAGTATGATCTTCAGCCGGGAGAATCAATGATTGTTGATACAGGTTACCTTGCAGCAATGGATGCAACTTGTTCAATAGATATTGAAACAGTCAGCGGTATAGGAAATGCACTCTTTGGCGGTGAAGGTTTCTTCAATACAAGAGTAACAGGCCCTGGTCATGTATGGCTCCAGACAATGCCTATTACTTCAATTGCAGGTGCAATCATTCCTTATATCCCATCAAAATAAGAATAAAAAGTATATACAAAGAGCGTTCTGATTACAGAACGCTCCTTTTTTATAATAATAATTGATAAAAAGAGCGCCCTGAATTAACAGAACGCTCTTGTACAATTAAAATTCTATTTTTTCTTCAAGGTACTTTACAAGATCATTGATATTGACTCTTTCCTGAGCCATTGTATCTCTGTCACGTACAGTAACACAGTTATCTTCAAGAGTATCAAAGTCGTAAGTTATGCAGAAAGGAGTGCCGATTTCATCCTGTCTTCTGTAACGCTTACCAATCTGACCAGCTTCATCGTATTCAACATTGAACTTCTTTGCAAGCATTGAGTAAAGTTCAACTGACTGATCCCTAAGCTTTTTAGTAAGAGGAAGGATAGCAGCCTTGATAGGAGCAAGTGCAGGATGGAAGTGCATTACTGTACGAACATCGCCCTCACCGATTTCTTCTTCATCATAAGCTTCACAGATAAATGCAAGTGTAACTCTGTCAGCACCGAGTGATGGTTCAATAACATAAGGAACATACTTTGAATTGTCATCAGGATCAAAGTACTCAAGTGACTTACCACTGTTCTTGATATGTTGATTAAGGTCATAGTCAGTTCTGTCAGCTATACCCCAAAGTTCACCCCATGCAAATGGGAACTTGTACTCAATGTCTGTTGTGCCCTTTGAATAGAAGCAAAGTTCTTCTGGATCATGGTCACGCATACGGATATTTTCTTCCTTAAGACCAAGGCTAAGGAGCCAGTCACGGCAGAATCCACGCCAGTATGTGAACCATTCAAGGTCAGTACCCGGTTTGCAGAAGAATTCAAGTTCCATCTGCTCAAATTCTCTTAATCTAAAGAGGAAGTTACCAGGAGTAATTTCGTTTCTGAAAGCCTTACCAACCTGACCAACACCGAAAGGAATCTTCTTACGTGTTGTACGCTGAATATTTCCGAAGTTTACGAAAATACCCTGAGCAGTTTCAGGACGGAGGTGAAGTTCACTCTTTGACTCTTCAGTAATACCCTGAAAAGTTTTAAACATAAGATTAAACTGTCTGATTGATGTAAAGTTTTTCTTTCCGCAGTTCGGACATTTTATATCATTGGTTTCAATAAAGTCAGCCATCTGGTCATTTGTCCAGCCTGCTGGATTGGCATCTGACTGTGTTTCAATAAGCTGGTCAGCTCTGTGACGAGTCTTACAATCCTTACAGTCCATAAGCGGATCAGAGAATCCTCCAACGTGACCTGAAGCAACCCAAACCTGTGGATTCATAAGTATAGCACTGTCAAGGCCTACATTGTAAGGACTTTCCTGAATGAATTTTTTCCACCATGCTTTTTTAATATTGTTCTTGAATTCAACGCCGAGGGGGCCATAATCCCATGAGTTAGCAAGACCTCCGTATATTTCGGAGCCAGGATAGATAAATCCTCTGCTCTTGCAAAGATTAACGATTTTTTCCATAGATTTTTCAGATGCCATAAAAATTTCCAATCCTTTCTACTGTTCGTTACGTTTTTATAAAGAAAATTTGCATTTTTATTAGCAGAATAGAAGCAAACAGTTGCGTGAAAGCATCACGCTAAAACCACTTTGTAATAATTATTTTAAACTCATATAATTATAAGATATTCCTGTAATAAAGTCAATATTTAAACAGGTTTATACAATAATAGGGCATAATTTGTTTAGATATGACTGCAATTTTTCGTAATTTTCACAGAGAGAATTCATATCCGTAAAGCCACTGCGATATAGTTCAATCATAATGCAGCCATTATAACCTATATTCATAAGCTCTTTGAAAAAACTGTCATTATCATAATCACCAAAGCCAAATGGCAGACAGTCACCATTTTTACTATAATCAGAGTAATGAACATGAATAATAGAACTGCCAAGGGCCTTTAAAAATTCAAGCGGATCTCCGCCTACTCTGTGAGCCTGTTTGGTATCAAGAACAAATTTAGCTGTATCACCAAGCTGCTTTTTCATATTAATCAGAAACTGAAGCTGACCTGAACAGCATCTTGAGACATTTTCCTGTGCAATAGTTATACCAAATGAGTTTGCAAGCTTCTGAAGAGAAGCATATCTCTCAAAGTATTTTTCTTCCGGATAAGGATTCTGAGGCTTGTTTCCATGAAGAACAAAAATTTTTGCACCAAGCTTATTCATGTATTCAAAGTAATACTTGTGGTATTCAAGTGCATCATTAAATCTTCTTTCATAATCCGTGAACAACATAAGAGGCTCTGCTGCACAAGTATATGGATGTATTGACGGAACATTAATGTTGTGTTTATCCTTGATATTCTTCATTATTGAGAGATATGGATCAAATAATTCACGATGTGTATTTACAAATATCTCTACATTCTTCACATTTCTGACAGCAAGGTCAGAAAAAGTTTTTTCAAGTTCATCAGGATAGATACATGCAGTTGAAACACCAGCTTGCATAAGTTTGGCCATGCTTCCACCTATAGGAAACATTTCTCCTTTCCACAAGTAAATACTTTCGTTTAAAAATTATAGGCGGCAAAGGATTTCCTCTGCCGCACAGTAATTATTTAATTATGCATTTTTAGTTCTAGGTTTAGCAGCTGCCCTTTTCTCTTTAATAGTTTCAAGTGCATCCCATAGCGGGCTTGCTATGCATACTGATGAAAATACACCTGAAATCATACCGAATACCATTGGGAGTGAGAAAGAAATAATTGAATCAACTCCAAAAATTATCGCAACAATAGTAACTACTATCATAGTTGTTACTGTTGTGATTGAAGTATTAATCGAACGTGTAAGAGTCTGATTGATACTTAGATTTACAATTTCACTTCTGGACTTGGTTTTCTTAAATAACTGCTGGTTTTCACGGATACGGTCATAAGTTATTATTGTATCATTAATTGAGTAACCCAATATTGTCAGCACAACTGCCATAAAATTTGCGTTAATTGACATATGGAATACAACAAACACCCCATAAACAATAATACAGTCATGAACAAGTGCAACTATGGCACATGCTCCAGCAAGCCATCCGCCAATGTTTTTAAAACGAATTGCTATATAGATTATGAGAAGTAATGATGCAAGTGCAACTGCAACAAGACACTTTTGAAAGAATTCCTTACCTGATGTAGGAGAAATGTCAGAGGACTCAACAATCTTAATTGAGTTAGCTGAAAACTTTTCTTCAAGTGCAGATGTCAGTTCAAATTGTTTATCAGAAGTCAGACCTGAATTTGAAACAAGAGAAACCTGAATATTATTTTTTCCTGTAGAGAAGTCTTCACCGGTTGTAACATTTACATCAAGTCCACCAAGAGCATTTTCTGCTGTTTTTTCAAAATCTGCTTCATCAATATTTCCATCATAGATATAGGTAATAATTGTACCACCCTTGAATTGAATATCAAGCTTTGCACCAAAAACAAAAGTTGAAAGAATTGATACTGCAACCAAAATAATAGAAATTATAAAGAATATTTTCTTTTTACCGATAAAATCAAAATTAAATTCCTTATGCATTTTTTCCACCTCCATAAAGCTTAGGATTTCTCATAAGCTTGAATTTTGAAAGTGAAGCAATCATAAGTCTTGAGCAGAAAACTCCAAAGAACATATTCAGAATAACACCTGTGAGAAGAGTGAAACCGAATGAATAAATTGTTCCAGCAGTTGACTGACCAAACATGAAGAATACAAATGAAAGAAGCTTAGAGAATACACTGTCAGGTGAACCGAATGCACCCATCAGCACTATTGCTACAAGAATTGTTGTAACATTACCGTCAAGGATAGCTGTAAATGCTCTCTTAAATCCTGACTGGATTGACCCATCAAGTGTCTTGCCTTTATTGAGTTCTTCCTTGATTCGTTCAGCAGTAATGATGTTTGCGTCAACACCCATTCCGACAGCAAGGATAATACCTGCAATACCTGGAATTGTAAGAATAGAGCTGTTCATAAATCCAAAGTAACCGGATACAAAAGCAAGTGTACCAGCAACCTGACCGGTAATACAGATAATAGCAACAAATCCAGGAAGTCTGTATACAGCAATCATAAATATTGCTATGAGAACAAAAGAAATAAGTCCTGCAACTACCATAGCCTGCAAAGCACCTGAACCGAGAGTAGGTGAAATTGTTGAAAAGCTTGCAGTCTGAAGCTTGAATGGAAGTGCACCTGAATTTATCTTGTCAGCAAGCTGTTTAGCAGATTCACCGTCAAAGTTTCCGGAAATCATTGCCTGGCCGTCTCTGATAGGTTCATTAACATTAGGATAGGAAATCATTGTTTCGTCCATCCAAATTGAAATTACGCCTCTTGTCTGAGCAAGCTTGGTAGTTGATTCAGCAAACTTACCCTTTCCTGAGTCAGTAAGCTTAAGGGAAACAACCCATTGTGCAGCCTCGCCTTGTGGCTGAATATAGCTTGGATACGCTTCTTCAATATCTGAACCCACAAGAATTATATTTTCAGCAGTAGTACCGGTATAAAGACCGTTAGCATCAGTTTCCATTCCTTCACGGAAAGTAAGTTCAGCAGTTTCACCGAGTTCCTTTACTGCAGCTTCAGGATCGAAGTTTGTTTCTCCTTCTTTCCATGGGAATCTTACAATAATTCTGTCATTAGAATTATCAATATAGCATTCATAATCAGTAATTCCAAGGTTGATCATTCTCTGTACAAGAACTTCCTTGGCAGAACTGAGCTGTGACTCGGTAGCATCAAAATCACCTGACGGAGTAAAAGTAACGTCAACACCGCCTTTGATATCTATACCGAATCTAATGTTGTCAACACCCTTTATATATACTGTTGTCATGTCACCGTAATAATAGGATAAACCGAAAAAAACAGAAGCAGTGAACAAACAGATCAGTATAAATACGATGAAGAAAACAGGTTTTTTAACCTTCCTCACGTTTAAACCTCCTGTAACGGAACATAATTATCCCGCATTAATTATCGTTTAATTATATCATTATAAATTATTTATGTCAATACAATTATACTGAATGATTATACTATATTAATTTGTAATAAAACAGTATAATATTTTATTATTGTATTGAAATCAGAGAGATTATACGGTATAATATATTTATGTATAATTATATAGAAATGAGGCTTATTATGCCATACAATGACAATAATAATAAGAATAATTACCGTTCAAAGAGCGGCTCAGATGATGGAAGAAATAATCGTAAAGATGACCGATACGGTAAGAAAGACGACAGGTACGCTAAAAAGGATGACAGGTTCAGTAATAAGGGAGACAGATTCGGTAAAAAGGATGACAGATATAGTAATAAGGAAGATACGTTCGGTAAAAAACCATATGCACCTTATGCAAAGAATGATCATAATGACCATACTGAAAGAACTGAAACAAGAAAACCTTATGGCAGAAGTGATATGTATGAGGAGAATGATGCACTGGATATCATTGAGGAAAGAGGCCTTATTATAGGAAGAAATCCTGTAATAGAAGCATTGAAATCCAAGAAGAACATTGATACAATTTATGTAAACGGTGAAGCAGGCGGAAGCATTGGTCTTATCAGCAGAATGGCTAAGGAACAGGATATTGTCGTTAAGCAGGTTAATGATACAAAGCTCTCATTCATGTGCGGCGGTGCTTCACATCAGGGTGTAATTGCAAGCGGTGCATGTGCTGAGTATGTTTCTGTTGAGGATATACTTGCTATTTCAAAAGCAAAGGGAACACAGCCTTTTATAATAGTATGTGATGAAATTGAAGACCCGCATAACCTCGGCGCAATTATCAGAACTGCTGAAACTGCTGGTGCAGATGGTATTATTATTCCAAAGAGAAGAAGTGCTTCACTGAATCAGACAGTATACAAGACTTCTGCCGGAGCAGCAAGCTGGCTGCCGGTTGCAAGGGTTGCAAATATAGCAGCAGCAATTGATACATTAAAAGAAAACGGAGTGTGGATATACGGAACTGATGCTTCGGGAGAAGATTATACAAGCACCGATCTTACAGGAAGTGCTGCAATTGTTATTGGCTCCGAAGGAAATGGAATGGGAAGTCTGATAATGAAAAAATGTGACTTTTTAATGAAACTGCCAATGATGGGTAAGATATCATCCATTAACGCTTCTGTTGCGGCGGGAATATTCATGTACGAAACTGTAAGGCAGAGACAGCTTAAATCCAGATAAAGGGGAGAAATAAGTTGGCGGACGGACGCTTTTCGCTTGATGATATTCTGAATGAGTATCCTAAAAAGAATTCTTCACATTCAGAAAATGATGTTAAACTTGATAGTATAATTGATAGCTACGGCAGCAAAAAAAGCCATGAAGCAGAGTCCACAAAAGATTCAGGCACAGTAAAATCAACTGGTCAGACAGTAAAGGAGTTGCTGACTAAACCAATTGAGTTGTCGTTTTCAGAAAAAGATAAGAAACGGCAGGAGCAGTTTGAGAATAAATACAGCAAGCTTGCTGCTGCTGAAATAAGTACCAAAGATATACCTGATGAGGAGCTTCCCCCAAAAAGCGGTATCAGGAAGAATGCGCTTTCATTTTCAGAAGGTTTTGATGATCTTGCAAAAAAAGATGATGGTTATGTACCTCTTATCAGAAAAGCTCCTGAAAAAATTACTCCTGAAGGGTCATATAAAAAGGAAAAAACAGGACTGTTTTCAATATTAAACACAGACATTTCTTTGTCAGGTAAAAATGAAGATAAATATTCAAGTGCTTTTGATAACTATTCATCTAAGAATGATATTGATATTAATTCCATTTTAAATGAGTATGCCTCAAAAGAAGTTCGTGAAAAAAACAATCGTCAGCCTGCAAAGCCTGAATATACTTCACCGCTTAAGGGTCTGACAGATGTTTTTTCAAAAATAGGAAAAAAGCAGGATGATGAACAGCATGAACCTGTAAAGAAGCATGAAAAGTCCGAAAGAAACTCTGTTCTTGATGGAAATACAGAGCTTCTTGACGGTATGATGAAGATAAAAAAAGATCGTTCTTCAAGAACCTCTCATATCCAGCCTATAGAAAGAAAATCAATTTCAGATATTGATCTGAAGATTAAAGATAAAATTCTTCCCGATACAACTCAGATTCCTGTTACTGATGAACAGGCTGAAATAGATAAAATCAATGCCCTTGCAGAAAGAAGAAACCGTAAGGTAAATGATTTTGTCTTTGTAGGCGATGAAGAGGACGTTGAAGAAGATACCGCAGGTGAAGAACCAATTGAGCAAAGGGTTATTGATGATTTCGATAATTATGAGGATGCCCCATCAATAGCAAATGATATTATTCAGCTTAAAAAGACACTTGTAATAAGATTTTTTGTCTTGCTTGCTTGTTTTGCTGTGACAGTTTATCTTGCGTTGATGAATGATTATGACAAGCTTCCTATGATAGATTTCCTTAACAAGCGTACAGAAACCACTTCATTCCTTTTTGCAAATTCAGTTATAGGGCTTATTGCTGCTTTTGTATCATATACAGTTATATCCTGTGGTTTGTCTAAGCTAATCAGATTTAAAGCAGATGGTGACAGCCTGACAGCTGTTGCGACTGTTACGAGCATAATATCTTCTATGATAATGCTTGCAAACACAAATCTTATCAAAGGCAGTATTGTGCATAACTATATCCCTGTTGCTATCGGAGCGCTTCTGTTCAATACAGTTGGAAAACTTCTTATCGTTACAAGAACACAGCGTAATTTCAAATATGTTTCCGGTTCAAGTGAGAAGTATGCTGTTGTCACAGTAGATGACGAAGCAAAAGCGCAAGGCTTTACCAGAGGTGCGCTTAACGACTTCCCGTCACTTGCTGTTATGAAAAAGACAGAGTTTATCAAGGAATTCCTTAAAACATCTTATGCAGCGGATTCTACTGACGGCTTTTGTAAGATATTCACTCCTATTATAATAGGTGTGGCTCTTATTATTGCAATAATAGCAAGCCTTTCAGCTAAAACTGAATACGGTGCATCAGAAATTTATATTGCAATATCAGTATTTGTCGGATGTATTTCTATATGTTCCTCATTCGGTATGCTTCTTGTTGTCAATCTTCCTATGGAAAAGGCATCAAAGAAATATGCAGAGGTAAACGGAAGTATTCTCGGATATGAAAGCATTGAGCATTTCAGCGAGACAAATAGTGTTATGATTGATGCAGCACAGCTTTTCCCGCAGGGAAGCGTAAAACTTTCTGCTATAAAAGTATTTTCTGATACAAGAATTGATGAGGCAATCGTTGAAGCTGCAAGCCTTACGCACCAGTCCAACAGTATCCTCAAAAATATGTTCTATGACATAATTGCAGGAAAGACAGAAATGCTTAACCCTGTTGAAAGCTATATCTTTGAAGATTCAATGGGACTTTGCGGATGGATAAATAATAAGCGTATCCTTCTTGGTAACAGAGAGCTTATGACTAACCACAGTATTGAGGGTATGCCGTCAGAAGCAAAGGAAAAGGATTATTCTGATAACGGAAGAATTGCTATTTACCTTTCTATTTCCGGAGAGCTTTCTGCAATGTTTGTAATCGAACTTTGCCCTACAATGGAAATCAGACAATCCTTGAGTGACCTGGAACGCAGTGGTGTTTATGTTATTATCAGATCTGTTGATTCATGCATATCAATAAACAGACTTTCCGAAATGTACGGAATTTCTCCTGAAATATTCAAGATTCTGCCGTTCAGATCACATGCCGATTTTGAAGAGGTTACATCGTATTGCCCTGAACAGACTGCTACACTTGCATGTACAGGAACATTTGCGGCAATGTCATCTCTGGTTCTCGGCTCAAAAAGGCTGAAAGGAACAATAACCGCAGGTCTTGGTCTGCAGGCAGTATCAATTGTTCTTGCATTGCTTATTTTTATTACAATGGTTCTGCTCAAGTCTTTTGGGGAACTCAATGTATCAATAGTATTGCTGTATAATTTTATATTCACAGTTCTGTTGATGGTATTTCAGTCTTTCAGAAAACTGTAAATAAATTGAACTGCTTACAATTTAATTTTTGTAAGCAGTTTTTGCGTGGATTACATTATAATAGTATAAAACTAATATTTTACTCTTATATATATAATAAGATATGCTTTATGCTGTCAGAAAGAAATATAAAGGATGATTGACTCTATGATTTTTGCACTTTCAGGAAATCAGAATTGTGGAAAAACCACTTTGTTTAATAAGATTACCGGCTCTAATCAGTACATAAGTAATTTTCCTGGCAGTACAACTGAAGTTATAATAGGGGAAATAACGGGTCATGAAGATTGCAAAGTCGTTGACCTTCCGGGAATATACTCGCTGACACCTTACACATCTGAAGAGCGTGCAGCCTCTCAATTTATTATCAACAGTAAACCTGACGTAATAATTAATGTTATTGACGCGGCAAATGTTGAGCGTAGTCTTTATCTGACATTACAGCTTATGAACCTTGAAATACCAGTTGTAATTGCGTTGAATATGATGGATGAACTGCGTAAGAGTAATTCTTCTGTGAACGTAAAAATCCTTGCAGAAAGACTGAATGTTCCGATAATACCTATTAGTGCAGAAAAAAAAGAGGGGATTGACCTCCTCATTGAAACAGCAAAGAAAGCATGTGAAAATAAAACTTTGCCGCAAGTACCTGCAACTGAACCAGATATATACCAGAAATACATAAAAAAGCTAACTCAAATAATCAGTAAAAATGCTGAGGATAAGTCAGTTCCTTGTATGTATGCAGCAGAAGCGGTTGTTCAGGGGTATGTTGACTTTGTTAAGAAACTTGAACTTGATAAGACACAACAGGAGAAAATTGAATCTATCCTTGTAAAGATGGAAAGTGAAATGGGCATGGACAGAATGTCAGCCGTTTCATATAGCCGCTATGCTGTTATAGATAAAATCTGTGAAGGCACCAACGTATTCAAAAGCCGAAAAAACAACTATAAGCTAAGCTTGAAAATAGACAGGATTCTCACCAATAAATATCTTGCAATTCCTATTTTTCTGCTTATAATGTTTGGAATATTCTGGCTTACATTTGGCGTAATCGGTGCATTTCTAAGTGGCCTTTTAAGCTCAGGAATTGTTTTTCTTATTAATTGTGCTGATAGCCTTTTTACGCAGATTCACCTTAACCCTGTTGTAAGGGATTTGCTTGTTGAAGGAGTATTTGCTGGAGTAGGCTCCGTACTAAGTTTTATTCCTACGATAGTAACAATGTTTTTCTTTCTCGCCATTCTTGAGCAGAGTGGATACATGGCAAGAACAGCTTTCATAATGGATAAGCTTCTAAGGAAAATCGGCTTGTCAGGGCGTGCATTTATTCCGCTTATAATCGGATTCGGATGTTCAGTACCTGCAATTATGGCAGCAAAAACTCTCCCAAGCGAAAGGGAGAGAAACAAAACAATAATGTTGATTCCTTTTATGAACTGCAGTGCAAAGCTTCCGATATATGCAGTATTTATTCAGGCTTTTTTCAAGGACCATAAGGCACTAATAATGATGGGGTTTTATACAGCATGTATATTGATAGGTATATTATGCGTATCAATTGCAAGCAGGAAAACAGACGAAGATCCCGATATGTTCATTATGGAGTTGCCAAAGTACCGTATTCCGTCCCCCGAAAATATTTTGTCACTTATGTGGGACAAGGCGAAGGATTTTCTGAAAAAGGCATTCACCGTAATTTTTCTTGCATCAGTAATCATCTGGTTTCTGCAAAGCTTTGATATTTCTCTGCATATAGTTGAGGACAGTTCCCAGAGTATACTTGCAATGATAGGAAGATTTGTAGCTCCGATTTTCAAACCTATAGGTTTTGGAGACTGGAGAGCAGCTACAGCTCTCATTGCAGGTATCAGCGGAAAGGAAGCAACTGTTTCAACACTTGCTGTCCTTACAGGCTCTGCTTCATCAGGGCTTACTGAATCACTTACATCAATGTTTTCACCTATATCAGCAGTAAGCTTTCTTATATTCACATTGCTTTATACTCCTTGTGTTGCCGCAGTAGTAGCAGTCAAAAAGGAAACGGGAAGTGCAATGATGTCATTTAAGCTTGTCGTATATCAGTGTGCAGTAGCGTGGATGTGTTCGTTTGTATTTTATAATATAGGTCTGATTATTACAAAAATAACAGCATAAATTTAAGCACAGAAGTAGTAAAAGGCATAAGCAAGTATAGTAAGAAACATTACAAGTTCAACTGCAAAGATAATCTTTCTGATTATTCCGTTGTTGAGCTTGTTTTTTGCAGGTACCCTTGAGGTAATATCCATAAGGTATGCCTTAGCTTCAAGATCGAGCTGATTTTGTGGAAAGCTCATCTTTTCCGGACGTATATATAATACAGCTTTTTCAAAATAATCATTTTCCATGCTTGTAATTTCGACAATTCTTCTGTTTACTCCCTTTATCATAACAAAATTCCACCCTTTTCAACATTATTTCAACACATAAAAAAGCCCGTAATATAAAGATATTATGGGCTTTTGGTGTATATTATATACTACAAGTATTAGAAAATAAGTTAAAAGTGTTGAAAACTATGTTGAAAACTTTGAAAAGCAAAGAAAAAGTGTTGAAAACTCTGTGGAAAGTGTGAAAAACTCCGTATCTGCGTTACCTGCTTTAACTCGTGATAAGTTGAAAACTTCTCTACAAAAAGTTGACCAACCTTTACTTATAAAGATAGCAGAAAGTATGTTTCTAGTTTCTTGATACAAGGAATTTTATTGCTCGTTCAATGCTGTCCTTGGAATTTCCCCAGTCAGCGTCCTTGCCTGTGTTTCTGTAGTCATACATTGAGCAGTAATGTGAAACGTCATCATAAAGCGTCTTAATATAGTTCTGTGTAAGGTCACCTATAAGTGTGTTAAAATCATTCAGAGAGCCCTTCTGTAAGTAGTTAGGAGCCATCGAAAGCAGAAGGTCGTAATGGTTCAGGCAAATATATTCCTGTTCTGATAGCAGTTTCTTTATTTCAGGCTGTGCAAACATCTCAAAGAATGTACGCATAAGTCTTTCCATACCCCAGTCAACCTTTTCGCAGACAAAGCAGGTAGAGTTTATCTCTGAAAGCTTTTTCTGCTTCATATTTTTCGGTTCAAAAAGCTTCTTTCTCGTAAACAGTTGTCTGTTTACTTCTTCAAGGTGTGTCTGGAGCATAAGAGCAAGTGACAGACGATTTTTCTGTTTAAGCATCTGCTGAAAGTGTGTGTGGCAGAATCCTGCCCTGTTGGTTTCAATTCTTACATCAGGCTCCATCATTGCCGCACCCATGATATATTCAACTGTACGGCTTTCAAGCATATCTCTCATGCGGCAGATAGGACACCCGTCCTTTGGCTCAAGTATTTCACTTATTGGTATAGTTAAAATGCTTTCTCTCATAAAGTCACATTCCCGCAAATCAACATCGCAGGAATTACTCCCCTCATATTATATTGTTATTCAAATCTGACACAGGTACGCATGTAGTGGAATAGATACTGCTGTGCAATGCCCTTGTTAGCACCTAGAAAATCAGGAAGTCCATTTGGATAAAAGTTTGCCATGACACGTTTTATCCATACATCAACAGGGAATGCCTCAACTCTGTACATTCCATACAGCAGAGCACATTCAGCAACCTTAGGGCCTACTCCCTTGATATTCATAAGCTCCTTACGGGCATCTTCTATTGGCATTTCAGCAATACTATCAAGGTTTATTTCTCCAGAGTTGACTTTGCTTACGCAGTCCTCAAGATATTTCCCCCTGAATCCAGCACGCAGAAATGCTAGTCCTTCAGCAGTAACACCTTTCATCTGTTCAGCAGACGGAAAACCGCCATATCTGTCACAAAGTCGGCCTACAATGCCTTTAATTCGTGGGATATTGTTGTTCTGCGAAATAATAAAGGAAATGAGAGCCTCCCATTTGTCCTGCCTTAAAAGTCGTATTCCTTCAGCATACTTACAAGCAAGTGCAAGGGTTTCATCCTCGGAGAACATTCTCTTCAGCTCATTGTAATCTGTGTCCATGTCAAAATAATTGTGCCATACTGATATGTAATCCTGTTCAGAAGTATTATGTAGTATAATAGTATCCTTTTCCTCGGAAACCAGCAGTTCATTATTCAGAAAATATCCGTGATATTCTGCGTTACTTCCCGATGAAGTACGCTCCCATCTGAATGCCTGTCCGCAGTCAAGTGTCTGATCAAGGCTAAAATCTTTTTTGGGTATAATAACATCGTTACCCCGTACAATATAGCTTATTTTTCTCACTTCCTAATATATTAATAAAAACGCACCCCTGCAATTATGCGGAGTGCGAAGTCAATTAAAGCATGTCCTTTGGGTCATATTCCGGTTTCTTGTAAAGTTTGTCCTCTTTTCCTGCAATATCTGTTGCAAAAACATCCTGCCACTCCTCAGCAGTATAGTCTTCAATAGTGCAGGTAACGCTTCTTGCCTTACATCCGACAGCTTCACAAAGAGCCTGAGTAAGCTTTTCACAAACTTCTTTTTTCTGTTCCTCTGTTCTTCCCTTGAGCATTTTAAGTGAAATATGCGGCATGAAAATCATCCTTTCAATGTATAGTTATTTCTTCTTGGATTTTTTAGGCAATGCACTTTTAATGCAGGCAACATCATCGAAAATACAGGTGTATTTCGGCGGAATAAGCTTGTTTTTATGAAGCTTTCCGAAATACCACATATTGAATACACAGTCATTCTTGATTGCGTCAAAGAAAATATGCATCGTGCTTTGTTCCTGTGACTCAAAATCAAGGAAATCTTTAAGCGATCCAGGTGGTTCATGAGTAATTATGTAGTCAATTTTATTACCGAAGTTCAGGAGATTGACAGCACCTTGCTGAATCTCCTGAGATGTCGGAAGTTCATCCTTATACCATGTTTTACTTTCAGTTTTAAGATCAAGATCCTTTGATTGCCCCCCTCCGAAAGCAAAAAAGGAATGTCCCTGCAGATTGAAAATTCCGCCCCTCTTCATCTGCATAAGCCTTCCAGAAATCACTCTGACTTTGCCGCCGCAGAAATCCTCTTCAGGACAATTTTCAAGCAAATCATAATTTTCGTGACAACCCTCAACAAACAAAGTAGTAAAGCGCTTTTTTCCTATTTTCTTAAGAATTTTCTCTTCTTTTACAGAACCATCCCAGATAAATCCGAAATCTCCGCATATAATAAGAAAATCGCCTTTTCTAAGCTTCTTAATACTTTTGTGTTTAAAACGGGCCAGATCACCATGAGTGTCACCGGTTATACAAATCAAAACACACACTCCAGACATAAGTAACATTAAAAATAGTATACCATATTCTCGAAAAAAGGTAAATAGAAAAATAAATATTATTTCTTAATTAAATCCCCTTCCATTTGAAGCAGTAATTTGTTATAATATAATTATATTATATTTTTAAGGAAAGGAAATTATTTAATGAAAAAACTTGCAATGCTTATTGCAGCAGTTATTATGGTGACAGTAATTATGCCATTAAAAAGCTATGCAGTAACATTTACACCTGGTTTTAAGGTGGAAAGTGAGGCGGCTTATCTTGTTAATCTCGATAAGGATATCGTTGTTTATGAGAAAAACTCCCTTAAAAAAATGTATCCGGCTTCACTTACAAAAATTATGACAGCAATAATTGTCCTTGACAATGTCAAGGATCTTGATAATACTTATTTTGAAGCACCGCTTGTAGTTTTTGACGATTTATACGGACAGGGAGCGTCAGCAGTAGGATACAGCAGGGGGGAGGTAGCAAGCGTTACTGACCTTATGTATTCAATGATGATGTATTCTGCATGTGAATCAGCAGGAATTCTTGCTTACCATGTCGGTGGAGAAAGTATTCCTAACTTTATTGATATGATGAATCAGAAGGCTCAGGAGCTTGGATGTACCGGTACAAATTTCACAAACCCACATGGCCTTTATGATGATGACCAATATACAAATGCAAGGGACATGGCTATAATAACTCAGTATGCAATAGATAATTATCCTAAGTTTATGGAATTTGCCTGCACAACAGAGTATACTATGAAAGCCACCAATTATCAGCAGGAAGGCTGGGCAACAATATACCATACCAATAAAATGCTCAGTTCATCCAGTGAATATTATTATCAGTATGCCAGAGGAATAAAGACCGGAACCCTCGATGAATCCGGAAGAAACCTTATTACATCAGCAAGAAAGGATGGCAATAATTATCTTCTTGTAACATTAGGTGGTCCTATGTATGATGACGAAGGAAATGCTGTCTTTGATCATTTTATCGATCATAAAAACATATATGAGTGGGCATTTAATACATTTGAATTTAAGACGGTTTTATCATCCACGCAGGAGATAACTGAAGTCCCGGTTAAATATGGTGAAGAAAAGGATTATGTAATTCTTGTTCCTTCAGGAGAATATGCAACGCTCTGGCCAAATACTCTTGATGTTTCAACACTAAAAGCCGATATATTAACAGAAGGGTTCCTTGATGAAAACGGGCAGATAATGGCCCCTGTCAAGAAGGGGCAGAAGCTTGGAACGTATTCATTATCACTTTCAGGAGAGGTTTTATGTACGGTTGATCTTGTTGCAAATCAGGATATAACCCTATCGGAAACACAGTATAATCTTGATAAGGCAAAAGCATTTCTGGGATCATTTTGGTTTAAGCTTGCAATAGGTATTGCTATTGTGCTTATAATTCTTTACATAGTTATTTATATTAAGATAAATAGCAAGAAAAAAAGAAGGATGAAAAGAGTAAGAAATAAGAGAAAATTTTAACATAATTTCTTGACACATTTGCTATAAAATGTTATAATTTCATTGTTTATAGTTATTGTTTTACTAACATTTGCTTTATAAAATAAGTAGAAGATATTGAAATGCTGGGCTGACTTTCAGGTTAATTGCAAAATGACAGGGCTTGCCCTATTAAATGTGGAGGTAGTTTAATGATTAACACAGAAAATAAAAATCAGATTCAGAAAATATGCGTTTCCAGTCTGGCTCTTGGAATAGTGGGGCTCGTTTTTTCGTCATTCCTTCCTGTTGTATCATATGCATGTTCAATTCCTGGTCTTGTTGTTGCAGCAACCAAGAAAAAAAAGAATTATAATTGCACAGCAGGTTTGACTCTGAATATTCTTGCAATTTCAATTGCTGCAATAAATTCATTGCTTGGTATAATTATGACTGTAAAAATATTTTCTAAGGGCAAACACAAGGTTAACTCGAAAAAGAATGAAAAGTAAATACTTTATGTTTAAATAAAAACAGCAGGTACATAAATATTGTACCTGCTGTTTTTATAATATGAGAAAAAAGCAGCTATGATTTAATCATAGCTGCTTGAAATAATATTTTACTTCAATATAGCAACGTAGTAACCGCCATCAGATGTTGTAAATGAAGCAGAACCATCTGAACCAATTGTTGTTGTACCAACAGATACAAGACGATTATTAGCTGTATCATAACGGTAGAAAGTAGCCTTATAACCTGCACGTTTCTTGTTAAACTTGATAGTAGCAGTTGTATCAAATCCAAGAGTTCCTTCTCTTCCGATTGTAAACTGTGTCATATATGAAGCACCTTTACTTACCTTTTTAGTAAGTGAAGAAGGAATATTTTTCTTGCCTGATGTAAATGAAAGGTCTGTTGAGTAAGCATCATCAATATCAGCACCATAGATTGAATACTTGATACCATTAGGATTAGTAAGAACTAAAGTCTTTCTTGTGCCTTCGAGTTCTTCAAGTACATCACTTGGAACTGTACTCTGTTCGTTCAGGTAAACAGATATGCTGTCCTTTGAACTAGCATTATTAATGTAGCTCTTGATATAAGACCAGCCAGCCTTCTTTTTACTTCCTGAGAGGTAAGCATCACCATTTTCTGCATTGCCGTAAGTAGCTGAAGATGATGTTGAACCATTCTTGATGTAATTAAAATAATAGTCAGCTGGATCGTAATAACCATTATTGTAATAGCCATTATTGTAGTAACCATTATTGTAATAACCATTGTTGTAGTAGTAGTAACCGTTATTGTAGTAATCATAGCGACCGTTATAACCATAATAATAATCATTATAGTAACGACCATTTGATCCATTTGCATAACCGTAATATTCAACCTTTGATTCATCATTGTTAGCATAGCTTAAAGCCTGGTTCTTAGTTGAATAGAAAAGACCATTTTCTCTACAGAAATAGAGATTATAGCCTGTTGTGGTACGTTCAGTAACCTGGCCGTCATTATCTGAAGCGTTACGAGCATCGTACCAGTTAAGGTAGTAATCACCAGTTTTTGAAGAATAATAATACTTTGCACTTGAATAGCTATTATTATTTACAGTAGTTGAAGTATCAGCTACATTAGTAATTCTTACTACATTTGTAGTAATATTTGAAGCACCCGCAAGAGCTTCTGCATATGAATTATAATATGTACCATTACTACTGCAGAACCAAGCCTTTGCTGATGTTGCACCTAAAGTTGAAGCTGTAGCTGAACCTGCTGAGTTTGCTGAAGCAAGGTTAGGATAGTAAAGGCCTGTTGCAGTGTTATAATAGAGATTTGTTCCGCTTGAAGTATTGGAACTTCCATAAGACCCAATAGTTGTACCATTCTGAGTTATTGTTCCGCTTGGGCTTGCATTATAAGCACTATTGTAGCTAGAGTAATAACCACGTGTGTTTGAGTTGTAATACCATCCTGACAGACTTGGATTTGAAGAATATGTTATGCTGCTTGAATAACCTCCAGCAACATTAACAGCACTTTGATAGTCAGGATAATATACACCATTGTAGTAGTAATAATCTGTAGCACTTGCTGTGATACCGAATGCTTGAACTGCCATTGTTGATGCCAAAACAGCAGCAACAGCTATTTTTTTAATTGAATTTAACTTGCTCATTCTAATTATCTCCTTTTGGTTATTTGTAGACAAACTAAACTATATGCATATTATAGCACAACAAATATATTTTGCCAATAGTTATTTGGAAAAAAATAATTACAATACGATTACGAATTTGTATGAAAAACTGTAATATCTTTACTTTTCAAGATAAATCAGCTTACAACTATAATTGCCATGTCGCCATTATTATTCTGTCCGGATAATTTTGAAGCACTTATTACTCTTGGTATAATTCCTGGAATCTGTTCACGCAAAGCCTTGTCAAAGAGAGTAATTGCCTCTGCAAAGTCATCATCAGTCTTTTCAGGCATATAGCATGTCAGCATTATCTTTATAGCGTTGTAAAGCATACACATGAACACATAGTTATCCCATATTGTAATATCACTAGATGCAAAAGGAATTGATAAATTGAAAACGTAATTAACCATTATATTTTCAATGTAATGTTCCTTGTCCTTCATTGTAGAAGTTACGAAATCTTTTTTAAGATTAATATAATCATTTATATCAAGATTTCTTAGTGATTCAGGATCAGAAAACTTAAAGTTTTTACAAATCTGATCCATAATTTTTTTGAATTCAGGTGTAATACTGAACAGTCTGAGAAAAGCAATTCCTTCAGCAAGTGAAGCTTCAAATAAAGGTTTGAGTGTTTTAAAGTATTCAAGAACTCTTGAGAATGATTCAGCTGAAGTTATTTCATGTGCAAATTTAGGTATAAGGTCAGAACGACCTTGTTCAATCATGTCATTCATTGCCTTCATACAGTAATTCAGAATGAGCATTCTTTTCTCAAAAACAATATTTTTCTTCTGAAGAACATTGATGATAAGTGTTTTTATCTGCCAGTAATATTCAAGGAACGGATATTTTGCAATCTTTTCAGCAGATTTCTTTGTAAAGTCAGCAGTAATTTCATTGTCAACCTGAGCCATATTAAACTGAAGAGGCTCTGATATTGACATAAGCTTTCTTACAACTTCAATTTCGCTTAAAGAAAAAACATATTCAACTGCAGATGCTGACATGATAACATCGCACTTAGGACCACTTGCAGGATTTTTCACATCCGGTACAAGTTCTTTATAAAATGATGGTGTAATAATTGGATATCCCATAAATTTCTCCATTCCCGGCACAAGCCAAAAAAATAGTATGTGTGTTTATAATTAATAAGCACATTTGATTTTACCTTAAAACGTTTTGTAAAATAAAAATTGCACTATAATAGTATACCACTATTTATATAAAAATGCAATTAATTAATATAATAAACGGTTAATATCTGCATATTTGCTTATTTATAGTGACTTTTTTTATTAAAAATTAATATATCTATTTCTGATTACCGCATCCTTTGCACGTTCTTGATGAATTTGGATTAAGTTCGCCGCAGATTTTACAAAGCCACTTATTATCAGCAGTGTTTTCAGTTGTTTTATTGGTATGTACAGCGTTATTTGCATAAGAATATCTTAATGCACTTGGCTGTTGTTCTGTTGCTGGATTTTGAAAATAAAAGTGCAGTTCCCCCCTGAGTCTTGTTTGTTCAGTAAGCAGTGCGTCGTGGTCGGCAGATAAAGACGAAAGAGCATACCAAGGTGTAAGTGTTATAACTCCAGAAATTATAATAATTAATATATAAAATAATACTTCCCCAAGATAGTATGAAGAATAATAAGAATTTGAGTCTATTAATAAGTCAGTAGTAATTGTAGAAACAATGTAACCTAAAATTAATATACCATATAAAACCGTAAGAAAAATTGCCATTGCCTTCAAAAATTTTGTTCTCATAATAATTGTCCCCCAATGATATTATTATAATAGTATACAATAACCTTTATATTTTGTCAACAATTGTATAATGTACCATTATTTCTTGATTAGTTGCATATTTTTATGCAACTTTATTTAATTTTTGCCTGTATACAAAAGAAGTTTATTTATAATATAAGGAGAAATAAATATGAAATCAATTAACAGACAGAAAATTCTTATTGGAGGCAGGGAAGTCAGTCAGGAAGAATTTGATCGTCGGAGAAAAAAGTTTCTTGAACATTGTTTTTATTCACCAATAAAAAAATACGGACTTTCGATCGAAAGGATCGTAAGTCCGTATAAAGATATTTTTTATAAATTATTTGCCGTAGTAAGCAAGTCTGTAAAGTTCCTGAAGTTCTTCAATCTTAGGAAGACGTGGGTTAGCAGTTGTACACTGATCTTCAAAAGCCTTATAGGAAAGTTCAGGGATTGTATCCATGTATACCTTCTCGTCAACGCCCATTTCCTTGATTGTGAATGGAACATTGAGTTCAGTCATAAGTTCACGCACTGCCTTGATGAGGCTCTTTACACCTTCTTCAGGAGTCTTTGCAGGAAGACCAAGTGCCTTTGCAATATCCTGATATCTTTCAGGTGCTATGAACTTGCCATACTTAGGCCATGCCATGAACTTTGTAGGGTTTGTTTCACCATTATAAGCGATAACGTGTGGGAGAAGAATAGCATTTGCACGTCCATGAGCAATGTGGAATTCACCGCCAAGCTTATGAGCAAGTGAGTGGTTGATTCCGAGGAATGCGTTTGTAAATGCCATACCTGCTATACATGAAGCATTATGCATTTTTTCTCTTGCTTCTGGGTCTGCCGCACCGTTCTTATAAGAACGTGGGAGGAATTCAAATACCATCTTGATAGCATGAAGTGCAAGAGCATCTGTATAGTCAGAAGCAAGTACTGAAACGTATGCTTCAATAGCATGTGTGAGAACGTCAAGGCCTGTATCAGCAGTTGCTCCCTTTGGAACTGTCATTACGAACCCTGGATCAATGATAGCAACGTCAGGTGTGAGCTCGTAGTCAGCAAGAGGGTACTTCATATGTTTGCTCTTGTCTGAAATAACAGCAAAAGATGTTACTTCTGAGCCTGTTCCTGAAGTTGTAGGAATAGCAACCATCTTTGACTTTTTACCCATCTTAGGGAACTTATAAACTCTCTTACGGATATCCATGAACTTCTGTGCCATGCCGATGAAGTCAGCATCAGGATTCTCATAGAAGAGCCACATTGCCTTAGCTGCGTCCATTGCTGAACCGCCGCCTACAGCGATGATAACGTCAGGCTTGAATCTGTTCATAACCTCTGTACCATTACGTACTGTTGTGAGGTCAGGATCCGGCTCAACTTCACTGAACACTTCAATTATTACCTTGTTAGGATTCTTGCGGAGCTGGTAAGTTACTCTGTCGAGGAATCCGAGCTGAACCATCATAGGGTCGCATATAATAAGGGCTCTTGTGATGTCAGGCATTTTTGAAAGATACTGAACTGAACCCATTTCAAAATAGATTTTTTCAGGGATTTTGAACCACTGCATGTTAACTCTCCTCTTTGCAACCTTCTTCTTGTTGATAAGGTTAGCAGATGATACGTTTTCAGATACTGAGTTACGGCCGTATGAGCCACATCCGAGTGTAAGTGAAGGCATCATGGAGTTATATACGTCACCGATACCGCCAAATGATGAAGGACTGTTTACAACTATTCTTGAAGCCTTCATTCTCTGACCGTAAGCTGTTATGATATCATTATCCTTTGAGTGAATAACAGCTGTATGACCAAGACCGCCAAGTTCGAGCATAGCTTCAGCCATGTCAAAGCCATCTTCAACTGTCTTTGCCTTAACTACTGCAAGAACAGGTGAAAGTTTTTCTCTTGAAAGCGGATAATCTTCACCAACGCCGTCAATTTCACAGCAAAGTACCTTTGTATATTTAGGAATTGTTATTCCTGCAAGTGCAGCAATTTCATAAGGATATTTACCAACGATTGCAGGGTTTACTGATTTCTTTTCAAGGTTGATTACAACAGGTTCAAGCTTCTTTACTTCTTCCTTTGTTGCGAAGTAGCAGCCTCTGTCTTTCATGAACTTGATAGCCTGATCGTAAACAGGAGCTTCAATGATAGCAGCCTGTTCAGATGCACAAATCATACCGTTATCAAAAGCTTTTGAAAGGATAAGGTCTGTGAGAGCCTGTTCAAGATTTGCAGTCTTTTCAATAAAGCAAGGTGCGTTACCAGGACCAACGCCGAGTGCAGGCTTACCAGCTGAATATGCTGAATGAACCATTCCAGGTCCGCCTGTTGCAAGGATCATAGCTACCTTAGGGTGATTCATGAGAAGTGAAGTAGCTTCAATTGATGGATATTCAATCCACTGAATACAGTTTTCAGGAGCACCAGCCTTGATAGCTGCGTCACGGACAATAATGGCAGCTTCCTTTGAACACTGCTGAGCAGATGGGTGGAAACCGAAAATGATAGGGTTTCTTGTCTTAGCACAAATGATGGATTTAAACATTGTTGTAGAGGTAGGGTTTGTTGTAGGTGTAACACCACAAACAATTCCTACAGGTTCAGCAATTTCCATGTAGCTTTCATCAACGTTATCATCAATGATTCCTACAGTCTTTTCAGCCTTGATTGAGTGGTAGATGTATTCAGTAGCGAAGATATTCTTTGTAACCTTGTCTTCGAATACACCTCTGCCTGTTTCTTCAACTGCCATCTTAGCAAGTTTCATCTGAGCGGATAAACCTGCAAGTGCCATGGCTCTGGTGATTTCATCGATTTGCTCCTGATCAAGCTTCATATACTCATCAAGAGCCTTGTCAGCCTTTTCAACAAGATCATTGATCATTTTTGCAACGTCAATTTGTGGCTTGTCAGTGGTTTTCTTCTTTTCATCTGCCATTATAAATCTCATCCTTTCGGTATAATATACTTCTCTTAAATGCTTAATAGTAACTGATTGATTGTTAATTCTTTAACAATCTCATTATAACAGAATAACATCTGACCGTCAATAGTAATTTAAACTAATTTTGACAGTTCAGATGTCGATTTTTCTACTATATATTAAAATATGCATATAACATAATAATATTCAGATACAAACGTCATTTTATATCATATTATGTTCATATATTTGTAATGCCATATGATAGCATCATGAGGCTGTCTCCGAGATGGACATTCTGAACAATTATATCTTCATGGTTTACTTTAAGATCATAGTGGCTGAAGTTCCAGAATGCTTTGATTCCAAGAGAAATGAGCTTGTCAGCAAGCTGCTGTGCTGAAGCTTTTGGTATGCACAGAATAGCTATAACAGGCTTTTCTGCTTCAAAAAAACATTCCATTTCTTTTATAGGTTTTACTCTTATTCCTGCTACATTTTCGTTTGCTTTTCTCATATCACTATCAAAGATTGCAATCAGGTTGCAGCCATGAGCATCAAAATCCATATGATTGGCAATAGCTTTACCAAGATTTCCTGCACCTATAAGAACAGTTTTGTGCCCCTCAGTAACACCGAGAATTTTACCGATTTCAGTTCTTAAATCAACAAGATTATAGCCATATCCCTGTTGACCGAATCCACCGAAACAGTTCAGATCCTGTCTGATCTGTGATGCAGTCAGTGACATTTTTTTTGCAAGCTCGCCTGATGATATTCTTACCGTTCCCTGCTTGATCAGTTCACCGATGAAACGGTAGTATCTTGGCAATCGTTTTATGACTGAATGTGATATACCATCCTTTTTTGCATTCGACATACAATACTCTCCATTTCATTTCGGGCGGATAAACATAAATCTATCCGCCCAAAAGTAATTATAACATCGTTACGAGACGTTCGTTAATTTCCTTAAGAAATGTTTCTGTATCAACGGTTTTTTTGCCTGGAAGAGTTGAGAGAAGTGCAAGGTCACCTGTCATAACGCCTTCTTCAATAGTCTTGATGGTAGCAGCTTCAAGCTTATCTGCAAATGTGCAGAGGTCAGGGGTGTTATCAAGTTCGCCTCTTTTTCTGAGGGCACCTGTCCATGCAAAGAGTGTTGCAACAGAGTTTGTTGAAGTCTTTTCACCCTTGAGGTGCTTATAGTAATGGCGCTGAACAGTTCCGTGGGCAGCTTCATATTCATAGATTCCATCAGGAGAAACAAGAACAGATGTCATCATTGCAAGGCTTCCGTAAGCTGTAGCAACCATGTCTGACATAACATCACCGTCATAGTTCTTACAAGCCCAGATATATCCGCCTTCACTTCTGATAACTCTTGCAACTGCATCGTCGATAAGAGTATAGAAGTATTCAATGCCTGCTGCTTCAAACTTAGCCTTGTATTCAGCGTTGAAGATTTCATTGAAGATATCCTTGAAACGATGGTCATACTTCTTTGAAATAGTATCCTTTGTAGCAAACCATATATCCTGCTTCTGGTCAAGTGCATAGTTAAAGCATGCTTTTGCAAAGCTTGCAATGGACTCGTCCTTATTGTGAAGTCCCTGAATAATGCCTGCGCTGTCCTTGAAATCATAAATGAGGGAACGTGTTTCGTTGCCGTCCTTGTCTGTGCAGACAAGTTCACACTTTGAGTCCTGCGGAACCTGCATTTCAGTATTCTTGTAAACATCACCGTAAGCATGACGAGCGATAGTGATTGGCTTTGTCCATGTAGGAATAAAAGGAGTGATACCCTTTACAATAATAGGAGTTCTGAATACAGTACCGTCAAGGATTGCTCTGATTGTTCCGTTAGGGGATTTCCACATTTCCTTGAGGTTATATTCTGTCATACGGTCAGCATTAGGAGTGATTGTTGCACACTTTACTGCTACGCCATATTTCTTTGTAGCTTCTGCTGAATCAAAAGTAACCTGGTCATTGGTTTCATTTCTGTGTTCAAGTCCGAGGTCATAATATTCTGTATTAAGGTCAACATATGGTGTGAGAAGAATATCCTTTATCATCTTCCAGATGATTCTTGTCATTTCGTCCCCGTCCATTTCGACAAGTGGGGTTTTCATTTTAATTTTATCAGTCATGTGTTAATTGTTCCTCTCATAATTTATTTATTTTAGTCATGTTTTGTAATACTAATCATAAATGCGATAGCAGAACCTAGAAATGCTCCGAGAATTATCCATAGTAAGATGCTTGCGGTTATACTGCCTATAATTGCCCCGAAAATAAGTCCTAAAGCAGTTCCAATTATAAGATAATCACGTTTAGACTCTTTCTTGTAAGTTTTTTCTTCAAGCCAGTGTTTGCATTGCAGTATTCTTTTGCCATCGTCGCCGTCCTCTTCATCAAAGGACATATTTCTCAGCATATCGCAGGGAAATCCGGGACATTCGCCGCAGTGTTCAAAACCTTTGCTTTCGCAGCAGACTTTGACTTCACATTCTTCTCCTGCAAGCGGAGGCTTTTCTGCAAGACAGCCTTCACACCCGAATTCTTGCCTTGACGGACATAAGCTACATTTAAGTCCGCATCTTGATTCGTGCATATTACTTTTTGAGGTTTTCTCTTGTGTAGTCAAGAAGTCCGCCTGCAAGGACAATATCCTTTGTTCTTCCTGTAAGTTCACAGAGAACCTTGATTTCTGCGCCTGTTGTCTTGTTTACAACAGTAAGTTCTGACTTGCCTGCTTCAATAGCGGATCTTACGTCAGCAATTGAAAGTTCATCGCCCTGTGAAATTTTATCATAATCTGCCTCGTTCACAAATGTGAGTGGGAGGATACCTGCGTTAATGAGGTTTGCCCTGTGAATTCTTGCAAAGCTCTTTACGAGAACTGCCTTGATTCCAAGATAGAGTGGAGCAAGAGCCGCATGTTCTCTTGAAGAACCCTGTCCGTAGTTTGCGCCGCCTACAATGATTGATTTGCCCAACTCCTTTGCTCTTTCAGGGAATTTCTCATCACAAACTGTGAAGCAGAAGTTTGAAATTGCAGGGATATTTGAACGGAGCGGAAGAATCTTTGCGCCTGCCGGCATGATGTGGTCAGTTGTTATATTGTCACCGACCTTGAGTGAGCAAGGTGCTGTAATTTCTTTATCGAGAGGGCTTGTTGTAGGGAAAGGCTTTATGTTTGGTCCTCTGAGGATTTCAACCTTGTCCATATCCTTTTCATCAGCAGGGAGTTCAACCATATTATCGTTGATGATAAATTCATCCGGAAGTTTGAATTCAGGCATATCTCCGAGATCTCTTGGGTCTGTAAGAACACCTGCAAGTGCAGAAGCTGCAGCCATTTCAGGTGATACAAGGTAAATCTGTCCGTCCTTTGTACCTGAACGGCCTTCAAAGTTTCTGTTGAATGTTCTGAGGGAGATTCCCTTTGAGTTAGGGGACTGTCCCATACCGATACATGGACCGCATGCACTTTCAAGAATTCTTGCGCCAGCGTCAATCATTATAGCAAGTGCGCCGTTCTGAGCAAGCATATTGAGGACCTGCTTTGAACCGGGAGCAATTGAAAGTGAAACGTCAGGATGAACTGTCTTGCCCTTTAAGATATGTGCAACCTTGAGCATATCAAGGAGAGATGAGTTTGTGCATGAACCGATACAAACCTGATCAATCTTCATAGCACCTATTTCTGCAACGCTCTTAACGTTGTCAGGGGAATGAGGACATGCTGCAAGAGGAACAAGCTTGCTGAGATCTATTTCAATTGTTTCATCATAAACTGCGTCAGGGTCAGCAGAAAGTGCTGTCCATACTTCTTCTCTCTTCTGAGCCTTTAAGAATGACTTTGTAATTTCATCTGAAGGGAAGATTGAGGTTGTTGCGCCAAGTTCGGCACCCATGTTTGTTATTGTTGCTCTTTCAGGAACTGAAAGTGTCTTTACACCCTCACCTGTATATTCGATAACCTTACCAACGCCGCCCTTTACAGACATTCTCTTGAGTACTTCAAGGATAACATCCTTTGCAGCAACCCATGGTGAAAGCTTTCCTGTAAGCTTAACGTTTACAATCTTAGGATATGTTATATAATATGCGCCGCCGCCCATTGCTACTGCAACGTCAAGTCCGCCTGCGCCGATAGCAATCATGCCGATTCCGCCGCCTGTCGGTGTATGGCTGTCAGAGCCGATAAGTGTCTTGCCAGGAATTCCAAAACGTTCAAGATGAACCTGATGGCAGATTCCGTTGCCAGGACGTGAGAAATAAATGCCATGCTTCTTTGCAACTGAACCGATGAAACGGTGGTCGTCAGCATTTTCAAAGCCTGACTGAAGTGTATTGTGGTCTATATATGCAACAGAGCGTTCTGTTTTAACTCTTGGAACACCCATTGCCTCGAATTCAAGGTAAGCCATAGTTCCTGTTGCGTCCTGTGTAAGAGTCTGGTCTATTCTGATTCCGATTTCATTGCCCTTGACGAATTCACCGTCAACTGTATGTGCTTTAAGAATTTTTTCAGTAAGTGTAAGTCCCAAATTTCTCTATCCTTTCATATTAGAATGATACACAATTAATTATAGTTAATTCTTTACGTTTTGTCAATTATTTATCAATTCTTAGTCTAATGATTTATTTCTGAAACAAAAATGCATGTATTTTGTTGAAAATATTTACTGTATGTTGTATACTATTGAATGTCAGTTGCACACAACATTATTTTTATTCAAAACATTATTTTCATACTTTTTTAAAAAAATATACAGTTAAGGAGTGTTCAGATGAAATTCAGACCTTGCATTGATATCCACAACGGCAAAGTCAAGCAGATTGTAGGCGGAAGTCTTGCTGACACAAACAATACTGCTTCCGAGAATTTTGTTTCGGAGTTCAATGCCGAATATTATGCAGAATTATATAAAAAATATAATTTAAGCGGGGGACACATCATTCTTCTGAATGCTCATGATTCTGAATATTATGACGCTGATGTTAAGCAGGCAGAAACTGCTCTTTCTAATTTCAGAAGCGGATTGCAGATTGGTGGAGGAATTAATCCTGACAATGCAAAGGCTTTTCTGGATATGGGTGCTTCACATGTTATTGTTACATCCTACGTTTTCAGCGGTGGTGTCATAAACTATGACAGGCTTGAAAAAATGGTTGATACTGTCGGTAAAGAAAGGCTTGTTCTTGATTTGTCATGCCGTAAGAAAGATGGAAAATATTATATAGTAACGGACAGGTGGCAGAAGTTTACGGACACTGTTCTTGATTTGAATATAATTGAAAAGCTTTCAAAATACTGCGATGAGTTCCTTGTTCATGCTGTTGATGTTGAGGGTAAGGCAAACGGAATTGAGGGCGATGTTGCCGCTTTGCTAGGTAAGGAATGCTCTGCTCCTGTTACATATGCAGGCGGAATAAGTTCATATGATGATCTTGAGCTTTTGAAAAGGCTTGGCAGGGGAAAGGTAGACTTTACTGTTGGAAGTGCGCTGGATTTATTCGGTGGAAAGCTTAAATTTGAGGATATTGTTGCATTTGGAGAATAAAACAACTAAAAGATATACTTTAAATAAAAAATTGAAGAAGATTAACTTATAAAACTGAAAGGATTGTTTTACTATGCAGAGTGAAATCAGAGACTTGTCATTATGGCAGAGCGGACAGACAAAAATTGAGTGGGTTAAGGCTAATATGCCTTTATTGAGAAGTATTGAAACGGAATTTTTGCAGACACAGCCTTTCAAGGGAATCAAGATTGCTCTTTCTGTTCATCTTGAAGCAAAGACAGCATACCTTTGCAAGGTTTTTGCTGCCGGTGGTGCAGAAATGTATATAACAGGAAGCAACCCGCTTTCAACACAGGATGATGTTGCGGCGGCTCTTGTACATGATGGGCTAAACGTTTTTGCGTGGTACAATGCTACAGATGAGGAATATCACAGACACATTTCCGAGGTAATCAAGGTTGGCCCTAACATTATCATTGATGACGGCGGCGACCTTGTTCATCTTATCCATAACGAGTATACAGAAATGATTGACGGAGTAATCGGTGGCTGTGAAGAGACTACTACAGGCATTATCAGACTTATTGCTATGGACAAGGAGAAAAAGCTGAAATTCCCAATGGTTCTTGTAAACAATGCAGATTGTAAGCACCTTTTCGACAACAGATATGGTACCGGTCAGTCTGTATGGGACGGTATCAACAGAACTACAAACCTTATTGTTGCAGGCAAGAATGTTGTTGTTGCAGGTTATGGATGGTGTGGCAAGGGCGTTGCTATGAGAGCAAAGGGACTTGGTGCTGATGTAATCATCACTGAAATAAATCCTATAAGAGCAATGGAGGCTGTAATGGACGGCTTCAAGGTTATGAAGATGGAAGAGGCCGCTAAGATAGGTGATTTCTTTATCACAGTTACAGGCTGCAGAGATGTTATTACAGAAAAATCCTTCAATGTCATGAAAGATAGAGCTATATGCTGTAACGCTGGACATTTCGATGTTGAGGTTGATGTGGCAAAACTCAAGGAGATTGCAGTTGAAACCAAAGTTGCAAGAAACAATATTCAGGGATACAAGCTTAAAAATGGAAACTGGATTTATGTTATTGCAGAGGGCAGACTTGTAAACCTTGCTGCCGGTGACGGACATCCTGCTGAAATCATGGATATGAGCTTTGCAATTCAGGCACTTTCTGCTTTGCACATTGTGAAAAACAAGGGCAAGCTTGATAAGATGATTATTGATGTTCCTGTTGAAGTTGACAGGGAAGTTGCTGAAAGAAAGCTAAGATTCTGGGGCATGGAGATTGATAAACTTACAGAGGAGCAGGACAAGTATCTTAACAGCTGGGAGGCATAGTGTGAAAAATACTTTTCACGCAGCTATTTATTCCTTACTGCAAGCATATTTGCTCCGAAAAGCGCAATAAAAAGCAAAAAGGAATGGAGATTAACATAATGAAACTCAAAAAAATCAGGTATAATGCTCCTGTTGTACTGACATTCACGCTGATTGCGTTTGTGGTACTTATAATCGGATATTTCACAGGCATGAAGTCAACGCAGATGTTCTTTACGGTTTACAGGACATCTTTTGCTGATCCATTGCAGTATGTTAGGCTGTTCACGCACGTTCTCGGGCATGCTGATTTTCAGCATTTTTCAGGTAATTTCATGATAATTCTGATTATTGCTCCTATGCTTGAAGAGAAGTACGGAAGCAGGAATATACTTTTAATTATTATTTTTACAGCTTTTATAACAGGTTTGTTCAATGTTCTGTTGTTTGATACGGGACTTCTTGGTGCAAGCGGAATTGCATTCACATTTATTCTGCTTGGGTCATTTGTAAATGTCAAGGACAGAAATGAAATACCGCTTACACTTATAATAGTAGCTGCGTTCTATATAGGCAATGAAATTGTTGCAGGTATTTTTTCAAAGGACAATATCTCACAGATAACGCATATTATTGGTGGTATCTGTGGATGTGTGTTCGGGTATATACTTAACACTAAGAAAAGCGAAAACGTATAACAGAAAAAAGTTTGCAAGCCTGCACTATAAACTTTTGATTTTATAATTAATTACATAATATAGTTATGTCATAAACAGTCCACTGGACTGTTTATGAGGAAAAATAATATATAAAAACTAAAAAGGAGAGCGGTGGTGTCCGCTCTCCTCGAAAAGCTATCGCTTTTCTCACCTCTTCACCGTTTTTTTGACTAAGGTGTTTCGCACTCTGCGGAGTGCGACAAAGGGACTTTGTCCCTTTGAACCCTACAACCTTGAAAGGTTGAAGAACTTTTATTTTTTTATTCTAATAACATTTCAAGGCAAAACCCAAGATTTTAACCATAAAGTAAAATATGGTGCATTTTCAATTCAGGTTTTGTTTTGTCTTAAAGTAATTTCAATTCGCTGCGCTGTTGAAATTACTTTAAGAGGGAAGTTTATTTTTATACGAAAGAAAAACCGCAAATGTAATTACGTACTTGCATAGCTTGTCTGTAATTTACATTTGCGGTTTTAATATTTATTTTTTCATTTGCGGGGCTACGGGGTGTTCCGATGTCGGATATCGGCAAAGGGCTTTGCCCTTTTGAAACCTACAACCTTGATAAGGCTAAAGCCTGTTCTCGCTCCGCTCTAATTTTTCTTCGAAAAACAAGCAGGCTTGCGAACTTCTATTTGCTTTTTTCACTTAAACACGATTCAATGTAGTCTACTGGGACATCCATACGCACTGCGACTTCTTCATTTGTCATGCCCGATTCCTTGAATTCCTTAATGACTGATACAATAGTTTCCCCGACTTCAATTATATGCTTGTCAGGATCATAGAAACGTATTGATCGTTGCCCCCAGCTTGCTTCTTCCAATGGATGTACCAGGATAATATCAAAGTTTTTGCAGTTATTGAGCTTATCCATAAAGCTGTCGATGTCATCTTCCTCAAAATAAAGCTCAATCGCATTATTTCCAAGAATAATCTCGTTTTGACCCTTATTGATAAAACCTCCCCAGGAATCAGCTGTCTGTAAGCATATGCCCTGACTCAAAACAACATTAGCGCCAAAATCAGCAGTAACATCAAGATCAAGTATCTCTTTATAAAACTGCTTTGATCTCTCCATGTCCTTGACTGCTAGAAGTGTTGATGAATATTTCATTTTTGTCCCTCCATTAATCTGCATCATAGAATACACGGTATTTCTTTTCGGAATGTGAGTATGTACTCATTACAATTCCTATACCTATAAACATACTAAGCATTGCCGTTCCGCCCTGACTTACAAACGGCAGGGGAATACCGATAACAGGTGTTACTACTATAACCATACCAATATTAAGGATACAATGTATGAAGATTATTGCGGCAAATCCTACACATATATATTTGCCTGTTCCATCCTTTGCAACTCTGCTGTCTGAAATAATTCTCATACAGATAAATGCGAGAGCGGCAATAAGTAGAATACATCCAAAAAAGCCGAAACATTGACCTACATATGTGAAAATGAAATCTGTCTGGACTTCAGGCACAAAGGCATAAGAATCAGCAAAAAGCCCTTTGCCGAACATTTCTCCCGAACCAAGAGCAATCTTGCCAAGACGCTGCTGATAGCCATACCCCAGAGGGTCAAGGTCTTCATTTATTACAACAAGAAATCGCATTTTCTGATGATTTAAAAGAACATATTTCCACAAAATGAATATGCCGATTGGAGCAGCTACAATGCATGGAACGATATACTTCCATGAAAGTCCTGCGGCAAACATCATGCTTATAAAAATTGCAATAAAAACAATCGCTGTTCCGTCATCTCCTTGCGCTGCGACAAGCAGAATCGGTACTGCTCCATGCAGGCACAGCAGCAATACATTCACTATGTTGTTTATTTTGTCACCGACTTTGTTAAGATGGACGGCAAAGGACATGATAAAAACTATTTTCAGCACTTCAGATGGCTGGAATGTTGTTATTCCAAGATCAATCCATGCCTTGTCATCCGTTCCTTCAACCTGGATTCCAAGTGGTGTAAACGTCAGGAGCACAAGCCCTATTCCTAAGGGAACATAAAGAAACCATAATTTCGTAAACTTTCGGTAGTCAAGTGCTGATATAAGAAGTGCCATACCAGCACCAAGGCATAAGGCAATAAACTGAACTTTATACATGCTGTCAGTCTTGGAGGTTATTTCATTCTTAACAATTGAATACATTAAAACAACTGAAAAAAATGATACTCCGCAGACGGCAATAAATAAAACCTTATCCAGCTTTTTAAAATATTGAAATATTATCTTAAATACTGTATTCACATTAATCTCCATTCCATTTGCTACAAGTTCCAGCTTTGCGAAAGAAAACTTCTGACAGCATAGTTCTTAATTGGAACAAATAGCACTTAAAAAATTTCCACGTTAACCTCTAAAAAGACTTAATTTTCTGCAATACTACATAGAAATTTATTTAATTATACAACATTTTTCTATAAAATTCAATAGCAAAACACTAGCATAATAATAAATCTCATGATATAATAGAATAAACTTTTATTATGTATAGTTTTACATACCTTAAACAGCAGTATGGCATAAACGATATATGTGTCCTGCATTTGCTGTGAAGGGCAATATTTACAATATATCTTTTTATAGGGGGCAAAAAAATGTTATCTGATATTGAAATTGCACAGCATGCTAAAATGCTCAAAATTACTGAAATTGCTGCAAATCTTGGTGTTGATCAGGATGATATTGAGCCATACGGTCACTACAAGGCAAAGCTTTCAGAAACTTTGTTTAAAAAAACTGCTAATAAACCTGACGGTAAACTTATTCTTGTTACAGCAATAAACCCTACTCCTGCTGGTGAGGGTAAGACTACGATTTCTGTTGGTCTTGCTGAAGCTATGGCTAAGATTAATAAGAATGCTGTTCTTGCATTAAGGGAGCCTTCTCTCGGACCTGTTTTCGGAATCAAGGGCGGTGCAGCAGGCGGCGGATATGCTCAGGTTGTTCCAATGGAGGATATCAACCTTCACTTTACAGGTGATATGCATGCTATTACTGCTGCTAACAATCTTCTTTGTGCTTTGCTGGACAACCATATGCAGCAGGGCAATGAGCTTAATATTGACCAGAGAAGAATCATGATAGACAGATGCATGGATATGAATGACCGTGCGTTAAGAAACTGCGTTATCGGAATGGGCGGAAAGGTAAACGGTATTCCAAGACAGGACAGCTTCAGAATTACTGTTGCTTCCGAAGTTATGGCTATACTTTGCCTTGCACTTGACCTTGCAGACCTTAAAAAGCGTCTTGGAAATATATTTGTTGCATATACATATGATGGTAAGCCTGTTTATGCAAGAGATCTCGGTGCTGACGGTGCTATGACTGCTCTTCTTAAAGATGCACTCAAGCCTAACCTTGTTCAGACACTAGAAAACACACCTGCTATCATGCACGGCGGACCTTTTGCCAATATTGCTCATGGATGTAACTCTGTTAGAGCTACTAAGCTTGCTCTCAAGCTTGGGGATTACTGCATTACAGAGGCAGGCTTCGGTTCTGACCTCGGTGCAGAAAAGTTCTTTGACATCAAATGCAGATTTGCAGGAATAAAGCCTTCATGCGTTGTTCTTGTTGCTACTATAAGAGCGCTTAAATACAATGGCGGAGTACCTAAGGCTGAACTTGTCAACGAAAATGTTGAAGCACTTGAAAAGGGTATTGTAAACCTTAGGACACATATTGAAAACATGAGAAAATTCGGTGTACCTGTTGTTGTTGCAATAAATAGATTTCACACAGATACAGAAGCTGAAATTGCAGTTATCGAAAGAGTATGCAATGAAATGGGTGCCGCTGTTTCACTTGCTGAAATATTTGCAAAGGGCGGAGCAGGAGGAACTGATCTTGCTCAGAAGGTTTGCGACACTATTGAAAAGAATGAATCCAACTTCAAAACCTTATATGACGAAAAGCTTCCTATAAAGGAAAAACTCGGCATAATTGCAAAGGAAATTTACAGAGCTGACGGTGTTATTTATACAGCACAGGCTGAAAAGGCTCTTGCTGACATAATTGCTCTCGGATATGACAACATACCTGTCTGCGTTGCTAAGACACAGTATTCTTTGTCTGATGATCCAACTAAGCTTGGTAAGCCTGAAAACTTTGTAATAACTGTAAGAGATGTAAAACTTAGTGCAGGTGCTGGTTTCGTAGTTGCTTTAACCGGTGATATTATGATAATGCCTGGACTTCCTAAGTCTCCGGCAGCACTCAGAATTGACTGTGATAACAACGGATGTATCAGTGGATTGTTCTGATATATAATTTGTATAACTATTAGACAGTTAAACTGCTTTTACATATAATAATAGTAAATATCTGCATATTTTTATGATAGGACAGATAGAGCAGAAAGGGGTGACACTAATTTGTTAAAGTTTGATTTTAACCAGGATGAATTAAAAATAATTAATAATGAAATTGACTATAATAAACTTCAGGATAATGAGCTGCAATCCTATATCTTTATTCAGAAGGATCTGATTGCAAAGCTTATGGACCTTGCTGCAAGGGACTCACTGACTGAACTTTATAACAATATTTCTGTTAAGAACTTAGTTGAAGAACTGCTTAGAATCAGTCCGGATTCAGTGCATTATTTTCTTTTTATTGATATTGACAACTTCAAATATATAAATGATAATTTTGGCCATATGTTCGGGGATTCTGTTCTGTTTGATTTTGCAAAACAGCTTACAGTGATATGTAAGGATACTGACAGCATTATCGGCAGAATCGGTGGAGATGAATTTGTGGTTATGCTAAAGAACTCTGACGATGAGCAAGTTAAATCGGTTGCCTTGAAAATCTGCAATGCTTTTGATGAAATATGCAGCGGTAATCTTTGCGCAGCAGTGTCATGCAGCGTCGGGATAAGTAAATATCCTGATGATTCAGTAAGCTATACTGTTCTCAAGGAATATGCAGATAAGGCTTTGTACAGGTCAAAAAAAGGCGGAAAGAACTGTTATTCCATGTTTGACAAGGAAAAAGATTTGTAAAAATAGAGGGGTAAGTTTGAAAGGTTTATCTTTCAAACTCTGAGTTTTGTGCTTTTCAAACTGCCGTTCGAAATTTAGCTGAGCAAAAATGCACAAAACATCAAAGAGGGGAGGCATGCTTCCTACGGAAGCATGGTCATAAGTATGTATACAGATAAGCAGCTTATTGATTTAGCAAAAAAACAGCTTGAATTTTCATATGCACCCTATTCAAAGTTTCATGTAGGAGCAGCACTTCTTACTGAAAGCGGAAAGGTATATTCAGGCTGCAATATTGAAAATGCTTCTTATGGAGCTTGCAACTGCGCAGAAAGAACGGCTGTGTTTAAGGCTGTTTCGGAGGGAGAAAAAAGCTTTCTGAAAATTGCTATTGTCAGCAGTGCGGGAGGGCTTACTTATCCTTGCGGAATATGCAGGCAGGTGCTTGCTGAATTTGCTCCTGAAATTCAAGTTATTCTTGAAGATACTGACGGGAGTATAAAAACTTTCGGGCTGGATGAACTTCTTCCTTATACTTTCAGGCTGTAATTTTAACATTACAATATAGGCGTGATACGGTTATTTTGACTGTGTCACGTTTTTTACTTTATTCTGTTGCGTGATTATAATTTATATGATATAATAAATTATTAATGTAAAGTGGGGGCGATATGCTTTTGCGTATATTAGGCATAGATCCGGGATATGCAATTGTAGGATTCGGAGTTCTTGATTATGATGGATACAAATTTGGTCCTGTTGAATTCGGAGCCGTTACCACTGAAGCCAAAACCGATTTCAATATTAGACTAAAAACTATATATGATGATCTTACATATGTTGTTGAGAAATTTCATCCCGAAGCAATGGCTATTGAAAAGTTGTTTTTTAACACAAACCAGAAAACAGGTATTGACGTTGCGCAGGCAAGAGGAGTAATATTGCTTGCGGCTGTAAATGCAGGTGTACCGATTTATGAATATACACCTTTGCAGGTTAAGCAGTCTGTTGTTGGTTATGGCCGTGCTGAAAAGGCACAGGTTATGGAGATGACAAAGAGAATTCTCGGCCTTGCAGCTGTTCCGAAGCCTGATGATACTGCCGACGCACTTGCTATTGCTATCTGTCATGGACATTCATGCAGAGGACTAAATAAGTATGAAAACAGGAGGAATCTGTAATGATATACAGTGTAAGAGGAAAACTGATTCACATTGACACAGAGCTTGCTGTTGTTGAATGCGGTGGTGTCGGTTATGCATGCAGAACAACTTATTCTACACTTTCTAAAATCGGAAAGGTCGGAACAGAGATTACCTTGAGAACATATATGCATGTCAGGGAGGATAATATTGAGTTGTTTGGGTTTGCTACCGAACAGGAGCTTAACTGCTTTAAAATGCTTATTTCTGTTTCAGGTGTAGGTCCTAAGGTAGGACTTGCAATTCTTTCAGATACTACTCCCGAAAAGTTTGCACTAACCGTTGCTACCGGTGATTATAAATTATTAACCAAAACAAAGGGTGTTGGTCCTAAAGTTGCCCAGAGAGTTGTTCTTGAACTCAAAGACAAGATTGCAAAGGATCAGCTTGTTTCGGGTGTGGGAAATACTTCTGACTTTATACCTGCCGGAAATGCAGGCAATGCAGTTTCAGAGGCTATATCTGCTCTTGTTGTTCTTGGATATTCACAAGGTGAAGCAGCCTCAACAATTTCTAAGCTTGATCCTACTTTGTCGGTTGAGAAAATGATAAAGGCCGCACTTAAAAATCTGGCAATGAATTTCTAGTATATTGTAATAATGTTCTAATAAAGGAGTATGGTAGTATGCTCGCTTATCCTAATTACGACAAATCTGTACTCAGCGTTATATCTTCAATCAAAAACTACTACAGAACTTCTTATGCTTATCCGACCTCTGAGATACTTGACAAGGAACTTTCAAAGAGGTATAAAAATATAGTTCTTATTAACCTTGACGGGCTTGGAACAAATCTACTTGAGGACAGTGTTCCGAAAAGCGATTTTTTGCGAAAAAATTTCAAGCTGTCAGTTTCATCTGTTTACCCGTCAAGTCCGACAGCGTCGCTGGTCAGTCTTGTTTCGGGACTTTCTCCGAATGAACATGGCTGGCTAGGTTCATCACTGTACCTTAAAGAGTACAGCAGGATGATTGATATTGTGCTAAACAGTGATGCATATACAAGGCAATCTGTTTCCAATATCAGAGTCGGAGATTATGTAATGCCGTATGAATCAGTGTTTGAGGACCTTACGCATTTTGCTGCAGGTAATGTTCAGCCGTTTGCTGTTTCTGTGGATGGTGCTGGAATTCCTGAAAAAGACTGTCTTCAGAAGTATGCAGAGGATTTTGATAGGGTATGTGAAATTATTGCCATGATTTCAAGGACAGATCAGAACACTTTTACCTTTGTTCAATGGAATAAAATCATGGAAACAGCTCAGAAACTTGGCTGTGATTCTGTTCAGGTAAAAGAAAATATAAGCAGTATCAGCAGGCAGATTCATAATTTATGCGGAGAAATTGAAGATACTCTTATAATAGTTTCTTCCGGACATGGAATGACTGATATTTCTGAGGAGATACTTATTAATAATATGCATGACATAATGGAATGTCTGATAATTCCTCCTTTTGTTGAGGATAGGGCAATCAGTTTTTTTGTTAAGTCAGACAGACGTACAGATTTTGAGAGACTTTTCAATTCCGAATTCAGCGGAGAATTTCTGCTTATTTCCAGAAATGATTTCTTATCTAAGGGGATTCTGGGCGCAGGTAATACTCATGTCAAGACAAGTGATTTCATCGGGGATTATTTTGCTTGTGCAATTTCCGATGTTTCAATAAAATACAGAAGTCCTATTGAAAAGCCGAAAGCTGCATTCAAGGCAGGGTTTGGCGGACTGACTGAAAATGAGATGTTTGTTCCCGTTATATTTGCAAGCACTGCAAAAAAGAAAAAGCCGGTATTGAAAATATCTGAGTTATTTTCTTCAGGTAATTTAGAAGCACTTATAAAATAAGCGGTTATTCCGCTAACGGTTCTGTAAAGGAATGATATTTTGTTAGAATCAAGTGAAATGAATTTTGAAAGCAGGATGGTTTCTCCTGAGGTGATTCCAAATGATTCCGAGGAAATAGATTATACACTGCGTCCGAAAACGCTGTCGGAATATATCGGTCAGGAAAAGGTGAAGGAGAATTTGTCTGTCTTTATTGAGGCGGCAAAAAAGAGAGGAGAACCTCTCGACCATGTTCTGCTTTATGGGCCTCCGGGTCTTGGAAAGACTACTCTTTCCGCAATTATTGCTCATGAGATGGGTGTAAATATCAGAATTACTTCCGGTCCTGCTATTGAAAAGCCGGGAGATCTTGCGGCTTTGCTTACAAACCTGTCTGAAAATGACGTTCTTTTTATCGACGAAATACACCGTCTTTCAAGAGCGATTGAAGAGGTTCTTTATCCTGCACTTGAGGACTACGCACTTGATATAATAATAGGAAAAGGTCCGTCAGCACGTTCACTGCGTATTGATTTGCCTAAGTTTACGCTTATAGGTGCTACTACGAGGGCCGGTCAGCTTACATCTCCTTTGCGTGACAGATTTGGAGTTATGATGAGGCTGGAGCTGTATACTTTTGAACAGCTTTCTGATATTATCATGCGTTCAGCTGTTATTCTCGGAATTGGCTGTGATAAGGACGGGGCAATGGAGCTTGCGAGAAGGTCAAGAGGAACTCCTAGAATTGCAAACCGTATGCTTAAAAGAGTAAGAGACTTTGCTGAGGTTATGGGTAACGGTAAAATTACATGTGACATTGCAAAGATTGCACTTGACCGACTTGAAATAGATAGTCTTGGACTTGACAGCCTTGACAAGAGAATGCTTGAAATGCTTATCAAGGGTTATTCGGGCGGACCTGTAGGACTTGAAACACTTGCTTCTGCTATCGGTGAGGAAGCTGTTACACTTGAAGATGTGTGTGAACCGTTCCTTATGCAGCTTGGATTTTTGTCAAGAACTCCGAGAGGACGCTGTGCTACAGCACTGGCTTACAGGCATATGGGATACAATGTTCCTGACAACGCAGTTCAGGCAGGGCAGCAGACCCTGTTTGAATAATAAGTTTTAATTTGTACTTTAATTTCATTTTACATATAAGGAGAATTACTTATGGGAAGACTATTTGGTACTGACGGTGCAAGAGGAGTTGCCATAACTGAACTCACATGTGAAAGGGCAATGCAGATAGGAAGAGCTGCAGCGATGGTGCTTACCCAGAAAACCCACCATAAAGCAAAAATTCTGATTGGTAAGGATACAAGAATTTCATCTGATATTCTTGAAGCTGCTCTTGTAGCGGGCATATGCTCGACAGGTGCGGACGCTGTCATACTTGGTGTTGTTCCTACTCCTGCTGTTGCTTATCTTGTAAAAATGCGTGAAGCTGATGCGGGTGTTATGATTTCTGCATCGCACAATTCCGCTGAATTCAACGGAATAAAACTTTTTGCCGGAACAGGCTACAAGCTTTCCGATGATATTGAAGAAGAAATAGAAACTCTGATTCTTGATACTCCTGAAAAGATAACTGCTGAACTCAAAAATGGCGGAGAAGTCGGAACTGTTACTACAGATAAAAATTCACAGTGGGATTATATCAGATATATAATGAAAACAATTGACTGTGATTTAAGCGGAGTAAGAGTTGCTGTTGACTGTGCAAACGGTTCTGCCAGCGTTACTGCTGAAAGGCTTTTTGGCGGACTTGGCGCTACTGTTTATCTTATGAACTGTACTCCTGACGGAACAAATATAAATGAAAAATGCGGATCAACTTATCTTGATAATATTTCAAACTTTGTCAAGGAAAAGAAGTGTCATCTCGGCGTTGCTTTTGACGGCGATGCTGACAGATGTCTTGCTGTTGATGAAAATGGTGCAATTGTTGATGGTGATAAGCTTATTGCTATTTTTGCAAAATCAATGCGTGACAAGGGTACACTAAAAAAGAATACTGCTGTTGTAACTGTTATGACAAACCTTGGTTTTACACATTTTGCAAAGGCAAACAACATTAACATGGTTACTACCAAAGTCGGCGACAGATACATTCTTGAGCAAATGATTTCAGGCGGATATTCTCTTGGCGGTGAACAATCAGGACACATTATTTTCTCTGATTATGCTTCAACTGGTGACGGTCAGCTTACTGCTGTTCAGCTTCTTGGAATTATAAAAGAAAATGATGTCAAGCTTTCAACTTTATCTGCACTTATGGACAGATACCCGCAGGTTATGATAAATGTAAAGATTACTCCTAAGTGGAAGGAAAGCTGGAAGAATGACAGCGAAATTGAGGAGATTATCGCTTCAAATCAGAAAAAGCTTGGTTCAAGCGGAAGAATTCTTGTCCGTGAAAGCGGAACAGAGCCGCTCATAAGAGTTATGATTGAGGGCAGACGTTTTGATGTCATAAACGAAATGGCTATTGAAATTGCTGATAAAATCAAGGAAAGATGTCCGCATGCGGAGAATAATTAGTATAAAAATGTGAAAAGAATTTTTCACCCTGCTGTTTGCTTTAAAAAACAGATAGCTGAGAGGATTGTTTAATAAAATGAGAATTGCTGATAAATGGAATGATTATAAGCTGATTGACTGTACTGATTCAGAAAAGCTTGAGAGCTGGGGCGACATTGTGCTGATTCGTCCCGACCCTCAGATTATCTGGAAAACGGACAGAAAAACTTCAATGTGGAATTCAGCTCACGCCCATTACCACCGTTCCGATAAGGGCGGCGGACAATGGAACTACAAAAAGAAAATCCCTGATTCATGGCAGATAAGCTATGGCAATCTGAAGTTCAACATCAAGCCGACAGGTTTCAAGCATACAGGTCTGTTCCCTGAACAAGCCGTAAACTGGGACTTCATGGACGGACTAATCCGTAATGCAGGTCGTCCCGTAAGTGTGCTTAACCTTTTTGCATATACAGGCGGAGCTACTCTTGCTTGTGCAAATGCGGGTGCTGATGTATGTCATGTTGACGCTTCAAAGGGAATGGTTGCATGGGCTAGGGAAAATGCAGTTTCATCGGGACTTGGTGACAAGCCTATCAGATGGATTGTTGACGACTGCGAAAAGTTTGTTGCAAGAGAAATAAAGCGAGGCAGAAAATATGACGCTGTTATCATGGATCCACCGTCATACGGAAGAGGTCCTAATCAGGAAGTATGGAAGCTTGAGGATTGTATTTATGACCTTGTCAAGCTTTGTACAAATGTACTGAGTGATGATCCGCTTTTCTTCCTTCTCAACAGCTATACTACGGGACTTTCCCCGTCCGTAATGGCATATATTCTCGGCGAAACTATTACAACAAAGTTTGGCGGAAAGGTTACTGCCGATGAAATAGGACTTCCTGTCAGGGAAAGTAAACTTGTTCTTCCATGTGGCTCGACTGCTATATGGCAGAAATAATAAGGAGATAACGTGAAAATACTCTTCACGTTGCTATTTGATTTTTCTGCAAATAGCACAGTAGAAATTTTGCTTTGCAAAATCCAAACAAATAGCAGAAAGGAAATCGAATATTATGACACTTTATATCAGACAAAAAGTATTTACGCTGGTAGACAGCTATTCTATTTATGACAGATGTAATTCACCTGTATTTAATGTTAAAAAGCAATTATTTTCTTTTCCTCCAAAGTTTTATATTTATGACCAGAATGGGTTTGAACTGATGAGGCTTGAGAAGAATTTCACTCTGTTTCTTGCAAGCTATGAAATTTTTCAGGGAGAAAGACACCTTGCCAGTGTTCAAAAAGAGCTTTCATTTTTAAATTCTAGATTTTCTATTAAAAGTGGATTTGGAAGTTATACAATTGACGGGGAAATATTTAATTATGATTTCTCAATTTCAAAGGACGGATTTTTAATCGGACGTGTTCATAAGGAATTATTATCCTGGGGTGACAGTTATGTTCTTGATATTGAAGACAACCAGAGTGCAGAATTTTTCTGTGCATTGGTAATTGCAATTGATAATTGTATTCACAATAAAAACAACTGATGTTTTTGAAAGAAAATAACGTGGGTAATAAATTGTTCACGCTGCTAGTTGTTCCTTTTCTGCAAAAATGACAGCAGAAAATCTGGTTAGCTGAACTTAGTTCAGGTTTAAGATCGGAACAAACAGCAAAAAGGAATGAGGATTAAAATGTCTGAAGATATAATTGTTTCGGAGGGTATCAGATTTCATTATTCAAATGAAAATGAAGAAGACCAGAAACCGCCGAAAGAAATATTAAAGGGAATAGACCTTAAAATTAAAAAGGGTGAATTTCTTGCGATATTGGGGCACAATGGCTCCGGAAAGTCAACCATAGCAAAGCATATGAATGCTATTTTGATTCCGAATGAGGGTCAGATGATTGTTGGCGGAATTGACACAAAGGATGAGGACAGGCTTTTCGATATAAGACGAAAGGTCGGAATGGTTTTTCAGAATCCCGATAATCAGATTGTTGCGACAATTGTTGAGGAAGATGTTGCTTTTGCGCTTGAAAATATAGGTGTTCCGCCTGATGAAATGAGAGAGCGTGTCGATGATGCGCTTAAGGCTGTAGGCATGTATGAATACCGTGAGCATGCCCCGCATCAGCTTTCAGGAGGACAGAAGCAGAGAGTTGCGATTGCCGGAATAATTGCTATGCGACCTGACTGCATTGTTCTTGATGAACCTACTGCCATGCTTGACCCTAAGGGAAGAGCAGAAGTACTCAAGACTATAAGAAAGCTTAACAAAGACTTTGGCATTACAATTGTTCTTATCACTCATTACATGGATGAAGCGGCAAAAGCTGACAGAATTGTTGTAATGGACAGCGGTAAAATAATACTTGATGATGTTCCGACAAAGGTATTTTCTAATGTGGAAAAGCTGAAAAGTGTCGGACTTGATGTTCCGCAGGTTACGGAATTTATGTATCTTCTCGGACAGCACGAGCTTGATACTGACACGCATATCATTACTGAGGATGAATGTGTTGAAAGAATGATTAAGATATTATCTTAAAGGGATAGTATCCGGAAAGGAAATACCGTATAATGTCAGTTATTAAGACTGAAAATTTGACCTATACTTACAGTATCGGAACTCCGTTTGAAAAAACTGCGGTTAACAATGTTAACCTTGAAATAGAGGACGGTGAACTTGTTGGCATAATTGGTCATACAGGTTCGGGAAAGTCCACTCTTATTCAGCACCTCAATGGACTTATAAAGCCTACATCGGGCAAGGTATATATTGACGGGCAGGATATCTGGGATAAAAGCTGTAAAATCAGGGATATACGCTTCAAGGTGGGGCTTGTTTTCCAATATCCTGAATATCAGATTTTTGAGGAAACTGTTTATAAGGATATTGCATTCGGGCCTAAGAATATGGGACTTGATGATGAGGAAATTGACAGGCGTATCAACACAATTGCTGAACTTGTCGGACTTCACAAGGAAAACCTCCAGAAATCTCCGTTTGAACTTTCAGGCGGTCAGAAGAGAAGAGTTGCCATTGCGGGAGTTATGGCAATGGAACCAAAGGTACTCATTCTTGATGAACCTACGGCTGGTCTTGACCCTAAGGGACGTGACCGTATTCTCGGACAGATAAAGGAATATCACAAGCAGACTAAATCTACTGTTCTCCTTGTTTCACACAGCATGGAGGATGTGGCTAAGAATGCTTCAAAAATTCTTGTTATGAACAATGCTGAAGTTTTCTGCTATGATGATCCTCCTAAGGTATTTCAGAGGGCTGATGAACTAACTAAGATGGGACTTGCTGTTCCCCAGATTACAAGGGTATTCAACCGATTGAAGCAGAGCGGGATTGACATCAGAACAGATGTGTATACAACTGAATTTGCCTGCAAAACTATCCTTCAGTACCTTGAAAGAAGGAGGAATGGCAATGCTTAAGGATATTACAATCGGACAGTATTTCCCTGGAAAGTCAATTATACACAGGCTTGATCCTAGAATTAAGATAATCATTACAGCTTTCTTTATTACAATGCTGTTTGCGGCAACTGGGTTTATTGGTCTAGGCATAGGTATTGTTTTTCTTTTTGTTTCGTTTATGATTTCAGGCATTCCCTTTAAAATGATGCTCAAGAGCCTTAAACCAATTGTTCCAATCATTGTTTTTACGGCTGTGCTGAACCTTTTCTTTATTGAAGGAGCAATTATATTTAAGTTCTGGATATTCAAAATTACAGACGCGGGAATTACAACATCGTTGTTTATGATAATAAGAATTATAGCACTTATCATGGGTACGACCTTGCTGACATACACTACCTCCCCGATTACTCTTACAGACGCTATTGAAAGGCTGCTTTCTCCTTTGAAGAAGATAAAGCTTCCTGTTCATGAGCTTGCTATGATGATGACTATTGCTTTAAGATTCATTCCTACTCTTATTGAAGAAACAGACAAGATTATGTCTGCTCAGAAGGCAAGGGGAGCTGATATGGAGAGCGGTGGTCTAATGCAGAGGGCAAAAGCTCTTGTTCCTATACTAATACCTCTTTTCGTATCTGCATTCAGGAGAGCAGAGGAACTTGCACTCGCTATGGAGTGCCGTTGTTACAGGGGTGGTGAAGGAAGAACACGTTTAAGACAGCTGAAATCTATGGGTAAGGATTACGTTGCACTTGGTATTTCTGTTTTATTCCTTAACGGTGTTCTCTTAATAAATCTGTTTACAGGTATTTGAGGAAACTGAATAAATATGCGCAATTTAAAAGTATTTATGTCCTACAGGGGAACAAGGTATCATGGTTTTCAGAGGCAGGAAAATGCTGTAGGAATACAAAATATCCTTGAGGAAAAGCTATCATGTATAACTAACTCACAAGTTAATATTGCAGGGTGTTCAAGAACAGATACGGGTGTTCATGCAAATGTATACTGTTTTTCATTCATGACTGAACACTCCATTCCCTGCAACAATATTGTAAGGGCAATGAATTCTGTACTTCCTGATGATATTTCAATCCAGTCCTGTGAAGAAGCGCCTGAGGATTTTCATGCAAGATATTCATGCAAGGGAAAGGAATATGTATACCTTGTTTCTAACAGGGCAACAAAGGATCCGTTCAAAGCAGATCTTGCACTGCATTATCCTTATGCTATGGATGTAACAATGCTTGACAGGGCGGGGAAGTATTATATAGGCACACATGACTTTGAATCTTTCTGCGGAACAAACAACAAGAAAGAAAACAGTGTCCGCACAATATATGATTTCAGCGTAAAAAAAGCTGATGATACAGTTATATTTACTGTAAGCGGTGACGGCTTTTTATATAACATGGTAAGAATTATGGTTGGTACGCTTATTTTTGTGAATGAAGGTAAAATAAAGTCTGACAGCATACCGGATATTATTGATGCAAAGAACAGGGCGGCGGCAGGAAAGACTGCGCAGGCTCATGGATTGTATCTTAATAAATTGTTTTATTAATTTAAATAATACAGAAAGGATGGTCTGAACTATGGCAGTAACAGATATTTCGGATATAAGAAAAAGGCGCAGGTCCAAAAAATTTCAACGGTTTCTTAATAAGATGATTATTATTCTTGCTGCAGTTCTTGCTGTTCTTATTATATATGTTACTAAGGATAAGTGGTATCCTTATCTTGATGGTATTCTTACAAAAATACCTGTTCCTGAATCTACAGGAGAGCTTGCAGAGGGGTATTTCCCAATATCAATAACGGGCGGGGCAAGTTATCAGCTCAAGTCCATGGAGGGACACTTTGCAGTAATTGACGATTCACACTTCAATATTTATAACATTGATGGTAAACCAGCTATTGCAAGGCAGCATACATATGCAAATCCTATACTTACTGCCTCTTCAAAAAGGGCTCTTATATATGATCTGGGAGGAAAGCAGTTCTGCCTTTACAGTAAGTATGACAAGGTATATGATAAAACAACGGAGAATGCTATTCTTCTTGCAAAGCTAAGTTCAGATGATCAGGTTGCTGTTGTTACCAAATCAGACAAGTATTTATCCTGCCTTGATGTTTATGATCCAAAGGGAAAGAATATATTTGTATATAAAAGCTATGACAGCAGAATTATTGATGTAACTTTCAATGCAGAAAATACAGGCTGTATTATTACTACAATAGGAGCAAGCGGAGGTCAGCTTGTTTCACAGATGCATTACTATCAGTTTACGAAAACAGATATGGTATGGCAGTCAGACCTTGTTAAAACTATGGTTCTTTCATCCAGACTTTACAAAGAAAATCAGATTGCTGTATTCGGGGATACTGAATGTAGTTTTTATGACACAAACGGAATTTTTATTGGAAAATACGAATATGAATATAGTCTTGTAGACTTTGATTCATCTTCGACATTATCGGCAATTCTTTTTAATAATCAGGAACTTAGAAGTTCAGTTCTGGTTATAATAGATGATATACTCAATGAACCTGTTGAAATAGAACTTGATGATGAAGCGGAAAATGTCTGTGTTTATGGGGATACTGTTTATATAATGACGTCAGGAATGCTCTATTCCTATTCTCCTACTGGTGAAATTGTTTCTTCTGTATCACTTAGCAATGACTATGATAATTTCTGTAAGTCAGAGGATTATGTTTTTCTTCTTGGTTATGATGAAATCAACAGAATTGATTTCAACTGATTTTTATTTCAGAGAGGAGCAGGTTTTATCATTCTCTGATAAGACATAATAGATATGAACCCATATATACCATATATTATTGATGGCGTAATTCTGGTTATACTTCTTTATTGTATCGGAACAGGGACTGCAAAGGGTTTCACAGGTACAGTAATAAGATTTATCGGATATATTGCAGCCATAGCCATTGCGTCCGCACTTTGTGGAATATTGGCAGAAAAGGTGTATGACAACTTTATTCACCCTTCTGTTATGAATGTAATCCAGAACAAGATTGATTCTGTTGAATATAACGTTGAGGAGCAGATTGCTGATTCTCTTGAGGAGAAGGGTTATGCTCTTGAAGGTTTTAATTACAATAATGTAATTAATGGTGATTACAGCTCGGAAGAAAATTCGGAGTTGACTAAAAATGATATTAATGATACACTAACAGATGTATTTAAAAAGTATTATCAGTTAATAGGAGAGTCACTTTCTGATGCTTTGCCGGATGATATTGCTGATGATATAAAGAATTATATTGATGAGAAAAAGCCGTCTGACGAGTTTTTCTCTCTTAACGATCAGAAAAACAAGGCTGCTGAATATATTGAAACAAAAATAGTAAGGCCTGTTGTATTGAAGGCAGTAAGGGTTATTACATTCGGTATTATATTTACTGTTGTAATGATTGCAGTTAGAATTATTGCAAGGACAGCCGGTATAGTAAAGAAAATTCCTATTGTCGGAGGCGTTGACCGCTTTTTCGGAGGGGTTCTCGGACTTGTACAGGCACTTCTTATACTGACTGTTGCGACGGCAATAATTATTGTAATTACGAATTTTACTGATAATTCATTTAATTTTATAAACAGCACAGTAATTTCTGATACAATTTTGTTTAAATATTTATACAAAATAGTAATTAATATTCTGTCATAGCAGTGCTGATTAAATTTTGGATAATTAATGTGAAAATTACTTTTCACGCCCGCTGTCTGTTTGTTTTCTGCAAGAATAATTGCATTGCGGAACTGTAACAGATAGCTGAAAGGAATGATAATTAATATGCTTTGTAGCAGATGTAAGAAAAGAATGGCTGTGGTATTCATAACAGCAATGCAGGGTGAAGAAAAGCACAATGAGGGGCTTTGTCTTGTCTGTGCAAAAGAGCTTGGAATTCCACAGGTTAAAGAATATATGGATCAGATGGGAATTGGTGATGATGAGGTTGAGGAGTTTTCTGATCAAATGACTGATCTTGATACTATGGACGGGGATTCATTTGAACTCGGAGGCACAGGATCAATTCCTAACTTTATTCAGAATCTTCTTGGCGGACTTCCGAATATGTCAAAAAATATGAACTCTGATTCTATGAATGAGGACAAATTATTTGAGAAGAAAGCTGATAATTTAAAGCGTGAAAAGAAACAGGATAAAAAGTCAAAGAAATTGAAATTCCTTGACAGTTACTGTACTGACCTTACCCAAAGGGCAATAGATAACAAGCTTGACAATATTATTGGAAGAGAAAAGGAAATAGCAAGAACTGTTCAGATTCTTTCCCGCAGACAAAAGAACAACCCTTGCCTTATCGGTGAGCCTGGTGTCGGAAAGACTGCTATTGCTGAAGGTATTGCACAGAAGATTGTTGCTGGAGATGTTCCGTTCAATCTTCTAAATAAGAGACTTTTCTTGCTGGATCTTACTGCTCTTGTTGCAGGAACTCAATTCAGAGGTCAGTTTGAAAGCAGAGTAAAGGGACTTATTGACGAGGTTAAGGCAGAAGGGAATATTATTCTTTTCATTGACGAAGTGCATAACCTTGTCGGAACTGGTGACAGTGAAGGCTCAATGAATGCTGCAAATATTCTCAAACCTGCTTTATCAAGAGGCGAGGTTCAGGTTATTGGTGCAACAACATTCAATGAGTACCGCAAATACATTGAAAAAGACAGTGCTCTGGAGCGTAGATTCCAGCCTGTTACTATAAATGAGCCATCAATTGAAGATACTGTTGGCGTGCTTATGGGTATAAAAAAATATTATGAAGAGCATCATCGTGTAAAAATTTCAGATGCTCTGCTTAGAATGTGTGCTGTTCTTTCAGAAAGATATATCAATGACAGGTTCCTTCCTGACAAGGCTATTGACCTGCTTGACGAGGCATGTGCATGCAGAAGTATCAGAAGCACAGAATTAAGAGACAATGATAAGCTTACTAAGGATATCATCGAACAGGAAGTCAAGGTGCATGAGCTTGAAGAGCAGAGTGAGCCTGATTTTGAAAAGCTTGCAGAGGAAAAGGCAGAGCTTATTAGACTTAAGGATCAGAAAGACAAAAATGATAAAAAACTTGACGAACTGTATGTTACTGAAGACGATCTTTCAAAGGTTGTAGAACTCTGGACAGGTATTCCTGCTTCAAAAATTATAGAAACACAGTATCAGAAGCTTGCGGAACTTGATAAGAAGCTTAAAGTAAAGATTCTTGGTCAGGATGAAGCTGTTGAGCTTGTTTCAAAGGCTGTAAGACGTGCAAGAGTTCAGTTAAACAAGCGCCGCAGACCTGCTTCATTCATTTTTGTTGGTCCTACAGGTGTTGGTAAGACTGAGCTTGTCAAGGTACTTGCGTCAGAACTTTTTGACGGAACAGACCCGCTTATCAGACTTGATATGACAGAATTTATGGAGAAACACTCTGTTTCAAGAATAATCGGTTCACCTCCTGGATATGTTGGTTATGATGATGCAGGACAGCTTACTGAAAAGGTAAGGAGAAAGCCTTACTCGGTTATTCTTTTTGATGAAATAGAAAAGGCTCATCCGGATGTAATGAATATACTTCTTCAGATTCTTGATGAAGGCAAGATAAACGATGCGCAAGGGCGTTCCGTAAACTTTGAAAACACCATTATTGCCATGACTTCAAATGCAGGTTCAACTGACAAGAGTTCAGGTGTCGGCTTCAACAAGACAGAAGCTCAGGTTTCAAAGGAAAGGGCTATGAAGGCACTTTCAGATTTCTTACGTCCTGAATTCCTTAGCAGAATTGACGAAGTCGTTACGTTCAAACCGCTTACACTGGAGAACTACAATAATATTGCTGCTCTTATGCTTGATGAGATGGTTGAGCCACTTGAAGAAAAGGGCATAACATTTAAGTATGACAGGAAGTCTCTTGAATATATTGCAAACAAGGCTTTTGGAAAGAAGTTCGGTGCAAGAGATATCAGAAAGGTTATCCGTACAGAGGTTGAGGATAAGGTTGCTGAACTTATTGTCGAAAACGCAGGAATGAATATTTCTTCAATCAAGCTTTCAGTAAAGAAGGATCAGCTTAGTATTACAAGTGCATAATTTTATAGAAGATAACAGCAGCTTGCCGATTATAATGCGCAGGCTGCTTGTTAAATTTTCTTGTGTTGACACATTTCAAAAAATGGTATATACTTAATGCGATATTGAAAAAAATAAGTTGTTATTTATATAATAAGGGAGACTGATAGCGTGAAAATTACTTTTCGCGCAGCTATTTATTTTGATTTGTAATTAGAATAAATAACGAAAGGAATTGAGATTATTATGACGGTTCTGCCTTTTTTTGAATTCAGTTTGTATCAGATGTTTCTGATTTTTTGTTTCTGGTCATTTGTAGGATGGGGAATTGAAGTATGCTACATGACACTGGAGACGGGAGAGTATCAGAACAGAGGCTTTTTTAATATGCCATTCTGTCCTATCTATGGCGTAGGTGTAATTCTTGTTGTTACCCTGTTGAGGCCTATTCAACATACTATTATACTGCTGTTTGTTACTTCAAGTCTTGTTTGTACAGTTTTTGAATTGGCTGTCGGGCTTGCTATGGAGAAAATATTCCATAACCGTTGGTGGGATTATTCACATGAGAGGTTTAATTACAAAGGACTTATATGTCTTAGCCACTCTATATATTGGGGATTGGGATGCACATTTGTACTCAGAGTAATTCAGCCTATTGTAGTAAAGGGTATTGATTTTATGCCTGTTCCTGCCGGGTTAGTATTTATAGTGATAATGAGTATACTTTTTATTGTTGACTTTATTGTTTCTGTTTCTACTGTTGCACATCTGAATGAAAGGCTTAAACAGATAGATGAGTTGTCTAATCTTCTTATAAAAAATTCTATTCTGATAGGTTCCAATATTTCTGAGGAAACTCTTGAAATCAAGGCAAGGTATGATAAACTTGTAAATAACCTTGACAGCGCAACAAAGCGTATTATCAAGGCTTTCCCGAATATTAGGTCGGTTACATATACTGATGCAATGGAAATGCTTAAGGGAAAAATCAATTCCAATGCAGTTGTTGATAAGATAAAAACAGGAATAAGTAAAATAAATCAGAAGTCAACTAAATGACTTTTTGATAAGTGTACGAATATATTTTAGAGGATCCTGTATTATTATATTTATTATAATTAAGTGGACCCGAAAGGAGAAATGCTGTCATTTGACAGCATAGTCATAATTATGCCAGTTATTAAATCTAAGCCAAAAGCTCTAAAACCAACTTCTACAATTGTTCTAAGTTTTCTCTTGGTTATTGTAGTAGGAGCTTTACTTCTTTCTATGCCGTTTTCTTCAAAGTCAGGGGAATTTACAAACCCGATAACATGTCTTTTTACTGCAACATCTGCAACATGTGTAACAGGTCTTATCATTGAGGATACAGGAGCATATTGGTCAGTGTTTGGCCAGATTGTTATTATTCTGATGATACAGATAGGCGGTCTTGGTCTTGTTACATTAACATCGTTTTTCAGTTTCTTTATTGGAAGAAAACTTGAGTTGAGATCTATGCAGATTGCATCAGAATCTGTCAGTGTCGATAATTTCTCTGATGTTAAATATGCAGTAAAAAATATTATTAGAATAGCTTTTGCTATTGAATTTACTGGAGCAATTCTTTTAATGTTCTCCTTTGTACCGAAATACGGATTACAAGGAATTTATTTTTCATTTTTTATTGCAATAAGTGCATTCTGCAATGCAGGATTCGATGTAATCGGAGGTGTTGAAACTCCGTTTGCAAGTCTTATGCCTATTAATGATGACCCTATTGTAATGCTTGTTGTTCCTTTGTTGATTATTTTTGGAGGAATGGGATTTATTGTCTGGACTGATTTAATTAACTTCAGAAAGACAAAGAAATTAATGCTTCAGTCAAAAATTGTACTTTCAACAACAGCTGGACTTATAATAATTGGTACTTTACTTATGTTGATATGTGAGTGGAATAATCCAAATACACTTGGTGATATGGAGTTTATGGGTAAACTCAGGAACTCATTTTTCCAATCTGTGACGTTCAGAACAGCAGGTTTTGCCTCTATTGATATTACCGGGATGCATTCCATTACAAAGCTTGTTGGAATTTTTCTGATGTTTATCGGTGTAGCCCCTGGATCAACAGGTGGCGGTATTAAGATTACAACATTTATGATTGTTGTTATGACTATTATCAGCGTTATAAAGAATAAGTCTGATACAATCATTTTGGGTCACAAAATTGAAAAGGACGCTGTTTATAAGTCACTTTCAATCATTGTCCTTGCAGGATTGGTTGCTATGATGACAGCTGTAATTACAATCTACTCATGTCCGCAAGGAGATATTTCGGGTATAGATTCTGCGTTTGAGGCGGTTTCTGCTTTTTCAACAACTGGACTTTCGTCAGGTGTTACTGCTAAAGTGGGTGCTTTTGCCCGCGTTATTCTGAGCATTACAATGTTTATCGGACGTGTAGGGCCTATTTCATTTGCAATGTCCCTTACGCTGAACAGAGAAAAACGCAAGAAAAATGAAGTTTATCCGGAAGGTAAGATAATGGTCGGATAGTTATTGGGGAGAGATCAGTTTGCAGGAAATATCCTTTGAAAAGTTAAAAAATAATGTTGAAATATGTATTACAAAAGATCATAAGTTTGGAACGGATGCATTTTTGCTTGCTGATTTTGCAAGTCCGAGACATAAGGATAAAGTCTGCGATCTCGGTACGGGATGCGGAATTATTCCTTTGCTTATGAAGATAAATTATGATCCGCAGATAATTTATGGTGTTGATATTCAAGAACTTGCAGTTGAACAGCTTAAAGTCTCTGTCGATAAAAATAAGATTGAGAACATTATCCCTGTTCATGCTGATCTGAAAGAACTTTGGAGTGACGCTCCTCTTGATAAGCTTGATGTTGTAACCTGCAACCCTCCATATAAGGCTACAAATGCAGGCATTGAGAGTTGTTCAGAGGCGCAGAAAATTGCACGACATGAAATTCTATGCAACATTGATGATGTATGCAGAGCGGCTTCTAGACTTCTCAAATTTGGTGGAAAGCTTTGTATATGCAATCGTCCTGAACGGCTTGCAGATGTAATTACTGCGATGAAAAACTATAATATTGAGCCAAAACAGCTCAGATTTGTGAGTAAAACACCTCATGATGCTCCATGGCTTTTCCTTATTGAAGGGAAAAAGGGAAGTAAAGCATTTATGAAGGTTCTTCCGCAGCTTTATATAAATGGCGAGAATGGATTTTCAGATGAACTTATGAGAATTTATGGAACACAATACGAGTGATTATTTGAAAGGAAATAATAGTGGCAGGAATTTTATATATTGTAGGTACTCCTATCGGTAACCTCGGGGACTTTACTTTCAGGGCCGTTGAAACGCTTAAAAGTGTTGATTTTATATGCGCTGAGGATACAAGGGTTACGGTCAAACTCCTCAATCATTTTGAAATAAAAAAGCCTCTTGTGAGCTACCATGAACATTCTGTGCGTCAGGTTTCTGAAGGCATTATTGCAAGAATTCATGGCGGTGAAAACTGTGCTGTTGTTTCTGATGCTGGTATGCCTTGCATTTCTGATCCAGGTGAGGATCTTGTAAGACTATGTGCTGAAAACGGGATAAGGACAGAAGTGATTCCGGGACCTACAGCAATGGCTTCAGCAGTTGCTATCAGTGGGCTTACAACATCAAGATTTTCTTTTGAGGGATTCCTGTCGGTTACAAAAAAACAGAGATATGATCATCTTCAATCTGTTTCAAAGGATACTCACACGCTTGTATTTTATGAAGCACCTCATAAGCTGATAGCTACACTAAGTGATATGTTTCAGTATTTTGGTGACAGAAGGATTTCTATTTGCAGGGAACTTACAAAGATACACGAGGAAGTCATCAGGACTACTCTATCTAAAGCTTTGGAATACTATGATGTTGTAACCCCTAAGGGTGAGTTTGTTCTTGTTGTTGACGGTTATGTTCCGGATGAAGAGGAAGGCATGACTATTGATGATGCGATAGAACAGGTAAAAAAGCTTATTGACAAGGGTGAGAAGGCAGTTGATGCCTGCAAGACAGTTGCAAAGCTTACTGGTTTTAAGAAAAGTGAGCTTTATTCAATTATAAATCAATAAAAACAGCCTGCACGGAAGACTGATATAATCCCCTTAGAGTAGACACTTGAAAAAGAAAAAATTTCAAGACTACATTAAGGGGATTTGTTATGCAAAGAAAAAGTCATAAGAACAAGAAATATAGCAAGGAATTAAGGTTGCGAGCAG
>JAEZYS010000020.1 GCA_023418925.1 Bacillota bacterium
CATCTACCCAATTGCTGATTTAGAATCATCACAGGCATTAGCAGAATCTCCGATGTTTAACCGTTATAATCCCTTGTTAAGTGAGATTTCCTCACCCATATCTACGGATGAAAAGGGATATCTTGTATTACCGAACAGTGCCTCCTTTAAAGATGCAAAGAAAGAGGTTACCTTTTACCCTGCATCCGAACAGACTACGACACCTCAGAACAATACTGTCGTAGGTAAGATCTCATATTCCTATAACGGTAAGTATGTCGGTGGCGCTGACATTCTATATAATAATGATCAGCCCTTGCGATTAACGCACTCTGAAGCAGAAAAAAATAACCCTACTTCCGCCCCCGAGGATTCTTCGACGGCGAAAGAGGATAAGAGCCTTCGTCCGATAATTCTGAGTGGTATTGTAGGATTATTCGTATTAATAATAATTCTGTATTTTGTATTAGTTGAAGCTCCACGTCTGAAACGTAGAAATGCTTATTATAAAAAACGAGCGAAACGGAAATTATATAAAGATGATAATTTTCTGGATTTATAATTATTGACCATAGGATGCGAATAGGGCTGCAATTTCATCTGCAGATAAAGCCTTATTCGCGTCTTCATATAGGGGCTTTATCTCTTTAATTTGGGTTTCCGGCTCTTCCGCTTCCAGTTTGCTTATGGCTTCTTCGGAGCTAGATTCCTCCTGAACCGCAGATGTACTCCAACCGTTACTTAACTCTGTCGCCTCCAGCTCCACACTTGAATTCCAGCCTATGTTTTCTTCCTCCGGGAGGGTATCTGCATCACTGTTCCAACCGCTAACCTTAGCACCCAACTCTATTTCTGCATCTACTTCCCATCCTGTCTCAGTAAGGTTCTCTACTCTTGGTTCTGTATTTATATTCCAGCTGTTCTCAGAATATTGATTACTCACAGATGGTGCCTGAACAGTAATACTCATATTCTGTAACTCCTGTTGTAACACCTGAGTACTATCCTTAATTTGATCTGCTATCCTGCCAAGCAGCTCTATTGTCTCTGCTTGATTTCCTGACTCACTGATGGCTTTCATCAACTGTCCTGTATTCTCTTTATTATAATTAACCTCAAGGCTAAGGGACTTTTTCTGTCCTTCCAGCGCCTTCATCTGTAAATCGGTAAGCATTTGAAGGGCCTTGGCATTATTCCCCTCCATGGAGTCCACTCTATCGATAAGCTTCTCCAATTGCTCGGAAATTGCCGCTGTATTCTTCTTTGTCGCAGTATAAGTTGCTTTCTGCAGGTTCAGTAATTCATTATAACGTTCATTTAAGCGCACTGTCTCCTCAAGATACATCTTGTCAATATATTTTTGTATCTCTTTCCCGCTATCTGACAGCTTGCTTCGAATGGAGTCCATCAAAAGGTACCCCGTTATCAGTATAACTATGCCAAGCGCTATTATATTGAATAGATTACCCTCTCCTGCTTCCATAAAATATGCTTCTGTAATAACAGAGCCTAAAAAGCATAAGCTAAAAAAAATAATATTTAATTTCTTCTTCATACAGATCTGCCCCTATCCTCGCCTTATCAGCGACTTCGATTTTTTGACGAAAGTCGCATTTTAATATATATCGTCATAACGATATAAAAAGTTTACGCCTAGGACTAAAGTTTTATTTACACCTGTTCTATGTATGCCAATCCTAGTGAACCTCGTTCCCTTTCCGCATGACATTTGTGAAATAATCCTTTAATACAAGAAAAGAGCTCGACATAAAATTATGCTCCCATAATGGTACTCAGTTTAAAATAAAACTGTTCACTTTAAGGGGATAGCATATCTTAATCGAACTCTGTTTAGCCATAAATGTTATATTCATCATGTATTATTCGGTCTTATCTACCTGCTCGGTGAATAACTCGGAATGCTTTGGTAGCCTCACCGTAAACTTTGTGCCCTCACCTATTTTGCTTTGTACCTCAATGGAGCCATTGTAATAATTGACAATATGCTTCACTATGGAAAGTCCGAGGCCTGTTCCGCCTACTTTTTTACTACGTCCCTTATCTACTCGATAAAAGCGTTCAAAAATTCTTACCTTAGCATCCTCAGGTATTCCGACTCCAGTATCTTCCACAATAATAATAATTGCATTTTGTTCGGAGGTTACGGTAACCCCTACCTTCCCCTCCGGCTTATTATATTTTATGGCATTTATGATCAGGTTACTCAACAGCTCTCGAAGCTGCTGGGTGTTAGCATATATCATGAGCGGTCTGCAACTGGTGTTAATATTTACCTGATATTCCTTGGCAAGTGGCTCTAGCGAGGTACAGACCTCCTTTACGAGAGGAGCAAGGCGTACATCCGACAAGGTAACCTCTGCTTCCTTCGTCTCCAGTCTTGATATCATCAGAATATCATTAATCAGACTTGTCATGTTGATGGTTTCCTTCTTGATTCTTGAAAGGAAATCCTTCTTCATATTCTCATCTGCTACAATATTATTCTCCAATAATTCCAGATAACCACGAACTGAGGTAAGAGGTGTCTTAAGTTCATGAGAAACATTGGAGAAAAATTCCTGACGAACCATACGTTCAAATTCAATTCGATCGATTGATTCTTTAACAGACTGGGACATCTTCATTGTGGTATCTGCTATGACATTCATCTCGTTATATTTATATTTTTTAAAATGAAACTCCGGCTTATCCTGTGATAGCTTATTTAGCTCCCCAGCGATTTCATTCAGAGGCTTCGTTACAGAGCAGGCAAAACTGTTCGCAATAAAAATAGATACGATCAAAGTAACTCCGATACTGATTAGGATAGCAGGAAACAGTAAGCCGGCATACTGCTCAACTCCGGAGAATGGAACTGCCATACGGATAATATATTCATGATTTTCAGAGACAGTGGCAACATACAGCATGGGCAGTCTTAAGGGTTCCGATTTACGTGTTGCATAACCGAGGCCATTTACCAATGCTTCTTTCACCTCTTCACGGTCACTATGATTCTCCATGGTGTTACTGTCTTCTACCTCACTATCCGCAATGACCTTACCGTTAAGATCAATTACCGTAAAACGGGTCCGTTCATTCCCTTCCACCTGCTTCAACGCATCTACCTGAACTTTAAGATTACCCTCATAGTCCAAGCTATGATCTGTAATTTTAACCGTATAGAGCATATTTTCCTCGGTACGGTCTAGTATAATCTGGCTGATGGCTGTACTAAAAATACTGCCGCATAGGACAAGCGCCAGTGATACTATAAGTATAAATCTCTGAAATATTGCTCGTTTCACGTACCCTCCGATATTTAACTATGTTTTAGAGAATCGATATCCTACACTTCGAACTGTCTTTATGCGTTCAACACCAATTGTTCCAAGTTTCTGACGCAGGGTACGGATATGAATATCCAGTGTTCTGGATTCTCCATCGTATTCATAACCCCAGATCTGATTCAACAGCTCATCTCTGCTGACTACCCTTACATCATGATCAATCAAATACATTAATAGCTCATATTCCTTATAAGTAAGCTCAACCGGATTACCATTGTTGGTCACCTCTCTTGTCTGAGGGTTAATCTTCAAGGTATCGATTATAATCATATCACTTACATCCTCATTCTTCGATCTGCGAAGCAGGGAGCGAATTCTGGCAGCAAGTTCCAAGACTCCAAAGGGCTTAGTGATGTAATCATCTGCACCGACATCAAGTCCCATTACCTTGTCTAATTCCTTATCCTTTGCCGTAAGGCAAATAACAGGAGTGCCTTTTAATTGAATATCCTGTCTTAATATACGAATTGCCGATAAACCATCCATCCCCGGTAGCATCAGATCAAATATTGCAAGATCCGGATGCTCCTCTTTCATATCCCTTAACGCTGGCTCCGCTGCTTCGTAGGCTTTTATGGAATATCCGAAGCCTTCCAGCGCAATCTTAAGCAACTCTCTGATATTCTCATCATCTTCGATTACATAGATTCGTTCCATTATAATCTCCATTCTATTAATACACAGCTTATAGGATTCTTACATTATTAACAGAGCCGGTTTCATGGAATTCTGTCCATTCACAGATGTTTACTGCATGGTCTCCGATACGCTCAAAATACTTTGCTATCATAAGAATATCGACACATTGATCAACATGCTGGGTGGAAGATCGTAACAGAGATGCCACCTCATCCTTCACCTTATCAAAAAGTTCATCTACAACATCATCACGCTTCATGATTTCTTTCGCTTCTTCTACATTCACCATGGTAAATGCACGAACTGCATCATGAACCATGGATTTCGCAACAACACCCATCTCCGGAATATGTTTTACCAGATCATAAACCGTATCCCGTTTCTCGCGTATAATAAGCTCAGCGATATCGGCTGCATGGTCACCGATTCGTTCCATATCTGTAACAACCTTTAACGCTGTTGTAACAATTCTTAAGTCTCTGGCAACCGGCTGTTGCTTCAGAATCAAGGAAAGACATCTTGCCTCGATGGTTTTTTCTATATCATTAACATTTCTATCTCCCTGTATAATTTCATTTGCCAAAGCTTCATTCTGTCCCTCAAAAGCAACTAAGGTTTTTTCAATAGCAGCTTCAATAAGCTGCCCCATTTCTACAAGATTCTCTTTTAATAACTGGAGCTCATGTTCAAAGCTAAGTCGAGCGGTCATAATAATACCTCCTTTTATTTATAATTATAGTTGAAGTGGTTTCCCGTGTCAAATCTCGGTATCAACCGAATCTACCAGTAATATAATCCTCCGTTCTCTTATCAACCGGTCTGGTGAACAGGGTATCTGTCGGGGCAAACTCAATTACCTCACCAACAAGAAAGAACGCCGTATAATCGGAGATTCTAGCCGCCTGTTGCATATTATGGGTAACAATGGCAACCGTATATTTTTCTTTCAGCTCAGACATCAGGTCCTCTATCTTTAATGTGGAAATCGGGTCAAGTGCAGAGGTCGGCTCATCCATCAGGATTACCTCCGGTTCTACTGCTAAGGCTCTGGCAATGCAAAGTCGTTGCTGCTGTCCTCCGGACAAACCAAGCGCAGACTTCTTAAGTCGATCCTTCACTTCATCAAAGAGAGCCGCCCCCCGGAGACTTTCCTCTACGATCTGATCCAGCTTCGCTTTTGACTTAATCCCATGGATTCTTGGACCATAAGCTACATTATCATAGATGGACATCGGAAATGGATTGGGTTGCTGGAATACCATACCGATTTTCTTTCGAAGTAACGTTGTATCAACCCTCGGATCGTAGATATTCTCGCCATCCAAGGTAACCATACCTTCAATCTTAACGCCTGTGACGAGATCATTCATACGGTTCAATGTCTTTAGAAAGGTTGATTTTCCACATCCGGAAGGACCGATAAACGCAGTGATGGCTTTTTCCTTGATGTTCATATCAATACCCTTTAATGCATGGTTCGTACCATAATAAAGATGTAAATTTTTCGTATTAATCTTATCCTTTAACATATATGTCTCCGTTCTGCCTTTCGAGCATTCTCTATTTGTTCACATTGAATTTATTAGATAGATATTTCGTCAGCATATTAATTCCGAATACAATCACTAATAGTACCAGGGCAATCCCAAAGGCTGAATCATACTGCGCTTTCTCCATACTAAGGAAAAGCTGAATCGTTAATGTACCACCGGGTTGAACTACCTTCTCCAGTAAGCCCTCACCGTACTGTCCAAGTTTAGGCAGTAGATAGCCACTTCCGGCAGTGAATAAAAGGGCTGCCGATTCACCTACGATACGCCCGATGGATAAGATGATTCCGGTTATAATGCCTGGCATAGCAGAAGGTAGGAGAATCGTCCGTATCATATACCATTTTGTAGCACCGATTCCTAAAGCACCACTGCGATAACTTACCGGTACTGTCTTTAACGCCTCCTGAGTATTTCTGGTGATTAACGGCAATACCATAAGTGATAGTGTTAATGCGCCCGTCAGTATGGAATAGCCTAGTTTTAATGTAATTCCAAAGAACACATAGCCAAAAAGTCCAAATACTATGGAAGGAATACCTGCCAGAGTCTCTGTCGTAAACTCAATCAGGCTGACCAGTTTTCCGGGCTTCGCATATTCATTCAGATAAATGGCTGCCCCTACACCAAAGGGAACTGCAATAAGCAAGGTTATTATAATAATATATATGGTATTTACTATATTTCCAGCAATACCGAAGGTACCCTTGATCGCACTTGGTACTGTAGTCAGAAAAGACCAGCTGATTGAGGAAATCCCCCGAAAAGTAACATAACCAACAATACCTGCTAACAATAAGATCGAAACCGATGCACAGAAATAGATGAGGGCATGCGCAAAGGCATCCAGTGGCTTTCTTTTCTTATCATAAATGCTATTAGCTGTCAGCATTATCTTTTCCTCCCTTCATCACTCTGTTCAGTACCAGATTGATAATCATAATGAAGGTAAACAATACTAATCCTATCGTAAATAAGACTCTCTTATGTGTATCGGCCGAATAAGACATCTCACTTACCACAGCAGTGGTTAAGAAGCGCACCGAATTAAAAGGTAGTGGTATATTTGCTCCGTTTCCTGCAACTAAGCTGATTGCCATGGCTTCACCGATGGCTCTGCCGACACCTAGTACAACTGCTGTAACAATACCAGATTTTGCTGCGGGGATAAGTACCTTAAATATAGTCTGGATATGGGTTGCGCCTAATGCCAAGGATGCCTGCTTATAATGCTTTGGTACAGCCCTTAAGGCAGCTTCACTAATATTGATTACAGTTGGCAGGATCATGATTGCCAGTACCAACACGGCAGATATTAGATTAGAGCCACCGGTAAACTGATGCGTCGGATCATCTTTATATATTACCATTTCTAATTTATAGATTAATGGGTTAAGTATCAGAATTCCCAGCAGACCATAAACCACAGAGGGGATTCCCGCCAGTAACTCAACGGCCGGTTTTACAACTCCAGCCAGCTGCTTTGGAGCTGTCTCAGCCAAAAATACTGCAGTCATAACTCCAATCGGAACACCAATCAGAATAGCTAAAGAGGTACCAATAATGGATGTAAGGATAACATAAAGGATACCATAGCTGGGTTCCGCAGCCGTTGGCGCCCATTTTGTACTAAATAGAATATCAATCAGACCAACCTCAAAAATTGCAGGAGTACCGCTGATAATCATATATAAGGAAATAGAAAATACCGCTAATACAGCGAAAAATGCACAGACAATGAATATCACCTCTGCTATTTTCTCGACTGTATTTTTCGTATTATAACTTCCTATGATAGAATAACTTTTCTCACTCATACATGCCCCTTCCAGAACTTTTTATTCAATAATATTCTTACCAAGATCATGACTCAATATATATACTGCCCATAATCAATAGCTTTACTATCGGAATAATTCTTCCTTATAAGAAGTTATTAACTGCTCTCTTCTTATAAGGAAGTTTTTTCATAATCTTTATCTTCTCTTATTAATCAACTGTGATTAACCCGATGCTCTTTATTATTTCTTTACATTCATCCGTTTTAAGATATTCAAATAATGCTTGAACCTCTTTGCTCTGAGTAGTTATCTCACCTTTAGTAGACATTACGAAGGGACGGCTTAGCAGATAAGACCCGGCTTTAATATTCTCCTCGGTTGGCTCTACACCATCTATATTTACGGTTACTACAGTATTGTCAACAATATCAAGGGATACATATCCAATTGCTCCGGGTGTTGATGAAACCTTCGCCATAACACCTCCGGTACTGTTAATTTCATTGGAATACTTAGATTGATCTTCAATGCCTAGCAACTCTTCAAATGCTCCTCTAGTACCGGAACCTGCCTCTCTGCCAACTACTACGATTGGCTGGTTTATCCCGCCCAGTTCGCTCCAGTTATTAACCTGTCCGGTGTAAATCTGTATCAGCTGATCCTTTGTAAGATTGGTTACTGTATTGGCTTTATCAAGAACTACTGCAATACCGTCAATTGCCACAATATTTTCAACTGCTCCGGAGCTCTTCTCCGTATCCTTTAAAGCTCTGGATGCATTTCCGATGTTCACTGTACCTGCAAGCACTGCTTCTATTCCTGCAGAGGAACCGATGAACTCAGCGGATACCATAACCTGAGGATATTTTTCCATAAACGCTTCCGCTACTACATTAGAAAACTTCTCCATGGAGGTGGAGCCTGCCATGGTTATTGTTCCACTCAGATCAGAGTTTGCCCCAGTGCCGTTATTTGCCTCATTATTTCCTATATCAGTACGTGAATTATTCTCATTTTGTTTACCGCAAGCGCTTAATGCGCCTACCATCAATAAGCTTATCAATAAAAATGCTGCTACCTTTCTAAATTTAACCATATAATATTCTCCTTATTATTTTTTTCTTCCTTCTGTTTACAATTCAAAAATATCATGATAGTAAAGACTCGGATACCATGATTCTGTATAGTTTTTGTAAAATCTATGTAAACCAATCAAATTTATTTGAAAATGCTCGCAAATACTGGATATATATTACGTAAAAATTGTTATGTTAACAAGAAAAAATATGTAAAGCAAATTCATAAATTCCTATTCATAAGCTTTACTCGCATAAATGCTAGAAGACTTGCTTGATGGAATCCTAACATGAAAAAGAGGTTCTCACATATCTATGTGAAAACCTCTTTTTCTCAGACACCCTCAGCAGGAATCGAACCTGCAACTAGCCCTTAGGAGGGGCTTGTTATATCCATTTAACTATGAGGGCACTTATTATATATTTCATCAGCATGCATTCCGTAAAACCATTGTTACGTACGCAACGTATCTATTCTACTATTTCCTGCACGCTAAGTCAATAATCTAACTAAAAAATCAATCCTTCGTCTGCTCAGAAAAACCAATATTTCCTTGCATCCAAATGTTTCCTTTGAATCTTCGTCCAACCATAGGCTCTCCGAGAAGGTCCTGTTTATTAATACATAATCGGAATGTAATGTCATTGCACACTAATTGCAAATCATACACTTCCTCTTTCGTATACTCATTAACAATTTCACTGCATTCGATGATCGTTGCTATTATACTGTAATTATCTGATTCTGAACCAAAGGGAATGAAAGAGGTATCCACGATGGAATAGACATCTTCCTTCCTTGCTCTTCTTGAAATCATAGCATAGGTATCAATATCATCAATCGTCAGGCTGTCAATCGCATCCTGATTCCCCTTTTTTGCTTCAGCAATCAGATTATTCCTGTGCTTAGTTTCAGCTGTAATATTACGAACCTGTACCTCATCCATCTCAATCGGAAGAAGAATTCTTCCTTCCAAGGATAAAGCGGCAAGAGTAACCGGAAATGAAGTACTCATCGGCATATTCTGATTCTTCTTCTCCAGATATTCCACTACATTCTGTAAGTAGAATATCAAGGACACACCAATACGAAAATCGTCGCACATTCCTGTATATGCATCAGAATCCACTCTCTTATTAATTCCGACTTCTTCCCGAGTACTAACAAACAATCCATTCAGACTCGGAAAATAATGTTCCATGTGAAATTTATTAGTCTCATCAAACTCACCGCGAATTGTTATACCTAAGCCGTCTCCATATTCTGTGGTAATCTCCGCTAAGCTGGTATTGCTGCTTAATTGTACTGTACGCTGTTTCTTAGGCTTCTCTAAAGTATGATTTAATAACTGTTCTAATTCTGTACGTGTATTTATATTACTAAATCCAATCGCTCTCATATAGCTATGCATTATATCACTTCCATTCTATCCAATCCCATTATGGGCTAAAGTTATTATATTCTACGTGTTTTCACCATATTTCATGTAATAATTATTTATATCATATTTTATAACGGTACGCAAGTAGCATATATTCGCAAAAAACCACAGTTCCCTTTATTTTCTTATATTCTCTTCTATCAATCACTTAAACAGCGTAATCATCCTGCTCCTACGCTTTCAATCGTAACAATGAATGCACGTTTCTATGTTACGATAAATGCGTAGTGATTATATGGTAAGCTTACTTGTAATTGTGCGATTGGAGCAAAAGGCCTTCATTACGAAACCATATATTCTTATCCTAGTCTTAGGCTTATGAATCTATTTTAAAATTATGCAATAATAATGGCTATCATAACAGCGATTCGAACCGATACCTGATAATGATAGCCAAAAATATATGATTTATTCGAATTACTAACCGGATTCCTCCACGATAAGGCTTTGATTTAGGTCGAATATCCACAAAAATCTGATGTTATCCACATTTTACATATAATTCCTATGATGAATACTATTAAATATCCAATGTATCCGTAATAAATAGTGTTAACTCCTTAGTCAGATTCTTCTCGATCCAAATCTCCGGTTTATTCCCATCCTTATCCTCAACAATACGAATTATCGGTCTGGTAGGACACTGTGGATTCTGGCTTAGCACGATCCCCACCTCCCCTTCATTCGTTCGTACTAAGCTTCCGGTAGGATATGCAGCAACCGAATCTATAAATGCTTTTACAACGCGAAGATCAAATAAGACGCCTACCTTACTCACAATATAATCAATCGCATCATGAACCTTCATTCTTGTAGTATAATTGCCGTATACCCTGCTGTCAAATTCATCGCATACAGCTACAATTCTACTTCCTATTTTAATTCGTTCCTCTTTTAAATGGAACGGGTACCCGCTTCCGTCTAATCTCTCATGATGGCTGATAATAATATCCTTCGCCATAGAGGATAGCCAATCCATCTTCTCAATTGCCGAATAACCATAGATAATATGTTTCTTAATCTCCCGTTTCTCCTTCTCAGAGCAGGTGTCCAGATTAATATTATAGTACTCAGGATTTATATATGTAAATCCGATATCATGAAGTAAGCTACCGATCGCAATTTCGCGGATCTTTGTCTTTGACAGCTTCATTTTAAATGCCAGAATAACGGATAAAGCACAAACATTCAAGGAATGGGAGTATGTGCTATCACTTTTATCCCGAATACTGGATAGATTATATATTACCTCAGGCTCATCCATAATATCATGGATGATTTCATCCGCAACTACCTTAATATCCTCCAGCTCGCCATGCTCATGATAGGAGTATTTAATCAGAAGCTCTCTCACCGCAACTTGACATTGTTCTTTTATTTGCAATTCAAGACTGTTTTTCAGATTCACTCCTTGTGAAAGATCATCTTCTATATAAATATACTCTATATCCAGCTCCCTGAGCCTCTTAACATATTCTGTTTTAATCATTGTCCCAGCAGGTAATAATAACGAATCACTGACTGTAAATATATCCTTAGCCAATAATTCGTCTCCCTTTACCGCGTCCAAAGAGATAATTCTCATCAAAATCTCCTTTCAGCAAGCATTCTCACATCAATACGTAATCCGATTATATAAGTTTGTACAAGTGTGTCTTAGACTCTTTGATTATGCAGGCACAAACTTAGAGGTGTGAAAACCCCTTATTCACTCTATCTATATAGTCTATTATCCATTTGTTTTTTTCAATCGTACGATGGAACTACTTGATTATATCAGAAAATAAGAACTAACGCACAAAAATTTTCATTCGTGACAGAAGCAATTAGGCTTTTTTTTATGT